>NZ_JBQZFS010000002.1:0-1271306 GCF_052691795.1 Serratia sp. TSA_130.1
TGGATGACAACGGCGTGCTGACGCTGCTTTACACCGGCCACGTGTGGTTGGGCGAACCCGGTGACGACAGCCTGGTGCGGGAAGTGCAATGTCTGGCCACCAGCGAGGACGGCATACGCTTCGTCAAGCACGGACCGGTACTGGCCCCGCCGGACGGCATTCAGCATTTTCGCGATCCGAAAGTCTGGCGCGAAAACGGCGAATGGTGGCTGGTGGTCGGCGCCAAAGAAAACGGCCTGGGCCAGGTGCGCCTGTACCGCTCTGCCGACCTGCGCGCCTGGCGCTTCGATCGGGTGCTGGCCGGCGCGCAAACGGCGCATCAGGGCTATATGTGGGAATGCCCGGATTTCTTCCCGCTGGGGGAGCAACACCTGCTGCTGTTTTCGCCGCAGGGGCTGGCGGCGCAGGGCTACCGCTACCGCAATCGCTTCCAGAGCGGCTATCTGCTCGGCCATTGGCGGCCGGACGGCGACTTTACGGTAACGCAGCCCTTCTGCGAGCTGGATGCCGGCCACGATTTCTATGCGCCGCAGACCTTCACCGCCGCCGACGGCCGTCGGCTGCTGTTTGCCTGGATGGATATGTGGGAATCACCGATGCCCAGCAAAGCGCACCGCTGGGCCGGCGCCCTCACCCTGCCACGCGAGCTGACGCTGGCCGCCGACGGCAGCGTCCGCATGAATCCGGCGCGTGAACTGGCGGCGTTGCGCCGAGGATCGCAGACGTTGTCGGCGCAGACGCTGACCAATCAGCATCTGCCGCTGACGAACGATATGCAGGAGCTCATCCTGACGTTGAGACCGGCCGCCAGCGACGCCGAGCGGTACGGTCTGGCCATTGGGAGTGCGGCGCGGCTGTTCGTCGACAATCAGTCACACCGATTGGTGCTGGAGCGTTTTAATGAACACCCGGCGCTGTGCACCTGCCGCAGTGTGCCGCTGCCGGAGGGTGACATTCTGTCGCTGCGGATCTTTATCGATCGCTCCTCACTGGAGATCTTCGTTAATCAGGGGCAGGCCTGCCTGACCAGCCGCATCTATCCGACGGCGGGCGATCGCCGCCTCAGCCTGTTCGCCGAAGGCGGCCAGGCGCTGTTCGAGCCCATCACGGGATGGCAGTTGGCAAGCATCTGGGGGTAATGGGAATGAGCACCGGGCGCGCAGCGACGCCCCCGGTGCGTTTACAGCGAACCACGTTCCAGCAGCGGGCAAGGCACTTTCACCGTATCACGCTGTTCCCGCCGCTCAATCACATGCAGCGCCGCAAGACGACCCAGTTCATAATGCGGCAGCTGCACCGTCGTCAATGCCGGCAGGAACAGCTCGCCGGTGCCGACCATATTGTCGTAGCCCAGCACCGCCACCTGCTGCGGTATCCGCCATCCTTGCGCCAGCAATACCTGATACGCCAGAAACGCTATCCGATCGTTCCCACACACCACGACATCGCAATCGCGCCGGCCGGCGGAAAAATGCCGCTCCAGCAACGCTACGCAGTCGCGATAGCTTTGATCGCCGGCGCTCAGATCGAGATGATACTGCCGCAGCTGTTCAACATCGCGCCCCGCTTCGGGCCAGGCGCGTTCCAGACCGCGGCGGCGCAGCCCCGCCGCCAGCGTATCCGCCGGTAAATGAATGCACAAAGGCGCGCGATAGCCTTTGGCGATCAGCGTGCGCGTCGCGTCATACTGCCCTTGCTCATCATCAGGAATGTAGCTGGCGATCGAATGCGCCGGGCTGACGCAGTTGGCCAACACCAGCTTTTTGTCCAGCAGTTTGGCCGGCAGCGTCACCTCACGCAGTCCCATCGTGGTGAAGATCACCCCATCCGGCCGATGCGCCAGCAGCAGATCGACGGTCTGTTCGGCGTTGTCGTCGGCGAACAGGTTGACGACGAAGCTGTTCCAGCCGCGCTCGCGCGCGGTTTTCTCAATCGACAGGATCATTTCCACCGAGAACGGCGTCGTGGCGGTGTCCAGCGCCAGCACGCCGAGCGTCTGCACGCGATTTCCGTCACCGCGAATACGCCGCGCCGACAGATCCGGCACATAGTCCAACCGATCGATAGCTTGTTTGACGCGGCGGTAGGTTTCCGGCCGCAGCTTGCCGGGATCATTGATGGCGCGGGACACCGTCATCAACGAGACTCCGGCAAGTTTTGCGACGTCTTTCAGCGAAGCCATGCGCCCTTCTTTATGATTAATGGGAAAAAGTGAATAATCCCATAACCGAGCGCAGGACTCTACTCTGCGTTAACGGGGTGTGATGTCCGCCCACAGGATAGCGCTGCCGGCCCTTAACGGCGCCACGTCGCCCCCCGCCGCCGATGCCGTCCACCAGACGCCCTCGCGCGCGCTCAGTTCGCCGCCCCCCGGCAGCGACCAGAGCCCGCTCAGCACATACAGCACCCCCGCCCGCCCCGGCGGCAAGGTTAGCGGCTCGGCGCTGCGTTGCACCTGCGCCGCTAGCCGGCCGCGGCGCGTCATGATGTTGAAATCCTGACTGGCGCCGCCCAGCAGCGTCGCTTCCAGCGCCACGTCGCCGGAAAAGGCGAACGGCTCCCCGATACGCGCCAACTGATGGTCGATATGCCCGGCGCTGAACAGCCGCACGCCGTCGCCTTCCAGCAGCGTGATCGAACGGTCAATGCCCGCAAAGGCGGAAAACGGCCCGTCCTGCGCGATGGTGGCGATGCTGGCGCGCCAGTCGAAATCCGGCTCGCCCGGCGGCCAACTGACGATTTCACGGGTTTCCCCGCCGCCGTTGCGCCACGGGCTGACCGGCAGCCCAGCGAAATTAAAACGGGTCAGGCTCATCACGCCTCCTGCTGAAAGGTTTTCAGCACCTGCAGGAACTCGGCGCTGCTCTGCTGCTGCAGCGCGTGCCGCCCCTGCTCGATCACCTGTCGGCCGCCGACGAACACGTCGCGAATTTGCTCTTTGCCGCCGGCGAACAGCCAGCGGTTGAGGATCGAGGCATCCGGCGCCGCCGCCAAATACGGATCGTCGCCGTCCAGCACCAGCCAGTCGGCGCGATAGCCGCTCTGCAAGCGGCCGATCGGCGCGCCACACGCCTGCGCGCCGCCTTGCAGCGCCTGGTGATACAGCACATCGCCCACCGCCGATTGCTGCGGTGTCGTCAGGCGATTGCGGCGCTGATCGCGCAGCCGCTGCCCATATTCAAACCAGCGCAGCTCTTCCACCACGTTGAGCGAAACGTGGCTGTCGGAGCCGATGCCCCAACGCCCCTGCTGCTGCAGATAGGCGTCGCCGGGGAAAATGCCGTCGCCGAGGTTGGCTTCGGTGGTCGGGCACAGGCCGGCCACCGCGCGACTGCGCGCCAGCGCTTCCAGCTCATCGCGATCCAGATGGGTGGCGTGCACCAGGCACCAGCGCTGATCCACCGGCAGATGGTCATACAGCCAGGCCACCGGTCGCTGCCCGCTCCACGCCAGGCAGTCGTTCACCTCTTTTTGCTGCTCGGCGATATGAATATGCACCGGCAAGGTGCGATCCGACGCGGCCAAAATCTGTTGCATCTGGCCAAGTTCCACCGCGCGCAGCGAATGGAAACACAGACCGTGATTCTGCAACGGGCGATCCGCCAGTTGGCGAGCAATCACCTGCTGCTGTTGCAGATAGCTTTCGGCATCCTGGATAAACCGTTTCTGCCCCGGCTGCGCCGGCTGGGCGCCGAAACCGGCGTAGCTGTACAGTACCGGCAGCATCGTCATGCCGATGCCGGCCTGATGCGCGGCCGCGCTGAGGCGGCCGGTCATTTCACCGCGATCGGCGTAAGGCTTGCCGTCGGCGTCGTGATGCAGGTAGTGGAATTCGGCCACCTGGGTATATCCGCCCTTGAGCATTTCGATATACAGTTGACGGGCGACCACCTCCACCTGCTCCGGCGTCAGGCGCTGCACCAGCCGATACATCAGATCGCGCCAGGTCCAGAAGCTGTCCTGCGGGTTGCCCGCCACTTCCGCCAACCCGGCCATCGCGCGCTGAAAGGCGTGGGAGTGCAGGTTCGGCATGCCCGGCACCGCATCGCCGTGCAGCCGGGTGCAGCCTTGCGGTTCAGCGTTGGCGGTAACTTGAGTCAGATAACCTTGCGCATCGACGTCCAGCCGGACGTTATGCGCCCAGCCCTCAGGGAGCAAAGCGCGTGGGGCAAAATAAGCAGGCATGGCAGTATTCCACGGTTAATGTAACGGCGAATAAGGCGCGGCGATGGCGCGTCTTCAGGAATTTTTGGCGGTCGCCGGCAAGTTTCTGGCGCGACGGCCACTAGTTGTATATACATATACATACGCCGACATCAACAGTAAACTGGTGTTATTATTTTTTTATTTGACGAGGTTAACGTCGTGGCTGAACAACAGACCGTGTTACAACTGGCGGCTGCAATGAGCGATGCCCCCGCCCCGATCTACCAACGGGTCAAACAGGCGATCGTGAATCAAATCCGTGCGGGGCACTGGCAACCGCACCAGCGCGTGCCCTCCGAAAGTGAACTGGTGGCGGAACTGGGCGTCAGCCGCATGACCATCAACCGCGCGCTGCGCGAGCTGACCAGCGAAGGTTTTCTGATCCGCATGCAAGGCGTCGGCACCTTCGTCGCCGAAGCCAAGGCGCACACCGCGCTGCTGGAAGTGCACAACATCGCCGATGAGATAGCCGCGCGCGGTCATCGCCACAGCAGCAAAATCCTCGAGCTGAAGGCCCGCCCGGCCAGCGAGGAAGAGGCGGCGGCGCTCGGCATTCAGCCCGGCCAACGGCTGTTCTATTCGCAGATCGTGCATTACGAAAACGACGTGCCGGTGCAGGTGGAAGACCGCTGCGTCAATCCGCTGGTGGCGCCGGATTACCTGAAGCAGGATTTCGACCGCGTCACGCCCTACACCTATCTGACGCAGGCCGCGCCGCTGACCGCCGGCGAACACATCGTCGAAGCGGTGATCCCGACCCGGCGCGAACGCGAGCTGCTGCAGCTGGAGGACCACGAACCCGGCCTGCTGATCCACCGCCGCACCTGGTCCGGCAAAACCGTGGTGACCTCGGCCCGGCTGCTGTACCCCGGCAGCCGTTACCAGCTGTTCGGCCGCTTCACCAGCGAAGTCTGATCCCCGGCGGGCGCGCCCTGCGCCCGCATCTCCGCGGTCGATCACATCCTGATAACAAAATCTCTCCCGCCCCTTGTGACATCCCGGTGAATGCGTTAGGTTGTTTTTAATTGTATATACAACCATGTGGGAGCTGCGGCTCCGGCGGAGGAAAGCAATGACGTCTGAGATTCACTGTGACAGCCTGTGGCGCGGCGCCGATATCGTCACCATGCGCGACGGCAAATATCACACCCTGACCGACGGCGCGATCGCCGTACGCGACGGCAAGATTGTCTGGATTGGCGAACATGCGGCGCTGCCGCCCGGCCTGATGGCGGACGAAACGGTGAAATTCGACGGCGGCATCATCACCCCCGGCTTTGTTGATTGCCACACGCACCTGGTGTTCGGCGGCAACCGCAGCGGCGAGTTCGAACAGCGACTGAACGGCGTAAGCTACGCCGACATCGCCGCACAGGGCGGCGGTATCATTTCCACCGTGAAAGCCACCCGCGAGGCCGACGAAGCGCTGCTGCTGGAACAGGCGCTGTTCCGTCTGCGGCCGCTGCTGGCGGAAGGCGTCACCTGCGTGGAGATCAAATCCGGTTACGGCCTCAGCCTGGAAAGCGAACTGAAGATGCTGCGGGTGGCGCGCAAGTTGGGCGAACTGCTGCCGGTCGAGGTGAAAACCACCTGTCTGGCAGCCCATGCGCTGCCGCCGGAATACGCCAACCGCGCCGACGACTACATCAATCTGGTCTGCGATACCATTATCCCGCAGGCCGCCGCCGCCGGCCTGGCGGATGCGGTTGACGCCTTCTGCGAACATCTGGCGTTCTCACCGGCGCAGGTGGAGCGAGTCTTCGCCGCCGCCGAAGCGGCCGGTTTACCGGTCAAGCTGCACGCCGAGCAGCTCTCCGCCCTCGGCGGTAGCACGCTGGCGGCGCGCCATCACGCGCTCTCCGCCGACCATCTCGAATACGCCACCGAGCAAGACGCCCGCGCCATGGGCGACGCCGGCACCGTGGCGGTGCTGCTGCCGGGCGCCTATTACCTGCTGCGTGAAACCCAATGTCCGCCGGTAGAGCTGTTCCGCAAGCACCACGTGGCGATGGCGATCGCCAGCGACGCCAACCCCGGCACCTCGCCGGCGCTGTCGCTGCGTCTGATGATCAACATGGCCTGCACGCTGTTCCGCCTGACGCCGGAAGAAGCGCTGGCGGGCGTCACCACCCACGCCGCCAAAGCGCTGGGACTGCAACACAGCCACGGCACGCTGGAAACCGGCAAGGTGGCGGACTTCGTTCACTGGCCGCTGTCGCGGCCGGCGGAACTGGCTTATTGGTTGGGCGGCCAGCTGCCCTGTACGGTGATTTTCCGAGGAGAAGTACGTCAATGACCATTCGCGATCCTTTTAGCTTCCAAGGCGGCAGCCTGCCGCTGCTGATCAGCATCCCACACGCCGGCACACAGCTGACGCCGGCGGTCGAGGCCGGGCTGACCGACGATGCCCGCCCGCTGCCCGATACCGACTGGCACATTCCGCAGCTGTACGACTTCGCCCGGGCGATGGGTGCCAGCGTGCTGGTCGGCAACTATTCGCGCTTCGTCATCGATCTGAACCGCCCGGCGGACGACAAACCGCTGTACACCACCGCCACCACCGGCCTGTATCCCGACGTGCTGTTCGACGGCCGCCCAAGCTTCCTGCCGGGCAAAGCGCCGACGGACGCAGAACGCGCCGGTTATCTGCAGCAGATTTGGCAGCCTTATCATCAGCAGCTGCAGGACGAACTGGCACGCCTCAAAGCGCGGCACGGCTATGCGCTGCTGTTCGACGCACACTCCATCGCCTCGGTGATCCCGCGGCTGTTCGACGGCCAGCTGCCGGATCTCAACCTCGGCACCAACGGCGGCGAAAGCTGCGCCCAGGCGCTGAGCGATCGGCTGGTCGCCTGCTGCGAGCAGCAACAGCAGTATACCCACGTGCTGAACGGCCGCTTCAAGGGCGGTTACATCACCCGCGCCTACGGGCAGCCGCAGCAGCAACAGCATGCGATCCAGCTCGAACTGGCGCAGGTGAACTACATGTCCGAACAGTATCCTTACGCGTTCGAACCGCAGCGCGCCGCCTCACTGCAGCGCCTGCTCAAGCAGATGATTGAAGGCCTGTTGGACGGCGCCGCCAGGCTGAACTGATCCCCCTTTACAGGCGCCGCCGGGCGCCTGTTTCTCCCCCTGCCTTTAACCGCAACGTTAGCCGCAATCTGCGCGCTATATCAAAGTTTCGCGTGATTCCCCACTGACTGGTCTAAACAGCGCACAAAACAGCGGCCGACGAAAAACGCACTGCGCCACAATCAGCCGAAAAGCCCGCGCTCATCGTCAGCGCCGGGCGGCGTGTGGCCGAGCTGGCCCGTTTCGAATATCTCTCTGGAGGCCCTATGTCTGTAACACCGTTAAACTGGCGCGCTGCCGGCGCCGTCGCCGAACAACTGCTGGCCGGCTGGCAACGGCGTGGCGAACCCGGCGGCGCCATCACCCTGTTTGACGCCGAACAACTCCGCGCCACCGCCTGCGCCGGCCTGGCCGATCTGGCGCAGAACACCCCCTTCACCGCCGACAGCGTGGTGCGCTACGCCTCAGTGACCAAGCATATCTTCGCCGCGCTGGCGCTGAACGCCACCGATCGCGCCGCTCGGCTGGAACAACGCCTGGGTGAACTGCTCCCCGCCCTGCAGCCTGCGCTGGCGGACGTCACCGTCGGCCAGGCGCTGGACATGACCGGCGGCCTGCCTGACGTGCGCGAGACGCTCGGCCTGCTCGGCATCTCGCTGCATGCCGTCAGCGAGGCGCAGCCGGTGATGCAGTTTGTCGAGGGGCTGGAAAGGTTGAACTATGAGGCCGGCAGCGAGATCGCCTACAGCAATACCGGCTATCGGCTGCTGGAGGCCGCGCTGCGCAGCAAAGGGTATGATTTCGACCAGTTGGTGCAACGGCATATCGCCCAGCCGCTGCAGGTGCAGATGCGGGCGCCGGAAAGCTGGTTCGACGTGGTGCCGGGGTTGGTGCCGGGTTACTGGCGGGCGCCGCAGGGCTGGCAACACGCCAGCGCCGGCCTGCACCTTTCCGCCTCCGGCTGCCTGACCGGCAGCGTCAACGCCCTCACCCGCTGGCTGCAAACGCTGTTGGCGGACCAAGGCCCCGGTCAGGGCGTGCTGGCGCAACTCAGCGCGCCGCGCCGCCTCAATCAGGGCCAACTCAGCGCCTATGGCCTGGGGCTGGCGCGCACGCCGCTGGGCCGCCGCAGCCTGCTGGGCCACGGCGGCTCCCACGCCGGTTACAAAACCTATTTCCTGCTGGCGCCCGACCGTCAGGCCGGCGTCGCGCTGGTGGCCAACCGCGAAGATTGCGACAGTTTCGGCATGGCTTTGCAGGTGATGGCAGCGCTGCTGGGCGAACCTTTGCCGCAGCGCAGCGCGGCGATCCCCGACGGTCTCTACGCCACGCTGGCGGAGCCGCACTGGCTGGAGGTCAAAGACGGCAACCTGGCCTATCTGGGCAGCGATGAACCGCTGTATCAGGGCGAAGACGGCTACGCGGTGTCGCTGTCCGCCCATATGCCAATCAAATTGAAGTGGACCGGCGAAGCGGTCGAGGGCGAGGTCGGGCATGTGGCGCGCCGTTTCCTGCCGGTCACGGCCAACGGTGACTGCCTGAAGCATGTGCAGGGGTTGTGGTATCACCCGCACTATCGCACCGCCTTTGAAATTCGCGGCAATCGGGTGCATATTGGCGTCGGCCCAGCGGCGCAGACCGGCACGCTCAGCCCGCTCGGCCAGGGCCGCATGCTGGTGGAGTGCCAGGACGGCCCATGGTTGAAACGCTTTTGCCTCTATTTCCGCGGTTACAACGTGGATCTCATCGCCAACCGCAGCCGGATGCTGACCTTCCGCCGCAGCACCGTCGGCCGCGACTGACGATCAGCGCGCGCTGTCGGCTTTGACCGCCAGCAGCGCATCCGCCAGCCGCCGCTTGTCGGCGGCGCTGAGATTCACCTGTTCCACGGACGCCATAAACGCCGCCCGATCCGCCGCGTCGAGCGGGCCGGCGCGCAGCCGCGCCGCCAGCCGTTGCAGTATCCGGCTGCTCAATTGCCCGATCTGCACCCGCACCTGCGCCAGCGGGCGCGGCTGCCAATCGCTTTCCGGGCTCGCCAACCAGTCGGCGCGATAGCGGTACTGAATCGCCTTGGCGGCGTCCATCTGCGCGGTGATAAAAGGCCGTACCGACGCCGGCTCCAGCCCCAAACGCCCCGCTTCCGCCTGCGCGTTGGCCAACACCTTCGCCTCCTGCGCCAGATCTTCGATCGGCAAATGCTGCTGCGCCTTGTAACCGGCCACGTCTTTCATCAACGACAGCCGTTGGTTCACCAGCTCGCCGATAGCGGCGCCACCGTCCGCCAACGCCGGAAAACTGGTCAGGCAACACGCTATCAATAACGCCCTGAACATGGCGCCTCCCTTATGATGCAGTGAAAAGGTCAGGCGCCAAGTTCACCACGTCAGCACCGCGCCGGCAAATAAAAAAGGCCCCGCCGCAGCGAGGCCCGATGAGACCCAACCGGCGTTAGTCGAACACGCCGTTGATGACGGAAGCCACAATCGCAGTGCTGAGCGCGACCAGCACCAGATCGTCGCCGGCGATGCGCCATTCATAACCCGGATACTGCGGCAGTTCACGCAGCATCGAAGACGGCACCATTTTTTTGGCGATGCCCGGCGGCAGCGGTTTGCCGCGCGCCAGATTCTTGGCGATGCCCGGCGGCAACGAGCGGTAGCCGGTCAGCCCGTAGGTGTGCGCCAGCGAACGGGCGCGGTCGCGCGAGAGGCTGACGGAAACCAGATTATCGTCGTTTCTATAGTCTCTATAGTCGCCTTTATCTTTGTTGCCGTGATTGCCGTTGTTGCCGTGGTTACCGTTATTGCCGTGATTGCCGCTGTTGCCATGCCTGTTGCCGTTACCATTGCCGCCTTTGTCGGCCATGGCCGGGGCGGATGACAACCCCAGCGATGCAATCAGTGCCAACACCGTGAGAGTCGTACGACGTTTGTTCATGTTGTGTATTCCTGCGTGGGGGACTCTGTTTACTATAGTTGTCCTTTTCCGGGCAAAGTATAAGGAAAACTCCGAGATGACAGTGCGGTTTTACGGCATTCGCGCCACTCTCTTGTTTTAACGCAAAACGCCTCGAGAATTCCGAAATCTACCCCCGATTTTTCTTGAAGAAAAATAAGCCTTCCGCTAGCGTGGGACGGTAACAAAAAAGAGTTAGCGTGCTCTTTTTCGTCGCACCTCAAATCTTATTCTTATCATCCAGAATGATAATATCGAACACTTCCCGCCTTTCCGTGCGGGATTCTTTTTCCCACCGGCGTCGCCCCTATTTGGTGCTTTATGTTGAGATTTCGTTGCCGATAATTTACATTCGCTGTCTGAGAAACCTTAACCTCCCGCGGTGGCCAGGCTGGCAACGGGTGGGCGTTCAGGAGCAAAAGACGTGCAAATGACCCTCATGGAATACATCACTCGGCACTTTAACGGCGATCTTCATCGTTACGCGCAGTCGGAAGGCGTCAGCCGTGAACAAATCATTAGTTGGATAAATAATGAATGTCACGTGATCAAAGGCAGGCTGTTTATGCCGGTGAGGCATCTCCCGGTAGAACAAGCCCAGTGATGACGAAAAAAAACCCCGCCAGGCGGGGTTTTCTGTTTCTGATAACGCGGAAAATCAGAAGTTATAGCCGACCACGAGGTAGTAACCCCAACCGGTAGACTTGATCGGGCCCTGCGGCGTGCCGATCTCCGCGCCATCCTGCCACTGACCGCCGTTATGGAAATAACGCGCCACGAAAGAATAGTGCCAGTGATCGTAGTTCAGCGCCAAAATATGGCTGGAGGCGATAGAGTTGCTGGTGCGCACCTGTTTGCCGGTGCCGTCAACCCAATGGCTGTCCTTGCCCAGATCGGAACCGAAATCGAAGTTGGTGAAGCCGATGTAGCTCAGATTGCCGCCCCACACCTGGGTCAGCGGCACAAAGTATTTCACCTTGAAGCGGTAACCGTCCCAGCTGTTCTCGTTGGCGGCCTGGTAGTTTTCCCACTGGTATTTGGCATAGATGTTCATCGACAGGCTCATCGGCAGGCCGGTGTCGATATCGGTACCCAGGCCCATGTACCAGGTGTTCTGACGGCCGTCGGCGTTATGGCCCAGGTCATAGATGTAGTTGTTGGCGAAGTACCACTCTTTGAACGGACCGAAGCTCAGATCGGTGCCGGTCAGCTTGTCGATGGAGAAGCGCGGTTCAATCTCCATAAACAGCGGGGAGCCTTTGTCCCAGATGCCGCGGTCCGGGGTATTGCCCACGCCGAAGAACTTCGGCACGTCAACGTAGCCGTAGAAATCGAACCAGTCTTTCTTGGCGAAGGCTTCGTATTCGAGATACACGTCGTTATTCAGTTGCGGCCCGAAACGGGTGTGGTAGCTGCCCACCACGTTAACGCTCTGGTGCCACCAGTCGGAGACATATTGACTGTCTTTGCTATCAGCCATTGATGATGCACTGTAAGACGCTGCGAGCAGTACACCTGCTGCGAGAGCTATTTTTTTCATTTTATTACCACATGCTTAAAGGGCCATTTCCTGCCCGTTTAGAAAAGATGACAATGAGTCTGCCGACACCTGGCGTTGTCTTCACACAGAAACTCGGATGACGCGCGCATTATAGAAACCACTGACTGTAAGAATCTGTGATCCAGTTACGCATTTCGCGAATAGGTAATCGATTGCGTTCACATTTGTCAAATTATGTTTCATGCAAATTCACATTCGCTGTGATTTTTGTCATGTGTCGCGTTTTTTAGCGCAGTTTTTAAGCCAAATGACATCAGGGCGTCATCACGAGGTGGAAAAGAAAAAGCCGACGCGCAAGCGTCGGCCTTCATCAGCATCAGGAGAAAGTGCGGAACGTGAAATCAGCTTACCGCCGGCACCGCTTTGGCGATGTTTTCCTGGCGGAACGCCACCTCTTCACCGTTTTTGACCTCCCAGCTGGCGACCGGAATATCGGTTTTGGGCGCCGCCGCGACGACCGAACCGTAAATCAGCTTGTCATCGCGGCGCAAAATATAAACATCGAGCTGATATTCATGCCGCAAATTCGCCGTGGTCAGGCGCACGGTATCGCCGCGCTCATAATGATGCACGTCGATTTCAGGCTGCTGAATAAATTGAATGTCACTTCTCATTGTCGTCGTTCCTTCAGGCAACATGGCTAGTTAAATTCTAGTTCAACATTGCGGCGATGGCGGATAATTTCCGTTAATTTCCGCGAGTTGCCCGCCAACAGATCAGCGAACCCAGGGTAACCATCGCCACGCCCTGCCAGAAATTGACGGTCAGCGAGGTGTGCAGCACCAGCACGGCGAACACCGCCGACAGCACCGGGGTAAAATAGGAGACGGTCGCCAGCAGCGTCATGTTGCCGTGCAGAATGCCGACGTTCCAGGCGGCATACCCCGCCCCCATCGCCACCCCGGCGCACAGCAGCGTCACGGTCACGCCGACGCTGAACTGCATGCCGCTTTCCGCGCTGAAGGCGTACTTCAGCCACAGCGCCAGCGCGGTCAGCACGATAAACAGCACCACACCGTTGCTGCCCTGGGCGATCTTCTTGGTCAGGTTGCAATACAGCGCCCAGATCACCGCGCCGCTGAACGCCAGCGTATAGCTGAGCGGATTGCTGCGCACGTTGGCCAGCATCTGCGCCGGTGACCAGCCGCCCTCGCCGCTCATGATCCAGCCGATGCCGAACAGCGACAGCAACAGCCCCGGCAGCAGCCACCATTTCGCCTTTTGGCCGTTGAGCGCCAGCGCCATCAGCACGGTGAAACAGGGCCACAGGTAGTTGATCATGCCCACTTCTATCGCCTGCAGGCGGGTATTGGCGTAGCCGAGCGACAGCGACAGGCAGATCTCGTAGCTGACGAACAGCAGGCTGCCGACGATCAGGTAAGGCCGCGGAAAGCTGCGCCATTTCGGCACGCCAAGCGCCACCAGCAAAAACACCGCGCTGACGCTGTAGATCATCGCCGCGCCGCCGACAGGCCCCAGCCCTTCGCTGACGCTTCTGATCAGGCCAACGACGCTGCTCCACAGCACGATGGCCAACAAACCGAACAGCGTGGCACGGGTACGCGAGGGCAAAGCGGGCATAAGGCAGGTCCAATAGGTTATTTTTTATCAGGTTTTTCACTCTACTGCCGCACGCGCCAAAAAGAAAGGCGGGAAACTCCCGCCTGTGAATTTATTGCTGCGGTTGCCGCTCCAGCTGCGGCGGCGGTTGGCGAAAACGCCGGGTCAGCCAGGCCAAGTAGCCGAAGCCCAGCGTCGCCCAGATCAATCCCATGGTCAGCGAGCTCTTCTCCAGATTCAGCCACAGCACGCCCACCGTCAGCGCCCCCACCAACGGCAGGAACAGGAAGTTGAAACGATCCTTCCAGCTTTTGTTGCGCCCTTCGCGAATAAAGAAGTGGCTGATCACCGACAGGTTAACGAAGGTAAAGGCCACAAGCGCGCCAAAGTTGATCAGCGCCGTGGCGGTCACCAGATCGAACGACAGCGCCGACAACGCCACCAGCCCGACCATCAGTACGTTCAGCGCCGGCGTACGCCATTTGGGGTGGATATAGCCGAAGAATTTCTCCGGGAACACGTTGTCACGCCCCATCACGTACAGCAGGCGCGACACGCTGGCGTGCGACGCCAGGCCGGAGGCCAGCGTGTTGATAAAGGTCACGCACAGGAAGATCGATTGGAACAGCTTGCCGCCGACGTACAGCGCAATCTCCGGCAGTGCGGCGTCGGGCTGATGAAAGCGTTGAATGGACGGGAAAAACAGCTGAATGAAGAACGACACGCTGATAAAGATCACCCCGCCGTACAGCGCGGTCAGGAAGATGGCGCGCGGGATCACCTTGGCGGCGTCGGGCGTCTCTTCACACAGCGTGGTGACTGCGTCAAAGCCGAGGAACGAGAAGCACAGGATAGTCGCGCCGGTAATGATCGGCAGCAGGTGCGCATTCTCGCTGAGGAACGGCCGCAGGCTCCACACCGTACCCATCCCCTCGCCGTTGTGCAGGCCGCGTACCACCAGGTAGATAAATACCAGAATGATCGCCACCTGCGCCAGTACGAACAGGGTATTGAAGTTGGCCACCAGATTGACGCTTTTCAGGTTGATGGCGGTGATCAGAATCACGAAGCCCACCACCCACACCCAGGGCGGCACCTCCGGGAACAGCGCGGTCAGGTAGATCTTGGCCAGCAGCGTGTTGATCATCGGCAAGAACAGATAGTCCAGCAGCGACGACCATCCCACCAGGAAACCGACGTGCGGGTTGATCGCCTTCTGCGCATAGGTATAGGCAGAGCCGGCGGTGGGAAACTGGCGCACCAGTTTGCCGTAGCTGATGGCGGTGAACAGCACGCCGGCCAGCGCCAGCAGGTAGGAGGTCGGCACATGGCCGTCGGTGAGGCCGGAGACGATGCCGAAGGTGTCAAACACCGTCATCGGTGTCAGATAGGCCAGGCCCATCATCACCACTTGCCACAGCTTGAGGGATTTGCGCAGCTGCGGTTTGCCCGCCTGGCCGCCGTCGATGGCTTTAGTCGTCATGGCATTTCCCCTTTTGGTCCTCTGCTGTCAACCGTGCAACGTCATTCAGAGAGGCCGCGGGGAAACTGCTGCTCAGGCGGCGGGAAAAACGGGTTGGGATCGCTGTCGGGCGGCCGGCGACCGGCCCGTCGGCACTGCGGCACAGGCAAACGTCTGCGCAGGGAGATGACTGAGTCATGGTTATTTCCTCGTCGGCGTCCTGTACGCCGTGATAGAAGAAATTCTGTACCGCAGCGCGCAGCCTCGCCGGCCACAGGAGAGCCGATGAAATGCGCCGGACGCGCGCGGTAGTCGCAGGGTGAGCGGGATCAGGCGTTTTTCAACATCCACTCGATCTCGGTTTCGGTGATCAGGCGCTCAAACTGCACCAGCTCATCGGTTTTGCAGGCCAGATAGACGTGGCTGAAGCGTTCGCCCAACAATGCATTGAGCACCGGCTGATGTTCGAACTCGTACAGGGCGTCGCTCTGGCGGATCGGGAACGGCAGCCCGTCCTGCTCCAGCCCGTTGCCGGTCACCGGCTCAGGCAGCGGCAATGCGGTTTCCAGGCCGTAGACGATGCCGGCCAGAATGGTCGCCATCACCAGATACGGGTTGGCGTCGGCGCCCGCCACGCGATACTCCACCCGGTGGTTATCGCGATCGCCGCAGGGAATGCGCAGCGCCACGGTGCGGTTGTTATGCCCCCAAGAGGCCTGGGTCGGCACATACATGCCGGGCTGGAAGCGGCGGTAGGCGTTGACGTTCGGCGCCAGCAGCGCCATCGAGGACGGCATCAGGGCGATCATGCCCGCCAGCGCCTGTTTCAGCAGCGCCGAATCTTCGCCGTCGTCATCGGCGAACACGTTGTCGCCTTGCGCATTCAGCATGCTGATGTGCACGTGCATGCCGCTGCCGGCGTGCTCCTCATACGGCTTGGCCATAAAGGTCGCCTGCATATTGTGGTTCTCGGCCACCATGCGCACCAAGCGCTTCAGCGCCAGCGCATGGTCGCAGGCCTGCAGCACATCATCGGTATGGTGCAGGTTGACCTCGAACTGCCCCGGCGACGCCTCCGCCACCGCGCCGTCCGCCGGAATGCCCTGCAAGCGCGCCAGTTCGTCGATCTCGCTCAGCACGTCGGCGAAATGATTCAGGTTATCGACGGAGTACACCTGGCTTTGGGTGTTGCGCTCCTGGGTCCCCGGTGCGCACGGCGGCTGCAGATACCCCTCCGCATCGCGTTGACGATCGATGAGATAGAACTCCAACTCTACCGCTACCACGGGGGAGAGCCCGCGCTGGCGCAAACGCTGCCACACTCGGTTCAGCACATTGCGCGGTTCAACGTCAAAGGGAGTGCCATCTTCATCCAACATGGTGAGCAGCACCTGCGCGATATATTGCGGATCCGCCGCCGACGGCGTCAGCGTGCCCGGTACCGGCACGCACACGTGATCCGGCTCGCCCAGCTCCTGCCCCAACCCGGCTTCTTCCACCACGTTGCCGAGAATATCCATCGCAAATACCGACGCCGGGAAGTAACAGCCTTTTTCCAGCTTATTCAGACCGCCGACCGGGATGCGTTTGCCGCGGAAGCTGCCGTTCAGATCGGTCAACAGGACGTCGACATGTTGGGTTAACGGATAACGTTCCAGGTACTTCTTCACTTCGCGCTGGAACGCGCTACTTCGTCTCTCTTCACTGTGCTGAACAAAGTTTTCCACTTCTACGATGTTGGTCTGCATGGTTCACCCGCCGTTTGTGTTTTGCTGTCGTCGATGTTTATTGACCGTCTTGTTCAATATAATGCCCACAAATGAAACGTAGATGAAACAAATTTGTTTTGCAAGTGTTACTTTTGGTTTGAATATTGCCCAATCGACTGCTAGATTTATAGAATATTGAACGAAATCGGCGGTGGAGAAGCTTATCGTTCATAATTTCGAACGTACCAAGGGGATAGCATGGACAATATATTTAACAGACCAGTCATTGGCGTCGTCATGTGCAGGTATAGGTTAAACGGGCACCTCACACAGACCTTGCAAGAAAAGTACCTGAATGCCGTTATCACCGCCGGCGGCTTGCCGATCGCCCTGCCGCACGCGCTGGCGGAGCCGGAAATGCTGGCAGAACTGCTGCCGCGCCTCGACGGCATTTTGCTGCCGGGCAGCCCCAGTAATGTGCAGCCGCACCTTTATGGTGAAAACGGCGATGAGCCTGACGCCGATCCTGGCCGAGACGCGTTGAGCCTGGCGCTGATCCGCCAGGCATTCGACAGGCGCATTCCCCTTTTCGCCATTTGCCGCGGCATGCAGGAGATGGTGGTCGCCACCCAAGGCACCCTGCATCGCCGCCTGTACGAACTGCCCGAGCTGCTGGAGCATCGTGAAGATCACGACCTGCCGCTGGAACAGCAATACGCCCCCGCCCACGAAGTCATCGTTCAGGAAGGGGGGCTGCTTTCGCAACTGATACCGGATTGCAACAGATTCTGGGTGAACTCGCTGCACGGCCAGGGCGCCAAAACCCTGGGCGCGAGCGTTCGCATCGAGGCGCACGCCGCCGACGGGCTGGTGGAGGCGATCAGCGTACGCGATCAGCCTTTCGCGCTCGGCGTGCAGTGGCACCCGGAGTGGAACAGCGACGAGTACGCCCTGTCGCGCCTGTTGTTTGATGGTTTCATTACCGCCTGTCGGAACTATCAAAAGGAAAAACGCCCATGAGCGACGTCAGCTTGGCACCGGGAAAACGTCTGTCGCAGATCCGTCAACAATTGGGGTTGTCGCAGCGCCGGGTCGCCGAACTGTCTGGGTTAACCCACAGCGCCATCAGTACTATCGAGCAAGACAAGGTCAGCCCGGCCATCAGCACGCTGCAAAAGCTGCTGACGGTATACGGTCTGTCGCTGTCGGCGTTTTTCGCCGAACCGGAAAAACCGGCTGAGCCGCAGATCGTGATAGACAGCGACGACCTGATCGAGATCGGCAGCCAGGGCGTATCGATGAAGCTGATCCATAACGGCGATCCGAATCGCACGCTGGCAATGATGATCGAGACCTACGAACCGGGCACCACCACCGGCGAGCGCATCAAACACCAAGGGGAAGAGATCGGCACGCTGCTGGAAGGCGAAGTGGTGCTGCAGGTCAACGGCCAGAGCTATCACCTGCAGGCCGGGCAGAGCTACGCCATCAATACCGGCATTCCCCACAGTTTCAGCAACACGTCGGCGCGCATTTGCCGGATTATCAGCGCCCATACGCCGACGACATTCTGATCAACGGAGCCAGGCATGAACTTTCACCATTTGCAGTATTGGCAACAACGGGCGCAGGCCCTGAAGATTGAGCACCAGCTGTTTATCGACGGCCGCTACCAGCCGGCCGCCGCGGGGAAACGTTTCGCCGTCGAAGATCCCGCCGGTCGCCGTGAGCTGGCGCAGGTCGCGCGCGGCGAAGCCGCCGACATCGATCGGGCGGTCAGCGCGGCGCGCGCCACCTTTGAACGCGGCGACTGGGCCCAGGCCGCGCCGGCGCAGCGCAAAGCCACGCTGCTGCGCTTCGCCGAGCTGATGGAACAGCATCACGAAGAGCTGGCGCTGCTGGAAACGCTGGACACCGGCAAACCGATTCGTCACAGCCTGCGCGACGACGTGCCGGGCGCTATCCGCTGCATCCGCTGGTACGCCGAAGCGATCGATAAGGTGTACGGCGAAATCGCCCCCACCGGTCGCGAGGCGCTGGCGCTGATCGAACGCGAGCCGATCGGCGTGGTCGGCGCCATCGTGCCCTGGAACTTTCCGTTGCTGCTGGCCTGCTGGAAGCTCGGCCCGGCGCTGGCCGCCGGCAACAGCGTGGTGCTCAAACCCTCCGAAAAGTCGCCGCTGAGCGCCATCCTGCTCGGCAAACTGGCGCAACAGGCCGGGCTGCCGGACGGCGTGCTGAACGTGGTGCCCGGCTACGGCCACGACGCCGGCAAGGCGCTGGCGCTGCACCGCGACGTCGACGCCCTCACCTTTACCGGCTCTACGCTGGTGGCGAAACAGCTGATGATTTACGCCGGCGAATCGAACATGAAGCGCGTCTGGCTGGAGGCCGGCGGCAAAAGCGCCAACATCGTCTTCGCCGACTGCCCGGATCTGGATCAGGCCGCCCGCAGCGCCGCCGCCGGCATCTTCTACAATCAGGGGCAGGTGTGCATCGCCGGCACTCGCCTGCTGGTCGAAGCGAGCATAGAGCAAGCGTTCCTGCAGGCGCTGCGCAAACACGCGGCGGCTTTCGTGCCCGGCGATCCGCTCGATCCCGACACGGTGATGGGAACGCTGATCGACAGCGGCCACTGCGAGAAAGTGGCCGGCTATATCGATCGGGGGCTGAGCCAGGGCGCCGCGCTGTTCCTCGACGGGCGCGACCATCCGCAGGGCGACCACGCCGGTTATCTGGGGCCGACCATCCTCACCCAGGTGGACAATGCCATGAGCGTGGCGCGCGATGAAATCTTCGGCCCGGTGCTGGCGGTGACGGCGTTCGACGACGAGCAACAGGCGCTGCAGCTGGCCAACGACAGCGACTACGGCCTCGGTGCCGCGGTCTGGACCCGCGATCTGGCGCGCGCGCACCGCATGGCGCGCCAACTGAAGGCCGGTACGGTGTTCGTCAACAACTACAACGACGGCGATATGACCGTGCCGTTCGGCGGTTACAAGCAAAGCGGCAACGGCCGCGACAAATCGCTGCATGCGCTGGACAAATTCACCGAATTGAAAACCACCTGGATCTCGCTGGAATAAGGGCTTACATCATGACTGAACACGTAAAAAGCTATTATGCGGCCACGGCCAACGCGCATCAGCCCTATCCGCAACTGAATGAATCGATCGAATGCGACGTCTGCGTGATCGGCGGCGGCTATACCGGCCTCTCCTCCGCGCTGTTCCTGGTGGAAGCCGGTTACAACGTGGTGGTGTTGGAAGCGGCGCGCATCGGTTTCGGCGCCAGCGGCCGCAACGGCGGCCAGTTGGTCAACTCTTACAGCCGCGACATCGATGTGATTGAAGAGCGTTACGGCGCGGAAAGCGCCCGCCTGCTCGGCAGCATGATGTTCGAAGGCGCGGAGATCATTCGCAGCCGCATCAGCCGCTACGCCATCGACTGCGACTACCGCCCCGGCGGCATCTTCGCCGCCCTGAACAACAAGCAGTTCCATGCACTGATCGAGCAAAAACGCAACTGGGAGCGCTACGGCAATACCCAGCTTGAGCTGCTCGACGCGGACCGGGTGCGCCAGGAGATCGCCAGCGATCGTTACGTCGGCGCGCTGCTCGATCACAGCGGCGGCCACATCCATCCGCTCAATCTGGCGCTGGGCGAGGCCGAGGCGATTCGCCTGCAGGGCGGGCGCATCTTCGAGCAATCGGCGGTGACGAACATTCGCCACGGCGAACCGGCGCTCATCAGCACCGCCAATGGCCAGGTGAAGGCGCGCTTCGTCATCGTCGCCGGCAACGCCTATCTGGGCGATAAGCTGGAGCCGCGGCTGGCCAAGCGCAGCATGCCGTGCGGTACCCAGGTGGTGACCACCGAACCGCTGGCGCCGGAGATAGCGCAGGCGCTGATCCCGCAGAATTACTGCGTGGAGGACTGCAACTACCTGCTGGATTACTACCGCATCACCGCCGATCATCGTCTGCTGTACGGCGGCGGCGTGGTGTACGGCGCGCGCGATCCGGACGACATCGATAACCTGATCCGGCCGAAGCTGCTGAAGACCTTCCCGCAGTTGAAAGGGGTGCGTATCGACTATCGCTGGACCGGCAACTTCCTGCTGACGCTGTCGCGCATGCCGCAGTTCGGCCGGCTGGAGAATAACGTGTACTACATGCAGGGATACAGCGGCCACGGCGTGACCTGTACCCATCTGGCGGGCAAGCTGATCGCCGAGCTGATGCGCGGCGACGCCGAACGCTTCGACGCCTTCGCCAAGCTGCCGCACCTGCCGTTCTTCGGCGGACGCAATCTGCAGATCCCGTTCACCGCCATCGGCGCGGCCTACTACACGCTGCGCGATCGCATCGGCGTCTAAAACAACAGGCCCGGTCATGATGGCCGGGCCTGCGCATTAACGCTTAGACGATCTTCGGTTGGCCGTCCGAGGCGGTCGCCCCGCCATCGACCGGAATGTTGGCGCCATTGATAAAGCTGGCGTCGTCGCTGGCCAGAAACGCCATCACCGCCGCCACTTCTTCCGGCTCCGCCGCACGCCCCAGCGCGATGCGCTCATTGAACTTGTCGCGGATCTCCTGCGGCCAGCCGTTGGTCATGTTGGTTTTGACCAGGCTCGGGCAGACCGAGTTGATGCGCACGCCGTCACCGCCGTGATCCAGCGCCATGGCGCGCGTCAGGTTAACCACCGCGCCTTTCGCCGCGCAGTAATAGGCCGCGCCCCAGTCACCGCCCAGGCCGGACACCGATGCGGTATTGACGATGCAGCCTTTGGTTTTCAGCAAGTGCGGCAAGGCGAATTTGGAACAGAACACCACGCCGTCGATATCGACCCCGGCGATGCGACGCCAGTCGTCGATGCTGGTTTCCAGCACGCTGCCCGCCACGTGTACGCCGGCGTTGTTCAGCAGGACGTCGATGCGGCCCAGTTTTTCCGCCACCTCGTTCATCATTTTTTCAACCGCCACGTGATCGGAAACGTCGATATGCACCGCCATCGCGCGGCCCTTCGGCAGCGAAGCGGCGACCTTGTCTACCGCTTCCTTGGCCCAGTCGGCCAGCACCACAATGGCGCCCTCGGCGGAGAAGCGCCGCGCCGCCGCTTCCCCCATGCCATTGCCCGCACCGGTGATAACCACGACTTTATTGTCAAAACGCATGAGACCTCCTCCATGTAAACGCATTTATATAAGTCATACAAATCTCATTGCCCCGAGGATAAGACGCAGGCTCCCTGAGAGCCAGTCAAAACGTGCGGTTTATTAACCAAAAGGAGGTATGCGAGTCATTTCAATGCGCTGGGTTAATCTTTATCGGATTTTGGCCAACATATTGATGGAGATAATAAAATTGCGGCCAGTCACTATTTTCCTGGCGGATTGTCAGCAAGCGGGATTATTGCGGATAGACGGTTATGGCCGCTCAGAGATAAGCGATGCGAATGAAAAAAGCAGCCGCCCGCCGGCGGCCGCGACTATTTTTTCTCGATGGGGATCACCAGCAGATCGACGTTCAACTCATTGATCGCCTGACGCGCCGAAGAAACCAGCCGGCTCCAGACATCGTGGTGATGGCCGAAGATCACCAGATCGAACCCTTTTTCCTTCGCCACCCGATTCAGCTCTTCCGTCAATGCGCCACGGCTGACGATCACCTCTTCCACCGGATAGGAAGACTGCCCTTTGATCGCATTGAGCATATTCTTCACCCGCTCCGAAAACGTGCGATCGGTGTAGTTGTAATCTCCCACGCCCAGATCGACATAATAACCGGCGCGGTGAATATCGATATAAATCAGTGAAAGTTTGGCCTGGAGCGCGGCGGCCAGCCTGGCGCCCTTGCCCAACAGGAACTCGGCGTCTTCGCTGAGATCCGTGGCGACAACGATATGCTGATAAGCCATGACGGCGGCCCTCCGCGTCAAACCCATGAACAGGATGGCGTTCCTTGCCGCATGTTTCTCATGCACCTTAAGTTTAGCCCAGCGCCGGCCCCCTCGCCTGCTGCAGTGTCGTTCTATTAATGGAACGATGCATCCCGGCTTTAGGCTCTACCGGATTTATCTCCTCTCTCTACACTGTAGGCAAGTGCTGAGTTTCAGCCTTATCAATCAAAGAAGATACCCACTGACCTCACGACGAGAAAAGGAAAATACCATGAGCACTCCAGCCAACTTCAACGGCCAGCGTCCTGTTATTGATGCTAATGACGCGGTCATGCTCCTGATCGACCACCAGAGCGGTCTGTTTCAGACCGTCGCCGATATGCCGATGACCGAACTGCGCGCTCGCGCCGCCGCCCTCGCCAGCATCGCCACCCTCAGCAAACTGCCGGTGATCACCACCGCCTCGGTGCCGCAGGGCCCCAACGGCCCGCTGATCCCGGAAATTCACCAGAATGCACCGCACGCGCAATACGTCGCCCGTAAAGGGGAAATCAACGCCTGGGACAACCCGGACTTCGTGGCGGCGGTCAAAGCCACCGGCCGCAAAACCCTGATCATCGCCGGCACCATCACCAGCGTCTGCATGGCCTTTCCGTCCATCAGCGCGGTGGCCGAAGGCTATAAGGTCTTCGCGGTGATCGACGCCTCCGGCACCTACTCGAAAATGGCGCAGGAAATTACCCTGGCGCGCGTGGTACAGGCGGGCGTGGTGCCGATCGACACCGCCGGCGTCGCCTCCGAGCTGCAGGGCAGCTGGAATCGCGCCGACGCTCAGCAGTGGGCCGAGGTCTACACCAAAATCTTCCCGGCCTATCAGCTGCTGATCGAGAGCTACCTCAAGGCGCAGGACGTGGTGAAAAATAACGAACTGCTGGACTCGCAGCGTTAAGATCGCGGGTATAAAAAACCCCGGCCAAGGCCGGGGCTATTAATCGTGTGCCGGTGACTTTCCCGGCTGTCATGTTATGGCGTAAGCGTCCATCCCACACTCCAACATTACGCAGACTAAGCGCGACTTTTTCACAACAGAAAAATAGACTGAAACGCGGCGTTATTAATTCTGCGGCAATCTGTTTTTCTGTTGCCAATAATCATTAATTATTGGAACGTCATCGAGGAATCGAACCCCAGTCCGCCAACGAATAATTTCGCTGCCGCTCTTCCTGCTGAGCTAATGACGTATCGAGAAAGACTCCGGGCGGACCCGGAGTTTATTCAGGCTGAGGATTTCATTGCTTAACTGCTCCGGCTTAAACCATCATCGCTGTCGTAAGAAATTGCACCTCGGCCGAAAATTATAACGCGACCACGTTGCCGGCAGAAGGCCCCTTCATGCCATTTTCGATAGTGAACTCAACCTGTTGGCCTTCGTCCAGCGTTTTGAAATCGTTGCTCTGGATAGCGGAGAAGTGTACGAACACATCTTTGCCGCCGTCTGCCGGGGTGATAAAGCCAAAGCCTTTACCTGCATCAAACCATTTTACCAAACCCGTCATTTTATTGGACATAGAGATATTTCCTTTATATTTTTGCGACGCCATAGGGCGATAGAGGTCTGTTTTTATTGGAAACTTATGGGGCACTAGAGAAGAGAATTCGCGGAAGAAGAGGTATCTGAGGGATATCGCTAATACTGAGAACTGCTTTACTAAAACTGCTTTCATAAGGTCTGTACTACAAACCGATGACGCTATTTACACACAGCTAAATTATTTAAGCAAGATATATTTTAAATTATATTCATCTGCCTCATAAATTTATTACCGCAAAGCACCGCCTGCATCTGCCGCTAACGGCCTATGAAAAAATTTTTTCGCACTGCTGGATCATACCGGCGATTCATTATAGAACTAGGTTCCCCCTTCTTACAGGCCGTTAACCGATGATTGATATGCCAGCCGTGCTCGCCGTCTTCACCGTGTATATTGTCGGCGTGGTGATCCCCGGCCCCAACTTTGTCGCCGTTGCACACAAAGCCGTTTCCGCGCGCCGCAGCGAGGCTTTCGCTCTGGTGGCAGGTATTGTCTTGGTCAACCTGTTCTGGGCGAGCAGCGCCCTGCTCGGCGTCGGCATGATTTTCACCCTGTTCCCTTGGCTGGCGCTGGCGGTAAAAGTGGCCGGCGCAGGTTATTTGATTTGGTTCGGTTATCGGCTGATCGCCCATGCAGCTCCCGGCTCAGGGGTTGTCGGCGCGGCGGGTTGGGTGAACTCCGGCTTCAGATCGGCATTCTTGCAAGGGGTCGCCACCAACATCGCCAACCCCAAATCCGTCGCCTTTTACGCCGCGGTGTTTTCGTCGGCGGCGCCTGCCCATGTCTCCATGCCCACCTTCGCCGCCATGCTGCTGGAGGTCGCGGTAGTCGCTAGCCTGTGGTATGGCCTGGTGGCGCTGGTGCTGTCGCACGCGCCGATCGCCAGCGCCTACCGACGCAGTAAAGCCTGGATCGATCGCGCCTGCGGCGTGCTGATCATCAGCCTGGGCATCAGGCAGCTCTTCAGCCGATGATTGCGATCCCCAGCCGCTCCAGCAGTTGAGCGGCCTGGTGACTGTCCATTTTAACGCCCTGCAGATCGGTGGTGCGCAAATCCAACTCGCCCAGTTCCGCGTTGCTCAGATCGCACTGGGTGACATCGGCGGCGCGCCAGTCAAAACCGGAGAATTCGCCGCCGGACAGATCGGAGCCGCTGAAGCTGGCGCCGAGCACCTGCGCGCCGTGCCAACGGTTTTCCCACAGCTCGCATTTCTCCAACACCACTTTGGCAAAATTGGCGTAGCTCAGGTTGCTCTTGGTGATATAGGCGCTGCAAAACCAGGTGCGGCTGGTGATCATATTCATAAAGCTGGCGCCGCGAAAATCTGCTCCCTGCGCGCGACATTCGCGGATCTCCAACCCCAATGCGTCAACGTGGCGGAAATCGGCCATCGATAAATCGCAGCTTCTAAAACTCGCGTCTTTCAGGATCGCGCGGCTGAAGTTACCGCCCTGTCGGCTCTCGCGATCGTAAAATTGGCAGCCGATAAATTCGGTGCCGGTCAGATCGGCGCCCGAAAAATCACACAGCATAAAGCTGCCGTTTTCAATTTTTTCGCCGGTAAAGCGGTTACGCGCGATCTTCTCACCCTTCAGCGCCAGGCTCATTGCAACACCCCTGTTTATTTATACAGTCAGTGCGGCATTTAATCCTATTCCGGCGCGGTTGGCAACCGCCGTCGCTCAGCGGCCATCCGCTGCGGGCGGTGCGAACGCCACCTTGACGATGCTGAAGCGCTTGACGCTTTCCGCCTGAGCGACGTCGGCAAAAAGTTTGGGGTAACGCGAGTTGACCACCCACACCTCGCCATCGCGCAGCGCGGCGCCGGTCGGCCCATCCAGCCCCGGCGGCGCGGCAACGGCGACGATATGCGCGCTGGCCCAGCCGTCCGTCGAGGAGAGCAGCGACACGTCACCGGACATGCCCCCTGTTCTCCCTGGATAAGACTGTACGATCACCAATTCGTTGGCGTTTTTGAGCCGCAGCCCGTCCGGCCCTTTCAGCCGATGCGGCAGCCTGATTTCACTTATCGCAGGCGTGTTATCCAGCGTCACCTTCCACAGCAGCCCGCGGGTGTAGTCCGACGCAATCAGGTAGCCATCCGGGTGATACACGATACCGTTGAGATAAGGCTGCGTGCCCTGTGCAGCCACAGGCGCCTCGGCGGGCAGCAGAAGCGATGAGCGCACCAGGATCGACACCTGGCGCGTTGCCCGGTCGATCTTGTAAATCTGCGGCTGGAAGCTGTCGGTGACGTAGATATTGCCCTGCGCATCGAGCGCCAGATCGTTGGCGAGCGTCGGCCCACGGCTTAACGAAGACAGATCGTACACCTGCTGCAGCGCACCGGTATCGAGACGAAATTCCAACACCTGCGCCACGCGATTGCGCGTGCCGGGCGAAGAGTGGAGGGACACCCCTACGTCTTCATTGCACACCAGCACCCGGTTGCGCTCGGTGTCCACCAGCATGCCGGAGGTGGTAATCAGTCCCTTGCCGGTGGAAAAACGCCGATAGCGGCCATCGGGATAAACCAGGCCAAGTTGCCCGCCGCGCAGGGAAGACACCAAAAACGCGCCGGCGCGCGCATTCCAGGCGACGCCCTCTGGGTAAGCGCCGACGGGATCCGGCGAAAAGTCGATGCGTTGCGTCGCGTGCGCCTGCATCACGCCGCTGAGAAACAGCGCGGCGCTGGCCAGCAGGGTGACGCGCCGGCGGTGCGGCAATAAAAAAGAAAAGAGGCTGTAGCGGAACATGAGCATGATCCTGATGAGGACTCGGATCGCTAGAGTAGGATCGCGCCGCTCACGGCACCAGCCGGGAAAAAGGCAATGCGCCACTAAAAAAATCGCAGTAATCAGCACAAAAAAAAACCGCCCGGTGCGGGCGGTTGAGGTGACGGCGAACCGTTACTTCAGAGCTTCCTGAATGGCGTCGGCCATCGGGCCGACGTGCTTCTCCGCCGCCTTCAGCTGGAAGTCCACGCCGTTGCCGTCGTTGGTATCCGACAGCGTGGCCTTGATCAGCTCCAGCGCCGCCTGCACCGCCACCAGCCGTTTGTGCTGTTCGTCCGTGACCGGTTCGGCGCCCATATTGGCCGGATAATAATGTTCTAACATCGCGCTCTCCTTTTGATGACGTTAACCTCTAACCTACCAGAAAACCGCGCATTTACTAAGGAAACCAAGCCGGGTGCGGCCGAATGACGATAAATTGCACTATACTGGACGAGGCAAACCCTCCTGCTACAGGATCATCGCCATGTCATTTCAGGGAAGCTGCCACTGCGGCGCCGTCACCTTCTCCGTGGACGCCGAACTGCCCACCGCAGCCCTCAGCTGCAACTGTTCAATCTGCCGCCGCAAAGGGCTGCTGCTGTCGTTCTTCCCCATCAACGCTTTCACGCTCAACAGCGGCCAGGACCAGCTCAGCACTTACACTTTCAATCACCACAAGATCCGCCATCAGTTCTGCCGAGTCTGCGGAGCCCAGCCCTTCGCCTACGGCACCGCGCCGGACGGCGCCGCGATGTGCGCCGTTAACCTGCGCTGCGTGCCTGACGTCGCGCTGGATGCGTTACAGATCCACGCCTATGACGGCGCCAGCGTCTGAGATTCCGCGTTTTCAGCGGTAGACGGAGAACTTCTTGGTGAGCGGTTTAAGCTGTTCGGTGTCGCCGTAGAGCGCCACCGCCACGAAATCCAGCTGCTCGTAAGGGGTGTTGGCGGTGTCGGCGATCTGTTGTTCGGCGGAGTGCGACAGCATGGTGGTAGTGAAGAAGTTGGCCAACACGCCCTCTTCCTTACACTTCAGAATCAGGTTGCTAAGCTGGCTGCTGTTCTTGGCCTGCAGGATCACGATCGGGTAGTGGCTCATGTTGGCGCTGACGCCGTCCAGGCTGCTCGGATAGTGGTGAAACTCGCGCTGCTCGATAAGATCGGTGATGCCCGCCGTCAGATGGCAGGAGGCGTTAAACAGGGTGGCCGGTTCGTGGTTGCGGTTGAGGATGATGTAGAATTTTTTCTCGTTGTCGCTGTACATACTCTTCTCCTTGAATAGGCAGCCAGTTTTACCCAAGCTGCACACGGTTTCAAGGCGTGAAAAGGGGCCGCGTTCGGCCCCCATGATAACGCTGCCGGCTCAGACGGCGCCTTCACCTGGGCCGAGCGGTTGCGCCACCTGATGCAGCACGGTGATGTTCTGCAGGATAGTGCCGCCGTCGATCGGTTTCATCTGGCCATCGCGATCTTTATAGTGCGTCGGTTTGGCACCGTGGAAGAACAGCCCGGCGTTGACCTGCACACCCAGATAGCCTGCGCTGGCCGGCAGGCGCTGCACGTCGGTCCAGGGATTGGAAACCGGCACATACTGGAATCCCTCGCTCGTCCTGGCGTATAGCGGGCGCAGCAGCGTGACAAAGGCCATCATCGGCGACAGCGCGTCTTTAAAGATCTGCACCGGCCGGTCAACCGTCATCAAGAAACCCTGCGGCTGCTCCTCGACCGTGTCGAGACTCAGGCTGCTGCTGATATCGTCACCCCGGCCGCCATAGCTCCATTCAATGGCCGGCGCCCCACTCTCGTTCATCATCTCTGACATACACTGCTCCTTATAAAATGAATTCAACACGCCTGCTGCGTGCCGGAACAGTAAACCGCCGCAGGGGGACCCGCGTCCACGCCGGGCGGCACGCTGGCGAACCAAACAACGAAGGCGCGCAATCAATAAAGCTCGAAATGAATAATTTCCCCGCGTGATAGCGCAGCATTTGAACGACCTCAGCCGTTGCAAGGGCACATAGTGATGGCGTTACCGCCACTGGAGAGTGTTATGACCACGATTAAACCGGACGCCATCGACCGCGTTTCCCCTACCGCCACGCCCTGGCTAGCCGTCATCAACGTACTGTTCGCCGGCATCGCCGCGGCGCTGCACGTGGGTAAGGCCACCATCGCGCTGCCGGCGCTACAGACCGAGTTCGGCCGTTCGCTCGAGGCGCTAAGCTGGGTTATTTCGGCCTTTCCCTTCGTCGGGGTGTTCGGCGGCATCGCCGCCGGGCTGCTGGTGCGCCGCTGGGGCGACCGGCGCCTGCTGGCGCTCGGATTGCTGATCATCAGCGCCGCCAGCTTTACCGGCGCCACGCTCCACGACTTCAGCGGATTGATCGTCAGCCGCTTTGTCGAAGGCCTCGGCTTCGTGATCGTGGTGGTCGCCTCGCCGGCGGTGCTGAACCGCATCGTCGCCCCGGCGCAGCGCAGCCTGGTGTTCGGCATCTGGAGCACCTTCATGCCGGCGGGCATCGCCATTTCGCTGTTTTTCGGCCCTCACCTGGCGGGCTGGCAACAGAACTGGCAGGCCGGTGCGGCGCTGACGCTGCTGGCCGCGCTGCTGCTGCCGCTGACCACGCCGCGCCGCGCCGCCGACGCGCACGCTCCGCCGTTGCCGCTGCGGCAAGCGCTGGGCGCGATGCTGCGGGCGCGCCAGCCGCTGTTGCTGGCGCTGATGTTCACCGCTTATAACCTGCAGTTTTTCTCGGTGATGACCTTTTTACCGATCTTTCTGATGCAGCGCATCGGTCTGACGCTGGCGGCCGCCGGCGGCATCAGCGCGGCGGCGGTGGCGGCGAACATCATCGGCAATCTCGCCGCCGGCGTACTGCTGTCGCGCGGCCTGCGCGCCAGAACGCTGCTCGCGGCCACCAGCCTGGTCATCGGCATCTTCGGCATCGGCATTTTCCTGCCGGTGACGCCCAACGGCCTGCTGATCCCCTTGTGCTTCCTGTTCTGCGCCATCGCCGGCATGCTGCCCGCGACGCTTCTGGCCGCCACGCCGGCGGCGACGCCAGAGCCCACGCTGCTGCCGCTGAGTCTGGGGTTGGTGATGCAGGGGAACTACCTCGGCCAGGTGATCGGCCCGGTCGCGCTGAGCGCCATCGTGGCCGCGGCCGGTTGGGCGGCGCCGGCTTGGCTGGTGCTGGCGGCGGCGGTGTCAGGGGCGGGATTGGCGCTGATTTTTCGCCGCGGGCCGCGCAATGCGGCGTAATGGCGCATTAATGAGAAAGGGGGTTCTATTTATTATTAGCGGTGCTGAATATTCCCTGGTGCGGGCGCGTGCTTATCGTGAAGGATAAGGCCAGTGATGATCCAGGCCCGACAATGACAAGGCGCCGGTCGCAACAAGATAAATCAGCAGACCGGCGAAAGCGATCAGTAATGCCTTTTCGATAACGGCAAGTCGTTTGTGTTCTGTCATTTGCATACTCCTGCGTGGTATCGGGCGAACGGCCGCCCTCATCAACACTAGGAAAGCCTGGCGCAGGCGGCAAGCGCAACACACAAAATGAAACACAATCAATAAATTTTGTTAACTATTTAGCGTTCTTTCTTTCCTTGTGCTGCCACCTGAGCCTCGCGCGGCGCCCTCCTTTCCCCTTAGTAACCCTATGGAATACGCCGTTAAAAATCCCCTACCGGATAAGCAAAGGTAATGATAGTGTTGTTTTCATTCAGTTCATCTATGCTGAAAATTCATCTTTTGAGGGACGACTATGATGTCTAAAGGCATTTCCAAGGGATTCTTTATTCTGATCCTATTCATCGTTACCGCCGCCTTTCTCGACGTGCTGGGGCCTTATTACTCCTCGGTGCTGTGGGCGGTTATTCTGGCGGTGATTTTCCATCCGGTGAAAAAGAAGTTGAAACAGTACGTCGGCGAACGCAACGGCGTGGTGTCGCTGCTGACGGTGGCGCTGATCTGCCTGATCGTGTTCACGCCGTTAGCGATCATAGCCTCATCGCTGGCGATGGAATTCAACATGATTTACACCAAGCTGCAGACCAACAACAGCCAATTGCCGACCATGCTGGCGGACTTCATGCGTCATCTGCCCGGCTGGGCGCAGCGCTTCCTGGCGGAACATAACCTCAACAGCGCCGCCGAGATCCAAAAACAACTTTCCGAGGTGGCGCTCAAGGGCGGGCAATACCTGGCGGGCAGCGTGTTCCTGATCGGCAAAGGCACCTTCAACTTCGTCGTCGGCTTCGGCGTGATGCTCTACCTGCTGTTCTTCCTGCTGAAAGACGGCCCGTACCTGGTAAACCTGGCGCTCGAAGCGCTGCCGCTCTCCCAGCACGTGAAGCACCACCTGTTCGTGAAGTTCGCCGCCGTCTCCCGCGCCACCGTCAAGGGCACGGTGGTGGTCGCCGTGGTGCAAGGTGCGCTCGGCGGGCTGGCCTTTTACTTTACCGGCATCGACGGCAGCCTGCTGTGGGGCGCGCTGATGGCGTTCCTGTCGATCATTCCAGCCGTGGGCTCCGCCATCATCTGGGTGCCGGCGGTGATCTACTTCTTCGCCACCGGCATGCTGTGGAAAGCCATTTTCCTGGTGGTGTTCTTCGTGGTGGTGATCGGCCTGGTGGACAACATTCTGCGCCCGCTGCTGGTAGGCAAAGACACCAAAATGCCGGACTACCTGATCCTGATCTCCACCCTGGGTGGCATGGAGATTTACGGCATCAACGGCTTTGTCATCGGCCCCTTGATCGCCGCGCTGTTCATCGCCTGCTGGAACATCCTGTCCGGCCGCGACAGCGAGGAGAATATCGAAGAGATCGACGAAGAATTCATCGAGGAAGGCAAAAATCATCCCGACGCGGCGGAGTAACCCTCTCGCAGCGAATCACACAGGGGCCCAATTGGGCCCCTTTTTTGTCTGTGGTATCCTTGCCGCGCTTACAAGGAAGAACGGGTTTCGTTATGCTTATTTTTTACGCCACGCTGGCTATCGCCTTCACTCTGCTGTGCCTGCTGGCCTTTATCTCTTGCGCTTACCAGCTTTCGAAGCAGGGCGACGTCAAATTTTTGGCCTCGCTTTCCGTGCTGATCTTCGCGCTGCTGGCCTTCTATGCCGCTTATGGCTACGTCAGCACCTGGCTGCAACAGCAGGCGGTGGATGTCCGGCTGTATTAGCGCAGCGGGATGAAAAAGACCTGCTCCGGATCGCCGTCATCGAGATTGTCAATTTGGCCGCTGGCGACAAACCCGGCGTTCAACAGCAGCCGCTGCATCGGCAGGTTGGAATGATTGGTGGAGGTGAACAGCTTCGGGTGCCGGCAGTGCAACTTAAGCGCCGCAATCAGCGCCTGCCCGACGCCCCGGCGGCGATAGCGCTCGCCGACCATCAGCATCTCGACAAAGCCGCAGCCGAAGAAGTGATAGTGCAGCACGCCGTAGCCCATCGCCATGCCCTGTTCCTCGGCAAGATAACAGATACCCTGCCCGCACCAGGTGCGGATCTGCGCCGCGCGCTGCGGCTCGTCTTCGGCGACGCTGTCGAGGGCGATCAGGGCTGCGGCATCGCTGTCGGTGGCCTGGCGAACAAACATGTTTTAATCCTCGTGCTGATGGATAACGGAGATACCGCATCAACGAAACGGCAACCGCGGCGGGATAGTTTTTACATCCCGGTCGAATTTTGTAATCCTATTATAGAGTTACCAAAACACACGCCAAGGAAGGAAAGCATTTCCCGATGAGCATACCGCAAATCTCCGCCGCCCTGCTGTTTACCCTGCTGCTGGCCGGCTGCCAGTTCCACAAGACCGTGTTCCCGCCGCCGTATATCGGCACCCCGCAAGAGATCGGCACCTACGAAGTGAAAGGGCTGACGTTCGTCACCACCGTCACCTTCAGCGGCCTGTTCGCCGAAGATCTGGTGCGCGAATACGCACAGAAACACCACTATCGCTACTATGTGGTAACGATGCGCAGCAACACGAGAGAATTAGCATGAAGCATGCGAGCACCATGATAAATCAGTACTATAGCCCCCTATTTCAGTATCTAAAAAAACACCCAGTAGAAACACCACTTAATGTCCAATTAATTTAAAAAACACCCATAGTTAATTATAGATTCCGTGCATACTGGGATGCGACTCACAAAATAGACACTATTTTTACATGAATAAATCTTTATTCCGATTTAGGTATTGCATCAAAAATATAGCACTAACAAAATAGTCATCGTGTCCAACCACAAAAAGCTAGCATGGTAATCAATAGCATAGCAATGATGTTATTTAAACTAAAAAAGGAATCATAGCATGGCACTTGAAACATTCGATCAACAACTAGACAAAACTAACGGAAATGTCCCATCTATACTGCTGGGGAATGGATTTTCCAGAGCATGGGATAACACTATATTTGACTATAAGAACCTATTTCAACTCGCGGATTTTGGAAGCAGGGATGCTATTTTAAGAAGAATTTTTACAGATTTTTCAACATACGACTTTGAAAAGATCATGCAAGCTCTAGAAGCTGCAGAATTAATATGTCAGACATATAATGCAAATACCCAAACCATAGATGACATACGTAATGACAAACACAGATTGAAAGATTCCCTCATTGAAGTTATAGCACACAATCATCCAGAGCGTTCTAGCCATGTAACTACGGCACAATATGACAGAGCAAAGCCATTTATATCACAATTCGAGAATGTGTTCACGTTAAACTACGATTTATTACTTTATTGGATAATTAATAAAACTGAAATAGCTCCATTGGGATACCACCATAACGATGGATTTAGAGGCGACACCTGGATTGGTCGTCCCGAGCAAAATATATTTTTCCTCCATGGAGGACTACATCTTTATGATACAGGAACACATATTAAAAAACACTTATTCAGAGAAACCTCTGGTACGAGCATTGCCGAACAAGTAGCAAATAATTTAAATCACGGTAATTTTCCATTATTTGTATCTGAACCAACATCAGAAAATAAATTAGAGCAAATAAAACACAACCCTTATTTAAACGCATGCTTTTCTGCACTTAAAAATATTAACGGCCATCTTTTTATTCATGGCCACTCTATATCTGAAAATGACAATCACATTTTTAAAAAGATACAAGAGAGCAACGTAACCGATGTTTATGTGAGTATTTTCGGCGACGAGAACTCACCTACCAATCGTGAATGCATAGCAAACTCTCACCGATTCATTCAGAATCACAACATATCCGTTCAATTCTATGATGCATCAACTGCACCAATCTGGAATTGACAACTACAATAAATAAAACCACGATAAACAAGGTAAAGGGAGAGAGAAACCTCCCTTTTCACTCATCAGATATCAGTCAGAACAGGAATAAAACCCAACACTTCATTATAAATAACCGATAATACCCTTTACAATCCAATCGCTAATATTAATATCAATTCATTTACCAGTTGGCACTGAAATCCAAATAAACATTATTTTAACCTATGTTATCACATTTCATTAAGTTATACTCCATCAGCCGCACATGACAGAAACCATGAGAAAATACATGGTAGCCAATTAGTAAAACACCACACCACTTCATATTATAAAACGATTTCGTTATCTATTACTGTAATTCAGCAGTTGCCACACGGCCCATGCAAAGTTCGTCACCACCTTCAGCGGCCTGTTCGCCGAAGATCTGGTGCGCGAATACGCACAGAAACACCACTACCGCTATTACGTGGTAACGATGCGCAGCAACGGTTTTAAAGACCGAAGCGAGCGCGTAAGCGCGATGATGTATCGGTAGAGAGTGGCGCCACATGCCGTGAAATAATGCCGAAAAAACGGGCTTTAGCATGAGGAAGCGCTATACGAAATATTGCACAACCCAATACTCACAGGCCGCATGAAAATACGGCCTGTGACTTTGGTTTAATTGTCTGGCATCGCAGTGCCGTTTATTTTCACTGCGGGCGAAATTCCAACGTGCTGCTTTTGACCGCTTCGTAAACCGCGGTCGTTGGCGGCTTAGGCAGACGCGCATTGGCGATTGCTTTGATCGCGGCCTGGCAAAGTTCCGGTTCCCCTTGTTCAGCCCGAATGCTGATCAGCATACCGTCCGGCGCCAGCTTGATGCTCAATGTGCAACGCTTGCCTGAGTAGGCTTCGGCATCTTTCAAATGGCTTTGAATCGCGGCCTGCAACTGGGCGATATAGTGTTCTTTCTCTTTTCCCGGCGCCTTTGGGTTGCCAAGGTTGGCGAAAAGATCGTCAACCTCTTTATTCACCGGATCGGTTTGGCTGGGGGCGGTGCTCTTGGCACACCCGGTTAACGCCAGTGCGAACATTCCCGCCAATAGCGTGGCGACGCCGGTTTTATAGCCTGAATGCGTGATTTTCATATCCCTGTCCTTATGGATGATAGTCAGCTGAAATCAACGTGGTATTCGACAAGATCCCCGGCGCATACTTATACAGAATTAACGCCAAACCGCCAGAGACATTGCGAGTATCAAGCATCGGCATGCGGAGAATCGTGGGCCGATGATGACATGAAGCCATAGCGCCCCAGGCGGGGCGTATACCTGAAAACCCTGACCTTTCGATAACCTTGTTATCCGAACGAGCAATCACTCCATCAATAAATTAAGTTATTCTTAATTTTTTATCCCATTAGAAGCACTTTCAACCCTGGCAATCTGGAAAATCTGCCTATACTTACTTTCCTGATATTAAATTTGTTTAAGTAACCAGGATGGTAGGTATGAAAAGCAAACGCCCCTTTGCCGCGCTGCTGGCGGCAACAGCATTGATGTCCCTGGTGGGCTGCGCTTCCAATCAGGCGATCAAAACGACGGACGGTAAAACCATTGTTACCGACGGCAAGCCCCAGATCGATAAAGATACCGGATTGGTCTCCTATCGAAATGCTGAAACGGGCAAAACGGAACAGATCAATCGAGACCAGATTGCAAACATGAGTGAGTTGAATAACTAAAAGGAGCTTCAAATGAAAAAAGCGCTTGTTCTTCCCGCGATCGCCCTGGTAGCCATCGCCGCACTGTCAGGCTGCACACGCACCAGCTACGCTATTCATACCCACGATGGCCGAACGATCATCAGTGACGGCAAACCGAAAGAGACTTCTGCCGGGTTGATCGGGTATACCGACGCCAATGGCGTCAAACAGCAAATCAACAAGACGGAAGTCAAAGAGGTGTCGGAAATCCCGCATTAAGGTTCCGATAATCTGAGCCTGCTAAAACAAAGGGAGCCGATGGCTCCCTTTCTATTCAAACAGTAAGCGCGCCCATTGGCGTTTAACGATAACGTCGATAAACGCCTGACATTTCAGCAGACAACGTTGCCAGGTTTGCCATACGGATCTCCCCTTTCCCAGCGTCGAACGGCTATAATCCGATAAGTGGAGTTTTTTAAAACGATAAGGAGGGAGTATGTACAAAACTATTTTGGTTCCCGTGGATATTACCGAGCCGGAATTAACACAGCAGGTCATCCCGCATGTCAACGCGCTCGCCAGGCTCGAAGACTCCCACGTCCATTTCCTCGCGGTGATCCCGTCACGCGCCACCTACGCCGCTTTCGGCTTTGCCGCCACGGCGGCGATAGAAACCAAAGATGAAACCATTGCGCTAGCGAGCGAGGGGCTGGCGAAAGCGGCAAAACAATTCAGCGTTCCCGAGGATCGAGTGACCACGCATGTCGCCGTCGGCGATCCCAAAGATCAGATCCTGGAACTCGCTGATGCGCTTAACGCGGAGATTATTGTGATGGGTTCCAACCGCCCTTCTGCAATGACTTACCTCCTCGGCTCGAATGCCACCGCGGTGGTGCGCCACGCCAATTGCCCGGTGCTGGTCGTGCGTGAATCGGCTAACGCTTAAAATCGCTTGCTCATTTGAACAATAAAAAACGGGAGCCCTTAGGCTCCCGCTCTCATTCAAGCGCTGAACACCCTTACATGTGTTTAACGATAGCGTCGCCAAACTCTGAGCATTTCAGCAGCTTAGCGCCGTCCATCAGGCGCTCGAAGTCATAGGTCACGGTCTTGGCGGCGATGGCGCCTTCCATGCCTTTAACGATCAGGTCAGCTGCTTCGAACCAGCCCATGTGGCGCAGCATCATCTCTGCGGACAGGATGATGGAGCCTGGGTTCACTTTGTCCTGGCCGGCGTACTTCGGCGCGGTGCCGTGAGTCGCTTCGAACAGCGCGCAGTCAGAGCCGATGTTGGCGCCCGGCGCGATGCCGATGCCGCCTACCTGGGCCGCCAGGGCGTCGGAGATGTAGTCGCCGTTCAGGTTCATACAGGCGATCACGTCGTATTCCGCCGGGCGCAGCAGGATTTGCTGCAGGAAGGCGTCGGCGATCACGTCTTTAACCACGATCTCTTTGCCGGTGTTCGGGTTCTTGATCTTCAGCCATGGGCCGCCGTCGATCAGCTCGCCGCCGAACTCTTCGCGCGCCAGCTCATAGCCCCAATCCTTGAAGGCACCTTCGGTGAACTTCATGATGTTGCCTTTGTGAACCAGGGTCACGGAGTCACGGTCGTTGGTGATGGCGTATTCGATCGCCGCGCGCACCAGACGCTTGGTCCCTTCTTCAGAGCATGGCTTCACGCCGATACCGCACTGCTCCGGGAAGCGGATTTTCTTCACGCCCATTTCGTCGCGCAGGAATTTGATCACTTTGTCCGCTTCGGCGGAGCCGGCTTTCCACTCGATGCCGGCGTAGATGTCTTCGGCGTTTTCGCGGAAGATCACCATGTCGGTCAGCTCAGGCTGTTTCACCGGGCTTGGGGTGCCCTGGTAGTAACGCACCGGGCGCAGGCACACGTACAGGTCCAGCTGCTGGCGCAGGGCCACGTTCAGAGAACGGATACCGCCGCCGACCGGGGTGGTCAGGGGGCCTTTGATGGCGACGCGGTAGTCGCGGATCAGGTCCAGAGTTTCGTCCGGCAGCCACACGTCTTTACCGTAAACGTGGGTAGATTTTTCGCCGGTGTAGATTTCCATCCAGGAGATTTTACGTTCGCCGTGGTAAGCCTTTTTAACGGCCGCATCAACCACGTGGATCATGGCAGGAGTCACGTCAACGCCGATGCCGTCGCCTTCGATGAACGGGATGATCGGGTTATGAGGAACAACCAGTTTACCCTGGGCGTCAACCGTGATTTTTTTACCTTCTGCCGGAACAACTACTTTGCTTTCCATCAACCTCTCCTTCAAGCGCAATTTTGTTAATGCTTTGTAAGATGCGTGTAGATACTACTTGAATATTCGGTCCGCGCCAATCCGAAACGGATTCGGTTATAATGCGCTTATCATCCGTAATCTCAACTGTTATGAAAAAATTCTCTGTTAGAAATCACAACGTTAAACGATTCAGCAAGCCGAATGCCGCCAAACCCGCCGCGCCGAAGGGGCCACGTCGAATTGTGTTATTCAACAAGCCCTTCGACGTGTTGCCGCAGTTCACCGACGAAGCCGGCCGCGCCACGCTGAAAGAGTACATCCCCTTCCCCGACGTTTACGCCGCCGGGCGCCTGGATCGCGACAGCGAAGGGCTGCTGGTGCTGACCAACGACGGCCAGCTGCAGGCGCAGCTCACCCAGCCGGGCAAGCGCACCGGCAAAATCTATTATGTGCAGGTCGAGGGCGCGCCGCAGGAAAGCGATCTGGCGCCATTGCGCTGCGGCGTTACGCTGAAAGACGGCCCCACGCTGCCCGCCGGGGTGGAGCTGGTAGCCGAGCCGCAGTGGCTGTGGCCGCGCAACCCGCCGATCCGCGAGCGTAAATCCATCCCCACCAGTTGGCTGAAAATCACCCTGTTCGAAGGGCGAAACCGCCAGGTGCGTCGCATGACGGCGCATATCGGGTTCCCTACCCTGCGCCTGATTCGCTACAGTATGGGTAATCTTTCGCTGGGCTCACTGCAGCCTGGTGAATGGAAAAGCATCGATTCTCTGTAGACCGATAACTGATGGAGGCGCCATGAAATCCACGCCGATCGCGCTGCTGCTCGCCGCTCTGGCGGCCCCGTTTGCCGCCCAGGCCGCCAGCTTCGACTGCGCCAAGGCGGCAAGCCGCGATGAGCAAGCCATCTGCGCCAACCGCACGCTGAACGATTTGGATGTGCAAATGGCCACCCAATACCAATTGCTGCGCGGCCTGTTCGCCATGGGCGCGCGCGGCGCGATGCAGGACAGCCAGCAGGCCTGGCTGGCAAAACGCCAGCAGTGCGGCGGCGACACCGCCTGTCTGCTCAAAAGCTACCGCACCCGCATCGCCGAGCTGGACGATATCTATCGGCGCATCGACAAACCGCTGTAAGGAGACCGCATGTTCAAACCGCACGTCACCGTGGCCTGCGTGGTGCACGCCGCCGGCAAATTTTTAATTGTCGAAGAGACCATCAACGGCAAAGCGCTGTGGAATCAGCCGGCCGGCCACCTGGAGGCCGACGAGACGCTGGTGCAGGCCGCCGAGCGCGAGCTGTGGGAAGAGACCGGCATCCGCGCCACCCCGCAGGCGTTTTTACGTCTGCACCAATGGATTGCGCCGGATCGCACGCCGTTCCTGCGTTTTTGCTTCGTCATCGAGCTGGAACAGCCGCTGCCGACCGAGCCGCACGACAGCGATATTGATCGCTGCCTGTGGTTGAGCGCCGACGAGATTTTGCAGGCGCCCAACCTGCGTTCCGCGCTGGTGGCCGAGAGCATTCGCAGCTACCAGCAGCCGGAGCGCTACCCGCTGTCGCTGGTCGGCAGCTTCGCCTGGCCGCATTGAGGCGCCGGGCAGCACAAGATGAACAGTGCGCCGGCGCGGGCAACGTGGTAAAATCCTGCGCTTGTTTTTATCAGCACGGTTCGTGTTCAAGTTCGTGAGATCCCCATGTCAGACAACAGCCAGAAAAAAGTAATCGTCGGTATGTCCGGCGGCGTCGACTCTTCCGTTACCGCCTATCTGTTACAGCAACAGGGCTATCAGGTCGCTGGGCTGTTCATGAAAAACTGGGAAGAAGACGACGACGAAGAGTACTGCTCCGCCGCGACCGATCTGGCCGACGCGCAAGCGGTCTGCGACAAGCTGGGCATCGAACTGCACACGGTGAACTTTGCGGCGGAATACTGGGACAACGTGTTTGAGCTGTTCCTGGAAGAATACAAGGCCGGCCGCACGCCGAACCCGGACATCCTGTGCAATAAAGAAATCAAATTCAAAGCCTTCCTGGAGTTCGCCGCCGAAGACCTGGGGGCCGATTTCATCGCCACCGGCCATTACGTGCGCCGCCAGGACGTGGACGGCAAAAGCCGCCTGCTGCGCGGCGTCGACGGCAACAAAGATCAGAGCTACTTCCTCTATACCCTGAGCCACGAGCAGGTGGCGCAAAGCCTGTTCCCGGTTGGGGAACTGGAGAAGCCGGAGGTGCGCCGCATCGCCGAGCAACTGGAGCTGGTCACCGCCAAGAAGAAAGACTCCACCGGCATCTGCTTTATCGGCGAGCGCAAATTCCGCGACTTCCTCGGCCGCTACCTGCCGGCGCAGCCGGGCCCGATCGTCAGCGTCGACGGCCAGACCGTCGGTGAACACCAGGGCCTGATGTATCACACCCTGGGCCAGCGCAAAGGGTTAGGCATCGGCGGCCTGAAAGACAGCAGCGAAGATCCGTGGTACGTGGTGGATAAAGACGTGGCCAATAACGTGCTGGTGGTCGCGCAAGGGCACGATCACCCGCGCCTGATGTCAGTCGGCCTTATCGCGCAGCAGCTGCACTGGGTTGATCGCCTGCCGCTGACCGGCCCGTTCCGCTGTACGGTGAAGACCCGCTATCGCCAGCAGGACATCCCTTGCACCGTGACCCCGCTCGACGACGAACGCATCGAAGTGCGTTTCGACGAGCCGGTCTCTGCCGTCACCCCCGGCCAGTCGGCGGTGTTCTACCAGGGCGAAATCTGCCTCGGCGGCGGCATCATCGAACAGCGCCTGGCGTAGTTCGCCTGCCGCCCAAGAAAAACGCTGCGTTTACCGCAGCGTTTTTTTTATTCAGAATTCCACCTGCGCCCCCAGTTCGATCACCCGGTTTGGCGGGATTTCGAACAGATCCGGCGCCCGCAGCGCGTTGCGCTGCAACAGCTGGAACACCTTGCCGCGTACGCGCAGATACCAGGGGCGCTTGCCCAATACCAGCGTATCGCGCGACATGAAGAACGAGGTCTCGTTCATGGTGAAACTCATCCCTTCCAGGCCGCAGCGATAAAGGATATCCGTCACGTTGGGCGTTTCGCGCCAGCCGTAGCTCGCCACCACCCGCCAAAAGCTCGTCGACAGCTGTTCGATCGCCACCCGCTGCACGTTGTGCACATACGGCATGTCGGTAGTCACGATAGTCAGCAGGACCACGCGCTCATGCAACACCTTGTTGTGCTTCAGGTTATGCAGCAGCACCAGCGGCACCGCATGCGGCGTGCGCTCCATAAACACCGCGGTGCCCGGCACCCGCTTCGGCGGCGCCTTCTCCAGCGACTCGATCAGCGCGGTCAGCCCTTCCTGGTTGTCGCGCAGCCGGCGGATCAGGCGCGAGCGCTCGGTCTTCCAGGTCAGCATGATCAGCAGAATGATCAACCCCAGCGCCACCGGCAGCCAGCCGCCGGTCGCCAGTTTGATCAGGTTGGCGCCGAACAGCGGCACGTCGATGCACAGCATGGCAAGCAGCATCAGCCCACCCAGATAGCGCGGCCAGCCCCAGTTTTTCACCGCCACGATGCTCAGCAAAATCGACGACAGCAGCATGGTGCCGGTCACCACGATGCCGTAAGCCGAGGCCAGGTTGCTGGAGTGTTTGAAACTGATAATCACGATCAACACCGCCGCGAACAATAGCCAGTTCACCACCGGAATGTAGATCTGCCCGGACTCCTGATCGGAGGTATAAATGATGCGCATCGGCGGCAGGTAGCCCAGCCGCACCGCCTGGCGCGTCAGGGAGAAGACGCCGGAGATCACCGCCTGCGAGGCGATCACCGTCGCCAACGTGGCGATCACCAGCAGCGGGATCAGCGCCCAGGTGGGCGCCAGCAGGAAGAACGGGTTATTGATCGCCGCCGGGTTGGCCAACAGCAGCGCCCCCTGGCCAAAGTAGTTCAGCACCAGCGCCGGCGCCACCAGCGTAAACCACGCCAGGCGGATCGGTTTTTTGCCGAAGTGGCCCATGTCGGCGTACAGCGCTTCGGCGCCGGTGACCGACAGCACCACCATGCCCAGCGCGAAGAACGACACTGCCTTGTACTCGAGGAAGAAATTCACCGCCCAGTAAGGGTTCAGCGCCCGCAGCACGCCGGGGTGATGCAAAATGCCGCCGATGCCGAGCAGCGCCAGCGTCAGGAACCAGATGACCATCGCCGGGGCGAACAGTTTGCCGACGCTGCCGGTGCCGTGTTTCTGGATCGCGAACAGCGCGGTCAACACCAGCAGCGACAGCGGCACGATAAAGCTGTCCAGCTCGGGGGCAATAATCTGCAGGCCTTCGATAGCCGAGAGCACCGAAATGGCCGGGGTAATCACCCCATCGCCATAAAAGAAGCTGCCGCCCACCAGCCCGACCAGCACCGCCGCCGGCACCCAGCGCGCATCCAGCTTGCGGATCGCCAGCGACATCAGCGTCAGAATTCCCCCTTCACCGTCGTTGTCGGCACGCATCACGAAGCAGACGTATTTGATCGACACCACCAGCGTCAACAGCCAGAAAATCAATGACAGAAAGCCGTAGATCGACGTCGGCGTCAGGGTGATCCCTTCTTCCGCCGTCAGGCATTCGCGCAGGGTATACAGCGGGCTGGTGCCGATATCACCGTACACCACGCCGATGGCCGCCAGCGTCACCGCCGGCAGCGGCTGCTTGTTTTTTACGTGCATATAAAGGTCTTTATTTGAGGGGTCACGTTGGCAGTATAGATGCAGCCGCCGCACTTTATTTGCCGCCGCAACAATAAGTTCGTGCCGCGCCACCGGCGATTTTCGCCGTCTATTTGCGCAGTTCTGCGCCGCACGGCGCATCCGCCTCGCCACAGGCGTATTAGACGCTGGGTTTACCCTCAATTTTATGGCATGATCCGCGGCATTCGTTGTCATCGTTGTTACAGCCACGCCCGATCGTTACCGTTCGCGGCCGCCGCCGTTACCCTGGCGATACGCACAACCTTATACAGTAAGCCATGTACCGTTCACCGCGTTTACAGGAGTCATCGTGGCGAAGAATTATTATGACATCACGCTGGCCATGGCGGGTATCAGCCAGTCGGCGCGTTTGGTTCAGCAATTGGCCCATGAAGGGCAATGCGACCGCGAAGCGTTTCACACCTCGCTGAAAAGCCTGCTGCAGATGGACCCACCCTCTACGCTGGCGGTGTTCGGCGGCGAGGAGCGCAATTTGATGGTCGGCCTCGAAACCCTGATGGGCGTGCTTAACGCCAACAACAAAGGGCCGGGCGCGGAACTGACCCGCTACACCATCAGCCTGATGGTGCTGGAGCGCAAGCTCAACGCCAACAAACAGGCAATGAACACGCTCGGCGAACGCCTCGGCCAACTCGAGCGCCAGCTGGCGCACTTCGATCTTGAGTCGGACACCATCATCAGCGCGCTGGCCGGCATTTATGTCGACGTGGTCAGCCCGCTCGGGCCGCGCATCCAGGTGACCGGCTCACCGGCGATCTTGCAGAACCCGCAGGTGCAGGCCAAAGTTCGCGCCACGCTGCTGGCCGGCATTCGCGCCGCCGTGCTGTGGCAACAGGTCGGCGGCAGCCGCCTGCAGTTAATGTTTTCCCGTAATCGTCTGTTCAAGCAGGCGCAAAATATCGTTGCTCATTGTTAATCGATCCCAGGAGTTGCTACCGATGGAATTATCCTCACTGACCGCCGTTTCCCCCGTTGATGGACGCTACGGTGATAAAGTCAGCGCACTGCGCCCCATTTTCAGCGAATACGGTCTGCTGAAATTCCGCGTACAGGTTGAAGTACGTTGGCTGCAAAAACTGGCCGCCTGCGCAGAAATCAAGGAAGTTCCCGCTTTTGACGCCGACGCAAACGCTTTCCTCGACAAAATCGTCGCTGAATTCAACGAAGAAGACGCTCAGCGCATCAAAACCATCGAGCGCACCACCAACCACGACGTGAAAGCGGTCGAGTATTTCCTGAAGGAAAAAGTGGCGGCGGTGCCTGCGCTGCACGCGGTGTCCGAGTTCATCCACTTCGCCTGCACCTCCGAAGACATTAACAACCTGTCGCACGCGCTGATGCTGCAAAGCGCTCGTCAGGACGTGGTGCTGCCTTACTGGCGTAAAATCATCGATGCGCTGAAAGGGCTGGCGCTGGAATACCGCGATATCCCGCTGCTGTCGCGCACCCACGGCCAGCCGGCTACGCCGTCGACCGTCGGCAAAGAGTTCGCCAACGTGGCTTACCGCATGGAGCGCCAGTACCGCCAGCTGGAGCGTGTGGAGATCATGGGTAAAATCAACGGCGCGGTCGGCAACTACAACGCCCACATCGTCGCCTACCCGGAAGTGGACTGGCATCAGTTCAGCGAAGCGTTCGTGACCTCGCTCGGCATCACCTGGAACCCGTACACCACCCAGATCGAACCACACGACTACATCGCCGAGCTGTTCGACTGCGTAGCGCGTTTCAACACCATTCTGATCGACTTCGACCGCGACATCTGGGGCTACATCGCCCTGAACCACTTCAAGCAGAAGACCATCGCCGGGGAAATCGGCTCCTCCACCATGCCGCACAAGGTCAACCCGATCGACTTCGAAAACTCCGAAGGCAACCTGGGCCTGGCCAACGCCGTGCTGGGCCACCTGGCGGGCAAACTGCCGGTGTCCCGCTGGCAGCGCGACCTGACCGACTCCACCGTGCTGCGTAACCTGGGCGTGGGCCTGGGCTATGCGCTGATCGCCTATCAGGCCACCCTGAAGGGCATCAGCAAGCTGGAAGTGAACCAGGCGCACCTGCTGGACGAACTGGATCACAACTGGGAAGTGCTGGCCGAACCGATCCAGACCGTGATGCGCCGTTACGGCATCGAGAAGCCTTACGAGAAGCTGAAAGAGCTGACCCGCGGCAAGCGCGTGGACGCCGCCGGCATGCAGGCGTTCATCGACGGTCTGGCGCTGCCGGAAGAAGAGAAAACCCGTCTGAAGGCGATGACCCCGGCCAACTACATCGGCCGCGCCACCACCCTGGTCGACGAGCTGAAGTAAGCGCGTTAGCCCGATAAGATAAAAAGGCGGCCCTGGGGCCTAATGCCAGTCAGTTAAGCCTGACTGGCATTTTTTTATCCATCCTCTGGGCGTTCTGTGCAGGGGAATTGCCGTAAAAACCTCGCATTTCTCTGATGCCGTAGCGAACGGCAATTGGAGGGGCCGAAGGCGCGGCCCCTCCACCCGCGCCCTTGCTTAACACCGTCTGTCCGCTGTGCGGATGCCCTCGCCGCGTCTGCATTGTCGGGCGGGTCGGCTGCGACAAACATCCCTGTTAGTCTCGCCTCAACCGGCCTTCCCTGGCCGGTTGCCCCTGACAATGCCGTCTTGCTCGGCAGCCGGTGATGCGCGCCTAAGGTCAACACCCGAGCTGGCAGCTACCGGGCAACCTGTCCCTTATGAGGTTAGGGTAGAGGCGTTGGAGATGAGCGCGGTGTTGAGCGCCCTTGAAGGCGTCGAACGCAGTCGCGATGCATAGGCGAAACCGCCATGGATGGCGGTTTCAGGCGAGACAGGCAGGGACGCCTGTCGTAGCCGGCCGTGATGCGGCGCGATGAAGTGAGAGTCGTTGGCGCAGCCAACCGTCTGATAGGGCAAAGGCGCGGGTTGCCAGGGGCCGCGCCTTCGGCCCCTGGCTCGGTCGAGGTGCTGGAGCCTCATGATGCACCTCACCTTTATCGACCGAAAACTGCACAAATACGTTCAGAAAAACGCTAACTGACAAGCATTAGGCCCTGGGGCCGCCTTGTTGCTTATTATTCGCCGCGCAACACCTGCAGCCGGGCTATCTGCCGCCCCTGCGCATCGAAGTTGTCCGCGCTCAGCCAGCGCGCCAGCGCCTGCCGCACCGCCGGCCACCGGTCGGCGGTGATGGCGAACCAGTCGGTATCCCGGCTGCGCCCCTTGACGATCACCGCAAAGCGGAAGTTGCCCTCGTAACGGAAACCAAAGCGCAGCGCGGCCTGGCGCGACGGCGCGTTGTGGCTGTCGCACTTCCATTCGCAGCGGCGGTAGCCCAGCGTATCAAAGGCGTAGCGCAGCAGCAGCGCGATGGCTTCGGTGGCGCTGGAGCGCTGTTTCATCAACGGCGACCAGCTGACGTGGCCGATCTCCAGCACGCCGTTGGCCTCGTCGATGCGCATCAGCGCCACCGTCCCCACCGGCGCGTCGCTGGCGGCGTCGAACACCGTCAGGTTGACCAGCGTCGGGTTGGCCTGCAGCGTCTCCAGATGCTGCAGCATCGCCGCCGGCGTATCGGGCCGTTCGATAGACAGATAGGTCCAGTCGCGGCCGTCCGGCGCCAGCTGGAAAGCATCGTACAGCGCGGCGTAATCCCGCTGCGGCTCGAGCGGCGCCAGTGAACAGAAACGCCCGCCGAGCGTTGCGCCGCCCGGGCGGCGAGCCGGCTGCCAATCCGGCATCGGTTCGCCAATCGGCTGACCATAACGATTCATTGCCATACGCGCCTCCTGCGGTTAACGGGTATAAACGATAAACGAACTTCTTCTGCCGATTTTGTCGTACAGCGAACGCGCCGGCGCGTTGTACTCCTGAGTCATCCAATAGACCCGATCGCTGCCGCGCGCCTCCGCCAGCCGATACGCCTGTTCGACCAGTTTTTCCGACACTTTATGGCCGCGCGCCTGCGGCGACACAAAGAGATCTTCGATATAACAATAGCCCACCGCGCTCCAGGTGGACGGATGGAATACCAGGTTCATCAGCCCCAGCAGCCGGCCGTCGGCATCCTCCGCCACCAGCCCGTACACCTGTTCATCCTGCCCCAACCGTTCGAAGGTGCGATCGGTCACCTGCGGCGCCACGTCGGCGCGGTAGAAGTCGAGATAGCCCTGCCACAACGCCAGCCATTGCGCTCTGTCGTCGCCATTGATTCTGCGGATAGTCACTTCACGATTTGATGGGTTCATAGCGCCTCACGGGGTTAAGATATTATTTCCATTAGGGAAATAACCGAATAGCGGCAGGATACACCGCGCAGCGACGGTGTAATACGGACCAATTCAAAACGCCGAGCAGACCAATTTTAACCGCCGTTTTCCCGCGGCAGCGCGTTGAACACCTGCGCCAGCGTGGCGATAAAGCGCACGATCTCGTCCGGCGCATAGGCCGAGAAACCGAGCACCAGCGCCCCGCGCTGCGGCGCGCCGGTGTAGAAATCCGCCAGGCCGTACAATCGTATTCCCCGCTCGGCCGCCGCCGTCACCAGCCGCCGCTCCGTCGCCGCATCCGCCAGCGGGCAAACCAGCTGCAGGCCACCCTGCGGCAAGGCCGGGCGCGTCCAGGGCGCGAGATGGCGATGCACCGCGTCGTACAGGACGTCCAGCCTCGCCTTGTACAGCGTACGCATATTGCGCAGATGCTCGGCGTAGCCGCCCTCGTGCAGGCAGTGGAACAGCGTCATCTGCGCCAGTGCCGACGTGTAGCCGTCCTGAAACTGCCTGGCGGCGACCAATGGCCGCACCAGCTGCGGCGGCGCGATCATGAAACCGATGCGCAACCCCGGAAACAGCGTCTTGCTGAAGGTGCCGATGTACAGCGTGCGCCCGCCGCTGTCCAGCCCCTGCAGCGCCGCCTTGGTTTGTCGATCGTAGTTGAACTCGGCGTCGTAATCGTCTTCGATGATCCAGGCCCGCCGGCTCTGGGCCCACTGCAACAGCGCCAGGCGCCGCTCGAGGCTCAGCGAGTATCCCAGCGGGTAATGATGGGACGGCGTGATGTAAACGCCCCGCCCGCCCCCCGAAGCCTGCATCAGTTGCCCGACGTCCAGCCCTTGCTCATCAATGCCGATCGGCCGCGCCTGCAGCCCCGCCGACTGCACCAGTTTTTTCGCCCCCTGGTAACCCGGCTCTTCGACGAATACCGCATCGCCGGGATCGAACAGCACCTGCGTGCACAGCGCCAGCGCCTGCTGAGAGCTGGTGACCACGATCACCTGCTCCGCCGTCGCCTTGACGCCCCGCTCCCGCTGCAAATAGTGCGCGATCTCCGCACGCAGCTCCGGCAAGCCCTGCGGATCGGCATACCCCAACAGCCGCTCGCCGTGCCGCCGCAGCGCCTGCTTTTCCCACTGCAGCCACGAATCGATGGGAAACGCCCGCAGATCCGCCAGCGAGGGCGTCAGCGACGCCTGACGGCTGGTGTGCGGCGTATGGCTGACCGCCAGCAACGCCCGGCCGCGATCGCTTAGCTCGCGTTCCGCCAGCCGCGCCTCCTGGCCCGCCTGCGTCGCCAGCAGTTCACGGCCGAGCAACGTATCGCAGCGATAGCGAACATAGCTGCCTCGCCCCACCGCCCGGCTGATGTATCCCTCCGCCTCCAGCCGCGCGTAGGTCTGCTCCACCGTATCGCGCGCCACTCCCAGCCGGGGCGCCAATGCGCGGCTTGGCGGCAGCTTCGCCCGCCACGGCAGTTCCCCGGCGGTGATGAGCCGCAACAGGGCCTGATGCAGCGCCGAACGTCGGGTCAACCCCTGCTGACGCTGCTGGGTGAAGGCCGCCAGGATTGCCGCGTCGTCCGCGCAGGATGGGTGGTCACTCATGGGCTGTCTGTTTCTCCAAACTCGGGGCGATTGCACACTACTCTACCTTATTTCATCCCCTCGGCGGCGGCAGTTGCGCTGCCCGGCGAAATCCCCTTAAATAAGCCATTGCATTGAGGCTACAGGATTTCCGTCGGCTATGAGCAAGGAGACCAACCAGCGTCTGCTGGAAAAACTGCTGCAGGATCTGGCCAGCGCGGGCGCGATGCCGCTGTATCTGCGCTTTAACGCCTCGGTGCGCCAGGCCATCGAGCAAGGATTGCTGAACGCGGGGGATTTCCTGCCCAGCGAGCGTCTGTTTACCGAACGGCTCGGCATCTCGCGCATCACGGTGCGCAAAGCGCTGGCCTGTCTCGAGCAAGACGGCATCATCGGCCGTTCACGCGGTTACGGCACTTTCATCCAGGCGCAACGGCCCGCGCCGAAGCTGCGCTATTCATTAGCGGACGTCAAAGGGTTCTCGCGCGAGGTGATGCAACAAGGGCGCCGGCCGGACACGCAATGGCTCAGCCGCGAACGGGTGCCGGCCAGCGCCGAACTGGCGGAAAAGCTCCAGCTGGCGACCGGAACGCCGATCTATCAACTCAAACGCATTCACTTTCTCGATCGGCAGCCGATGTCGGTGGCGGTGTCCTACGTGGTGGCGGCGGCGATTACCAACGTCGACGAGATTGGCATCTCGCTCTATGACTACTTCCGCCGAAATAACGTGGAGATGGGATCGCTGCGCAGCCAGGTCAGCGCGGCCATGGCCGATGACGACATCCGCCGGGCGCTGCAATTATCAGAACCGATGCCGCTGCTGATCGTGCGCCAGACGCTGTTCGACCACCGCAAGAAGCCTATCGAATACAGCGAAAGCTTCTGCCGCAGCGACATGTACGAATTTACCAGCGAAAGCTGATCCGTTACGCCTCGCCCTGCCGACGGCGGCGAAAACGCACGAACGCCTGGGCATACGCCTCGACGTCCAGTGGATTCACCCGCTGCAACTGCGCCAGCAGCGCAGGATCCATCGCTTCGGCGCCGTGCAGCGCGCCGCAGACAGCGGTGGCCATCGCGCCGATGGTGTCGGTATCGCCCCCCAGGTTGGCGCACAGCACGGCGCAACGGGTAGGATCGGTTTGCGCCAGCTGCACCATCGCCAACGCCGCCGGCACCGACTCGATGGTGCTCGCCCCGGCGCCAATCAGTTGATATATCCGCTCGGATGCCTGTTCGGGATCGGCCGCCTCATCCACCACCTGAAACGCCAACTCGATGCGCGCCGCCAGCGAAGGGCTGAACGTCGTCACCTGACGGCGCTGGGCATACTCCGCCACGCCCGGCAACGCCAGGCGAATCGAGGCCCAGTCCGCCCCCTCCACCGCACGCGAAACCGCCCAGGCGATCGCCACGGCACCGGCGACGGCGATGTCGGATTTGTGCGTCGGGCTGGAGGCCAGCCACACCTGCTGACAGAACCCCTCCAGCGGCGCAGACGGCAGCACGCAACCCAAAGGCGAAATGCGCATCGCCGCGCCGTTGGTGATGCCGTTGTTTTCCAACGCGGCGATCGGCGTGCCCGCTTTCTGCTCGCTCAACGCCAGTTTGGAACTGGGGCCGAGAATGTTCTTGTTGAAGGCGTCAAAACTGTCCACCCAGCGGATCACGTTGCGGGCGATCAGTTCTGGCACCACCTCGCCTTCCGCTTCCAGCAGCGCATCGGCCAGCGCCAACGCCATCGAGGTATCGTCGGTATATTGCCCGGCCTTGAAGTAACAGGCGGCCGAGTTCTCCGCCGGCCCATCGAGGAAGCCGTCTATCCAGCCGAAGTGGCGCTTAACCCGCTCACGCGGCCACAGCTCGGAAGGCATGCCGAGCGCGTCGCCCAGCATCTGTCCGTAAAATGCGCCCGCTATGCGTTCTGCCTGGGTTAATTGCTTCATCCATCGCTCCTGAGAAAATATGCCGATACCTCAATAATACCTTATTAGTACCTTTAAAGCTTATCAAGCGCTCCGGTTCACACTTTCCTTTCGCGGCAATGCCCGACGCGTTTAAGTTGCGTTTAACGTTGCCCCGCCGCTGTTTATCCGACGTTTATCAGAGCTTGTCGATAATGTCGGCGAACAAATTGATAACGCTTATTTTAATACATTGCTTCGGCTCTCTTGCGGGCCGGGCGGGTTATACCTACCATAACCTCAGCATTTTTTGCCAAAATGGTTCAGGTGGCCGCGTTATCCCCTGACACGCCGCAGAGCGTGTTCCCTTTTATCGCGTGGGTGACAGGACATTCACCCGCACAGTCACAGGAGTTCGCCATGCGAGTACTGGTTGTTGAAGATAATGGTTTGCTGCGCCACCACCTTTCCGTTCAGATGCGCGAGATGGGCCATCAGGTCGATGCGGCTGAAGACGCCAAGGAAGCCGATTATTTCCTGCAGGAGCATGCGCCGGATATCGCCATCGTCGATCTCGGCCTGCCGGGCGAAGACGGCCTGAGCCTGATCCGCCGTTGGCGCGCGCACCAGACCAAGCTGCCGATCCTGGTGCTGACCGCCCGCGAAAGCTGGCAGGACAAAGTGGCGGTGCTGGAAGCCGGCGCCGACGACTATGTCACCAAGCCGTTCCACCTGGAAGAAGTGATCGCCCGCATGCAGGCGCTGATGCGCCGCAACAGCGGCCTGGCATCGCAGGTGATCGTGCTGCCGCCGTTCCAGATCGATCTGTCGCGCCGCGAACTGAGCGTCAACGATCAACAGATCAAGTTGACCGCCTTTGAATACACCATCATCGAGACCCTGATCCGCAACGCCGGCAAGGTGGTGAGCAAGGATTCGTTGATGCTGCAGCTTTACCCGGACGCCGAACTGCGCGAAAGCCACACCATCGACGTGCTGATGGGCCGCTTGCGCAAGAAGGTGCAGGCGGAATACCCGCATGAAGTGATCACCACGGTACGTGGCCAGGGCTATCGTTTTGACGCGAAGTGAACATGATGTTCAACAAGAATAAAAAACCGTTTTCGCTGCGCGCCCGCTTCCTGATGGCGACCGCCGGGGTGATCCTGGCGCTGTCGCTCTCTTACGGTTTGGTGGCGGTCGTCGGCTACATCGTCAGCTTCGACAAGACCGCCTTCCGCCTGCTGCGCGGCGAAAGCAACCTGTTCTTCAGCCTGGCGCAGTGGAAAGACAACAAGCTCACCATCGCCATTCCTCCCGATATCGATCTCAATTTTCCCACGCTGGTGTTTATCTACGACGATAAAGGCAACCTGCTGTGGAGCCAGCGCAAGGTGCCGGAGCTGGAGAAGCTGATCAACAAGGAATGGCTGGAGGAGTCCGGCTTCTACGAAATTGACACCGATACCCGCATCAGTAGCGAAGTGCTGGGGGACAACCCCAAAGCGCAGGATCAGCTGAAGAATTATGACGATACCGATCAGAACGCGCTGACGCACTCGGTGGCGGTCAATACCTATGCCGCCACGGCGCGGCTGCCGGCGTTGACCATCGTGGTGGTCGACAGCATTCCGCAGGAGCTGCAGCGCTCAGACGTAGTGTGGGAGTGGTTCAGCTACGTGCTGCTGGCCAACCTGCTGCTGGTGGTGCCGCTGCTGTGGCTGGCGGCCTACTGGAGCCTGCGGCCGATCAAGGCGCTGGTCAATCAGGTGGGCGAGCTGGAGAACGGCGAACGCGATCAGTTGGATGAGAACCCGCCCAGCGAACTGCGCGGCCTGGTGCGCAATTTGAACATTCTGGTGCGCAACGAACGCCAGCGCTACACCAAATACCGCACCACCCTGTCGGATCTGACCCACAGCCTGAAAACGCCGCTGGCGGTGCTGCAAAGCACCCTGCGCTCGCTGCGCAGCGGCAAGCAGACCACTATCGAAGAAGCCGAGCCGATCATGCTGGATCAGATCGGGCGCATCTCTCAGCAGATCGGTTACTACCTGCATCGGGCCAGCATCAACTCCGGCCAGACGGTGCTGACGCGCGAGATCCACTCGGTGCCGGCGCTGCTCGACAGCCTGGTGGTGGCGCTGAACAAGGTTTATCAGCGCAAAGGGGTGGTGATCACGCTGGACATCTCGCCGGAAGTGACCTTTATGGGCGAGAAGAACGACTTTATGGAAGTGATGGGCAACGTGTTGGAAAACGCCTGCAAATACTGCCTCGAGTTCGTGGAAATTACCTCGCTGCACTCCGATAAAAACCTCATCCTCGTCATCGACGACGACGGCCCGGGCATCCCGGAAAGCAAGCGCCAGCTGATCTTCCAGCGCGGCCAGCGGGTGGATACCCTGCGTCCCGGTCAGGGCCTTGGCCTGTCGGTGGCGGCGGAGATCATCGAGCAATACGACGGCGAAATCGTCATCAGCGACAGCCCGCTCGGCGGCGCGCGCATGCAGGTCACCTTCGCCCGCCAGCACGATACCCACCACAACGAGTAAATTATGCCTCTGCGGCCCCGATCCACGGGGCCAAACTTCCGTTATAATCGCACTCAGGCTCACTCCTCTATCCTGGAATAGAACATGGATTATCAATTAGACCTGGACTGGAACGATTTTTTGCAACGTTATTGGCAAAAACGTCCGGTGATTCTGAAGCGCGGCTTCAAAAACTTTATCGATCCGATCTCCCCGGATGAGCTGGCCGGGCTGGCGATGGAAAACGAAGTGGACAGCCGCCTGGTCAGCCACCAGGACGGCCGTTGGCAGGTCGCGCACGGCCCCTTCGAGAGCTTCGATCACCTGAGCGAAAACAACTGGTCGCTGCTGGTGCAGGCGGTGGACCACTGGCATGAGCCTTCCGCAGCGCTGATGCGCCCGTTCCGCCAACTGCCGGACTGGCGGATGGATGACCTGATGATCTCCTTCTCGGTGCCGGGCGGCGGCGTCGGCCCGCACCTCGATCAGTACGACGTGTTCATCATTCAGGGCACTGGCCGCCGCCGCTGGCGAGTCGGGGAAAAAACGCCGCTGAAACAGCACTGCCCGCATCCGGATCTGCTGCAGGTAGAGCCGTTCGACGCCATCATCGACGAAGAGATGGAGCCGGGCGACATTCTCTACATTCCGCCGGGCTTCCCGCATGAAGGCTACGCGCTGGAAAACGCGCTCAATTATTCGGTGGGCTTCCGCGCGCCGAACGGCCGCGAGCTGGTGAGCGGCTTCGCCGATTACGTGCTGGCGCGCGAGCTGGGCAGCAAACGCTACGGCGATCCGGACGTTAAACTGCGCGAACACCCGGCGGAGATCCTGCCGCAGGAAGTGGACGCCTTACGGCAGATGATGCTGGATCTGGTGCAACAGCCGGAACACTTCCAGCACTGGTTCGGCGAGTTTATCTCCCAATCGCGCCACGAGCTGGATCTGGCGCCGCCGGAGCCGCCGTATCAGGCCGGGGAAATCTACGAACTGCTGCAACAGGGTGAAGCGCTGCAGCGCCTGGGCGGGTTGCGCGTGCTGCGCGTCGGCGATCGCTGCTTCGTCAACGGCGAACTGATCGACACCGACCAGCTGCAGGCCGCAGACGCCCTGTGCCAGCACTTCAGCGTCGACGCCGCCCTGCTCGGCGACGCGGTAGACGATCCGTCATTCCTGGCGCTGCTGACCGCGCTGGTCAACAGCGGCTATTGGTACTTTAACGACTGATTGCGAGTACGCGAACAAGCCACCCTATCGGGTGGCTTTTTTTATGCCTGCCGCGCCTGCGCGCGAAAACCGGCCAGCGCTTCATTCGCCATGCCCGCCTGCTCCGCCGCCGTGCAAATTTGCCGCCAGGTATTGGCGTCTATCGGTATGCCCTGCTCCAGCCGCGCCGCGCGGTTGGCCTCTTCCCATTCTCCCGGCACCGCGATCGGTTGTTCGCCGCTCGGCGGCGACGCCTTCACCCAGCCGATAAACGCTTCGGCCTCGGCCTGCATTTGCGGGGCGTCGAAGGCCTGAGGATCGAGGATCAGGGTCGTCATGCAGTTGAAGATGGCGTCGCTGTCGGCTTTCAGCGTGGCGTCGTGGGTGGTGCGGCCACCGGAGAGCGCGCCGCCGAGGATCTCACACATCGCCGCCAGCGCATAGCCTTTGTGCAAGCCGAACGGCAACAGTGACCCGAACGGCGCTTCGTGCATCACCTTCGGTTCGGTGGTGGGTTGCCCGTGTTCGTCGATCAGATAGCCCGGCGCCACCGACAAGCCTTTGTTATAGGCCACCCGAGTCTTGCCGAAGGCGATGCCGCTGGTGGCGAAATCCAACAGCAGCGGCGTGCGGCCCGGCCGCGGGAAAATGGCGCAGAACGGGTTGGTGCCGAAGCGGCGATCGCTGCCGCCGAACGGCGCCACCATCGGATCACCTACCACGTTGACGAAGTGAATCGAGATAAAACCGGCGCGGGCGCACTGTTCCGCCCAATGGCCGATGCGGCCGATATGGTGCGCGTTGTGCAGCGCCACCGCCGCCAGGCCCAGTTTGCCGGCGCGCTCAATGCCCAGCGCCATCGCTTCGCTGGCCACCACCTGGCCGAAGCCGCGCGCACCGTCGAGCGTCAGCACCGCGCCGGCGTCGCGCACCACCTCGGCATGTTGATTAAGCTGCAATTGCCCTTGCGCCAACGATGCCATGTAACTGGGGATCATGCCAACGCCGTGCGAATCGTGCCCGGCCAGATTAGCCTGCACCAGGTGATCGGCCACCAGCTCGGCTTCGCGCGCCGTGCTGCCGGCCTGGCGCCAAATCGCCTGAACGAACTGCGTCAAATGCGAGCCGGCGATGCGGAATTCGGTGCTCATCATGCGGTCCTTATGCGTGGGGAATGGACTTCCACACTATGAGCAACGCCTTGTTGCGGCAAGCGATTATGATAATCGCAAGCGTCCCGTTTTACCGCGCCCGCTCGGCGGCCAGCGCCGCGATGCGCATAATTACCGCCACCGCTTGCTCCATGCCTTCCAGCGTCACGAATTCGTGCTTGCCGTGGTAGTTGTAGCCGCCGGTGAACAGGTTCGGGCACGGCAGGCCGCGGAACGACAGCTGCGCGCCGTCGGTGCCGCCGCGGATCGGTTTCATCACCGGTTCAATGTCGCAGTCGCGCATTGCCTGCTGCGCCAGCGCGATCGCGTGCGGATGCTCCGCCACCTGTTCGCGCATGTTGTAATAACTGTCTTCGATGCTGACTTCAATATAACAATCGCGCGGCAGGCCTTTGCCGACCTCGCGGGCGATCTCCACCATCTTGCGTTTGCGCGCCTCGAATCCCTCGCGCTCGAAGTCGCGCAGGATGTAGTGCATTTCGGCGCGTTCCACGCTGCCCTTGATGCTGCTGAGGTGGTAAAAGCCCTGGTAACCCTCGGTGGTCTCCGGCGTTTCGTCCGCCGGCAGCGCCTGATGAATGCGGGTAGCCAGCGACAGCGCGTTGACCATCACGCCCTTGGCGCTGCCGGGGTGCACGCTGTTGCCGAGGATTTTGATCGTCACCGAGGCGGCATTGAAGTTTTCGCACTCCAGCTCACCGACGCCGCCGCCGTCCACCGTGTAAGCCCATTCGGCATTGAAGGCCGCCACGTCGAACAGCTGCGCCCCCTTGCCCACCTCTTCATCCGGGGTGAAGGCCACGCGGATGTCGCCGTGCGGGATTTTGCGCGCGCGCAGGCGCGCCATGGCGGTGAGGATCTCGGCGATGCCGGCCTTGTCGTCGGCGCCCAGCAGCGTTTTGCCGTCGGTGGTGATCAGGGTCTGCCCCAACATCTGGTGCAGGATCGGGAACATCACCGGCGACAGCACTTCATCGCCAATACCGAGCGCAATATCGCCGCCGCGATAGTTCTCGACGATCTGCGGATTGACGTGTTTGCCGCTGAAATCCGGCGAAGTATCCAGATGGGCGATAAAACCGACCGCCGGCACCGGCCAGGCGACGTTGCCCGGCCAGGTGCCCATCACGCAGCCGTGCTCGCTGAGCGACACCCGCTCGAAGCCGAGCGCGATCATTTCCTGCTGCAACGCACGCGCCAGCTTCAACTGCCCGTCGGTGCTCGGCACATGCTTTACGTTCGCTTTGGACTGGGTGTCGAAAGAGACGTAGTTGAAAAAGCGGTCAAGTAATTTATCCATGGTAGCGGCCCCTCAGAATATCGCGTTTCATTATGCTGAACCGATCAGGATCAAATATTGCGTCAGGTCATTTTTAACCAGAATTCGCCAATATCATTAATCTTTGTGATGATTTCAGAGGGAAATAACGCTGTCATCACAGGGTCATTTGTCGCTATCATGATGAAAAACGCGGCATCTGGGCCGGATCGGCTTTCAATTCCGGCATTCAGCGTCTATCATGCGCGCTCGAAAAATTTCCATTGGCGCAACTGGTTTGAGCTTCTTTTGAATCGCGGGCATGCCCGCAAGCTCCGGCAGTCTTTTCCAGTTGCGGTTCTATCTGCATTAGCCCACGGGATAGAGTAAGACGATAAATGACTGAGACATCCTCTCGAGCCCCCCTTGTTGAACTGCATGCCCTGAGCAAAGCGTTCGATGGCAAAACCATCATTTCCGATCTGGATCTGACGATTAATCACGGCGAATTCCTCACCATTCTTGGTCCCTCCGGCTGTGGCAAAACCACGGTGCTGCGCCTGATTGCCGGTCTGGAAGACGCCGATCGGGGCCGCATCGCGCTCGACGGCCAGGACATCACCGCCATTGCGGCCGAGCATCGCCACGTCAACACCGTGTTTCAGAGCTATGCCCTGTTTCCGCACATGTCGGTGTTCGACAACGTCGCCTTCGGCCTGCGTATGCAAAAGGTGCCGGCGGCCGAACTGACGCCGCGCGTCGAAGAGGCGCTGCGCATGGTGCAGCTGGATGCCTTCGCCAAGCGGCGGCCGGGCCAGCTCTCCGGTGGCCAACAGCAGCGTGTGGCCATCGCCCGCGCGGTGGTCAACAAGCCGAAAGTGCTGCTGCTGGACGAATCGCTGTCGGCGCTGGACTACAAGTTGCGCAAGCAGATGCAGAACGAACTGAAAGCGCTGCAGCGCAAGCTGGGCATCACCTTCGTGTTCGTCACCCACGATCAGGAAGAAGCGTTGACCATGTCGGATCGCATCGTGGTGATGCGCGAAGGCCGCATCGAGCAAGACGGCACGCCGCGTGAGATCTATGAAGAGCCGAAAAACCTGTTCGTCGCCAGCTTCATCGGCGAGATCAACATCTTCGACGCGGTGGTCCTGCAACGCCTCGATCCGCAGCGGGTGCGCGCCAATGTGGAAGGCCGCGAGTGCGACATCTATGCCGATCTGCCGGTAGAACCGGGCCAAAAGCTCAAGGTGCTGCTGCGCCCGGAGGATCTGCGGGTGGAAGAAGTGAACGACAGCGCGCAGCACGACGGGCTGATCGGTTACGTGCGTGAGCGCAACTACAAAGGCATGACGCTGGAATCGGTGGTCGAGCTGGAGAACGGCAAAACGGTGATGGTCAGCGAGTTCTTCAACGAAGACGATCCGGACGTCGATCACTCGCTCAATCAGAAGATGGCGGTGACCTGGGTCGAAAGCTGGGAGGTGGTGCTGGCCGATGAAGAAATCGCGTAAAGTCTTCCAGAATGTGGTGATCGTCGGCGTCGTCGCCTGGCTGTTGCTGTTCGTGTTCATGCCGAACCTGATGATCATCGGCGCCAGCTTCCTGACCCGTGATGACGCCAACCTGGTGCAGATGGTGTTCACGCTGGATAACTACCGGCGCTTGTTCGATCCGCTGTATGCCCAGGTGCTGCTGCACTCGCTGAACATGGCGCTGATCGCCACCCTGTGCTGCCTGGTGATCGGCTATCCGTTCGCCTTTATTCTGGCGCGCTTGCCGCAGAGGGTGCGGCCGCTGCTGCTGTTTCTGCTGATCGTGCCCTTCTGGACCAACTCGCTGATCCGCATCTACGGCCTGAAGCTGTTTCTCAGCACCCGCGGCTATCTCAACGACGCGCTGCTGTGGATCGGCGTTATCGACAAGCCGCTGCGCATCATGTACACCTCGGAAGCGGTGATCCTCGGCCTGGTATATATCCTGCTGCCGTTTATGGTGATGCCGCTCTACTCCAGCATCGAAAAGCTCGATAAATCCTGCCTGGAGGCGGCGCGTGATCTCGGCGCCAGCAAGCTCCAAACCTTTATCCGCATCATCGTGCCGCTGACCATGCCGGGCATTATCGCCGGCTGCCTGCTGGTGGTGCTGCCGGCGATGGGGCTGTTCTTCGTCGCCGATCTGATGGGCGGAGCCAAAAACCTGCTGATCGGCAACGTGATTAAAAGCCAGTTCCTCAATATCCGCGACTGGCCGTTCGGCGCGGCCACCAGCATCTGCCTGACGCTGGTGATGGGGCTGTTGCTGCTGGTCTATTATCGGGCCGCCCGCCTGCTGAACAAGAAGGAGGATCTGGCATGATCGGACGTCTGCTGCGCGGCGGCTTTATGACGCTGGTATACGCCTATCTGTATATCCCGATCGTCATCCTGATCGTCAACTCCTTCAACGCCTCGCGCTTCGGCATCAACTGGCAAGGGTTCACCACCAAGTGGTACAGCACGCTGCTCAACAACGACAGCCTGTTGCAGGCGGCGGGCCACTCGCTGACCATGGCGGTGCTCTCCGCCACCTTCGCCACGCTGATCGGCTCGCTGACCGCAGTGGCGCTGTACCGCTACCGCTTCCGCGGCAAACCGTTCGTCGGCGGCATGCTGTTTGTGGTGATGATGTCGCCGGACATCGTGATGGCCATCTCGCTGCTGGTGCTGTTCATGTTGCTGGGCATTTCGCTCGGCTTCTGGTCGCTGCTGTTCTCGCACATCACCTTCTGCCTGCCGTTCGTGGTCGTGACCGTCTACGCGCGCCTGAAAGGCTTCGACGTGAAGATGCTGGAAGCCGCGCGCGATCTCGGCGCAAGCGAGTTCACCATCCTGCGCAAAATCATTCTGCCGCTGGCGATGCCGGCGGTGGCGGCCGGTTGGCTGCTGAGCTTCACCCTGTCGATGGACGACGTGGTCGTCTCCTCCTTCGTCACCGGGCCGAGCTACGAGATTTTGCCGCTGAAGATCTATTCGATGGTGAAAGTCGGCGTCTCGCCTGAGGTTAACGCGCTGGCCACCATTTTGCTGCTGCTGTCGCTGACGCTGGTGATCGCCAGCCAGTGGGTGATGCGCGATCGCTCGCCCAAGGCCGAGTAATCCTTCCCGCCGGGCGCTGCGGCGCCCGTCTCTTTCATTGACCACAATGATATGAAAGCGGCCTTTGGTGATGGCCCTGACTCGGTTAACCCGCTGATTTGCCGCTGGGATAACCGCCTTTACCCACCCCGCCCCGGCCCCTATAATGGCCCCTTTCTGGGGTATGGCGCGGCCGAAAACGGCGGCTCATACGGGTTCGGCTCACTACTGCTGAAGGATACGCTGCATGAAAAAGTGGTCACATCTGCTCGCAGCCGGGATGATGGCGCTGAGTTTCTGCTCTGCAAACGCCTCTGACGGCAAAACGCTGTATTTCTATAACTGGACTGAATACGTCCCGCCGGGGCTGCTGGAGCAGTTCACCAAAGAAACCGGCATCAAGGTGATTTATTCCACCTATGAATCCAACGAAAGCATGTACGCCAAGCTGAAGACCTACAAGGACGGCGCGTACGATCTGGTGGTGCCTTCCACTTACTTCATCGCCAAGATGAGCAAGGAAGGCATGCTGCAAAAAATCGACAAGAGCAAGCTCAGCCACTTCAAGGATCTCGATCCTACCCTGCTGAACAAGCCGTTCGATCCCAACAACGACTACTCCATCCCTTACATCTGGGGCGCCACCGCCATCGGCGTTAACAGCGACGCGCAGGATCCGTCCACCGTCACCTCCTGGGCCGATCTGTGGCAACCGCAGTACAAAGGCCGCCTGCTGCTGACCGACGACGCGCGCGAAGTGTTCCAGATGGCGCTGCTCAAGCTGGGCTATTCCGGCAACACCACCGACCCGAAAGAGATCGAAGCCGCCTACCGCGAACTGCAGAAATTGATGCCGAACGTGCTGGCCTTCAACTCCGACAACCCGGGCAACCCGTTTATGGAAGGGGAAGTCAACGTCGGCATGGTGTGGAACGGTTCGGCCTTCGTGGCGCGCCAGGCCGGCACGCCGCTGGAGATCGTCTGGCCGAAGGAAGGTGGGATCTTCTGGATGGACAGCCTGGCCATTCCGGCCAACGCGCGCAACGTCGAAGGGGCGCTGAAGCTGATCGACTTCCTGCTGCGGCCAGAAATCGCGGTGCAGGTGGCGGAAACCATCGGTTACCCGACGCCGAACCTGGCGGCGAAGAAGCTGCTGTCGCCGGAGATCGCCAACGATCCGTCTCTCTACCCGGATAAAACGGTGATTGAGCACGGCGAGTGGCAAAACGACGTCGGCGACGCCAGCACGCTGTACGAAAGCTACTTCCAAAAGCTGAAAGCCGGGCGCTAACACGCCCGCCATCCCATCAGGGCGCGCATTGCGCCCTGATGTCTTTAGGGCTTATCGGCCCGCGCCACCTTGCCCACCAGGAATTTGTGCACAAAACGCGGCACCACTTCGCTGGCCAGGCCGTAGTGTTTCTCGTCGAACTGGCTTTCCACCTGACTCGGCTCCAGGTTCAGCTCCATCGCGTAGGCGCCGCCCAGCCGCGCCTCATGCACGAACCCGGCCGCCGGATAGACGTGGCCGGAGGTGCCGATGGCGACGAAGAAATCGGCCTTGCTCAGCGCCTGGTAGATGTCGTCCATGCCCAGCGGCATCTCGCCGAACCACACCACGTGCGGCCGCAGCGGCGCCGGGAACTGGCAGCAGTGGCAACGCTCATCGACGCTGAGATCGCCGGGCCACTCGAACACCTGGCCCGACTGGGTGCAGCGCACCTTCAGCAATTCGCCGTGCATGTGCAGCACCCGCTTGCTGCCGGCGCGCTCATGCAGGTTATCGATGTTTTGCGTGACCAGCAGGAAGTTGTCCCCCAGCCACTCTTCCAGATCCGCCAGCGCGCGGTGCGCGGCGTTCGGGGCGATGTCCTCGGTCTGCAGCTGGCGGCGGCGTTCGTTGTAAAACGCCTGCACCAGCGTCGGATCGCGCTGAAAACCTTCCGGCGTGGCGACGTCCTCCACCCGGTGCTCTTCCCACAGCCCATCCGCAGCGCGGAAGGTGCGAATGCCCGACTCGGCCGAAATGCCGGCCCCGGTCAACACCACCACAAACGGCTTTTTCAGCTCGGCCGCCGCCATGGTGTCACGGTGAAAAATGCGTGAACGAAAGCGCTGATGCAGCACATGCTTACTCTTGCGAAACTGACACAGCCGATGGCGAGTGTGCATTAACTCTCTCCTTACTTTTCCCTGTTTACCCTTCTTACTGAACGTTGCGGCGTTGTTGGCTGTATACATTCACGCCTGGCCGCAACGCCCATTACGTTGGGCGAGTCAAATTGAGAAACGCTGCGCCGCGCACGCCGCCGGCGTCGCCATAGCGCGCCTTCTCGATGCGCGGCAGCCGAGCCACCCGCAGCAGGTGCGCCGGCAGCCGCTGCGGCAACGCCTGGTAAATGGCGTCGAAGTTCGACAGCCCGCCGCCGATCACCACCAGGTGCGGATCCAGCACCGTCAGCAGGTTACCCAGGCAGATCGCCAGCACGTCCATAAAGCGATCGACATGCGCCACGGCCTGCGGCTCACCCGCCTGATAATGCGCAATGATCTCGGTGGCGGGCAAGCGCCGGCCATAAAAATGGGCGTACATCCATTCGAAACCGCGGCCCGATATGTAATTTTCAATGCAACCCTGATGGCCGCACCCGCAGGCGACGCGAGGCACATCACGCCCCAGCACCTCGAGCGCGTCCACCGGCAGGCGCAAATGGCCGAACTCGCCGGCGATATAGTTGCGCCCGGGCACCGTCTTGCCCTCGACGATCAGGCCGCCGCCTACGCCGGTGCCGAGGATGATGCCCAGCACCGTCGGGTAGCGGCGGAACTCGTCGTCCCAGGCCTCCGACAGCGCAAAGCAGTTGGCGTCGTTATCGACCCGCACCTCGCGCCCGATCAGCGCCGCCAGATCGCGCGGCAGCGGCCGCCCCATCGCCGCAGGCACATTGGCGGTAAACAGCGTGCCGTCATCGTCGTTGGGCAGGCCCGGAATGCCGATGCCGACGCTGCCGCGCCGGCCGCAAAACGCATCCGCCTCAAGGGTCAGCTCGCACAGCGTAGCCAGCAGTTGCCGATAATCGTCGCGCGGCGTCGGCACCCGCTTTTGCCAAATGCGCTGCAGGCTGTCGTCGAACACCCCCAGCTCAATCTTGGTGCCGCCCATATCGAAACCGTAGTACATAACCCATCCCCAGGCTAAAAAAACGGGGCGGCATCGCTGCCTCCCCGTGGGTTTTATTGTCCGCTCAGCACCCGCGCCGGATCGATGCGGCTGGCGCGCCTCGCCGGATACCAACTGGCCAACAGGCTCAGCACGATGGCGGTCGCCAGCACGATCAGCACATCCAGCCAGTGCAGCTCGGAAGGCAGGAAGTCGATGAAGTAAATATCGCCCGACAGGAAGGAGTGGCCGACCAGTTTCTCGATGCCCCGGATGATGTTGGTCAGCTGCAGCGAGGCGATCACCCCGATCACCACGCCGCTCAGGCTGCCCAGCAACCCGGCCAGCAGCCCATACCAGATGAAAATGGCGCGGATAAAGCCGTCTTTGGCGCCCAGGGTGCGCAGCACCGCAATGTCGGCGCTTTTGTCTTTCACCGCCATCACCAGCGTGGAGACGATGTTGAAGCAGGCCACGCCGATCACCAGCACCATCGCCAGGTACATAATGGCGCGGATCATCTGGATATCGCGGTACATGTAGCCGTATTTGCCGATCCAGCTCTTGATGTAAATGTAGGCGTTGGTCACTTCGCCGGCGTCGCGCACCAGTTTGTTGGCGGCGAACACGTCGTTCATCTTGAGCGCGATACCCGTGACGCTGTCACCCATGTCGAGATACTGCTGCGCATCGGCCAGCGGCACCAGCGCCAGGCTGTGATCGAGCTGGCCGCTGAGCTGCAAAATGCCGGTCACGTGCAGACGAATGCGCTTCGGCTGCAGCAGCTTCATCTCAGGGTCGCTGTTGGGGATCATCACCGTGACATAGGCGCCCTGCTTGACGCCCAGCGCGTCGGCCACGCCCTTGCCGAGGATCACCTGCTGCTCGCCGGGCTTGAAATTGGCCCAGGCGTCGCCCTGCACATACTGCGGCAACGCGCTCAGTCGGCTCTCCTGCTGCGGATCCACACCTTTGACTTCCACCGCGCGCAGCTGAGCACCGTTTTCCATCAGGCCGGTAAAGTTGATGTACGGCGCGGCGGCCACAATGCCCGGCACCTTTTCCACCCGCTGCAGAATCGACGGCCAGCCGCTGAACGGCTGATTGACCGGCTCGAGCTCGCCGTGCGGCACCACCGCCAGAATGCGGTTCTTCAGCTCGCGCTCAAAGCCGTTCATCGCGCTCAGACCGACGATCAGCACCGCCACCCCCAGCGCGATGCCAATGGTGGAGATGACCGAGATCAGCGACACCATGCCGCCGCGTTTACGGCCGCGGCTGAAACGCAGGGCCGTCAGGAAGGACAGTGAGGCTCCCGCCATTACTCGGCCCCCATCAGGGTCAGCTGCGCCTGCAGGTGACCGTCGGCCATTTCCAACTGGCGGCTCAAGCGCTTGGCCAGCTGCAGATCGTGCGTTACCACCAGGAAAGCGGTGCCCTGACGCACGTTCAGCTCACCGAGCAGATCGAAGATGCTGTCCGCGGTGCGCTTGTCGAGGTTGCCGGTCGGTTCGTCCGCCAGCACCAGCGCCGGGTTATTGACCAGCGCGCGCGCGATCGCCACGCGCTGACGCTCGCCGCCGGAAAGCTCGGACGGACGGTGTTTGCTGCGCTTTTCCAGCCCGACCGCCGCCAGCATCTCCCGCGCTTTCTCCTGCGCCTGCGCCGGTTTGGCGCCGCCGATCAAGAGCGGCATGGCGGCGTTTTCCAGCGCGGTGAAGTCCGGCAACAGGTGGTGGAACTGATAGATGAAGCCCAGCTGGCGGTTGCGCAGCTCAGCCTTGGCCGCCGAAGACATGGCGTTCAGCGATTCGCCCTTGAAAATCACCTCGCCGGAGGTCGGCGAGTCCAGCCCGCCCAGCAGGTGCAGCAGGGTGCTCTTGCCGGAACCCGAGCTGCCGACGATCGCCATCATCTCGCCCTGCTGCATGGCAAAGCTGACGTTGCGCAGCACGTCGGTGTGCAGGTTGCCTTCCTGATAGGTCTTGCACAGGTTGTCACACTGCAGCAAAAGATGGTTACTCATAACGTAAAGCCTCAGCGGGTTGTACGGCGGCAGCGCGCCATGAAGGATAGAGCGTGGACAACAGGGAAACCGCCATCGCCACCACGGCGATGATCGTCACCTGCAGTGGATCGACCGCCACCGGCAGCGAAGCGCCGTCGATCAATGCGCCGAGGATCGGCATCAGGTTGTTCAGGTTGGTGGCCAGCAGCACGCCGAGCAGCGTGCCGAGCAGCGAACCGATGATGCCGGCGCTGGCGCCCTGCACCATAAATACCGACATGATCTGGCGGCGAGTCAGCCCTTGAGTCTGCAGAATGGCGACCTCGCCCTGCTTCTCCATCACCAGCAGGCCGAGTGAGGTAATGATGTTAAACGCCGCCACCGCCACGATCAGGCTGAGCAGCAGCCCCATCATGTTCTTCTCCATGCGTACCGCCTGGAACAACTCGCCCTTGCGATCGCGCCAGTCTTTCCAGACGGTGCCCGCCGGCAGCGCCTGCTGGCTGAGGGTATCGACCGTCAGCGGCTGTTGCAGGAACAGACGCCAGCCGGTGATGTTGCCGGCCGGGTAACGCATCAGGCGCGAAGCATCCTGTTGGTTGACCAGCAGCTGATAGCCGTCCACCTCGCTGTTGGCGTGGAAGGTGCCGATGAGGGTGAACAAACGTTGGCTGGGAATGCGGCCCATCGGCGTGAACTGGCTGGCGCTCGGCACCATCACGCGCAGCGAATCGCCGCGCTTGACGCCGAGTTGCCCCGCCAGCTGTTCGCCGATGATGATGTTGTATTGGCCCGGCTGCAGCTGTTGCTGCTTGACGTTGACCAGATACGGGGTCAGCGGATCGGCCTCGTCGGGATTCACGCCGAGCATCACCCCGACCGCCACGCTGCGAGCGCTTTGCAGCACCACGTCACCGGTGGTCAGCGGCGCAACGCGCGTGACGCCCTGCAGCTTCTGCACCTCGGAGGCCGGCAGCTGCTGCGGGTTGACCGATCCTTGCGGACTGGTAACCAACGCCTGCGGCATCAGGCCGAGAATGTTGTTCTCCAGATCCTTTTCGAAACCGTTCATCACCGACAGCACGGTGACCAACGCCATCACCCCCAGCGTAATGCCGATGGTGGAAAGCCAGGAAACAAACCGCCCGAAGCGGTCTGAGGCTCGCCCGCGCATATAGCGCAGGCCAATGAATAACGCGACAGGTTGATACATGAAATCCGTTTGATAGCCGTGGCTTAAGCAAAGTGATCATGGATAATAAAGGCTCTCCCTCGTTTAGGGAACACCCGAGGGCCTTTTATTGCGTAGCGGCGAAGAGGGAGACGGCGGCAGCTTCGCGCGTTATTTATCCTCAGCCGCAAAAAACAGACGGCATTAACCGGTTAAATAACCGGCAGAAAATTGATGGGCAGCGCTTTTTGCTGTGTCAGTTTGCCGGCCGCTGGGCTACTATAAACAGCATAAAGGCGCTGGGTTATCCGTGCCGGGACGCCATCCAACACATTGATTAAAGATACCTGAATGAGCACTTCCGATAGCCGTAACCGTTCTTCATCCCCTCGTTACTCTCTGCCCGATCGCGCGGGCGATCTGCGCCAACTGGGGCAACTGACCGGCGCGGCCTGTGCCGTGGAGTGCGCCGAGATCGTCGAACGCCATCCTGGCCCGGTGATGCTGATCGCGCCGGACATGCAAAACGCCCTGCGGCTGCGCGACGAGATCCAGCAGTTCACCGACCAGATGGTGACCACGCTGTCCGACTGGGAAACCCTGCCGTACGACAGCTTCTCGCCGCACCAGGAAATCATCTCGGATCGTTTGTCGAGCCTGTATCACCTGCCGACCATGGCGCGCGGCGTGATCATTCTGCCGGTCAACACCCTGATGCAGCGCGTCTGCCCGCACGAGTTCCTGCACGGCCACGCGCTGGTGATGAAGAAAGGCCAGCGTCTGTCGCGCGACAAGCTGCGCGCGCAGTTGGAGCAGGCGGGCTACCGCAGCGTCGATCAGGTGATGGAGCACGGCGAATTCGCCACCCGCGGCGCGTTGCTCGACCTGTATCCAATGGGCAGCGATGAGCCTTACCGCATCGACTTCTTCGATGACGAAATCGACAGCCTGCGCATCTTCGACGTCGACACCCAGCGCACGCTGAGCGAAGTCGAGGCCATCAATCTGTTGCCGGCCCACGAGTTCCCTACCGACAAAAACGCCATCGAGCTGTTCCGCAGCCAGTGGCGCGAGCAGTTTGAGGTGCGTCGTGACGCCGAGCACATCTATCAGCAGGTCAGCAAAAGCGCCTGGCCCGCCGGCATCGAATACTGGCAGCCGCTGTTCTTCAGCCAGCCGCTGCCGTCGCTGTTCAGCTACCTGCCGGCCAATACGCTGATCGTCAACACCGGCGATCTGGAGGGCGCCGCCGAGCGCTTTTGGCAGGACGTCAACCAGCGTTACGAAAGCCGCCGCGTCGATCCGATGCGCCCGCTGCTGGCGCCGGATACGCTGTGGCTGCGCGTTGACGCGCTGTTCGGCGAGCTGAAAGCCTGGCCGCGCATCGCGCTGAAAACCGATGAGCTGCCGGCCAAAACGGGCAATACCAATCTGGATTACCATGCCCTGCCCGATCTGGCGGTGCAGGCGCAGCATAAATCCCCGCTGGATAATCTGCGCCGCTTTATTGAAAGTTTTGACGGCAGCGTTATCTTCTCCGTCGAGAGCGAGGGGCGGCGTGAAACGCTGCAGGATCTGCTCGGCCGCATCAAGCTGGCGCCGGCGCTGATTCAGCGCCTCGATCAGGCGGAAACGGCGGGCCGTTACATGATGGTCGGCGCCGCCGAACACGGCTTCCTCGACGGCCTGCGCCAGCGGGCGCTGATCTGCGAAAGCGATCTGCTCGGCGAGCGCGTCAGCCGCCGCCGGCAGGACAACCGGCGCACCATCAATACCGATACCCTGATCCGCAACCTGGCGGAGCTGCATCCCGGCCAGCCGGTGGTGCATCTGGAACACGGCGTCGGCCGCTACGTCGGCCTGACCACGCTGGAGGCCGGCGGCATCAAGGCCGAGTACCTGATCCTCTCCTACGCCGGTGAGGACAAGCTGTACGTGCCGGTTTCTTCACTGCATCTGATCAGCCGCTACGCCGGCGGCGCGGACGAAAACGCCCCGCTGCACAAGCTGGGCGGCGACGCCTGGACGCGCGCGCGGCAGAAAGCGGCCGAACGGGTGCGCGACGTGGCGGCCGAGCTGCTGGATATCTACGCCCAGCGCGCCGCCAAGGCCGGTTTCGCCTTCAAACACAACCGCGAGCAGTACCAGCTGTTCTGCCAGAGCTTCCCGTTCGAAACCACGCCGGACCAGGAGCAGGCGATCAATGCGGTGCTGAGCGACATGTGCCAACCGCTGGCGATGGATCGCCTGGTATGCGGCGACGTCGGCTTCGGCAAAACCGAAGTGGCGATGCGCGCCGCCTTCCTGGCGGTGGAAAACGGCAAGCAGGTGGCGGTGCTGGTGCCGACCACCCTGCTGGCGCAGCAGCACTTCGACAACTTCCGCGATCGCTTCGCCACCTGGCCGATCCGCATCGAGATGATGTCGCGCTTCCGCAGCGCCAAAGAGCAGCAGCAGGTGCTGGACGACGCGGCCGAAGGCAAGGTGGACATCATCATTGGCACCCACAAGCTGTTGCAGAGCGATCTGCGCTGGAAAGACCTGGGGCTGCTGATCGTCGATGAAGAGCACCGCTTTGGCGTACGCCACAAGGAGCGTATCAAAGCGATGCGCGCCGACGTCGATATCCTGACGCTGACCGCCACGCCGATCCCGCGTACGCTGAACATGGCGATGAGCGGCATGCGCGATCTGTCGATCATCGCCACCCCACCGGCGCGCAGACTGGCGGTGAAGACCTTCGTGCGCGAATACGACAGTCTGGTGATCCGCGAGGCGATCCTGCGCGAAGTATTGCGCGGCGGCCAGGTTTACTACCTCTACAACGACGTGGAAAACATCGAGAAAGCGGCGCAGCGTCTGGCTGAGCTGGTGCCGGAAGCGCGCATCGCCATCGGCCACGGCCAGATGCGCGAACGTGATCTGGAACGGGTGATGAACGATTTCCACCACCAGCGCTTCAACGTGCTGGTGTGCACCACCATCATCGAAACCGGCATCGATATCCCCAGCGCCAACACCATCATCATCGAGCGCGCCGATCGCTTCGGCCTGGCGCAGCTGCACCAGCTGCGCGGCCGCGTCGGGCGTTCGCACCATCAGGCTTACGCCTATCTGATGACGCCAAACCCCAAAGCCATGGGCACCGACGCCCATAAACGGCTCGAGGCCATCGCGTCGCTGGAAGATCTCGGCGCCGGGTTCGCGCTGGCGACTCACGATCTGGAGATCCGCGGCGCCGGTGAGCTGCTGGGCGAAGACCAGAGCGGCCAGATGACCACCGTCGGTTTCTCGCTCTATATGGAACTGCTGGAAAGCGCCGTCGACGCGTTGAAAAACGGTCGCGAGCCGTCGTTGGAAGATCTCACCAGCAGCCAAACCGAGGTGGAGCTACGCATGCCGGCCCTGCTGCCGGAAGACTTCATTCCCGACGTCAATACCCGCCTGTCACTGTATAAGCGCATCGCCAGCGCGAAGAACGACGGTGAGCTTGACGAGTTGAAGGTCGAGCTGATCGACCGCTTCGGCCAGCTGCCGGATGCGGCGCGCAACCTGTTGCAATGCGCGGCGCTGCGCCTGCATGCGCAGAAGCTGGGGATCAAACGCATCGAGAGCAACGAGCGCGGCGGCTTTATCGAGTTCGGCGACAACAACCGCGTCGACCCGGGTTATCTGATCGGCCTGTTGCAGGGCAATCCGCAGGTTTACCGCCTGGATGGCCCGAGCAAGCTGAAGTTCACGCTCGATCTGGCCGATCGCCAGAAACGCCTGACGTTCACCGAAGAGCTGCTGAACGCCTTCCGCGAACACACGCTGGCGGCCTGAGCCAACGCCCCCGCCGTGGCGGCGGGGGCGGCTTACTCGCGCGGGAATCCGGCGCCCAGCGGCGCCAGCTGCATCACGCGGCTGGTCACCACCCGGTTTTTGCCGCTGCGCTTCGCCTCATACAAGGCCTCGTCGGTCATGGCGATCGCCTTGTCCAGCATCATGCCAGGCAGATACAGCGACACGCCGATGGACATTGTGATGTGCGCTTCGTCGTGCGCATTCAGCAAGAACGTTGAGCTTTCCACCGCGCTGCGAATGCGCTCGGCCACCCCGCCGATCACCTGCGGATCGTAGCTGGCGGTGATCACCATAAACTCCTCGCCACCGTAGCGCCCGACGAAGTCCTCGTTACGCACGCTGTTTTGCAGCAGCCGACCGACGCTGGCCAGCAGCACGTCGCCGGCCGGATGACCGTAGGTATCATTGATGCTTTTGAAATTATCCAAATCGAGGATCATCAACCCGCACGGGCGGCGCTCGGCACGCTGCAGCATCAGCTGATAATCGACGCTGGCGCGGTTGTTGATGTGGGTCAGGCTATCGGTCGTGGCGCGCGCGCGCATCGCGAAATAGGCGTAGATGTGGCGCTCTTTGAAATTCAGCGCATGATAGCAAATCGCCAGGCAGAGCGCGGAAACCGCCTGGTACAGCAACACATCCGGCCACAGCCCCCTTAGGTCCACCAACAGCCACACCACAACGATGCGATACAGCGCGATGACGCCGATCGTCAGGTAAAACACCCGATGGGATTTCTTCAGCCACACCCGCGACAGCAGCAGCGGCGCGACAATCGAGGCGATGAACAGGTTATCGACGGTGAAGCCGCCGGTCAGTGCCATAGCGAACAGAAAGCTCACCAGCCCACTGACGCCGCCGCCGAAGAACGTCACCAGTATCATCGGGATCATCGCAAAGCTGTAATGTACCTTATCGGTCAACACCAGCCGATCCTGACTCAAATACAGCACCGCCACCCCGGCCAGCAGGCCGAACACGACGCGCTTCCACAGTGCGGAACGGTAGGAAAACGGGGCATTCTTGCTGAGAACGAAATAGCTTACCGACAGCGTGGCATAGGTGATGCAAGCGTCGCTGTAAAGGGTGGAAATGGACGCAATGTAAGTCATAAATAGTCAGCGCGCTCCTCGGGATCGCCAGGGGTAATGTAAAGACGTTGAATAACGCATCCCTGTCGTCTCCGCTTCGGCGGCGGCCATTTTACACAGTCTATTAATAGAGTAGCAGTTCTATCTTATCGCCAAGCCGTCTATCTCACGATGCTCGCTTCAGGCTACTCTGTCCTTTGTATATCGGGGGAGAAACGCATGAATATCGACGATGAACTGCAGGCGCTCAGCGAACAGGAAGCGACGCTGGCCTTTACCCATTTTGACGCCACCACCGCCTGGGAGCTGGGCGCGGCGCTGAAAACCGCCGCCGACCGACGCGGCCTGAGCATCGCCATCGAAATCCAACTGGCCGGGCAGACGCTGTTTTATTACGCCATGCCGGGCGCCACGCCGGACATCGCCGACTGGGTGCGGCGCAAGCGCAATCTGGTAAACCATTTTCACAAAAGTTCTTACGCCATCGGCCTGCGTCTGCAGCAGCGGCAAACGTCGCTGGAGGAACGTTACGGGCTGAGCGTACGCGACTATTCGGTGCACGGCGGCGCCTTCCCGCTCACCCTGACCGGCCTCGGCTGCGTCGGCAGCATCAGCATTTCCGGCGCGCCGCAGAAGGAAGATCACCAGCTGTTGGTAAGCACTTTAGCCCACTTTCTCGGCTTATCCCTACCCGCTCTGCACTAACCGCCAAAACCTTGATTATTCCTTTCTTTTTCAGCCGCAGAATCTGCGGCTTACTTACCTGTTAACGGCATTTAGCGCCGGATAAAACGACGACACTCTGATTTCCTGTGCCAAATTGACGCAGGTCTGGTAATCCGCTGAACAAAAGGCGTATGGTATCTGTCACGTGACAAGACGGACCTCATCGGGCCCGCCATTCCTTTCACTTTTGAAGATTTGGTACGCACCGTAGATGAAAACGCATGAAATAAACAAAATTCGCCCCTTCAGCGCGCTGATAGACGCCTGCTGGCGGGAACCTTATAGCCTGGCGCGGTTGCTGAAAGACGCCATCGCCGGGGTGACGGTCGGCATTATCGCCATTCCGCTGGCGATGGCGCTGGCGATCGCCAGCGGCGTGCCGCCGCAGTATGGCCTGTATACCGCCGCCATCGCCGGCATCGTCATCGCCGTCAGCGGCGGTTCGCGCTACAGCGTCTCCGGCCCCACCGCCGCCTTCGTGGTGATCCTCTATCCGGTCTCGCAGCAGTTCGGCCTGGCCGGCCTGCTGGTCGCCACGCTGATCTCCGGGGTATTTCTGCTGCTGATGGGGCTGGCGCGCTTTGGCCGGCTGATCGAGTACATTCCGCTGCCGGTGACGCTCGGTTTTACCTCCGGTATCGCCATCACCATCGCCACCATGCAGATTAAGGACTTTTTCGGTCTGCAGCTGACGCACACGCCGGAAAACTACGTCGGCAAGCTGTACGCCCTGCTGCAGGCGCTGCCGACGTTGGATCTCGGCGATACCCTGATCGGCGCGGTGACGCTCTTGATCCTGATCTTCTGGCCCAAACTCGGCCTGCGCGTGCCCGGCCACCTGCCGGCGCTGCTGGCAGGCACTGCGCTGATGGGGCTGCTGACGCTGTTTGACCACCCGGTGGCGACCATCGGCTCTCGTTTCAGCTACCTGCTGGCCGACGGCAGCAGCGGCCAGGGCATCCCGCCTATCTTGCCGCAGCTGCTGCTGCCCTGGGATCTGCCGGGCGGCGGCGGGCAGCCGTTCACCCTGAGCTGGCAAACCGTTTCCGCCCTGTTGCCGGCGGCATTTTCGATGGCAATGCTCGGCGCGATCGAGTCGCTGCTGTGCGCAGTGGTGCTCGACGGCATGACCGGTAAGAAGCATAACTCGAACAGCGAATTGATCGGCCAGGGCGCGGGCAACATCATCGCGCCGTTCTTCGGCGGCATCACCGCGACCGCCGCAATTGCCCGTTCAGCGGCCAACGTGCGCGCCGGTGCCACCTCACCGGTATCCGCCATCATCCACGCGCTGCTGGTGCTGTTGGCGCTGCTGGTTCTGGCGCCATGGCTCTCTTATCTGCCGCTGGCGGCGATGGCGGCGCTGCTGTTGATGGTCGCCTGGAACATGAGCGAGGCCCACAAGGTGGTTTACCTGCTGCGCCGGGCGCCGAAGGACGACATTCTGGTACTGCTGCTGTGCATGTCGCTGACGGTGCTGTTCGACATGGTGATCGCCATTACCGTGGGCATCGTGCTGGCTTCGCTGCTGTTTATGCGCCGCATCGCCCGCATGACGCGGCTAAGCGAACTGAGCGCCGATGACGGCCGCCTGGTGCTGCGAGTGAATGGCCCGCTGTTCTTCGCCGCCGCCGAGCGCATCTTTACCGAACTGCTGACGCGCAGCGAAAGTTATCGCACGATCGTGCTGCAATGGGATGCGGTGCCGGTGCTCGACGCCGGCGGTCTGAGCGCCCTGCGACGCTTTATCGACGTGTTGCCGGCGGACAAGAAACTGGTGATCACCGACGTGCCGTTCCAGCCGCTGAAAACCCTGGCGCGCGCGCGGGTGCAGCCGATCGAGGGCCGGCTGCAGTTCTACCCGACGCTGCCGGAAGCGCTGGCGGACACCGGCGCCTAAACGTAAAAAAGCCCGACGAGTCGGGCTTTTTTTTTGGCGATGAGCGCTTAGTTGCTGGTATCCAGCTCCGGGAAGCTCTTCACCAGGTCGTCGATGGCTTTCATCTGCGCCAGGAACGGCTCCAGCTTGTCCAGCGGCAGCGCGGACGGGCCGTCGCACTTGGCGTTGTTCGGATCCGGGTGCGCTTCGAGGAACAGCCCTGCCAGGCCAACCGCCATGCCGGCGCGCGCCAGCTCGGCCACCTGAGCGCGACGGCCGCCGGACGCGGCGCCGAACGGATCGCGGGTCTGCAGCGCGTGGGTCACGTCGAAGATTACCGGATGGCCGCCGGTCACGTTCTTCATCACGTTGATGCCCAGCATGTCGACCACCAGGTTGTCATAACCAAAGTTGCTGCCGCGATCGCACAGGATCACCTGGTCGTTGCCACCTTCTTTGAATTTGTCGACGATGTTGCCCATCTGTCCCGGGCTGACGAACTGTGGCTTCTTGACGTTGATTACCGCGCCGGTTTTCGCCATCGCTTCCACCAGATCGGTCTGACGCGCCAGGAAGGCCGGCAGTTGGATCACGTCAACCACTTCGGAAACCGGCTGCGCCTGCGCCGCTTCGTGAACGTCGGTGATGATTTTCACGCCGAAGGTTTTCTTCAGCTCTTCGAAGATCTTCATCCCTTCTTCCAGGCCCGGACCGCGGTACGAGTGGATGGAAGAACGGTTGGCTTTGTCGAAAGAGGCTTTGAAAACGTAAGGAATGCCCAGTTTTTGCGTCACGGTGACGTAGTGCTCGCAGATGCTCATCGCCAGATCGCGCGATTCCAGCACGTTCATACCGCCAAACAGCACAAACGGCAGGTCGTTTGCTACGTCGATGTCGCCAATGCTAACCACTTTCTGTTTCATGCTTTCGCCTTTGTTAAGGTTGTAACCGTCGCCTTGCAAACTGCACGGAGTCATTGAATTAATGCAGCGTCACCTGTTTCGGCTCAATCGAATGGATCTGTACTTTGATCACTTCGCTGACCGGGTCTTCAGGACACTGCTCGACAAAATAGTTGAGATCGGAAATCGCGATATGGTTGCACTCCAGCTGGGCGTAAATCAGCCCACGATCGCGGATCTCGTACGGATCTTCCGGATCGAAGCACAGCACCGTCTCGCTGGTGCGCAGCGCCATTTCCAGCTGCTTTTCTTCCATCAGGGCGGCCTTCAGCGTATCCAGCATCTTGCGCACCACCATGATGTTCTCGGATTCGTCGAGATCGTCGTCTTCCAGCTCGGCGCCCAGCCCCAGGTTGCCCTTGATCCACACTTCCAGCTGGTGTTCGCTCAGGGTTTCGCCGTTCAGCGGGTTGATCAGCCACAGCTCTTCATCCAGCCAATCGGCGCGCAGGATCAGCTGAGTGGGGAAAATCACCGGCAGCAGCGGCAAATCCAGCGCGTTGGCGATATGCAGGAAGATGGTGCCGAGCGAAACCGGCGTGCCCTGCCGCCCCTCCAGCACCTTATCCAGCCAAATGGCGTCCGACAGGCGATAGACGCCGCTGGCGCCGCCGAATCCCCAGGTTTTGTAGAACAGTTCGATGAGCGCATCCAGTTGCTGCTCCTGTGTGATGTCGGCCGGCACCGCCGCGCGCGCTTCGTCCACCAGCTGTTGCAGCTTGCGCTCCACGTCGGCGGCGGGGAAATCACGCCTTACCGACTGCGACACCAGGATCACCCCTTCGCTCAGCGGCGAGGTGTTAAATTCAAAATCAGCAATGCTACTCATAGGTATCCCATCAGAAACGGTATTTTCGTCGTGGCAAGTTTAATTATCAGATACAGACAGCCCAACGCCAGCACGAACGCCACGGTTCGCAGCCGCTGACTTTTGGTCTTCTTGCCCAATGCGACGTAGCCAAGCAGGATATAGATAATAACGCCAAACAGCTTCTCGGTCAGCCATGAGTCCATACCCAGCAGCGGATAAAACCCGAACGTCACCACCAGCGCGATGCCGCTGACGAACAGCAGCGTGTCGTTCAGGTGCGGCGCTATCTTGACCCAGCGGCGCCCCACGATCGGCGAGCGGCGCCACTGCCAGTAAAAACGCAGCACAAACAAGGTAATACTGATGGCGACCGTCAGCAAATGGAAATGTTTCAACGCGGTGTATGCAGTCATGATGCTCCCTTAGATGGCCCGGACGTCGTTATTATGAGGGGCGCTTATCCCGGCCATTGGCCGAGCGTCACACGATCGTTGTCGCCGTAATCACGGTGGGTGGCGACAGCGGAAAATCCGGCGGCCTGCAGCAGCGCGCGCACGCTCTCACCCTGCTGCCAGCCATGTTCCAACAGCAGCCAGCCCTGTGGCTGCAGATAGTGCGGCGCCTGGCGCACGATGGCGGCCAGATCGGCCAGCCCGTGCTCGGCGGCCACCAGCGCGCTGCCCGGCTCGAAGCGCACGTCGCCCTGCGACAAATGCGGATCGGCGGCGTCGATATAGGGCGGATTGCTGGCGATCAGCGCAAAGCGTTGCCCGGCCACGGGCGCAAACCAGCTGCCCTGTAAAAATCGAACGTTGTCGATCTTCAGCTTGTGCGCATTGTGCTGCGCCAGCGCGACCGCGTCCGGCTGCACATCGACGCCGATTGCCGAACAATCCGGGCGCTCGCTGGCCAGCGCCAGCGCGATGGCGCCGGTGCCGGTGCCGAGATCGAGGAAGTGGCAGGGTTGCGGCGGCAGGCGCGCCAGCGCCAGTTCCACCAGGCATTCGGTATCCGGGCGTGGGATCAGCGTCGCGGGCGAAACCGACAGCGGCAGCGACCAAAACTCGCGCTCGCCCACCAGATAGGCCACCGGTTCACCGCGTTCGCGGCGCGCCAGCAGCGTCTCCAGCTGCTGTTGCTGCGGCGGCGTCAGCGTGGTTTCGCCGAACGCCATCAGGAAGGTTCTGGCCTTGCCGGTCACGAAACCCAACAGGATTTCCGCGTCGCGCCGGGCGCTGTCGCTGTGGGTCAAACGCGCGGCGGCGGCTTTCAGCCAGTGTTGATAATCCATCACTCTTGCTCGGCGGACAGCGCAGCCAGCTGATCGGCCTGATACTCCTGCACGATCGGCTGGATCAGCATGTCCAGTTTGCCTTCCATCACTTCGTCCAGGCGGTAAAGCGTCAGGTTGATGCGGTGGTCGGTCACCCGCCCCTGCGGGAAGTTGTAGGTGCGGTTGCGATCGGAACGATCGCCGCTGCCAAGCAGGTTGCGGCGAGTGGACGCCTCGGCCTGCTGGCGCTTGGCCATCTCGGCGGCGCGAATGCGCGCGCCCAGCACCGACATCGCCTTGGCTTTGTTTTTGTGCTGTGAACGTTCGTCCTGACACTCCACCACGATGCCGGTCGGCAGGTGGGTAATGCGGATCGCCGAGTCGGTGGTGTTAACGTGCTGGCCGCCGGCGCCGGAAGAGCGGAAGGTGTCGATTTTCAGATCGCCCGGGTTGATGTCCGGCAGCTCGGCTTCCGGCACTTCCGGCATCACCGCCACGGTGCAGGCGGAGGTGTGGATGCGCCCCTGGGATTCGGTTTCCGGCACGCGCTGCACGCGATGGCCGCCGGATTCAAACTTCAGCTGGCCGTACACGCCGTCGCCGGAAACTTTGGCGATCACTTCTTTGAAGCCGCCGTGCTCGCCTTCGTTGGCGCTCATCACCTCGACGCGCCAGCGGCGGCCTTCGGCGTAACGGCTGTACATGCGGAACAGATCGCCGGCGAAGATCGCCGCCTCATCGCCGCCGGTGCCGGCGCGCACTTCGAGGAAGCAGCTGCGCTCATCATCCGGATCTTTCGGCAGCAGCAACACCTGCAGCTGCTGTTCCAGCTCTTCGCTGCTCGCCCGCGCCTGTTTCAGCTCTTCCTGCGCCATCTCGCGCATCTCCGGATCGTCCAGCATCATTTCCGCCGTCTCCAGATCCTCCTGCACCTGACGCCATTCCAGGAAGCAGCGGCTGACATCGGTCAGCTGCGCGTACTCTCGCGACAGCGCGCGGAACCGGTCTTGGTCGGCGATGACGCCGGCATCGCCGAGCAGCGCCTGCACTTCTTCATGGCGCTCTTGTAACGCTTCCAGTTTGGCAACAATAGAAGGCTTCATGCGTGGTAATAAACCCTGTTAATAGAGAAAACTAATGCTGATCCAGCCCGAGGCTGTCGCGTAATAACTGCAACCGCTCCACGTCGCCGTCGCCGGCGGCCTGCTGGAGGGATTTGGTGGGGGCATGAATAAGACGGTTGGTCAGTTTATGGGCCAGCTCGTGAATAACCTGCTCCACGTTGGCGCCCTGCGCGATGGCGGCCAGCGCTTTGGCCTCCATTTCTGCGCGGATCTGGTCGGCCTGCGAACGGTAGTCGCGGATGGTTTCCACCGCGCCCTGCGAACGCAGCCAGGCCATGAAGTTGGTGCTTTCCTGCTGCACGATCGACTCCGCCTGCACCGCCGCCGCTTTGCGCTGCGCCAGGTTGCTTTGAATGATGGCGTGCAGATCGTCCACGCTGTACAGATAGGCGTTGGCCAGTTTGCCGACCTCCGGCTCGATATCGCGCGGTACGGCGATATCCACCAGCAGCATCGGCTGGTTGCGGCGCGCCTTCAGCGCGCGCTCCACCATCCCCTTGCCGATGATCGGCAGCGGGCTGGCGGTGGAACTGATGATGATGTCGGCATCCGCCAGGCGTTCGTCGATCTCCGGCAGGGTGATCACCTCAGCGCCGACCTCGTCCGCCAGCAGCTGCGCGCGCTCGCGGGTGCGGTTGGCGATGATCATGTGCCGCACTTTGTGTTCGCGCAGGTGGCGCGCCACCAGCTCGATGGTTTCACCGGCGCCCACCAGCAATACGTTGAGATCGGCCAGCGATTCGAAGATCTGCCGCGCCAGCGTACAGGCGGCGAAAGCCACGGAGACCGCGCTGGCGCCGATTTCGGTTTCGGTGCGCACGCGCTTGGCGACGGAGAAGGATTTCTGGAACAGCCGCTCCAGCTCGCCGGACAGCGACTGGCCGCGTTGCGACTCGGCGAAGGCCTTTTTCACCTGGCCGAGGATCTGCGGTTCGCCCAGCACCAGAGAGTCCAACCCGCTGGCCACCCGCATCAGATGGCTGACCGCGTCGTTGCCCTGATGCCAGTACAGGCTTTTCTTCACCTCTTCCGGGCGCAGGTTGTGGTACGCGCACAGCCAGGCGACCAGCTGCTCGTGCATGTGTTCCTGTTGCTCTACGCTGAGGTACAGCTCGGTGCGGTTGCAGGTGGACAACACGACACCGCCCTGCACCAACGGTTGTTGGAGCAAGCTGGTTAGCGCCTCATCGATGGACTCTGGCGAGAAGGTCACCCTTTCACGCAGAGAAACCGGAGCGGTTTTGTGATTTATACCTAACGCCAGCAGGGTCATTGCTTCGAGTAATACTTATCTTGGTACGGGTTCTCGTTGAACGGCATTCTACTTGATGCGCGGGATCAATAAAAGTAACAACCGCATCTTCCGTTCAATCGCTGTCATAGATGACATCAATTAATGAATAAGCAATAAATACAGCAGGATAAATAGTCATAGGGTAGGTTAATTGCTTAAATTTTAGCGCAGTTTGCGATAACGCGCACGCTATTCGGCGTACGCAGCGGCGGCGTTTGCGCAACTCCGGCACCGCTTATCGGGCGCGCCTCCCCCGCCTTCAGCCGATTGTGTTAATCTTAATGGCGACCCCGACGCGCGCGCCGGGTTGGCATTGCGCCGGCAAAAGCGGCAAGATTCAACGCGATGCAGCAAAAAATTGACGCGTCGCCGCCGCCCCGTTAGCGTGAGCGCTGAATCCGGGTTTCGTCGCGCATGCCCGCAAGGACAAAAGGACAAGAGAAAGTTATGCCAATACGCAAAGTTAGTTTGCTCCGTCTGATCCCGCTGGCCAGCCTGGTGCTGGCCGCCTGTACCACCACCAAGCCGACCGGCCCGGCCACCAGCCCAACCTCACCGCAGTGGCGCGCCCATGAGCAGGCGGTGCAACAGCTCAGCACCTATCAGACCCGCGGCTCCTTCGCCTACTTGTCTGATCAGAAAAAAGTCTACGCCCGCTTCTTTTGGCAGCAGTTCTCGCCGGAGCGCTACCGCCTGCTGCTGACCAACCCGCTGGGCAGCACGGAAATGGATCTCAACGTGCAGAAAAACGTGGTGCAGCTGACCGACAACCAGGGCAAACGCTACGTCAGCGACAACCCGGAAGAGATGATCCGCAAGCTGACCGGCATGGCGATCCCGCTGAACAACCTGCGCCAGTGGATGCTCGGCCTGCCGGGCGAAGCCAGCGATTTTGCGCTGGATGACCAATATCGTCTGAGCAAACTGACCTACCAGCAAGGCGGCCAGACCTGGAAAGTGGATTACCAGGGCTACAGCAACGAGGTGCAGCCGACGCTGCCGAACCGCCTGGAGCTGCAGCAGGGCGACCAGCGCATCAAGCTGAAGATGGATAACTGGACGCTCAAATGATCCGCCAGTGGCCCTCCCCCGCGAAACTCAACCTGTTTCTGTACATCACCGGCCGTCGTGAAGACGGCTATCACCTGCTGCAGACGCTGTTCCAGTTTTTGGACTACGGCGACACCCTGACCATCGACCCACGCCAGGACGACCGCATTCACCTGCTGACGCCGGTCGAGGGCGTGCCGGACGAGCAGAACCTGATCGTGCGCGCCGCCCGCATGCTGCAACGCTATTGCAATGAACGCGGCCTGCAGACCGCGCCGCGTGGCGCCGACATCAGCATCGACAAACGCCTGCCGATGGGCGGCGGTTTGGGCGGCGGTTCCTCCAACGCCGCCACCGTGCTGGTGGCGCTGAACGAATTGTGGCGCTGCGGTCTTGGCGACGACCAACTGGCAGAGCTGGGGCTCAGCCTCGGCGCCGACGTGCCGGTGTTCGTGCGCGGCCACGCCGCCTTCGCCGAAGGCATCGGCGAGCGCCTGCAGCCGGCCGAGCCGCAGGAAAAATGGTATCTGGTGGCGCATCCCGGCGTCGGCATCCCGACGCCGGTTATCTTCGGCGACGCCGAATTGAAAAGAAACACCCCGGTTCGCTCCTTAAGTGAGCTGTTGCAGGCGCCGTACGCAAATGATTGCGAACCGATCGCAAGAAAACGTTTTCGCGAGGTTGAACAGCTTCTTTCATGGCTGTTAGAATACGCCCCGTCACGCCTGACTGGCACAGGTGCTTGTGTGTTTGCTGAATTCGACACAGAAATCGCCGCCCGTCAGGTGTTAAATCAAGCCCCGGAGTGGTTGTGTGGTTTTGTAGCGCGCGGCGTTAACGTCTCCCCACTACATCGCATCCGTTCCGGGCGGTTTGAGTCGTAGCTCAACGTTTCGCTGCGCAGGGTCATGCACACCTGGCCCTGTTATCCCTGCGCTGCCTGCGGTCTCAATTTTAGTTTTACATACCCGTATGTATATTGCGCCGGCGTCGCCGACTGCCCCTTGGCGATGTCGCATGACAATATCTTCTCTGGACGCAAGCCTGAGGTTCTTCTCGTGCCTGATATGAAGCTTTTTGCTGGTAACGCCACCCCGGAACTAGCACAACGTATTGCCAACCGTTTGTACACCAGCCTTGGTGACGCCGCTGTAGGTCGTTTTAGCGACGGCGAAGTGAGCGTGCAAATCAACGAAAATGTACGCGGCGGTGATATTTTCATCATCCAGTCCACCTGTGCCCCGACCAACGACAACCTGATGGAACTGGTTGTGATGGTCGACGCCCTGCGTCGCGCCTCCGCAGGTCGTATTACCGCCGTTATCCCTTACTTCGGCTATGCCCGCCAGGATCGTCGCGTGCGTTCCGCGCGTGTGCCAATCACCGCCAAGGTTGTCGCCGATTTCCTCTCCAGCGTAGGGGTTGACCGCGTTCTGACGGTGGATCTGCATGCTGAGCAGATTCAAGGCTTCTTCGACGTACCGGTAGACAACGTGTTCGGCAGCCCGATCCTGCTGGAAGACATGCTGCAGCAAAATCTGGAAAACCCGATTGTGGTTTCTCCGGATATCGGCGGCGTGGTGCGTGCCCGCGCTATCGCCAAACTGCTGAACGACACCGATATGGCTATCATCGACAAACGTCGCCCGCGCGCGAACGTTTCTCAGGTGATGCACATCATCGGTGACGTGGCAGGCCGCGATTGCGTCCTGGTCGACGACATGATCGACACCGGCGGCACCTTGTGTAAAGCGGCTGAAGCGTTGAAAGAACGCGGTGCCAAGCGCGTATTCGCCTACGCGACGCACCCGATCTTCTCCGGCAACGCCGTGGACAACATCAAGAACTCGGTGATTGATGAAGTGATCGTCTGCGACACCATTCCGCTGTCGCCGGAAATCAAGGCACTGAAAAACGTTCGCACTCTGACCCTGTCCGGCATGCTGGCTGAAGCCATCCGCCGCATCAGCAACGAAGAGTCGATCTCTGCGATGTTCGAGCATTGATTCGTCGTCTTTCCGGTGCGGCGCCCACTGCGCCGGAAAGATAACGAGCCCGACAGCAGAAAAAGAAAAACCCGTTGGTGCGCGAGCAACAACGGGTTTTCTACTTGTAGTTCGACATGACCTCAAACCTTAATGCACGGCAGATGTTCCCTTGCCCTGCTCTTGCTTCCCTTCTGCTTTTTTAATCAATGCGACGAACGATGTTGATCGTTGCGGCACCGTTTATCAAAGTGTTTTACCCACCAGTAGCGATCCGCTACCTGCTCGCGGCCGCCGATACGCGCGCCCACCAGCCACAACAGCGCGCCGACGAAGATGCTCATGATGGCGCCGTGGGCGAAAAATTGCGGTAAATTGAACTGAGATACTTCAGCAAGAATGGAGTATCCGACGCCGCCGATCATCACGACCAGGCCCAGCCCCATAAAAAAGTTGCCCATTCTGTCCGCGTTTCTACGTTTCATATGCCACCTCCATGATTGCCATGTGCCAACCGGGATAACGCTGCAACTTGTTAACCCACTTTGATAAGTTAAGTATAGCCCTTGCTGCGGCAAGGGGATTGCGGAGGCGATCACAAATGGTAAAGAATTATTGACACTTCTTAACACACGGCTGAAAATTAGCGGACAAATTGAATTATTCAGCTAATGAATCATTCGTCTTTGTTACCTACCCCGGAGGTAGAGATCGGATTTTGTCATTCACCGCCCCGACAGGTAGACTAAGGCCCTTTCCATCACCCTGATCATAGCGAATCTCCCAGTGAGCAGTATTAAATTGATAGTCGGCCTGGCCAATCCGGGCGCGGAATACGCCCAGACGCGCCACAACGCCGGCGCCTGGTACGTCGATCTGCTGGCCCAGCGCCACAATCAGCAGTTGAAAGAAGAGAGCAAGTTCTTTGGCTACACCGCCCGTTTGAACCTGGCGGGCAACGACGTGCGCCTGCTGGTGCCGACCACCTTCATGAACCTGAGCGGCAAAGCGGTGCTGGCGATGGCCAATTTCTACCGCATCGAACCCAACGAGATCCTGGTGGCGCACGACGAGCTGGATCTGCCGCCCGGCGTGGCCAAAATCAAGCTCGGCGGCGGCAACGGCGGCCACAACGGCCTGAAGGACATCCAGAACAAGTTCGGCAACAACCCGAACTTCTACCGCCTGCGCATCGGCATCGGCCATCCGGGCGACAAGAACAAGGTGGTGGGCTTCGTGCTCGGCAAGCCGCCTGCCAGCGAGCAGAAGATGATTGACGAGGCGATCGACGAGTCGCTGCGCTGCACCGAGATGCTGATGAAGGACGGGCTGGAAAAAACCGTTCAGCGCCTGCACAGTTTCAAGGCGCAGGCCTGAACCTTGCCGCAGCGGGCGCCCTGCCCGCTGCTGGCGTCTAGCCGCGTGGGTTGAAGGTCTCCTCGCTCACGCGGCGGTCATCGGCGGCGAATCCCTCTTCCGCCACGTAATACTGCGGATCGTCCAGCTCATGGCTGCAAAACGGCCCGGCGCGCTTGAGCAGGCGCACGCAGTCACCGCTCAGGTGGCGCAGCCGAATGCTTTTCCCGGCCGCCAGATAACGCGCCGTCAGCTTATCTATCGCCTCTACGCCGCTGGAATCCATCACCCGGGTGCCGGCAAAATCCAGCACCACGTTCTGCGGATCGCTTTGCGGCTCGAACAGCTCGGCGAAAGCCGCGGCAGAGCCGAAGAACAGCGGGCCATCCAGTTGATACACCGCCACGTCGCCCGTCACCTGCCGCTGGCGCACGCGGATGCGCGCCTGCTGCCAGGCGAACACCAGCGCCGAGATAATCACCCCGCTAATCACCGCCACCGCCAGATCGGTAAAGATGGTGATCAACGTGACGGCGACCATCACCAGCGCGTCTGCCTTCGGCATACGGCGCAAACGGCGCAGCGAACTCCATTCGAAGGTGTTGTAACACACCACCAGCATGACCCCGGCCAGCGCCGCCACCGGCAGCAGGCCGATATAGCGCGACAGGCTGACCACGAACAAAATCAGCAGGATGGCGCCCACCGTGCCGGAGATGCGCCCGCGCCCACCCGAGGTAAAGTTGATGATCGACTGGCCGATCATCGCGCAGCCGGCGAAACAGCCGAACAGGCCGCACACCGCGTTACCGGCGCCCTGCGCGATGCTTTCGCGGTTACCGTTCCCCTTCTTGCCGCCCATTTCATCCAGCACCGTCATGGTCAACAGCGATTCGATCAAACCGACCAAGGCAATCACCACCGCATAGGGCAACACCACCCGCACCATCTCCAAGGTAAACGGCGCCGTCGGCAAACTGAAGTGCGGCAGCGCGCCGGAAATGTCCGCCAGATCGCCCACCCGCAGCGTGTGCAGGTTGAGGCCGATCGCCAATGCCGAGACCACCAGCAGCGCCGCCAGCGAAGACGGAATGGCTTTGGTCAGGCGCGGGAACACCACCACCACCGCAATCGCCAGCGCTACCAGGCCGTACATCAGCGGCCCCTGCCCGGCGATCATCTTCAGCTGCGCCAGCATGATGACGATCGCCAGGCCGTTGACGAAGCCGTGGATCGCCGGCAGCGGCACCAGACGAATGAACTTGCCCAGCCGGAAGGCGCCGATCAGGATTTGGATCCCCCCGGCAAACAGCGTGGCCCACAGCACGTAACCCATGCCGTACTGCGCCGCCAGGCTCATCAGCACCACCACAATGGAACCTGCGGCGCCGGAAACCATGCCCGGCTTGCCGCCGAACAGCGCCGTGACCAGGCCGATAATAAACGCGGTATGCAAACCGACGATCGGCGAAAGACCGGCGACCAGCGAAAAGCCGACCGCCTCGGGGATCATCGAAACCGCCACCACAAAGCCCGCCAGGACTTCATTTTTAACGTCCGCGATCCTGACGTTACTCAGGTTAAACATGCATTATTCACTTATGACAGATGACATCATCTCCCCGCGTAGCGGGTATGGGGTACCGCAAGGCGCGGCAGACTGCAGGCGGGCACAGCTCAGGGTGGCGTAGGCAAGAAATACATCCGGCGCGTTTCCTGTCGGTTAATCGGAACGGCCAGTATGGGTAAATGTGATCCAAATCTCAATCAAAAACCGGTCGCCCGCACGGCACTCGCCCCGGCCAAGCAAGTCTGATCGAGATAAACGCCCATTACGTGTATAATGGCGGCATTATTTTGCCCTTTATGCAGCCGGTTAAACCTAACCAGCTGATAGTTAAGATATTTAAGGTGATTACAACATGGGATTCAAATGCGGTATCGTCGGCCTGCCTAACGTAGGCAAATCCACCCTGTTCAACGCGTTGACCAAAGCGGGCATTGAAGCAGCCAACTTCCCGTTCTGCACCATTGAACCGAACACCGGTGTGGTGCCGATGCCCGATCCGCGTCTGGATAAGCTGGCCGAGATCGTCAAGCCGCAACGCATTCTGCCGACCACCATGGAATTCGTCGACATCGCCGGCCTGGTGAAAGGCGCGTCCAAGGGTGAAGGCCTGGGCAACCAGTTCCTGACCAACATCCGTGAAACCGAAGCCATCGGCCACGTAGTGCGCTGCTTTGAAAACGACAACATCATCCACGTCAACAACAAGGTCGATCCGGCCGAAGACATCGACGTGATCAACACCGAGCTGGCGCTGTCCGACCTGGACACCTGCGAGCGCGCTATCCACCGCGTGCAAAAGAAAGCCAAAGGCGGCGACAAAGACGCCAAGGCCGAGCTGGCGGCGCTGGAGAAATGCCTGCCGCACCTGGAAAACGCCGGCATGCTGCGCGCACTGGATCTGACCGATGAAGACAAGGCGGCGATCAAATACCTGAGCTTCCTGACGCTGAAGCCGACCATGTACATCGCCAACGTCAACGAAGACGGCTTCGAGAACAACCCGTACCTGGACACCGTGCGTAAAATCGCCGACGCCGAAGGCTCCGTGGTGGTTGCCGTGTGCGCCGCCGTGGAATCCGACATCGCCGAGCTGGAAGACGAAGAGCGCGACGAGTTCATGGCCGAACTGGGCCTGGAAGAGCCGGGCCTGAACCGCGTGATCCGCGCCGGTTATGAACTGCTGAACCTGCAAACCTACTTCACCGCCGGCGTGAAAGAAGTGCGCGCCTGGACCATCCCGGTGGGCGCCACCGCCCCGCAGGCGGCCGGCAAGATCCACACCGACTTCGAGAAAGGCTTTATCCGCGCCCAAACCATCTCCTATGACGACTTCATCACCTACAAAGGTGAGCAAGGCGCCAAAGAAGCCGGCAAAATGCGCTCCGAAGGTAAAGACTACATCGTCAAAGACGGCGACGTAATGAACTTCTTGTTCAACGTCTAAGCCTCTCTCCGCAGCGCTTTTCTCCGCTGCCGGAAACGGAAAAATCCACGCTTCGGCGTGGATTTTTTTGTCCTGAGTATCCCCAGTCTCACCCTATTTCCCCCTCCCACGCCGAAGGCCGGTTCTCCTTGCGCCACCTCTCCCCCGCCGCCGTCCCCGGCGCCGGCGGTTTCAATCCGTCAATCGTCCACAGCGAGAACGGCGTTTCGTCGACGTGCAGTTCCCAGCGCTGCCCGCGGGCGGCGATGTAGGGGTGCAAGATGCGGGTGCAGGCCGCCAGGAATTGCTGCTGCTCTGCGTCGTTGTCCATGGCGCGCGCGATATGGTCGATGGTCACCCGCACGAAATCATCGGCCGGTTCGCCGCCGAGATAGGCCGAACCTGGCGGCAGCGCGTGGAAGAACACGTTGACGTAAAAGCGCGGCAAAAAGTCCTGGTACAGGGCGGTGACCTTCTGCGCAATCGCGCGTTTATCGGCGGCGCTGAAGGCCGGCTCAGGGTGGTAAATCTGCCACAGTGGCATCGCGTTGTCTCCTAGGGTTTCCGGCCGGCGTTCAGGCCATCAGCCGCTGTTAATGATAAACTCCAATAATAAGAGTAATAACTCCAATTATTGAAGTTATCAAGCCGAGGCGATAACATTCTCGGCAATCAGGCGGCAAGCGGAGGTAAAGCAACGTGAAAGCAAAAGGGTTTGAAGGCATGACGTGCTCGGTGGCGCACGTGCTGTCGGCATTGGGCGATCGCTGGGGCGCTATTCTCATGCGCGATCTGCTGCTGGGGCTCTCGCGCTATGACGATCTGCGCCACTCGACCGGCATCACCAACAATACGCTGGCCGACCGGCTCAAGGCCCTGGAAAGCCACGGCCTTATCGAAAAGCGGCAATACCAAACGCGCCCCGCTCGTTATGAGTATCTGCCGACGGAGAAAGGAAAAGATCTCGGGCTGCTGGTGATGGCGATGATTCAGATTGGCGACAAATGGAATCTGTCCGAGCTGGCCGGGCCGCCGCTGCGCGTGGTTGACCGCGTAACCGGCCACCCTGCCACCCTGCGCGCGGTGGATGCCGTGACCGGCGAATCGCTGCCGGCGCAAAACCTCGCGCTGGCGGCCGGGCCGGGCGCCGACGAAATGACGCAATGGCGGCTGGCCGTCGGCAAAACCCGCTAACGGTGCGCTACAACAGCGCAATCATCTTCAGCAATTCCACCCGATTGCGGATGCCGAACTTCTTGCCTGCATTGTTGAGGTGCGAATAAACGGTTTTCGGGTGCAAATTCAGCCGCCGCGCGGTCAGGCGGATATCTTCCGTACGGGCCGTTTCACACAGCACCGCCGCCTCACCGGGCGTGATCGCCGCCGCCCGATGCCTGTTCAGCGCGCGCCGTTCGCCCGCCTTTTCCCGGCGGCTCAGCGCCGCGCAGGTCTCCCGCACCACCTGCAACGCTTCCCGTTTGTGCAAAATCGCATCCGGCTGCGCCGCCGCGATAAACGCCAGGATCAGCGGCGAAGTCTTATCGACGAAGAACAGTATCCGGACGCCTTCATATTCAGCACGTGAGGCGTGAATAAATCGCAAATACGCTTCGAACCGATAAATTTCATGGGGGAAATCCATGATAATTAAATCAGGCGCGGGGCTTATATTTTTAATAATATTAATATTGGGCGAGGATAAGGTTATCACGCCTTCTCCTAATAATGTTTTCATCCCCAAACGGCACAGCGGTGAACCGTCGATATAAATCACTCTCACTTTAATTCTCCTTATCAGCGTAAAAGTATGCTTCCACACCTCAGGCGGCTTGTCGCTGCTCTTTTTTGGGGTAATTCGCCTGCAAAGCACACCGATATAAAACATCTTGATAACATGTTTTTCAAATAATCATGCAACAGCCAGCGCTTTGATTAATACGCAAAAAAGGCATGAATGTTTCAAATTATTTCATTCACAAAAACTGACAATTCAATAAAAATGCAACGCAATGATATAGATCTATTTTCTATTTTGTATGATATAAGCGAAAATGAAAGCAAATGTAACAACAGGAGCCATCGCCTTATTGCCTTATTCAAAATATCTATAGGGAAAATTCTTAGTTTGTTAGGATGAAAATCCATGTTTGCCGACGCGTTTAAAAAACAATTGCGCAACATGATTAATCAACAACCGCACGTCAGTAAATTATTACTGTCAGGAAAGCTTTTCTCTAAAGTAAATTAAAGGGCATTTCACATGAATGTTAAATTAGTCGCATTATCCATGCTGACTCTCTCCGGCGCCTGTGCGGCCGCCTCGTCCAATACGGTGCAATTTAAAGGCGAAGTCAGCACGCAAACCTGTTCGGTGAATATTAACGGCAACCAATCCAACCCGGTTGTTCTGCTGCCGACCGTCGCCGCCAGCCAGCTCGCCACCAAAGGCGCCACCGCCGGCGACACCACCTTTACCGTTAACGTCACGGGCTGTGCGGCGGCAACCAGCGATACGGCGATCAAAACCGTGCTGGCGGGCAACAACCCGACAGTTAACGGCAACCTGGGCAACGCGGGCGATGCGGCCAAGGTTTCCATTCAACTGCTGGACAGCGACGCCACTACGCCGTTGTCATTCGCCAGCGGCTCTACCGTCACCACGTCGGCGATGACGCTGGCGAAAGACGCCACGTCCACCTCGCAGAACCTGGTGGCTCGCTACTACGCGGAAGATACCGGCGTAGCGGCCGGTTCGGTGATCGCCACCGCCCAGTTCGCCATTACCTACAGATAAGCCGGCGTCAGGCGCCATACCTGTTGATGACAGCGCCGTTCCTTAGCGGACGGCGCTGAATGACTCGCTCCCTTTATCGGTTCACGTTTATGCAGCAGATAACCCGTTACGCCCGCCGTTGGGCCGCCCTATCGTTTTGCCTGATGAGTTTTGCCGCCAGCTACGCGTCGGCCAGCGTCACGCTGCTCGGCAATCGCGTGATCTACCCCGCCGAGGCGCGGGAAAAAACGCTGCAATTCACCAATGACGACGGCGCCCCGGCGCTGATGCAGATCTGGCTCGATATCAATAACCCCAAGTCCACGCCGGAAAACGCCGACGCGCCTTTTGTCGCCTCGCCGCAAATCTTCCGCATGAATCCGCACAGCGGGCAGATGGTGCGGCTGTCGTTCGTCGGCCAGCCGCTGCCGCGCGATCGCGAATCGCTGTTCTACCTCAACTTCCTGCAGGTGCCCGCCGTGCGTCAGACGGACAGCGACAAGAACAAACTGCTGCTGGTGGTCACCAATCGCCTGAAAGTGTTCTATCGCCCGGCCGGGCTGGCCGGCGACGCCAATCACGTCATCGATAAGCTCAGCCTGCGCCAGGTCGGCAACGCGCTGCGCGTCGATAACCCGACCGGCTACTACGCCAACGTCAGCCAGGCCGCGATACTCAGCGGCGCAAAACGCACCGCGATCCCGCAGGCGGACCTGATCCCGCCGTTTTCGCAGGCCAGCTGGCCGGTGAACGGTGAGGTGCGGCAGATCGCGCTGCGCGTCATCAATGACTATGGGGTGGAAATCACACGCACCCTGAACGTCGCGCGCTGAAACCAGACAGGGAGGTTTTCATGTTCGATGCTCGCAAGGCGACGCCGCTTCCCGCACGCTGGTGTTGCGCGCTGCTGGCGCTGCCGCTGGGCTGCGCCGCCGCCGATGGCTACACCTTCGATCCCGCGCTGCTGCGCGGCAGCGTGCTGAGCAACAGCGCCCTGAGTCAATTCAACCAACAGGACGCCGTCGCCCCCGGCAGCTATCAGATCGATCTGTACCTCAACGGCCAGTTTCTCGAGCGCGATCAAATTCGTTTCGTGCGCGATGGCAAGCAGGTACTGCCCTGTTTCGATCGCGCGCAGCTGACGCGCTTCGGGCTGAAAAATCCGCCGTCGGCCGAAACGGCATGCCTGCTGCCCGGCCGGGATCTGAAGGACATCACGGTGAACGCCGATATCTCGCGGCTGCGCCTGGATCTGAGCATTCCGCAGGCGCTGTTGAACGGCCAGCCGCGCGGCAGCGTCAATCCCGCCAGCCTGGACGGCGGCGAATCGATGGTCTTCGTCAATTACAACCTCAACCAGTACCACGTCAGCTACCGACAGGGGCAAACCCGCGACCTCGACTCGACCTACGCCAACCTGAACGGCGGGTTCAACCTCGGGCTCTGGCGCTACCGCCAGCAATCCAGCTACCGCTACGATCGGGAGTTCGGCGGCCACCTGGACACCAGCCGCCGCTACGTGCAGCGCGCGATCTTGCCCTGGCGCAGCGAAATGCTGCTGGGCGAAGGCTTTACCGACGGGCACTTCTTTTCCGGCCTGGGCTTTCGCGGCATTCAGCTCAGCTCGGACGATCGCATGCTGCCGGATTCACAGCGCGGCTATGCGCCGGTGGTGCGCGGCGTGGCGAAAAGCAACGCGCGCGTGACGGTGCTGCAGGGTAAAAGCACGCTGTACGAAACCACCGTGGCGCCGGGGCCGTTCGCCATCAACGATCTGTACGCCACCAACTACGCCGGCGATCTGACCGTGGTGGTGACCGAGGCCGACGGCAGCGTCAGCACCTTCACCGTGCCGTTCGCCGCGGTGCCGGAATCCATCCGCCCCGGCCAGTCGCGCTACTCCGCCATCGTCGGCCGTTCCCGCTACGTCGGCGATAACGACCTGTTCAGCGAGCTGACCTGGCAACACGGCCTGACCAACGCCCTGACCTTCAACGTCGGCAACCAGCTGGCGGACGGCTATCAGGCGATGATGCTGGGCGGCGTGTACAGCAGCGAACTGGGCGCCTTCGGCATGGACACCACCTATTCCCACGCCAGCCTGCCGGACGGCGGCGCCTCAGGCTGGATGCTGCATCTCTCTTACAGCCGAACCTTCAGCCCGACGGACACCACCTTATCCATCGCCGGCTACCGTTACTCCACCGAAGGCTTCCGCGATCTCAGCGACGTGCTCGGCGTGCGGCGCGCCGCCGTCACCGGCCAACGCTGGCAGTCCGATTCCTACCGCCAGCGTTCGCGTTTCGAGGTGGCCGTCAATCAGGGCATGGGCGCGTTCGGCAGCCTGACGATGTCCGGCTCGACCCAGGACTACCGCGATCAGCGCGGCCGCGACAATCAGCTCCAGCTGGGCTGGGGGAAAACCTTTGGCAACGGCGTGGCGCTTAACCTCTCCGTCACCCGCACCCGCAGTCTGGGCTACAGCAACGGCGACTATCGCGGCTACGGGCCGTTGGATAACGTCTACAGCGCGCCGCTGGCGCAGAACACGCAAACCGTCACCGCCCTGTCGCTCAGCTTCCCGCTCGGGCGTTCGTCATCCGCCCCCAGCGTCTCGCTGCTGGCCAACCACAGCCAAGGTCAGGGCGGCAACTATCAGGCTGCGCTGTCGGGCAGCGTCGGCGACGAACAGCCGGTCAGCTACGGTCTGAACTTCACCACCGACGACGATCGCCAACAAAGCATCTGGGGCGGCAACCTGCAAACCCGCCTGCCTTACGCCAACGTCACCGGCTCGTTCTCCACCGCGCGCCAGTATCGACAAGGCTCACTGTCGCTGCAGGGCGCGGTGGTGGCGCACCGCGGCGGCGTGACATTAGGGCCGTATGTCGGTGATACCTTCGCCCTGATAGAGGCGCCCGGCGCCAACGGCGCGCAGGTGATGGGCGGCCAAGGCGCGCGCGTCGATCGCTTCGGCTATGCGCTGGCGCCGGCGCTGGTGCCCTATCACTACAACACCGTCGCGCTGAACCCCGAGGGCATGAATGATAAAGCGGAACTGGAGGACGGCCAGCAACGCGTCGCCCCGTACGCCGGCGCCACGGTGCGCCTGCGCTTCAACACCGTGCGCGGCCAGGCGCTGCTGATTACCGCACAGCGTCCCGACAACGCGCCGATCCCGATGGGCGCCAACGTGTTGGACAACGCGGGCAACAGCGTAGGCATGGTTGGCCAGGCCAATCAGGTGTATCTGCGCAGCGACCGGAATGCCGGCACGCTGACGCTGAACTGGGGCGACGTGCCCGGCCAGCAGTGCACGCTGCACTATCGCCTGCCCCCCGCGGAAGACAGCCCGATTCAGCGGCTCAGCGCTCCGTGCCGCTAACCCGTTTAACTTATCTCAGGAGAGACGATGAAACGCATTTCTTATCTGGTCGCCGCCCCGGCGCTGTTCGCCCTGTCGCTGTTCGGCGCGCCCGCGGCGCTGGCGCAATGCACGCGCGTCGCCCCCTGGATCGACTCTGGCTGCGATCCTTGCGGGGTGGGCACGGCGCTGGGTCGGGTCAACCTGACCAGCACCTATCTGCAGCCCGTCGGCACGCCGCTGGGCACCAGCGTGTTCGATCTGACCTCTGGCACCCGCTATCCCGACCCAAACAAGGTGCTGTATGAATGCGATGCCGGCGATGTTGGGCAAATTTATGAAGTCTTCGCCACCAACGGCGACGATCGCGTCGGCGGCTATTACGATCTGGGCGCCAGGGACGGCAACCCCAACTATTACGCCACCTACTTCCCTTACGTCGGCATTCGTTTGACCCATCTGGATTCCGGCAAGGTTTTTACCCGTTACTGGCAGTCGGCGCCGATTACCCGCTACGCCACCGTCGGCAGCAAAATTCAGATCCGGGTGAAAGATTTCAGCGCCATCCGTGCCGACCTGATCCGCATCAGTTCGCTGCCGGGCGCGGGCGCCAGCAACTACTGTGGCTACAGCGCCGGCAACCCGCTGGTGGGTATGGCCTCGACCACCGGCAATTCGAACTATACCTGCACGCAGCCGAACGGCTATGTCACCTTTCAGGGGCCCGGCATCGCCTCGGATCCTATCGGCAGCGACTCCGCCACCAACTACGCCACCTGGGGCACTGGGCGCTGGAACGCGATGGGCATGGGCACCGCACCGATCTCTTCGCTGACCTATACCGCCACCTGCGTGGCGCGCAACGTCACGCCGCTGGTGATCCTGCCGACCCTCTCCGTCAGCCAACTGACCGCCGGGCAAACCTCGCAGGCGCAGTTCACCCTCAATATCGAATGCGACAACGCCGCCGTGTCCGGCGTCAGCAGCAACAATACCGCCCTCGGCCTGCAGGTGCCGTATGAAAGCTATGTCGCGGCGCAGCGGCTCGGGTTGGTCAGCGCCAACGGCGGCGTAAGTTACCTGCTCTCCAGCGGCTACGGCACCGACAGCAGCGTCGCCACCGGCGTGGGCATCGCGCTCGCCAACGCTGGCAACGGCGCGCCGATGAACTTTGTCGGCTGGGCGCGCTGCAGCGCCGGGCAATGCCCGCAGGGCAGCGACGCAGGCTGGTATCCGGTGCTCAACGGCGCCAGCGGCGGCGGCAGCACCGCGGCGGGGTTTACCCACTACACCACCCAGCTCACCGCCACGCTCGCCCGGCTGCCTGGCCAGACCGTCACCGCCGGCAAGGTGGATGCCAGGGCCTACGTCTGGGTTAAGGTGCAATGATGAGAAAGAAATACCTGATTATGGGATGCGCCCTGCTGCTGGCGCTGGCCTCCATCGGCGCGCAGGCGGGCATCATCGCCTCCGCCACGCGGGTGATCTTTCACGAGGGCGAGACGGAAAAAACCCTGATGCTGCTCAACACCAACGGCTACCCGATCGTGGCGCAAACCTGGGTCGATAACGGTGACGTCAACGCCGCCCCCGAACTGTCTCGCGCGCCGTTTGTCGCCCTGCCCAGCGTATTCGCCCTGCAGCCTTCGGCGCTGAAAGGGCTGCGGATCCTGTTTGCCGGCGCGAACCTGCCCGCCGACAGAGAGTCGGTGTTCTGGCTTAACCTGTATGAGATCCCGCCCACCCGGCCGACCACGCCGCCGCTGGCGTCGCGCGTGACGCTGGCGATGAATACCCAGATGAAAATCTTCTACCGGCCCAGGGCGCTGAAGGGAAAAGCCGAAAACGCGGCCGAGGCCGTCTCATTCACGCTGCAAAAATCGCCGGACGGTTATCTGCTGCGCTGTCAAAACCGATCGGCGTTTTATCTCTCGTTCGCGCGTATCGCCGTGCACGCCGACAGACGCGATTATCCGGTGCGGCAAGAAAGCGACATGATGACCGCGCCATTCAGCTCGCGGGATTATCACCTCGACGGCGTTTCGGCATCCGCGCTCCCCTCTCGGGCCACCGTTCAGGCCACCCTCATCAACGACCAGGGCCAGCAGATCGTCAAGCCATACACAGCAAACCCATAACGATAAAAAGCAGCGCATTTTTTTAAGTACAGGAAATAGGGAAAATGAGTCTAAGCAGATTCCAGCTACAGTTTCATCTGGAGAAACAGGCCAACAACATCAGGCAGTCAGCGGCGTTTCACACCGCCATCGTCAAACACGGGGAATTATTGAGGGAGACCTACAAGAAGCATCCGCTGTTTTACAAAATCATTTTCAGGAACAGCCGGTTCATCATCTGCTCCACCATCCTGTCCATTTATTACCACCAGCCCGCCGCCGCGCTGAAAGACATCAAAGCCTTTTTCAAAGGGAAGAATATGATCAGCGAGAACTCCCTGGATTCCTTTCTGTTCTTTTTACGGGTCGGGCGCCGGCTGGAGGTCAAACCCTGCGAGCATGACAAACGCCAGTTGCGCTATAAACCTACGCCGCACGCGCTGGCGGAAACTCAGGCGCTGATCGCCTCAATGGCGCGGCCTTATCAGGCGCTGGCGCCACAGATGCCCATCGCGGCGCTGCTGGCGGCGCCCGACTTTCTGCCCACCTTTTTCGCCGCCTACGGGCAACTGATGCTCAAGGAGATCTACCTGATCGACCTGGTGCCACAGTCCGGGCTGTTTATCAGCAAAGACGCCGGCCACATGGTGTTGTTGATGCTGTTTATCGAAAGCATCCGACAGGACTCCCCCTTTCTGCTGCTCTCCTCGGCGAAAATCGCCAAGTCGTGTTCCGTCTCTCGCGCTCACGTGAACCGCATTCTGCAGGCGGCGGAAAAATCCGGCCTGCTGGCCACCACCAATAATGTGGTGATCGAACTCAACAGTTCGTTTTTCATCATGGCGGAGCGTTATTTCAGTCTCTATTTCGCGATGGTCGAATTCGGGCTTGAACACGTTTGGCAAAACTGGCAAGAAGGCCAGACAGCAAAACCGTAAGTTGACGCCAAGACTAAATCGTCACATGCCCAGAGGTGAAATACTCACAAGACAGGCAATACGGTGTAAAAATCATCCTATAGAGAAATAGCGGTTCTACCTTATAAGAACCGCTATAAAGCCTCAATATGCTCTTATTCTCAAAGCATCGGCAGTTTCAATCCAAATCTTTTCGCGGCAGCAACGGCTTGCTCATAGCCAGCATCGGCATGGCGCATCACGCCGGAACTGCAGTCGTTGACCAACACCCGAGCAAGCCGCCGGTCAGCCTCCTCACTGCCATCGCACACGATCACCATTCCCGAATGCTGCGAATATCCCATCCCCACACCGCCACCATGATGCAAACTCACCCAGGTAGCGCCGCCCGCAGTATTGAGCAATGCATTCAGCAACGGCCAATCGGAAACGGCATCGGTTCCATCCTTCATGCTTTCGGTTTCACGATTGGGGCTGGCGACAGAGCCAGTATCCAGATGATCTCGGCCGATAACAACCGGTGCGCTAAGCTCCCCTCTACGCACCATCTCGTTGAAAGCCAGGCCTGCCAGATGACGCTCGCCCAACCCCAACCAACAGATACGCGCCGGCAATCCCTGGAAAGCAATGCGCTCACGCGCCATATCCAGCCAACGATGGATATGCTGGTTTTCAGGAAACAGCGCTTTAACCTTGGCGTCCGTTTTGTAGATATCTTCCGGATCGCCAGATAACGCCACCCAGCGAAACGGCCCTTTGCCCTCGCAAAACAGGGGGCGAATATAAGCCGGTACGAAGCCAGGAAAATCGAAAGCATTTTCCACGCCCATATCGCGTGCGACCTGGCGAATATTGTTACCGTAATCAACAGCCGGCACACCCATGTCAACGAAATCAAGCATTGCCTGCACATGAATGGCGCAGCTAGCAGCTGCGGCGTCAGCCAACCTGGCATGCTGCCCCGGATCGCGTTGCGCTGCTTTCCACTGCGCCACGCTCCATCCCACCGGCAAATAACCGTGGATCAGGTCGTGCGCAGACGTCTGATCGGTAACCAGATCGGGTCGGATGCCGCCTGCACGCGCGCGTTTGACCAGTTCAGGCAACACCTCTGCGGCATTGCCTAGCAGGCCTATAGAAACCGCCTGTCCGGCCGCCGTGTGCGCCTTGATCAAGGCGATAGCTTCATCCAGATCTTTTGCCTGTTTATCGAGATAGCGCGTACGCAAACGAAAATCCAGGCTACTCTGCTGACACTCTATATTCAACGAAACCGCGCCGGCCAATGTCGCCGCTAACGGCTGCGCCCCGCCCATCCCCCCCAGCCCGGCGGTGAGGATCCAGCGTCCGGTCAGATCCCCGCCATAGTGCTGGCGGCCCGCTTCGGCAAACGTTTCAAACGTACCCTGCACAATGCCCTGGCTACCGATGTAGATCCAACTACCGGCAGTCATTTGCCCGTACATGAACAATCCCTTGCGATCAAGCTCGCTGAAGTGTTCCCAATTGGCCCACTGTGGAACCAAATTAGAATTGGCGATTAACACTCGGGGAGCATCAGTATGGGTGCGGAATACTCCAACCGGTTTTCCGGATTGAACCAACAGAGTTTCGTCTTCATTGAGCGCTTTAAGTGAGGCCAAAATCTGATCGTAACATTGCCAATTGCGCGCAGCGCGACCGATACCGCCATACACAACCAGCCCTTGCGGGTTTTCGGCGACGTCGGGATCCAGATTATTTTGAATCATTCGATAGGCCGCCTCGGTCAGCCAATTTTTGCAGGTCAATTCGTTGCCCCTGGGGGCACAAATAGTCCGGGTGGAATCGAAACGAGGATCGAGAGTATTCGTCATGGTTTGTCTCCTTCAACATGACAGACATCATGGTTCGCCAGCCTGGTCAGGCAGGCTGCAGAAAGGCGTACCGCTCACATTAAAACGCCCGTTGAAAACGCCGCCGAGAGCTAAAAGGAACCGTACAATCAACGACGCATTTATTGACGAGCCCATTCGCATCACTCCCGCCATAGAGCGGCAATTGCGAGGGATCAAGGGAAGTGCCGGGCAGCAAAGCGCTGACATGAATATCGCGTTCAAGTCGGGCGCGCGTACTCATAGCCCAGAGGACATCACGCTCCGAATAAGGGTCAACATCCTCATCCACCAGTAACACATTTTTGAGTGACGGCACCTCACCGAGCAATCTCTTGGCTGCGTCGATAACGCGCAGGTCATCACTGCAAGCGCGTTTAACGACTTGCAATACGGTAAGCAAGTGACCGCCGCCGGAAGGCAGAGCCGCGACGCGACAAAACAGCCTCTCAAGCCCCTCTGTTTTTAGTCGGGCGAGCAGCGAACACTCTTGGCCTAAACCAAGCAGAATGGATTGCTCCACACCAGGACCCGACAGCGTCTGATATATCGCCCCGGCGCGGTGGCTTACCGCCTGAACCTGCAGTGTTGTGGCCATACCACATGGCGAGCGATAACCGAGATACTCAGGTAAGGAAAAACCGGCCACCTCCGCTGTCTCCGGTTCTTTTTCCGCCCCCAACATCCCTTCTATAACGATCTCGGCATGGGCGATATATCGCCCCGTATTGGCGTGACATGGCGCAATCTCCACCGCATTGCCGCGCAGGGCCCCCGCAACGCCTAACTCGTCGCTACCGTAAGAAAGACAAGGCCGAGTCAATGTCGAAGCCAGATAAATGGCCGGATCAAGCCCGATATTGACGGAAATCGGCAGTAGCTCTCCGCGCGCCAGATGTGTCGAAAGCATGTGTTGCAAGTGACCACGAGAGTCAATCGCCACCACCGCCGAATCCTCTTTGAAGGTAATTCGGTGGTAAGAACAATTCGCGGCTCCGGTTCGATTATCGTGCGCATAGATCAACCCCAACGTCACCGTCGGCCCAGGATCATCTTGCAGATAACGTAGAATCGGCAACAAAGCCAGGATTTCAGCAGGCTTACGCACGTTGTGAAAGTTGCGTTCCTCCCCGCCCAGTAATCTGGGCGCTATCGGCCTACTCGCCGCCTGCAACAACAACTGAGCATTTGATATGTCTGCGGAGTAACGTCCGAAGGGATCCAAAAACAGCCTGCAACGACGGCGATTACCAAACATCCCCATCAAAACGGGAAACTCGCCCCGCGTTGGTCGTCGATAAAGCCGTAACGGTTGCTCATCGGCAAACCAGGAACCGCCAGGCTGGCGATAGGCATCGAGAAAATCTTCAATCATCTCCACCTCGGGAGAAATCGATCTCTCCACCGGGGTAATCTCATCCCCTGCTTGCCGCAACAACGCCAAGGCAGAGCGCAAGTCATTAGGCAATAGCATTTGACTCCTCCCTCATCCCATCCGGGAAGTACAGCGAGAAGCCAAGACGATCCCCAACGCAGACAACAGCGCCGCCATGCCGGCCAACGCAATAGACAACGTGTAACTCTGATACAGGTCATACAGCCAACCGGCGGCGCTGCCCCCGCCAACGGCGGCGATCCCCACGGCGATATACAATGCCCCCAGAATGGCGCCCAGATTGGCGGTGCCGAACCATGTACTGGCCACTGCCGGGTACAGCGCAATACAGCCGCCGTTGGCCGCGCCGAACAACAGCGCGAAAATCGCCAGCGCGGTAAAGCTGTGCGCCACACTCCAAAAACCGCATAACAGGGCCAAACTCAACGTGACGATAACCAAAAAACGCCGCGCGCCCAGACGGTCGCCTATTCGTCCCAAAACCAGACGGCCGCCGATATTGCCCACGCCGATCAAACCGATGAGCAGATTGGCTTGTGTTACATGCAGCCCCTGTTGCTGCGCATAAGGATTGATATGAACCAACGCCAGGAACAGTCCGATAGAGCCGAAAAATATCGCGATAAAAAACCACCAAAATTGAGCTCGGCCAGCGGCCTCTCGCAGCGTGACGCTACCGCTGAAGCCTGGACGCTGCATTGAGGTCACCTCAACGGGACGAAGCCCATCGGGATATTCGCCCACGTCCTCTGGCCGGCCTCGTAAAATGAAGGCGGCAGCCAACCCCAACACGGCGATAGCGACGGCATACACTTGCAGAGTGCTTTGCCAGGACAAATGTCGCATCAGCCCACCGGCCACCATCGGCCCCACCAGCGTTCCCAAGCCGGTGCCAGCCAGCGCCAGGCCGGAAGCCGAGCTGCGATGAACGACGAACCAGCGTTGAATGGTTGAAACAGCCGGCACGTAAACCAATCCGACGCCAACCCCTACCAACAGGCAAAACGTGAGCAAAAACGCCGTCAGTGACGACGCCAGCAGGCTACTGCCGAAGAATCCCAGCGAAAGCAGTAAAATACCAATGCCGGTTACCGTCCTTACCGAAGTACGATCGCTCCAGGCACCGGAAAATACCCCAACGGCATAGTAAATTAACGCCGTCAGCGAGAAGATTGAGGCGGTAGAAAAACGCCCTGCGTCAAAGTTCGTCTGTAATGCAGTAAAAAATGCCCCGAATGAGTAAGCAGCGCCAAAAATAACCGCCAGTAAAAGATGAACGGCACCGACCATGTACCAACCGCGGAATTTTCTTTCCTTGACCATCACAGCCTCCTTTTTATTTAATAATTAACGCCGACAACGACCGAATGCTCGCCGCTCACATCCACTTCAATAAGCGATTGCACCGAGATCCCCGTCGCCTCGAACACGCGCCTGGCTCCACCATAATTGCGTTTTTCCACCACACATAAGATGCCTGATACATCAGCCCCTGCTTTCCGCACTGCACAAACCAACCCCACCAATGTTCCGCCAGTGCTGATGAGATCGTCCACGATATAAACGTTATCGCCGGGCTCCACGCCGTTCAAAAAGAGGCTGCCGCCGGTATATTCGCAATCGAAATCAACCTTAACCTGTCCTTCAAGACCGGATGGGTACCAGCGGGCAATGCCGTATGACAGGCCTGAAAGCAGCGAAACGGCAGCCAATAAACCGCCTCCTTTGTCTTCCTCCCCCACCAGCTTGGTTCCCGGCGGAAATTGCGCCGCATCGCAGACTCGCCTGGCTGCTTCACGCAAGAGTTCAGCCGGGGTTGCCGGGATCTGTTCCGTCAGAGCATTCAACAAAAACCGCCGCCCCTGAATCTCCACCAAAGGCTGCCGATCAAAAGACGCCTTGAGGATGTCCTCTTGCCCACTCTCAGCCGGCGCCTGCACGCGAAGGCGATCGGCATAGGCGACAGCGTCAAAAAAGGTTTGGAGTCGCACAGGGTCCTTACGGCGCGCGGACCGAGAGACGCCAGAACAGACATCAATGGCCGTGGGGAAACAATGCTGAATCAGATGGCTGACATTGCCGGCATGCAGTCCACCCGCAACAATTACCGGCCGCGCAAATGTTTTGTTTTTCAACAAACTCCAATCGAATGGCTTTCCAGAACCGCCGCTCAGCCCCTCGACCTGTGTGTCCAATAGGTATGCACTAACCTGATAGTCGTTTATCCTGTCCAGAGCCAAAGTGCTTTCGAGATGGAAACTTTTAATGACCGGGACATCAAATGCCTGGCAATACTCATTCGTTTCGTCACCCTGAAGCTGAATCGCTGCCAGGCCGCAATAACATATAATGTTTTGCACCCATTCCCTGGGTTCATTGACAAACACGCCGACCACCTGAGTAAAAGGCGGCAATCGTTCAATGATCGAACGGGCTTCGTCGGGCGAAACCTGACGTGGACTTTGTGAAAAAATGAACCCCAATGCATTGGCCCCCGCGTTTAATGCCGCCAGAGCATCCTCAAGGTGCGTGATGCCGCAGACTTTCACTCTCGTTCTCATTCATCGTCTCCTTGAATCGTTTAAGAACCTGATACGCCCGCCCGTTATCCAATACTTGCCGCACGAGTTTCGCCGCCTCGCCAAAGGAGCGCGTCTTGCCGGCCAACACCAGCGCCGTCGCGGCGCTCACTATAGTCGCGTTGCGATAGGTCCCCCGCTCGCCGTTAAGCACTGCCAGGCAGATTTTCGCGTTACGCTCCGCAGACCCCCCTCGCAGCGCCCGTAATTCACAGGCAGGGACCTCAAAATCATCCGGCTGCACGGAAAACCGACCTATACAGCCATCACTTACACACAGGACCTGGGTTTCTCCCAGGCAACTGACTTCATCCAAATCTCCGGCACCATGTACGATAAAAGCCGTCACCTTGCCCAACCTCACCAGCGCCTCAGCCATGGGATACAAAAGCGAAGCATGCGCAACGCCTATCAGTTGGTGCGTCACGTTAGCAGGATGAACCAACGACCCACTCAGATTAAACAGGCTACGAACACCCAAAGCGCGCCGTACAGCAGTCAGCCGTTCAGGAAACGCATACCAAGACGAAGTAGAGAGAAACGCGAAGTTGCTCGTTGCCAACGATCGCCGCAGCCACGCTTCATCACCCTTGCGCGAAACATCAATGCCCAACGCCGACATCATGTCGCTGCTGCCGCTGACGCTGGTCACGCGACTATTGCCATGCTTGATCACTGGCACGCCAGTTGCGGCCACAACCAAGGCTGCCGTGGTGGAAATATTGAAGGTCCCGCTCCGGTCTCCTCCAGTACCACCGATATTCAACGTAAGCGGCAAACCGCTTACCAATGGCCGGCAACGTGCCGCTATTGCGTCAACCGCACCGGCGATCTCATCAGCGGACTCGCCCTTTTGTGCCATAGCGACGAGCAACGCGCCGATCTGCATATCATCCAATTGCTGTCCCAGCATGGCCTGGACCAGATCTCGGGTCTGTTCCCGGCTCAAGCTAAGCCGTTTTTCAACCAAGATTTGCAAGACGTTTCTGAATCGCTCTTCCAGCGGTTTTATCGACAGCGTTGCGTTCATGTTTCCTCCAATCCCACCCGCAAGAGATTCATAACCTCAGTCAAACTCTGAATACTGCCAAATACATAACCGATGTTCTCAAGCGCCGCCTCATGTCGCACTTGACGCGTCCCCGCGACGCACTCGCGCGGCACTATGACGCGATAATCTAATTGCATGGCGTCCTGAGCAGTCGCACGAACACAAACATCCGTGGCAACACCGGTCAGAACGACGGTATCTACTCCCATCCCACGCAGCAGAAGATCCAGGTCGGTGGCGAAGAACGCACTGTAACGGCGTTTGATTAATACCTGATCGCCAACCTGTGGAGATAAATCTGCGATGATCTCAACGCCACGACTCCCTTCGAGGCAATGAAGTGTCTCGCCGTAGTCAAGCTCCCGGCCGAAGTCCACACGGTTGACGCGGTGACTTTCCTGGGTATAGATCACCGGGATGCCCGCACCGCGCGCAAAGCTCAACAAAACTTGAAGCGACGCGATAATCTCCCGCCCTCCTTCGCAAGGAACAGGACCATCTTCATCCAGAAAGTCGTATTGCATGTCGATCACCAAAACGGCAAATCGACGTGTCCGATTGGGGGGCTGAGTTGCTTTTTGACGTTGCATCTTTCTCTCCATGAATGACCGCACGGTGCCGATATTCGGTCTGGGTCAGGCGAAATACGTCGTGACGAGCTCTTGCAATGCGCGATGGCTTTCACGTACGGGTTTCAATTCATCCAAATGATCGAACCCCATGACATGCAACACACCGAATCCGCCAGACAGCGATTGCATTTCTTCTATGCGTTCACGTACCGTCTCCGGCGATCCAAGGAGCCAGCAATGCTTGGCGCAATACTCGACGGTGACTTCACTGTCGGGTACATCCGGGTGATGTTTGAACAAACCAAGCGCCTTGTTGCCGGCGATCATCGGCAAGTAATCCTCACGAAAGTAACGTCCCATTTCGCCTTCGACAGCAAGCCGCCATGCTTGCGCATCTGTGTCGGCGATCAGAATAGGACGACTGACACGCCATGTATCCCTGGCCGGAGGAACCCTTCCATTCAATGCGGCGCCCTCTTCAACAACTTGCCAATGGGTATGGAGATACTGCGGCGTAAAACAAAAGCTGATAGGGATCCAGCCATTACGACCGGCAATCTTTAACGTCGAGGATGAAGGTGAAAGGCCGGTCACGCCTACTGGCGGATGGGGTGATTGATAGGGCTTGAGGTGATAACCGGAGGTTTTATCCCACTGATCCGCCGGCCGACGCGCTGTCCAATACTTACCTTTAAATTCGAATGGCCCATCGCTATTCCAAAATCGCATCATGATCGCTATCGATTCTGCCGTCATCTCCCGATGCACACCCGACTTATGATCTATGTCGAACATGTCGAGATCCAACGTGGTACCGCTGGCGCCAATTCCCACCATTAATCGCCCCTTCGATATATGATCCAGCCAACAAATGCGATGAGCCAACTCGGCTGGATGATGAAACGGCAGCATAAAGGCGCCCGGCGCCAATTTTATGCGCTCAGTCTGCAAAATGGCTTGAGCGATGAGCAAATCTGGAGAAGGGCACGGTTCAGCCGGCATCGTATAATGCTCGCCAATCCAAGCCTCATCAAAACCGATTTTGTCCAAAAACCTCAAGGTATCAAGATCGTGGTAATGCCCATCGTGCAACGAGCGATAACGCGGATGTGCCGGCATTAAAAATGCGCCAAGTTTCATGTTCGATTATCTCCTTGAAGCGTAAAATCCCGATTGGCACGTGATATACGGCAAATTGACATTCAACCCATCAATTTCATTCAAATTAAAAATGAATTAATGCTTAGACATTATTAAGTCGTAAAATTAAACACCTGAAAAAGTTAACCACGAAAAGTTAAGATGATTATTGAACATTACTTTCCCCTTAAGTATATAGTTGTATAGACAAGGCAATGGCAACACGAAATTGCTTAATTTGTGATCAATAACAAATTCATAACAATTAGCCATGAAGAAAAAAAGACATTACTGGTTCAAAAAAAGAGGCAACGTGAAGTGTGCAAAAGCGAGACAAAAAATGGCTAACCTTACTGTTAAATAAAGAAAAAATAAACATCCCCGCGTGAATGATTGTGAGAAAGATGAAACATTTCTCCCAACTTGGTTTATTAACATAAGGAAACAACCAAATACAATAATTAGAATGACACGCATTTGTAGTTATATTCCACGTGAATAATTAAACATAAATGCATTTTTAAATATGATGGATTATAGTTTCATTTACGCTTTACCCATTTTATTGAGAAAGGTATATTTACCAAACATCAATATAATAAATATCTCTGGAGAAATATCTTGCAAAATAAACTCACCATCCTCGCGGGCATAGCCACAATTATCGGCACCCTCTTCGCTGGTTATTCTGCCTTTTCATCTTCAACGGAAACACGCAGTCAGTTCGTTAATGGCAGCGCGAATACGACGATTGGTAGTAATAGCGGAAATATCACCATCACTAACACACCGGGTGAAAAGGCGCCTCAGCTAGTGCTGAAGCGGCCGATGCCTTTAATTGCTCAACCCAATATGGGTAACTTGTTGGAACCCACCAAACATATTTGCCAGCTCATCGCCGGCACACAGGTCGCATTGACAGGTAAAAGCGCTGCAATGGACATCGGCAATGCGGAATGGAAAGAAATCTCCATCATTACCGGCGAATGTGCCGGTCAGCGTGGCTGGATCACCTCAACGGCGCTCACCTACCAATAATCGAGTGATATTGCCCCCTTCATTCCGCTATCGGAGCCGACACTCACCGCGCCCGCAATACCCGATCGATCAATCCCCAGGCCGCCGCTTCGTCGGCGGTCATAAAGCGATCGCGATCCAACACCCGCTCCACTTCCTCTTCGCTCAGGCCACAATGTTGGGCATACAGCCGGATCACCCGGTCTTTGGTGCGTTTCATTTCCTCTGCCTGGATCAGAATGTCGGACGCCTGCCCCTGAAAGCCGCCCAGCGGTTGGTGCACATGCAGACTGGCGTTGGGCAGCGCCATGCGGTGCCCCGGCTCACCGGCCATCAGCAGGAACGACCCCATCGAGCGCGCGGTGCCCATGCACAGCGTATGCACCGGGGCACGGATATACTGCATGGTGTCGTAAATCGCCAGCCCGCTGGTGATCGCCCCGCCCGGCGAGTTGATGTACAGGTGGACCGGTTTTTCCGGGTTTTCCGCTTCCAGAAACAGCAGCTGGGCGCACAGCATTTCGGCCACGTCATCGTTGACTTCGCCGTTGAGGAACACGATCCGATCGCGCAGCAGGCGCGAGTAAATGTCAAAGGAACGTTCTCCCCGGCTGGTCTGCTCCACCACCATCGGGACGAGCATCATCTTCTCACGCATCGGTGAACTCCTGGGTTGGCAACAAAGAGAAAGGTGTTTAACGCGTCAGGCGGCGCGCATTACCGTCGTCGGGCCATCGTTGGCGGCGTCGAGCTGGTGGATAATCCGCAGCAGGCTGCCGCCGCCGGCGTCCGGCACGATCTGCAGGGTGACGACGCTTTCGAGAAACGGCGGTTGGTCGTCGCGCAGGCGATAGCTCACCGCTTCGCCCGGCGTGGCGGCCAACGGTTCTGCCTGCGCCAGATCTCCCGTCGGCAGCCACTGCTCGCGCAATTCGGGCACGCTGAGCGCTCGCCACACTTTTTCCGGCGGCGCATCAAGCGAATATTCCAACACCAGCCGTTCATGCGGCGGCGGCTCGGCCTGTTTGTTCATTGATCCATGTCCTTCAGCAAGGTTTGCAGCGCGTCGATGCGTGCCGGCCAGTAAGCACGGTACTTCGCCAGCCACTGCGCGATCTGCGCCAGCCCCTCCGGGTCGACCTGGTAATTGACGAAGCGCCCCTGTTTCGCCTCGCGCACCAGTCCGGCATTGCGCAGCACCGCCAGGTGTTGCGACATCGCCGACTGGCTGATGGTCAGCCCTTCGCGCAGCGCGCTGGCGTTCATGCTGCCGGCGGCGAGTTTGTCGAAGATGCAGCGGCGGGTCGGATCGGCCAACGCCTTGAAGATGTCATTTTCGTTCATACAAACACATTAGTATTCACTTATGTATTATGCAACCGAGCAAGGCATTTTTTGCTGCAAAAGAAACTCCGCGCCGCAGCGCGGAGTGAATGGACGAGGCATAATCGCGCTTATGAACGGATCGGGATCACCAGCACGTCGATATTCAACTGGTTGATGGCGTTGCGGGTGGAAGAAAACAGATTGCTCCACAGATCGTGGTGATGGCCGAACACCAGCAGATCGATGTCTTTATACACGATCGCCGTGCGCAGTTCGTCAACGAAGCCGCCGCGCCCGATAATCACTTCCGCGATCGGGTAATTGACGTTTTGCGTGGTGGGTTCCAGCTCTTTGCGGATCTTCTCTTCGAACGGCACGCCGTCGTCGCTGCGCTCCGAAAAGCCGATCGCCGCGTGGTAGGTGTCGTAGTGAACGTCCACATAGATCAGCGAGAGTTTGGCCTTCAGCGCTTCCGCCAGCAGCGCCCCCTTTTCGACCAGCCGTTTGCCGTCATCGCTCAGATCGGTGGCGATGACAATATGGTGGTAACACATAGCGCCTCCTGTCATGGACTCGGTAGAGCCGAGGCTCCGATATCACGCCGGGGTCATATCGTTATGGTTAATTTTAGTTCAGAAATGGCACTCGTGGCGGGAGGTGATGCGGTGGGAAAGCCCCGTTGCCGGGGCTGAAGGCAGAAATTACTTCTCGCGCTGCGCCTCAAACCAGACGTTGCACAACGACAGGATCAGCGTGTTGGCGTCTTTCACCAGCACGTTGTCGCCGGGCACCCCTTCGGTGCCTTGATCGGTGATGCCTTTGATGGCGATATCGGCATGCTGAATGGCCACGCGCTCGACCGACGGCGTGCTGATGCCCAGCATCGGGAAATCGATGTAGGAACTGCTGCCGGCGTTGTCCTCGACAAACTCCTGCGCCTCTACGGTGCTGACGGTAGCCCCCTCGCTTTTCAGCGCCGTGCCGTTCCAGCTGAACGCATCCGCTTTATAGCTGATCTTGCCGCCGATCAGGCTCTGCGCCTGCTGCTGATCCCAGCAACCAGTGGTTTGGGTCGGCACGATTTTGCTGACGCGCCAGTTGCCCAGCAGCTGTTTAGGGATCGGCCCGGTATCGCTCTCCGCCGCCCGAACCTGAGTCGCCGAGACGCAGGCCAACACCACCAGCGGCAGCAGCGCCTTGCTCCAAGTGTTCAATCGCATTGTCTTTTCCTTCGTTTCAGTACCCAGTCTGCCCTCGCGGGCCAGCGGCTATCATAATAAGCCCGCCGATTCGCCGTCAAAGCAATCCGCATCGCGCCGGGCGGCGGCTACTCATAGCCAATCGCTATTAGTCATAGTGAATCAGTATTTTGTTTTAGCTCAGCGATTACCTACAGTCACTGCCACTATTCTGCCCGCCTAAATTAGCAGGCAATGTTGACAAGGACCCTGGGGAAATGACATTTACGCTGAAAAACCTCACGCTGGCGCTGGCCGCCGCCGGCACGCTGTTGCTGACCGCCTGCGGCCCGACCGCACAGGACGATCACCACATCAAGGTCGGCATCAGCGCCGGCATCGATCAGTCGCTGTGGGCGGTGGTGCAGAAAGTGGCCAAGCAGAAATACGATCTGGACGTGGAGGTGGTGACCTTCAACGATTACGTGCTGCCGAACGAAGCGCTGAACAACGGCGATCTGGACGTCAACGCCTTCCAACACAAGCCGTATCTGGACAAACAGATGCAGGAGCGCGGCTACAAGCTGGCGGCAGTAGGCAACACCTTCGTCTACCCGATCGCCGGCTATTCGAAGAAAATCACCGCGCTCAGCCAACTGCCGGACGGCGCGCAGGTGGCAGTGCCGAACGATCCGACCAACCTGGGCCGCTCGCTGCTGCTGTTGCAAAAACAGGGGCTGATTACGCTGAAAGACGGCGTCGGCCTGCTGCCGACCGCGCTGGACATCGTCAGCAACCCGAAAAAGCTGAAAATCGTCGAGATTGAAGCGCCGCAGCTGCCGCGCGCGCTGGACGACCAGCAGGTGACGCTGGCGATCATCAACACCAACTATTCCAGCCAGATCGGTCTGTCGCCGGCGAAGGACGGGCTGTTTGTCGAGGACAAAAACTCGCCTTACGTCAACATCTTCGCCAGCCGCATCGACAACAAAGACAGCGAGAAAGTGAAGGATCTGGTCAAGGCCTATCAGACCGATGAAGTGGCGGCCAGCGCCGCCGAAATCTACAAGGGCGACGCCGTCAAAGGCTGGTAACGCCGCGCGTAGGGCCCGTGGCGCCTGGCCACGGGCGATGACAGCCTCAGCCGCGCTGGATGGAAACGCCGCCGTCCACCAGCATTGCGGTGCCGGTGACGAACGAGGAAGCGTCAGACGCCAAATACAGCGCCGCCTGCGCGATCTCCTCCGGCATCGCCAACCGCTTCAGCGCGTGCAGCTGGGCCACCTGCGCCAGCGCCTCCGGGGTATTGCTCATCTGCCGCCCCATCGCCGTGTCGGTGCCCCCCGGCAGCAGCGCGTTCACCCGAATGCCGTGTCCGCCAAACTCCACCGCCAGCGCCTGCGTCAGGCCGATCAGCCCCGATTTGCTGGCCGCATAGGCCGCCGTACCGGGAAACGCCGCGGTGTGGCCGACGAACGTGGAGGTGAAGATCACCGAGCCCGCGCCGCGCGCCTGCATGGCGGGGATTTGATATTTGGCGCTGTAGTAAGCGCTGGACAGGTTGGTTTCCAGCACGTCGCGCCATTCTGACGCGCTGAGCGCCAGCGACGGCCCCAGCGGCCCCAACGTGCCGGCGTTGTTGAAGGCGATATCCAGCCCGCCGAATTCATCGACGGCCGTCGCCGTCAACCGTTCGGCGAAGGCTTCGTCGCGCACGTCACCGGCTACCGCCAACGCCCGGCCGCCCTCGCGCCGAATGTCCCCCACCAGTTCAGCCAGTAGCCGCTCGCGCCGGGCGCCCAGCACCAGCGTCGCCCCCTGCCGGGCGAACAACAGCGCCGCCGCCCGCCCGATCCCCGAACTGGCGCCGCCAATCACCGCCACCTTACCGTTCAATGCGTTCATCTCTTATCCTCACACCGTAAAAGAGCCTCAGTGTGAGGCAAGATCCCGCGCCGCGCTGGCCGCAAGCGGACATGCAATTGGAGCCATGAAAAAGGCGCTGCAAGCAGCGCCCCGGCAACGCGGATCCGACGGCGAACTCACGGTTTGGCCGCGTATTTCTCCTGATTGGCCGGCGTCACCAACTCGAACGGGATCCAGTAATACGGCTCAAGCTTTTCGCCGTTGATCATGCGCTGCGCCACATCGACCGACGCCTTGCCCTGGCCGACCGCATCCTGGAACACCGTGACCTGCATCTTGCCGGAGGCCAGCGCCTTGAGGCCGTCGGGCGTGGCGTCGATGCCGCCGATCAGCACGTTCTTGTCCGCTTTGCCGGCCTGCTGCAGCGCCATGATCGCGCCGATCGCCATCTCGTCATTGTTGGCGGCGACGATGTCGATCGTTTCGCCGTTGGTCAGCCAGTTCATCATCAGGTCCATACCTTCACTGCGTGAATAGTTGGCGCTCTGTTTCTGCACCACCTTCATCTTCGGGTATTTGGCCACCACCTGCTCCACGTCTTTGGTGCGCTGCAGCGCGCCGGCGTCGGTCAGGTTGCCGATCATCACCGCCACATTGCCCTGATAGTTAGCCAGCCGCGCCAGTTCTTCCATCTGCAGCGTGCCGGACTCCCGCTCGTCGGAGCCGACGAACACCACCCCCTGCGGCAGCCTGGCGTCGCCCGGCGTGCGGTTCACGTATACCAGCGGCACGCCGGCGGCCTGCACCATTTTGGTCATCACCGGCGTGCTGGCCGAGTTGACCGGATCGACGATAATCGCGTCCACCCCGGCGCTGATAAAGCTCTGCACCTGATCGGTCTGGCGGCCGACGTCGCCGCGCGCGTCCTCAAACTGCACGGTAATGCCGCGCGCTTTGGCCTCCTTGTCGATCGCCTGGCGGATAATGGTGAGGAAGTTCTGGTCGAAATAGGCCATCGATACGCCGATGGTTTGCGCCCATGCCGGCGCGGAAGCGCACAGCGCCGCCGCCAGCCACAGCCCTTTCAGAAAGTTCATGATGTGTCCCCCCGGGTAAAAAAACGCCGCCGGCCAACCTTGGCGCCGGCGGCAATTCACGGCAATCAGTGTTTTTTGCGGTTGCGACGCATGTCGATCGACACGGCGGCGACGATAATCACGCCTTTGATGATGTCCTGAATGTAAGAATCGACGCCGATAAAGGTGAAGCCGCTTTTGATAAGGCCGAGGATCACCGCGCCGATCAGCGTGCCGGTAATGCGCCCGACGCCGCCCATCAGGCTGCTGCCGCCGATCACCGCCGCGGCGATGGCGTCCAGCTCATAGGACATGCCCATGCTCGACTGGCCGCTGCTGACGCGCGCCGCCAGCACCACGCCCGCCAGCCCCGCCAACCCGCCGGCGATGGTGTAAACCGTCACCAGGTACTTATTGACGTTGATGCCGGAAACCCGCGCCGAGGTCATGTTGCCGCCGATGGCGTAGATGTATTTGCCATAACGGGTGTGCTTCAGCGCGATGTGGAAGATCACCGCGATCACCAGGAAGATGATCACCGGCATTGCGCCCTGGCCGATCGCCGTGAAGCCATCCGACAGGAAGCTGACCGGGTTGCCCTTGGTGTAGTACTGCGCCAGACCGCGCGCCGATACCATCATCCCCAGCGTGGCGATGAACGGCGGAATGCCGGTGCGGGTGATCAGGAAGCCGTTGATAAAGCCGCAGACGATGCCAACCCCGATCCCCGCACCGATCGGGATCGCCGCCGGCAGATCGAGCAGCCCCGGATACATCGGCGAAATGCTGTCCGAGGTCTGCGCCAGGCTGGCCGCCACCACCGCGGTCAACGCAATCAGCGAACCGGATGAGAGATCGATGCCGGTGGTGATGATGACCTGGGTGACGCCCACCGCGATGATGCCGATGATCGCCACCTGCAGCACGATCAGCAGCAGGCGGTTCGGGTTAAGCAGGAACGACTGATCGCGCATGTACCAGCCAAGGATTTCGAAGATCAGCGCAATGCCGAGCATCACGATGAAAATACCGGTGTCTTTCGGCATTTTGCCGCTCAGCCCGGAGAACAGCGATCCCTTGCCCGTTGAATCGGCGGAGAGCGGCTTCTCAATCTTTACGTTACTCATGATGTTCACCCTTCGTTATTCTGAGGCCAGCGCCAGGATCTTTTCCTGGTCCGCGTCGTCTTTGTCCAAAATGCCGGTGATGCGGCCACCGTGCATCACCATCACCCGATCGCTCATGCCGAGGATCTCCGGCAGCTCGGAAGACACCAGAATGATGGCGACGCCGCGGTTGGCCAGCTCGCTGATCAGGCGGTAGATTTCCGCTTTGGCTCCCACGTCGATGCCGCGCGTCGGTTCGTCGAGTATCAGGATTTTCGGCTGCGCCAGCAGCCAGCGCGCGATCAGCACCTTCTGCTGGTTGCCGCCGCTGAGGTTATTGATGATCTGATCCATGGTCGGCGTTTTGATGTTGAGCTTCTTGATCTGCGCCATGCAGTCTTTGGCCATCTGCACATGGCTGACGAAGCCGTTCTTGCCGATGTATTCCGACAGGTTGACGATGCTCATGTTTTCGACCACCGACAGCACCAGAAACAGGCCGGACTTCTTGCGATCTTCGGTGAGAAACGCCAGCCCGCTCTCGATCGCCTTCGCCGGGGAATCCACCTTCACCGCCTGGCCTTCGATAAAGATCTCGCCGCCGTCCGCCGGGTGCATGCCGAACAGGCTTTCCATCACTTCGCTGCGTCCAGCGCCCACCAGCCCGGCGACGCCGAGGATCTCGCCGCGTTTGACGCTGAACGAGACGTCGTGGAACCAGCCGCTGCGGCGCAACCCGGCCACCCGCAGCACTTCCTCGCCGATGTTGTTGTTGAATTTGGGGAACATCTGCGTCAGCTCACGCCCCACCATCATGGTGATCAGCGACTGTTTGGTCAGATTTTCGGTTTTGTCGCAGGCGATGAAGGTGCCGTCGCGGAAAATGCTCACTTCGTCGGTGATGGCGAAGATTTCGTCCATCTTGTGGCTGATGTAAATGATGCCCTTGCCCTGCTCGCGCAGCTCGCGAATGATGGCGAACAGGTGCACCACTTCACCTTCGGTCAGCGCCGAGGTCGGCTCATCCATGATCAGCACGTCGGCGTTGTAGGATACGGCCTTGGCGATCTCCACCATCTGCTGGCTGGCGATGCTCAGTTCGCCCACCAGCGTTTCCGGCCGCAGTTTGATGTTCAGCCGCGCCAGCAGCTCGCGGGTTTGTTCATTCAGCTGTTCGTGGTTGACGAACCCCAGCCGCGCCGGCTCACGCCCCAGCCAGATGTTTTCCGCCACCGTCATGTAGGGCACCAGGTTCAGCTCCTGGTGAATCATGGAAATGCCCGAATGCAGCGCCTGCAGCGTGTCGCTGAAGGTCACCGGCCGGCCTTTGATTTTGATCGAGCCCTCATCCGGGTGATAGATGCCGATCAGGCATTTCATCAGCGTCGACTTGCCCGCGCCGTTTTCGCCCATCAGCGCATGCACGCTGCCGGGTTTGATTTTAATCGAGACCTTATCCAGCGCTTTGACGCCGGGGAACTGCTTGCTGATGCCTTCGGCCTCAAGAACATAAGGGTACATACCGCTTACCTCCGCACTGACCCACGTTTTCTGCGGCGGGCGCTCAGGTGGAGCGCCTGCGGCAGGCTTCAAGGCTTATTTTTTGTTTTTATCGGCGAATTGCTGGTAATTGGCCTGGGTGATCAACTGATAAGGGATCAGCACGTTGCTCTCCACCTTCTCGCCTTTCACCAACTGAACGGCGGTTTGCACCGCGCCTTCGCCCTGGCCTTTGGCGTCCTGGAACACGCTCAGCGCCAGATCGCCTTTTCTGATGAATTCCAGCGCATCGGGCGTGCCATCCACGCCGGCCACCCGCACGCCGGACTTTTTAGCCTGCTTGAGCGCCAGGATGGCGCCGATGGCCATTTCATCGTTGTTGGAGGCGATGGCGTCGATCTGCTGGCCGGTCAACACCCAGTCAGTGGTGATATCCACCGCATCTTTACGCGTCCACTTGGCGGTTTGCTTATCGACAATCTTGATGCCGGGATAGTTGGCCGCCACCTCTTCCACGCCGCGGGTGCGGTCGCGGGTCGATTCATTCGACAATTCCCCCATCAGGATCATCACGTTGCCCTTGCCGTTCATCAGCTTGGCTAACGCTTCCATCTGCAGTTTGCCGGCCAGCTTGGAATCGGAGCCGACGTAGGCCATGCCGGCCGGGAGCGTCACTTCCGGCTTGCGGTTGACGAACACCAGCGGGATCTTGGCGTTCTCGGCCAATTTGATCATCGGCTTGACGCCCTGGGTATCCACCGGGTTGAGGATGATGGCGTCGACGCCCTGGCTGACGAAGTTTTCGATTTGTTGAATTTGCTGCGCGATGTCGCCCTTGGCGTCTTCGAACTGGCCGCTGACGTTGCCGTCGGCTTTCATTTTGTTTTGCATCGACTGGCGCAGAATAGTGAGGAAGTTGTCATCGAAGTAAGCCATGGAAACGCCGATCTTGATGTCTTTCGCCAACACGCTGGCCGGCAGCATGCACATCAGTACGGAGGCGGCGATCAGTTTCTTCAGCTTCATGTTCGTTACCCTTTAATCGTTAGAATGAAGTGGTCTGTTGATTGACAGCTAATGAAAGATATTTTTTACATTCAAACAACATTACGGTCGGTGTTATCCCTTTGATACGGCGAAATTACCGCGTTATCCCCGTATTAAGGCCGTGAACAAAATGGTGATCGATATCTCAAAACAGATTAAAAACAATCAATTGAAATAAACCCCTGGCAGAGCAAGCCGCGTCTTCGCCGCTTTTTTAAATGTTTATTTCATAATTGAGATTATTGAAACTTTTTAACCCAAACAAGCGAAACATGCGTTTTGGAATGGCTTATTAACAAAAACATGACACGGATCTAACAAATGCAGTGAAAGCCATCGGGTAACGCGCCCCGCGCGTGCGCCACGCCGGGCGTCGGCAAAAACTGCGAGCGGGCGCGCAGTTTGCGGTTTCCGCGTTTCCCGACCATCCTTACTCGGCAATAATGGACATATCCCTATCTCAGGAGGACCTGACATGCAGCTCAGCAGTAAGGTGCGGATGAACCGCCTGTTCAATAACGGCAAGTGCCTGGATGTGGCGATCGATCACGGCATCGCCAACGAACCGGATTTCTTAATCGGTCTGGAAGATATCGAACGGGTGATGGGCAACCTGATCGCCGCGCGCCCCGACGCCATTCAGGTCAACTACGGCCAGGCGGAGCTGCTGCAGCGCGCGCCGCAGCGCGAAAAGCCGGCGCTGGTGATGCGCACCGACGTCGGCAACGCCTATAACGCAGCACGCCACCGTGAGATGTGGGCGGTGTTGCACAACCCGGAAGCGCCGATCCTCGCCGCGCTGCAAATGGACGCCGCCGCGGTGGTGGTCAACCTGTATATGATCCCGGATGAACCCGGCATTTTCCGCCAGTGCGTAGAGAACATCGGCCGCCTGCGCCACGCCTGCGATCGCTACGCCATGCCGCTGATGATCGAACCGCTGGTGATGGCCCCGGCCGGCCAGGGCGCCGCCTACGGGTCGCTCGGCGACGTGGAAAAGATCGTGCCGCTGGTGCGGCTGGCGCGCGAACTGGGCGCCGACATCATCAAGGCCGACCCGACCGAACGGGTGGAAGATTTCCACCGCGTGGTGGAAGCGGCGCGCTGCCCGACGCTGGTGCGCGGCGGCGGCAAGGGGGAGCTGGGCCCGGTGCTGGAGAAATCCGCGGCGCTGATGGCCCAGGGCGCGTCCGGCATGGTCTATGGCCGCAACGTCTATCAACACAGCAATCCGTCGCAGGTGGTGCGCGCCCTGATGGCGATCATCCATCAAGGCGCCAGCGGCCAACAGGCGCTGGAGATCTACCACCAGCAGTGACCCGCTTTTGTAACTAAAATAACCCCTTCGCGACCCGGCAGCATGCTATAACCTGCTGCCGGTAACTGCAGCTTGCCTCATTCCTCGCTAGAATACGCCGTGATATCGCCATTCGGAGAACCGCCATGCCAAAACAACGGGTGCCGCTCAAGCTGAGCACCTCCATCACGCTGATGGTGTCCGCCATCATCGCTTCGGTGCTGCTGGTGGTGTTCGCGCTGTTTTTCGTGCAGATGAGCCGCGAAGGGCAAGATCAGCTGCAGCAAAAAGCCATCGCTATCGCCAACACGCTGGCGCTCTCGAGCACCGTGATAGACGGCCTGCAGCGACGCGATCAAAGCGGCGCCGTGCAGCGCTTCGCCGAGCAGGTGCGCCATCAAAACGAGCTGCTGTTCGTGGTGGTGGTGGATATGCAGGGCATCCGCTATTCGCATCCCAAACCCTGGCTGATCGGCAAACATTTCATCGGCGAAGATCTGGCGCCGGCGCTGCAGGGCAACGTCAACAGCGCCATCAACCGCGGCACGCTGGCCCCGGCGCTGCGGGTGGTGGCGGAAAGCCGCTGGATCATCTATTGGACCATCGCCTTCGCCGCGCTGGTCGGCAGCCTGGGCACTTTTTTCCTGGTCTCCGCGCTCAAACGCATCATGCTGGGTTTCGAGCCTTACGAAATATCCAACCTGTTCGAGCAGCGCAACGCCATGCTGCAGTCGATTAAAGAAGGCGTGATCGCGGTCGATAATGATTCCCGCATCACCATCGTCAACGACGAGGCCAAGCGCCTGCTGCGCCAGAGCGGCCCGGTGGAAAACCTGCTGCTGGACGCCGCCAGCAAGCATTGGCCGGCGCAGCTGCATCTGGCGGAAGTGCTGGCCAGCGGCAAGCCGCTGCGCGATCGACAGATCAGCTTCAACGGCAGCGAACTGCTGACCAATACCGTGCCGGTGATCGTCAACGGCCAGGTGACCGGCGCCATCGCCACCTTCCGCGACAAGACCGAGGTCAGCCGGCTGCTGCAGCGCCTGAGCGGCATGGCGCACTACGCCGATGCCCTGCGGGTGCAGTCGCACGAATTTATGAACAAGCTGCACGTGATACTCGGCATGCTGCACATGAAGGCTTATCAGCAGTTGGAAAACTACATCATCAATACCGCCAGCAACTACCAGGAAGAGATCGGCGCGCTGCTGCGCAAGATCCACTCGCCGGAAGTGGCGGGCTTCTTCATCGGCAAGATCAGCCGCGCCCACGAAGCCGGCATCGAACTGACCATCGAGGAAACCAGCCTGCTGCCGGAAACCGACGACGCGGAAACCACGCACGTGCTGATCAGCGTGCTCGGTAACCTGATCGAAAACGCCATCGACGCCATCGACGGCGTTGAAGGCCACGAGATCGGCCTGAGCTTCCATCACCACGACGATCAATTACACTGTATCGTCAGCGACGACGGCCCCGGCATCGATCCGGCGATCGCCGCGCACATCTTTGAACACGGATTTTCCACCAAGGGAACGGGACGCGGCATCGGCCTGGCGCTGATCCGCAGCCATCTGGAGAAACTGGGCGGCGGCATCGATGTCGAGTCCGAACCGGGCGAGCTGACCCAATTTTTCGTGCACCTTCCCTATCAGGCCAAGAGCGAAACCCATGATTAACGTACTGATTGTCGACGACGACCCGATGGTGGCGGAGCTGAACAAATATTACCTGAGCCAGATCGGCGGTTTTCACTGCCAGGCGACGGTCGCCACCCTGGGCCAGGCGCGCGCCCTGCTGGCCGACGCCAGCGTCAGCATCGATCTGGTGCTGCTGGATATCTACATGCAGCAGGAGAACGGGCTGGATCTGCTGCCCGGCCTGCGCGAGCTCGGCGAGAAGACCGATGTGATCATCATCTCTTCCGCCAGCGATGTAAACACAGTGCAAAAGGCGCTGCACTACGGCGTGGTGGATTACCTGATCAAGCCGTTCCAGTTCAGCCGCTTCAAAGAGGCGCTCAGCCACTATCGACAACAGTCGCAGCTGCTGGCGCAGCGCGAGTTTTCGCAGGCTGACGTCGACAGTCTGCTGCGCCGCCAGCCCGGCGGCCAGGAGAGCAAAAAGCTGCCGAAGGGCCTGACCAGCATCACCCTGAGCACGGTCTGCGAGTGGATAGAACAGCAGCACGACAGCGAATTCTCCACCGACAACCTGGCCAACGCCATCGGCATTTCGCGGGTGTCCTGCCGCAAGTACCTCATCTATCTGGCGGAAAGCGGCATTCTCGGCACCCGCATTCTGTACGGCGCGACGGGCCGCCCGGTTTATCTATATCAGCTGAAGCCGGACGCGATCGCCATGCTGAAAGAGCATTGCCGCCCGGCATAAACGACGCCGGGCGCTGCAAGCGCCCGGACGTTGAAAGCTAGAAGTTGTACATGTAACACCTCGCCTCGCGGTGAGGATCTTTCGAGTGTATCCGCAGGCAGCGCTGCTTTTTCTGCTGTTGCTCCAGGTGTCGCTGCTGCCGCTTGGCGGCTTCTGCGGCCTCGCGCTGCTGTTCGCGTGCAATCGCCTGCTCATTGGCCTGCGTCAGGCTGTCGACATTCCACACCTTGTGGCGCAGCGCGCTGCGTTTTTTCTGGTACTCCTCGGGGACTTTATTGTCCTTCGGCGGCGCCGCGTGGTATTCCAAATCCACCCGCGCCTGCGCAAAGCAGGCGCAACATAGGGCCACGCCGACCAACACTAGCCTTTTCATCGATAAACTCCTGACAAATCCCTGTTCTCATCTTTAGCAATTCAGCGGCCGGCCATTCAGCCAGGCGCGGCAATAAACGCCGACAAACGGCCGATGCGGCCCCGTCAGAGACGTCCGCCGCAGACGCAGCGACAGGCAACGGACGATATCGGCACCCTGTTCACAGGCCGATCGGGCGCTCTGATGCCCCTGTGCGGAAGGTCTCGCCGCTTCCTGCGTTTGCAACCGGATTTCCAACGCTTCCCGCTCCGCACGCAGCAGCGCCAGCTGCATGCGCTCCGCCTGAATCTGTTCAGCCAACCAAATATGCTGCAACAAGCCATCCAGCCGCGCCGGACACCCCGCCGCAGAGGGACTTTCCGTCGAGGCGCCGGGCGAGGAATGGCGATCGATGAACGCCTGACTGCAAAATGAGGCCAGCAGCGCCAGCGCCGCAGCGATTAACGAAGGTAGTTTCAATACACAAGCTCCATGAATAAGCCGACTGGGGCGCGCCGCGAAAAACGACGCAGAGAACCGTTCAACAGCCGTTGAGTGAAGACACCTGAGGCTCCGCGGGATCGGGCGCATGTTGCCCTCCCGTCGCCGGCGCTTTCGCGTTTTCGGCATCGCATTCCGCCAGACGCGCCAAGGTTTCGGCCTCATTCTCCGTGGGCGGGGTCGGCTCAGCCATCTCTTGTCGCAGGCCATGCGCCAGCTCTTTCAATTTCTTCTGAAACAGCACGGGAGAAATTCCCTCGCATTGCCGATCGTAACGGGCCGCATTTGCTTGCAGACTCAACAACGACATTATCAACATGGCGACAATACGCTTTGCCATTGAAAACTCCTGTAAGGATGTCTGGGTATGTTGATATATATTCAACAAGCAGAGATTCATCGTTTAAAGATAAATAACGCATCAAAAAAACAGAGTAGCGAATTAATAATAAACCGTTCCACAATATCTTTGAGATAACGTCTGCCGCCCCGCCGAATAAAGAGCGGCGGTTAGCGCCCCCCTATTTTCGACCAGTCCAGCGTACCGCCGATACCGACCCGGCCTTCATTCAGTACGGCAGCGGCGGATTCGCCGGCGATAATGCGCTGTTTCTGTTCTCGCGTTGCGGGCTGCGGTGTCCCCCAATTCCCCCAGTGAGTGGAGGAGGATGAGGATGAAACAGTGGGGTGAATGGCACTGCATCCGTTTAATACAAGACACAATGCCAGAAGAGAATTACGCCATGTCATACTATTTCCCTTAAAATAACGCTATTGGTAGTGACGGTAAATGAAAAACGAGTTTATTTAGTTTAATAACTTTCGCCGCATGCAATCGCCTGCGACAAAAAGAATAAGCAAGTGTTAATCACCCGTTATTTTAATTAACCTGAATCAAACAAATATCGTTCAATAAGACAACGCTAATCGCAGAAATGGGCCAGCAGGCTCAGCGCACTTCCGAGTGCGCTGGGATCTTACTCTTCGCCGTCCGGCTGCCAGGCCAGCAGATCGCCAGGCTGGCAGTCGAGAATGCGGCAGATCTTGTCCAGCGTTTCCAGCCTGACTCCCTTGACCTTGCCGTTTTTCAACAGAGACAGGTTTTGCTCGGTGATCCCCACCTGCTCCGCCAGCTCCTTTGAACGCATCTTCCTTTTGGCCAACATGACATCAAGACTTACGATTATTGCCACTCTATTCTCACACGAAAGAAAGCTGTTCTTCATTCAGCCGCAACGCTTCCAGAAATACCCGGCTAAATACCAGGATTGCGCAGCCTACGATCAGCGAGCGCACCGACTCGCTATTGACGCCATAATAAAGGATAAACAGCATTTTTTCATCGGCGGTCAATACCATCACCTGCAGCAGACCGGCTAACGACGGGAACAACACATCGACGATCAGCAAGATGCCAATGATCTGCAACAGCACCATATTGTTGCGATGCCACACGTTGCCGCGGAAGAATTGATAAAACAGCCCGGCGCCGCACAGCAGCGCGCTGTAATAGGGCAAATAACCGAGCATGTCGATAACCAGCGTGGCGAACAGCGCCCAGCGTTGCTGCGGGATCGCGTAGGCGAGCAGCTCCGGGTAATATTCCCGGTAAGAGGCGACGATATCGCGATAGGCTACGCCCTGCAGCCAGTCCCGCACGATGATGAACATCTCAACGCCGGTGCTGACGATCAGCATCGCCATAATGAGCAAACACAGACAACGCACATACAGCGGCAGATGGATCCTTGGCGCAGCGCCCATAATTTTCTATCCCTTAATCAACAGCAATAAATTATCGTAAAACGATAATTTATTGCTGTCAATGATCAAGTGGACTGATGAGTCAGGCGGTGGTCGCCAACGCGCGGACAATAAAAAAGGCCGGGCTAACCCGACCTTGTTTGACCGCTCGACGCGCTTAGACCAGTTCGATCACATCGAAGTTGGCTTCGCCGCTCAGATCAGCATCGTAATCAACGCCCTGCAGACCGAAGCCGAACAGGCGCAGGAATTCCGCCTTGTAGCCCTGGTAATCGGTCAGTTCGTTGATGTTGCTGTCGTTCAGCTGCTTCCAGATTTCACGGCAGGTTTCCTGCACTTCGTCACGCAGTTCCCAGTCATCCAGGCGCAGACGGTGTTTCTCGTCGGTATCCGGCGCCGCACCGCTGTACAGCTTGGTGGCGAACAGACGCTGGATCTGCTCGATGCAGCCTTCGTGAATGCCCTGCTCCTTCATGATCTTGAACACGATGGAGATATACAGCGGCATCACCGGAATGGCGGAAGAAGCCTGCGTCACCACCGACTTGAGCACCGCAACGTAAGCCGCGCCGCCTTTGGCCTGCAGCTTCTGGTTGATGGCGTGCGCCGCGCGATCCAGATCTTCTTTCGCCTTGCCCAGCGTACCGTGCCAATAGATTGGCCAGGTCAGATCGGTACCAATGTAGGAGTAAGCGACAGACTGCGCGTTATCCGCCAGCACGCCCGCTTCGTCCAGCGCGTCCATCCACAGCTGCCAGTCCTGGCCGCCCATCACCTTCACGGTGTCGGCGATTTCTTGCTCGTTGGCCGGCTCGACCACGGCCTCAACCAGCACGTCTTTGTTGGTGTCCAGCGCGACGGATTTGTACGGCTCGCCGATCGGCTTCAGTGCGGAACGCACCACTTCGCCGGTTTCCGGCATCTTACGCACCGGCGAAGCCAGCGAGTAAACCACCAGGTCAACCTGACCCAGGTCTTTCTTGATCAGATCGATAACGGTCTGACGGCACTCGTTGGAAAATGCGTCACCGTTGATGCTTTTCGCGTACAGGCCTTCTTCTTTAGCTGCCTTGTCGAAACCGGCGGAGTTGTACCAACCGGCGGAACCGGTTTTGCCTTCGCTGCCAGGCTTCTCGAAAAATACGCCGATGGTGGCCGCACCGCTGCCGAAAGCGGCATTGATGCGCGAGGCCAGACCGTAACCGGTGGATGCACCAATGACCAGCACCTTTTTAGGCCCGTTTTTCAGTTCGCCGCGCGACTTAACGTAGGCGATTTGCTCACGGACGTTGGCTTCACAGCCTGCCGGGTGAGCGGTGGTGCAGATAAAACCACGAATTTTAGGTTTGATAATCATAGTAATTTTTTCTTGGTAGCTAAAAACCGAAGGACAATATACCTGATTTTCTCGATATACTTAAGAAAGTGCGAAAACAAGCGCAGTGAACAGACCAGTTTAGTCGAGGGATCAGGGTTGCCCAACTCCGCATCGTGATGCCTCCACGCGCCACGCTTCGCACCCTCAGCGCGTTCAAGCCTTCCCTCTTAAAATCAGCAAAAGTTGATCATGCTTCTGGCGTTGCGTTATGGTGTGGCTGTTTTTCGGTCGAAATCCAGGGAGGAACAAAGAAAAATGGATAATCCACTGTTACTAAAGGAACGTTTAAATACCTACTCGCAAACGATGGCTCGTCAACAAGGACGTATGCTTTTAGAACTCTCAGAGCGCGTTAATAGGGACTTTTTAAAAGATCGGACAGTCGGTAATGCCTTCAGACATGAGATGCACTGCTTTGTGAATGATAAATTGCAAAAATGCCAACAAGTAGGTGAAGCGGCGAATGTTGCAATGAGAGAAATGAAGCAAGAATATCAATCGCTTTCTGAGCAAGAGCGCTTATTGCGAACTGACGCCGTGACACCTTATGCCGTAATGAGAAAGAAAGTCAGTCATGACGCCGTAGTGACCTACGTGTTAGCCGGCGTTGGCTTCCTCTCGGGAATAGCACAAATTTTACTCGGCGTGGGCTTGGATTGGACTGGCGTCGGAGCCATTCCAGGAACGTTACTTTTAATCAATGGCATCAATAATGTCTACGAAAACGGTTATACGCTGTTATTTGGCAAGAATACTATTGGTCCAGGCCGAATGATGTACCGTTCTGCGGCTTCAACGCTAGGCTATTCCCATTCAGCAGCAGACATGGCGTTAGGTGGCGTAGACTTACTGTTATCAGGCTATGGTTTACTAAAACTGTCGCTGAAACCAGAAGCCTGGCGATTATTTCGCTACATCAATACAGACTATATTCGCGGTTGGAGAAACATGGGAAGAACCAGCTTGATGCTTGAAGGTGGCGCAGATGTCTCAACCCTTAATTCCATTTATAAAGGCAGCCAGGAACAGTGATGGAACCAACTTTATATTATATTCTTTCTACTCTCGCTGCCGCGGCCTGTCTGGCCGTGAAATACGGCTTCAGACCGCCTCTGGGTTCCAAGGGTTATGTCGTTCTGGTTACGATATGTTTTTTAATCCTTTGCTGGCAATTTACCCTTTTTGCCAACGGCAACGCGATGTTTATTGCTGACTCTGAAACATGGACCAAAGAAAATTGGCCTCTACGCTACTGTGCGTTGGGGTTTGCTCTTGCACATGCCTTCGCCACTTTCGAATCCTCCAGAAGAAAGAAAAAAGACAAACTTTCCTGAAGTCGTCACCACCAAATGAAACGCCATTTGGTGGTGACAAGGTAGATCCATTACGCCTTGTTCTTTTCCAACTGCTCGATCAGCGTGTAACGCAGCGATGAGGCGTCGGCCGGTACGTTCTCCACCGGGGTGACGCGCACTTTCAGCCGATACTGATAGCCTGGTTCGAAGGTGAAACCCTCGATGCCGGTATAGAACAACTCCCACGGCTGCTGCGCGGAGCGGCGCACCTGCATGCACTTCATCGGGCCGACGCCCACGCAGTCCACCAGCGCGCTGTTGACCAACAACACTTCCGTTTGGCCGCCTTTCTCGTTTGCGGGCTGATTCATCGAGGTTCCCTCCTGGCTGCAGCCGGCCAGCGCGGCCAACGCAACAAATAACAACGCTTTAATTTTCAATGTACTGCACCAATAGTCATCCAGGGGCGCCATGCTAACAAATTAACCGGCTCAAGAGAACGGATAGCGATACGGATCCACACCCCCAGAATATCATTCCTCGGTGCTCTATCAGTCTGGAAAATATCGCAAAATAAACCCCCTGTTCTTATCCGAACCGGTAATTACCCCCGCTATTTTTTCTGTTAAAAACAGCTGGCTTGCGCAAGCTTTACTGAATTTAACTGAATCGATAAAGAGGGAATTTTATGCAAGAGATCGATGCCAAACACTTTCACCTGATCGCCGGCGCCGGTAACTTTGCCGACAACCGCGGCAGCAATGGCCGCGTCAACAACAACGGCGGCAACAAGAACGGGGGCGGGTCATCCAATCAGGGATTCTACGGCAAGCACACCTCGCCGGATTGCGTTAACGGCGTGATCACCGGTTCTCTGGGCGGCCTTGGCGGCCTGGCGGTGGGCGCGCTCAACGGCGGCTGCTTCAAGGAAGGCAGCAAAGGCGGCGGCAACGTCGGTATGGGGAAAGGCGGCAACAAAAACAGCGGCAGCAACTGCAATAGCAATAAAGGCGGCAATACCTGTTCGCGCTAAGCGGTTTTAATTAATCAAAGCCCCGGCTGAGCCTCTCCGTTCGGTCGGTGCTTTCCGTATTTTTGGTGATAACCATGTTTAAACTGTTTCGTACCTTATGCCTGCTGCTCGGCTTCTGGATCGCCACCCTGCTGCTCAGCGGCGCGGGGGTCTCCTTTACCCACGGCTACGCCGCGCCTAAAAATCTGTCGCATTTCGTCGTCTCGCTGGTGGTGGTCGGCGCCATCCTGCTGTGGACCCATAAATTGCTGCGGTTCTTTTTTGCCGAGAAATTTGAGAAGAAACCGCGTTAAGCCGTGTTCTTATTGGGAGCGCCGCCCGCAACGATAAAACCGGCATCGCGAATCGCCGCCTTAACCTGCCTGGCGTCCATCACGGCCGTTTTCACATAGCCAAAAAAGGCCACCCGTGCGCCGGGCAAACGGATTGGCGTCGCCAGTTGGGCCATAAGATCACGATTGCGCTGCGCCATCAGCTCGGCGCGCGCATGCCAAAACGCGGTGGCGTCGGCGCGTGTTTCAGTGGCGGTGTCGAACCGAGACGCCAACTCGCTGAGCGCCTCCCACTCCGCCAACAGGGCGGCGATCACTTCAGGATTAGCCACCTGCTCCCAGTCAGAGGGTAAGGCCCCCTCACGCCACGCCTCGAGATAGCCGGGCAACATCATCTTTAATTGACTCAGTTGCTCGTTCACTGCGGGTTACCTTTTATAGCGCCTGATGCCGGGATATTTCCCATAATGACACTCTCGTTAAACCGTTGATGGGAGCAATGGCAGAAGCTTATCAGCGCCATAGATGACGTAATGACTTTTGGTGCGGCCAAATTAGCGATAGGTGCGGTTGGGGGGTGAGACGGGAGCTCGGGCTGATGGCTGTGACGCGAAAAGAGAAACGGGGATTGTTGCTGGCATCTTAGGTGAAATTTACTTATAAATCAATCACACAAAAAAAGACCGAATACGATTCCTATATTCGGTCTAGGGAAATGGCTCTTGGGAGAGAGCCGTGCGCTAAAAGTTGGCATTTAATGCAGGGCTTGTTCAGCCGTGCACTTTAAGAGTAGCCTACCGCGCCAGTTTTGCCAGCCGCCCGGCGGCCGCGTGATAGTTCCGTGACGAAATAACTATGCGGCAAATGCGCATCAATCTGCGCGCGCTGGGCAAGGCGTTGGCAAACAAGCGGTTAGTCAGCGCACAGCTTCTCGGCGCGTTCGATAAACGGCGCCATGCTCATTTTTTTCCCCGGTTCAGCGGGATCGTCCAGCAGGATCACGTCCAGCGGTTGCGCGCGCTGATGGCCCTTCTTCACCTGCTGCTCCGCCGCGTCGTTGAGCGGGTATTGCATCAGGGTGCTGTTATTCAGCACGAACAGCGCGCCGCCGCTGCGGCACTGCAGCGTCACCTCTTCCTTGGTGAACGCCCACTGTTTGCCGTACTCCAGTTTGGTGATGTTAACCAGTTTGTCTGCCGCCAGCGCGCCGGTCGCGGTTGCCAGCAGCGTAATGCCGAGTAATACCGATTTCATGTGATGGCCTTAAGGTTGCTATTCGCGTCGATTTTCCCGCAGCTTGCCGGCCTGCGGCAAGCTGAAATGTCAAACCGGCGCATAGGTTGCAAATAAACTGACCAGCAGCAGCACCGCTATGCCCAGCCCGACTTCGAGCCAGCAGGCCAGCACCACCCCGCGCTGCGCCAGCGCCGGTACGCGGCTTATTGCCGGTACGATGGCGTAGCGATTGGCCAGCGCCACCATCACCATCAGCGCCACCAGCGCGGTTTTGATCAGCAGCAGGCGCTGATAAGGCGAGCTGAGATTAAGCGGCCAACCGCCGAGTATGATCAGGCTGTTGACGATGCCGGTGACGATCACCGCCGCCACCGCCAGGTGCCCCCAGCGCGAGAAACGGATTAGCGTGGTGATGGCATCGCTGCGCCATTGCGGCGGCTGCAGGTAGCGCAGGCAAACCAGCAGCGGCGCCAGGCTGCCGAACCAGTAACCGGCGGCCAGCAGGTGCGCCGCATGGTTGGCGCGGTGCAGCGCGCCCAGCGCGCCTTCGTGCATCGCCGCGTGGCCGATGAACGCCAGGCTCACCAGCAGCAGCGCTGAGCACAGCGCCAACGCCTGCGCGCGCGGCCGTTCCGGTAGCAGCAGGCTCAGGATCGCCAGCAGCGACAGGCCCAGATGCCAGCGCCACACTTCGCCGAAGGTGGTGCCGAGCACCGCCCACCAAACCTCCAGCCGCCAGGCGTCTTGCCAACCGTCACCCATCTGCCCGGCCTGAATGGCCAGCAGCGCCACGGCGGAAAGCCCGGCAATCCAGGTGCCGGCAAGCAGCAGCGGACGCACATCGCGGGAGAGGATCGGGGAAAGGCGCTGCGGTGCCAATAAGGCGGTGAACAGACTGATGCCAAACATCAGCATCACCGCCGCAAAGTGCACCAAGCGACACAGAACGAACAGGGTCGCCAAACTCACGATCAGTTTACGGTGAAGCTGTACTGGCCTTTGGTTTTATGCCCGTCGACCGACACCACATGCCAGCTGACGTTGTATTTGCCCGCGCTCAGCTCGCCTTCGATCGGCACGTTGACCTGGGTGTTGTTGTTCGGATCGAGCTGCAGCTTGCCGGTTTTCACCACGGCGTTATCCGGGCCGGTGATTTTCACGCCGCTGAAGTTCGGCTCGATGCCTTCGGAGAAGCTGAGAGTCAGCGCCTTCGGCGCCGGGCTGACGCTGGCGTCGGCCTTCGGCGTTTCCACTTTCAGGTGAGCGTGCGCCAAGGCTTGCTGTGAAGACAGGCCAACGAACAGGACGAAAACGGTGGAAAGCAGGCGACAGGAGGAACGAATTTTACCGATCACAGTGGTATCCCTTAACAATATAAAGAGGGTCATAAGGGTTAAGGCCACAGCCAAGACGAGGTATCAGCGGCCCCAACCCACCGCAAATGATTGCGCCACGGGTAAACAGAAAAACGGGTTGTATCGGCTAACCCGCTGTTTTGACTCTACCATCCCTGTAGCGTATCGCGGTAAATCATAACGAGCACGCCTCAGCAAGTCGAGCGCATCACTGGCATTTTGCGATCCGGCAGCACGTATCGCCGCATAACCGCGATAAACGCAGGGTAAAAAAAACCACGCGTCGGGTTTGCCCCGCGCGCGGTTTTTCAATGTTCAGTCAGGGATCAGGCCTGGCCGTTGCCGCCCTGGCCCATCGCGCCCATTTTCTTCAGGTCTTTGTCGATGAAGAACAGGCCTTTGCCGCTGGTGCCCACCAGCGCCAGCTTATCCAGCACGGATTTGAACAGTTTCTCTTCTTCGTGCTGCTCCGCCACGTACCATTGCAGGAAGTTGAAGGTGGAGTAATCGTGAGAGGACATTGCCGCGTGCGCCAGCTCGTTGATCTGACGGGTGATCAGCTTCTCGTGTTCGTAGGTCTGTTCGAACACGTCCGCCAGCGACTCAAACGCCACCGGCGGGGCCGCGATGGTGCCCAGCAGCGGCAGAGAGCCGGTGTCGCTCAGGTAGTCGAACAGACGTTGCATATGCTGCATCTCTTCCTGAGAGTGCTCTTTAAGAAATGCGGCGGCGCCTTCAAAGCCTTTGTCGCTGCACCATGCGCTCATCTGCAGATACAGGTTGGCGGAGTAGAACTCCAGATTCAGTTGCTCATTCAGCTTTTGAGTCATTTCTTGCGTCAGCATAATCATTCCTTTTATTTTGCAGGTCATGAATTTAATTTCCGCGCATTATGCCCTGTCGCCGTAAAAATAAAAACACCTTATTTACATTCAAATCATATTAATTACAAAAATCATAAATATCAATAAATTAAAATATCACCAATACATTGAGAATTAACATGAGAATTATTTAGATCTTTTATTTTAATCAAAAAGCGAATCATTCTTATTTAAAAGAATAAATAGATTGCATTACTCTTGGATAAATATCGCCCACCGCCGCGGCGCAACGGGCTTGCCAAGCGCCGCCGGGTGGATTACCTTCTGCGCAGATTCAATGCGGCAAAGTAAGGAGCATAAGGTGGGTTACAATCTGGCCGAGTTGTCCAAAGAAGAAATGGACAGGGTGAATGTGGATCTCGCCGCCTCAGGCGTGGCGTACAAAGAGCGTTACAACATGCCGGTGATCCCGGAAGTGCTGGAGCGCGAGCAGCCGGAGCCGCTGCGCGACTATTTTCGCGAGCGCGTGGCGCACTACCGCGCGGAATCCCACAAGTTTTCGCGTCTGCCTTACGAACCGAAGGCCAAATAACAAAACCCGCCGTTACGGCGGGTTTTCGTGTCACTTGCCGGCGAACCGGTCGGTGGCGATCATCAGCTGGTGCAAAATGCCCGGTTCATCAAACGAATGCCCCGCCCCTTCCACGATATGCAGCTCCGCCTCCGGCCAGGCCTTGGCCAGATCCCAGGCGTTCTGCACCTGGCAGGCCATGTCATAGCGGCCGTGGACGATCACCGCCGGGATATGGCGGATCAGCGGCACGTTGCGCAGCAGTTGGTCATCGCTCTCCAGGAACCCCAAATGCGTAAAGTAGTGGTTTTCAATGCGGGCGAACGCCAGCGCGAAATCATCCTCGCCGAACGAAGCGGATTCACGGCTTGGCAACAGCGTCACCGTTTCCCCTTCCCACACGCTCCACAGTTTGGCCGCTTCGAGCTGCACCTGCGGATCGGCTGAAGTCAGCCGCTGCCGATAGGCGGCAATCACGTCTTTGCGCTCGTCATCCGACAGAATGGACAGCACGCGCTCCCACTTGTCCGGGAAGAAGCGCGAAGCGCCGTCCTGGTAATACCAATGCAGCTCCTGCTTGCGCAGGGTAAAGATACCGCGCAGCACCATTTCACTGACGCGCTCCGGGTGGGTCTGCGCATAGGCGAGCGCCAACGTAGATCCCCAGGAGCCGCCGAACACCAGCCACTGCTCGACGCCGGCCATTTCGCGCAGCCGCTCGATATCGGCCACCAAATGCCAGGTGGTGTTGTTGTCCAGACTGGCGTGCGGACGGGAGCGGCCACAGCCGCGCTGGTCGAACAGCAATACCTTGTAGCGCTCGGGATCGAACAGCTGGCGATGATGCGCAGAGATGCCGCCGCCCGGCCCGCCATGAATGAAGACCGCCGGTTTACCGTTCGGGTTGCCGCTCAGCTCCCAGTAGATCCGGTGGCCATCCCCAGTGTCCAGCCAACCGCTGTCGTATGCCGCTAACGGCGGGTACAAACCTCGTAATTGTTCCATGGCGCTTTCCGTCTCTCTGTGAGTCATGCTTTCATCAAAGCGGAAGCCGCCCGGCAGGTCAACGGTAAAACCTGAAAACTCGAACGCGCGCCGGGAACTCGGCGCGCGTTTGCTCAAAATCGCAACGACCCGCCTGCAAAATGCCCACAGGCCCGATCAGTTCACGTCTTGTTACGCCTACACGCCTTTACGCATATGCGGCTCGCGCATCTCCTGTGCGGTTTTCGCCTCGATGCTCAGTTCCGCCGTCGGGCGCAGCAGCAGGCGTGCCAAGCCGATGGGTTCGCCGGTTTCCCGGCAGTAGCCGTATTCGCCGTTCTGCAACCGCGCCAGCGCCGCATCGATTTTCGGCAGCAGGCGGCTTTCGCGATCCAACTGGCGGAACAACAGGCGCAGTTCTTCTTCGCGCGCCGCCTTGTCGGCTTCATCGCCCGTCGCTTCGCCGCTGTCGATCGCCTTCTTCAGCTCATCGATGTGCAGCAGCAGTTTTTGCCGCTCATCCTGCAGCAGCTGGCGGAAAAAAGCCCGTTGAACCGAGTTCATGTAATCAGAATCCGGCATGGCCAGCAGTTGCTGCGCATCCGGTAATGTCATCACTGTCATTGCGTTCTCCGAACCCTAAAAGTGTAATATTATAACATAATGATTATTTTAAGCACCCGGTCATCCAAAAACAAAATTTCACGTGCAAACAGCCAGTTACATACTACTTGCACTTTGTCGCTTGCATCCTGTCGGCTTTAGGCGGTTAATGGCTGAGCAAGCCACCCAATCATAGGTAACGAGAGGCCATCATGAGTAAGGGAATGGATAGCAAAAAAAATGCGAAGAAGAAGCCGTTGAAAACCCCAGCAGAGAAACGTGCGGAGAAACGCGCTAAAAAAGCGCATCCGTCTGGTGAGTAAACGTCCTTCCATCCGTCATTAAACCCGCCAAGGCGGGTTTTTTATTGCCTCACTGGAGAGATGGCCAATGCCGTGCTTTACCCTCGCCGCAGCCCAATACCCCGCCGCTGCGGCCAATATCGCCTGCAACCTTGAACGTCACCTTGAATTTGTCGCGCAGGCAGCCGAACAGCAGGTGCAACTGCTGGTTTTTCCCGAACTGTCGCTAAGCGGCTATGAGCTGACCGATGCCGCCGAACTGGCACTGACGCTGGACGATCCGCGTCTGCAACCGCTCGCTGCGGCGGCGCAATCGCATCAGATGACGATCATCGTCGGCGCGCCCTTGCGCAGCGGCCAGGCGCTGCATATCGCCGCCTTGATCTTTCACCCCAACGGCGCGGTGGCCGCCTATACCAAGCAACATCTGCACGGCGCGGAACAACAACGGTTCTTGCCCGGTAATGGCGGCACGCTGCTGGAAATACATCGGCAACGCATCGCGCTGGCTATCTGCGCCGACACCTCGCAACCCGGCCACGCAAGCGCCGCCGCGCTGGCGGGTGCGCAGATTTATGCCGCCGGCGTGCTGGTATCTGAAGCCGGTTACGCGAAAGACAGCGACGCGCTGGCAGGCTATGCCCGTCGTTATGGCATGGTCACGCTGATGGCCAACCATGCGGCGCTGACCGGAGGCTGGATCCCGGCAGGCCGCAGCGCCATCTGGGATGAAACGGGAGCGCTTTTGATTGCCGCACCGGATGACGCCCCTGGTCTTGTCATCGCCGGCAAGACCCGCGACGGTTGGCACGGCCGCCTGTGCCGGTTAAGCTGAGGGTTGACGGCAACGCGGAGGAAAACATGACGTTACGCGTAATAGATACCGAGACCTGCGGGCTGGACGGCGGCGTGGTGGAAGTGGCCTCCCTCGATCTGCTCGACGGTCAATTGGCCAACCCGATGAGCGATCTGGTCAGCCCGGATCGCCCCATCAGCCTCGACGCGATGGCGATTCATCACATCACCGAACAAATGGTGGAAGGTAAACCGCGCATCGCGGTGGCGATCGGCCGCTATCAGGGCAGCCCCTACTACGTGGCGCACAACGCCGCTTTCGATCGCGGTGTGCTGCCGGAGATGAACGGCGCCTGGATCTGTACCCTCAAGCTGGCGCGCACGCTGTATCCGGACATCAAGTACGGCAATCAGTATCTGCGCTATGCGCTGAACCTGGATGTGCAGCTACCGGCGGACGCCACGCTGTACCCGCACCGCGCGCTGTATGACTGCTACGTCACCGCCGCGCTGCTGCAACGCATCATCAAGGATTCGGGCTGGACGCCGGAGCAAATGGTGCAGATCACCGAACAGCCGGTGCTGCTGAAGAAGTTCAAGTTCGGCAAGTATCGCGGGCAGGAGATCGACCGCATCGCCCAGGAAGACCCCGGCTATCTGCGCTGGATGCTGAAATCCATCGACGATCTGAGCCCGGACATGAAACACACGCTGAGATACTATCTGATTGGCTAACACAGCGGGCGGCGCAGGCCGCCCGCCGCACGCCGTTATTCCGCCAGCGCCAGAATGAAGGCGTACTCCAACGCAATATCCTCATAGGCCTTGAAGCGGCCGGATTTGCCGCCGTGGCCGGCATCCATGTCGGTATACAGCAGCAGTTGTCGATCGTCGGTTTTCAGCTCGCGCAGCTTGGCCACCCACTTGGCCGGCTCCCAATACTGCACCTGCGAATCGTGCAGGCCGGTGGTCACCAGCAGATGCGGATACTCCTGCGCTTTCACCTGATCGTACGGGCTGTACTGCTTGATGTAGTCGTAATAGGCCTGCTCGTTCGGGTTGCCCCACTCGTCGTATTCGCCGGTGGTCAGCGGAATGGACTCATCCAGCATGGTGGTCACCACGTCGACGAACGGCACCTGCGCCACCACGCCGTGGAACAGCTGCGGCGCCTGGTTGATCACCGCGCCCATCAGCAGGCCGCCCGCGCTGCCGCCCATCGCGAACACTCGCTTGCCGTCGCCGTACCCTTGGGCGACCAGCGTTTCGGTCACGTCGATAAAGTCGTTGAAGGTGTTCTGCTTGTTGAACAGCTTGCCGTCTTCATACCACAGTTGCCCCAGCTCGCCGCCGCCGCGAATGTGCGCCAGCGCGAACACGACACCGCGATCCAGCAGGCTCAGGCGGCTGGCGCTGAACGCTGGATCCATGCTGCTGCCGTAAGAGCCGTAGCCATACACCATCAGCGGGTTGGCGCCGCGCTGGAAGCTGTCCTGGCGATACACCAGCGAAACCGGCACCTCGACGCCGTCGCGCGCCTTCACCCACACCCGCTCGCTGCGGTAGTTTTCCGGCGTGAAATTCTTCACTTCCTGCTGTTTGAGCATCGTCCGCTCGCCGCTGTCCATGTTCAGCTCGTACAGCGTGGTCGGGGTGGTCATCGACGAATAGCCGTAGCGCAGCAGCGCGGTTTCTGGATCCGGGTTATACGCCAGCCAGGTGGTGTAAGTCGGATCGTCGAAGGCGATGCGCTTCTCTTCGCCGCTTTGCCAGTGGATCTGGCGCAGCAGCGTCAGGCCGGCGCTGCGCTCCTCCACCACCAGCCAGTCGCGGAACAGGCTGAAGCCCTCCAGCATCACGTCGGCGCGGGGGGCGATCAGCGTCTGCCACTGCGCTTCGTCCGCCTGTTCGCTTTGGTACAGGCCGAAGTTCTTGCCGTCCTTGTTGGAGCGGATGTAGAAATGCTGGTGATAGTGATCGATGGCGTACTCGTGATCCTTGCGGCGCGGCACGAACAGCTGCGGCTTGGCGTCCGCGCGATCGGCGTCCAGCAGCAGGATCTCAGAGGTGGTGGTGCTGCTCAGATGGATCAGGATAAAGCGCTCGGAGGTGGTCTTCTCCAGCCCGACGTAGAAGGTGTCGTCCTGCTCTTCGTAAATCAGCTCGTCCTGCTGCGGATCGCTGCCGACTACGTGGCGATAAACCTGATACGGCAACAGCGTCTTGGCGTGCTTGCGCACGTAGTACACCGTCGAGGAATCGTTGGCCCACTCGAAGCTGCCTGAGGTGTTTTCCAGCACTTCGTCGGCCCAGCTGCCGTCGGCCAGATTCTTGAAACGAATGTCATACTGGCGGCGCGACAGGAAATCCTCCGCCACCCCCAGACGCTGATTGTCGGGGCTGACGTCCAGCCCGCCCAGGGTGTAAAACTCGTGGTTCTCGGCGCGTTGGTTGCCGTCGATAAGCACATCCCACTGCTCGCTCTCGGCCTGCGGCTGGCGCACATAAATCGCGTATTCGTTGCCCGGCTCGTAGCGCGTCTGATAGCGATAGCCGTGGCGCACGTAAGGCACCGAATGTTCCTGCTGCGGGATGCGCGCCACCATCTCTTCGTACAGGGCTTCGCGCAGCGTCTGCTGCGGCTTCAACATCGCATCGGTGTAGGCGTTCTCCGCCTGCAGGTAGTCCAGCACCTGACGGTCTGCGCGCTCATCGTCGCGCAGCCAGTAGTAGTCATCCACGCGCGTATCGCCGTGGATAGTGATGGGATAAGGCCGTTTTTCCGCTTTCGGTGGGGTCATCATTGCTAAATCATCCGCTTACATAGATTGCGGCAAGAGTGACACGATTCCCCCCGGCTTGCCAAGCGGCGCTATGCCAGCTCGCGCTTTTTCTCGTTGACGTCGCTCTCGATGCCCTGTTTGACGTCCGCCGGGATCTTCAGCGCCTGCGCCAGCGCATCAAGATAGCCGCGCTCCATAAAGTGATCGACGTCGATTACCAGGCAACTCAGGTAATAAACCTCCAGCGCCTCGTCTTCGTTTTGCACGCTGCGGGCGATTAACGCCGGGTTGAGCGGCTGGTCGAGCGCTTCCTGCACCCAGCCCTGCGCCTCTTCCCCCACCTGCAGTTGCGCCAGGCTGTGATCGATGGCGCGCTGCTCGTCGGCATCGATATGGCCGTCACTCTTGGCGGCGAACACCAGCGCCTGCACCAAACGCTTGGCGCGCAGATCCACCGGCGTGGTTTGCAAACCGAACTGCGGTTCGTCCTGATGGGTCTCTTTCACCCGCTGCTTGTACTTATTCCACAGCACCGCGCCCACCGCCGCGCTGCCGCCGATAATCAGCGCATTCTTGCCGAACTTACCCACCAGCTTGCGCGAAGATTTGTTGGCCAACAGCACGCCGACCAGGCCGCCCAGCGCCGTGGGCGCCAGCAGTTTGCCGATGCCTTCTGCCCCGCCCATCGCGCCGGCCTTCTGCCCGATCAACGTTTGAATCTGCTGCATCCAGTTACTTTTCATCATCTACCCCTTGCGTGAGAAAACGCGGCGCGCAGGCGCGGCCGAACCGACGGTAAACCGCCAGATTAGGGGATCTTTTGTCAATTTACGTCTGGGGGATGCAAACCTGTGTTTAGCGGGCCGGGCGGCCCGCCTGGATGGCTGCGACGTTACGCGTCTTCGTCGCCCGCTTCGTCGTCCTGCTCGTACTCGGCCAGCTCGTCGCGCATCGCCTGGAGGGCATCGCGGGTCATCAACGCCAGCGTGCGGTAGAAACCGGTGGTGGCGTGCGCTTCCACTTTACCGAGGAAGCGGCCGCACCACGGCAGCAGGAACTCGTCGAACAGGGCGATCTGCGCCTGCGCTTCATCTTCCTGCGACTGATCTTCCAGCCAGGACGCCGCCAGCAGCAGCTGGCCGAAATGGTCGGCCGGGGCCTCCGCCAGCGGCATGCCGCGCTGCTGCAGGAAGGTGCGCACTTCCGCCTCGCTGGCGCCTTCAACGTAGTCGGAGCGGAACGGCGACACGCTGCACTCGCTGCCGACGAACATCGCGTTGAAGTCGGTCGCCAGCTGGTTGACGTCGCCGCCCTGCTGCAGGCGCTTCAGCAGGTCATCCTGCTCCAGCGGCCAGTGCTGCTGCAGCTTGCCCTCTTTAATCAGCGCGAACAGCGGCACCAACAGCGGATCCTGCGGCTGGCGGTAGAACAGCGTACCCAGCACGCGGCAGACAATGGAAAACTCATTCATGATAAGGCCTTATACAATACGGAAAATTTTGCCGGGACGATGTCACAAATCGGCCAATTCCGCAATCGCCGGCTTGCCGCGCCGTTCGAGAAAGTCCAGCAACCGGCGCGGGCTGACGTTGAGAATGCGCTCCTGCGGGAAGCCCACCTCGTCGATGATGCGTTCGCAGTGCTCAAAGTTACCCAGCGAAAAGGCGACGTGCGAATCCGAACCCAGCGCCAGCCAGCCGCCGGCGTCGCGCACCGCGGCGGCGATCGCCCGACAGTTGGCCTCGCTGCCCTTGCGGGAGTGGGTGAACGACGAGTTATTCAGCTCCAGCGCCACCTCGTATTTGGCCGCCGCCGCCGCGACGGCGGGAATGTCGATCGGATAACGCGGGTTGCCGGGGTGGCTGATGATATGCACGTCCCCCTGCGCCATCGCGGCGATCATCGCTTCAGTATTGGACGCTTTATCCTGCGGCGCAAACACCGGCTCATGGAAACCGGCGATGATCACGTCGGTGGCCGTCAGCATCGGGCCGGTGCAGTCGATATCGCCCTGCAGGTTTTTGATGTTGGCTTCGATACCGCGCAAAATGCCCACGCCGTTCACCCGGCGCGGCCAAACGTGCATGTTCATAAAGTGCCAGTAGTGCGGCGCATCGGCCATGTCCGGGCCGTGATCGGTGATGGCGAACAGCTGGATGCCCTTCTGCCGGGCTTCGGCGATGTAATCGTGCAGCGTGCTGTAAGCGTGCGTGCTGGCGACGGTGTGCATATGCAAATCAACGGGATACATTGTTTCTCCTTCCAGAGGGCCTGCCCGCAGCGGTGCGGGCGGGCGCGATGACGGTGTCAGCTTATCAGTTACCGAACGGCGGCTGAAGGATCAGTACCCCCGTTGCCTGTCGACCACGCCGGCAGGGGTATGCCCCGCCTCCAGCGCGCGAATGTTGGCGGCGATCTGATCCATCGCCTGCTGCGGCAACGTGATGGCAGCAATATGCGGGGTAATGGTGACACGCGGATGACGCCAGAACGGGTGATCCTGCGGCAGCGGCTCGCGGGCGAACACGTCCAGCGTGGCGGCGGCCAGTTGCCCCTGTTCCAACGCCGCCAGCAGATCGGCTTCCACCAGGTGCGCGCCGCGCGCGATGTTGATGAGGTAGGCGCCCGCGCTCAACTGTGCGAACAGCTCGCGGTTGAGGATGCCAACGGTCTCCGGCGTATTGGGCAGCAGGTTGATCAGCAGTTTGACGCCGTCGAGGAAGGCCGCGCGCTGCGCCTCCCCAGCGAAGCTTTGCACGCCGTCAATCTGTTTGGCGCTGCGGCTCCAGCAGCGCACGCTAAAGCCAAACTCGGTCAGCTTACGCGCCACGCTCTGCCCCAGCACGCCGGCGCCTAGGATGCCGATGGTGAAATCATCCAGCGAGTGCGGATCGAGCGGCTGCCATTCCTGCCGCTGCTGCAACGCCTGATACTCGTCGAAACGGCGGAAATAGCGCAGCACATAGCTCAGCGCATATTCCTGCATCTGCTGCGCCATGCCGGTATCCTCCAGCCGCAGCAGCGGCACACCGGCGGGCAGCGTGCCGGGGTGTTTGCGCTCCTGATCGAGAATGGCGTCGACGCCAGCGCCGAGGGCGAACACCGCTTTCAGATCGCGGCGGTTGGCTAACATCTCGTGCGGCGGGCGCCATACCAGCGCGTAATCCGCCGGCCGCTCGTCGCCGCGCTGCCATTCGCGGATCTCGGCCTGCGGCAGGCGTTGCTTGATGCCGGTCAGCCATTCCTGGGCGTTAAATAAGGGATGGTAATAGATGATGTTCATACTGCGGGCTCCCGTTTGTTTTTATTGGTTTTCCTTCAGCCTTCCGCGATTCATCGCCGGATGCAAGCGTTAAAGCCCAAAATAAAAACAGCCCCGACCAGTGGGGCTGTTGTGCATGTGCACAAAATCAGGCGGCAGACGCGCCGTCGCGCCGGATAAGACGCCGCAACAGCGGAATTAAAATCAGCATCGCCACGCCGACGCCCGTCGCCCCCCAACCCAGCGCGCTGAAGATTTCGCTGTAGCCGGGATTGGTTTGCAGCGGCGTGCTGCCGCTATTTTCCGGCATCAGGCCGGATACGTAGCCCGCCAACACCGAAGCGACGCCGGTCACCATCATCCAGCAGCCCATCATCACGCCCTGATAGCGCGGCGGCGCCAGCTTGCCGATCATCGCGTAACCGATCGGCGAGATCATCAATTCACCGACGCTTTGCAGCACATAGCTGATGACGATCCATTTAAACGCCACCAGCCCGTCGCCGCCCGCCATGCTGATGCCCAGCGGCAATACCAGCATGCCGAGCCCGATGCAAAACAGCGATCCGGAGAACTGCAGCGGAATGTCGATGTTGCAGCCGCGAGCGCGCAGGCGGTTGAACCACCAGGCCAGCAGCGGGCCGCCCACCACGATCACCAGCGTGTTGATGTTCTGGATCCACTGCGGCGCCACCTGAATGCCGTAAACGTTCAGATTGATGTTGTGCTCGGAGAATAGCATCAGCCCCATCGGCGCCAGCTGATACAGCGCCCAGAACACCAGCGACCCCAGCGCCAGGATCAGATAGGCCGCCATTCTGCGGCGCTCATCGCGCGGATGGTGGCGCAGCGTCACGACGCACAGCATCAGGAAGATCAGCGCGCCGAGCACGATCACGAAATGGCCGCTGAACTCGGCATGGGTCAGCATCACGCGGATAATCGGCACCAGCGCCACCAGCACCGCCAACCCGACCAGCATGCGCCAGCGGTATTGGCTGCGGCTGGCGTCGTGGAGCGGCGTATTGAGATCGGCCAGAATGCGCCAGCGACAGACGGCGACGATGATCGCCGCCGCGTTGCCCAGCGTGGCGAACAGGAACAGCGCGCGATAATTTTCCGTCAGTTGGAAATACCCGGCCACGGTAAAGCCAACGAAGAACCCGAGGTTCATGCCGGCGTAATTCCACAGGAACGCCGATTCGCGCCGATCATCGTCCGGTTTGAAACGCTGGGTGAGCATCATATTGATGCAGGTCACGTTGAGACCGCTGCCGGTCAGGAACATCGCCAACCCCCAGTACAACCCCCACACGCCCGCGACGGCAATCAGCGCGCAGCCGAACACCTGCAGCACCATACCGAGCACGAACAGGTTGCGGTTGCTGAGGAAACGGCCGCCGAGATAGCCGCCGAACATGTGCAGGCCATAGTTGAAGGCGCCGAACACGCCCATCATGGCATTGGCGCTGCTTTCGTTGAAACCCAATCGCTTGGTGGCGTACAGCACCAGCGTGGAATAGAGCACGGCGAAACCCAGCGTGGCGAAGATCTGGATGAAGAACAGCGCCCCCGCGCCGGGGGGAATGGCATGGCGCGCTTGCGGCGCCGGCATGGCATCTGAAGGAGTCAAAACGAACCTCTACTGCATTATTATGTAATGAGTCTGTCCCTGTCTGCGGTATCGCCGGCCTGTCAACCGGCAATCTGCGCGGCGACGTGATGTTCCTTGCCAAAAACGCCGCGCCGACATGATTCCATTTAGCGACACATCTGACTAATAATCCAGTATTAATGCATATAACAGCAAACAACCCAACCTCAATGGCGAGATATTGAGCTATCTGTACAGAAAAAAGTCAAACAATCGGCTTTCACGCATTTTGCTCGCTGCCGCCCTGTCCGCCGGCGGCCGAGAGTCAGGATATCGTTCGGTAAATCAGCAAATTGCTGCAAGTTTGGCTAAACAGTCATGAGAATGAAATAAGAGGGTTGACGCTGAGATCAGATTCTCCTACATTAGCGCCCGTCGACAGCGCAAGGCGTTATCGGCAACAAAACGGTGAGGTGTCTGAGTGGCTGAAGGAGCACGCCTGGAAAGTGTGTATACGCGAAAGTGTATCGAGGGTTCGAACCCCTCTCTCACCGCCAAATTCAAAGAGAAAGCCTGGATTCGCGTCCAGGCTTTTTTTTTGCATGGTGCACCGCCGAGAGGGGTGAGAAGCCTCGACAGGGTTCGACAAAACGCCCGCGTTTTGGACCGCCAACGGCGGCCCGTAGGGTGAGCGCAGCGAATCAAGCCCTCTCTCACCGCCAAATTTAAAAAGAAAGCCTGGATTCGCGTCCAGGCTTTTTTTTTTGCATGGTGCACCGCCGAGAGGGGCGAGAAGCCTCGACAGGGTTCGACAAAACGCCTGCGTTTTGGACCGCCAACGGCGGCCCGCAGGGTGAGCGCAGCGAATCAAGCCCTCTCTCACCGCCAAATTTAAAAAGAAAGCCTGGATTCGCGTCCAGGCTTTTTTTTGCATGGTGCACCGCCGAGAGGGGTGAGAAGCCTCGACAGGGTTCGACAAAACGCCTGCGTTTTGGACCGCCAACGGCGGCCCGCCGCGAACGCCTCCCGCCTTACGCTGCCGAGGTTCCCCTTTTTCTCGGTTCTCCTCGAACCGTCTCTCTGATTTTCTCGCCCTTTCATGACTTCTGACGTGTAGTTCGCCGCAGTTTTCAACAAAGTGAACACGGCTTGAGCGGACAAGCAAAAACACAGAAATTATTCTTGACCGGATCGGCCCCACTCCCTATAGTAGCGCCCCGTTGCAGCGATGATTTCGCAACAAAAAAATATGGTGAGGTGTCCGAGTGGCTGAAGGAGCACGCCTGGAAAGTGTGTATACGCGAAAGTGTATCGAGGGTTCGAATCCCTCCCTCACCGCCATATTCTAACGAGAAAGCCTGAGCGAAAGTTCAGGCTTTTTTGTTTGCATAGCGCATCGACCGGGAGGGGGAGAATCCTCGACAGGGTTCGACAAAACGCTCGCGTTTTGGACCGCCAACGGCGGCCCGCAGGGTGAGCGTAGCGAATCAATCCCTCCCTCACCGCCATATTCTAACGAGAAAGCCTGAGCGAAAGTTCAGGCTTTTTTGTATGCATAGCGCACTGACAGGGAGGGTGAGAACCCTCGACAGGGTTCGACAAAACGCCTGCGTTTTGGACCGCCAACGGCGGACCGCAGGGTGAGCGCAGCGAATCTATCCCTCCCTCACCGCCATAAAAAAAGCCCGAACGCAAATTCAGGCTTTTTTATTCCCACTGCCAAACCGCTCAGTGGTGCGTGCATCTCACCGCCGTCGGCTGCGCCAGTGCGCGGCGCCAGTCCCCCGGCGTTTGGCCGAACTGGCGTTTGAAGCTGCGGTTGAACGACTGCTGTGAGTCGAAGCCGAGCGAGATCGCCACGCTGACGATCGGTTCGCCGCTGTTGGCCAGGCGCTCCGCCGACACCTTCAGTTTTTGCATGCGGATATACTCCCCCAACGCATAGCCGGTCTGGCGCTTGAACATGCGCTGCAGATGCCATTTGGAGTAGCCCGCGCGGTCCGCTACGGTGTTGATATCCAGTTTTTCTTCCAGATTGTTGTCGATCCACGTCTTCAAATCGGTAATGAAACCCGTCGTGTTCATGCTGATGCTCCCATCATGTCGGCAGGGTCCCCCTCTGCCCAGTGCGCATACGTTGCAACAGTTTCGCTTTAAATGCAATTTTTATTATTGCATTTACCAGAAAGCCGCCTCTATACTCCACCCAATTAATGTAACCGATATTGATACATTAATGTGACACCAATATGTTTCAAAACCTAACGTTGCGCCATGACAAAGCGCGGCGCCCCTTCCGTCGAACGCCGGCATGAAGGGAAAAGCCCGGAAAACAGGGCTGGGTATGGGGCCAGACAGCGCTTACTTATCGGAATAAAAATAATGCCAAATCAACCAAACTCATCGTTCAACGCCGGCGGCCGCACGCGCGCCTTCGCTCTGGGCCAGCGGCTCTCCGGGGTGGCGCTGCTGGCCGCCCTGCTCGCCGGGTGTGACAACAGCGTCGCGCACAACGCCCCGCCACCGCCGCCGGTGGTCAGCGCCGCCAGCGTGGTGGTCAAACCGATCAGCCAGTGGGATGCGTTCAATGGCCGGGTCGAAGCAGTGCAAAGCGTACAGCTGCGCCCGCGGGTTTCCGGCTACATCGAGCGGGTCAACTACACCGAAGGCGACGAGGTGAAGAAAGGCCAGGTGCTGTTCATCATTGACGATCGCACCTACCGCGCCGCGCGCGAACAGGCGCAGGCGGAGCTGGTGCGGGCGCGCAATCAGGCAGCCCTCGCGCGCAGCGAATCTTCGCGAACCGAGAAACTGATCGGCACTCAGGCCATCTCGCAAGAGGTGTGGGAACAGCGCCGTTCGTCCGCCGCGCAGGCGCAAAGCAACGTGCTGGCGGCGCAGGCCCAGCTCGATATGGCGCAGCTTAATCTCGACTTTACCCGCGTCACCGCCCCGATCGACGGGCGCGCCAGCCGCGCGATGATCACCGCCGGCAACCTGGTCACCGCCGGCGACAGCGCCAGCGTGCTGACGACGCTGGTATCGCTCGATAAGGTTTACGTCTATTTCGACGTGGATGAGGCGACCTTCCTGCGCTATCAGCAGCAGGGCCGACACGACGCGCGCCTGCCGGTGAAGGTGGGCCTGGTGGGCGAAGACGGCACTCCGCATCAGGGGCTGGTGGACTTCACCGACAACCAGTTGAACGCCGGTACCGGCACCATCCGCATGCGCGCCCTGCTCGACAACCGCGATCGCCGCTTCACGCCGGGGCTGTTCGCCCGCGTGCAGATGCCCGGCAGCGCCGAGTTCAACGCCATGCTGATCGACGACAAAGCGGTGATGACCGATCAGAACCGCAAGTTCGTTTACATCGTCGATAAAGACGGCAAGGCGCAGCGCCGCGACATCGACGTGGGCCGGATGGCCGAAGGATTGCGCATTGTGCAAAAAGGCCTGGTGAACGGCGATCGGGTGATCGTCGACGGCATGCAGAAAGTGTTTATGCCGGGCATGCCGGTCGACGCGAAAAGCGTCGCCATGACCACCACCGCCTCCGCCCTTAACTAAGCTCCCAGCAGAGAATTCTGACCCATGGACTTTTCCCGTTTTTTCATCGACCGGCCGATCTTCGCCGCGGTGCTGTCGATACTGATTTTTGTCGCCGGGGTGATCGCCATTCCGCTGCTGCCGATCAGCGAGTACCCGGACGTGGTGCCGCCCAGCGTGCAGGTGCGCGCCGAATACCCGGGCGCCAACCCGAAAGAGATTGCTGAAACGGTGGCGACGCCGCTGGAAGAAGCGATCAACGGTGTCGAAAACATGATGTACATGAAATCGGTCGCCGGCTCCGACGGCGTGCTGGTGACCACCGTCACCTTCCGCCCGGGCACCGATCCCGATCAGGCGCAGGTACAGGTGCAAAACCGCGTGGCGCAGGCCGAAGCGCGCCTGCCGGAAGATGTGCGCCGCCAGGGCATCACTACCCAGAAACAGTCTCCGGCGCTGACGCTGGTGGTGCATCTGGTATCGCCTTCCGGCAAGTACGACTCGCTGTACCTGCGCAACTACGCCACCCTGAAGGTCAAGGATGAACTGGCCCGCCTGCCGGGCGTCGGCCAGGTGCAGATCTTCGGCGCCGGCGAATACGCAATGCGCATCTGGCTCGATCCGAACAAGGTCGCCGCGCGCGGGCTGACCGCCTCCGACGTGGTGAGCGCCATGCAGGAGCAGAACGTGCAGGTCTCCGCCGGCCAGCTCGGCGCGGAGCCGATGCCGACGCGCAGCGACTATCTGCTGTCGATCAACGCCCAGGGCCGCCTGCAAACCGAAGAAGAGTTCGGCAACATCATTCTCAAGAGCGGCGATAACGGCGAGATCGTGCGGCTGCGCGACGTGGCGCGCATCGAAATGGGTTCCGGCAGCTACGCGCTGCGCGCCCAGCTCAATAACAAGGATGCGGTCGGCATCGGCATCTTCCAGTCGCCGGGCGCCAACGCCATCGAGCTGTCGGATGCGGTGCGCGGCAAGATGGCCGAGCTGGCGACCCGCTTCCCGGACGGCATGAGCTGGAAATCGCCGTACGATCCGACGGTGTTCGTGCGCGATTCAATCCGCGCGGTGGTGGATACCCTGCTGGAAGCGGTGATCCTGGTGGTGCTGGTGGTCATTCTGTTCCTGCAGACCTGGCGCGCCTCGATCATTCCGCTGTTGGCGGTACCGATCTCCGTGGTCGGCACCTTCGCCGCGCTGTATCTGCTCGGCTTCTCGCTCAACACCCTCAGCCTGTTCGGGCTGGTGCTGGCGATCGGCATCGTGGTGGATGACGCCATCGTGGTGGTGGAGAACGTCGAGCGCAACATCGAAGAAGGGCTGTCGCCGCTGGCGGCGGCGCACCAGGCGATGCGCGAGGTCTCCGGCCCGATCATCGCCATCGCCGTGGTGCTGTGCGCGGTGTTTGTGCCGATGGCGTTCCTCTCGGGCGTTACCGGCCAGTTCTACAAACAGTTCGCCGTCACCATCGCCATCTCGACGGTGATCTCCGCCATCAACTCGCTGACCCTGTCGCCGGCGCTGGCGGCGCGCTTGCTGAAGCCGCACGGCGCGCCGAAAGATCTGCCGTCGCGCCTGATCGACCGGCTGTTCGGCTGGCTGTTCCGGCCGTTCAACCGCTTCTTCGCCAGCGGCTCGCAGCGTTATCAGCACGGGGTATCCCGCGTGCTGGGCCGACGCGGCGCAGTGTTCGTCGTCTACCTGCTGCTGCTGGTCGCCGCTGGGGTGATGTTCAAGACCGTGCCGGGCGGCTTTATCCCGACGCAGGACAAGCTGTATCTGATTGGCGGCGTGAAGATGCCGGAAGGCGCCTCGCTGGAGCGCACCGATGCGGTGATCCGCAAGATGAGCGCCATCGGCCTGAGCGTGGACGGCGTCACCGATGCGGTGGCCTTCCCCGGCCTGAACGCGCTGCAGTTCACCAATACGCCCAATACCGGCACGGTGTTCTTCGCGCTGGAGTCATTGAGCACCCGTACCCGCACCGCGGCGCAGATCAACGCCGAGATCAACGCGCGCATTTCGCAGATCCAGGAAGGTTTCGCCTTCTCGATCATGCCGCCGCCGATCCTCGGCATCGGCCAGGGTTCCGGCTATTCGCTGTACGTGCAGGATCGCGGCGGGCTGGGTTACGGCGCGCTGCAGACCGCGATCAACACGATGTCCGGCGCCATTATGCAAACGCCGGGCATGGGCTTCCCGATCTCCTCTTATCAGGCCAACGTGCCGCAGCTGGACGCCAAAATCGATCGCGACAAGGCCAAAGCTCAGGGGGTGCCGCTCAATGCGCTGTTCAGCACGCTGCAGACTTACCTCGGTTCGTCTTACATCAACGACTTTAACCGTTACGGCCGCACCTGGAAGGTGATGGCGCAGGCCGACGGCCAGTTCCGCGACAGCGTGGAAGACATCGCCAACCTGCGTACCCGCAACGACAAAGGCGAAATGGTGCCGATCGGCAGTATGGTCAGCATCGGCACGACCTACGGCCCGGATCCGGTGATCCGCTACAACGGTTTCCCGGCGGCGGACCTGATCGGCGACGCCGATCCGCGCGTCCTCTCCTCTACCCAGGCGATGAGCGCACTGACGCAAATGGCCGACAAGCTGTTGCCGAACGGCATGAACATCCAGTGGACCGATCTGAGCTACCAGCAATCGACCCAGGGCAACGCCGCGCTGGTGGTGTTCCCGGTCGCGGTGCTGCTGGCGTTCCTCGCGCTGGCGGCGCTGTATGAAAGCTGGACGCTGCCGCTGGCGGTGATCCTGATCGTGCCGATGACCATGCTGTCGGCGCTGTTCGGCGTATGGTTGACCGGCGGCGACAACAACGTGTTCGTGCAGGTCGGGTTGGTCGTTCTGATGGGGCTGGCCTGCAAGAACGCTATTCTGATCGTCGAGTTCGCCCGCGAGCTGGAAATGCAGGGCAAAGGCATCGTCGAGGCAGCGCTGGAAGCCTGTCGCCTGCGGTTGCGACCGATCGTGATGACCTCCATCGCCTTCATCGCCGGCACCATCCCGCTGATCCTCGGCCACGGCGCCGGCGCCGAAGTGCGCGGCGTCACCGGCATCACGGTGTTCTCCGGCATGCTGGGGGTCACGCTGTTCGGGCTGTTCCTGACGCCGGTGTTCTACGTCACCCTGCGTCGCCTGGTGGCACGCAAAACGCAGACGCAGACGGCGTAATCCTCGTCTTAACATGCAAAAAGGTCGGGCATTGCCCGACCTTTCTTTATGCATCAGAACTCGCGATTATTTATCGGCGGTTTCGGCCTCTTGCGCGGCGGCGTATTCCGCACAGGCGCGCTTGTCACCCCGCTCCAGTTCGGCCAGCGAGTCAGCCACGGTGTGGCGCGCCAGCACCGCGAGCGAAGCCTGCTCGGCCTCGTTCACCACCGATTTGAAATACCAACAGGCGTTGGCGCTCACCAGGCAACGGGCCGGCACTTCAGGGCGTGAGGCCCAGATGCGCTTGTCGTCGATCACCGCCAGGTAGATATCCCGCAGGGTAATCTCTTCCGCCGGGCGGCCAAGGTGGATAGAGCCGTTTCGGCCCAGGGTGGAAACGATGATGCCGTCTTTGGTCAGCGGCACCATCAGTTTGCGGATAAAGCTCGGGTTAGCTTCCAGAGTGGCGGCGAGCGTGGCGCTCGTCGAACGCATGCCCTGCTTCTCAGCTACGGCGACGCTAAGGACCATTTGCAACGCTGTCGGAAAGCGAAAATCTAACATGTCGTTATCTCTGCGAGACGAAATACTCGGGTTTGGCCGGTGCGGCGATTAGCGCCGAACACACCGCTTAATCGCACAATAATATAACAAACGCGGGGGCTTTTTTGAAGTTTTGCCCAGTGATATCGCACGCAGACATTAGAACGATCGTCGAATTCGCGGGCAGACAAAAAGCAGAAACCCGCGTCAATGTTAACGCCGCTCGCTTAACCGAGTTAAACGATCAGAACTAACACTGCCCGCGGGTTTAATTCGAATGCGTCGATCAGGCTCTGTTCAGCACCAGCTGGCCGTTTTTGTCCAACGGGATTTGGGTGCCCGGATCGTGATCCATGCGGATCTTGCCCTGCTGATTGCCGATCTTGTAGGTCACGTCATAGCCCAGCATTTTCTGAGACTTGTCGTAGACCGTTTTGCAACGCTGCTGAACGCTGGTGGTGACGTCGTTATTCTGCATCGCCCCTTGCACCTGGTTACCGGCGTAGCCGCCGCCCAGAGCGCCCACCACGGTCGCCACGTCGCGTCCGCGACCGCCGCCGAACTGGTGGCCGATCACGCCGCCCGCCACTGCGCCCAGCACAGAACCGGCGATGCGGTTTTCATCCTGCACCGGTGCACGGTGCGTGACGGTGACGTTGCGGCATTCCTGACGCGGCGTTTTGATGGTTTCTTTAATCGGCGTTGCGGCGAGCACCTGCGCATATTGCGGACCGGCAGAAAAGACGTCCAGGCTGGCTACCGCGGCAATCCCCAGAGCGGCAGCGATGCCAATCCCAACACCGGCTAACATTGACTTGTTCACAGGAAACCTCCTGAAAGTGTTACCACGCATTTTTTCCGGGTCTGTTACCGGCATGGCACCGCGCTTATTATTTTGCGCATGGGCGGCTTGCGGTATCCCGGTTTACGGCGTGCGCGACGCGCCGTCTGTAAACGAGGTAAAGTCTGCACAATGATTTGAGGGCTCGCAATAAGACAAGGGGACCAAAAATGCGGGAAAACGGCCGTTTTGCCGTTGTTTAGGAGGAATCTTAAGAATTTTACCCATATCGGCGACAGCTTATGCTGAAGAATCAAGCAACCGCCGCCGTTAGCCTCGCCCCGCCATAAAAAAACCCGCGCGGGCGAACCGGCGCGGGTTGATCGACAACGGCGGGATCAGTGCATCTTCAGACGCGGGCGGATCACCCGGTTAATGCCGCCCACCAGCATCATCAGGCCGGTTTTGATGTAGCCGTGCAGCGCCACCTGGTGCATGCGGTACAGCGAGATGTAGACGAAACGCGCAATGCGCCCTTCCACCATCATCGAGCCGCGCATCAGGTTGCCCATCAGGCTGCCGACGGTGCTGAAGCGCGACAGCGACACCAGCGAACCGTGGTCTTTGTACACGTAAGGCTTCAGCGTCTGACCGTTCATCAGCGCCAGGATATTGGTGGCGCAGCGTGAGGCCATCTGGTGCGCCGACTGAGCGCGCGGCGGCACGAAACCGCCACCCTCTTTCGGGCAAGAGGCGCAGTCGCCGATGGCGAAGATGTTCGGATCGCGCGTGGTCTGCAGCGTCGGCTCCACCACCAACTGGTTGATGCGGTTGGTTTCCAGGCCGCCGATGTCCTTCATAAAGTCCGGCGCTTTGATGCCTGCCGCCCACACCATCAGATCGGCGTCGATGAACTCGCCGCCCTTGGTATTCAGGCCTTTGGCATCCGCGCTGGTCACCATGGTGTTGGTCAGCACGCGCACGCCCAGCTTGATCAGCTCCTGGTGCGCCGCAGCGGAAATGCGCGGCGGCAGCGCCGGCAGAATGCGCTCGCCGGCTTCGACCAGCGTCACGTTGAGCGCGCTGTTGTCCAGGCCTTCAAAACCGTAGCTGTGCAGCTGTTTCACCGCGTTGTGCAGTTCGGCGGACAGTTCAACGCCGGTGGCGCCGCCGCCGACGATGGCGATGTTGACCCGCTCTTTTTGCCCCGGCTGCGCCGAGAACTTCAGAAACAGGTTAAGCATTTCGTTGTGGAAACGACGTGCCTGATGCGGGTTATCCAGGAAGATGCAGTGCTCTTTCACGCCCGGCGTACCGAAATCGTTTGAGGTGCTGCCCAGCGCCATCACCAGGATGTCGTACGGCAGTTCACGCGCCGGCACCAGCTCGCCGCCCTGCTCGTCGCAGATCTGCGCCAGCTGCAGCGTTTGCGTCTCGCGGTTGATGTTGGTCAACGACCCCAGCTGGAAACTGAAATGGTGATTGCGCGCGTGCGCCAGGTAGCTGAGCGCATCCACGCCGTCATCGAGGGAGCCGGTCGCCACTTCGTGCAACAGCGGTTTCCACAAATGGCTGTGGTTGCGATCCACCAGCGTGATCTCGGCTTTGTTCTTACGGCCAAGTTTATGGCCCAGGCTGGTCGCCAGCTCCAGACCACCGGCGCCGCCGCCGACAATAACGATTTTCTTCTTTGGCGTTGTCAAAATAACCCCCTAAATGTGAACCATTTGTTATCCCAGGGTAAATAAATAATATCCTTAGAATACATAGGGTTCGCGTAAAATAAATCGGCTCTCTGCAGCCAGAATAGCATGTGAGGTTATTTGGTCATACCAAAATTGACGTACATCAATTTTTTTTGGTTAAAGGCTGGACGAGGGCATTTTTTGGGGATTGCGATTCAAATAGTTAGCGCTGAGTCACAGTTTTAAATTTTGCCGATTGCCACGCAAAATCTGGCTTTGGCGCACAAAAAAGCCGCACTTTCCGTCGGTGAAAAACGGGGAGCGCGGCTCGCGGCAGCGTTATGAAACTGTTAACCCAGCGCCTTGAACGCCTTGAGCCGCTGCAGATGCGGCGAGATGTTTTTGAACTTGTGCGTCTGCTGTTCATCCCACACGATCTCGTAGTAGTGATGCAGCAATTCGGCGCTGCGCCGGTTATCCAGCACCTCGTCGTGGCGCGACAGCACCACCAGACAGCGATCGCGGTTTTTCTCGCGGAAATCCTCCACGCACTTGGTGGCGATATCGCGATACTCTTCCGGCCGGTCTATCTTGCCGTGCATGTGCTCTTCCGGGTACAGGTTGGGATTGAACATCGCCTGGCGAATGCCGCACAGGAAGCCGATGCGCTCCGCCCAGAAGCCGCCAAGGCCGACCCCGCAGATCAACGGGTGCGCATCGCCGCCCTGCTGCACCGCCTTGTCCACCTCTTTCAACAGATGCTGCATGTCGTGACGCGGGTGTAGCGTGCTGTAGCTGATAAAGCGCACATCCGGATCGATAAACTGCAGCTGTAACACCTTTTCATGATTGCCGGGGCTGGTGGAATCGAAGCCGTGCAAATAGATAATCATGTGGATCCTCGCAACAAGCCAAGGGCCGCGGGCGCGGCCCTCATCATTTCCGCTCTGCGCCGCGATGCGGCGCCTGGATTCACCCTTGCGAACGCTGCTTGTGCTCCTCCCAGCGTTCGCTCAGCGCGCTGAGCGCCTTGTGCGCCTGCTGCCAGCGCTCGGAGTCGCGCAGTTCCTGACGGGTGAACTGACCGCGATGATATAACCGCTTCACCTTCTCTGCTTTGACCGGGGACAGGTTATCCAACACGCTGACCGCGCCTGCGCGGTGGTTGCACACCAGGATCATGTCGCAACCGGCATCAAGCGCCGCCTGGCCGCGTTCGGCATAGCTGCCCATGATGGCGGCGCCTTCCATCGACAGATCGTCGGAGAAAATCACGCCGTCGAAGCCCAGCTCCTGACGCAGGATCTGCTGCAGCCAGTACGGCGAGCCGCTGGCCGGACGCGGGTCCGCTTCAGTATAGATGACGTGAGCCGGCATGACGGCGTCCAGCAATTGACGATTGATCAGCTCGCGGAAGATCGCCATGTCATGCTCGCGGATCTGCGCCAGCGGCCGCGGATCGCGCGGGGTTTCCTTGTGCGAATCGGCGCTGACGGCGCCGTGCCCCGGGAAGTGCTTACCGGTGGTTTTCATGCCGGCGCTGTGCATGCCGAGGATAAAGCGCTCCGCCATCGCCAACGCCTGCTGCGGATCGCTGTGGAACGAACGCTCGCCGATCGCCGCGCTGGCATGGCCGATGTCCAGCACCGGCGCAAAGCTGATGTCGATATCCTGCGCGATCATCTCCGCCGCCATCAGCCAGCCGGCCTCCTGCGCCAGGCGGCCACCTTCTTGCGCATCGTTCAAGGCGGCGAACGATTGCGCCGCCGGCAAGCGGGTGAAGCCTTCGCGGAAGCGCTGCACGCGCCCGCCCTCCTGATCCACGGCCACCACCAGCCGATCGTGCGAAGCGGCGCGGATCTGGCGCACCAGCTCACGCAGCTGCTCCGCATCGTGGAAATTGCGGGTAAACAGGATCAATCCGCCAACCAGCGGATGTTTCAGAATCTCGCGTTCTTCTGCATCCAGCTCGTAGCCGGCGACATCTAGCATTACTGGGCCCACGGGCACCTCACTTCATATTGTTCGTTCAGAATTCGGATGATGATAAACAGAATTGCCGGCGCAGCGCCGCGCCCCAGCGCAAAAATTCAACGTCGCCGCTCTGCTGCCAGCGCACTTCAAACCACAGCAGCATCAGATAATCCACCCACGGCAGCCAGCGCTGCACCTGCGCCTGCAGCCGGGCGACGTCGTGATAGCCCTGACGCGCGTAGTGCTGCAAAAAGCGCTGCTGCGGCTCAGCCGCCCAGCCGTTGCCGCGAAACAGCGCGGCGATATCCAACGCCACATCGCCGTCGGCGGCATACTCCCAGTCGATCAGCCGCAGCCCCTCGCCAGTCGCGAGCAAATTGCCCGGGTGGATGTCCATGTGCAGCGGCGCCAGGCGTAATGGCCGCGGCGGCGCGCAGCGTAAGAAATGACGCTGCCAACGCAGCCAGGCGGGGGTTAAACGCCGCGTATCCAGCTGCTGCCAGTAGCGGAGGAACTGCCGCCGCAGATCCAGCCGGTAACCGCTGAGCGGCCGCCGGTGCAGCGTCGTCGCCATCGCCGCCAGCTCGCCGCGTTGATTCAGCATGTCAAACTCAGCTTCTGTGACGATGTCACCTTCGAGCCATTCGAGGACAAGCCACTGATTATTCTGCGCGAAAACCCGTGGCCCCAGCCCCGACGCGCAGCGACGCAAGACCTGCGCTTCCCGCCGTCTGCTCACGCCCAGCGCGCGTTTCTCCGCGCTGTTTTGCCGCGCCAGCAGCGTAATGCCCGATCCGTCGATGCGCCAGCTCTCGCCGGTCAGCCCCTGCACCGGGCTGAAATGACAACCGGCGGTATTCACCGCCGGCAGTCTGGTTTCCATCAATTGTCGCAGCGCGGCCTCAGCGTTTAACGGCGCCATTGCCCGACCAGACGATCTCGCCGGTTTGCACCAGCATCAGCTGCATATCCAACGCCGGCGACTTCACGTCGCCGCTGACGTCGCTGTACAACACGTACTGCGCGCCGACGATGCGCGCCAGGCCAATCGCCTTGCTGCGCGAGCCGAAGCTGTCATCCGCCGACAGGCCCAGCGTTTGTCTGGCGCTCGTCAGCTTCGCTTCCGGCACCACGCTGAAGGTGGAGTTCGATGCCAGCGCCTTATACAGCGCCGCGGTGGCTTTGCCCATCTGCAGCGAGCCGTTGGTGTTGTTCTTGACGCTGTCCAGCAGCAGCACGCTGCCGGCCGTGACGCCATCGGCCTTCAGCATCTGATTCACCAGCGGCTGAACGCTGCCCAGCCAGTCAAGCTGCTGGATTTTCGGCGGCTGCGGCACCGGCTCGGTGGTTGGCGGCTGCGGTTGCTCGACCGGCGGCGTCGGCTGTTCCGGTTCGACGGTGACCGGCGGCAATGGCTGATCCGGCTCAGGCGGGCGCGACAGACAGCCGCTCAGGGTGAATGCGGCCAGCGCCACTAAGACGTACTTTTTCATGCTTTTTCTCCAAACCTGGCAAGCGCTTACAGGTACAGATACAGACGCGCGCTTTTAGCTTCCAGATTACCGTTAATCGAGTAGATTTTGGCGTCCGAGTTAGGCGCCACGACGATCTCACGCGGTTTCTCGAAGGGGCGAATATCCAGCCCCTGCGCGTCGTACCAATAGAAACGATAATGCACGGTGACCGGCGTCGGTTGGCTGTTATTGAGCACCGAAGTCGCCATCACCCGCCCGGAAGCGTTCGAGACAGAGGGCGTATCGGCAAAAATGCCGGCGGTCAGCACCGAAGGATCCATCACCACCGTTTGCCCCCGGTTAACCGCGATGCCGGATGGCGAACTGCACCCCATCAGCAACGCGGCAGGCAGCGCCAACGCCATCAGACAACGCAGAGTTTTTTTACCGCGCATGATTTCCTCGCTTAACGTGACAGCAGCGGCCCCAGCGAGCGGCCACCGACCAGGTGCATATGAATATGATAGACCTCCTGACCGGCGTGGCGGTTGCAGTTGACGATCAGGCGGTAGCCGTCCTCGGCGATGCCTTCCTGTTCGGCGATTTTCGCCGCGGCGGTGATCATGCGGCCCAATGCGGCCTCATGCTCCACGGTCACGTCGTTGACGGTTGGGATCAGCACGTTGGGAACGATCAGCACATGGGTAGGCGCCTGGGGGGAGATGTCACGGAAAGCGGTGACCAGTTCATCCTGGTAAACCACATCAGCAGGGATTTCGCGGCGGATAATTTTACTGAAAATCGTTTCTTCGGCCATCTGGCGTTCCTTGTTTTACACAATTAGCTGTACGCAGTATGAGTGACAAATTCTACTGCTTTCAACCTGATTGCGCACTTTCCACGTCGAGTGCTGCAGATTCGCGCAGGCCGTCGCCCCGCTTGTGCATCTTTTCACTTTGGTTATTCACTATTGTTGCTTTACTTGCCCCGCGCCGCCGCCAATAGTAACCCCATGATTAACAAAGGATAGAGGGCACTATGCCACTGAAGATTGCGGCGCTGTGCGCGCTGTTGCTGAGCGCTGCCGTGCAGGCGGCCACGACGGGCGGTATCGATCTGCAGGCTAACCGAGAGCCGATACACACAGAGAAAAATCCCGCCGCTATCGCGCTGATCCCGGCGAACTTTCACTTCGCGGTGCCCGGCAAGCTGACGGTGGCGGTAGCATTCGAGAACTCTCCGCCGCTGGCGCTGTTCGCCGAAGACAATAAAACGCTGATCGGCAGCGATCCGGACATCGCCCGCCTGGTGGCCGACAGCCTCGGGCTGGAGCTAAATCTGGTGCCCACCTCCTGGGAAGATTGGCCGCTGGGCATCAGCGCGGGCAAATACGATGCGGCGATCTTCAACATCGCCGTCACCAAACAGCGTAAAACCAAATTCGATTTCGCCACCTACCGGGTGGACACGCTGGGCTTTTACGTCAAATCCACCAGCCACATCACCGCGATCAACCGCCCGCAGGACGTGGCCGGGCTGCGGATCATCGTCGGATCCGGCACCAATCAGGAAAACATTCTGCTGGGATGGGATAAGCAGAATCGCGCCGCCGGGCTGCCGCCGGTACAGCCGATCTACGTGACCGACGACGCCGCCACCAACCTCAGCATTCAGTCCGGGCGCGCCGATGCGTTCTTCGGCCCCCACTCCACCGGCGCCTACAAGGCGGCGCTGACCGGCAAAACCAAAATGGTCGGCATCGGCCCCAACGTGGCCTACGTCGCGGTCACCACCAAAAAAGGCAACGGATTGGTGAACGCCGTCAACGCCGCGATCAATGGCGCGATCGTCAGCGGCGAATACGCGCAGGTGCTGGAACGCTGGGGCGAAGGCGACGAAAAGGTCGAGCGTTCAACCATCAACCCGCCGGGCATCGGCGACTAACCACCGATCAGCTGCGGGGCATGCCGACGCATCCACTCGGCCAACGAGTCCAGCGTCGGCCGCAGCGATTTGCCCAGCGCAGTGACCTGATACTCCACCCGCGGCGGCACTTCGGGATACACCTGCCGCGTCACCAGACCGCGTTGTTCGAACAGCCGCAGCTGGCGCGTCAGCTCTTTTTGCGCGATGGGCGCCACCGCCCGCTGCAGCTCGCTGAATCGCACCGGGCCATCGATTATGATCAGCCGGTACAGGATGGGTATCGCCCATTTGCCCGACACCAGATTGACGAAGTCCACCATCGGGCAGGGTTCGCCCGCCGTCGGCAGCGCCGACAAATTATTTTCCGCCGTTAAGGGCGCTTGCGTCGTCATTTCATCCCTCCTCGTCCTTTAGTATCCAAAAGGTGCCTACTATGCAAAAGGAACTATAGCGCAAATAATGCCGCAACAGACGCTAAAGAGGAATCGGTTATGTCACGACTGCAAGGCAAATACGCATTGATTACCGGCGGCACCAGCGGCATCGGGCTGGAAACCGCCCGCCAATTCATCGCCGAGGGCGCAACGGTGGCGATCACCGGCCGCAGCCAACGCGCCTTGGACGCGGCGGGCCAGGCATTGGCAGGCAACGCGCTGCTGCTGCTGAGCGACGCCGGCGACATCCCACAGCAGCGCGCGCTGGCGCAGCAGTTGGAGCAACGGTGGCCGCGGCTGGACGTGCTGTACGTTAACGCCGGCGACGTCACGCATCGCCCGCTGCAGGAGTGGGATGAGCAGAGCTACCAGCGGCTGATGGACATCAACCTGAAGGGGCCGTTCTTTCTGATCCAGGCGCTGCTGCCGCTGCTGGCCAACCCTTCTTCAGTGATCCTGTGCGGTTCGGTCAGCGCCCATATCGGCCTGCCGCAGAGCAGCGCCTACGCCGCCAGCAAAGCCGGTTTGTTGTCTTTGGCCAGAACGCTCTCCGGCGAGCTGCACGCGCGCGGCATTCGCGTCAACGGCCTCAGCCCCGGCCCGACCGAAACCCCGGCGCTGGGTAAGCTGGGGCTGGCGGAAGCGGATGAGCGGGCCTTGCGCGACGATATCCGCGCGCTGGTGCCGATCGGCCGCATGGGCAGCGCGTTGGAGCTGGCCAAAGCGGCGGTGTTTCTGGCGGCGGATGAGTCGGCCTTTATGGTCGGCGCGGAGCTGCAGATGGACGGCGGCGTGGGGAATCTTTAGCCGTCGCGCGACACAATAAGGCCGCTTGCGCGGCCTTTGTCAGTGTCACTCAACTCACCCCTTGAATCGGGTTGGTATTAAAGGTGTAGACCACGATCTTCCACTGGCCCTGCTGTTTCTCCAATACAAATACTTCACGGTTTAAATCGATCAAGGTGGCTCCGTCGCTTATTCGGGTTACCGTCGCGCCGCGATGATGGTGCGTGCGCACATAGGCCATATTCCCGTTCACACTGATGCTGTCATAAGCAAACTCGGTTTCAAATTTCTCGTTTTTAAATAAATTGTCATATTGTTGTCGGCGTTTTTCATTGCTGTCCGCCGTCGGTTTTTCGTTCCATTGCGAGTAACTTTCCGGGGCAAAAAGTGACAAAATTGTTTGCGTATCGCCGGCGTTAAGCGCTGCCTGGTAGCGGTTTATCAGGTTATACACCGCCTTCTGCTCGGCCGCGACGCCCGCCTCAGCGGAAACCCTGTAACTTTGCGATGCGGCCTCGCTGCTTGCGGCATAACTTTGGCCACACAAGCCCACGCCCGCCAATAACAATACGACAGTTAATTTTTTCATATAAATATCCTCTCAGGCGTTATTTCATTATGGCAATACAGGATGCGATTTCAGATAAATAAAAACGCTGGAAATAAATTATCCAATGCCGCGTTAAATTGACAGCCGGCATATTTAAAAATACTCTTTTAATAATTTAAATAATGGAAGCCGTTAACATGAATGAACTGCACGCGCTGCGCGTATTCTGCCAGGTGGTGGAAATGGAGGGGTTCAGCCAGGCGGCAACCAAAATGGGGCTCTCCCCGGCCAGCGTCACATACAGCATCAATCAGCTTGAAAAACAGTTCGGGCAACGCCTGTTCAAGCGTTCAACCCGGCGCTTCTCGCTGACCAGCGCCGGGGAGCGTTGCTATCGCACCGCGCAAGAAATTTTGCAGCAGTTTGACCGGCTGAAAAACGACATGTCGTGCGATTTTGAACAACCACGAGGACCGCTGCGGGTCGAGATAGCCTCGATGCTCAGCAGCATGCATATCGCCCCGGCGCTCCCGGCTTTTTTGGCGCAATACCCAGAGTTGCAGCTCAGCGTGTCGGTCAGCGATCGCTTGGTCAATCCGGCGGAAGATCGCGCCGACGTGTTTATTCGCATCGGCGCCGGCAACATCCCCGAGATGGTCAGCCGCCCATTGCTGCAACCCCGTTATCTGTGCTGTGCGTCTCCCGATTATTTTGCGCGCCACGGCCGGCCGGAACACCCGGAGCAGTTGCAACGCCATCAGCGGCTGGGATTTATCCGTTCAGGCGCGGCGGCGGCGGACGACTGGCAGTTCATTCGTGATGACGAGCGCTACCGTCTGGCGCCCAGCCCGCTGTTGAGCTTCAACCATTCACAAACGCTGTGTGAGGTGGCCAGGAACCATCTCGGCCTGGTTTACTTGCTGGACTGCACGCTGGAAAACTATCTGAAGGCGGGCGAACTGGAACCGATACTGCAGGAGTGGGCGCCCCTTGGGGCGCCAATCAATATTCTCTATCCGCGCCTGCGGGATCGCAGCCATAAAATTCGGGTTTTCGTCGACTTCATCAGCGAACTGTTCGCCGGTAAATCCGCCGGGCACTGATCGCGCAGCTCATCCCAACCCGGGGATATCGACACCGAAAGTCTGCAGCAGCAACACCACGTTGAGCAGCACAATCACCACCGTGCCGACCACCGCCGCCAGGCTGGTCCAGCGGCCGTTGGCGAACTCGCCCATGATGTCGCGGCGGCGAGTGAACATTACCAGCGCAATCATCGGCGCCGGCAGCGCCAGACTCAACACCACCTGGCTGTAGACCAGCGCGTCGGTGGCGTTGACGCCCATCGCCACCACGATGAACGCCGGCACCATGGTGACCAGACGGCGCACCCACACCGGGATACGGAAACCGACGAAGCCCTGCATGATCATTTGCCCGGCCATGGTGCCCACCACCGAGCTGGAAATACCGGAGGCGATCAGCGAAGCCAGGAAGATGCCGGCCGCCGCCGCGCCGAACAGCGGCGTCAGCGTATGGTAGGCGGTGCCGATTTCGGCCACGTCGCTGTTACCGGCGTGGAAGGCGCTCGAGGCCATGATCACCATCGCAATATTCACCAGCCCGGCAAGGGCCAGCGCGATCACCACTTCAATATTGGAAAAACGCAGCAGCTTGCGCCGCTCGCCGTTGTCGCTGGCCGGGCTGCGGTGCTGGGTCAGCCCCGAGTGCAGGAAAATGGCGTGCGGCATTACGGTGGCGCCGATAATGCCGACGGCGATGGTCAGCGCCTGCGCATCCGGCAACTGCGGCGTCACCATACCGATGCCAGCCGCCTGCCAATCCACCGGCACGATGAACATTTCCACCAGGTAGCACAGCGCGATGATGCCCACCAGGCCGCCGATCATCAGCTCAACCGGACGAAAACCTTTTTTCTCCACCATCAGCAGCGCATAGGTGATCACCGCCGTCACCCCCATGCCCGCCAGCAGCGGCATATGGAACAGCAGCGCCAGCGCGATCGCCCCGCCGAGAAACTCCGCCAGATCGGTGGCCATCGCCGCCACTTCGCTGAGCAGCCACATGCCGATCACCACCGGCCGTGAAAACTGGTCGCGGCACATCTCCGCCAGATTGCGGTTGGTGACGATGCCGAGCTTGGCCGACAGCGCCTGGAACAGCATGGCGATCAGGTTGGCCATCACCACCACCCACAGCAGGCTGTAGCCGTATTTCGCCCCGGCCTGGATGTTGGTGGCAAAGTTACCGGGGTCCATATAGGCAATAGAGGCAATCACCGCCGGACCGGCGAACAGCAGTGGCGTAAAGGCGCCGCGCTTGCGCCCGGCAAGGGCGGCGCCAATCGCGATGTTGGTCCGTTCGGTTAACGATGAGGGGGTTGCCGCGTCTCGCATGAAGTACCCTTAATCTTTTACTGGTTATTTTTCCACCGATCATGCTGACAATGTAGCATCGGCTACACTTTATGCAACAGGCGAAATTAATGGGCTTTGTGTAGAGATATTTCTAACTACCACAATGCATGGCATCGAATTGATAATGTGTGCTATTTGGACTAACTTAGGGCAACCCTCCCCGCATTGCCGGGAGACGCCTTTTTTATTCTTACAGGACGCCCTACGCTATGGTTACCCGCGCGCCAGATAACGCCGACCGCCACGCCCAGACCGACATGCCGGACGAGGCCGAGCACGCCCTGCGTTTTAGCCGCGCCCGCGAAGCGCAGTCCAATGCGCTGATCGAAGATTACGTTGAGCTGATCGCCGATTTGCTGCAAAGCACCCGCGAAGCCAGAACCACCGATATCGCGCGCCGCTTCGGCGTCTCTCACCCGACGGCGATCAAAAATATCGCACGGCTCAAAAGCGCCGGGCTGGTGGAGTCGCGCCCTTATCGCGGGGTGTTTTTAACCGAGGAAGGCGAACAGCTGGCGCAGAAGGTGCGCCGCCGTCACCGCATCGTGGTCGATCTGCTGATGTGCCTCGGGGTGCCGAGCGAAACCGCCGAGCTGGACAGCGAAGGGATTGAACACCATATCTCGGACGAAACGCTGGCGGTGTTCGAGCATTATCTGCAAAAACATGCCAACCCCTGAATCCCGGAGCACCGATGAGCTACGCCGTGCAGCAAATCCATGATCTGTGCCTGGTGGTTTTCGCCGAAGCCGGGCCGATGTTGAAAGACGAAAACGACGTCAGCCTGTTTATCGCGCCCGCCTTTGAACATGAGGCAGGGATGATTGCCCTCCCCGTCAACCGCCTGGACGCCACCTTTTTCCAGCTCAGAAGCGGCATTGCCGGCGCCGTATTGCAGAAATTCATCAACTATCGCCTGCGCGTGGCGCTGCTAGGCGATATCACCCCCTGGCTGGCGAAAAGCAACGCGCTGCAAGATTTCGTGCGCGAAGCCAACCGCGGCGAACAGGTCTGGTTCCTTCCTTCTCTCGCCGAACTCGAACAGCGCCTTAGCGCCTGACGACAGGCAACAAAAAAAGGGAGGCTTTCGCCTCCCTCGATAACTCCCCTGCCTGAATCAATGATTACGGATGTATTCGTCCATATCGGTTTTCAGGTTGTCGGACTTGGTGCCGAAGATGGCCTGCACACCGGAGCCAGCGACGACTACGCCGGCTGCGCCCAGTTTCTTCAGGCCCGCCTGGTCAACTTTGGACACGTCGGCCACGCTGACGCGCAGACGGGTGATGCAAGCATCCAGGTTAGTGATGTTTTCTTTGCCGCCGAAGGCCTGAACCAGCGCCGCGGACATTTCGGAACCGCCCTGCGCAGACTGCTCGGCAGCGGTGTCTTCACGGCCCGGCGTTTTCAGATCCAACTTGGCAATCAGCACGCGGAAGATGGTGTAGTACACCAGACCGTAGATGATGCCGACGATTGGGAACAGCCAGATTTTGCTGCTGTTGCCGCTCAGTACGATAAAGTCGATCAGGCCGTGCGAGAAGCTGGTACCGTCACGCATGCCCAACAGGATGCAGATTGGGAACGCCAGGCCGGCCAGGATAGCGTGGATCACGTACAGGATCGGCGCGACGAACATGAAGGAGAACTCGATCGGCTCGGTGATACCGGTCAGGAACGAGGTCAGCGCGGCGGAGATCATGATGCCGCCGACTTTCGCGCGGTTTTCCGGCTTGGCCGAGTGCCAGATGGCGATGGCCGCAGCAGGCAGACCGTACATTTTGAACAGGAAGCCGCCGGACAGTTTGCCCGCGGTCGGGTCGCCCGCCATGTAGCGAGGGATATCACCGTGGAATACCTGGCCCGCCGCGTTGGTGAACTCGCCAATTTGCATTTGGAACGGGACGTTCCAGATGTGGTGCAGACCGAACGGCACCAGAGCACGCTCAACCACGCCGTAGATGCCGAAGGCCACGACCGGGTTCTGATAAGCCGCCCACTGCGAGAAGGTCTGGATAGCCGTACCGATCGGCGGCCAGATGAAGGACAGCACTACGCCCAGAACGATCGCCGCCAGACCGGAAATGATCGGCACGAAACGCTTACCGGCAAAGAAGCCCAGGTATTCCGGCAGTTGAATGCGGAAGAAGCGGTTAAACATATAGGCCGCGATGGCGCCGGAGATAATCCCCCCGAGCACACCGGTATCCGCCAGGTGTTTGGCCGCAATTTCTTCAGCCGGCAAGTGCAGCACCAGCGGCGCAACCACCGCCATGGTTTTCACCATGATGCCGTAAGCCACCACCGCCGCCAGCGCGGAAACGCCGTCGTTGTTGGTGAAGCCCAAGGCGACGCCGATGGCGAAAATCAGCGGCATGTTGGCGAAGACCGAACCGCCCGCTTCCGCCATCACGTGGGAGACTACCGCAGGTAGCCAGCTAAAGTTGGCGGAACCGACGCCCAGCAGGATACCTGCGATAGGCAACACGGACACCGGCAGCATTAGCGATTTACCTACTTTTTGCAGGTTTGCAAATGCGTTCTTGAACATAGTTGAGTGTGCTCCTGAGTAATAATGCTTTGCTACTTCTTGTCGCGATTGGTCGCGCTGCAAGGGGGGGAGAAAAACCCCTGCAATTCAGGGTGTCTGAGCACCCCTTGAATTTATTACGCAGAGTAAAATAAATAGTCTGCGCAATGTTTGATGACAATCACGTTTCGATGATCGAGCCGCGGCAACTTTGCATAAACCGGCTTTTTTTTGGCAAAACAGAGCAAAAAACGCGCACCAATCACCCTGAAACGGGAACGAACCTTACCCGTTTCAGTGATTAATTACGAGCTTAAAAAAAATTACGCAGACAATGACCTACCGCTATAGCCTAGGCCAAAGATCACAGTTCGAGGTGAAATAAGCGTGAAAAGTTGGCGGTGGTCGCTTCGGCCAGCTGTTCCAGGCTGACGCCCTTCAATACCGCCATGTATTCAGCCACATCACGCACATAGGCGGGTTGGTTTTCTTTGCCGCGATGCGGCACCGGCGCCAGATAAGGCGAGTCGGTTTCCACCAGCATGCGATCCAGCGGCACGTAGCGTGCCACTTCGCGCAGCTGTTCGGCATTGCGGAAGGTGACGATGCCGGAGAAGGAGATGTAGAAGCCCAGATCCAGCAAGGCTTCGGCCGTGGCCAGATCTTCGGTGAAGCAGTGCAGCACGCCGCCGCAGTCTTGCGCGTTCTCTTCACGCAGGATCGCCAGCGTGTCCGCGCGCGCCTCGCGGGTGTGGACGATCACCGGCTTGTTCAGATCACGGCCAATGCGGATATGTTCGCGGAAAGAGTCCTGCTGCAGCTCAAGGTTGTCTTTCTGGTAGAAGTAATCGAGCCCGGTCTCTCCCAGCGCCACTACCCGCTCCGCCGCCGCCAGGCGACGCAGCTCGGCGTAATCATAACCCTCTTCCAGATTAAGCGGATGCACCCCGCAGGAGAAAGCCACATCGTTGCGCTCGCCGATCAGTTCGGTCATGGAACGGTAACCCGGCAACGTGGTGGCGACCGCCAGCACATAGCCGACGTCGCGCGCCTTGGCCTTGGCCAGCGCGTCGTCCACATTGTGGTGCAGCGTTTGGTAATCCAGACCGTCAAGGTGGCAATGAGAATCGACTAACAACATAATTTTTAACTCTTATACTTTACAGCGAATGAGGTTGGGAATAGCCGGCGGCGCCAAGCATCTGTTCCCAGCGAAGTAACTGTTCGGTCAGCAGCAGCTCGCGGTTGACGCCCACCACGCTGAGCAGCTGGTGACGGCAGTTCAGCCACTGCTGCACAATCTGTTGCAGCGAGGAGCTGCTCAGCAGGCTGGCCAGCTGATGCACCAGCGGCTGCTGATCCTGATTCAATACATAGTGATGCGCGCCCTGTTGCCACTTCATTGCGTCCACCAATAACGCGCACAGCCAATGCAGGCGTTCGGCGACGTCTTCATGGTTTAGCACCGGCAACAGCGACAGCATATCGCGTTGCGGCAGCGCGGCGCTCAATGCGGCGCACAGGGCGCCGCGCTGTTGCCACTGCTGCGGTTGCAACAGCTGTTCGGCGGCCAGGGGCGCGCCGTCGTGCAGGCGCAGCGCCGTGACTCGGTCTGTCTGAGAGCCCGCCGCCTGCCGGCCCAACCACTGCAGGCTGAGCTGCTCATCCGGGCTGGCCAAATGCCAGTACAGGCAGCGGCTGCGCAGCGTCGCCATCAGCCGCGACGGCTCACGGCAACCCAACAGAAAATAGGTTTTCTCCGGCGGCTCCTCCAGCGTTTTCAACAGCGCGTTGGCCGCCGCCTCGGTCAGCTGTTCCGCCTGCGGCAGCCAAATCACCTTGGCGCCGCCCTGTTGCGCGTGGGCGTACAGCGTTTCAATCACCTGGCGGATCGGTTCGATGCCCAGGCTGCTCTTGCCCTTTTCCGGCGCCAACACATGATAATCCGGGTGATTGCCCGCCAGCATCAACCGGCAGCTGTGGCACTCGCCGCAGCTTTTTTCGCCGTTGCGCTGTTGGCAGATCAACCAACGGCTCAGGCCGTAGGCCAACGCATCGTCACCATTGCCTGCCGCCGCATGCAGCAGCAGCGCATGATGGCCACGGCCGTCGGCGTACTGCCCAATCAGCTGGCGATAAGGGCCATTCAGCCACGGGTACCAGTTCATTATGCGCCTTCCTGCTGCCGCAGCCAGTGGCTGACGCAGTCGCGGATCGCCGCAGTCACCTGCTCCAGCGGCTGGGCGGCGTCGACGGTGACGATCGTTTCGTCCTGCGCCGCCAGTTCGAGATAGCGAGCGCGGGTGCGTTCGAAGAACGGCAGCGCCTCCTGCTCGATGCGATCCAGCTGACCGCGCGCCTGCGCGCGTTGCAGGCCAACCAGCGGAGGCAGATCGAGATAGACCGTCAGATCCGGGTGAAAATCCCCCAGCACGGTGTCGCGCAGCGAGGTCATCAGCTGCGGATCCACGCCACGGCCGCCGCCCTGATAGGCTTGTGAAGAGAGATCGTGGCGATCGCCCACCACCCAGGCGCCACGCGCCAGGGCGGGTTTGATCACGGTTTCCACCAACTGCACGCGCGCAGCGTACAGCATCAAGACTTCGGCCTTGATGGTCGGCAATTCGCCGTCGATGCCGCGCTTGAACAGGTCGCGCAGCTTCTCCGCCAACGGCGTGCCGCCGGGTTCACGGGTGAAGACGATGTCGTTGATGCCATGTTCACGCAGCACATTGACTACCGTGTCGCGCGCGGTGGTTTTGCCCGCGCCTTCCAGCCCTTCGATTACAACGAATTTACTTTTCATTCTTTTCCTTTAACGCCTGGCGGTACACGCGCACCGCCTGGTTATGGCTCGCCAGATTGGTGGTGAAGGTATGCCCACCCTTGCCGTCGGCGACAAAATAGAGATAAGGCGTTTTGGCCGGATTGGCGGCCGCTTGCAGCGAGGCCTCACCCGGCATGGCGATCGGCGTTGGCGGCAGGCCGGCGATCACATAGGTGTTGTAAGGCGTCGGCGTCTCCAGATCCTTGCGCGTGATGTTGCCATTATAGCTCTCGCCCATGCCGTAGATCACCGTCGGATCGGTCTGCAGACGCATGCCGAGACGCAAACGGTTGACGAACACCGACGCCACCTTGCTGCGCTCTTCCGGCACTGCGGTCTCTTTCTCGACGATCGATGCCATGGTCAGCAGCTCTTCCGGCGTTTTGTACGGCAGACTGGTGTCGCGGCCGTCCCAGGCGGCCTGCAGCGCTTTGTTCATGCGGACGTGGGCGCGTTTGAGTAGCGCGATGTCGCTCATGCCGGCGGTATACTGGTAGGTATCCGGGTACAGCCGCCCTTCCGGGGTTTCTCCTGCAGCAATGCCGAGCGCGGCGGCGATCTCCGCGTCACTTTTGCCCGCCAGGGTGTGTTTCAGGTATTTGGACTGCTGGAGCACCTGCTGCCAGTCACGCAGGCGTGAGCCTTCGATAAAGCGCGCGGTGAACTGCGCCTCTTTGCCGCTGGCCAACAGTTTCAGCATCTGGCGCACCGTCATGCCCGGCGTGAACCGGTAGGTTCCGGCCTTGAACTCCGCCAGCTCCGGTTCCAGTTTCAGCAGCCACTGGAACCAGTGGCCGCTGCGCACCAGTTTATCGCGCACCAGTAACCCTTCCAGCGCCACCCGGCCAGTGCCGGCAGGCAGTTTGAAGATAGTCTCTTGCTGGATAGCCAGCGGCGTATCGGCAAAGCGTTCGATCTTCTGGTAGCCCCAAAACAGCAGCGCCAATGCCAGAACAACAATAACAGACAGGACCTTCAGCTTTCTTTTCTTCATCAATCAGCCATGGTTAACAGTGTGGACGCAAAAAATCATACAGCTGGCGCGAATGATAACGCCATGATTGAGCAACGTTTACCGGCAGCAGCGGCATCAGCGCGTTGCTCACCAGGACTTCGTCGGCATCGGCCAGCGTCTCCAGCGGCTCGCTGACGCAGTGCAGACGGTATTCCGATCCCGCCAGCAGCGCGATCACCCGTCGCCGCATCAGGCCCGCGACGCCCGCCTGGCTCAGGTCAGGGGTAAACACCGCTTTTCCCTTACGCCAGAACAAATTAGCCGCACAGCATTCCACCAGCATACCGGCAGTGTCAAGCACCAGCGCCTCGTCGGCGGCCGTCTGGTCAAGATGCGCGCGGATCAGCACCTGCTCCAGGCGGTTCAAATGCTTCAACCCCGCCAGCAGCGGATTGCGCGCCAGCGCCACCGGGCTGAGCGCAAGCGTGATGCCCTGCTCGCGCCACTGCAAATAGTGCGCAGGGTAGCTGCTGCGGGCGACGATGCGCGTCGGGTTTTCGCACCCCGTCGGGCTATAGCCTCGTCCACCGCTGCCGCGCGTCAGTATCGCTTTGACCACGCCGAGCGAAATTGATTCTGCCGCCTGCGCCATCTCGCGCTCGAAAGCCGGCCAATCGGTGGCGGGCAGCATCAGCCGTTGGGCCGCCTGCTGCAGCCGCTCCAGATGCCAGGGCAGCAGCTCGATTTTACCGTCGATAACCCGGGCGGTAGTAAAGCAGCCGTCGCCGAACTGCAGGCCACGATCGCTCGGCGCCAGCGCATCGTGGCGTTGTCCGTTAATCCAGTACATGCTTCCTCCTGTTGCCGGGTGATTTCATTACGCTCGCAGAATAGCAGGCAGCGAGGCAATACGCAGCCCTGCTGACGGCCGGACGCCAGGCGTAAAAAAGCCCGGTTAAAAAACCGGGCTTTTCATCAGCGAATAACCGCGCGAGTTACACTCGGCGGAAGATCAGCGAGCCGTTGGTGCCGCCGAAGCCGAAGGAGTTACACAGGGTGTACTCCATATCGCTGACCTGACGCGCTTCGTGAGGCACGAAGTCCAGATCGCAACCTTCATCCGGGTTATCCAGGTTGATGGTCGGCGGTACCGCCTGATCGCGCAGCGCCAGCACGGTAAAGATGGACTCGATCGCGCCCGCCGCACCCAACAGGTGGCCGGTCATCGATTTGGTCGAACTCACCAGCACACGCTGGGCATCAGCGCCGAAGACGGATTTCACCGCCTGCGCTTCCGCCTGGTCGCCCGCTGGCGTAGAGGTGCCGTGTGCGTTGATGTAACCGATTTGTGACGGGGTCACACCAGCGTCAAGCAGGGCATTTTCCATCGCCAACGCAGCGCCAGCGCCGTTTTCCGGTGGTGACGTCATGTGATAAGCATCGCTGCTCATCCCAAAGCCAACCACTTCGGCGTAGATTTTCGCGCCGCGTTTTTTCGCGTGTTCGTACTCTTCCAGCACCATCATGCCGGCGCCGTCGCCCAGCACGAAGCCGTCGCGGTCTTTATCCCACGGACGGCTCGCCGCCTGCGGGTTGTCATTACGGGTGGACAGGGCGCGCGCTGCGCCAAAGCCGCCGACGCCCAATGGGGTGCTGGCTTTCTCTGCCCCACCGGCCAGCATCACATCCGCATCATTGTAAGCAATGATACGCGCGGCATGGCCGATGTTGTGTACACCTGAAGTACAGGCGGTGGCGATGGAAATGCTTGGGCCACGCATGCCGTACATGATTGTCAGGTGACCTGCAATCATATTCACAATGGTGGAAGGCACGAAGAACGGACTGATTTTCCGTGGGCCACCGTTAACCAGTGAACTGTGGTTTTCTTCAATCAAACCCAGGCCGCCGATGCCGGAACCGATCGCGGCTCCAATGCGGCTGGCGTTAGCCTCGGTGATGTCCAGACCTGCATCCTGCATGGCTTGCATGCCGGCAGCGATACCGTACTGGATAAAGGCGTCCATCTTGCGCGCATCTTTGCGAGAGATGAAATCCTCAGAATTAAAATTCTTTACCAGGCCAGCAAACTTGGTCGCATAGGCAGTGGTATCGAAATGGTCGATCAGGCTGATGCCACTCTGACCGGCAAGAAGAGCGTTCCACGTGGACTCTACCGTATTGCCGACAGGAGACAACATGCCCAGTCCGGTCACAACTACTCGACGCTTAGACACGTTTGTCCTCCAGGGAGGGAAAAATATGACACTAGGGATAGAAAAAACTTAGGCGGTCGAACGACCGCCTAGATATGTTCTCTTACTGCTGGCTAGCGTTGATGAAATCAATAGCTGCCTGAACAGTAGTGATCTTCTCAGCTTCTTCGTCTGGAATCTCGGTGTCGAATTCTTCTTCCAGTGCCATTACCAGCTCAACGGTGTCAAGAGAATCAGCGCCCAGATCTTCAACGAAAGAAGCGTTGTTCAAAACTTCTTCCTGTTTAACACCCAGTTGCTCAACAATGATTTTCTTAACGCGTTCTTCGATAGTGCTCATACTCTTAAATTTCCTATCAAAACTCGCTTTCGCGATGGTTTTCGTAGTGTATAAAATGCTGAAAAAGATGCAACTAAATCCCGGCTGGTCAAACCACGATTTTACGCTATTTTGCGGTTTTTGCCTCAAATAACGCAAATGGTTTTCACATTTTTTAAATCATGTACATGCCGCCATTGACATGTAACGTTTCACCGGTGATATAGCCGGCCTCATCAGAGGCCAAAAATGCAACAGCGCTGGCGATTTCTTTAGCATCGCCCAGCCGGTTGGCTGGAACTGATGACAAAATGCCTGCGCGTTGATCATCTGTCAACGCCCGTGTCATGTCCGTCTCAATAAAGCCAGGTGCCACGACGTTGACCGTAATGCCACGAGAAGCAACTTCACGTGCCAAAGATTTGCTAAAACCAATCAGACCGGCTTTAGCCGCCGCGTAGTTCGCCTGCCCTGCGTTCCCCATGGTGCCGACAACGGAACCGATGGTGATGATACGGCCAAACCGCTTTTTCATCATAGCGCGCATTACCGCTTTTGACAGGCGGAATACGGAAGTCAGGTTAGTGTCGAGGATATCCTCCCACTCATCATCCTTCATACGCATCAGCAGGTTATCACGCGTAATGCCGGCATTATTCACTAAAATGTCGATTTCGCCAAATTCGGCGCGAATCGATGCCAGCACGCTGTCGATAGATTGCGCATCAACAACGTTCAACATAAACCCTTTGCCGTTTGCGCCCAGGTAGCCGCTGATCGCTTCAGCGCCGCTCTCGCTGGTCGCGGTGCCGATCACTTTGGCGCCGCGGGCCACAAACGTTTCTGCAATAGCTCGGCCAATACCGCGGCTCGCGCCGGTGACCAGAACGATTTTACCTTCGAAGCTCATCATTTTCCTCTTTATTGTTCAAGCGCCGCCGACAGGCTGGCGGTGTCGTTCACCGCCGCAGCCGTCAGGGTGTCAACAATACGTTTAGTGAGACCGGTCAGCACTTTGCCCGGCCCCACTTCCAGCAGCGACGTCACTCCCTGTGCTGCGATAAATTCTACGCTCTCGGTCCAACGCACCGGGCTGTACAGCTGACGCACCAGCGCACTGCGGATCGCTTCAGGATCGTTTTCGGTGCGTACGTCGACGTTGTTCACCACCGGCACCTGCGGCGCGTTAAAGGTGATGTCCTTCAGCGCCACGGCCAACTTGTCGGCGGCCGGTTTCATCAGCGCGCAGTGCGAAGGCACGCTCACCGGCAGCGGCAGTGCACGTTTGGCGCCCGCCGCTTTACAGGCGGCGCCTGCACGTTCAACCGCTTCTTTATTGCCGGCGATAACCACCTGGCCCGGCGAGTTGAAGTTGACCGGAGAAACCACCTGTCCCTGCGCGGACTCTTCGCACGCCTTGGCGATCGCGTCGTTGTCCAGGCCGATGATGGCGTACATAGCGCCGGTGCCTTCCGGCACCGCTTCCTGCATCAGCTTGCCGCGCAGCTCGACCAGGCGGATCGCCGCCTTGAAGTCCAGCACGCCGGCGCAGACCAGCGCCGAGTATTCGCCCAGGCTGTGGCCAGCCATCAATGCGGGCGCTTTACCGCCCTGCTGCTGCCACACGCGGAAAATCGCCACGGAAGCCGCCAGCAGAGCCGGTTGGGTCTGCCAGGTCTTGTTCAGCTCTTCCGCCGGGCCTTGCTGCACCAGCTGCCACAGATCGTAACCCAGCGCGGAAGAGGCCTCGCCGAAAGTCTCTTCGACGATCGGGAACTGTGCGGCCAATTCGGCCAGCATGCCAACGGCCTGTGACCCCTGGCCCGGGAAAACAAAAGCAAATTGCGTCATTTTTTATTCCTGTTCAAATCAGAAACGAACCAGCGCCGAGCCCCAGGTAAAGCCGCCGCCGAAGGCTTCCAGCAGCACCAGCTGGCCACGCTGAATTCGCCCGTCTCGCACGGCTTCGTCCAGTGCGGAAGGCACCGAGGCGGCAGAGGTGTTGCCGTGACGATCGAGCGTCACCACCACTTTGTCCATCCCCATGCCCAGTTTTTTCGCCGTTGCGCTGATGATGCGCAGGTTGGCCTGGTGCGGCACCAGCCAATCCAGCTCGCTGCGGTCCATGTTGTTGGCCTGCAACGTCTCATCGACGATGCGCGCCAGTTCGGTGACCGCAACCTTGAAGACTTCATTGCCCGCCATGGTGACATAGGCCGGCTTGTCTTGATTCTGACGATCCTTGTAAGGCAGCGTCAGCAGGCTGCCGTAGCTGCCGTCGGCATGCAGGTGGGTAGACAGAATGCCCTGCTCTTCAGAAGCCCCCAGCACCACCGCCCCTGCGCCATCACCAAACAGAATGATGGTGCCGCGATCTTCAGGATCCAGCGTGCGCGACAAGACGTCCGCGCCGATAACCAGCGCATGTTTGACCGCGCCGTTTTTCACGTACTGATCGGCCACGCTGAGCGCATAAGTAAAGCCGGCGCAGGCCGCAGCCAGATCGAACGCCGCGCAGTCTTTGATGCCCAACATTTGCTGCACCAGGCACGCCGCACTCGGGAACGCGTGAGTCGTCGTGGTGGTCGCCACGACGATAAGCCCAATGTCTTCTTTAGCCACACCTGCCATTTCCAGCGCTTTCTCAGCGGCCTGGAAGCTCATCGTCGCGACGGTTTCATCCGCAGCGGCGATGCGACGTTCGCGAATACCGGTACGCGTGACGATCCACTCGTCAGAGGTATCCACCATTTTTTCCAAATCAGCATTGGTGCGCACTTGTACGGGCAAATAACTCCCCGTACCGAGAATCTTTGTATACATGTACGATCAGTCACTCTTAGGTAATACAGCCTCAAGGCGCGCAGCAATCCTTTCCGGGACTTGCCGCTGCACCGCCTGCACAGCCTGTTCGATTGCGACTGCAAACGCGTGAGGGTTCGCAGCGCCGTGGCTCTTGACTACGGTGCTGCGCAATCCTAACAGACATGCGCCATTATACTGGTCGGGGTTCAGGTGGCCGAACCGCTTGACCACCCGTTTTTGCAACCAACGGCCCAACAATTTCAGCCACCAGGCTCGCTTGTTTCCATCGCCGGACGATTTCAGCAGCGATAAGAACACCCTGACCACCCCTTCCATGGTTTTCAGCGTGACGTTGCCCACGAAGCCGTCGCAGACCAACACATCTGTCTTGCCGGTGAGCAGTTCGTTTCCTTCCAGGTAACCAATATAGTTGATTGCCGGAGTATTTTTTAGCACAGCGGCCGCTTCGCGGATATTATCCAGGCCTTTGGTCTCTTCTTCGCCGATATTCAGCAGCGCCACCCGCGGTTGCGCAATGCCGATCACCTCTTCCGCCATCACCGCGCCCATCACGGCAAACTGCACCAGCATGGTGCTGTCGCACTCGACGTTAGCACCCAGATCCAGCACCACGGTTTTGCTGCGCTGCTGGTTCGGGATCACCGTCATCAGCGCCGGGCGCTCAATGCCCTCCAACGGCTTGACCAACAGCTTCGCCAATCCCATCAGCGCGCCGGTATTGCCGGCGCTGACGCAGCCCTGCGCGTTGCCGCTGCTGAGCTGTTCGAGCGCAATGCGCATCGACGTGCCGCGGCTGGCGCGTATCGCTTGTGAAGGTTTGGCGTCGCCGGCGATCACAGACTCGGCGGGCACGACTTGCAGACGCTCCAGAAGAACCGGATCGGCGTGGGCAAGCAAAGGGGAGATGGCGTCGGGATTACCGACCAGCAAGAGATGAAGCTGTAAATTAGAGGCCAGTGCCTGCAACGAAGCAGGCACTGTGACGCAGGGACCGAAGTCCCCGCCCATTGCATCTAACGCCAGGGTTAGACGAGTCAAGGTATCGCTACTTAGCCGATAACCTTGCGACCGCGGTAGAAACCGTCGGCAGTGATGTGGTGACGACGGTGAGTTTCACCGGATACTTTGTCTACAGACAGAGTAGTCGTGGTCAGAGCATCGTGAGAACGACGCATGCCACGCTTGGAACGGGTTGGTTTATTCTGTTGTACGGCCATGGACCTTACTCCTCAATTACTTACGCTTTAAACTGGCTAATACGGCAAACGGATTCGGTTTCTCCGCCTCGGGAGGCAGTTGGCCAAATACCATGTCCGCTTCGGACACTTCACAGTGTTCAGATTCATGTACCGGAACGACAGGCAGTGAAAGAATAATTTCGTCTTCAATCATTGCCAACAGATCGACTTCGCCAAACTCGTCAACTTCGATCGGTTCGTACGCTTCCGGTAATGCCTCAGCCTGCTCATCATTGACGACCGGGCTAAAACAATATGTTGTGTGAACCTGATGTTCGAACGGGACTCCACAGCGTTGGCACATCAACGTTACCGTGACGTCCGCATGCCCTGTTATCACCGCGAGGCGTTGATTGTCGATATTAAACGACAACGACACCTCAACATCACTATCCACACTGACCACGGAGTCGGCAACACGAGTAACCTGCTCAGGCGCATAGACACCAGCATAGTCCAGGCGTTTCTGAGCGGTACGTACCGCATCAATGGTCAAGGGTAATTTTACCTTTTGCATAGGGCGCGCATATTAACTTTGTAACGACATAGAGTCAAAGAAAAAGGCCGTAAAACGGCTCCTTTCACCAATATTCGCTTCCACAGCGGCCGACAGTTTAAAATGCCGTACCCATTTACGCTACGGTTTGCGAAAAAAATTATGCAGAGATTGCTTTTAGCCTCCACCTCCCCCTATCGAAAAATGCTGCTGGAGAAACTGCAGCTGCCGTTCGACTGCGCCGCGCCGGAGGTGGATGAAACCCCGCTGCCGGGCGAAGGCGCGGAAGCGCTGGTGCTGCGCCTGGCGGCAGCGAAGGCCCAGGCGCTGGCCCTCGCCTACCCCGAGCATCTGATCATCGGTTCCGATCAGGTCTGCGTGATCGATGGCAGCATCACCGGCAAGCCCCATACCGAGGAAAACGCCCGCGCGCAGCTGCGCCAGGCAAGCGGCCAGGCCGTGACCTTCTATACTGGCCTGGCGCTGTACAACGGCCGCAGCAAGCAGCTGCAGGCCCTGTGCGAGCCTTTCCACGTGCATTTTCGCGCGCTGAGCGAAGCGGAGATCGCCGCCTATGTGCGTCTGGAGCAACCGCTGAACTGCGCGGGCAGTTTCAAGAGCGAGGGGTTGGGGATCGCGTTGTTCGACAGGCTGGAAGGCCGGGATCCGAACGCCCTGATCGGCCTGCCGTTGATCGCGCTGTTGGAGATGTTGCGGGCTGAAGGCATCAACCCGCTGGTGTGACGCGGATTATTTGGCGGCCTGCCGGCGCAGCACTTGCAGGCAATGACGCAGTTCTTCGTCCATCGGCGCTTCGATACGCATCGTTTCGCCGGTGGCCGGATGCTCGAAGCGCAGCGCCGCAGCGTGCAGGAACAGACGCTTCAGGCCGGTACCCGCCAGTTGACGATCGAACTCGCGGTCGCCATAGCGATCGTCAAAGGCGATCGGATGCCCGGCATGCAGGGTGTGCACGCGGATCTGGTGGGTACGCCCGGTGATTGGGCTGGCCTTCACCAGGGTGGCGAATTCGTAACGCTCCTCCACCTTGAAGCGGGTTTCCGAAGGCTTGCCTTCGCTGTTGACGCGCACGATACGTTCGCCGCTTTGCAGAATGTTTTTCAGCAGCGGCGCCTGTACGGCCTTGCAGTGGGACTGCCACTGGCCGCGCACCAGCGCCAGATAATCCTTCTGCATGCCCTTCAGCCGCAGTTGCTCATGCAGCGAACGCAGCGCGGAACGCTTCTTGGCAACCAACAGCACGCCGGAGGTATCGCGATCGAGCCGATGCACCAGCTCCAGGAAACGGGCCTCAGGGCGCAGCGCCCGCAGCCCTTCAATCACGCCGAAGCTCAGGCCGCTGCCGCCGTGCACCGCGGTGCCGGAAGGCTTGTTGAGGATCAGCAGGTGGTCATCTTCATACAGAATGCAGTCGGCCAGCGCCGCCACCTTATCCAGCTTCGCCGACACCGGCGCCTCTTCGCGCTCGGCCACGCGCACCGGCGGCACGCGCACCACGTCGCCGGCCGCCAATTTGTATTCGACCTTGATGCGCCCTTTATTAACCCGCACCTCGCCTTTGCGCACGATGCGATAAATCATGCTCTTCGGCACGCCTTTCAGGCGAGCGAGCAGAAAGTTGTCGATTCTCTGACCGGCTTCGTCGTCGGAAATCGTGATGAATTGTACTGCTGGATTGTTCGTTTTCATGGTGCGGGATTCTAAATAGAGCGCGTGAATAGCGCCACATCTTTTTCTGTGCTTAACTGTCTCTCTGACGGCGGGCGAAACCCCAGCGGACAATAAGGCAGCAAGCCGATTTGAACGTTTGCGATTTCTTCCGCAGTTAAGGAAAAGTCACCTTGCTATAACGGCATCAGCAGTGGAATAATGCAGTCACTTTCCGCGTTGATTCTCGTTAAACAGGGAAAACGGTGGAATTATAAAATTTGTCTGATCGCGCAAAAACGCAGCAATGGCGTAAGACGTAATGCGAAATCAAACAATTAGCGGGCTGCGGGTTGCAGCTTGGCCGGCAAATGGAATCAGATCTGTCGACGTAAATCAGAGGCTATTCCCCTAGTAAAAGTGCTGTCTTTCACAAAGAAAAGCAGGCTTACCGAGATAATGCGCCCCTATGCAGGCGACAACCGTGAGGTTGACGACTTTGCGAGAAGACACGGGGCTTTCGGTTTAACTCCGGCCATGAGGTTATTTTGCCCGCAGCTTTGTCGATAATGTAAAAATAACGAGTAAGTTAAGATGAAAAGAATGTTGATTAACGCAACTCAGCAGGAAGAGTTGCGTGTTGCCCTCGTAGATGGACAGCGGCTGTATGATTTGGATATCGAAAGTCCGGGTCATGAGCAGAAAAAAGCGAATATTTACAAAGGCAAAATCACCCGCATTGAACCAAGTCTTGAAGCAGCGTTCGTGGACTACGGCGCAGAACGACATGGTTTCCTCCCTCTTAAAGAAATCGCCCGCGAATACTTTCCTAGCAATTACTCTTCCCATGGCCGCCCGAACATCAAAGATGTCCTGCGCGAAGGCCAGGAAGTCATCGTTCAGGTAGACAAAGAAGAACGTGGCAACAAAGGCGCCGCCTTGACCACCTTCATCAGCCTGGCGGGCAGCTATCTGGTGCTGATGCCGAATAACCCGCGCGCCGGCGGTATTTCTCGCCGCATCGAGGGTGACGATCGCACCGAGCTGAAAGAAGCGCTCTCTTCGCTGCAACTGCCGGACGGCATGGGCCTGATCGTTCGCACCGCGGGCGTAGGCAAATCCGCCGATGCGCTGCAGTGGGATCTCTCCTTCCGCCTGAAGCACTGGGAAGCGATCAAAAAAGCCGCCGAAGGCCGCCCTGCGCCGTTCCTGATCCACCAGGAAAGCAACGTTATCGTGCGCGCCTTCCGCGATTACCTGCGCCCGGACATCGGCGAAATCCTGATCGACAACCCGAAAATTCTCGATCTGGCCAAAGAGCACATCGCCGCGCTGGGCCGCCCGGATTTCAGCAGCAAAATCAAACTGTACAGCGGTGAAATTCCTCTGTTCAGCCACTATCAGATCGAATCGCAGATCGAATCCGCCTTCCAGCGCGAAGTGCGCCTGCCGTCCGGCGGCTCGATCGTCATCGACAGCACCGAAGCGCTGACCGCCATCGACATCAACTCCGCACGCGCAACCCGCGGCGGCGACATCGAAGAGACGGCGTTCAACACCAACCTGGAAGCGGCGGACGAAATCGCTCGCCAGCTTCGCCTGCGCGACCTCGGCGGCCTGATCGTCATCGACTTCATCGACATGACGCCGGTACGCCACCAGCGCGAAGTGGAAAACCGCTTGCGCGACGCCGTGCGTCAAGACCGGGCGCGCATCCAAATCGGCCGCATCTCCCGTTTCGGCCTGCTGGAAATGTCGCGTCAGCGCCTCAGCCCGTCGCTGGGTGAATCCAGCCACCACGTGTGCCCACGCTGTAACGGCACCGGCACCATCCGCGACAACGAATCGCTGGCGCTGTCCATCCTGCGCCTGATCGAAGAAGAAGCGCTGAAGGAAAACACCAAAGAAGTTCACGCTATCGTACCGGTTCAGGTCGCTTCGTACCTGCTGAACGAAAAGCGTGAATCCGTCAGCGCGATCGAAAAACGTCAGGGTGGCGTGAAAGCCGTCATCGTGCCGAACGATGAAATGCAAACCCCGCACTACTCGGTGCTGCGCGTACGCAAGGGCGAGGAAACCTCTACCCTCAGTTACCTGCTGCCGAAACTGCACGAAGAAGACATGGAGCGTCCGCTGGAAGATGCGCCGATGGAACGCAAGCGTCCGGAGCAACCGGCCCTGGCTTCCTTCTCCCTGTCCGCCGATGTGCCGCCGCCGGCTGAAGAACCCGTCGCCGTTGCCAAACCTGTCGCTGCAGCCGCCAAGGCTAAAGCCGCAGCGCCGGCCGCCGCCAAGCCGGGCTTCCTGGGCCGCCTGTTCGGTGGTTTGAAGAGCCTGTTCGCCGGTGAAGAACAACCTGCCGTCGAAGAAGCCAAACCGGCCGAAACACCGAAGGCGGAAGGCAACGGTGAAAACCGTCGTCAGGATCGTCGCGGTCAGCGCCGTCAAGGCACCGGCCGTAAAGAGCGCGGTGAGCGTAGCGACCGTGGCGATCGTCCGGAACGCGGCGAACGTAAAGAGCGCGGTGAAGGCCGTGACAATCGCGAACGCGACAACCGTGAACCGCGTGAGAACCGTGAAAGCCGTGAATCGCGTGAATCCCGCGATGAGCAGCGCCGTAACCGCCGCAACCAGCAGCAGAACGCGCCGGTAGCGGAGGAAACTGCCTCGGAAGAAAGCGCTAAAGCGCCGCGCGAAGATCAGCAGCAGCGCCGTGAACAGCGTGCTGAACGCCAGCGTCGTCGTCAGGAAGAGAAACGTCAGGCTCAGCAGGAAGTGAAAGCGCTGGAAAGCGTTGACGCGGTCGAGAGCACCGACGAAGAGCAGGAAGAACGCCAGCAGCAGAACATGCAGCGCCGTCAGCGCCGCCCTCTGACGCAGAAAGTGCGCATCCTGTCCGCGGAAGAAGAGCTGCAGCGCGCAGCGGAAGAGCTGTTGGCGCCGAAAGCGCCGGTAGCGAAAGCCGAAGATGCGCAGCCAACCGCCGACGACAGCGTGAAGCTGCTGCCGGAAACCGTTGCCGCTCAGGCGGAAGACGATGCCCAGGGCGAAAACCGCGGCAACGGCGAAGGCATGCCGCGTCGTTCCCGTCGTTCACCGCGTCACCTGCGCGTCAGCGGCCAGCGTCGCCGTCGTTACCGCGACGAGCGTTACCCACTGCAATCCCCAATGCCGTTGGTGGGCGCGTTCGCTTCTCCGGAAATGGCATCAGGCAAAGTCTGGGTAAGCTACCCGGTCGCTCAGGTTGAAGAAGCCGAAGTGCAAACCGAAGCCGTAGAGCAGGCGCCGGTTGTCGCCGCAGCGGTTGAACAGCACAGCGTTGCCGTGGAAGAAACTCAGGCCGCGGCCAGCGTCAACGAACCGGCACCAGAAGCCGCCGTTGAAACTGCCGCCGTCACCGTAACGGAAGAAGCGGCAGTCGTAGCGCCGGTTGTTGCCACCCCGGCCGAGGAAACTCCGGCGCCGGTGGAAACCGCCCCGGCAACGGTTGCGGTTGAAGAACCGAAAGCGGAAGAGACTGCCCCTGCAGTGGAAGCTGAGCCGGTAGCTGAAACCGTAGCGGCAGAGCCAGTGGTTGAAGCTAAGCCAGCGGAAGACGAGCCTGTGGTCGAAACTGCACCGGTAGAAGCCGCACCTACGGAAGAAGCGCCAGTGGTAGAAGCCGCACCTGCAGCGGCAGCCGCTCCGGTAGAAAAAGCGCCGGAACCAACGGCCGCCGAACCTGCGCCTGCGGTTGCTCAGCAGCCGGCACCGGTGAAAGCCGTGCAGGACGCGCTGTACAAACACATCGCCACTGCACCGATGACCAAAGCGCCTGCGCCGGCCTATGTGCCGGAAGAACGCAAGCACAGCGACTGGCAGCGCCCTTCCTTCAACTTTGAAGGCAAAGGTTCAGCCGGTGGTCACTCGGCAGTGAGCCAGGCCACCGCGCCGGCCACCAAGCCGCAGCCGGTTAACGAATAAGTTAATCTGCACACCTAAAAAAACCCGCCGACGGCGGGTTTTTTCTTGCCTGCAAAAAGCTCAGGCGATCTTTTTCAGTTTTTTGATGTCCAGAACATCCAACTTGCCGTCAAGTCGACTGACGAACTGCTGAAAATGCGCCGTCTCATTATGCTTATCCAGCGCTTCGCTGCTGGCCCAACGCTCAAAGAACACGAAGGTGCCCGGTTTTTCCAGATCGCGATGCAAATCATATTGCAGGTTGCCCAGCTCCTGGCGGCTCGGCTCGAGAATGTCGTGCACCGCTTCACTGACTGCGGCCTCAAATCCCGCTTTCGCTTGCAGGGTGGCGATAACGCGTACTTCCATTGTTTTCTCCCTTTCCACTTGATGAAAGTCGACGGTATTGGCGTCGGCATCGTTGAAATCATTGTCACTATGCGCCTGCTGCGCCGTTGATTTCAACTTGTCGCCAACAAACAGATGCATCTGCGGCACTTTCCGCTTATCCTTACACCCCGGCGTGAATAAACCCATTATTCGCTTTTCATTAGACGTATTTGACCGCCGGAGCCTAGCTAGATGACCGCACAACCTCAAGTTCTGAAAATCCGCCGCCCAGACGACTGGCATATCCACCTGCGTGACGATGAGATGCTGAAAACGGTGGTGCCCTATACCAGCCAGGTATTTGGCCGGGCGATCGTGATGCCGAACCTGGTTCCGCCCGTGACGACCGTGGCCGCCGCGCGCGCCTACCGCGATCGGATTCTGGCGGCGGTGCCGCAGGGTCACAACTTCACTCCGCTGATGACCTGTTACCTGACCAACTCTCTGGCGGCCAGTGAACTGGTCAGCGGTTTCGAGCAAGGGGTGTTTACCGCCGCCAAGCTGTATCCGGCCAACGCCACCACCAACTCCAGCCACGGCGTCAGCGACGTGACCGGCATTTACCCGCTGTTCGAGCAAATGCAAAAAATCGGCATGCCGCTGCTGATCCACGGTGAAGTGACCGATCCTGCCGTCGATATTTTCGACCGCGAGGCGCGCTTTATCGAACAGGTGATGGAGCCTATCCGCCGTCACTTCCCGGAACTGAAAATCGTCTTCGAACACATCACCACCAAAGAAGCGGCGCAGTACGTGCAGGCAGGCAACCGTTTCCTCAGCGCCACCATCACCCCGCAGCACCTGATGTTCAACCGCAACCACATGCTGGTCGGCGGCATTCGCCCACACCTGTTCTGCCTGCCGATCCTCAAGCGCAACGTCCATCAGGAAGCGCTGCGTCAGGCGGTGGCCAGCGGCTCGGACCGTTTCTTCCTCGGCACCGACTCGGCGCCGCACCTCAAGCATCGCAAAGAGTCCAGCTGCGGCTGCGCCGGCTGCTTCAATGCGCCGAATGCGATCCCGGCTTACGCTGCCGTCTTCGAACAGCTCGGCGCGCTGGAGCACTTCGAGGCCTTCTGCTCGCTCAACGGCCCACGCTTCTATGGCCTGCCGATCAACGAAGATTTCATCGAACTGCAGCGCGTGCCGACCACCCAGCCGGAAGAGATCGCCCTGGGCAATGAATCCGTGATCCCATTCCTGGCCGGCGAAACCCTGAACTGGTCGCTGAAAGGCTGATATTTTTGCTTCGCCCTCTTGCCCTCGCTTACGGTTAACTGTATAAATAAACAGTAAATCGCTTCGGGGGCAATTATGCGTGTTGAAGTCACTATAGATAAAACCCGGCCGCTGCCGTCGGGCGCCATTGAGGCGCTGACCGGCGAGCTGGGCAAACGGGTCAATCGCCAGTTTCCAGGCGCCGTCGTGCACGTCCGTTATGCCGGCGCCAACGGGCTCTCTGTGCTGGGGGGCGCCAAAACCGACCGGGATCTGATTGAGGAAATCCTTCAGGAAACCTGGGAAAGCGCGGACGAATGGTTCAGCGCAGAATAACACTGCAATGCTGTTTTTGCCGGGGGTCGCTCTCCGGCTTTTTTGTTTCTGGCGCCCTGCCCATTCATCGCTTACCCTTACTCTGGAACCAAATCCGCCTCAGCGCTGTATTTAACGCAAAGGAGTAAGCATGGCCCCGGACAAGGTGAAATCCGAAGACGCAATGACGTTTGGCGAATTGCTGGCGCTGATTGCCGATCAGAAAAGACGCTTGAACGTACTGGAAGTGGCCTTCTCTTACCTGGCCTTCAGCCTGGATGACAAAGCCAACCAACGGCTGATCCACAGCCTGAGGCTGGAATCGCAAAGCCAGAATCGCGACGCCGAAACGCAGAAACATTTCGCGCACTTGGCAGAAGAACTGGAAAAATGTCTGCACGGCTCCGCCCCACCCACCGGCGGCGCGGAATAACGCCACAGGCTTTACTCATCGCGCGTTCGCACCCGAATTTGTAGAATAATTGTTCAAATAAATATTTATTTTGCAATTTTAGGTGACAACCCCTCCACCGATGAAAGCGGATGCGTATACTGTAATTGCTCTCATGATGATGAGCCGCATTGATCCTCGTTAGTCACTCACGGTAGTTACTACTCAATAAGGGGTCTTTATGGACAGAAATGATGAAGTAATTCAGACGCACCCGCTTGTCGGTTGGGATATCAGTACTGTCGACGTTTACGACGCCATGATGATACGCCTTCATTACCTGTCTTCACTAGACCAAACGCCCGAAGAAGCCCAAGTAGACCGAACGCTTTGGCTGACCACAGATGTCGCCCGTCAATTAATCAATATCTTAGAGGCCGGCATCGCCAAGATTGAAGCTACGGATTACCAGGATCTTGATCGCAGAAAACATTGATTCATCGTCTCCTACCCCCTAAGGCGCCGCGACCTTTCCCGGCGCCTTTTCTTCGCCTTTCGCCGTTCAATCAGTGCATTGCGTCTGCCAACCTTTTATCATGGGGGCATAAGAAATCGCTATCAAAGAGGGTTGGCACGTGGAATATGATTTGATTGTGGTGGGCAGCGGTTCCGTCGGCGCGGCGGCAGGCTATTATGCCACGCGGGCCGGCTTGAAAGTGCTGATGATCGACAGCGCTATCCCTCCGCACCGAAACGGCAGCCATCATGGCGATACCCGCATTATCCGTCACGCATACGGCGAAGGCGAAAAGTACGTGCCGCTGGTGCTGCGCGCGCAGGCGCTGTGGAATGCGCTGATTCAACAATCCGGCGAGGAACTGTTCCAGTCGTGCGGCGTGCTCAACCTGGGGCCACAGCACTCCGAATTCATTCGCAATTCGCAGCTCAGCGCGCAAAAATTCCGCCTGAACGCGCAAACCCTCAGCGCCGAACAGATCAATCAGCGCTGGCCGGAATTCCGAGCACCGGAAGGTTATGTCGGCGTATTCGAGCCAGACGCGGGGTTCCTGCGTGCCGAGCTGGCGATAACCAGCCTGATCAAGCTGGCGAAAGAAGCCGGCTGCAGCCAGCTGTTCAACTGCCCGGTCAACGCGGTAGAACCCATCGATGGCGGCGTTGAGGTCATCACCGGCGAAGGGCGTTTCACGGCGCGAAAAGCGGTGATCGCCGCCGGCACCTGGGTCAAAGCGCTGTTGCCGCAACTGCCGATCGCGCCACTGCGCAAAGTCTTCTCCTGGCATCAGGCAGATGGCCGCTACAGCGTGAACAATCGTTTCCCTGCCTTTACCGTCGAAGCGCAAGACGGCACGCACTATTACGGTTTTCCGGCGGATAACGACGGCCTGAAAGTGGGCAAACATGACGGCGGCCAGCCGATGGATGCCCCCGAGCAGCGCAAACCCTTCGGCAGCTACGCCAGCGACGGCACGGAAGTTTTCTCCTTCCTGCGGCAATTTTTGCCGGGTGTAGGCGTATGTTTACACGGTGAAGCCTGCAGCTATGATATGAGCCCCGACGAAGACTTTATTATCGATACCCTGCCGGATTGCGATCGCCTGATGGTCATCAGCGGATTGAGCGGCCACGGCTTCAAGTTCGCCAGTGCACTGGGCGAGATCGCCGCGTTGTTCGCGCAGGACAAAGCGCCGCCGGTTGACGTCTCAAGCTTTGGTCTGAAACGATTTAGCTGACCGAAGGATTTCGCTGTCCAAGTCCCCCTCAGGCACTGGACAGCGAAATTTGGCGGTTACAATTTGTTAACCTGCTAACTCTTTTAAATACCAAGTAAAAATCCTGATAACGGAAATTTCTTATATTCAGCAGTTGAATTTCCGAATTGAACACTTGCAGTGTAAGTCCTATTTTACAGAAGATATGCTCCATCGGCTTTCAACAAGGACGTCACCATGAAACTACTTGTCGTGGACGAATGCTGCTTCACCCGGGTCGGTATAGCCAGCTACTTTGCTGATAGTGGGATCACGACGATCAAGTGCTGCCACAGCATTGAATACGCTACATCGCTGTTGGCCAGCTTTCAGCCGAGCCACATTCTGGTGAACCTCAGCAACCAATGCCGCTATAACGAAGCGGACGCGCAACTGCAGGCCTTTATGGAAGCCAGCCAGTCCGCCTTGCTATTTATCTATCTCGACACACCTTACCCTTACAGCGAAGCGCCAATGCGCATCGCCGATAACGCTTTTCTGTTCAATAAAAGCATTCTGCCGCTCACCTTACGCACGCTGCGCGAGAATCCGCTGGCGCTGGCCGATGACGGCGAAGAGCGTTCCCTGTTCAGCCCGCAGGAGCTGACGGTAATGAAGTATTGGATGGCAGAGATGCCTAACTACCGCATTGCGAAAAAACTGCAGATCAGCTCCCATACGGTCTATGTGCACAAGCGTCACATCACGGAAAAGATCAACGCGCGCAACCGGCTGGAGTTTTACTCGCTGTATAACGTGCTGCGCTATTTCTACCCGCCGAGCACGCCGGCGAATTCAACGCCGCTGGCGCTGTTGGCCGTGTAACCTCAAGCCTGCGATAACGCAGGCTTTTTTATCGTCACTTTCCCGCCCCTCACGCGCGGCGCGCTATAAATGACGCCGAGAAAAGGACTATAATCAAGGGTCCTTCTCTTCAGGCGGCTGAAATGTTAAACCGAATACTGGCGGCTATCGTCAACAATGTGCGTGAGCACCTGGTGCTGTACCTTTGTCTGTGGCTGGTGCTGCTGGTGTTGGATGTCTATTTCTTCTTCGTCATGTAATCCATGCCGCCGTTATTTCCCCGATTGAGCTTCAGCCGCTTCGGCGATCCCGCCCAGGTGCTGGAATTCCAGCAGATGAGCAGACCGCTGCTGCGCCCCGGACAGCGGTTATTGCAGATGCGCTATGCCCCGCTCAACCCTTCCGATCTGATCCCGATCCACGGCCAATACGCGCACCGCATCGCCCTTCCTCAGGTGCCGGGATATGAAGGCGTGGGCGTCGTCGTCAATCCGCAGAATGGGCATTCAACGGGCCGACGCGCGCTGGCGGTAGCGGGTAACGGCAGTTGGCAAACGTTCGTCACGCTGCCTGAAGATCGGGTGGTCTGGGTGCCGGACGACATCGACGACGCCTGCGCAGCGCAAATCTATATCAACCCGCTCACCTGCTGGGTGCTGTTGACCCAATGGCTGCCGCTCAGCGCCGGCGACGTACTGCTGCTCAACGGCGGCGGCTCCGCTGTCAGCCTGCTGCTGGCGCAGCTGACGGCGCTGCGCGGCATTCGTCTGGCGGTCGTGGTGCGCAATGCCGCTCATCGCCAGGCGTTGCTGGCCGCCGGCGCCTGGCGCGTTATCGAAGCGCCGCAGCTGGCGGAAATGACGAATTTTGGCGCCCGTGCGGCCATCGACTGCATTGGCGGAGAAGACGGATTGCAGTTGGCGCGGGCGGTTCGCACCGGCGGCGATTTTGTGGCGCTGGGCCTGCTAAGCGGCCGCCAGGTAGACTGGCGGCGCGTGGTGGACGAGTTAAAGCTGCGCGCTTCGCTGTTCCACTTGCGCAAATGGAACGCACAGGCAGCGTCGGCGCAATGGCAGACGGCGTTTTATCAGTTATTCCTGCTGCTGCGACGCGGCCAGCTGGCGCTGCGCCCACCCGCCGCGATTTATCCTTTGCGTCAGTACGCAGCGGCGCTGCATCACGCCGCCCAGCCCGGCGTGAATGGCAAAATCTTCCTCACTCCGGAGGCTGGCGCGGCGGGCGGCCGTCCCCCAGGATAACCGCCAGCCGATAGCCGCCCTCGGTAGTCTCCAGCGCGATGCGCGCCACGATCGTCAGCGGCACCGACAGCAACATGCCCACCGGGCCGAGCAGCCAGCCCCAAAAGATCAGCGACAGGAACACCACCAGCGTCGACAGCCCCAGCCCGCGCCCCATCACGCGCGGCTCGAGGATATTGCCGATCACCATGTTGACAGCGATAAAGCCGCCCGCCACCACCAGCGCATCACCCAATCCGTTGAACAACAGCGCCTGAATCAGCGGCGGAATGGCGGCCAATACCGAGCCAATGTTGGGAATGTAGTTAAGCAGAAATGCCAGCAGCCCCCAGATAAAGGCAAAACGCACGCCGACCGCCGCCAGGAAGATCCAGACGATTACCCCGGTGGCCAGGCTGATGATGGTTTTAATCACCAGATAGCGCGTCACGCCATCCAGCGCCCGCCGCATCGCGGCGAGCCCCTCGTTCGGCTTATCCAGCGCCTGCTGCAGCTTGTAAGGCAGCAACTGCACTTCGAACAGCATAAACACCACGGTCATCAGGAGCAGGAAGACGTTGGTCATCGCGCCAGACAGGTGCCCCAGCATGCGGGTGACCAGATTCATCGCCGCGCTGGGATCGACATACTGCAGCATCGCTTCGCTGGAAAGGCTGATATTGAAACGGCCGGCGTAATGCTGCAGCTCGCGCAGCTTCTCGATCATCATGCCGCGGTACTGCGGCAGCGAACGGGCGAACTCATTCAGCGAAGCCCCCAGCATGCCGATAAACAGCATCACGACCACGATCACCGCCGTCACCAGCAGCGTCACCCCGACGATACGCGGCACCCGTTTACGCTCCAGCATCGCCACCAGCGGATTCAGCACCATAGCGAGAAATACCGCCAGCAAAAACGGCACCACAATGTCGGCGGCGGCTTTCACCCCGGCCAAAATGATCACCAACATCGCCAGCAGGACGGCCAGACGCAGGCTGCTGTCGGTCACACGGGTTCGGCCCATGACGTTTCCTTGTTATTTCACTGGGTTAACCGGCGCCAGGGCGCCGGCTCTTGGCGCTAATGGTAGCAAAATCCGCCGCTGCACCGCAGGGGATTTAGCGCAACCGTTCGACAAAGTTAATCTTTCCGCCCTGCCCTGCGCCGCAATAAATAGGCATAACCTTTGCCAACAAATAATCTCGCCGGGCAACTCACGAGGGGTTTACGTAAAATGACAAAAGCTGACATTAATAGATAATAGCCCCATTTTTCAATGATTAGCATGAACCTCTCGTGAGCGAAACAATATTATCTCCAACGATTTATCTGATTAACTCCGAACATCTCGAACAAATTCACTGACTAATATTTCAAAGTAGTAACATAGTTAAATTTATTATTGATTTTATGTTTCCTAAAGTTTAATTATTGCAGCCAGCCAATCGGTAATCGAAGGAAACAGGATGCTCTGGAAAAATACCGCCGATCGTTTCGGCCATGTGTCAGTGTTGATCCACTGGCTGGTGGCGCTGACGGTGTACGGCATGTTCGCACTCGGCCTATGGATGGTCACGCTGGGCTATTACGACGTCTGGTACCATCAGGCGCCGGAGATCCACAAAAGCATCGGCACGCTGCTGTTCATCGTGATGGTGATCCGCGTGGTCTGGCGCTTTGTCTCACCGCCGCCCAAACCGCTGGCCAGCTATGGCCGCCTCACTCGCGTCAGCGCCATTCTCGCGCATCTGGCGCTGTACGCCGTGTTGTTCGGCATTCTGATCAGCGGCTATCTGATCTCCACCGCAGACGGCCAACCGATCAGCGTGTTCGGCTGGTTCAACGTGCCCGCCACCGTGACCGGCATGGCGGAACAGGCCGACACCGCCGGCGCCATACACCTTTACCTGGCCTGGGCCGTGGTAGTGCTCTCGATACTGCACGGGCTGGCCGCGCTTAAACATCACTTTATCGATCGTGATGTCACTTTGAAACGGATGCTGGGTAGCAGCGCCGATTAACCTTTGGATTTATGGAGATTGCTATGTTGAAAAAGACCGTATTGGGCCTGACCGCAGGCGCCCTGCTGCTGAGCGCCGGTTCCGCACTGGCGGCAGACTACAAGATCGATAAACAAGGCCAACACGCCTTTATCGAATTCCGCATCCAGCACCTGGGCTACAGCTGGCTGTACGGCAGCTTTAAAGACTTCGACGGCGGCTTCACCTTCGACGAGAAAGATCCGTCCAAGGACAAGGTCAACGTGACCATCAATACCGCCAGCGTCGACACCAACCACGCCGAGCGCGACAAGCACCTGCGCAGCGCCGAGTTCCTCAACGTGGAGAAGAACAAGCAAGCCAAGTTTGAATCCACCGAAGTGAAGAAAAGCGGCGACGGTTACGCGGTGGTCGGCAACCTGACGCTGAACGGCGTCACCAAACCGGTTACGCTCGATGCCAAACTGATTGGCCAGGGCAACGATCCGTGGGGCGGCTACCGCGCCGGCTTTGAAGCCAACGGCAAGATCAAGCTGAAAGATTTCGGCATCACCACCGATCTTGGCCCGGCGTCGCAAGACGTTGAGCTGATCATCTCCGTAGAAGGCGTGCGCGAGAAATAAAAAAAAAGCCCGGCTTGGCGGCCGGGCTTGTCGGTTCCTCAGGCTCAGCGGGCTGGGCCTTCTTCTTCCGGTGCCGGAATGTGCATCGTGGTCTGCAACAATCCTTTCGATTTATTGAAAATCTTGACGCCGTTTTCGCGGCCGGCACGGCGCGCGCGCTGCTCTTCGCGCGGCAGCTTCAGCTCTTCGCGGCAAATCTCGCTGCAGCATCCTTCAAACTTGGCGGCGCAGCTCGGGCACTGAATGAACAGCAGATGGCAGCCGTCGTTCTTGCAGTTGGTATGGGTGTCGCACGGTGCGCCGCACTGGTGGCAGTTGGCGATCACATCGTCGGAGATGCGCTCCCCCATACGCTCATCGAACACGAAGTTTTTGCCGATAAACTTCAGCGGCAACCCCTGTTCTTTCGCTTTGCGGGTGTACTCGATAATCCCGCCTTCCACGTGGTAGATGTTTTTAAAGCCGTTGTGCAGCATATAGGCGCTGGCTTTTTCACAGCGAATGCCGCCGGTGCAGTACATGACGATATTCTTGTCTTTGCTGTCCTGCAGCATCTCCACCGCCATCGGCAGCTGATCGCGGAAGGTATCCGACGGCACCTCGATGGCGTTTTCGAAATGGCCGACTTCGTACTCATAGTGGTTGCGCATATCGACGAATACCGTATTCGGATCGTCGATCATCTGATTGACGCGATCGGCCTGCAGATACTCACCGACGTTGCTCGGATCGAAGCTCTCGTCATCGATGCCGTCAGCCACGATGCGCTCGCGCACCTTGAGGCGCAGCACCCAGAAGGATTTGCCGTCGTCTTCCAGCGCGATATTCAGGCGGACCTGATCCAACGCCGGGTGCGAGGCGAACAGCGCGGCTTTGAACGCGTCGAAGTTATGCTGCGGCACGCTGATCTGCGCGTTGATGCCCTCTTTCGCCACGTAGATGCGGCCGAACACCTTCAGTTTTTCGAACTGAACGTACAGGCTGTCGCGAAACGCCTTGGGATCGTCGATGGAGAAGTATTTGTAAAAAGAAACTGTGGTGCGCGGCTCGGTTTCCGCCAGCATGCGCGCCTTCAGTTCCTCATTAGAAATTCGGTTATGTAACACTGGCATGGTGTACTTTCCTGTCTTTCGGGAGGTGACTGATTACCGCGCGCAGCCAGCCGGCCCGCGCGCGGCGCACATCATACCCGAAAAACCGCCGCCGCGCAGCCCTGGCGCTCGCGTGCGCATACCTGCATCGCGCACTCATCCCGGATGCCACCGTATTGACCTTCCTGATAAGGATATCGCCATGGGCTTTTGGCAGGAAACATTGTGGAAAAATTCGGCACTCGATGCATATTTAACGCCCAAAAGGGGATTTTAATGCGTTGTGTTTTCCCGGATCGTCAGAAAAATGCCACAATAGTCGCAAACAATCGGCAGAAACGAACCTAGCGACCGAGCCCACCCGGCCGTCAGACCATGCTATGACTCTGTCATTACACTTAAACAACCGTATTAAAACAGAGAACCCATGACTCAAGTTCCTACTTTCAATCGCTCCTTACTGCACCCGCGCTACTGGCTGACCTGGGTAGGCATCGGCTTGCTGTATCTGCTGGTGTTGCTGCCTTATCCCGTCATCTACTGGCTCGGCACTTCGATCGGGCGATTTTCCATGCGCTTTCTCAAGCGACGCGTCGTTATCGCCCAACGTAACCTCGAACTCTGTTTTCCCGACATGCCGCAGGCTGAACGCGATGCGCTGGTGGTAAAGAATTTCGAATCGGTCGGCATGGGGTTGTTTGAAACCGGCATGGCGTGGTTCTGGCCGAACTGGCGCATCGAGCGCTGGTTCAAGGTCAGCGGCCTGGAGCACATTCAAAAAGCGCGCGACAACCATCAGGGCGTGTTGCTGATTGGCCTGCACTTTTTGACGCTGGAGCTGGGCGCGCGCATTTTCGGCATTCACAACCCGGGCATCGGCGTTTACCGCCCGCACGACAATAAGCTGATGGACTGGCTGCAAACCTGGGGGCGGATGCGTTCCAACAAATCGATGCTGGATCGTAAAGACGTCAAAGGCATGATCCGCGCCCTGAAACAGGGCGATATCATCTGGTATGCGCCGGATCACGACTACGGCCCGCGCAGCAGCGTTTTCGTGCCGCTGTTCGCGGTGGATAAAGCCGCCACCACCACCGGCAGCTACGTGCTGGTGCGGATGGGCAAACCGGCGATCATTCCCTTCACCCCGCGTCGCCTGCCGGACGGCAAAGGCTATGAGCTGATCATGCAGCCGGCGGTGGAAAACTTCCCGCTGGACAACGAACTCGACGCCGCCGCCTTTATGAATAAAGTGGTGGAAAAAGAGATCCTGATGGCGCCGGACCAATACATGTGGCTGCACCGCCGCTTCAAGACCCGCCCGGAAGGCGAGCCTTCGCTGTACTGATCACGCAAACCCGCCGCCGGCGGGTTTTTTATTGCGCGCCCCTTGAGAATCGCCGGCGAGGGTGGGATGGTAATGCTTTTGCCGCCACCCTTGGAGCCGCCATGTACATTGTCAGCCTGACCTATCATCGCCCGATCGCCGACGTCGACAGCCACCTTGACGGGCACATCGCCTGGCTTAAGAAATATTTTCAGGACGGCACCTTCGTCGCCTCCGGCCGCAAGAATCCCCGCACCGGCGGCGTGATCCTGGCCAAAGGCATTGAGCGTGCTCGGCTGGACGCCATCCTGGCCGAAGATCCGTTCAACGCCGTGGCCCACTACGAGGTCACCGACTTTAGCGCCACCACCACCGCCGCCGGTTTCGAGGCGCTGGCCGGACTATAAAACGCTGTAAATTCCGCGCGCCAAGCGCGGAATAAGGTTTAAACGCCATTTTTAAAACTTTATTTCATTTTTTGCCCTATCTGCGTCCCCTCGTTTGCCGTCGCCGCGCCTGCGGCGCATACTTACCACGCTAACTTTCACGTTTTGCCCCATCATCTCGCCACCGGCAAAACGCGTCACCTTTCGGCAGTGGACATTTATGGCTTCGGCAGCAGAACCCGTTAACTGGAAACGCAATCTTTTCGTCGCCTGGCTGGGATGTTTTCTCACCGGCGCCGCCTTCAGCCTGGTGATGCCGTTTCTGCCGCTGTACGTAGAGACGCTGGGCGTTACCGGCCATCAGGCGCTCAACATGTGGTCCGGTCTGCTGTTCAGCATCACCTTCCTGTTTTCCGCTATCGCCGCACCGTTCTGGGGCGCCCTGGCCGATCGACGCGGCCGCAAACTGATGCTGCTGCGTTCGGCGCTCGGTATGGCGATCGTCATGGCGCTGATGGGCATGGCGCAAACGGTCTGGCAGTTTCTCGCGCTGCGTGCGGTGCTGGGGCTGCTCGGCGGGTTCATTCCCAACGCCAACGCGCTGATCGCCACCCAGGTGCCGCGCAACCGCAGCGGCTGGGCGCTCGGCACCCTGTCCACCGGCGGCGTCGGCGGTGCGCTGATCGGCCCGCTGATCGGGGGGCTGCTGGCCGATTTATACGGTCTGCGCCCGGTGTTTTATATCACTGCCGCGGTGCTGTTCGTCTGCTTCGTGCTGACGCTGCTGTATGTCAAAGAACAATTCACCCCGGTGCAAAAGCGCGACATGCTGCACGCAAAACAGGTGTTCGCTTCGCTGAAAAACCCGAAGCTGGTGCTCAGCCTGTTCGTCACCACCATGATCATCCAGATCGCCACCGGCTCGATCGCGCCGATCCTGACGCTGTATGTGCGCGATTTGGCCGGCGCCACCCACAATCTGGCGTTTATCAGCGGGCTGATCGCCTCGGTGCCCGGTGTCGCGGCATTGATGAGCGCCCCGCGGCTGGGCAAGCTGGGCGATCGCATCGGCCCGGAACGCATACTGGTGTTCATGCTGATCGTTTCGGTGCTGCTGCTGATCCCGATGGCGTTCGTGCAAACGCCGTGGCAACTCGGGGTGCTGCGTTTTCTGCTGGGGGCGGCCGACGGCGCGTTGCTGCCGGCGGTACAGACGCTGTTGATTTATAACTGCACCAATCAGGTGGCCGGCCGTATTTTCAGCTATAACCAGTCGTTCCGCGACGTCGGCAACGTCAGCGGCCCGCTGCTCGGCGCCGCAGTCTCCGCCGGTTACGGTTTTCGCGCGGTCTTCGGCGTCACCGCGCTGGTGGTGCTGTTCAACGCCGGTTATTCCTGGTGGTGTCTGCGGCGGCGGCCGGGCTACATGCGGGAAGATACGCTGCAGGAGGAGCAATAGCTGCATTTATCGCCAGTTTCCGCCGTTGGCCGGATCAACGGCGCGTTTCCCCTATTTTTAATAATGCTTTCTCGCCGCCGGTAAATTTTCACCTAACTCAGAACTTTCTTAATACAACATATTGTTTATCAACAAATAATTAACTTCCAGCACATAAAACCCGCTGTCAATCATATTTCTGTCACAACCAACAGAAAAACCAGAAAAGGAGATGCTTGTCGACTTTTCGTCTAAAAAATGGGATACAGGTACTAGACAAAACCAACGACCAGTTATCAAATGGTTAAATAATATCACGCCAGATGTGAACCATCGGCCAAGTGAAGAAAAGGTCAGCACGCTTTCCACGGTTTATCAGCGTTGCAGCCGCGGTTTTGTCGGGTAATCCGCATTGGGCGGATCGCCTTCATTAAATACACATACATACCACAGTACGGGCTGCAGCCTTGCAGCGCCTTTTATTGGGAAATCGTTATGCAATCCTCTGTCAATAAGTCAGAAAGCCGGACCTTCTTCGGCCATCCCTATCCGCTGGGTTCTCTGTTCTTCACCGAAATGTGGGAGCGCTTCTCGTTCTACGGCATCCGTCCGCTGCTGATCCTGTTTATGGCCGCCACGGTGTACGACGGCGGCCTGGGCCTGGCGCGCGAGAACGCGTCGGCGATCGTCGGCATCTTCGCCGGCAGCATGTACCTGGCGGCGCTGCCGGGCGGCTGGCTGGCGGACAACTGGCTCGGCCAACGCAAGGCCGTCTGGTACGGTTCGATTCTGATCGCGCTCGGCCACCTGTCGATCGCGCTGTCCGCAGTGATGGGCACCAACCTGTTCTTCATCGGCCTGATGTTCATCGTGCTCGGTTCCGGCCTGTTCAAGACCTGTATCTCGGTGATGGTCGGCACGCTGTACAAGAAAGGCGATGCGCGCCGCGACGGCGGTTTCTCGCTGTTCTACATGGGCATCAACATCGGTTCGTTCATCGCCCCGTTGATCTCCGGCTGGCTGATCAAATCACACGGCTGGCACTGGGGCTTCGGCATCGGCGGTATCGGGATGCTGGTGGCGCTGGTGATTTTCCGGGTGTTCGCCGTACCGGCGATGAAACGCTATGACCGCGAAGTGGGCCTGGATTCCACCTGGAACAGCCCGGTCGCGAAGAAAAAAGGCGTCGGCGCCTGGCTGCTGGCATTGGCGGTAGTCCTGGCTGCGGTCATCGTGCTGATCGCTCAGGGCACCATCGTCATCAACCCGGTTGAGGTAGCCAGCGTGCTGGTGTACGTCATCGCCGCGTCGGTCACCCTGTATTTCATCTACCTGTTCGCCTTTGCCGGCCTGAGCCGCAAAGAGCGTGCACGCCTGCTGGTGTGCTTCATTCTGCTGATCTCCGCCGCGTTCTTCTGGTCGGCGTTTGAACAGAAGCCAACCTCGTTCAACCTGTTCGCCAACGATTACACCAATCGCATGGTCGGCGGCTTCGAGATCCCGGCGGTGTGGTTCCAGTCGATCAACGCCCTGTTCATCATCCTGCTGGCGCCGGTGTTCAGCTGGGCCTGGCCTGCGCTGGCGCGCAATAACGTGCGTCCGAGCAGCATCACCAAGTTCGTGATCGGTATCCTGTGCGCCGCCGGCGGTTTCGGCCTGATGATGCTGGCCGCGCAGAATGTGCTCAGCAACGGCGGCGCCGGCGTATCGCCGATGTGGCTGGTGGGCAGTATCCTGATGCTGACGCTGGGTGAGCTGTGCCTGAGCCCGATCGGGCTGGCCACCATGACGCTGCTGGCGCCGGAGAGAATGCGCGGGCAAATGATGGGGCTGTGGTTCTGCGCCAGCGCGCTGGGCAACCTAGCCGCCGGCCTGATCGGCGGCCACGTCAAGGCCGACCAGCTGGATATGCTGCCGGATCTGTTCGCTCGCTGCTCAGTCGCGTTGCTGATCTGCGCCGCCGTGCTTATCGTGCTGATCGTGCCGATTCGCCGCATGCTGGAAAATACCCAGTCCAAGAGCGCGCAAAAACCGGCGACCAACGCCTGACGGATAGCCCGTTTTATCTCGCAAACCGGCGCTCGATGCGCCGGTTTTTTTATGCTTGCCAGGCCTGATGCTGCAATACCACTCGGTAGCCATCAGGATCTTCAAAGGTTTGCCCCGCCCGATCCCAATAGGGATTATAGGCGGCGACCGATAAGAATCCCGCCTCCCGCATCCGCTCACACGCGGCCCGCCATTCGTTCTCATCCGGCAGATAAAATACCAGCAGATGATCCTGCGTCGGCGCCTGCCCGACCCGTACCCCGCGATGCTGCGTGAACTCCAGATGGTAGGCATGCTGCGGATGCCCGATCATCATGCCGTCGAACCCCTGATGATCGACAAACTCGCCCAGCTTTTCGAACCCCAGCCCGCGGCAATACAGCGTAGCAATCTCTTGCAACCGATCGGTCGGGCGCGCGATGCGCAACACCGCTTTGGCTATCGACATGTCCTCCTCCTCCTCATGATAACGTCATACAGCGCCATGCCCGCCAGCATCGCCAGCAGGAACGGCCATACCCGGCTTATCTCCGCCCCGGCCAACACCCAGGCTGGACCGGGGCAAATACCCGCGATGCCCCAGCCGATGCCGAACAGCACGCTGCCCGCCAGCAAACGACGATCCAGACGCCCGGCGGCCGGGATCTGCAGCGTTTCCCCCAACAGGCTACGCTCTCGTCGCCTCGCCCACAGGAAGGCCGGCGCCGCCACCGCGATCGCACCAGCCATCACCAACGCCAGCGAGGGATCCCACGCGCCGGTAACATCGAGAAACGCCAACACTTTGGCCGGATTGGCCATGCCGGCGACGATCAGCCCCAGACCAAAAATGACGCCGCTCAGCAGCGCCAACAGCGTTTTAAGCATTCTCAACCTCCCACCAGGTGGCGCATCAACCACACGGTCATAAAGCCCAGCAGCATAAACACCGCCGTGGCGGCCAGCGAACGCGGCGCCAACCGTGCGACGCCGCACACGCCGTGCCCGCTGGTGCAACCGCTGCCCAATCGAGTGCCCAATCCCACCAACAGCCCTGCGGCCGCCAGCCCACCGTTGCCGACCGCGATCTCACCGGACGGCAAAGCCGCAGCGGCAGCATACAGCCAGGGAGAGAGCAGCAACCCGCCAATAAATGCGGCGCGCCAGCCCCGCTCCTGGCCACCGGCACTCAATACACCGCCGGTAATGCCGCTGATGCCGGCGATCCGGCCGTTGAACAGCAGCAGCAGCGCCACCGCGCCGCCGATAATGGCCCCGCCCGCCAGCGCGGAATAAGGCGTGAAGTGTTGCCAGTCAATGGTCATCGCGGTTCTCCGGTTGTGGGCAATAAAGCTGATACAGGGTATGGAGCAGCGCCAGCGCTTTGGCATCGGCCACCGCATAGTAAATCTGCTTGCCGGCGCGCCGGGTGGACACCAACCCTTCCTCCCGCAGCACGCCAAGCTGCTGGGACAGCGTCGGCTGGCGGATATCCAGCGCCTGCGCCAGCTCGCTTACCGCCATCTCGCCCTGACTGAGCCGGCACAGCAGCAGCAGCCGATCTTCGTTGCCCAGGGTGCGCAGCATCGCGCCGGCCTGCGCCGCCGCCTTACGTATCGCGTCAATATCCATTGCCCCTCCATCAATATATAAAATTATATAATATTATTTTATAAAGTATTCGCACACAAAGCCACCGACTGGCGTGAAATAACGCCGCATGGCATGCTGTTTGGTCTTATCCTTTTGCCGCGCGGAGGGCGCCAGCGATGCTGTTTTTTCACGACGTTCTGCCGCCCGATCAGCCTGTCCGGCCGTTTGCCAGGGATTATCATCATGGCGACAGCGAGCCGGAGCACTACCATAACTGCGCGCAGCTGATCCACAGCCTGAGCGGCGTGGTGCAGGTCACTACCCGGCTCGGCAGTTGGGTGGTGCCGCCCGGCCGCGGCGTCTGGGTACCGGCGAAAGTGGTGCACAGTCTACGCATCACCGGCCAGGTAGCGGCCAGGACGTTGTTCATCGATCCGCTGGCGCGCGCCGATCTGCCGGCTCAGTGCCAGGTGGTGCAGGTGTCGCCGCTGCTGCGCGAGCTGATTATCAGCGCGATGGAGATTGCGCCCGGCTACCCCAGCGGCGGGCGCGACGAACGCATCATGGAATTGATTCTGGATGAATTACGGGTGCTGCCGAGCCTGCCGCTGCACCTGCCCGAACCGCGCGAGGCCTCGCTGCTCGCCCTGTGCCGCCATATTCAGGCCACGCTGGCGCAGCCCTGGACGCTGGAACAGGCGGCCGAACGCCTCAATGTCAGCGGACGCACCCTGTCGCGGCGCTTCCAGCGAGAAACCGGGCTGCGTTTTGGCGATTGGGTGCGACGCGCCCGTTTACTGGCGGCGCTGAACGCGCTGGCGATCGGACGTTCGGTGTTGGAAGTGGCGCTGGATCTCGGCTATGACAGCCCCAGCGCGTTCAGCGCCATGTTTCGCCGGGTGCTGGGGGTAGCGCCCAGCGACTATTTCAGCCGGGCCGCGCCGACGTTGACGCCAGATAGCGCCCGGCGACGTTGAACAACGCCTGCAGCGAAGCGCTGGCGGAGTCGACGTCGATGCCAACGCCGTAGCTCGCCTCGCCGTGCGGCAAAACGCAGCGAATGTAAGCCACCGCTCGGCTGTCGCTCTGATGCCCCAGCGTATGCTCGTGGTAATCTTCGATAGCCAACGGCAAACCGAAGCGTTGGCGCAGCGCATCCACCGCGCTGGAAAGCAGGCCGTTGCCGGCCCCCTGCAGCTGCAGAGGCTCCCCCTGCCAGGCGACTCGCGCGTTGAAACTGTACGCTTCCACGCCGTGACTTTCCGTTTGATAGCTCAACAGCTGCAAGCGCGGCTGCTCCACCAGCCCGTAAGTGTCGCGGAATAAGCGCCACAGCTGCGCGACGCTCATTTCCTTACCGCTGCCGTCGGTCGCCCGCTGGACCACCTGGCTGAAATCAATCTGCAAACCGCGCGGCAGCGCCAGCCCATGGTTCTGCTCCAACAGCCAGGCGGCGCCGCTTTTGCCGGACTGGCTGTTAACCCGGATCACCGCCTCATAGCTGCAGCCGACATCGGCGGGATCGAGCGGCAGGTAAGGCACCTGCCACCAGCCATCTTGCCGCTGCCGTTGCGCGGCGAAGCCTTTCTTGATCGCATCCTGATGCGATCCGGAGAAGGCGGTAAACACCAATTCGCCGGCATAAGGATGGCGAGGATGCACCGGCAGCTGATTGCACTGTTCCACCACCTCCACCACCTGCTTCAAGCGGCTGAAGTCCAGGCCCGGCGCCACGCCCTGGGTATAGAGATTCAACGCCAACGTGACCAGATCGACGTTGCCGGTACGCTCGCCGTTGCCGAACAGGCAGCCTTCGACCCGATCGGCGCCGGCCAGCAGCGCCAGCTCGGCGCAGGCGACGCCGGTGCCGCGATCGTTATGCGGGTGCACGCCGATCGTCACATCAGCGCGACGGCTGAAGTGGCGACAGAACCATTCGATCTGATCGGCATACACGTTGGGCGTACTCACCTCCACCGTCGCCGGCAGGTTGATGATCATCGGCCGCTGTGCCCCCGGTTGCCAAACATCCGCCACCGCTTCGCAGATCTCCAGCGCGAACGCCAATTCGGTAAAGCAGAAGGTTTCCGGCGAATATTCGAAGCACCAGACGGTATCAGGCTGCGCCTCGCAATGCCGGCGAATGCGCCGCGCGCCGTTCACCGCTAGCGCCACGGTAGCCGCCTTATCCTGGCGGAACACGATGTCGCGAAACATCGGCGCCGTGGCGTTATACAGATGCACGATAGCCCGCGGCGCCCCCTGCAGCGCCTCGAAGGTGCGGTCGATCAGATCGTCGCGCGACTGCGTCAGCACCTGAATGGTGACATCGTCCGGGATCAGCCGCTCGTCGATCAGGGCGCGCACAAAGTCGAAGTCCGTTTGCGACGCCGAAGGGAAAGCCACCTCAATCTCTTTGAAACCGCACTGCAACAGCAGCTGATAGAACTCGCGCTTGCGCGCGTTATCCATAGGCTCCGCCAGCGCCTGGTTGCCGTCGCGCAGATCGCTGGAGCACCAGCGCGGCGCCTGTCGCAGGGTACGCGAAGGCCACTGGCGATCCGGTAACGTCACCGGCGGGAACGGTCGGTATTTGCTTGAAGGGTCGATTAACATGGGCTTCTCCTGATGCCTGAGTGAACGATACCGTCATTATTTCCCGCCTCCGCGCCTGCTTCTCCCGCTTTGCGGACAACCGTCGTCGCAGAGCGGACAACAAAAAAATTTGCATCCTGCGCCAGTGAGACAACAATTAGTTTTGACGTTTCCCCCACCGCGCCGGCAGCACGCCGGACGCTTTACTCTCATTGTCAACGGAGGCGAACATGAGCCTGTATGCAACCCTGGAAGAAGCCATCGAGGCCGCACGCGAAGAGTTTCTCGACACCGCCGAAGGCGGCGGCGGTGACGAACCGCCGGTGCCGCAGCAGTTCAATCTGCAAAAGTACGTGATGCAGGATGGCGACACGATGTGGCAGGCGGAGTTCTTCGAAGAAGAAGGCGAGGCGGTGGAATGCCTGACGCTGCGCAGCGGTGCGGCGGCGCAGGCGATCTTCGACGGTGACTACGACGAGGTGGAAATCACCGCCGAGTGGATAGACGAAAACACCCTGTACGAATGGGAGGAAGGCGACTTCCAGCTCGAGCCGCCGTTGGATACCGAAGAAGGCCAGGCCGCCGCCGATGAGTGGGATGAACGTTAACCCGCACGACGCTTTGAACGCCAAGGAGGCAGCATGAACATTCGCCAGGCCCGCCCCACCGACTACCCCGCCATTTTGCAGCTGCAGGCGGAAAACGTGCCGGAAGCGCTCGATGAGCGCCAAAAACGGCAGGGATTTATCGTATCGCGCATGAATGAGGCGCAGCTGACGGCGATCAACCGCGGCATCGGCATATGGGTGGCGGAACAGGAGGGCCAACTGGCGGGGTTCGTTTGCCTGATGCCCGCCGACGCGCAGCCGCGGCCGCCGGTGGTGGATGCGATGCTGGCGACGCTCGCCACGCACTCATTCGCCGGACGGCCGCTGAGTGAGCAGCGGGTATTTCTCTACGGCCCGGTCTGCCTCGGCATGGCCTGGCGCGGCAAAGGCGTATTAAAGCGCCTCTACGCCGCAGTCAAAGCGCACACCCGCCATGATTACGACGTGGGCGCACTGTTTATCGACGACGACAATCCGCATTCGTTGGCCGCTCACGTGCAAGGGCTGGGGATGACGGCGCTGGCGCCTTTCCATTGCGGGCAGAAAGGCTACCAGCTGGTGGTGTTCGCCACCCGCTGAGCAGGTTTATTCATAGGGGCCATGCTGCGCATCGAACGGCAGCATAAAGGTGTCCACCACCATCGACAGCGGCACATCTATCACCGTGACGTAACGCCAGGGCGTATCGCGCAAATCCCACTGCACGCCGGGATAGTACTGGTGGCCATGCCCCGCACCGGGCACGGTGCGGCTGATGATGCTGCCGCAACCGGTTAAGACCATCACGCTGGCCGCCACGCAGGCCAGCCGAAGGTAGGAAGAGAGCTTCACGACATTGACTCTGAGCAAAGGGTTGTTTCGCGAGTGAACAACGCATCGGCCGCAGTCTACCACAGTTCCCTTTCTCCACCGGTACCGGCGCGCGTAAGCAAAAGGTAAAAAAAACGGGGAACGCGCCATGCGCATTCCCCGTCTGAGCGTTACCGTTCAGCGATTAACGTCGGCCCGTTGGGTGTGCCAGCGGGTTGTGCGGCAACTGCTGATAGTGCTCACGCCAGGCGGCGCCTTCCGGCAGCAGCCAGACGCGCTGGTGCAGACGAGCCAGCGTGACCGGATCGCTCAGCAGTTCCAGACGCTTGCCCTTCACCAGCTTCTCCGGCCCCAGCTGCAACGCTTCGTTTACCCGCTCCTCGCGATTGCGATCGAGCGTCGCGCGCAGGTGGTGACGCGCCGTCGCCAGCGCCGTCGCCAACGCGTTGAAGGACGGGTTGACCACCGCGTGCATAAAGCCGTTGGTCAACGCGCGGTTGCGGTTGAGATGCAGGTACTCTTCCGTCGCCAGCAGCTCACGCGGCGGATTGTACTCTTCCGGGATCAGGAACAGCTTGGCGCGTTTGCTTTTCATGCCCAGCGTCGCGCGGCTCGACAGCACCGACACGAACGGCGACAGGATCAGCGAGAACACGATTGGCGACAGCCACCACAGGAAACGCAGATCCAGCCACGCCATGCCGCCGGCCCACACCAGGCCCAGCAACATCTGCGAGCCATGGCGGCGGAACGCTTCGCCCCACGGCGTGTCGTCGTCGTCACGCTGCGGCGAATTCCACACCACTTCCCAACCGAGGAAGGCGCTCACCACGAACACGGTATGGAACAGCATGCGCACCGGCGCCAACAGCACCGAGAACAGCATTTCCATCAGCATCGAAATGAACAAACGGAACGCGCCGCCATACTCTTTCGCCCCCTTGGCCCAGATCAGCACGATGCTGAGCAGCTTCGGCAGGAACAGCAGCACCAGCGTGGTGGAGAACAGCGCTATCGCCAGCTCGGGCCGCCACTGCGGCCAGACCGGGAACAGCTGCCGCGGCTGCAGGAAGTATTGCGGCTCCATCAGGGTATGCACCACCTGCAATGCGGTGGAGAGCGCCAGGAACATGAACCACAGCGGCGCCGACAGGTAGGACATCACGCCGGTGAGGAACACCGCGCGGTGCACCGGGTGCATGCCCTTCACCAGGAACAGGCGGAAGTTCATCAGGTTGCCGTGGCACCAGCGACGGTCGCGTTTCAGCTCGTCCAGCAGGTTCGGCGGCAGCTCTTCGTAACTGCCCGGCAGATCGTAAGCGATCCACACGCCCCAGCCGGCGCGGCGCATCAGCGCCGCTTCAACGAAGTCGTGCGACAAGATAGAACCGGCGAAGGAGCCCTCGCCCGGCAGCGGCGCCAGCGCACAGTGCTCGATAAACGGCTTCACGCGGATGATGGCGTTATGGCCCCAGTAGTGCGACTCGCCCAGCTGCCAGAAATGCAGACCGGCGGTAAACAGCGGCCCGTAAACGCGGGTAGCGAACTGCTGCACGCGCGCGTACAGGGTATCCATGCCGGACGCCTTCGGCGCGGACTGGATGATGCCGGCGTTCGGGTTGGCTTCCATCAGGCGAACCAGCCCGGTGAGGCATTCGCCGCTCATCACGCTGTCGGCATCCAGGATCACCATGTAGCTGTACTCACCGCCCCAGCGACGGCAGAAGTCGTCGATGTTGCCGCTCTTGCGTTTGACGCGGCGGCGGCGGCGGCGATAGAAGATGCGGCCGTGGCCGTCGACATCGCGGCACAGTTCCATCCACGCCTTTTGCTCGGCCACGCAGATGTCCGGATCGTAGCTGTCGCTCAGCACGTAGATATCGAAGTGTTCCAACTGACCGGTCGCGGCGACGGACTCATAGGTCGCGCGCAGGCCGGCGAACACGCGTTCGACGTCTTCGTTGCAGATCGGCATGATCAGCGCGGTGCGGTGCGCCGGGTTGATCGGCTCATCGCCCTTGATGGTGGAGGAAATGCTGTATTTGTCCTTGCCGATCAGCAGCTGCAGGAAGCCCATCAGCGCGGTCCAGAAACCGGCCGAGACCCAGCAGAACAGCACGGCGAACAGGATCAGAATGCCGGTTTGCAGCACATACGGCAGCAGCTGCAGCACCGACTGCATCAGATCTTGGTCCAGCATGGCGATAGGATCGATCAGCGCCCAGCCCTGGTAAGGCAAGATGGTTTTCATATACCAGGTGGCGATGCCGGTTTGCACCAGCATCAGCACCAGCAGCACATAGCGGCGCATGGAGCCGACGGTACGCCAGCGGTTCTCGGCCTCGGCCTCCTCTTTGGTGGCGTGCCGATTGTGCGGCGACCGCCCCAGCAGAGAATCCCAGAAGCGCGCCACCGGGTTGGTGCGCCAGGCTTCCGGGAACATGGTGGTGCGTTTGATCGGCGGCGTCGCCTTCAGAATGGCGCGCCCTTCGGCGTCGGTATCGAAGTCGTCATCGCTGACCGCATCCGGCCAGGCGCTTTCGATGCGCGGTTTGACCGAGGCCAGCGCCACGTCATCCGCCGACAGGCTATTGACGTTGGCGTCGGCGGCGCCCATCTGCCGATGTAGCGCCTCCAGAGCCTGAGCGTCATCCGCCGTTTTAGGGGTAAGCGCCTCCGACCGCTCGGCGGTCAGAGGCAGCGCCGCAAGATAATCCTGGGCGGGTTGAGTAGGCTTATTCATTGGCAGGTAGCTGATAGCTCCAGGTTTCCGACAGTGTCTTATCGCCATTGACCAGCGCCGCGCGCATTTCTACCGGCTTCTTGTCGTCTTTCACTTTCAGACGCACCGTCAGGCGCCAGCCTTTGGTCACTGGGTTATAGCGGACGTTGTTTTCTACCATTTCACCGTTGTCGCCGATGCTGATCTGAGAAGCGACCGGCGTATTGGCGTCCAGCGCTTTCAGCACCGGGCCGACGAAATCGACCAGGAAGGCGACGCTGCCGTCAGGCTCGCGGATCAGGTTGGACTGCTTCACGTCACCGGTCGAACGCATGGTCCGCGCCACATAGGCGATGTCTTGCGAATGCAGTTTGTCTTCATCGCGGGTGAAGTTCAGACGGTAGCTCAGCGTCAGCGGTTTTTTGGCTTCCGGCAAGGTATCCGGCGTCCAGAACGCGACGATGTTGTCGTTGGTTTCATCCGCCGTTGGGATCTCCACCAGCTCGACCTTGCCTTTGCCCCAGTCGCCTTTCGGTTCGATCCAGGCGCTCGGGCGCAGATCGTAACGATCGTCCAGATCTTCGTACTCTTTGAAGTTGCGACCGCGCTGCAGCAGACCGAAGCCTTTCGGATTCTCAACGGTATAGGTGCTGACGGACAGGTGTTTAGGATTGTTCAGCGGACGCCAGATCCACTCGCCGTTGCCGGCATGGATAGACAGACCGTTGGAATCGTGCAGCGCCGGGCGGTAGTTCAGCGTCGGCGACGGCTGGTTCGGGCCGAACAGGAACATGCTGGTCAGCGGCGCCAGGCCCAATTTGCCCACCTTATCGCGCAGGAACACTTTGGACTCGACGTCCACGGTGGTGTCACGGCCCGGGATCACCGTGAAACGGTAAGCGCCGGTGGCGCGCGGGGAATCCAGCAGCGCGTAGATCACCAGGTGTTTGTCGCCCTGCTTCGGACGCTCAACCCAGAATTCGCGGAAACGCGGGAACTCTTCGCCGGAAGGCAAAGCGGTATCGATAGCCAGGCCACGAGCGGAAAGCCCGTAAACCTGCCCTTTACCCACCACGCGGAAATAGCTCGCGCCCAGCAGGCTCATAATCTCATCGTTTTTGTCGGCGCTGTTGATCGGGTAGAGCACCTTGAAGCCGGCAAAGCCGAGGTTCTTCACTGATTCAGGATCGTGTTTGACCGAGCCGAAGTTGAAGTAATCCGGGCTGTACTTGATCTGTTTTACGCTGGTAGAGGTGACTTCGTTGATTTTCACCGGCGTATCGAAATACATCCCCTGATGATAAAACTCAAGCTTGAAAGGGGTTTTCAGCTTGCTCCAATAGGCTTTATCGTGATTGAACTGAATCTGCTGATAGTCTGCGAACTTCATCTCGCGGAACTGAGAAGGAAGGTTGCTCTTCGGGGCTTCGAAACCTTTCGCAGCCAGATCCTGCGCCTGCTTGGCCACATCATCAATAGAAAAGGCCCATGCCGGCGAACTGAACAGCGTGAACAATACGGTAGCACCTAACCAACGAACGCTCGCGGCGCGTGGTTGTCCGGATAATATATTAACTAGCACATCCCCCCCTATTCGTGTGCTCAAATCATTTAAATCCATATTAATGGATTACTCAGCTTTCCGACAACATGATAAATGGATGGTTCATGTTTACGGCTCATTGTTTAAGCAGCTGATGGAGCACCAGCGTAGCAAGCCGCGCAACAAGACGCTATGGAAAAATGCGAGGGGCTATAGTAGGGTTCCGGATAACAATTTAACGTTTGACGACTTATTAAGCGTGTTAATGAGCACCCGATTAAATCACCAGCGGTAATCTATGACTAAAGGCAGCAAACAGCGCGAGTTTTTCCTCGATTCGATCCGAGCCTATTTGATGCTGCTCGGCATTCCGTTTCACCTTTCCCTGATTTATTCCAGCCACGTCTGGGCGGTGAACAGCGCGTCGCCCTCCTTCTCACTCACGGTGCTGAACGACTTCATCCACGCCTTCCGCATGCAGGTGTTCTTCGTGATTTCCGGCTACTTCTCCTACATGCTCTACGAACGTTACGAGCGCCATCAGTGGCTGAAGGTCAGGCTGGAGCGGGTGGCGATCCCGCTGTTGAGCTCCATCCCGCTAATTACGGTGCCGCAATTTTTCATGCTGAAATATTTCACCGATAAATTAAACGGCTGGGACGAGTTTTCTCTCTATCAGAAAATAAATGTAACAGTTTGGGAATTGGTGTCTCATCTGTGGTTCTTATTGACCCTGTCATTGTTAACCTTCGCCTGCTTTTATCTGTTCCGCAAAATCAAGCGTCAAACCCGCGAGCCTATTCCAGCGTTAATAAACAGAATGCGTGGATTAGGAAACATCTCACTGTGTTTCTTTATTTATGCGGTATGCTACTCGGCCGCGCACCGTATTATTTTAATTTTCGCGCCGCAGCTATTATCCAATGGCCTGTTCAATTTCGTGGTGATGGAGACGATGTTCTACCTGCCGTTCTTCATCCTCGGCGCCTATGCGTTTAAGTATGTGTGGCTTAAAGAGATTTTCCTGCGCCGTTCGCCGCTGGCGCTGCTCGGCTCGCTGCTGCTGTTTATCGCATATATGCTGAACCAGAAACTGTTGGCGCACAGCAGCTATATGTTCGAGCTGGAAGTGGTGATCAAAACCCTAATGGGGATCCTGATGACCAATGTGGTGTTCTCTTTCGGGCATAACCTGCTGAATTATCACTCGCCGCGCATCACCTATCTGGTCAACGCCTCGCTGTTTATATATCTGGTGCACCATCCGTTGACCCTGATATATGGCGCTTTCGTGACGCCTTATATCGGCAACAACCTGTTGGGGTTCTTGCTGGGCCTGCTGTTTGTGTTCTCGCTGGCCTTCGCTTTATATGAGCTGCACAAACGCATCCCGGTGCTGCGCTTCCTGTTCTCCGGCAAGCCGCAATAAACCTGGCCCCTGTAAACCTGAATGTTTGCAGGGGTTTTCTGTCATATTACCGCCGCGCAAAAAGCCTATACTGGTCGTTTGCATGCAGAGCACACATTGTTCAGCTTGACGTCGTCCGTTAAGGCAAAGTGATACGGCGGCATAGATAACATGGCCGTTATAACTGCAATGCATAAGTAGAAATCCGGATCCCTGCCTTACGGTAGTGATTGGGCTCAACCCCCGAAGGGCTGCGCGATCGCTTGATTGATTCGATGGCGTTACCTGTCTCTCCCTTCCGTCACGACAGAGAGGATTTTGAATGACCGATAAAAATACCCAGGCTCAGGAAGCCGTAGCGGAAAACGCCACCCTGCTGAAGATCCTCAGCAGGTTGCTGTCCGCGCTGGACGCTTCGATCAGCGGTAAAGAACGCAGCGTTTTGGTCGCTGAGCTCTCCAACTTCAATCTCGACGGCATTTCCGAAGCGGAACGCAAACTGGCCACCGAGCTGATCAAACGGTCGCTGGAATCGCTCGACCATTAACCCTACCGCGCCTGCAAACCATTAAGCCTGCCTGCGCGGGCTTAATGGTTTTTCCCGCCGTGCAAACCCGGCATTGTTGCCAAAACCGAAATACAGCAGCCTGATAATGTTGGATAAAAGGCAGAACTTCACCTCTTCCCCTCACTTTCTTAGTTTAATCGCACCAAAGGGTAATAATTGATCGATTGTTTTCGCAATCAGCCTTGGCGTTTTACCCACTAAACACGTTATCATCGAAATACGCGCAGAGTCCCCTATCCCCCAGCCTCAGGAGAACGATATTTTGGATGCCAGCACCATTAACAGCTTGTTCGTCATCGGTGCCGTGCTGGTGGGGGCAAGCATTCTGCTCAGCTCATTTTCTTCCCGGCTCGGCATTCCGATCCTGGTGATCTTCCTGGCGATCGGCATGCTGGCCGGCGTTGACGGCCCCGGTGGCATCGTCTTCAGCAATTACCCGGTCGCTTATCTGGTCAGCAACCTCGCGTTGGCGGTGATCCTGCTCGACGGCGGCATGCGCACCCGGGTCAGCTCGTTCCGCGTGGCCCTGTGGCCGGCACTGTCTCTCGCCACCGTCGGCGTGGTGATCACCGCCGGGCTGACCGGCATGGCCGCCGCCTGGCTGTTCAATCTCGATCTGTTGCAGGGGTTGCTGATCGGCGCCATCATCGGTTCTACCGACGCCGCCGCGGTATTTTCGCTGCTGGGCGGCAAAGGCCTGAACGAACGCGTCAGCGCCACGCTGGAGATCGAGTCCGGCAGCAACGATCCTATGGCGGTATTTCTCACCATCACGCTGATTGCGATGATCGCCGCCGGTGAAACCGCGCTGAGCTGGACCTTCCCGCTGCATCTGATGCAGCAGTTCGGCATGGGCATCGTCTTCGGTCTCGGCGGCGGCTGGCTGCTGCTGACGCTGATTAACCACATCAAGCTGGCGGACGGCCTCTACCCGCTGCTGGCGGTGAGCGGCGGCATTCTTATTTTCGCGCTGACCACCGCGCTGGACGGCAGCGGCATTCTGGCGGTGTACCTGTGCGGCCTGCTGCTGGGCAACCGTCCAATTCGCAACCGTCACGGCATCGTGCAAACCTTCGATGGCCTGGCATGGCTCAGCCAGATCGGCATGTTCCTGGTGCTCGGCCTGCTGCTCAATCCGCATGAGCTGTTGCCGATCGCCATCCCTGCCCTACTGCTGTCGCTGTGGATGATCCTGTTCGCACGCCCGCTGTCGGTGTTTATCGGCCTGCTGCCGTTCCGCAGCTTTACCCTGCGCGAACGCGGCTTTATTTCCTGGGTTGGCCTGCGCGGCGCGGTACCGGTGATCCTGGCGGTGTTCCCGATGATGGCCGGGCTGCCCAACGCCCAGCTGTTCTTTAACGTGGCGTTCTTCGTGGTGCTGGTCTCCCTGCTGCTGCAAGGCACCACACTGTCGTTCGCCGCCAAAAAGGCCAAGGTGATCGTGCCGCCGGCGCTGACGCCGATCTCCCGCGTTGGGCTGGACGTGCACCCGGAAAACCAGTGGGAACAGTTTGTGTATCAGCTTTCGGCGGAAAACTGGTGCGTCGGTGCCGCGCTGCGCGAGCTGAAAATGCCGCCCAATACCCGCATCGCCGCCCTGTTCCGCGGCAAAGAGCTGCTGCACCCTAGCGGCAGTACCCGGCTGCGCGAGAACGATATCCTGTGCGTTATCGGCCATGAGCACGATCTGCCGATCCTCGGCAAACTGTTTAGCCAAGCGCCGGCCGTGACGCTCGACGAACGCTTCTTCGGCGACTTTATCCTGCAATCCGACGCCCGTTTAAGCGACATCTCGCAGGTTTATGGCCTCAATCTGCAAGACGATGTCGACGAGCAACAGACGCTGGGGCAGTTCGTCATTCAGCTGATCGGCGGTGAACCGGTGATCGGCGACCAGGTGGAGTGGGACGGCCTGACCTGGACCATTGCCGAAATGGAGGGCAATCAGGTCAGCAAGATAGGCGTCAGGATCGTGACCGACTAACGCGGCCGCGATATCAGATGAGGGAACTTCTGGCCTTAAGAACGTTCTTAATCACTATCATGATGCATGAAGTACGGCGTCGCTGAATTATATCCGTTTGATATAAAAACAATTTAACAGCGGCGCCAACGGGGATTAGGGATGTGAACGGCAAGACTCGATTTCTTTCGGTGATGATGATCATGGCGCTGGGCGTAGCGGCGCTCGATCTCAGCATCGCCGGTTTGGTCCATAGACTTTTAATTGGATAATTTCAACGTGACGCAGCGGGAACAAGAAAAAGACATTCTGGGGAAAATACTGGTGACGGTGTCCGCGCTTTGCCTGATTCTGGTGGCGGCGTTCCTCATCTGGGGATTCATGCTGGACTGATGCCGAGGACGCTCAGAGATAAAAAAAACCGCCGCGGCGGTTTTTTTATGGGTCAGGCGATCAGATCTTGCAACCTTCGCAGTCCGCTTCGTCTTCGAGGAATTCAGGGACCTCTTTTACCTTCTGCGCCGCTTTTTCTTCGGCTTTCGCCAGTTCGGCATCGATATCAAAATCGAAAATATCATCACTCATCGCTTGGTCCTCATTCTGCTTCGCGTTCAAACGCTGAGTATAATCGACAAGCCACCGGCCGGAAACCTTTCAGTTTGCCGCCGCCAGCTGCGGTGGCTCATCCTGAGGCTTTTTTCCGTAGGCCATGTCGTACACGTCGTAGAAGTCGATTTCGCCCTTGTTGCCGATGATGACTCTCATCTTCTGTTTCAGCGCGGCGCCGATGGACGGCTCATCCAGCAGTTGCTGCACCGCATAAGGCGACAGCGCGCGGGTGAAGTACCACTCGCCGTTATAGCACACCCGCAGATCCAGCACCCCGATGTCTTCAAAGCGGTAGACCGGCCGGATCTCTATCAGCAGCATGGCGAACATGAACAGCACAAAGGCGGTGAAGCCGAGGAAGGCATACATCCCCATGTACGGCACCTGATACATCACGGCGATCACCGCGAAGTAACCGGCGAACATGGCAAGGCACAAATAGCGGTGAGTGCGGGCGAATTCGCTGTTGAAGCGCGGCTTGCCGTCGCGCCCTTCGCGCCGATTGATCTGTTCAATCTCTTTAACCAAGATGCTTTTAATCGCGTCCATCGTTACAACCTTATGCTGGAAACAGCATTGCCATCAAATCTCACCGCTAAAAGTAACACAAGTACAGTTTTGCCGGGTAGATCAGTTAACCAACTTAATGGCGGCAACTGTTATAGTTCGGCTTCAGCGCGGTTGAGCGGCTTTGCCTTGCGCAAACATGAACATGCGCTGGGCGACGTCGTCGGCCTGTTTGATTTTCTGCTTTTGCGGTTCGTTGCTGCGTTGAATGGCGCGGGCGTAGGCGATTTCATGGGCCTGATCGATCATCGCGATGATGCGATCACGTTCAGTCTTCTCCATATTGCCCAACATGGTGGTGATAATCGCCTGGTAAGCGTTGGACGCGGCGGTCAGCGCCTTCTCTCTCGCCTCGAGGGCGGCGACGCGTTGCAAGAGTTCCTGCAGTTGCTCGGAGTGGGACATATCGACCTCCTGTTGCCGGGCAGCAAGCCTGCCTGATTACAGTTTAGCAAAGGATCGAGAGAGAAAGAGGAAGGAAAGCCAGCGGTTACGGTAAAGCACACCCGAAAATCCCAACGAGGAGCCGATAGTGCAAATCAACCCGGGTGCGCTTTACGATAAGCGCGATGAGATGAAGTGAAAGAAAGCTGGCGCGCTATGCAGGACTCGAACCCGCGTCTATCAATTTTCAAGCCAAAACAAGCCATTATAAAACCAATCACTCTGCCAACTGAGTTAATAGCGCGTTCCTTCGCTTCGGGGCGTTATTATCCATAACAACATTATGGACTCAAGCTTTTTTAGCATAATGCCCTGATTTTACGGATAAGTCTTAGGTTATCGCCAGCGTTATGGCCTTATGGCAGCTCAATAATCGGGTAATCGCCGGCGATAAGCGGCTTGCACAAAATCTTGTAGCCATCGCTGTCGAAATGGCTGGCCGCGCTCTGTAGCCGCTCCGCCTGCGCCAGATTGCCGACCGAGCCCAGATAAAACCAATTGTGGATCACATGGTACTGACGCAGCGTCTCGCCCTGCTCCTCCAGCGCCACGCGCCCGGCGAACGGCCAACAGGTGATACGCAGCTGCTCAAGCGCCGCGCTGAGCCGCAGCGCATGCTCCTGCGCCGACTCCACGCCACAGCAGGCGCCCGCGCACTTGCGCAGGCTGTAGCGGAAACAGGCTCGCCCCGCCGGCAGCTTGTCGATCCCCAGCTTGCCGTAACATAAACGATGCTCGTCGGCGATGGCGCGCAGCTTTTCCAGCGCGGCGTGGCGATTGGCAAACAGCCCGTAGAGATGGGGCGTGACGGCGAAGTCGATCTCTTTGGCGTGAGCAATCGTCACCGCATCAGCCTGCAAGCGCAGCGCGCACAGCTGTTTCGAGCGCCGCAGACGTTTGTTGAACAACGGCTGTTGTTGTTTGATCAACTGCGCCTCCAGCAGCAATGCGCCCAACTCACCGGCGGTCTCGATAAAGCTGATGCGTCGGGTTTGGCGCAGCATTTTAGCCTCGTCCTGCGCGCGAAAGTGCGCCATCACCCGGCTGCGTATATTGACGCTTTTACCGATGTAAAGCGGCAGGCTCTCGCTTTGACCGTGAAACACATACACGCCCGGCCCTTTAGGCAACGGCGTCAGGCAGGCGCGCAGGTGCTCCGGGTATTGATAAATGTCGAGTTCTGGCTCGAGGCGGTTTGGCATCATGGCGGTGGCATTATCCTGCTGATGAATGAATACTGGTTTTTTACACAGTATAACGCCCAACGCAGCCGGTTGCACACCCAGCGGATAATAACTCACCGTGATCTTTAACGGGAAAGCCTTTACTATCCCCTTTCCAGCGGGAAAGCGCCTCACGTTTAGCGCCAGTTCAAGCTGGCGCTGCCATGATGGCAGACTGGAACCGCCGCTTTTATCGTTATGGAAAACCTGGGTATGTCATCACTGAAACTCCCCTCCCGCCGTCTGGCGTTGATCGCCGCCATCGTTTTCATCGCCGTCGCCGTCGCGCTGGCCATCTTTTGGCAACGCCCGCCGCAGCAGGATTACGTTACCGCGCCGGCCCGCCTGGGCGATATCGAAAACGCCGTGCTGGCCACCGGGCGGCTGGATGCCATCGAACGCGTCAACGTCGGCGCCCGCGTCTCCGGCGAAGTCAAATCGCTGAAGGTCAAGCTGGGCGATCGCGTCACCAAAGGGCAACCGATCGCCGACATCGACGATCTGCAACAGCGCAACGATCTGCGCAACGCCGAAGCGGCGCTGAACGTAGTCAAAGCCAATATGTTAGCCAAACAGGCCTTGCTGAAACAGGCGGAGTCGCGTTTCAAACGCCAGCGCCGCATGCTGAACGACGAAGCCAGTTCTCGGGAAGACTTCGAGACCGCCGAAGCCTCGCTCGCCACCACTCGCGCCGATCTGCAGGCGCTCAATGCGCAGTTGGTGCAATCGCAGATCGAAGTCGAGAAGAAAAAAATCGATCTGGGCTATACCCGCGTGGTTGCGCCGATGGACGGCATTGTTATCGCCGTGGTCACGCAGCAGGGACAAACGGTCAACTCCAGCCAAAGTGCGCCGACCATCGTCAAGCTGGCGCGGCTGGATATGATGACCATCAAGGCGCAGATCTCCGAAGCCGACATCACCCGCATTTCGCCGGGACAAAAGGCTTACTTCACTATTTTCTCCGATCCGGATAAACGCTACGACGCCACGCTGCGCACTATCGAGCTGGCACCGGAATCGGTGATGAAAGACGACTCGCTCGCCGGCACCAGCTCCGCTTCCGGCTCCGGCACCTCGAACGCCTCGGTCTATTACAACGCGCTGCTGGACGTGCCAAACCCGGAAAACCGCCTGCGCATCGCCATGACCGCGCAGGTGTCCTTGCTGCTCGGCGACGCGAAGAACACCCTGCTGGTGCCGATCCAGGCGGTGCATAAAATCGATGGCAAAGAGCAGCAGGTGCAGGTGCTGACCCAGGACCAGCGGTTGGAAACGCGCAACGTGACCACCGGCATCACCAACAATGTCGACATTCAGATCCTCAGCGGCCTGAAAGCCGGTGAAACCGTGGTGCTGTCGCAGCCCGCCGCCAAATCGGCTGAGGATGGCATCTTCCTGTGAACGCGATCATCGAACTAAAAGGCATCAGCCGAACGTACACCAACGGCGGTCAAGCGTTAACGGTGTTGAAAGACATCGATCTGACCATCGCCGCCGGCGAGCTGGTGGCGATCATTGGCGCCTCCGGTTCCGGCAAATCGACGCTGATGAACATCATGGGCTGCCTCGACGTGCCGGATCGCGGCGATTACTACATCAGCGGCCAGAACGCCGCCCACCTGTCGCCGGACGAATTGGCCCGCCTGCGCCGCGAACATATCGGTTTTATCTTCCAGCGCTATCACCTGATGCCCGATCTCAGCGCGCTGGGCAACGTCGAAATCCCGGCCATCTACGCCAACGCCCGGCGCGATCAGCGTCGGCAGCGGGCGGCGCAATTGCTGGCGCGGTTGGGGCTTGAGGGACGAGAAGACCACAAGCCCGGCCAGCTTTCCGGCGGCCAACAGCAGCGCGTCAGCATCGCCCGCTCCCTGATCAACGGCGGTGAGATCATCCTGGCGGACGAACCGACCGGCGCTCTGGACACCCAATCCGGCCAGGAAGTGCTGGCGATCCTGAGCGAACTGAATCAGCGCGGCCATACCGTGGTGATCGTCACCCACGATATGAAAGTGGCGCAACATGCGCAGCGCGTCATCGAACTGCAAGACGGCAAGATCATCGCTGACAGCGGCCGCAAGTCGGCGTCCGGCCCATCGTTGCCGCCGCCGAACCGCAGCCGGCAAAGCGGCTGGCAACGCCTGATCGACCGCACCCGTGAATCGCTGCACATGGCGCTGAAAGCGATGAACGCTCATCGTCTGCGCACCGCGCTGACCATGACCGGCATCATCTTCGGCATCGCCGCCGTGGTCACGGTAGTGGCGCTGGGCGAAGGCGCCAAACAGCGCACGCTGGAAAACCTCAAAGATCTCGGCACTAACGTGGTAAGCATCTATCCGGGCCGCGATTTCTTCGACGACGCCATCGACAGCATCCGCACCCTGGTGCCGGCCGATGCCGACGCGCTGGCGCAGCAAAGCTTCGTCGACAGCGTCAGCCCGGAAGTAGACGCTTCCGACAGCATCCGTTTTCGCAGCAAATCCGCCACCGCCTCGATCACCGGCGTCGGGCGCGACTATTTCCGCGTTAACGGCGTCGAGCTGTTACAAGGCGTGACTTTCCGCGACGATCGTAATGCGCTGCAGGAAGTGATCATCGACGACAATGCGCGCCAGGCGCTGTTCGGCGATTTCGGCGTCGAGCCGCTCGGCCAGATCGTGTTTCTCGGCTCGGTGCCGGCCCGAGTGATCGGTGTGGCGAAAAGCAATCGCAACTACGCGCCCAATCGCATTACTGTTTGGATGCCCTACAGCACGGTGATGTATCGCATGGTAGGCAAACCGACGCTCAGCGGCATCACCGTTCGGCTAAAGGACAATGTCGCCAGCGAATCGGCCGTCACCGCTATCACACAGCTGTTGACCCAACGCCATGGCGTAAAAGATTTCCGTTTGTACAACTTCGATAAAATCCGAAAGTCCATCGAACGCACGTCAATGACTTTTAGCCTGCTGATCCTGATGGTGGCGTCCATCGCGCTGGTGATCGGCAGCCTGGGCGTGATGAACATCATGCTGGTCTCGGTGACCGAACGCACCCACGAAATCGGCGTGCGCATGGCGGTCGGCGCGCGGCGCAGCGACATCATGCAACAGTTCATGATAGAGGCGGTGCTGGTCTGTCTGATCGGCGGCGCTTTGGGCATCGCGCTGTCGTTCGCCGCCGGGTCGCTGTTCACCTCGCTGGCGGGCGGCATGTTCACCGCCATCTATTCCTGGCAAGCCGCCGCCACGGCATTTTTCTGTTCAACCTTAATCGGCATGATCTTCGGTTATCTCCCCGCCCGCAAAGCGGCAAGGATGGATCCGGTCGTTTCATTGGCCAGCGAGTAACCCATGAAAATTTTATCTCCCCTGGCGTTAAGCCTCGCCGCCCTGCTCACCGCCGGCTGCGGCAATGCCCTGAAAAGCGACTACCGGGCGCCGCAGGTCAACTATCCTGCGGGGTGGCAATACGCTGCCGACAACGCCGCGCCGACGCCGTTCGACTGGCGCGATTTCCACGATCCCGAGCTCGATCGTTGGCTGCAACAGGTGATGGCGAGCAATAACGATCTGGCCGCCGCCGTGCTGCGCGTTTACCGCGCGCGGCTCGAGGCGGAACGCGTCGGCATCAGCACCGCGCCCGGCGTCAGCGCCTCATTAGGCAGCGGCATTAATCGCCCGCTGTCCGAGTCCTCCGCGTGGAATAAAACCAGCAACGCGTCGCTCACCACCAGCTATGAGGTCGATCTGTGGGGCAAGCTGGCGCGCCAGCGCGACGCGGCCGAGTGGAGCAGCCAGGCTTCCGTGCAGGATCTGCAGGCGGCGCGCCTGAAGCTGTTGGCCGACGCCGCCACCAACTACTGGCGCATCGGTTTTCTCAATCAACAAATCAGCGTCAGCCAGGCGAGCATCGCCTATGCCAAAACGACGCTGCGGCTGGCCAACGCCCGTTATCAGGCCGGCAGCATCTCGGCGCTGGACGTAGTGAATGCGGAACAAAACTTGCTGACGCAGGAACGCAGCCTGGTGGCGTTACAACACGATCGTCAACAGGCGCTGAACGAACAGGCGGTGCTGCTGGGCGCGCCATCAGGCCAGGCCACCATCGCGCCCGCGCGCCTGCCGACGACGGCGATGCCGCAGATCAACACCGGCATTCCCGCCAGCGTCCTGAGCCGTCGCCCGGATCTCAGCGCTCAAGAGCTGCGGTTGCGCGCCGCCCTGGCCAACGTCGATGAAAAACGTCTGCAATACTATCCCGCGTTCAGCCTGACCGGTTCACTGGGCGCCAGCAGCAGCGCGCTGCTGGAATTCCTGCGCAACCCGACGGGCAGCCTCAGCGCCGGCCTGACGCTGCCGTTCCTGCAGTGGCGGCAAATGGGCGTGGAGATCAAGATCGCCCGCAACGACTATGAACAGCAAGTTCTGGCCTTCAAGCAGGCGCTGTACAAAGCGATGGGCGATGTGAACAACGCGCTGTCACTGCGCACGCAGCTGCTGGCGCAGGAGACGCAGTTGCGCGCCTCATTGGCGTTGGCGCGTAAATCGGAGCGGTTGAACGAGGTGCGTTACCGACAGGGCGCCGTCACCATTACCGACTGGCTGAACGCTCAGGAACAACGCCGTCAGGCGGAACTGGCGGTGGATGAGAACCGCTTCGCGCAGTACCAGAATCTGGCGAAAATCTATCTCGAATTCGGCGGTTCATCGGCGCCGTAATCTCACCGGCCTGGCCACCTGGCCAGGCGTTTTTTTAGCGGCGAACACATCAATTTTTCCTGTTTTATCTCCCGTATTCTCTATACTGGAAACACCATCAATCAGCCGAAAAATCGCCAGATCGCACAATTATCAGACCATTCTCGCACCAAATCGGTGCAAACACTTAAGTTAAACTGCTGGATTTGATCGCCGCAAGATATAACGTTAAGCTATAGATGCAAAATAATTAGTCACCTAAATGACATAACATCGGCATGAGCGACGCTATTTTGTGATCCACATCTCAACTTAAATGTGGATAATGAATCGTCTTGAACCGCGATTCGATTAGCCGATTTGATAACTCGAAAACAACAGTGAACGGAGATTACGCTTTCACGAACAACGAATAATTCATTAAGGGATGATTATATGAAGTTAAGAAAAAAACGACATAAACCGATGCACATTAACGACATCACCATCATCGATGACAGCAAACTCAAGAAGGCCATTACCGCCGCGGCCCTCGGCAACGCAATGGAGTGGTTCGACTTCGGCGTATACGGCTTTGTCGCCTATGCGCTTGGCCAGGTCTTCTTCCCCGGCGCCTCTCCCGGCGTGCAAATGATCGCCGCACTGGCGACCTTCTCCGTCCCCTTCCTGGTGCGTCCGCTCGGCGGTCTGTTCTTCGGCGCCATGGGCGACAAGTTCGGCCGTCAAAAAGTGCTCTCGGTCACCATTATCATCATGGCGGTCAGCACCTTCTGTATCGGCCTGATCCCGTCCTATGCGTCGATCGGCATCTGGGCGCCGATCTTGCTGCTGCTGGCCAAACTGGCGCAAGGCTTCTCCGTCGGCGGTGAATATTCCGGTGCGGCGATCTTCGTCGCCGAATACTCACCGGACCGCAAACGCGGCTTTATGGGCAGCTGGCTGGACTTCGGCTCCATCGCCGGCTTTGTGATGGGCGCAGGCGTAGTGGTGCTGATCTCCAGTATCGTCGGCGAAGCCAACTTCCTCGACTGGGGCTGGCGTATCCCGTTCTTCATCGCCGCGCCGCTGGGCCTGATCGGTCTCTACTTGCGCCATGCGCTGGAAGAAACCCCGGCGTTCCAGCAGCACGTGGACAAGATGGAGAAAGAGGATCGCAACGCCATCGAGAATCCGCCAAAGACCTCGTTCAAAGAGATCGCGGCCAAACACTGGAAAAGTTTGCTGGTGTGCGTCGGTATCGTGATTTCCACCAACGTGACCTATTACATGCTGCTGACTTACATGCCGAGCTACCTGTCGCATAACCTGCACTACTCGGAAGATCACGGCGTTCTGATCATCATCGCCATCATGATCGGCATGCTGTTCGTGCAGCCGGTGATCGGCCTGACCAGTGACCGCATCGGCCGTAAGCCGTTTATCATCGGCGGCAGCATCGGCCTGTTGGCGTTGGCGATCCCGTGCTTCATTCTGATCAACAGCAACGTCATCGGCCTGATTTTCGTCGGCCTGCTGGTGCTGGCGGTGCTGCTCAACTCCTTCACCGGGGTGATGGCCTCCATCCTGCCGGCGATGTTCCCGACGCACATCCGCTACAGCGCGCTGGCGATTTCGTTCAACATTTCGGTACTGATCGCCGGTGCGACGCCGACCGTTGCCGCCTGGCTGGTGGAAGCGACCGGCAACCTGTACATGCCGGCCTACTACCTGATGGTTGTTGCGGTGATCGGTCTTATCACCGGTCTGTACATGAAAGAAACCGCCAACAAGCCGCTACGCGGCGCGACGCCGGCCGCCTCTGACCGCTCCGAGGCAAAAGAGCTGCTGCAGGAAACCTACGACAACATCGAACAGAAAGTCGAGGACATCAACGCGCAGATCGCCGAACTGGAAAAGAAAAAACAGATCCTGATCGACCAGCACCCCAAACTGGACTGATTCGCACTGACAAGCAAAAACCACCCGCCCGGGTGGTTTTTTTTGCCTGGCGTGCACAGAGTGGTAACTTGACCCGGCGGATGCCGAAGGAGAGATGAATGAATCAGTTTCAGGAGATGGCGACCTATATCGCCGTGGTCGAGGCCGCCAACATCAGCGCCGCCGCCCGCCGCTTGGGCACCACCAAGTCGGTGGTCAGCAAACGCATCCAGCAGTTGGAGACGCGCCTTGGGACTGTGCTGTTCGAACGCGGGAAAACGCTTGGGCTGACCGACGCCGGCCATCTGTTCTATCAGCGCGCCGTTCTCATATTAAGCGAAGTGAGCGATGCCGAAGAGTCGGTGCGAACACTGCACGGCCAACTGCAGGGCCCACTGCGGTTAACCGCGCCGATGGCGTTCAGCATCCGCTATCTGGCGCCGCTGTTATCCGCCTTTATGGAACAATACCCGAACCTCAATCTGGACGTGGAGTACAGCGATCGCCTGGCCAATCTGAATCAGGAAAATTTCGACGTCGCCATCCGTATCGGCGCCTTGGCGGATTCCGACCTGATCGCGCAGCGCATCTGCGCCAACCGTCACTTGATTTGCGCCAGCCCAGCCTATCTTGCGCGTCAAGGCACGCCGACGCACCCGCAACACCTGCAACAGCATCAGGGGTTGCTGTATATTCACCGCGAGCCGACCGGCATGCTGCAACTCCCCATCGAAGGCGAGATCCGATCGTTTCGTATCGGCAAACGCCTGCGCACCGATAATGCTTTTCACCTGCTGGCGGCGGCGAAAGCTGGTTTGGGCCTCGCCATCCTGCCCGCATTTATCGCCGCCGACGCGATACGCGCAGGGGAACTGCGCATTGTGCTGGCCGCCTATTCACCCGACGGCGGCGACATTTCCGCCGTCTATCGCCGTTCAAAACGCGCATCCCCCAAGATCAAGGCGCTGGTGGACTTTCTGAGCGAGCACATTGGCCCTACGCCCAGCTGGGAAACCGCGCTGTCCCCTTTCCTGACGTCAACCTGAAAGGTTCGCAGAACGCGAACGGCAGGTTCGAATTTCGCCCGCTTGTCGCTTTTATCTCCGGGTTTTAGTCTGCAGAACACACCTTCCGCCCGCTCTGGAGACTACGCCATGAAAGACCTGTCACGCCGTCAGCTGATATCCCAAACGCTGGCCGTTTCAGCCGCCGCCACGCTCAGCGCTTGCGCATCGAGTTCCGCGTCGGCGGCGCAAACACAACCGGCCCAACGCGCCAGCGAGCCATCCACCTTCGACGTGATCATCGTCGGCGGCGGTTCCGCCGGCGCGGTGATGGCGGCTCGCCTCAGCGAAAACCCAACGCGCCGGGTCCTGCTGATAGAGGCCGGACACAGTTACGAGCCCTACGATTATCCGCGCCTCATCGCGAACAGCGACGTGCTCGGCGCCAATGGCGACCCGGAATTCGAATGGGGATACCGGACAGAACCCGGCTATGTCAGCCACGCGATCGGCGCCATCCGCGGTAAAGTCCTGGGCGGCAGTTCAGGCGTCAACGGCGCCGTGGCGATCCGCGCCCGCCCGGAAGATTTCAAACGCTGGGATCTGCCGGGATGGCGCTATCAGGATCTGCTGCCCTCCTTCAAAAAACTGGAGACTCGTCATGGCCTGCACGACCGCGCAATCCATGGCGATAGCGGTCCTTTCCCCGTCGTGCAACTCACATTGGATGACATCACGCCAATGCAACGCGCTTTCGTCGCCGCCACGCGCGCCAACGGCTATGACGCCATCGACGATTTTGACGGCCCTTCAGCGAATGGCGTCGGCCCCTACCCGATGAATATCGTCAACGGTGTGCGCGTTAACACCGGCATGGCCTATCTGGATGAGAAAACGCGCGCCAGAGACAATCTCATCCTGCGTGCCGATACGCTGGTCGACCGCGTGATATTTGACGGGCAGCGCGCGATCGGCGTTCGCCTGGCCAGTGGCGAAGAAATCCATGCCGCTGAAGTGATCCTGAGCGCCGGAACCTACGGCAGCGCCGCCGTTTTGATGCGATCCGGCATTGCGCCTGCGCAACAGTCGAAGCGTCTGGGGATCCCCGTCGTCGCCGATTTGCCCGTCGGTGAAAACCTGGTCGATCACCCCTTTTATTACAATGCCTACGCAGCCCGCCCCGACGTCATCGGCAGCCAATCGCCGGTTATCGGCGCCAAGCTGTGGACCCGCAGCAGCCGAGCGGAACCGGAGGAGCTCGATCTGCACATTACCGCGACGCATCTGTTCCCACATGACCAAAGCCCCACCGGCGTCGGTTTTGTCCTGGCGGTGGCGCTGACTCGGCCGCAATCCACCGGACGCATCTGGCTGGAAAGCCGCGATCCGATGGCAGCCCCTCACATTGACCTTAACTTCCTGGCGCAAGAGAGTGACCGTGTTCGCTTGCTGGAGGGGGTTAAACTGGCGCGAAAAATAGGGCAAACCGCTCCGCTGTCTACGCTTATCCACAGCGAGCTTGCGCCTGCCGCAGACAGCGACGAGGCCATTCTGGCCTCGATGGCGGCGACGTTGGATACCTATCATCACCCGACCTCCTCCGCGCCAATGGGGAATGCCGGCGACCCGAAGGCGGTCGTTGACCTTCAGGGCCGCGTGCACGGCGTGCACGGGCTTCGGGTTGTCGACGCATCCATTTTCCCCGACGTGCCCTCCGTCGCCACTAATGTGACGACGATCGCCACCGCCGAGCATATCGCCCGCCACTATGCCTGATCGTTTGGCGGCAAGATAGGCTGTTGAAACCCGGCCGGTCACCCTGATGGCCGGCCTTCGCCATTCCACAGCGGCACAATCGAAATAACGGCGGCACATTTTATCCTGCCGGAAAACGGTGTTACCCTTGTGGCACCGTCACCTCTGCAAAACATTCTCATGGGCAAAATGGATCTTCCCGTCATCATCGGCATCCTGGTTATGCTAACCCTGTGGCTCGGCGCGCTCTTCAACATCGGCGATCTCAGCCTCACCATTTCGCGTCTGTTTCACTGGTTCGAAAGCCAGCGTGGATAACCTGGATTCGCGATAACGCAGGCGGCGAGCAAACATCGGCTATGATTGATAGACGTTACGTCATTTTCCGAGACTGTCGCTCGCGATAAAGAGGACCGCATCATGACCGACTATGTGTTCTACAATCAGATCCTGACCCGACTGGCCGCCAATCATCCCGGCACGCTGGATGAGAAAACTTACGAATTGTGGAAGCAGGACGCCACCAGCCCGCACGCCTTCGCGGATCCCTTCGCCTATCTCAAAACCAAGGGGCTGATACAGGCCTACGTGATGAGCGACATCGACGAGAACAACTATGATATCGATCCGCACCAAACGCGGATCACCGCCGCCGGTCTCGACTTCATCCGCAGCGGCGGGTTCAAATAAGACGCAAAAAACCGCCCAACGGCGGTTTTTTTACCCTAAAAAGCGTCCGGACCGTTTCAGGCGGGGAAAGGCCGATAAAAAATACGCAGCACTTCACTGTCGCCCTGGCGTAGAAAACCGCCTTCCGGCTGCCAGCGCAGATCGCGCGCCAGATTGAGATTCTCCCAGCCGACCGCGCCTCCCACGCCGATGCAAAGATTTTTATTGCCTGCGGCAAATCCCGCGCCGGTGCCGATCATGGCATGCAGCAATCGGGGCGAGGCCGCGTCGCGCATGGAGAATATCCCGATAAAACATCCCTGCGGGGCGCGCAGCATATCCGCCATGGTGCGGATCTCGGTATCGTCGGGGCTGACGAAATGTTTGTACTGCTTATCGAACACCGTCAGCCACAGCTGCTTGTATTTCGCCTTACTGAGCGCGCCGGAACGGTGGGCGCACAGCACCACCGCATCCCAACACATCTCCCCGCTGAGCGAAAGATACTCTTCCGTATTCTCCTGCGGCTTATCGGCATAATGCCGCGCAAATTCAGCGGCATTCAGATGCGGCGGCACGGCCTGTTTGGCGACGTCACTCTTGTAGCGCTTGAAATTCAACCAATGCATGGGAAGTCTCCTCTTCACCCGATAGATTAATAAATCCGCAGCCGTGAATGAGACGAGCCATCAAATCCAGCGCGTCGTCGGCAACGGCGGTGTCGTCGTCGTTCAGCCCCTGTTCCACCGCCCGCTCAATGGCGCTCATCACCGACGTCGCGCTGGTTTCTTCCCCTTGCGCTACCACGTCCAATACGGCTCTGCCGATCGCCAGACAAAGCTCATGATCAAACTCAACCTCTTTATACGGCTGCATACTCACCCCGATAAATTTTTACCCAAGAATACTAGACCACAATGACGCATCGCGCCTGCAGCCGTATCGCGGCGATCGGTGCAGCCGACAGAGAAATGCATCAGGCCCCGGATGGAAGAACCGGGGCCTGATAAATGGCAGGTTATTGTGGCGGCTGTTCGGTAGAGCGAATGATAAAGCAAGTGGCGGTTGCCGAAGCCAGCAATTTTCCTTCCGCCGTTTTGAGCGTGCCTTCCGCGAAAGCGACGTTTTTCGACGCATAGACCAGACGCCCCTCGGCGATCAGATCAATCTCCTTCGGCACCGGGCGCAACATTTTCACCTGCAGATCGACGGTGCCATAACCCGTCCCTGCGCCCAGCGTACTGTGCACCGCGCAACCGGTCACCGAGTCCAAAACCGTGGCGGCGAAGCCGCCATGAACGCCGCCCAGCGGGTTAAGATGGCGTTCGTCGGCCCGCGCCACGATGCGGATATATCCCTCTTCAACCGCGGCCGGTTTCATGGGCACCGTTTCAGCGATCGAAGCCGGTGGAATTTTGCCGGCCATCGCTGCCTGTAATAACGCCAGCCCCGTCATTTTTGTCGGATCCATAACTCTCTCCTCTGGTGGTAAATCCGTCATATAGGAGAGGTCTGACCTCTTGGCTTGCTTTTTCGTGCTGATACCGCTTTCCGCCCGCTCTCTATGTTCTTTGAATGTGACCGACATCACTCTTTAAGGTTAATAACCACAATTTATTAATGCCTTTAGATTTAAAACAACTTTCTGCTGTAAACGCCGCCGGAAACTGAACGTAGTTAAGTTCAACATTATTAAGGCGTATCTATCATGGATTTCTTTCTGCAATTAGCGGTTATATTGGCATGCCTGCTGTATGGGGCGCGTAAAGGCGGCATTGCGCTGGGGTTGCTGGGCGGTATCGGTTTGATGATTCTGGTGTTCGGCTTTCACCTGCAGCCCGGCAAACCGCCGGTAGACGTGATGCTGGTGATCATCGCGGTGGTGGCGGCCTCCGCCACCCTGCAGGCCTCAGGCGGGTTGGACGTCATGCTCCAGATCGCCGAGCGGATGCTGCGGCGCAACCCGCGATATGTCTCGATCATCGCGCCGTTCGTCACCTGCATTCTCACTATCCTGTGCGGCACCGGCCATGTGGTGTACACCATCTTGCCGATCATCTATGACGTGGCGATCAAAAATAACATCCGCCCGGAACGGCCGATGGCAGCCAGCTCGATCGGCGCGCAGATGGGCATTATCGCCAGCCCGGTCTCGGTGGCTGTCGTTTCACTGGTGGCGATGCTCAGCAGCTACACCTTCAATGGCCGCCATCTGGAATTCCTCGATCTGCTGTCGATCACCATTCCTTCCACCCTGTGCGGCATTCTGGCGATCGGTATCTTCAGTTGGTTCCGCGGCAAAGACCTGGACAAAGATCCCGAGTTTCAGAAATTCATCTCGGTGCCGGAGAACCATCGCTACGTCTATGGCGACGCCGCCACCCTGCTGGACCGGGTATTGCCACGCAGCAACTGGATCGCCATGTGGATTTTCCTCGCCACGATCGCCCTAGTGGCGGTGCTGGGGGCTTTTTCCGACCTGCGGCCCAGCTTCGGTGGCAAGCCACTTTCCATGGTTCTGGTGATCCAGATGTGCATGCTGATGGCCGGGGCGCTGATCGTCATCATTACCCGCACCAACCCGGCGTCTATCTCTAAAAACGAGGTGTTCCGTTCCGGCATGATTGCCATCGTGGCGGTGTATGGCGTCGCCTGGATGGCGGAAACCATGTTCGGCGCGCACCTGACGCAGATAGAAGCCACGCTGGGCGTGCTGGTGAAAGAGTACCCCTGGGCCTATGCGCTGATCCTGCTGCTGGTGTCGAAATTCGTCAATTCGCAGGCCGCCGCGCTGGCGGCGCTGGTGCCGGTGGCGCTGGCGATCGGCGTCAACCCGGCCTATATCGTCGCTTCGGCGCCGGCCTGCTACGGTTATTATATTTTACCGACCTACCCCAGCGATTTGGCGGCAATTCAGTTCGACCGCTCCGGCACCACCCGCATCGGCCGCTTCGTGATCAATCACAGCTTCATTCTACCGGGCCTGATCGGCGTCAGCGTCTCCTGCGTCTTCGGCTGGATCCTCGCCGCGGCGTTCGGTTTCTTATGATCTGTAGTGTGGAGCCCTGCGGGGCTCCCTGCAGGCAGGATGGCGGCATGACAAGAAAGGAAAAAAATGCAGGCGTAATGCGAATTTCAGACACAAAAAAACCGCCTCTCGGCGGTCTACGACATTACTACTTATTGCTTTGATTATTCGGTATTTTCGTTCCCTGGTACCCGGGGCGGGACTTGAACCCGCACAGCCATAAGCCGAGGGATTTTAAATCCCTTGTGTCTACCGATTTCACCACCCGGGCTCGGGAAAGTTGGAGGCGCGTTCCGGAGTCGAACCGGACTGGACGGATTTGCAATCCGCTACATAACCGCTTTGTTAACGCGCCTTTATTCTGTTTTGCCTTTTCAGGCCAAAGCCGGTGAATCACCCACTTCGTTTTGTTCTTCGGGATTGCGATGATAAAATCGCTTATCCTAATCATCTGATTCTTAAGTAATTTATTTCGTTACTGCCGAATCGATGGACTGCATTATGGACTAAACCCCCCACCTTGGCAACCCCCCGAAATAGCAAAAAGTTCTCTAACGCTTTCAACTGCTTATTTTGTGGGCGCACTGTTCACAATGCCAACGAAAAGGCAAGCGGAATGTTGATATTATATGCATCGGCTCAGGAATTCACGGGCAAAACGGTTCTTTTTCTCGACAGGAATGGCCCTCCCCGGCTTTTCGCTTGCTTATGGCGAAGGGCTATCGTGCAAAACCTCATCAGTCGGGGCATCACGCAATCTCCGACGCCACCATAAAAACCCGGCGAACATTCCCGGTAAGACCGCGATCGCGCCAAAAATACGCTGATCGGCATTCAGCAAACCGGGGGCAATGGCGGACACCACCGCACACAACAGCAGAAACCACCGCAATTGGCGAATGCCTGAATGGACGATACCGGCAATAGCCCCCGCCAAACATGCCGGCAAAAAACCGAGCGCATAAGAAAAAATGCCGATAAACCCCGCCATGCCCAGCAAGTCGCCGGCATCGAGAAGACTTATTCCCACCCACTCACCGCTGCCGAACGCCATCAGCAGAAACATGAGCACGCCCCCCAACGGCGGGGCGACCAGGCCGAAGAACAGCGCACATCCCGCCGCCGTTCTTATCAGATGCTTTAAAGCACCAGATTCCATACATCCTCCTATACCCGGTTCCAAAAGACCGACCTACCGCTTCGCTTTGCCGATAACCCAGCTATTTGGCGAGGCGACAGCGCAGCACGGCTGTGCCTGAGTGCTCGGATGGTGTCATACGCCGCGTTATTTTCTTCTTGCATGGCGAACCGCCGGACGTACCAAATTATTGTTTCACCGTTTAACGGCTGCATCCAACAGTATGACAACGACAGGAAAGATACGTGAGAAGAGTCAATAATCGATATGGGAAGATGAAGAAAGGTTTCGCCGAATGGCGCAGAAGCAGAAAACGAAAAAGGGGCCGAAGCCCCTTTTCCTTACCTGCCGAATCACGGGGGATTCAACAGGCTAATATTTGGAGCGGGAAACGAGGCTCGAACTCGCGACCTCAACCTTGGCAAGGTTGCGCTCTACCAACTGAGCTATTCCCGCATTACCAGAACTGACTGATTTCTTTGCTATCTTTTGCAATTCATCGTTGTCGTCTGATGCGATGCATTCTACTTACCTGACGTGATGAGTCAATAAAATTGTTGGCCCACCACGATCGTTTGCCGCTTTTTGCAGCGTATCGATCACGGTTCCAGCAAATCGTTACGCGCCGCGTTCAAATATTGGAACATCGACCAGAAAGTCAGCACCGCCGCAATATACAGCAAGCCGATCGCCACATATTCCACAGAGCGATCCGGGCGCCACAGCAAGCCCACCAGCGACATCATCTGCGCCATGGTCTTCACTTTGCCGATCCAGGACACCGCCACGCTGCTGCGTTTGCCAATTTCCGCCATCCACTCGCGCAGCGACGAAATGATGATTTCGCGGGCGATCATGGTGGCCGCCGGCAGCGTGATCCACCAGCTGTGGTAGTGCTCCGCCACCAGCACCAGCGCTACCGCCACCATCACTTTGTCCGCGACCGGATCCAAAAACGCCCCGAAGCGCGTCGTTTGTTTCCAGCGGCGCGCCAGGAAACCGTCAAACCAGTCGGTGACAGCGGCAAACACAAAGATAACGGCGCAAACCATCGGAGCCCAGCTGAACGGCAGGTAAAACGCCAGCACAAAGAATGGGATCAGAACTACGCGAAACAGGGTAAGCCAAGTCGGTATATTCAATTGCATAATGCTACGGTAACTATCTGGCTAAAGTGGAAATTAAGAGTATGTTGCTACATTGCCCTCAGTGTTTCAATGCATTGTAGATCTTTTCTGCCAATGCTTGTGAAATACCCGGCACTTTTGCAATTTCCTCCACGCTGGCGTTCAACAAAGGTTGCAGTCCGCCCATATACTTCAACAGCACCTGGCGCCGTTTCGGCCCTACGCCCTCAATCAGTTCCAGTGCGCTGGTATTTCTGACTTTCGCCCTTCTCTGCCGGTGACCGGTAATCGCATGATTATGTGAATCATCGCGGATGTGTTGGATCACATGCAGCGCCGGCGAATCCGGTGGCAACGAAATCCCTTCGCCTTCCGGCACGAAGAACAACGTTTCTAACCCGGCCTTGCGATCGGCGCCTTTGGCGATGCCGATCAGCAACGGTTTATTCTTGTCCCAGGTGACGTTCAGCGAGTTGAACACGTCGATCGCCATGCCGAGCTGCCCTTTGCCGCCGTCGATGAAAATGACATCCGGGATTTTTTTCTCTTCCAGCGCTTTGCCGTAACGGCGTTTCAGCACCTGCGTCATCGCCGCGTAGTCATCGCCGGGGGTGATGCCGCTAATATTGTAGCGCCGATACTCCGAACGCACCGGGCCGTTTCCGTCGAACACCACGCACGAAGCTACGGTCTGTTCGCCCATGGTATGGCTGATATCGAAGCACTCCATACGATTGATTTCCGCCAGATTCAGCACCTTGGCCAATTCCGCCAGCCGCTGATGGATCGTCGACTGTTGCGAAAGCTTGGTGGTCAACGCCGTTGCCGCGTTGGTACGGGCCAGCTTCAGATAACGGGCGCGGTCGCCGCGCGGCTTGCTTTGAATTTGGATCTTGCGCCCCGCCAACTCGGAGAGCGATTCTGCGAGCAGGTCCTTTTCCGGCAAGCTGAAATCCAACAGGATCTCGCCGGGCAACGTGCGCGCCTGGCTGCCCTGCAGGTAAAACTGGCCGACGAAAGTCTGCACCACTTCGCTCATATCCGTACCGCCCGGCACCTTAGGGAAATAGCTGCGGCTGCCCAACACCTTGCCCTGACGGATGAACAGCACGTGCAGGCATGCCATACCGGCGTCGAACGCCACGCCGATGACATCCAGATCGTCACTGTCGCCCGAGACGAACTGCCGCTCGGTAACGCGGCGCACGGCCTGAATTTGATCGCGTATGCGCGCCGCCTCTTCGAAATTGAGCAGCTTGCTGGCTTCTTCCATGCGGGCAATCAGCTGGTGCAACACCTGTTGATCTTTGCCCGAAAGAAACAGCCGCACATAGTCCACCTGTTGCCGGTACTCTTCTTCACTCACCAGGCCGGCGACGCAAGGGCCCAGACAGCGGCCGATCTGATACTGCAGACACGGGCGCGAGCGGTTGCGATACACGCTGTTTTCGCACTGGCGGATCGGGAACAGCTTCTGCAGCAGCGCCAGCGTTTCGCGCACGGCGTAAGAGTTGGGAAAAGGACCGAAATATTCGCCCTTGGCGTGTTTGGCGCCGCGATGCACCGCTAAACGGGGATGGGTATCGGCGCTGAGAAAAATCAGCGGATAAGATTTATCGTCTCGCAAAAGAACATTATATCGCGGTTGGTACAATTTAATGTAGTTATGTTCCAACAACAGCGCTTCTGTTTCGGTATGGGTAACCGTTACGTCTATTTGCGCGATATTTTTAACCAGCGTTTCGGTTTTACGGCTGCTGACCTGCTGCCGAAAATAGCTGGCGAGACGTTTTTTCAGGTCTTTGGCTTTACCGACATAGATCACCGTGCCAGTGGCGTCATACATACGATAGACGCCAGGTTGGCTGGTGACGGTACTCAGGAAAGCTTTGGCATCAAAACGGTCATTCACTGCTTAACAACGTCTCCGCATTGAACAATCCATGTCGGATGGCCAGGTGGGTCAGTTCGACGTCGCCGCTGATATTCAATTTGCTGAACATACGGTAACGGTAACTGTTCACCGTTTTCGGGCTGAGACTCAGTTGCTCCGAGATCTCATTCACTTTTTTGCCTTTGGTGATCATCAACATGATCTGCAGCTCGCGCTCAGACAGGCAGCTGAACGGCGTTTCGGCCTGCGGCTCCAGCTGGCTCAGAGCCATTTGCTGGGCGATGTCAGACGCGATGTAGCGCTGCCCCGCATGCACGGAACGCAAGGCGTTAATCACTTCCTGCGGCGCGGCGCCCTTGCTCAGGTAGCCGGCGGCACCCGCCTGCATCACCTTCGCGGGCAAGGGATTTTCGGTATGGATAGTCAGCATGATGACTTTGACGTCGGGTGCATAACGCACAATCTTGCGCGTGGCTTCCAGCCCGCCAATGCCCGGCATATTCATGTCCATCAGCACGATATCGACAGCGTTGCCACGGCACCATTTTACGGCGTCTTCACCGCACTGGGCCTCACCGACAACTTTTATACCTTTGATATCTTCAAGAATGCGTCGTATCCCTGCGCGCACCAGTTCGTGGTCATCAACAAGAAGAACGCTAATCAAGGAAAATTCTCCAAAAAAAGGGAGTAACGCAATCAGCCTCTGTTTTCGCCAGAGATATTACTTGTTTTTCAGACAAGAATGAACACAGATTAATACATACTTCCGAATAACTTTGCGGAGCATAGCTGATTTTTCAATTTTAGCCGTCTATGCCGCCGATAAATCGTCACGTCGGAAAAGATCGAGCGACGAAAATAATTTCGTCGCGCTGCGTCAGACACAGGATAGCGCGACAATCATGCCGCGAGGGAGAAATCTGTGTAAGCAATCACGACATGAATAATATTAACACGGCTGTTGGCTGTTTGTAATCATTTGATATTTAAAGCCGCGGCCAACGCGAGCCTGACAGCCGGCGTACAAAACTATTATTACCGACCAACGCCGGCAAAATCAGTGCCACCCGCCCCTAATAATTATAATAACCCCGATTGTTCAACAATAACGAGCCGGGCAAATACTTGTTAACCGCCTCGAAATAACTGGCCGACAATGGATGACCCGGACGTGCAATGAGCAAACTTCACCCACCAGCGCCGCCAGAGCAAGCCCGGTGCAGATGGCTGACGCATGCTATGCTATACTCCGCGCCCAGTTAAATTCGCCGCCGTGCGTGGGCAACTTGCCTATAGTCCGCGCGCGGTGCGCTAAAGCAGCTTGTATCAGGCTACGGCCTCAAAAATCAGGAGAGAAAATGAGCAACGTTGATTTCACTACGTCTGCAAACCCGGAGATCTTGGCGACCGAGGTTGCCTGCCTCAAAGCCACGCTGACGCTGATCCTGAAGTCGATCGGCCAGGCCGATGCCGGGAAAGTCATCATCAACATGGAACGTTTCATCGCCCAGATTGAAGATCCGACTCAGGCGGAAATCTTCAAGAACAGCATTCAGCAAATCAAGCACGCTTACCGCCAGTAAACGTTGCCGCTCAGACCCGCGATTCATGCGGGTCTGTTTTTCCCCGCACTACGCAATACGCCATTGATTCTGCTCAGGCTTTCGGGCAGTGTGTTGGCTTTCCCCCGACACCCGAGACCGTTATGGGCATCTTTGTCAAAGCGCTGATAGGCGCGCTGGTCGTGGTTCTGATCGGCCTGCTGGCCAAAACGCGCAACTATTATATCGCCGGTTTAGTCCCGCTCTTCCCCACTTTCGCTTTGATTGCGCATTATGTTGTCGGCAGCGAACGTTCAATAGCGGCGCTGAAAACGACGCTGATTTTCGGCATGTGGGCGGTGTTGCCCTATCTGGTGTATTTGATTTCGCTGTATTTCCTGATTAACAGTCTGCGGCTGTCGTTAGCGCTGGGGGCGGCGGTACTGTGCTGGATTGCGGCGGCGTGGCTATTAATTACGCTGTGGGGATGGTGGCAAGGACGTTAACGCCCTTGCCTGGGCGGTTACGGCCGCCCTGCCTGCAAAACGAAGCCTCGCTGCCGATCGCCGGCGATACGCAGATAGCGGCTTTCACCGGCGCGCAGCGTCATCGGCACGCTGCCGCTGGTATCTCGCCAAATACACAGAGAGTTCTCTATCATATCTTGCCCGATGCTCACCGAAGTATTGCCCGGCGGCACGCGAAACTCCGCTTTTTCTTTCGCGCCCAGCGAAGCGGCGAACTCCCCATTCACATAAACGCCGGTGCGGCAGCTACCCGCCAGCATTCCACTGTCGCGCACCACCACCACCGTGGCGTATGGCGTATCCGGGATATTCTGATAAAGCATCAGACGGCTTGGGGGCGGTAATTCAGCCTGTTGCGGTGGTACGGCTTGGGTCGCACATCCCGTCAACAGTGCAGAGGCGAACAACAACGCGGCGTAATGCTTCATCCTTGGCTCCTGAAAAAAATAATGCTTATCGTAACAAGAGAATAGCTGCTGTCAGTAGCCTTCATGTCGCAAAGACGAAAAAATCGGATAACTTCCCACTTATCGCCCTGCGCGTCTTTCCGGATAAGAAGATTCTGTATTAAAGACCTTGAAATAAAGGCGATTTTTACAAATTTAAAACTTTACCATGCCGCGTTGGATATCTGCCGCAAACGCGTCACTGACGTAGCTGAAGCCATCCGGCGTGACGTAAACCCGGGTATGACCGGTCTCTGACAGCACTGCCACCATATATCCCAGACTGAGCATTTCATGCGAAGGAACATTCATCGGCGTTAGAAATCCGCGTCCGCGGCACCACTGATAAAAGCGAGTTCGCCCATATCCCAACACGGTGCCAACATCGGAAAGGTGCTTAAAATTATCATAATCCCCTGATGGTGAAGGCAAACCGCCATGGCTTTCAGGCGTTTTCTTTATCCCAGACAAAATAAACTCCTTTTTTGAACCTGTCGCTAACGGTTATCCCTCATCTGAGCTGAATTTAAAAAATCCAAATTTAAAATGCAAATGAATTCCCTGTAACTAAAAAGTATTTAATGGAAGAATTCCGAAAATAAAGGCACAATAAAAAAACAGAAATAAAAAAATAGAGCATTAATACCGTGCATTAAAACTTGGCCATGGGTAAATATCTTAATTCAAAATTCCATTTAAACAGGATAAGAAAATACTTAGCTTGCATACTGTTCTTCCCTCTCATAACGCTGAGATAATGACCAAGCCATGCAGCAAAAAGAGAAAAGATATAAAATCGCTCTGCCCACACACTCTCATCGTCAGATCTGCCCCTTGTAAGCCTCTCCCCTATCGCCGACGGCGCATTTCAGGGTGCCGTTGCCTCAATCACACCTAAACAATAACCATTATCATTTCCAATTGTGTCGTCAGTTGATTACACTTTTTCGCATCGCTGGTTGGGAAGATTCCTAGTCAGTGATCACCAGGATAGAGGAAGAGTTAGGGACACCATGAAGAATTACCGTTGTTTGATTGTTTTGCCGTTATTGATGATGACTGCTTGTACCCAATGGGAAAGACCCGGCGCAGTTGAGAGCACCCGAAATGCCGAATATGCCGAATGCCGCAGTCGTGGCTACGATCGCTTCCCGCCAGACGTCGTGCGGGACGTAGAGTTCAGCTACGAAAACAAATACATCCCTTGCGAGAAGAATAAGAAAGATTGTCCATCGGGATATCGCTATGACAAAGAGCCGTCGATCAAAACGGTACAGACCGATCGCAATCAGTCAGCCCGAAACGCCACCATCGAGGCTTGTATGTACGGCAAGGGCTGGCGAGAGAAAACCTACTATTGGCCGCAGTGGTGATGCAGCGAAATCGATTTGGACTGAAACGCCACTGCCGCGATGCCCCATCAATTATCGTCGTCGCTGCAATGCCTTCCCAGAGCAACCAGCGTTTCCGTCCGCACCGGCGTTAAAGGGACGCGTGGCGGCGGCAAAGGCCACCCCAACAGGTGCCGCGCCGCCGTCGCGCAAACCTTGCCCTGACAGGCTCCCATACCACAGCGGCTGCTCAGCTTGGCCGTGTTCCAGTCAGGTTGATGGCATACCTGTTCCAGCGTGACGTCTTCGCAGCGGCACAGCAGCGTCTGCGGTTTGGCCAGATAACTCATGCGTTCATCAAGCGCAAAAGCGGCCGCTGTCGACGTGGCGAAACGCCGCCATCGCCGCCGCTGCGCCGTCAGGGATTCGGCTTTTGCCTTTTGCCCGGTGGCGGCATAACCGGCGATGGCGCCGGTGGTGAGCGCCAGTTCACTGCCGCCGATACCGGTACACTCCCCGGCGGCATAAATTTGCGCCTGGCTGGTTTGCTGCCAATAATCCACCGCGACGGCGTCGTGTGCGATCCGGCATCCCAGCAGCATCGCCAGTTCAATATTCGCCACCAAACCGAAGCCGCAGGCCAGCCTGTCGCAGGCCACCGTACTTTCCCGCCCGCCGTTGCCGACGCGCACTGACGTCAAGCGCTCTTGCCCCAATGCCGCCAATACTCGGCTATCGGCACGGTAATGAGGCTGAATCAGAGAAAACGACTGACGCAGCTTGGGCGGCCAACGCCACAGGCCGCCGGCGAATGCCGCCAATCGCCGCAGCGCCGCCTGTTCCGCGACCAGCACGACCTCGCCACCGGCCTGTTTCACACTTTTCGCCACCGCCAACAGCAACGGACCGCTGCCGGCTATCACCACCCGCTCACCGCGGATCGCCAGCCCCTGCTTGATTTGCGCCTGTAGACCACCGGCGCCGCTCACTCCCGGCAACGTCCAGCCAGGAAACGGCAGCAGCAGCTCACGGGCGCCATTGCATAGAATCAGCTTTTGATAGCGAATCACGCCGCAGCCTTCGGCGTCTTCATACGCCAATCGGTTAGCGCCACACTGCGCCACCAGCTTGCAGCCGGAGTGCAGCACAATATTTTCCCGCGCCGCCATCGCCTGCCGATATCGTCTCGCCGCTTCAGGCAAAGCCACCTGCGGCCCATCACGCCAGATTTGCCCACCGGGGTGCGGATTATCATCGATCACCCGTATCTGCCCCTCGTTTTCCGCCGCCGCCAGCGCTGCCGCCATGCCGGCCGGCCCGGCGCCGACGATCAGCACCTCGCAATCGAAGTCACTCATCATCGCTCCTCTCAATCCGCATGCCGGATTGGCACAACGTCTGGCACGCCAGGCAGCGCAGACCGTTAATGGTTACCCGGCACTCCTGACAAACGCCCATGCCGCAAAATGGTGCGCGCGGCTGGCGTGAAATCGACAACCGGCAATGATCCCCGCCGCACAAACTGAGCGCCGCGGCAACGCTGATGCCAACCGGCACCCGGTAGGGTTTGCCATCGATGCTCAACGCGAGCGTGTTTTGCCTCTCTTTCATACGGACAACTCCTCGGCGGCAAACGCCCGCGCCGCCAAATACGGGGAATCATCAATCTCCGGCGCCTGCCGGCCGATCTGCGCAGCAAGCAGCGCGGCGCTGCCGAGGGCGGTCGTGACGCCCAGCCCCTCGTGCCCCAACGCCAACCACAACCAGGTATGCCGCGGATGTGCGCCCAACAGCGGCAATCCATCGGCAGAGGCGGCGCGCAGCCCGGTCCAACAGCGAATGATGTTCAGCTGCGCCAGTGTGGGCAAGAAATGCTGCGCGCGCATGAGCATCGCCGCCAGCAGCGGCATATCCAATGACGAATCGACGGAATCGAACTGGCGGGAAGAACCGATCAGCCATTGCCCGGTGGGCCGCGCCTGCACATTGAACGCCACGGAAGCGCCGTCGCTGGCATGCGCGCTGGCGCCATACCCCAGCTCCACCAACTGATGCCGCACCCGCGGCGGATAACGATCGGTGATCGCCAGGTGGCCCTTCTTGGCACGCAGCAACGGCTGCGATAACAAATCATTGGCCCGCAGGCCGCAGGCCAAGACGACCACCGGCGCCGCCAGCTCTCTGCCGTCCGCCAACCGCACAGCCGCCTCGTCCAGCGCGATCGCTTCACCCTGCACCACATCGATCGCCACGCCAGCGTCGGCCAACAGCCAACGCGCCGCCTGCGGCGCATACAAAATGCCGTCGCCCGGCACCCGCAGCCCACCAGCGAGCCCCTGCCGCAGCATCGGCTCCATGGCGGCAACCTGCTCCGCCGTCAGCAGTTCCGCCGCCACGCCCTGCTCCGCCAGCCGCGCCCGCTTTTGTTCGGCGATGGCCATTTCATTCGCTTGCTCCGCTAACCACAGCGTTCCGCAGCCGCGCCAGGCGCAGGCTTGCGGCATCCGGCCCGTCACTTCACGCCATAACCGCAGCGAATAAGCGCTCAACGCCAGCTCGGCCGGGTTGTCGTCCATGCATACCAAGTGCCCCATGCCGGCGGCGGTGGCGCCAGCGCGACAGTCGTCCACCACCGAGACGCGGTACCCCTCCCTCGCCAACCGCCAGGCGCAGGCGGCGCCGATGATGCCGGCACCCACCACGATGGCATCAACTCCCCGTCCGCCGCCCATCAGCGTATGCCCCAGACAAAAGGATCGCGTTCGTCGAGCAGCAGTTGGCTATCGGCGCATACATAAGCCTGCCCACGAATAAAGGGGGTGATGCGCTCGCCGTTCCAGCGGTAATAAGCCTGGAATTCGCTGCCGATGACGCTGGCCTGGCGCCAGTGCATATCGGGCGCCAGTTTGCCGTCCGCCGCCAGACACGCCAGCTTGGCGCTGGTGCCGGTGCCGCACGGCGATCGATCGTAGGCTTTGCCGGGGCACAGCACGAAGCTGCGGCTGTCGGCCTGCGGATCGTCACCGAACAGCTCGATATGGTCGATCGCCCCGCCGTCTTCGCCACGAATGCCCGCCTGTTCAAGCGCCTGCCGGACCGCCCAGGTGAACGCGGTCAGCGCCTCCAGATTGTGTTTATCGATGGTCAACGGCGACTCGCCGATGAGAAAAAACCAGTTTCCCCCCCAGGCAATGTCCCCCGTCACCGGGCCGTAACCGGCCACCTCAACTCGCACCTGGTGGCGATAACGATAAGCCGCCACGTTCTCTACGGTAACGCTGCCGTCATCATGCAGCGTGGCGTTCACCGGGCCGACCGGGGTCTCGATCAGATGACGCCCGGCGCGGATGCGCCCGAGATGCGCCAACGAAGCAATCAGCCCGATAGTGCCGTGGCCGCACATGCCCAGATAGCCGGTGTTGTTGAAAAAGATCACCCCGGCGGTAGCCTGCGGCGAACAAGGCCGACACAGCAACGCCCCCACCAACACGTCATTGCCGCGGGGTTCGAGCATCACCGCGCAGCGCCAATCGTCATAATGTTGCGCGAAATGCGCCCGCCGTTCCGCCATGCTGCCTTCGCCAAGGTCGGGGAAGCCTTCGACGATCAGCCGGGTCGGCTCCCCGCCGGTATGAGAATCGATCGCCCGCAAAGCGGTGATATGCGCAGAAAGTGCCATCGGCGTCTCCAGGGTTAATGAGATGTTACCAATGGCGTTAGCCTGAACGAATGCGCGCATGACGGCTTGATGCGTTTCGGCGTGGCGAATGAAGAAATCAGCACAATGAGGACAGGCTAGCCTGGCCCATCACGGGCATACGTTTAACGCAACCATAACAATAATTTATTTATCATGACGTTACTTTCATGCTAAACCACCGCGTAGCGAGAAATACCGCAGTTTTCAAGCAACCGGCGCGCGCCGTCCGGCAAAAGTATGCGGCGATCCGCATATTTGGTAGCCAGCCGGAAATAGCGCTTGATTCGTTACAAAAAAGTTAATATTGATGCGAAAGCGCCAACCTGGCCGCCTGTTTTTCCGGCTAACGACCGAAAAGGGACTGCTATGCGATCCATTTCAGACCATCAACATCAGATTTCTCCCTCACCGCCTGCCCTGGTGGAGCTGCCGGATCAGGAGGACGTTTTCGCCGTCGAACATTTGTCGCGCCTGTGCGACGGGCTGGCGCAGCAGCGTCCGAACAACCTGCGCGATCTGCTCAATACGCTGGCGCTGATCGCGCCGTTGCTGAACGCGATTCCCAATGTGGTGTTCTTTATCAAAGACGCCCAGGCGCGCTACCTGTTGGCCAACCTGACGCTGGCCAGGCGCTGCGGCTTCAAGACCGTCGCGCCGCTGCTGGGCAAGACGTCCGCCGACGTTTTCCCCGCGCAGCTCGGATCCGGCTACACCGAGCAAGATCTGCGGGTATTGCGCCACGGCGTGCTGATCCAGGATCAGCTGGAAATGCACCTGTACAACGGCCGTGAAACCGGCTGGTGCCTGACGCAAAAGCTGGCGCTGTACGACGCGCAGGGAAAAATCATCGGAATGGCGGGCATTTCACACGATCTGCAAGAGGCCAAAGCCAATCATCCGGCTTACCAACGGCTGGCCGCGATCGACGTATACATCCGCCGCCACTACGCCCGGCCGATCGCGCTCGAGGAGCTGACGGCGTTGACCGGGTTATCGGTGGCGCAGATAGAACGCTACTGCAAACGTATCTTCCACCTCACTCCGCGCCAGATGATCCACAAAGTGCGGCTGGAAAAGGCCACGGAACTGCTGGCGGGCGAGCTGCCGATCACCGACATCGCGCTGCAGTGCGGCTATACCGATCACAGCGCCTTCAGCCGTCAGTTCAAAGCGATGACTGGTTCCACGCCGCGCGATTTCCGCCTGACGCTTTCCGCTTAATTCTCTGATTTACCGCATAAAAATCATTCTTTATGGCGCACCGGCGCCCGATTTCTGCATGCCCGCTTTCCGGCGCCATTGTGCCAATTTCGTCGCAGCAATCGGCGAAAAGCGTCAAGCCTCCCTGTGCAATACCGGTCAATCTGTCGGTGAGCCTCACCAAAGATTCACTTTTTATTAACACTTTCGGATGACAGGACAAACACGATGAGCCATAAAACCCTAAGCTGGAGCGGCGTATTCCCGGCGGTGACGACCCAGTTCCGCAACGATTTTTCTCTGGACCTCGACGCCACGCATACGGTGATCAAAAACCTGGTGCGTGACGGCGTCTCCGGCCTGGTCGTCTGCGGCACCGTCGGTGAAAACACCTCGATGACGGTACAGGAAAAGCTGGCGGTGATCGAAGTGGCTAGGGACGCCGCCGACGGCCAAGTGCCGGTGATCGCCGGCATCGCCGAATTCACCACCGCCTTCGCGCAAAACATGGCGCGTGAAGCGCAAAAGGCCGGCGTCGACGGCATTATGGTGATGCCGGCGCTGGTCTACTCCGCCAAGCCGCACGAAACCGCCGCGCACTTTCGCAGCGTCGCCGGCGCTACCGATCTGCCGATCATGGTCTACAACAACCCTCCCATTTACAAAAATGACGTCACGCCCGACATCCTGACCTCACTGGTCGACTGCGAGAACATCGTGTGTTTCAAAGACTCGTCGGGCGACACCCGCCGCTTTATCGATCTGCGCAACGAAGTCGGCGATCGCTTCGTACTGTTCGCCGGGTTGGATGATGTGGTGCTGGAGAGCATCGCCGTCGGCGCGCAAGGCTGGATCTCCGGCATGTCCAACGCTTTCCCGCGCGAAGGGGAAACCCTGTTCCGTCTGGCGAAGGAAAAACGCTATGAGGAAGCGCTGGCGCTGTACAGCTGGTTCATGCCGCTGCTGCATCTCGATGCCCGCCCCGATCTGGTGCAATGCATCAAGCTGTGCGAACAGCGGGTCGGCCGCGGCAGCGCCATCACTCGCCCGCCGCGTCTGGCGCTGCAGGGTGAAACGCTCTCCGAAATCAACGCCGTGATCGATAAAGCGCTGGCCACTCGTCCCGCGCTGCCGAACGTCGGCCTGTAACGCCTTCACCGCCCGGCCACGCCGGGCGTCGCACTTTCTCTACCGGGGGGACCCATGCCCAACGCTCGCGATGCCGCCATCAGCGGCCAACAATTTATCGGCGGCCAGCGCCGTGCTACGGGAGAAGCGGCGCTGCTCAGCCTGCGCGCCGACGACGGTCAGCCGACCGGCTACCGCTTCCACCAGGCTACGGCGGCAGAAACCGCCGCCGCCGCCGAAGCCGCCGCGGCGGCCTTTGATCCCTATTCGCAATGCAGCGCCGAACAACGCGCGAGTTTTCTCGACGCCATCGCCGAGGAGCTGGACGCGTTGGATGAGACCTTCTTCGCCTTCGCCATGCAGGAAACCGCTCTGCCGCCGGCGCGGTTAAGCGGCGAACGCGCCAGAACCAGCGGCCAGATGCGGCTGTTCGCCACGCTGCTGCGACGCGGCGACGTCGAGGGCGTGCGCATCGACTGCGCGTTGCCGCTGCGTTCTCCTCTGCCGCGTCCCGATCTGCGTCAATATCGCACGGCGCTCGGTCCGGTGGCGGTGTTCGGCGCCAGCAACTTTCCGCTGGCGTTTTCCACCGCGGGCGGTGATACCGCCGCCGCGCTCGCCGCCGGCTGCCCGGTCGTGTTCAAGGCACACAGCGGCCATATGATCACCGCCGAGCTGACCGCTCAGGCGATCGAGCGCGCAAGGGAACGTATGGGCATGCCCGCCGGCGTCTTCAACATGATCTTCGGCAACCGTGTGGGAGCCGAGCTGGTGCAGCATCCGGCGATTCAGGCCGTGGGGTTTACCGGCTCACTGCAAGGCGGCCGGGCGCTGTTCGATCTGGCCGCGCAGCGTCCCCAGCCGATCCCGGTCTTCGCCGAGATGTCGAGCATTAACCCGGTCGTGATCCTGCCGCAGGCGTTGGCTCGGCGCGGGCAGCACATCGCGCAGGAACTGGTCTCCTCCTTCACGCTCGGCTGTGGCCAGTTTTGCACCAAGCCCGGCGTGATCGTCGCGCTGCGCGGCGTCGCCTTCGAACGGTTGGCCGCGACGATGAGCGCATTGGTCGACGCCGCCCCCCCACAGCCGATGCTGAATGCCGGCACGCTCGAACACTACCGGCGCGGGCTGGCCGCGCTCGATGCCCATCCGCACATACGGCATCTGGCGGGGGAGCGCGAGATTCTGCCTCACCGGGCAGCGGCGCAGCTTTATCAGGCGGAGGAAACATTGCTGCTGCAGGCCGATCCGCTGCTGCAAACAGAGGTCTTCGGCCCGGCCAGCGTGCTGGTGGCGGTAGATAACGAAGCGCAGCTGCATGCGGCGCTGGCGGCGTTGCAAGGCCAGCTGACCGTCACGCTGCTGGCGGAAGACGGCGATCTCGATATGGCCGCCGGGCTGACGGCATTGCTGACGCGCAAAGCCGGCCGGGTGCTGTTCAACGGGTATCCAACCGGGGTAGAGGTGTGCGACGCCATGGTGCACGGGGGCCCTTATCCGGCGACCAGCGACGCACGCGGCACCTCGGTAGGCACGCTGGCCATCGAGCGTTTCCTGCGGCCGGTCTGCCTGCAAAACACCCCAGCGGCGCTGCTGCCGCCGCCGCTGCAGGACGCCAACCCGCTCAACCTGCTGCGGCTGGTGAACGGCGTTTACACCCGAGATCCCATAGTTTCACCTGCCCAACATTAGCCCGGCCGCATCTGCCTGCCACTCAATAACAAAAGGGTAATACCATGACAACCCAAGGCAAATTCAAGAAGCAGCTTACGCTCACCGATCTGACGTTCATCGGTCTGGGCGCCATATTCGGCTCAGGCTGGCTGTTCGCCGCCAGCCATGTCTCCTCCATCGCCGGCCCCGCCGGCATCTATTCCTGGCTGATCGGCGGCCTGGCGGTGCTGCTGCTGGGCATCGTCTACTGCGAGCTGGGCGCCGCCCTGCCGCGCGCCGGCGGCATCATTCGCTATCCGGTGTTCTCGCACGGCGAATTGATGGGCTATCTGCTGGGGTTTATCACGCTGATCGCCTTCTCCAGTCTGATCGCTATCGAGGTCGTCGCCGCCCGTCAGTACGCCGCCGCCTGGTTCCCGCTCCTCAGCCAGCCGGGTTCCGGCGATCCGACAGCGCTCGGCTGGCTGGTGCAGTTGGCGCTGCTGTGCTTTTTCTTCGCGCTCAACTACTACAGCGTCAAAACCTTCGCCAAATCCAATAATCTCATCAGCGTGCTGAAGTTTCTGGTGCCGCTGTTGGTGATCGTGGTGCTGTTCAGCTTTTTCAAACCGGAAAACCTGCACAGTCAGGGCTTTGCCCCCTTCGGCTCCGCCGGGGTTGAAGCCGCCATTTCCGCCGGCGGCATCATCTTCGCCTACCTCGGCCTGACGCCGATCATTTCGGTCGCCAGCGAGGTGCAAAAACCGCAGCGCACCATTCCCATCGCGCTGATCCTGTCGGTAGTGCTGTCCACCATCATCTATGTGCTGCTGCAGATAGCGTTTCTCGGCAGTATCCCCAGCGAGATGCTGAGCGGCGGCTGGGCCGGCATCAGCCAACAGTTTTCCCTGCCTTTCCGCGATATCGCCATCACGCTCGGCATGGGATGGCTGGCGTTTCTGGTGGTCAGCGACGCGATCGTTTCGCCCAGCGGCACCGGCAACATCTACATGAACGCCACGCCTCGCGTGATCTACGGGTGGGCGCGCGCCGGCACCTTCTTCAAACTGTTCACCCGGGTGGATGGTGAATCCGGTATCCCGCGCCCGGCGTTGTGGCTGACCTTCGCCCTCTCGGTCTTCTGGACGCTGCCGTTCCCATCGTGGGAAAAGCTGATCGGCGTGGTGTCCGCCGCGCTGGTGCTGAGTTACGCCATCGCCCCGGTCACCGCCGCCGGGCTGCGGCGCAATGCGCCCGATATGCCGCGTCCGTTCCGGGTGCGCGGTTTCTGCGTGCTCGGCCCGCTGTCATTTATCATTTCGGCGCTGATCGTCTTCTGGTCCGGCTGGGACACCGTCTCCTGGCTGCTCGGCTTGCAGATACTGATGTTCTTCATCTACATCCTGTTCAAGAATCAGGTGCCGACCCACGCCGTTAGCCTCAGGCAGCAAATTTGGTCCTCGCTGTGGCTAATCGTCTTCTATGCGCTGACGATCGCGCTTTCCTACCTCAGCAGTTTCGGCGGCATCGGCGCTATTGCTCATCCGTGGGACACCCTCACCATGGCGGTGATTGCGCTGGCGATTTACTACTGGGGCGCCTATACCTGTTTACCCCAGGCCAATTTTATCGGCGATGAAGAAGAATGACCCAGGGAGGACATCGAAATGACAACCATGCACGTTTTGTCGCTGGAACACGCTTATCAACTGGCGCTACGCGCACTGCGCTGCAACGGCTTCAATCAGGCGCATGCTGAGACAGTGGCGCAAAATGTCATTCAGGGCGAGCGCGACGGCTGTGCTTCGCACGGGTTGTACCGGCTGTTGGGCTGCGTCCGCTCATTACGGGCGGGCAAAGTCTCTGCCGATGCGAAACCCAGGCTCTTCGACCAGGCGCCGGCCATCTTGCGCGCCGATGCCGGCGGCGCCTTTTCCCTGCTCGCCTACCGCACCGCTCTGCCGGCCTTTATCGATAAGGTGCGCGCCAACGGCATCGCCGCCCTGGCGATCAACCGCTGCGTGCATTTCTCCGCGCTGTGGGCCGACATCGAACCGCTGACCGAACAGGGTTTAGTGGCCTTAGCCTGCACGCCCAGCCACGCCTGGGTGACGCCGGCCGGCGGCTCACGCCCGCTATTCGGCACCAACCCCATCGCCTTCGGCTGGCCGCGCCCGGCTCGGCCGCCGTTTTTGTTCGACATGGCCACCAGCGCGGCGGCGCGCGGCGAAATCGAATTGCATCGCCGCGCCGGCACCCCGCTGCCGGAAGGCTGGGGCATTGATAAGGCAGGCAACCCCTCCACCGACGCCGCCAGCGTGTTGGAGGGCGCGATGCTGACTTTCGGCGGCCATAAAGGCTCGGCGCTGGCGGCCATGGTTGAATTGTTGGCTGGGCCGCTGATCGGCGACATGACCAGCAAAGAATCGCTGGCCTATGACGACGGCACGGGTTCATCGCCCTACGGCGGTGAACTGATCATCGCGTTCGATCCCGAGCGTTTTCTCGGCGCGGATAAGGAGCGGTATTTCGCCAGCGCGGAGGCGATGTTTGCCGACATGCAAGCGCAAGGCGCACGCATTCCCGGCGAGCGGCGCTATCGGCAACGACGCCACAGCGAACAATACGGCGTGGAAATCCCCAGGACGCTGTACGACGAGATAGCGGCGCTGTGCGATTAGCGCCGAATTGATGCCCCCGCGCCGCCAATCCGGCGCGGGGCGAAGTTTAGCCTGCCTGAGCCAAGTCGCTGTGCAGGCGCTTGCGCCACACGGGTTTGCTGTCCCATTGGGCGAAATGTTTCGCCTCTTTACCAGGTTGCACTTTGTGCCACATGCCCTCTTGCCACCGGATCGGTTCCTTTCCGCGCAACGTTGGGCGGGTCTGTTTAATCGTTCGTTGCAAGACGCTCGCTTCTTCCGTAGTAATGTTCGGCGCCTGTCTGGCGGCGTCCAGCGCGCGGCTTCCCAGCGGCGCCATCACCTGATACAACACTTTGACCTGCTGCAGCGTCGCTTGCTGATTCGTGCTCATGCCTTTGCCGGACCAGTCGTCGAAATTTTCACCGGGATCGTCACCCTGCGCGCGATATTCGTTACCCGGCCCCTCGACGATATTCCAGCCTTGCCAGGTCACCAGGGTATGTAACCCATCGCGATCCTGCAGATTTTCATTCTTGATCTGTTTGAGCACCTCGGCGCGGTTAGGCACACCGATCAGATTCATAAACTCGTCGAGCGCGTTCCAGTGCTCGCCAGCCACCAGACCATTCCAGACATTACGTAAACAGTTCCAGGGGATGGTGTGATGCCAGGTCAGCGTGACAAGCGGTTTGGTTGGCGTATGTTGCCAATGGCTCGGTTCACTGCCTCGATCGCCTCTGATGATCCCATCGACTTCTAATGGCATGGCTGCCCCTCTTCTGGCTGAAATAAAGAATATGCGCAAGGCCGCTGGCCCGGTCGGCATAAAAAACGTCAGCTAAAATCGTAGCAGCTCAGGCTGAGATGGCAATAAAGCAGCCTGCGTTCTGCGGCCGACCGGCGACCGCAGAACGCGCATGAAAACGGCGGGCTTAAAGGAGGATTATCGAACCACCATCACCGATATATTGGCATGGCGAACGATGGCGGCGGCGTTGGAGCCCAACAGATAAGTTTTCACGCTCGGGCGACGTGAACCGATGATGATCAGATCGGCGTCGATCTCTTCCGCCAGTTCCAGCGCCTGATCGCGCGCAGAGCCAAAGCTGACGGTGTAATTGAGGCGATCTAACGGCAGATCGATTTCCGACATGATTTTCTTCAGCTTCTCCACCGCCTTCACTTCCGCCTGATTCTCAAACTCCTTGAGACCGAACGAATAGGCAGTAACAAAAGCCGAGGCATCCGGCAGCGCATGGAAAAAATGCACTTTAGCGCCGGACATCTTCGCCAAATATTCCACATGCTTCAGCGCATGCTCGGTCAACAGATCCTCTTCAATATCTATCGGCACTAAAATAGTCTTGTACATATCACATCCTTTCTATGTAAACCGGGTGCCTACAGAGTACTGCCGCGCACGGGCGCGGTGAACCGCTTTATCACGCTTTTGTGATCGGAGGTAAATACTGATAAGGACAATGCTTAATTTAACAAAATATAAACATCGCGCCGCTAACTGATAGGCGATTAATTATTTATTTCTCGCAATTAAATCAGCTGTAAATAAACCGCTTTGGCGGTGGCTGCGGTCTTATTGGCGACCGAAAGTTTTTTAATCGAGTTACCGATATGGAAATTGATCGTACGTTCACTCACCCCCATCAGCAGCGCGATCTCTTCCGCCGTTTTGCCTTCGCTGCACCAGCGCAAGATATCTTTCTCGCGCAGCGTCAGCACATCTTTTATCGCTTCGTCGTTCACCGATATCAACGCTTCACGCAGCGTTTTGTGGGCGGTTTGCGCCAGCCAAAGGAAAAAGAGTTCATTCACCGCGCCGGCCTGCGGCGTTTGCTGCGGCAGCGTCTTGCCGGCAAAAGTCAGGATCCCCAGGCGACCATAGCAATCCTTGACCGATTGCGACCACCCGGTGTGCAGACCAAACTGCGACATGCGCTGCCAAAGCGCCGGCCGCTCGTGATAAAAACTTTCGTCCCACTGGAATTGCAGCGTGGAATGGTGGGCTCGCTCGATGACAGGATCCTGCAAATACGCCCGCTGCCGCCGATAATCCTCGAGATAGCGCGCCGGAAACGTTCCTTCAACCCGCATTTTTGGCCGGCTCGCCGGATAACAGGAAAAAACGATGTAGGAGAAATAATCAAAACCCAGCGCCTCGACGCAGCGCCCCAGTTGGGTCAGAAAACGTTCGCGATCGGTCAAACTGCCAATCACCTCCGCCATGAGCCGTTGAGTGCGGGTATCCATAACGCAGGTTCTCCAAATAGCGATGTCGATTTATCGATAGGTCAGACTCACTATAGGATATCGCCGCCCGGCGCCAATAGCCGTTTCATATAATAAAAAATACGAACGCTATAACGAAAAAAGCTATTCCCCGGTTTATTTCCCTCAGAATAAGCCTTTTTATTGGGCTGAGCCTAAAAACTACGCGAATAGCATAACCCCGTCTGCAGGTAAACCTGTCATTTCTACCGTTAGACAGCCAAGACACCGCCAATTACTTTCCTCACAGGCACCCGGTGCCGCCGTAAATCCAAAGAGATAATAAGCATTTGCGAATTTCGCATGGCATACAGTGACGGGGATTTTCTATGGCAGAAAGTAATGCGGCAATTCAATCGGCTGCGATTATCGGCGCGGGAACGATGGGCAGAGGCATCGCTTATCTTTTGGCGCAAAAAAGCATTCGTACGGTGCTTTATAATCGCAACGGCAATACCCTCAATCAAGCTCGCGACGCTATCGTGCAAGACCTGAACAAAAAGGTGGAACAGGGCAAGCTCGCGCTGCAGGACAAAGACGCGGTGCTGGCTAATCTGACGTTCTCCGCGGAATTTGGGGCCATCGCCGACAGCGATCTGGTGATCGAAACCATCGCAGAGCATGAGCAAGCCAAACTCGAGGTGCTGGCGGCCATCGCCGCGACGGTCAAGCCCGACACGCTGATCGCCACCAATACCTCCTCACTGTCGCTTAATAAGCTGGCGACGGCGGTGACGCACAGCGAACGCTTTATCGGTTTGCACTTTTTCAACCCCGCGCCGCTGATGAAGCTGATTGAAATCATTCCGGCCTATTTTACCGCACAGGTCACCACCGAACGTTGCCGTCAACTGGTGGCGGCGTTGGGGAAACGCGATGTCGTCTGTCAGGCCACGCCGGGATTTATCGTCAACCGTATGGCCCGCCCCTACTATCTGGAAGGGTTCCGCCTGTTGGAAGAACACGTGGCGCGTGCGCCGCAGATCGACCGCGCCCTCAAAGCCGGCGGACACTTTCGCATGGGGCCGCTCGAACTGACCGATTTTATCGGTCAGGACATCAACTATCAGGTCAGCCGGCAAATTTGGCAGGACATGCAGTACGATCCGCGCTATACCCCGGGCCATCTGCAGCGCTCGCTGGTCGATGCCGGTCTGTTGGGCAAAAAGAACGGCCGCTCCTATTTTTCCGCCGAAGAATCTCCTCCGCCGCTTGCGGCCGCCGTCGATGCGGAGGTCGAGACGCTACGCATTTACGGTGAACATCCTCTCTTTACTCTGCTACAGCAGCGGGCCACCCTGCAATGGCCGCGGCTGCGCGTGGAACAACGGCCGACATTACCGGGCCTGGGCGCCGCCATTCAGGTTAATGACGCTTTCACCGTCAGCGTTACCGATGGCCGCACGGCAAACCAGCTTGCCGAACAGACCGCGGCGGACGCCTTTGTCGTCGATGTCGCCCTGAACTACGGCGATACGGCGTACCTGGTGGCGGCGCATAGCCGCCACGCCTCTGCAGCCAATAAGGCGCTGTTTTTACGCCTGCTGCACACCGCGATCCCGCAGGTGGAATTTATCAAGGATTCCCCGGCCTTGATCGTCGCCCGCGTGCTCAGCAGCCTGATCAACGAGTCGGTGATCATGGTGGAAAGCGGCGTCTGCAGCCGGGAAGACATTGATGTCGCCGCCGTCGCCGGCGTGAACTACGCCGACGGTATTTTCGGCTGGCTCACTCGCCTCGGGGAGGAAAATGTCAGGACGACGCTGAGCAACCTGGCGCAATTGCTGCACGCGGCGCGCTATGCGCCGCATTACACCCTTCTGCACGCCGCCCAACCGGCGCTGACCACCACGCCTTAAGGATCCATGATGAGCATTAAAGATGACGGTGTTTATCTGATCGACGGCACGCGCACGGCGATCGGCGCCTATGGCGGCAGCCTGGCGCATACCCGCCCCGATGATATGGCGGCGACGATTATTCGCAGCCTGCTTCAGCGCCATCCGGCGGCGCAGCAGGCTCTGGATGAAGTGGTGCTGGGCTGCGCCAACCAGTCCGGCGAAGACAACCGCAACGTCGCCCGCATGGCGACGCTGCTTTCCGGGTTGGATCAGTCGGTGCCGGCCATCACCCTCAACCGCCTTTGCGCCTCCGGGTTGGATGCGGTGATCTACGCCGCGGCGAAAATCCGCAGCGGCCTCAGCGAACTGATTCTGGCCGGCGGCGTGGAAAGCATGAGCCGCGCGCCCTATGTGCTGAGCAAGGGCGAAACGCCGTTCGACAAGGGGGTAAAGCTGTACGACACCACGCTGGGATGGCGCTTTGTCAACCCGCGCCTGGCGGAACGCTACGGCAGCGATCCGCTGGGCATCACGGCGGAAAACGTGGCCCAACAGCAGAGTATCTCGCGAGAGGAACAGGATATGTTCGCGTTGGGCTCGCAGCAAAAAGCCCGCCGGGCGATCGACAGCGGTCGATTGGCGCGGGAAATCACGCCCGTGGATGTGCCGGCGGATCGTAAAACCACCCGCATATTCGCACAGGACGAATTCCCCCGGCTCAGCACGTTGCAGCAGTTGCAGGCGCTGAAACCGGCCTTCGCCGCCGGTGGTTCGGTCACCGCCGGCAACGCTTCCGGCATCAATGACGGCGCCGCCGCGCTGCTGCTGGCCTCCGGACGCTACGTGAAACGCCAGGGCTGGCAACCGCTGGCGGAGATCGGCGACAGCGCGGCCGCCGGCGTCGCGCCGGCGCTGATGGGGCTGGGGCCGATCGCTTCCACCGAGCGCTTACTGCAGCGCGGCGGGTTCACCTTGAACGACTTCGACATCATCGAGATTAACGAAGCCTTCGCCGCGCAGGTTCTGGCGGCGCTGAAACACTGGCGCATCGACGCCGGCGACGCGCGCGTCAACCCAAACGGCGGCGCCATCGCGCTCGGCCATCCGCTGGGAATGTCCGGCGCGCGCCTGGTGCTGTCGGCGGCGCTGGAATTACGCGATCGGCAGGCCGGCAACGCATTGGTCACAATGTGCGTCGGCGTCGGTCAGGGGCTGTCATTAAACCTTAAAGCCGTTTAACACAAGGAACATGCTATGAGCGTACTGAACATTCTTGAAGAAAAGTTGGCGGAAACCAAAAAGCAGGGGCGTTTTCGCGAGTTCCTCAACCTTGAACGCGGCGTGCAGGACAAACCCTGGGCCACCAGCCACGGGCAGCAAGGCGAGCGCCGTCTCAACGTCTGGTGCTCAAACGACTATCTGGCCATGAGCCACCACCCCAAAGTGCTGCTGGCCACCACCGACGCGGTTAACCGAGTCGGGTTAGGCACCTGCGGCGCCCGCAGCATTTCCGGCACCTCGGTCTATCACACTGAACTGGAAACGCTGCTGGCCAGCGCCTACGGCAAAGAGTCGGCGCTGCTGTTCACCACCGGCTTCGGCGCCAACGACGCCACCTTGTCCACCCTGTGCGACGCCATCCCCGATCTGATCGTGTTCTCTGACGAACTGAATCACGCCTCGATGATTTACGGGATTCGCTACAGCAAGGCGGAGAAAAAAATCTTCCGCCATAACGACGTGGCGCACCTCGCCGAGCTGCTGCAGGCCGCCGATCCGGCGCGGCCAAAGCTGATCGCCTTTGAGTCGCTGTATTCCATGGACGGTGACTTTGCTCCTCTGGCGCAGATTGTGGCGCTGGCGGAACAGTATCAGGCGCTGACCTATCTCGACGAAATTCATTCGGCCGGCGTGTATGGCGAACGGGGGCTGGGCTATGCCGAACAGCTGGGCCTGTTGGATAAAATCACCATTATCCAGGGCGGGTTCGGCAAGTCTTACGGTGCGGCGGGCGGCTATATCGCCGCGCCCCGTTCGGTGGTGGAAGCCGTGCGCAGCTGGGCGCCGGCATTCGTCTTCAGCACCTCGTCGCCGGCGCCGGTGGTGGCCGCCGCGTTGGCCAGCTTTAAATACAACCTCGAGCACGACACCCAACGCAAGCACCTGCTGGCGATCGTCGATCACCTGAAGACCGGTCTGCGCGCCGCCGGCATCCCGCTGGTGTCGGCAGACAGCCATATCCTGCCGCTGCTGATCGGCGATCCCCATCGCAACAAACACATCAGCAAAGTGCTGCTCGATGAGCACGACATTTACGTGCAACCGGTCAATGCCCCGACGGTGCCTGCGGGCAGCGAACGGCTGCGGGTAACGCCGACCTCGGCGCATTCCCATGCCGACGTGGAGACCTTCCTGGCGGCGTTGAGCCGGGTCTGGGCGGTAAACGATCTGCGGAGGGCGGGATGAAGTTAGCGGATTATAACGGCCATCTGGTCACGCTGTGTCTGATGGCGACCGGGACCTTCGCCATCGGCACCGACGCCTTTATCGTCGCCGGCGTGCTCAGCGACATTTCCGAGACCTTTGCCGTCAGCCCCGCGCAAGCGGGGCAGTTGATATCGGTATTCGCGCTGGCCTACATGCTGTTTGCGCCTCTGACCGCCTGGCTGCTGGGCAACGTCAACCGCAAGCACATCCTGCAGTTGGCGCTGGTGCTGTTCATCGCCGGCAACCTGGCCTGCGCCTGGGCCACCAGCTACCTGCAGATATCGTTCGGCCGAGTGTTGGCGGCATTGGGCGCGGCCTGTTACACCCCGCAGGCCGCCGCCGCCGCGGTGGGGCTGGTGGCGGAAAAACGCCGCGGCCTGGCTATTTCCATCGTCTATGGCGGCATGACGCTGGCCATCGCGCTCGGCATTCCGTTCGGCACCTTTCTGGCCAAACTGATCGGCTGGCGCGACATCTTTCTGTTCATCGCCCTGCTGGGGGCGGTGGCGCTGCTCGGCCTGTCGCTGGCGCTGCGCGCCATTGCGGCGCCGGGCAAACATTCGTTGAAAGAACGGCTCGCCCCGCTGCGGCAAAAGGCGGTGCTGACCACGCTGCTGATCACCTTTTTCGCCGTGTGCTCGGAGCACATTGTTTACAGCTACGTCAGCGTGCTGTTGAAAGACACCCAGTTCGGCCCGGAAGCCATTCTGCCTTTGGCGCTGCTGGTGTTCGGCATTGGCGCGGTGATCGGCAATTTTGCCTCCGGCGCGCTGACCGACGCCCTAGGCAGCAAATTCGTGCTGCTGTTTTCGGTGGCGATCCAGACGCTGTCCCTGTTCCTGCTGGCCTTTTACGTCACCTCGCCGTGGTGGGTATTGGCCATCTTTCTTATCTGGGGCATTACCGGCTGGATGTATCTGGTGCCAATCCAACATCACCTGTTGTCGCTGTCGAAGCGTTTTGGGGCGCTGACCGTGTCGCTCAACAGCTCGGTGCTGTACGCCGGCATCGCGGCGGGCGGCATGCTGGGCGGCCTGACGCTCTACGCGTTGCCGGCCCACTATTTGCCGCTGTTCTCGCTACCGCTCGGCGCCATCGCCCTGCTGTTGACGCTGATCTTTTTCCGCGGGGAGGCCAGCGATGAGTGAATCACCGCCGGTGCTTTACGAACGTTATGGCGCGCAGGTTGCGGTCATCACCCTCAATCGGCCGGAGAAAAAGAACGCCATCAACCTGCAGATGGCCAAGTTGATCCGCAGTTACCTGCGGCAGGCGGATAATGACGATACGATACGCGCGATCGTCCTGGCCGGTCAGCCGGCGGTATTTTCCGCCGGCATGGATGTCACCGCGTTCCGACAGGGCGAACTGCCCATCGTCACGCCGGAGGGATTCGGGGGACTGATCCATGCGCAGATCGCCAAGGTGATCATCGCCGCCGTTGACGGCATCGCTTACGGGGGCGGCTTTGAGCTCGCCCTGGCTTGTGATCTGATCGTCGCCGGCCAGAACGCGCGCTTCAGCTTCCCCGAAACCGGGCTCGGCTTGGTCGCCGCGCAAGGCGGATGCGCGCGCTTGCCGGCGCGAGTTTCTCCCTATGTCGCCCTCGACTGGCTGCTGACCGGCAGAACCGTCGGTGCGCGGGAGGCCCTGTCACACGGCGCCATTTCCCGCATCAGCGAGGGCTCGGCTCGGGAAGAAGCGCTGCGCATCGCCGAGCAGATCGCCGGGAAGGATCTCGCCGCCAGCCTGGCCGTGAAGGCCATCGTGCGCCAGGGGCTGACGCAGCGCGAGGCGCCATCGTTCGATTTTCAGCAGGCGCCGGTCGAACGCCTGCGTCAGGCGGCCGCTCGTCGTTAATCCCCTTATTGCTTGCCGGCTTGCCTGAGCCGGCATTTCCCGCTGCGCCTCCCCGCCACAGCTCATTTTACGCAGCCCGCCTCTCGGCGCTGGGCTACACTGCCGGTAGCCCTCATGCGCTGATAAGGAAAAATAATGCGCCACTTGCCTCTGCTGACCCCCAGACTGATCTTGCGTCCGTTCACCGCCGACGATCTGCCCCACTTTACCGCCTACCGCAACCATCCTGACGTGGCGCGCTACCAGAGCTGGAGCGACTACAGCGCCGCGCAGGCGCAGGCCTTTTTCGCACAGCAACAGCGGCTCGCGTTCAACCGTGATGACACCTGGTTTCAACTGGCGGTCGAGCGCCGCGAGGACGGCGCGTTGCTGGGCGATGTCGCGGTGCATTTTTTCGATGAAGGGCGTCAGGCTGAACTGGGCGTGACCTTCGATCCGGTTCATCAGCGGCAAGGACAGGCGCGCGAGGCGCTAAGCGCCGTCATCGCCCTGCTGTTCGGGCCGCTGGCGAAACACCGCATTACCGCCGTGGTGGACGCGCGTAATCTTCGCGCCGCCGCGTTGTTCAGTAAGCTGGGCTTTCGCCGTGAGGCCTGTTGGCGGCAAAACGTGTTTTTCAAAGGCGCATGGGGTGATGAATTCGGTTTCGCCCTGCTGCATAGCGAATGGCGGGAGCATGAACGACATGACGCTGTTGAATAAATACCTTGGGCAATACCAGTTCTCTGAGCGGCATACGATCGTCATCACCGCGCCGCAATCGCGGGTGTTGGACGCCGTGGCCGCTTACGATCCCAAGCGCGATCGTTTTTTCCGCAGCATGATAGCGCTGCGCGAATTGCCCGCGCGGCTGATGCCACGCGATAAGCCCCGTCCTCCGCCGTTTGGCCTGCATAACTTTTGCCTGCTTGAGCAGGATGAAACCGCGTTGGTCTATGGCCTGATCGGCCGGTTTTGGCAGGCTGAATACGGTTTGGTGAAGGTCGCTGACGGGGCGGACTTTCAGGCCTTCGCTCAGCCCGGCGTCGCCAAACTGGCGCTGGGGTATGCCGCGAGCCCCCTGGAGGACGGGCGCTGCCGTCTGGTAACGGAAACGCGCATCTTCTGCCCCGACAGTGCCAGCCGGCGGCGGTTTACCCCCTACTGGTATGCGATTCGCCTGGTGAGTGGGTTGATAAGACGCCGCATGCTGCGTGCCATTAAAACCGCCAGCGAAAAGCAGACGGCGAATCATTCACCAGATTGATTAATTTAAGAGCATTCCTAGAGAATGAAAATCATTATCAGCCTATTTTTTAATCACAACAAGATAGTGTTGAGAAGCCATTGACCCCGCCCCCTGCGGGGATTTTTTCGCCTATTTATCGCCTGTTTCAGGGAACGCCTGCATAAACAGGAAGGTGCAAGGCTTGCGCTGATACTGATTGATCTGCGGCACCAGCCGGGTGAAATGCTCGGTCTGGCAATGCACTTCGAGAGCCGCGCGATCCGGCCAGCTTTCGATAAAAATAAAGTGCCCGGGATCCTGCTGGTCGATGCACAGTTCATAACTGATGCACAGCGGCTCCTGCCGGGTTTTCTCCACCAGCTCGCGATACCACGGCATAACGGTGTCAATGTGTTCCGGGTGAATGAAATCTTCAGCAATGACCTTCAGCATGTTGCGCTCCTGCGTTCTGTTGTGCCGTGCTTCACCTTATCGCCCTCCCTCGCGAGATGAAAGCGCCACTCTCCAGTGTCGGTCCTCGGGTTCCCAATTCGGTGATAGCGCACACAGATCTCGATCAAAGCGCTTGAACGCCTCCTGGCCCTGTGTGAACTTTCAATTAACAAAAAGGCAACACACCATTCACCATGGTGATATCTGTACCGATATGCCGACGCAATACGCGGCGTTTTTTTCGCCCCTAAAGGCCTGACCATTAGTCCTTTAGACCTTTAAGGCTCACGCAGAAAAGCCATGTCATCGCCGCATGATGGGCCACGGCGCCAGGACGGTCCTTATGACCGACGTTTATCATTCTCAGAAGAGAGGTTACCGCCAGTGAATCACGCCACCTATGCCGCTCCAGCGCTCAACGCCGCCATCCGCAAAACCTGGCGCAGACTGGTGCCATTGATGTTCGCCATGTACTTCATTGCGTTTATCGACAGGGTCAACGTCGGCTTTGCCAAAGACGCGATGGCCATCGATATCGCGCTGTCGCAATCCGCCTTTGCGCTGGGCGCGGGGATATTCTTTGCCGCCTATGCGCTGTTCGGCATTCCGGCCAACCTGTTGATGAATCGCTGGGGCGCCAAACGCTGGCTCAGCGCCACCACCGCGCTGTGGGGGGCATTGTCGGCCTGTACCGGGCTGGTGGCCAACGAGCAGCAATTTATTGTCCTGCGCTTTCTGCTGGGGATCGCCGAAGCCGGCTTTTACCCCGGCATCCTGCTGCTGGCGTCGATCTATTTTCCCAATAAGGTGCGCGCCTCGGTCATTGGCATTTTCGTGCTTGGCGTACCGGCGGCCCTGACGCTCGGCTCACCGCTGTCGGGGGCATTGCTGGAGATGCACGGCGTGTTGGGCAAGCCCGGCTGGTTCTGGATGTTCGTGCTGGAAGGGTTGCCGGCCGTCGTCCTCGGCGTCTTCGCCTTTTTCTATCTCGACGATAGCCCAGGGCAGGCCCGCTTTCTGACCGAGGAAGAACGCAATGCGCTGGTCACACAGCTGGCCGCTGAACAGCAGCGCACCGAAACCAGCAGCGTTAAAGCGGCGATGAGAAGCGGCAAAGTTTGGCATCTGGCGTTGATCTACGGCACCCTGCAAATCGGCGTATACGGCCTGATGTTTTTTCTGCCGTCGCAGATCGCCTCGCTGATGGGCACCCATCTCGGCTTCAAGGCCTCGTTGGTGGCCGCCATTCCCTGGGCATGCTCCGCGCTTGGCGTCTATTTCCTGCCGCGCTATGCCGACAGAAAAACCGCCAGAAGATTGCCGATCGCCGTTGGCTGCATGGTCGCGGCAGCGCTGGGGTTGGTCGTCTCTTCCTATGCCGGCCCGTTGCTCGCTATCGTCGCCCTGAGCTGTTGCGCAGTCAGTTTTCTGGCGGTACAACCCATTTTCTGGACGTTTCCCGCTCAGCTGCTCACCGGTCCGGCGCTGGCGGCCGGCATCGGTTTTTGCACCACGCTCGGCGCCGCATTCAGCTTTTTAGCCCCGCTGATCCGCACTGAGGCGGAACAGCGTTTTCACAGCCCGCATGCCGGGCCGCTGGTGCTGGCCGCCTTTTCGCTGCTGTGCGCCGTGCTGTTAGGGGCGCTCAGACATCGGCATGCTGAGGCACGCAAGCAAGACGCAGAGATAACCGGATAGCGACGCGTTATTTAGCCATTATTGAACCTGCGGATGGGACACTGACAGTCAGCCCTCTCGCCCACAGGTGTTAAATGGATGAATTGACGCACATTATCGCCAAATACAGCCCGGAACCGGAGATGTTGCTGCTGCTGATTTTCCTGTTCGCGTTGGGAAAATCCGTGATCGTGGTGTCCTCCGTCCTGCCGCCTGCCTCGGTGACGCTGCTGATGGGCATCCTTGCGGGCAAACATGCGCTGCCGATCGGCGCGGTTTGGGCGGCCATCGCCCTTGGCGCGGCGTTGGGCTCAATCCTGTCTTTCCACTGCGGCGCACTGCTCTGCCGTCGCGATCTTGGCCGCCGGCTGCCGGCACGCTTTCACGCCCCGCTGCGCAAAGCGCAACGTTCCTTGCAAAAGCGCGGGCTGCCGCTGCTGTTCGCCTCGCGTTTTCTGGCGGTGATGCGTTACACCGTGCCGCTGATGGCCGGCATGCTGCAACTGCCGGCGAGGCACGTCTATGCCACCGCCGCACTCTCAGCCGCCGTTTGGGCACTGCTCTTGATGTCGGCCGCGCATGTGTTCCCCGTTTCTTGACCTGAAAGATTCTTGGGCAAATGCCCCATCCCTGCGCCGACGTTGCGCCAGCGCACAGCCTCCCTTGCCGTATAAAGTACGGTGCAACATCGCAGTTTGCGCCAGATCACCTTTCTGAACATCAGTCGAAAAATGCGAATTTTTTTGCAGAATACGCGCTTAAAACGGCGCCATGAGGGCACAATCAAAGAAATGTCTGAGCGTAACACGCTGATTTGGTTGGCGGGCCGTACAGGGGGCGAACCTCTGTCTCGTTGATTAGGCGTCAACGGCTCATCCGCCTGAGCTAACGGCCCAACGAGATAAATCGCCCTTCTTGTCAGCCTCGCTGTCGAACGCTTACACCCATTACTTTTTCTCATGCGAATTTTACAACCCTTTGTTTAATCAACGAGATAAGCCGCATAAGGTCTGTTAATCCCACCGTTTGAAGAGTAATCTTCCGCTCCCTGAACGTCCGATTTGCCTCCTCTCGTGTAAAGATTGATCGACTTTTATCCCGCGTATAAATGTTGTAAACATGTTGCACAAAGGTGGCGTTATTGCACTACCTTACTAAAGCCGGACCAACCGGATAAATGTATAAAAAAGAGCCACTTCAGAGCTCACGACTTCACTAATGACAGGTAAAACAGGACATCATCAGATGGTAGATCACTCTAAAATAGCGACTGACGCGACGCCCGCCTCAGAAGATCATCTACGGCGAAACCTCACTAACCGACATATTCAACTGATCGCCATCGGCGGCGCCATCGGCACCGGTCTGTTTATGGGCTCCGGTAAAACCATCAGCCTGGCAGGCCCTTCGATCATCTTCGTGTACATGATCATCGGCTTTATGCTGTTCTTCGTGATGCGCGCCATGGGCGAGTTGCTGCTGTCCAACCTGGAATACAAATCGTTCAGCGATTTCGCCGCGGATCTGCTCGGCCCGTGGGCCGGCTTCTTCACCGGCTGGACCTACTGGTTCTGCTGGGTGGTCACCGGCATCGCCGACGTCGTGGCGATCACCGCCTACGCCCAGTTCTGGTTCCCTGAACTGTCGCAGTGGATCGCTTCGCTGCTGTGCGTGCTGTTGCTGCTCGGCCTTAATCTGGCGACGGTGAAGATGTTCGGCGAAATGGAGTTTTGGTTTGCGATGATCAAAATCGTCGCCATCGTCGGGCTGATCGTCGCCGGGTTGGTAATGATCGCCATGCAGTTCCAGTCGCCAACCGGTACCGTAGCCTCGTTCACCCATCTGTGGAATGACGGCGGCATGTTCCCGAAAGGCATCAGCGGTTTCTTCGCCGGCTTCCAGATCGCGGTATTCGCCTTCGTCGGCATTGAACTGGTGGGCACCACCGCGGCGGAAACCAAGGATCCGGAGAAGTCACTGCCACGCGCCATCAACTCGATTCCGATCCGCATCATCATGTTCTACGTGTTCGCCCTGATCGTCATCATGTCGGTGACGCCGTGGAGCTCCGTAGTGCCGGACAAGAGCCCGTTCGTTGAATTGTTCGTGCTGATTGGCCTGCCGGCCGCGGCCAGCGTGATCAACTTCGTGGTGCTGACCTCCGCCGCCTCCTCCGCCAACAGTGGGGTGTTCTCCACCAGCCGCATGCTGTTCGGGCTGGCGCAGGAAGGCGACGCGCCGAAATCGTTCGCCAACCTGTCCAAGCGCGCGGTGCCGGCCAACGGCCTCACCTTCTCCTGCATCTGCCTGCTGGGCGGCGTGGTGCTGATTTACCTGATCCCGAACGTGATGACGGTCTTCACCCTGGTGACCACCGTGTCGGCGATTCTGTTCATGTTCGTCTGGACCATCATCCTGTGTTCGTATCTGGTCTACCGCAAACGGCGCCCGGCGCTGCACCAGAAATCGATCTACAAAATGCCGGCCGGCAAACTGATGTGCTGGGTGTGCATGGCGTTCTTCGTGTTCGTGTTGGTGCTGTTGTCGCTGCGCGAAGACACCCGCCAGGCGCTGATCGTCACCCCGCTGTGGTTCATCCTGCTCGGCCTGTCTTACGTGTTCCTGCGCAAGAAGAAAACCGCGTGATGCAAAAAGGGGCGGATATCTCCGCCCCTTTGCTCTTTTTTGCCTCTGCGCTAATCCGCTTCCGTCGCCACCGCCGCTTTCCCCTTGCGCCGTACGCGCAGCTCGCTGACCACCACCCCGATCACAATCAACGCGCCCCCCAACAACGCGACGCCCGGCAAACGCTCACCGGCGAGCCGCCCGACGATGCCCGCCCAGACCGGTTCGCCGGCGTAGATCACCGTAGCACGCGTGGGTGAAACGCTGCGCTGCGCCCAGTTCATGGTCAGCTGAATCAACGCGCTGGCCAGCCCCAGCCCAATGGCGCTATACAGCAGGTAATCCGAATACGGCGGCGGCGATTCGCCGGTCGGCACCATCATCAAAAATGAGGCCAGCGAGGCGGTCGCCAGCTGCACAATGGTCACCCGGCGGATATTCACCTTGCCGGCGAAGGCGCCGATCAGAATGATCTCTGCCGCCATGCCCAGCGTGCCGGCCAGCGTCAGAATTTCGCCGAGGCTCAGCGACATGTCCGTGCTGCTCGGCGCCGCCAGCAGCATCAGGCCGGTAAAGGCCAGCAGAATACCGATCCACGACATGATGCCGGGGAACCGCCCCAGCACCAGCCATTGCAATAGCGGCACGATCGGCACGTACATGGCGGTGATGAACGCCGATTGGCTGCTGGTAATCGTCTGCAGACCGACGGTTTGCATGCTGTAGCCGAACATGATCGCCAGCCCGATAAGTACGCCCGCCTTCAGTTCATACAGGGTCAGGCCGCGCAGCACGCGCAGCGAAAACAGCGTCAACGCCAGCGTGGCGGTGGCGAAACGCAGACCGACGAAAAAGAACGGCCCGCTGACTTGCATCGCGTGATGCACGGCCAAAAAGGTGCCGCCCCAGATCATGGTGATGAAAATCAACACCGCTTCCGGCAACCTGATTTGCGGAACCACGGCGGAAATAAAGGATTTTTTTGCTGCTGACACCGGCTTGCCCTTCCTGCTGAGTGCAATATAATGCACAGATCCTGCCAGTATGAGATAAAGTCCGGCGATGAGCAATACGGCGCATAACGCGAAAACCGATCCCCCCAAAGTGCTGCAGTACCTGAGCAGCAATCTGCGCGGCTACCGCCAACAGGCGGGCCTGAGCCAGATGGCGCTGGCCGAACTTTCCGGCGTCAGCCGCCGCATGCTGGCGGGCATCGAGGCCGGCGATCGCAACGTCAGTCTGGCGGTGCTCGACAAGATCGCCGCCGCCCTGGCGATTTCGTTCACCGATCTGATTCAGGCGCCAGAGGCTCGCGGCAGCCATCTGGTAGGCGAGTTGGCCTGGCAAGGCGCACAGCCGGGCAGCCAGGCGCTGTTTGCCGCCAGCGTACCGGCGCGCCAACGGGCCGAGCTGTGGGAATGGACGCTGATGCCGGGCGAGCGCTACGACTCGGCGCCGGACGCCGAAGGCTGGAGCGAAATCCTCTACGTGATTGCCGGCACCCTGACGCTGGAACTGGAACAAGGCACGCTGACGCTCAGCGCCGGCGCCACGCAAGCCTTCAACAGCGATCAGCGCTACGCTTACGCCAACCACGGCGATCTCCCGCTGCGCTTTATCCGCAACGTCGCCTTCTGACTGCCCGCCGGCCCGCGCCGGCGGCGGATGTCGTGTCGCTGTCGTGCCGCTGTCGTGGCGCCGCTACCCCGCGCCTCCTACACTGGATGACAGTGACAGCGAACTCGGGAGTGCACCATGCAAAAGTACCGCATCAGACCATTACGCCTGGAAAAAGGCTGGTCGCAGGAGCAGTTGGCGACCATCGCCGGCCTCAGCACCCGCACCGTACAGCGGATTGAAAACGGCGAACAGGCCAGCCTGGAAACCTTGACCGCAATCGCCGCCGCACTGGGCGTGCAGGTCAGCGATCTCAACGCGCCGCCGCAGGCACCGCAGGAAGAGACGCCTGAGGCGCAGCGCCTTCGTCGCCAGGTTGCGGCAGAGGGTAAACTGCTGAGCATGGCGGTGCGTTTCGCCGTCATCGGCGCGATATTGCTCGCTGTCAACGTCTTTACCCACCCGCACTATCTCTGGGCGCTATGGGCGATCGGCGGCATGAGCCTCGCGCTGATCATGCGGGCGGTGCGCACCCTGCTGCTGCGCAACGTCTTCAGCCGCTGGCAGGAACAGCGGCTGGCGCAAAAACTCAGGCGCCTGCCGTGAGCGTTAGCCACTCGGCCAGCCGGGCCAACGCGCTGCCCGGCACGATAGGCTGCGGCGACAGCAGGTAATAGCCGCTGCCGTCGGGCGTAAAACCGAACGGCGCGCTCAACAAGCCGGCGGCCAGATCGTCTCGCACCTGCAGCCATGGGCCGATTGCGATACCAAGGCCGGCTACCGCGGCCTGCAGGCTGAAATAGAAATGGTCAAAGCGCTGTTCCGGATGCCCCGCCAATGTCACCCCCTGCTGATGCGCCCAGTGCCGCCAGGCATCCGGCCGGGTCGCGGCATGCAGCAGTTTGGCGCCCGGCCGCAAAAGCCGCCGTCCGTCCACAGAGGCCGTCAGCCTCGTCAGCGCCTCGGGTTGGCACACCGGCCCGACCTTTTCATTGAACAGCGCCAGGCTATGCGCCTGCTTTCCCCAATCGAAGTCATTGCGCCGGATCGCCGCCGTGATGCCGTCATGGAACGAAAACGGACCGCCGCCCGCCACCAGCTGTAAGTTGATGTCCGGGTGCGCCCGCTGAAAAGCCGGCAAACGCGGGATCAGCCAACGCATCAATAAGGTCGGTTCACACGACAAGATCAGCGGCGCATTGAGCGCCTGCTGGCGCAGCTCCAGCGCGGTATGGTCCAGAATGCCGAAGGCCTGCTGTGTCGCCTGAAACAGCTTGCGGCCCGCCGCCGTGAGCAGTACTCGCCTATGGCGGCGCTCAAACAACGCCACGCCCAATTCCTCTTCCAGCGCCCGCACCGCCCGGCTGATGGCGCCATGCGTCAAATTCAGCCCCTGCGCCGCCTGCGTGAAACTTTCCAGCCGCGCGGCGGCCTCGAAGCAGCGCAGCCCGCCCAGCGGCAATGGCCTGGCTCTATTGCGTGAGTTTTTCTCACCGATATCGTCACTATTCATCGTTTGTCACCGAGAAAAATTACTCTTATAAATCAGTCACTCTATTGATAAAAATCGCAAGGATAACTATGACTGAACTCATCGCTGTCGTCACCATTACTTTACTCGCTGTAATCAGCCCCGGACCGGATTTCGCCATGGTATCGCGCAACAGCCTGCTGCTCTCCCGCCGCGCCGGCATCTTCACCGCCTGCGGCATTGGCGCCGGCGTACTGATCCATGTCAGCTATACGCTGATTGGCGTCGGCGTGTTGATCCAACAGTCGCCCTGGTTGTTTAACCTGCTCAAAGGCATCGGCGCCGCCTACCTGATCTACCTCGGCTTTACGCTGCTGCGCAACGCAACCCATCACGACGCCGCGCCCACCACGACGCCGGCCGCCATCAGCGATCTCGCCGCCCTGAAAACCGGCTTTCTCACCAACGCGTTAAACCCGAAAACCACCATCTTCATCGTCAGTCTGTTCATGCAGGTGGTCTCTCCCCACACCGCGCTCGGCGTACAGATCGGCTATGGCCTCTTTATCGCCGCCGTCCATGTATTCTGGTTCGCCGCCGTCGCGCTGCTGTTTTCCGCGCCGGGCGTCAATGCGCGCTTTTTGCGTTTGCGCCGCGGCATCGATCGCACCTTTGGCGGGCTGCTGATTGTCTTTGGCGCCCTGTTGGCGATCGCCGGCATCAGGTAACGCCACGACGCCAAGTTCGTCATTCGCTTCTATGCTTATCAGGGGTTTTTGTTAATCATCTGAGCGGGAGTACGAAACATGACGAAACTGTTGGTGCTTTATTACTCAATGTACGGCCACATCGAACGCCTGGCGCAGGCGGTGGCCGAAGGGGCGAATCGGGTCGATAACGTGGACGTAACGGTCAAACGCGTGCCGGAAACCATGACGCCGGAAGCCTTCGCCAAGGCCGGGGGCAAACAACACCAGCAGGCGCCGGTCGCCACCCCGCAAGAGCTGGCGGACTATGATGGCATTATCTTCGGTACGCCAACCCGCTTCGGCAACATGGCCGGACAGATGCGCACCTTCCTCGATCAGACCGGCGGCCTGTGGGCTTCCGGCGCGCTGTACGGCAAGGTGGGCAGCGTCTTCTCCTCCACCGGCACCGGCGGCGGCCAGGAGCAAACCATCAGTTCGACCTGGACCACGCTGGCGCACCACGGCTTCATCATCGTGCCGATCGGCTATGCGACGCCGGAGCTGTTTGACGTTTCGCAGGTGCGCGGGGGCACCCCCTATGGCGCGACCACCATCGCCGGCGCCGACGGTTCGCGACAGCCGAGCAACGAAGAGCTGACCATTGCCCGCTATCAGGGCGAGCACGTGGCGAAAATCACCGCCAAGCTGAAAAGTTAATCGCCCTCCTGCACCCGTGATTCAAAGGGCCGCGCATTCGCACGGCCCCATCTTGTTGCCGACCCGCCGCAAGGTTAGAATGCCCCTCCCCCGGCCATTCAGCGTCTGAAGGCCAGGCCCGAATTCGTTCTGCCCGTCGCTCATCGGCTTTCAGCCCGAGGACGGGCGTTCTGTTTTTTGCGCACAGCGAAGGGAATAAGTCAGTGTCTAAAGATTTTGATGAACTAATAAGAGACATGGATCTTATTATTGAAAATGTAGACAGCTTCAAAGCTCTGGCTCCGCGCGTGCCCGAGCCGGCTCCGGCCCCGCCGCCGCCGGTTCATCACTACGACTCGTTCTGCGAAAACATCGCGTTGAAAGTGGTATTGAAGGTGCTGCTGTCTTCGGTGGACAAGATAGTCAAAGTGCAGATCGCCAACAAGGTCGAGCAAGAGATCGCCCAAATTGAGCAGCAGGTGGTGCGCGCCGGCGGCGGGCCGGTATCACCGGACGATCTGGCGCAGATGACGCACTACGTTCGCCGCACGGTCAACGACCTGCTGGAATAACCCCCTTTTGAAACGGCGTCTGTTGGACGCCGTTTTTATTTCTGCCGACTTTAACGTGCGGTATCGCTGTACCATGACTGACACATTCACAACATGAATGTGTTGCATTGTTGTATTCGTTTCACTGCGATAAGTTTAATTTACTGTAAATATATACAGTATTTTTTTTAACTTATTGAGGATATGAATATGCGCTTTAACAACAAGATGTTGGCCCTGGCCGCCCTGCTGTTCGCCGCACAGGCGTCGGCCGAGACGCTCGAATCTATCGACAACTGCGCGGTTGGCTGCCCGACCGGCGGCAGCAGCAATGTGTCGATCGTGCGTCATGCTTATACGTTGAACAATAACAGCACCACCAAATTCGCCAACTGGGTGGCCTATCACATCACCAAAGACACGCCGGCCAGCGGCAAGACGCGCAACTGGAAAACCGACCCGGCTCTCAATCCGGCAGATACCCTGGCCCCTGCCGATTACACCGGCGCCAACGCGGCGCTGAAGGTCGATCGCGGCCATCAGGCGCCGCTGGCCTCGTTGGCCGGCGTTTCCGACTGGGAATCGCTGAACTACCTGTCCAACATCACGCCGCAAAAGTCCGACCTGAACCAGGGCGCTTGGGCGCGGCTGGAAGATCAGGAGCGCAAGCTGATCGATCGCGCAGACATCTCTTCGGTCTATACCGTGACCGGGCCGCTGTATGAACGCGATATGGGCAAACTGCCGGGCACCCAGAAAGCGCACACTATCCCCAGCGCCTACTGGAAGGTGATTTTCATCAACAACAGCCCGGCGGTGAACCACTATGCCGCTTTCCTGTTCGATCAAAACACGCCGAAGGGCGCCGATTTTTGCCAATTCCGCGTGACGGTGGACGAGATCGAGAAACGCACCGGCCTGATCATCTGGGCTGGTCTGCCTGACGACGTACAGGCTTCGCTGAAGAACAAGCCCGGCGTTCTGCCGGAGTTGATGGGCTGCAAAAACTGACGGAAAAACCCGCTTCGGCGGGTTTATTTTTACTCGGGCATCAGACGGCGCTCACTCCGCCAACGGCATCACGCTTACACTCGCTCATCCGCCGCAACAATAAATTGGTGAAAACGTTCGATTTCCAATTTACGCATGGCGTTCATTTTATGCTGGCTGACGGTTTTCTCGGAAATGCCCAACGCCTTAGCGACGCCGGTATTCGGTTTTCCCGCCAGCAGCATGGCCAACACCGAAAGCTCGCGCGGCGACAGGCTCTGCCCTTTGCAGCTCGCGGTGAACATTTTTATTGCCTCAACGAACGTCGTAAGACCGATGTTTTTTTTCAGGCAGTTAAAATTCGCCAGTCGCGGCGTTTCCACGCCGGTTAAGACGATCGTATTGTCAGGCCTGTCGACAATATGCGATAAGAAATTCATAACCCGACAGATAGACGAGAAAGAGACGATGACCACTTCTGCATGACAATACATGGCATGTAATCCACGGCGTGCAGATGAATGCAGACCCATAACTTCAACGCCCTCCAACGACATTAAGATCTGCGATATGCCATAGAATAAATAGTAATCATCAGAAAATATAGCCACTCGCACAGGATCACCCCATTGCTATTTGTCATGGGCGCGTTTTTAACAACGCCCCCATGGCAGTCATGTCAATTAACTTTATTGGTCCGACTTACTTAAGTGAAGAACATAATGAGATCAGCAATGCGGACAGCGATGAAAGATATTTTTCATCCAAATTCATAATGCCATCTTCACTGTATTTCACGTTATTATCTAGAATTTCATGAATACTCTCGACGGCGCATACGGCATCCTTCCAAACTACGCGCCGACCGAAAGGCGAAGCGCCGAGATATTGCGCGCTTTGGCGAAAACCAACGATAAAGTCGCGCAATATATCGAGCACAATCAATACTTCCTCCCTGCTGACACACCGCTTCATTTGCACTTTATCCAGGAAAACGCTGAGCGTGCTTTGTAAGGAAAACAGGTTCTTGAACAACCCGCCGGCGATATCCTTCGGTGTTTTCACGCTGGTTGATATGACAAAAGGGAGCTCTCCATGCTGCGAGATATATTGATAAAGCCCATTTATCGCCGTCGTCGGCTTAATATCCAAACCGCGAAGAATGACGTCAACCTCATCTTTTAGCGATTTTTCCACTTTGACACCGATCTGGATTTGTTCCGTCATACAATTCATCCTCAACATAGAGATCCGGATTAAACACCAATATTATTCAAGCAAATAATATTCGCCACCAATTACCATGTTAAGATTTTTCTTATATGTGGCAACCTGTTTTTTATTATTAAAAATAACAAAAGAATTATTTATATATAATGTTAAGCGTAGCCGATGTGTTAATTCCCCCGCTGCTCATTGCGGTGGGGCTGTAAGGATAATAATAGGCCGCCATGCCGATGGAAAATTGCGCATCCAAGGCATTGCCGGTTCCCACATGAAATAATGAAGTCGCCGCGCCTGGCGTCACGCTGGAAAGCGACAGCGTGACGGGATTATTCGGCGAAGCCGTCTTGACCAGCCGGATGCCAATGCCTTTTGCCGCCTCAGCGCTTTTATCAATCAAAACCGTATTATCCGAAGACAACAGATTATTGCTGGATAAAAACATATTGATATCCCGATCGGCCGTGCCGCCACTTTGCCGATTCTGGCAGCTGAAATTCAGCGTAAAGGGCGTCAGGCCATTTTGCGCCCCCTGAGTAATCTGCGATATCCCCAGCGTCGGCAACTTCACCGCCAGGCCGGCATTGTCGAAAGTGCAGGTCGTCATCTTGGGCGCATACTTGATGGTCATCGGCTGCCCGTACATGTCGCGCTGATCGTAAGGCCAATTGAAACCGTTGAGCAGCCAGGTCAAGATCTTCACCAACTGCTTGGCGGGCCACAAAATGATCTCCAGCAAGGACATCCCGCTCAGATCGGTCACGAACATCACGTCCTTAAGGCTAACCGTGTCGCCGGGTATCGATGTGCCCGTCTTGCTGACCAGACTGAAACGAATATTCATCGGCTGATTCAATTCCGAAGCGGAGTGCGATCCCCAACCGCTAAGTTTTTTGTTGGCGATGTCGTTGGTTATTTCAGCGCGTATCCAATATTTACCGTTGTTGAATCCCAGAATGGTCGCCTTTGTGCTGTCGGTTGACAGGATGCGCGTATAGCCGAATTCGCTGCTCGAGGTTGAACAACTGAATGAACCGCTGTATTGCGTATAAAAACTGCCTTCCCAGACCGGGGTTTTATCGCTGAGCTTATCCGACAAATCGACGTAGATAGGCGGCGCATATTGGATGCCGTTGCCGTAGCATGAAGCGTAACTGTAACCGCTGAACAACAGGGACAGGGTCAGTGCGAGTATCCTGAGCATGGTGTAATTATCCTTTTATCGACATGTGTTGGCTGCGCTGTCCATCGAGATTTTCGGGCGTTCAATCTTGCAGACACCGTCATTCAGCCTGACCTCCAGTGACGTTGGCTGCTGCTCCACCCGCAGATACAGGACGCTGGCCTGCCCGACGAAGCCAATGGCATGCCCGCTTTGATCCGCCACCTCCGCACCAAATGGCAGGGGCTTATTGCCGGGCTTAAAGGCGCGCAGCGTATAAGGCCGACGCCGATCGGTTTCGAATCTCAAATAGTTGACGGCGCCGGCATAGGGCACGCTGTTGGCGATATTGCCGACGATCTCGGCGCCGGAACTGTTGCCGGTATCCGACAATGTCACGGAGTTTTGCCGGTAAGGCGTGGCGTAAGGCACCAAAGCCAGCCCTTCGTCGTTAGTGACGATGCTCTCGTCGCCGTTCACCATCAGCCCTTTGGCCTTGGGCGCGTCCACCACCATCATGGTGTTGCCCATTTCGTTGGACGCCAGCAAATGCCAAGGGATCGCCACCAGACTGCCGCGGGCGCTCATGCCCAACTGTCGATAGTCTGATGATTCACTGTAGGAGCCGCCAACGGTCGTCGCGTTGGCGCGATAGGCGGCATTCACGCTCGCCATGCTGTTGCCGCCGCTTTGATTGCTGCCGGCAAGCGCATAACTCAGACGGTTTGATTCCAGCGCATTGCCGCTCAGGCTCAGCGAGCTTTGCTGATAGTGCGAATCGGTGGCGGATAAGCTGGTGCTGAGATAGGCATTGTTGTCGAACATCGACAACGGCACGCTCAGAGAGAGATAAAACCGCGTCTCTTCTTTGCGATCGGAATTTCTCACGCGACTCGCGGAAATGTTGTAACTGACCCGCGCGAAGGCATTTGAATACCCGAGCTGGTATTCCCGGCTTTTATTCGTATCCGACCAATAGTCGCGCTGGGTGCCGGAGAAATAGAGCGTGCCCCACCCGTCTGCGAGCCTCTGATTTAGGTTCAAATTGAAGGTATTGCGCGGACGAGCGGCGCGAACGGCGTCCCAGGTATTCAAATCCAGCGGGGCAAGCTCATCGTCATCCCGATCGTTCCAATAATCGTGAAAGCGCTTGTCACGCTCGCGGTAGCCTTGATGGGTGTAGATGGCATCGTTGAAACTGTAATAACCTTTGGTCGAATAACGGTAAGCCGCCAGCGTGAAGTTGGTTGCGGTAGCGTCCAAAAACTTGCTGTAGGCGATCCGAAAACTTTGCCCATTCTCATTGCGATCCTGCAAATGCGTCGAGGCCTGAGTCACATCGACGGATACCGCGCCGAACGGCAGATTCCAGCCACTGCCCAGCAGCCAGGCGCGATAGTCCTCGCTGAGGATCGTACCGGCGTAACCGGTGACCAGATTATTGAAGCCGTACTGCAGCGTGCCCTGCACGAAAGCGGGCGCATAGTCGGTATCCGCCTGATTGACCTTACCGGCCACCAGGCCATATTTGCTGACGCCCTGCTTCAACATGTTGGGAACGGCGGAAAACGGCACGGTAAAGGATTGTTCCCGCCCGTCGGCTTCCCTGACCACGACCAACAGATCCCCCGCAGAACCGGTCGGCAATATATTGTCCAGCGTAAAGGCGCCCGGCGGCACGTTCTCCTGATAGATGAGGTTGCCGTTTTGCAATACTTTCACCAGGGCATTGCTCTGCGCCACGCCCCGTACTATCGGCGAAAAGCCCTGCTGCGAATTGGGCCGCATGTTGATATCCGAGGCTAAAGCGCCGCCCCGCACCCGAATCGAGTCGAACAAATCACCCGGCGAATAGAAATCGCCCATCGTCAGGTTCGATTTGATGGCGGCGAAGCCACGCTGCACATAGCGAGTATTATTTTGCCAATCGCTGCCTTGCCGCGAACTGCTGCGGAAATTGCTGCTGTCTCTGAATTGCCAACCCGCCAGATTGATCCCCGATTCCAAACCGGTATAGAAATCGTCGTTTGACGCCTTGTCGCCCTGCAACGACTGCACGTGGTAATAGGTGGCGTTATAGGCCAGCAGCAACGCAGGCACGCCGCGATCCCAAAATTTGGCGTCAACATAGCCGGCCTCTGCGCGAATCACTCGCGACTGGGGCACCGTCAGCTTAAGGCTCAACGTCCCCACATCGAAGTCCGCCCTTCCTCCTTGCACTAACGTTTGGACGGGGATCGGCCCCTTGTCCACCCCGATGGACAAACGACTCATATCGATGCCCAACAGGGCGGCGTCACGATGGGCGATGCGAATATCGCCTTTATGTTCGCCGAACTGCAACGAGAACCGCCCTTTCCAACTCTGGTTGACATACACGTCGACCGTTTGCGTGCCTGCCGGCATGTCATTATTGAGGTAAAAACGCGACAGATCGGATTCGCTGGACGCACCGGCCAATAGAGAAGTGTCGAATTTCATCGCCGATGCTTTATTTAACGGTATGAATACAGATGCGGTCAGTATCGAAAGCAATTTTAGTTTAAGCTTCATGGCCGTTCTTCACGTTAGCGGGCTGTAATGGCTTTAGATTTATAAGCCCCCAGGTCGTCGATATAGAGCAGGGTGTAGGGAATATTCCGGCTCACGCCAACTTTGGTCGGGGCAAAGAGGCTGGAATATGGCCCGACCATCACTGAATCGACCAACAGATTCTTTTTGCCTTTCTGATCAACATTGGCCAACGTAAAATAGTAAGGGCCTTTGTTGATAACCTTAAATCCCTTCCCCGCCGCCTGGAGTTCAATGAAGTCGGTGATGTTATTGACACTGCCGGTTAACCCTGCCGGGCGATAAAATAGCTTGATGCGTGATTTGATGGCTAATTGCAGCGTATTGACGCCCTGCAAATTCTCCGGCGTAGGCGGGATATCCAGCACATTCAAATAAAATACCGACTCACGATCGCCGGGAAGCGCCGCGCTCATTTTTTGTATGCGTAATTGCTGGCCATTATTTCCGGCAACTTTCACAACCGGCGGGGATAACAAGAACGGCACGTTTGCCGTTTCAGGCGTCGAATTTATATCACCGTCATCAATCCATGCCTGCACCAGTGCCGGATCGTCACCATTGTTGACTAACTGAACGATAACATCCTTGTTTTTTTCCGGATAAATAACGCGCGTTCCATTAATTACAATATTGGCATCGGCGCAAAAGCTGCTGAGAAACAATCCAGCAAAGATTAAGCACTGTTTCATAGTCACCCCAGAAGCCAGGCCTTTGCCTTGGGCGCAGGCCTGGCTTAATTGCAATTACAGGTAAGAAATGGTGTAAGTCACGTTGGAACTCAATTCCCCCACTTTTGCTTCCAACGCATTGGTCTTGTAGTAATAGGCGTCCAGCGTCAGCGTTTCGGCATCCGGCGCCGTTTTATCGCCTTTGATCTTGGTGACATAAGGCACGTTCAACGGAATCGGCGTGGATGAACCCGGCTCAGCCAGAGAAAAACCGACGTTTTTCGCTACGGCGGCGTCGCTTTCATTCACGGAGCTGTTCAGCAGATATTTCCCGTCGGTAGAGATATTATTCGCCGAAGAGAAGTAGATCTTCAGCGGCGTACCGGCCGTTCCCGCCGCCGGCGTGCAGCCGGAGAACGTCAGCGAGAAAGATTTCTTGTTTTTGGTGATGGGGCCGACCACGGTGCCCGCATCAGTCACGGAAATCGGGCTGAGCGCAACGGTAAAATCGGCGCTTTTCCCGCCATTGATGGTACAAGTGGTATCCGTAACGGCACCGCTAAACGAAATAACGCCACCGGCGGAATTATCTGCCGCCGTTGCGCCCACAGATGTTAACGCGGCAGCCAATACCGCCAAAGAGATGCCTTGCTTAATCATAATAAACCCCATTACTTTCTTCGCTGAGAGAGCATATATAAAATGACCTACACCATTAAACCGTTTAGAGGCTAACGAAGCTTAGGCAATAGCAGAGTATTGACAGCATCCTGCCATCTAAAAGTTTATATGCGACGGTATATATTTATATATATCCAAGTGTATTCTAAAAGATATCCGACAATGGGAAAAATCTCATTCACCGCCAGATGCAGGACATATTAATTCCAAAGACAAAAAAATTGCAACATCGAATCAAATAATTTTCATAACAATAAAAAAAATGAATCGAGCAATGGCCGGAAGGATGCGCGCCTTAAAAGAGTGAGTACGACAGCCTGCTTACTGCGCGGGTTCAATGAGCGCCGCCATTTCCTCATAAAAGCGCTTGTGGCGTAAAAAACAAAAAACCATTGATATAAAAAGAAAAAACACATACAAAGAAAAATCTTAGATTCCTTAACCCTCCTCATCCCTCCACGTAAGGTTTACTTTTCCCCTACCTTAAAAATTATCCGACCTACCGCTATAGGAGTAGCCCGGAAATGCGATACTCTCTGCACATGAATATTCAGACACACAAGAAACAGCGTCCGAATTTTTCTTTGCTCAGTCGATAAGGGTGAATTTTTCAGAGAAAAATATATCTTTCCCTATCAATATAAAACCCACCTTTAAAGTATATTAAAAAATATACTGAAAGATAATTCATTTAAATAAATCGCTACAGGGGTCAAACAAGATAGGGGAAAAGGGATGCTTCGCGAGTAACGGCGGGAATAAAAAACCCGAGCGCCACAGGCTCGGGTTGATAGCAACACAGATATTCGACGATCAGAGCGGCTTTTCAGTCCGTACGATGCCGTGATTCTTCATCACCTCTTCCATCGTAAGGCTATCGTCATACGGCGTCTCGTCGACCACAACGTCTTTCGGACGCTCATAGGGTTTGGTCGCACGTTTGAACATCCACCACCATACGAACACCAGGAAAGCGCCGGACTTGAGAAAAATCATGGTCCATAGGGCGACTTGATACCAGTTCATCTCTGTCTCCTAAGAGTATTAAGCAAAATCGATAAGGCGGCGTTAATTATCGTGCCGGTCACGCCTGACAGCAGCAGGCATCCGAGCAGCCTGCCTTGATGACCGCATAATCTCACCGATGCGTAGCCCTTATCAATAGCCGTTCGCGTTTCCTGCGAGCGACCGTCAAGTTCTCAGCACGCAAAAGCAAAAAACCCCGCGCTCTAAGAGCGCGGGGTCAGAATGTATGGCGGAGGAGCAGAGATTCGAACTCTGGAACGGTTTCCCGTCGACGGTTTTCAAGACCGTTGCCTTCAGCCACTCGGCCACCCCTCCGCAACGACGCGCACTATAAACAGAGCTTATTCGCTTGTAAAGCCCAGGCGCGTTCAACCGCGCGAAAAATCGACGGAATGATGCAAGCCGGCGAACAAACGCGCGGCCGCTCCCCCCGCTGTTGCAACAATGATAACTAAGGGTAAAGATTGGTAAACAAACTTTAATCAAGCGCTTGCGCTGCCTATCATCGGGATTATTTTGTGATGGCCTGATAAGAGAGATCATTATGGACCGCATTGTCGTCTCGTCTTCCTCGCGCGACTCCCTGCTCAGCACGCATAAAGTCCTGCGCAACACCTATTTCCTGTTATCCCTGACGCTGGCTTTCTCGGCGCTGACCGCAACCGCCAGTACCCTGCTGGGCCTGCCTGCGCCGGGCTTGCTGCTGATGCTGGTTGGCTTCTACGGCCTGATGTTCCTGACGCATAAACTGGCCAACAGCCCGGCAGGCATTCTGGCGGCGTTCGCGTTGACCGGTTTCATGGGGTATGCCCTCGGCCCGATCCTCAGCTCGTTCCTGAACGCCGGCGCGGGCGATCTGATCATGCTGGCGCTGGGCGGCACCGCCGCGGTGTTCTTCTGCTGCTCGGCCTACGTGCTGACCACCCGTAAAGACATGTCGTTCCTGTCCGGCATGATGATGGCCGGTTTTGTGGTGCTGCTGGTGGCGGTGATCGCCAACCTGTTCCTGCAGATCCCTGCTCTACACCTGGCGATCAGCGCGCTGTTCATTCTGTTCTCCGCCGGCGCGATCCTGTGGGAAACCAGCAACATCATTCACGGCGGCGAGACCAACTACATTCGCGCCACCGTCAGCCTGTACGTATCGCTGTACAACATGTTCATCAGCCTGTTGAGCATTCTGGGCTTCGCCCGCAGCAACTGATCGCGTGTTACCCCGCCTTCCAGGCCCCGCTCCGGCGGGGCTTTATTTTTTGCGGCTGAAAAAATTTGCTAAACTGGCGGCCGTTCCGAATTATCCGTTATCGAGGCAGTATGTTGGAGTTTGAAGGTCGGGTTATCGACACTGACGCGCAGGGCTATCTGAAAAACAGCGCCGACTGGCATGAAGGCCTGGCGCCGCTGCTGGCCGCGCAGGAAGAGATCGTGCTCACCGAAGCACACTGGGAAGTGGTGCGCTTTGTGCGCGACTTCTATCAGGAATTCAATACCTCACCGGCTATTCGCATGCTGGTCAAAGCCATGGCGCAGAAATACGGTGAAGAAAAAGGCAACAGCCGCTATCTGTACCGCCTGTTCCCGAAAGGGCCGGCCAAACAGGCCACCAAGATCGCCGGATTGCCCAAACCGGTAAAATGCATCTGACCGCTCCGCCCGCAGCGCCGCTGCAGGCGAGCGCTTAATAGCGAATGCCGAACCCGTCGTAGTCGGTCACGCCCTGCGGCTCCACCAGCACGCGTTCGACGCGCGCGCTGCGCGGGCCGCCCTGCTTCAGCCATGCGACCAGCGAGTCCACCTGCTCCTGTGTGCCGCAGGCCACCACCTGAACGCTGCCGTCATCAAGGTTGCGCGCATAGCCCGTCACCCCCAGCGCCTCAGCCTGCCGCTGAGTGGAATAGCGAAACCCTACCCCCTGCACCACGCCATACACATACGCAGCAATGCAAACTTGTGTCATAATCGCCCCCTTAATTCAGTTTTCGTTATGGCATTGCCGTGCCTTTGCACCGCCGTGTCACTCTTTCTATCCTAGCTGGCAGCATTATTAATTATGACCGTACGCCTGTTTCTCGCCAAAGGACGTGAAAAGTCCTTACTCCGTCGCCACCCTTGGGTGTTCTCCGGCGCCGTTCAACGCGTCGAGGGCAAAGCGCTCTCCGGTGAAACCATCGATATTCTCGACAGCCAGGGCAAATGGCTGGCTCGCGGCGCCTATTCGCCCGAGTCGCAGATCCGCGCACGCGTCTGGACTTTCCAGCAGGATGAAGAGATTAACATCGATTTCTTCATTCGCCGCCTGCAGCAAGCGCAAAGCTGGCGTGATTGGGTCGCGCAGCGCGACGGCCTGGACGGATACCGCCTGATCGCCGGCGAATCCGACGGCCTGCCGGGCATCACTATCGATCGCTTCCAGAATTTCCTGGTGCTGCAGCTGCTGTCCGCCGGCGCCGAATATCAGCGCCCGGCGCTGCTTTCCGCTCTGCAGCATTGTTACCCGGAATGTTCGATTTACGACCGTTCCGACGTGGCGGTGCGTAAAAAAGAAGGCCTGCCGCTGGCGCAGGGCCCGGTGCTGGGCGATCTGCCGCCGGAGCTGCTGCCGATCACCGAACACGGCATGAAACTGCTGGTGGACATTCAGCAAGGGCACAAGACCGGTTTCTATCTCGATCAGCGCGACAGCCGCCTGGCGGCGCGTAACTACTCCGCCGGCCGCCGGGTGCTGAACTGCTTCTCCTACACCGGCGCCTTCGCCGTTTCCGCTCTGATGGGCGGCTGCGCGCAGGTGATCAGTGTAGATACCTCGCAGGCGGCGCTGGATATCGCCAGACAGAACGTCGAGCTCAACAAGTTGGATCTGAACAAGGCAGAGTTCGTTCGCGATGACGTGTTCCAACTGCTGCGCAACTACCGCGCCCAGGGCGAGAAATTCGATCTGATCATCATGGATCCGCCGAAGTTCGTCGAGAACAAAAACCAGCTGGCCAGCGCCTGCCGTGGCTACAAAGACATTAATATGCTGGCGCTGCAGCTGCTGAACCCGGGCGGCATTCTGCTCAGCTTCTCTTGCTCCGGGCTGATGCCGACCGATCTGTTCCAGAAAATTTTGGCCGACGCCGCTGTAGATGCCGGACGTGATGTACAATTTATAGAACAGTTCCGCCAGGCTGCCGATCACCCGGTGATCGCCACGTACCCTGAGGGGCTGTATCTGAAAGGCTTCGCTTGTCGGGTGATGTAACTTGAAATGCGCTGCCTTGCCCCCATATATGAGCAAGGCATTGTTTCTCAGGAGGTCATCATGATTGCCAGCAAATTCGGTATCGGACAACAGGTTAGGCATAAACTGCTGGGGTATTTGGGCGTCGTTATCGATATCGACCCTGAATACTCTTTGGAACAACCCAAAGCTGACGAGATAGCGGCGAACGATGAACTGCGTTCCGCTCCTTGGTACCACGTGGTGATGGAAGACGAGGAAGGCCAACCGGTGCATACCTATCTGGCGGAAGCGCAGCTGGATGGCGAGCCCCAGGAAGCGCATCCCGAGCAACCATCGCTGGATGAACTGGCGGAATCCATCCGTCACCAGTTACAGGCGCCACGCTTGCGCAATTGACCGCGCCAAGACCTGAGAAACCCTGAAAGAGCCCGGCATCGCGCCGGGCTCTTTTTATTTAGCGCTCCAGCCCCAAACGCGGGATTTCGATTTTCGGGCAGCGATCCATCACCACCTGCAGCCCGGCCTGTTGTGCCAGCACTGCCGCCTGGTCATTAATCACGCCGATCTGCAACCACAGCGCCTTGGCACCGATCGCTATCGCCTCTTGCGCCACGCCGTAGGCTGCCTCCGAATTGCGAAAAACGTCGACCATATCGACCGGCTGCGGGATGGCGGCCAGCGTGGCATAAACCGGCTGCCCCAACAGCGTCTGCCCCGCCAGTTTTGGGCTCACCGGGATCACCTGATATCCCTGCGACAACAGATAAGCCATCACCCCATAGCTGGGCCGCGACGGGTTATCGCTGGCGCCCACCAGCGCGATGGTTTTCACCTGCTGCAATAACTCAACAATCTCTTGATCTTGCATCTTCAACTCCCGTTTATCACTGCGTCACTCTTCCGTTTCGAGTGTAACCGATCGGCATTCGCGCAGCTAAACGCTACGCGCAGGAAACTTCAGCGTAATCTTATGGTCTGAGGCTGTCGCGGTTCAGCCACGCACATACGTGTCTAATTACAAATAAATATGTGAAAATGTAAATAAAATACCCGATTGAAAAATTTTGACACAACCTATGCCATGTTCAACACTTAGAGCTACGTCACTTTATAAGGAGATAATGATGAAATTTGGTCTGGTGGTTGCGGCGTTGCTCAGCATCAGCATGCCTGCCGCGGCTACGACCCTGAAACTCTCCCCGGACATCGATCTGCTGGTGGTCGACGGCAAGAAAATGACAGGTTCGTTGTTAAAAGGCGCCGACAGCCTTGAACTGGATGGCGGACAGCACCAGCTGCTGTTTAAAGTGACCAAAACCGTACGTTCCGGCCAGCATACGCAGGCCTATGCGTCCCTGCCGCTGGTTGCCACCTTCAATACGCAAAAGATCAGTCAGGTGGCAATCGAACTGCCGCGCATCGAGAACGATCGTGACACGCAACGCTTTGATAAAACGCTGAACTATCGGGTGGTGGATAAAGAGGGTAATGCCCTGCCGTTCCAGCATGATGTGCTGCATCCCGACAGTGTCACCTTCAATGCCGATTTGGAAAAGGTGATGACGGATTACAATCGCCAAAACCGCCCGGCTTCCGTCCCGCTTTTCGTCCAGCCGAACACAGGCAACACAATAGCCTCCCTGCCGGCCGGCGCACCGGTGAATGCCCCGACGGTGACGCTGAAAGGTGAAAACGTGTCGGAACAGATGCTGCAATACTGGTTCCAACAGGCGGACAAGGAAACCCAGAAGCGCTTCCTGCACTGGGCCAACAAACAACCGGTTCGCTGATCCCTCCCGGCGCCTTAGCCGCAAAGGCGCCTTTTCTTCGCATTTTCAGCTGCAAACGCTAGGCAGTGAAAAACAGTTTCAGTAATCTGTCGCACATCCCCGATTAGCGAAGGACACTGAGATGGAATTGACCACCCGCACTATCGCCGAGCGCAAGCACATTGCGCTGGTGGCGCACGATCACCGCAAACAGGCCCTGCTGGAATGGGTTGAAAGCCACAAGACCATTCTGGCGCAGCACCAGTTGTACGCCACCGGTACCACCGGCAACCTGATCCAGCGTGCCAGCGGCATTCCCGTCACCAGCATGCTGAGCGGCCCAATGGGGGGCGATCAGCAAGTCGGCGCACTGATTGCGGAAGGCAAGATAGACATGCTGATCTTCTTCTGGGATCCGCTGAACGCGGTTCCGCACGATCCGGACGTGAAGGCGCTGCTGCGGCTGGCGACCGTCTGGAATATTCCGGTAGCGACCAACCGTTCGACCGCTGATTTTTTGATTGACTCTCCGCTGTTCAAAAGCGAGGTGGCGATCGCCATCCCCGACTATCAGCGTTACCTGCAAGACCGCCTGAAATAGTCCTTTCGGCCTGGCTGCCGCCAGGCCTGCTGCTTACGGTTTTTTCTGCACCGGAACGCCAAGCTCACGCAGGTGGTCGACGAACACCGAAGGACGTTCACGATCCTGCAACAGCCATACCTGATGTTTGGCGCGAGTCAACGCGACATACAGCAGACGGCGCTCTTCAGCATCCGGAAAGTCCTCCGGCTGCGGCAGTAACACCTCTTCCAACACCGACTCGCGCGCCACGGCGGGGAAGCCGTCACGCCCCTCATGCAAACCGGCGATGATGACGTATTCCGCCTGCTGCCCCTTGCTGGCGTGGATGGTCATAAACTCCAGATCCAGCTTTGGCCAGCGGGTGGCCGCTTTCGCCAGCGCTTCCGGTTTCAGATGGTGGTAACGCGCCAGCACCAGGATGCGCTCATCCGGCTTGGCGTAGCCGCTCAGCTTGTCCAGTAGCGGCTCCAACTGCTCGTGCGGCAGGATCGTCACCGACTTTTTATTGCCCTTGCTCAGACTATTGAGCGGTTTTTTCAGCTGGTGCGGGTTCTGCTGCACGAACCGGTTGGCCACCTCGCCGATGCGTTCATTGAAACGATAGGTGGTATCCAGCGCGCACTGCGCGCCTTCGCCGAAGTTCGTGGCGAAGGCCGTGGTTAACGTCAGTTCTGCGCCGCTGAAGCGATAAATCGCCTGCCAGTCATCCCCTACAGCAAACAGGCAGGTCTGCTTGTTCTGTCGGCGCAATGCCGCCAGCAAGAGCGCACGCTGCGGTGAGATATCCTGAAACTCGTCGACCAGAATATGTTTCCACGGGCTGACGAAGCGCCCCTTGTCGAGAATGTTGACCGCCTGATGGATAAGGCCGGAGAAGTCCACCGCCCCTTCCTCTTTCAAGGCGCTTTTCCAGGCTTTCAGCAGCGGCGCCATCAGCCTGATGCGTTTTGAAAACAGATCGCGGATTTCTTCATCCGCCTGCTCGATCATTTCCGCCTGGCTGCCACCGTGCATGCGCATCAGCCCCAACCAGCGTTCCAACCGGCTTGCCAGGCGATCCGCCAGGCGCTTATCCTGCCAGAAGTCGCCTTCCGGCACTTCCCATTCCAGCTCTTCGGTCAACCATTGACGCCACCCCTTGGCCTGCGCTTTCTTCTCCGCGCACTGTTGGCGCCAATGGGTGATCAGCAGCTCTTTGCGCGCTTTGGCATCGGTTTCCAACCGGCTGATGGCCGGCGCTTTGCGGCTGCCTTGTTGAATGATTTGCAGCGCCAAGGCATGGAAGGTCTTGGCCTGAATACCGACATCACCCAAACGTTCTTTGATGCGGTCGTTCATCTCGCCGGCGGCCTGACGGCCGAACGCCAACAGCAAGATTTGACCCGGTTCAGCCTCCTGACGACGCAACAGCCAGCCGGCGCGCGCCACCAGCACCGACGTTTTGCCGCTGCCGGCGCCGGCCAACACCAGCACGGAATCCTCGCCATTGACCACCGCCCGGCTCTGGGCGTCGTTGAGCGGCGAACTCTCGACGGTCTGGAAGAAATCATGGTGTTGATCCAGCATGCGCTCGGTCCACTGCCGGTTGCGTTGCTCGATGCTGCGCTCCCCCTGCTGCAACCATTGCAAACACAGATGGTAATCAGCCCGGCAGTTATCGAATTCCTCCAGGCGCGCCACCGGCATCGGCAGCGCGGAGAAAGCCTCGCGAATTTGCTGCTGCAGCTTGCCCAGCTCAGACTTTTTGAACCATTTATCTTGTTGTTCAATGCGCTTAATCTGCGCCACCTGCTGTTGCAACACGCCGGCGCTGACGTCGCTCATCTCGGCGCTCCACTGCTGCCACGCCTGCTGCAGAAAGTGATAAAAACGCTGCGTTTCCTGCCATTCGGTGCCGTGCAACCGCACTACTTTTTCGTCCGGTAATTCAAATTCCAGCTCGCCCCAGACGATGCCACGCTTGCACCTGACCTGAATCAGTTGATTGAAGGGGATCAGGTATTCATGTTTTTCCCCGCTCACCTCAACGCCGGCGTGCAGCAACCGCACGCGGTTATAAGGGTGCTGAGCCAGGTGTTTCCCCAGCGATGTCGCTTTAAGTTCCATATCGTCGCGCCATGACTATGTTGAGATTAAATAACGGATATCTGCCAGTTTACCTGCGATAAGCAGTGGCACTCTAGCGCTAAAAAAAGGGTAGAATAGATTTTGCGTTTTTATCGTGAATACGCCCGCATCGCGGTTTGGCTATCATTAGAGCAGAATGACGTCTATGCGTACTGTACTGAATATTCTTAATTTTGTGTTGGGCGGTTTCTTCACCACGCTAGGCTGGCTTATTGCTACGGTGTTCAGCGTGCTGCTTGTCATCACACTGCCGCTTACCCGCTCCTGTTGGGAAATCACCAAGCTGTCGCTGGTGCCGTTCGGCAACGAAGCGATACACGTCGATGAACTGTATCCGGAAAAAAGCAATGCGCTGCTCTCCGCCGGCGGCTCGCTGCTCAACATTATCTGGCTGGTGCTGTTCGGCTGGTGGCTGTGTCTGTCACACATTGCCGCCGGTATCGTGCAATGCGTTTCAATCATCGGCATTCCGGTCGGCATCGCCAATTTCAAAATAGCCGCCATCGCGCTGTGGCCGGTGGGACGCCGCGTCGTCTCGGTAGAAATGGCTCAGCAAGCCCGTATTGAGAATGCTCGCCGCCACTATCAACAGCGTTAATTTTTTCTCCGTTTGAGGAGTTTTTCGTGCTCTCTTTTGCACCCGCAGTTCGTCGTTATACTTACAACAGCAATCTGCTGTATCACTTGCGCATCCTCATTGCGCTGATCGGCACCACCGCCGTTCCCTGGTGGCTCGGCATTCCCAAGCTGACTATCCCGTTAACGCTGGGCGTGGTGGCAGCCGCCCTGACTGATTTGGACGACCGCCTGGCCGGCAGATTACGCAATCTGCTGATCACGTTGGTATGCTTCTTTATTGCTTCCGCCTCGATTGAGCTGCTGTTTCCCTACCCTTGGTTGTTCGCGCTTGGCTTAACCACCTCGACCTGCGGTTTTATCCTGCTGGGCGCCTTGGGGCAACGTTACGCCACCATCGCCTTCGGTGCGCTGCTGATCGCGGTTTACACCATGCTCGGCACTTCCATGTACGATGCCTGGTATCAGCAACCGCTGCTGCTGGTGATCGGTGCATTGTGGTACAACTTGCTGACGCTGGCGGGCCACCTGCTGTTCCCGATCCGGCCGCTGCAAGAAAACCTGGCGCGCTGTTACGATCAACTGGCCAACTATCTGGATGCCAAGGCCAATCTGTTCGATCCCGACGCCGAACGCGCCGCCGACCTGCCATGGATGGATGTCGCGATGGCCAACAGCGCGTTGGTCGCGTTACTCAACCAGACCAAAGCCTCGCTGCTGACGCGCCTGAAAGGCGATCGCGGCCAGCGCGGCACCCGCCGCACCTTGCACTACTATTTTGTCGCGCAGGATATCCACGAACGCGCCAGCTCTTCCCACGTTCAGTACCACGCGCTCAGCCGGCAATTCCGTCACAGCGATATTTTATTCCGCTTCCAGCGTTTGCTGAGCATGCAGGCGCGCGCCTGCCGCCAGCTGGCACAATCGATCCTGCTGCGGCAAAAATACCAGCACAACCCGCGTTTTGAGCCGGCTTTCAGCCGCATTCAGGAGGCCTTGGCACGCATCGCCGAAACCCAGGGCAATAGCGAACAGACCAAGGCGCTGGCGCATCTGCTGAAAAACCTGCATGCGATAGATGCGCAGTTGGCCAATATCGAGTCCGAGCAAACGCTGGCGAGCGGACAAGCGGAAGAGAACAGCCTGGCCGACGATCGCTTGACCGGTTGGAGCGACATCCGGCTGCGCATCAGCCGCCATTTAACGCCGCAGTCGGCCCTGTTCCGCCATGCGATCCGCATGTCGGCGGTGCTGTGCGTCGGTTACGCCTTTATCCAGTTCACCGGTATGCAGCACGGTTACTGGATCCTGCTGACCAGCCTGTTCGTCTGCCAACCGAACTACAACGCCACCCGCCGGCGCCTGGCACTGCGCATCATCGGCACTCTGGCAGGTATCCTGATCGGCCTGCCAATCCTCTATTTCGTGCCTTCCGTAGAAGGACAACTGGTGTTGATCGTCATCACCGGCGTCCTGTTCTTCGCTTTCCGCACCGTGCAATATGCCCACGCGACGATGTTCATCACGCTGCTGGTGTTGCTGTGCTTCAACCTGTTGGGTGAAGGATTCGAAGTGGCCGCCCCGCGCGTTTACGATACCTTGCTGGGCTGCGCCATCGCCTGGGCGGCCGTCAGCTTCATCTGGCCAGACTGGAAGTTCCGCCAACTGCCGGCGGTGGTGGATAAAACGCTGAATGCCAACTGCCGCTATCTGGACGCCATTTTGGTGCAATATCATCAAGGTAAGGATAACGGCCTCGCTTACCGCATCGCACGACGAGATGCCCATAACAGCGATGCGGAACTGGCTTCGGTCATCTCCAACATGTCAGCCGATCCCAAGGCCGACAAAGCGCTGCAGGAAGCCGCCTTCCGCTTGCTCTGTCTGAACCACACGCTCCTGAGCTATATCTCCGCATTGGGGGCGCACCGCGAGCGGCTGAACACCCCGGCCACGCTCGATCTGCTCAATGACGCCGTGTGTTACGTGGACGGCGCCCTGCATCAGGAAGAACGGAACAGCCAGCGCATTGCGCAGGCGTTGGAACAGCTGGCGGAGCGCATCAGCAAAGCCGTTCCGGAACCTGAAAGCAAAGAACAATTGGTCTTGCAGCAGGTGGGATTGGTGCTCGAGCTGCTGCCGGAGCTCACCGCGCTGCATGCCCAAATCAATAAGGCAGCCTAACTATTCAGGGCCCGATCGATGGGCCCTGAATAACTGGCTCATGCCCATGGCGGCGCATCGCCATCGTATGATCGAACCAACGCACTAGCTCGCTGCGTAATTCGGCCGGCAACGCCGCCTGATGATAACCGGCTATCGCCCCGCCCAGCGACAGCAGCACTCGTAGCCCCAAATTAGTCTGCTGTTTCAATAAACGGAGATAGCTGCGTTTGGCGCCATGCAGCCGTAGGTCATAAGCGTTGCGAATGCCCGCTCGCCACAGCAGACGTTCCATATTGACGTCAATATTCGGCAATGCCTTCAGTCGGCCGTGATCGCCAGCCTTAAGCCGCTGCTCCCGGCGCGCCTCCCTGACAGCCTGCCAGGCCAGCCCCACCAGCTCGTTGCGTTCCCGCCACAGCGACTCGTCAACCCAGTAATAGCGCAAGGTAATGGGCACACCGCGTTTGGAATAGACCATATTGACCATTCCGCGGGCGCGAAAGGCGGGTTCCATGCTTGCCGTAGCCCGCAAATACAGCTCCCCCTCCGCTATCACCGCAAACATGACGCCCTCAGCCAGCAGACCGTAACCGCCGAACTGCGACCGAGTCGTGATGGCCCCCAATGCCGCAAAGCAATTTTTAGCCTGCGCGATTCTTCTCGTCGACATCCTTTTCATAGCGTTCCTCCTTTTTAGGTTCTGGCCTTTAGGTTCTGGCCGTATTATTTCTCTCATCAATGAAAAAAGTAACGTGAACAACTAATTAGAAAAATACGCACTATCCGCCCGCCTGCCAATCACAAAAACCATCGGTACAAAAAATGATCGCAATTATGCGAGCCGCTACGAAAATTTGGGTTGATCTTATCCTAAATCAGGGATACTGTATAAACATACAGTAACACGACGGGCGGGAACTTTATGCGTACTCAATCACTCTACCAACCTCATTTCGGCCATGGCTCTTATACAACGCGCAATGTTGCGAAGAACACGGATGTCGGCAAAGAGAATGGCTTGATCAGTGAACTTGTTTACAACGAGCGCCAGCCCGCAGTGGCTCAATTGCTGTTGCCCCTGCTGCAGCAACTGGGCAAGCAGTCTCGCTGGCTTCTGTGGCTCACGCCGCAGCAAAAATTAAGCAAACAGTGGCTGCAGCAATCCGGCCTGCCGGTGGATAAAGTGGTGCAATTGAGCCAGATCAGCCCGGTGAATACGGTTGAGGCAATGGAAAAAGCGCTGCAAACGGGGAATTACAGCGTGGTTCTCGGCTGGTTGCCCGAGCTAACAGAGGAGGATCGTCTAAAATTAAGACGAGCGGCAGAATTGGGTAACGCATACGGGTTTATCATGCGTCCACAACGTGACATTAGCCCGACTCACGGACAGTGTTCTACCCTAAAAATTCACTCTTCTTTGTATCATTAAGTAAATTTAGGATTTTTCCCATCATTTTCGCACCCCGTAAAGGGAACCTTTGCGGGATAAGGCAAAAAGCTAGTCCGGCCGCGGTTCGGCAAGGAAAAACGCCCTGTTGATCGCCGCTTTTTTGAGCGGAGAATGTTAGCAAATATGTACGATTCTGCGTTTTTTTTTAGAGCCTTATCACATCACACTTGTAACTTTCGCGCCACGTTGTAGACTTTACATCGCCAAGGTTGCTCTATAACGTCAGAAAAACTGGCGAGTAACAAACGAGGGCTTAAACCTTGGCGAAGGAATTTAACCAAGGGCTTAAACAGCTTTAAAGCTCATTGCCTATTTGGATGATAACGAGGCGCAAAATGAAAAAGACAGCTATCGCATTAGCAGTGGCACTGGCAGGTTTCGCTACCGTAGCGCAAGCCGCTCCAAAAGATAACACCTGGTACACCGGTGCTAAACTGGGCTGGTCCCAGTACCACGACACTGGTTTCTACGGTAACGGTTACCAGAACGGTATCGGCAATGGCCCAACCCATAAAGATCAGCTGGGTGCAGGCGCGTTCCTGGGCTACCAGGCAAACCAATACCTGGGCTTCGAACTGGGCTATGACTGGCTGGGCCGCATGCCTTACAAAGGCAGCGTGAACAACGGTGCTTTCAAAGCGCAGGGCGTTCAACTGGCCGCTAAACTGAGCTACCCAATTGCTGACGATCTGGACATCTACACTCGTCTGGGTGGTATGGTATGGCGCGCAGACTCCAAAGCGAACTACGGCCGTACTGGTCAGCGTCTGAGCGACCACGACACCGGCGTTTCTCCGCTGGCTGCTGTGGGTGTTGAATACGCACTGACCAAAAACTGGGCTACTCGCCTGGACTACCAGTTCGTAAGCAACATCGGTGACGCAGGTACCGTTGGCGCGCGTCCAGACAACACCATGCTGAGCCTGGGCGTTTCTTACCGCTTCGGTCAGGATGACGTAGTTGCTCCAGTTGCTCCAGCTCCAGCTCCGGCTCCAGTTGTTGAAACCAAGCGTTTCACTCTGAAGTCTGACGTGCTGTTCAACTTCAACAAGTCTACTCTGAAAGCAGAAGGCCAGCAGGCTCTGGATCAGCTGTACACCCAGCTGAGCTCCATGGATCCTAAAGACGGTTCCGTAGTGGTTCTGGGTTACACCGACGCCGTTGGTTCTGACCAGTACAACCAGAAACTGTCTGAAAAACGCGCACAGAGCGTTGTTGACTACCTGGTCTCCAAAGGCATCCCGTCAGACAAAATCTCTGCACGTGGTATGGGTGAAGCAGAGCCAGTTACTGGCAACACCTGTGGCTACAAATCTGGCCGCGCTACCAAAGCTCAGATCGCTTGCCTGGCACCAGATCGTCGCGTAGAGATCGAAGTTAAAGGTATCAAAGACGTTGTAACTCAGCCTCAGGGCTAAGTTTACTCGCCTAATAAAAAACCCCGCAATGCGGGGTTTTTTTTCGTCCTGTTTTTGTCAGAGCATTCAAGGCCTGGTGCAACGAAGGCGCTCTGCCCCGTTTATTTAGGTTCTTTGCCGAGAATCGCCTTCAGGTCTTCTTTCAACGACGACATCTGATTCGCATACTTCTCTTTGCGCTCAGCATCTTCGATAAGCTGCACGACGGTTTCCGACAGCGTCACGCCGCGACGACGCGCCAGGGCAGCCAAACGTTGCCAAACCAAAAACTCCAGATCGATAGATTTTTTACGCGTATGCTGGTGTTCTGCGTTAAAATGACGTTTGCGGCGGGCGCGGATCGTTTGTTTCATCCGGTTATCCAGATCCGGATTCATATGAGCGGCAATCCATGCAAGTACCTTTACCGGCTCATTTTCCAGCTTCAGCAGCTCGTTAACCGCTTCCTGAGCAGCGCTGTTTTCAATGTAGCGGGTAATGAGTTCCCCTTCCCGGTGCTTCTTCACCAGGTACTTCCATTTCCAACCGCTCTCCAGATTTTCCAGTTGCTGATATTTCATCTTGAGCTCTTCAGTGACCGCGTAACTTCAAATAAGCATAACAGCTTTACGCCGAATTTCCCCGGCAATTAAGCCGTCTTTTAGACTGTTTTTTGCACAGTCATCGCGCGATGTCAAACTCCCTGATGCCAACTGGCACTCCACATGTATCAAGCTGCCGTTATTCTTGTATAATCGCCCTTTCCCTTTTTAACGATTGCATCTAACACTTTGACCAATAACCGACTTGAATGGCAATCTTTATTGCCGGACGTAACGCCTTATCAGGCGATATTTGATACCGCCGCTCAGTTGGCACCCGTGCCCTTTTCCGCCATTCAGCCTCGGCTGGAAAATGCCCTGACGCTATTTTGTCACCCCCAATCGCCACCGCGATTCATGCTGTTGAAAGCGCAAGAAACGCGAGAATACCTGGAACTGATCGCTAACGCCGTCAAACCGCTGCTGCCGCAAAACACGGCATGCCTCGGCAGCCACTATGTCATTCAGGATGGCAAGGTCAGCGTAGAGCCTGCCAGCCATGGCGATGAACCTTTCGCTGCCGGCGGTGCTTGCGTGTTCCAAGAGTGGATTGAACCGGAGCAGCTGTTTGGTTGCGTGCGGATCCACAATGGCGACATCACTCTGCAGCCCGGCCTGGTGCACCAGGCCAACGGCGGTATTCTGATCCTGTCAGCCCGGGCGCTGCTGGCCCAGCCGTTGCTATGGCTGCGGTTGAAGCAAATGATCGGCCAGCGTCAGTTCCATTGGGTTTCGCCTGACGAAACCCGCCCGCTGCCGGTCGCCATTCCGTCGATGCCGCTGGACCTGCGGCTGATTGTGGTCGGCGACCGCCACGGCCTGGCCGATTTCCACGATATCGAGCCAGAACTGAGTGAACAAGCGGTCTATGGCGAATATGAAGACGATCTGCAACTGACTGAAGTTGATGATATGGCGCAGTGGTGCGGCTACGTCAACGGTGTGATCGCCGAGCGGCAGTTACCGATGTTGGCGGCCGATGCCTGGCTGCCGCTGATCGTTCAGGCGGTGCGTTATAGTGGCGATCAGGGCATCCTGCCACTCTCGCCGGTTTGGCTTGGGCAGCAGTTGTCCGAAGCGGCACTATATGCCGAAGAAGACCGCATTACGGCCAAAGCGTTTGAAGCGGCATTGAATGCCCGCGAATGGCGTGAAAGCTATCTCGCCGAGCGTATGCAGGATGAGATCGAACTGGGTCAGATCCTGATCGAGACCGAGGGTGAAGTGGTTGGGCAAATCAACGGCCTGTCAGTCCTGGATTATCCCGGCCACCCACGCAGCTTCGGCGAACCGTCGCGCATCAGTTGCGTTGTGCATCTCGGCGACGGCGAATTTACCGACGTCGAACGCAAGGCCGAGCTAGGCGGCAACCTGCACGCTAAAGGTATGATGATCATGCAAGCGTTCGTGATCGCCGAACTGGACCTGGATCAGCAGCTGCCCTTCTCCGCCTCGATCGTCTTTGAACAATCTTACGGTGAAGTGGACGGCGACAGCGCCTCGCTGGCTGAACTGTGCGCCCTGATCAGCGCCCTGTCACAGCAGCCGATCACACAACAGATCGCCGTCACCGGCTCCGTTGACCAATTCGGCAACGTACAGCCGATAGGGGGCGTTAACGAAAAGGTCGAAGGTTTCTTCGAGGTTTGTTTACGCCGCGGCCTGACGGGCAAACAGGGCGTCATACTGCCCGTGACCAACGTGCGCCACCTGTGCCTGCGTCAGGATGTCGTTGACGCAGTGCGCGAGGGACAATTCCACCTGTGGGCGGTAGAGAGCGCGGCGGAAGCCTTGCCTTTGCTCACCGGTTGCCTCTACTCTGACGAACAACAGCCGAATTTGTTGGCGGCCATTCAGGAACGGATTGCGCAGGTGAGCCTGCAGGAACGCCGTCGTCCATGGCCGCTACGCTGGCTCAACTGGTTCAACCACGGCTGATCGGACTTGTTCAGCGTACACGTGTTAGCTAACCTGCGTCCTTCATTAAAATAAGGCTTACTGAGAACATGGTAGATAAACGCGATTCCTATACGAAAGAAGACCTCGAAGCATCCGGCCGCGGCGAGCTGTTCGGCGCCGGTGGCCCGCCGTTGCCGGCGGGTAACATGTTGATGATGGACCGCGTGGTCAAAATGACCGAAGACGGCGGGACTCACAACAAAGGTTATGTGGAAGCGGAGCTGGATATTAATCCGGACCTATGGTTCTTCGGTTGCCACTTTATCGGCGATCCGGTCATGCCGGGCTGCCTGGGCCTGGATGCGATGTGGCAGCTGGTCGGTTTCTACCTCGGTTGGCTCGGTGGCGAAGGCAAAGGCCGCGCGCTGGGCGTCGGTGAAGTCAAGTTCACCGGCCAGGTGCTGCCGACCGCGAAAAAGGTAACCTATCGTATTAACTTCAAACGCGTCATCACCCGCAAGCTGATCATGGGCGTCGCCGATGGCGAAGTGCTGGTTGACGGTGAAGTGATCTATACCGCCACCGATCTGAAAGTGGGCCTGTTCAAAGATACCACCGCGTTCTAATCACGCTGACGAGAAGGCGGCCACTGCCTTCTCTCTAACGTTCTTCGCATGCCGTCATGTTCGACGTGATGGCATTTCTTTCTCTTATCCTTTCCCGGCCTTTCAAAGACTCCCGCCCCTCTTTTTAACCGCCGTTAGCATCATCTTATTATTCAGTTCTCATCAAAGAGGGTTAGGGCCGATAGCGAAGATGCGCTGTTGGGCGATATGAAAACGTTGGGTGCTCCTTATTTCATCGCCCGACACCGAAATGTCTTCCGCCACCGCTCTCTGCCCTATGCTTACCCGAAGCGGCCAAAGCAACAGGCAGCCTGAAAGGCGGCCTCCCTCAATACCCGCATCAGTGCGATAGCGGTTTTTTTGCATCCGGTTATTCTCTTGCCCCTCAAGATCCTCTAACATGACTAGCATGGTAACTACAATTATTGTACTTAGTGAGGAAGGTATGCAAAAAACCCGCTTTAGCGACGCGCCTTGCCCCGTAGCGCGTGCATTGGATCGCGTGGGGGAATGGTGGAGCATCCTGATCCTTCGCGATGCTTTTCAGGGGCTGTCCCGGTTCGACGAATTCCAACAAAGTCTGGGGATGTCACCCACGCTACTGGCGCGTCGCCTGAAGGATTTGGTGGCCCACGGCATTCTGTATAAAGAACGTTATCAAACGCGGCCGGTGCGCTATCACTACCTGCTTACTGAGCGCGGCAACGATTTTCTCCCGGTGTTGGCGGCGCTCTCACAATGGGGCAACAATCATCTGACCGACGGGGACGTCAGCGCCCTGTTGGTCGACGGACGCAACGATCGGCCGATCCAAGTCCAGTTGGTCAATCGTGATACCCAACAGCCGGTGCCGCCGCAGTTCATTACGCTGGCGCCAGGGCCGGCGGCAAGCGACGGCATACATCAACGCGCCGAACTGATGCGGCAGCGGCGCCTCGCCGACTTACCCGAATTTACCAAGGAGCCATCATGAGCAATCGTCGTATCGTCATTACCGGCATGGGCGCCGTTTCACCGCTAGGGTGCGGTGTTGAAGCCATCTGGCAACGTTTGTTAAAAGGAGAATCCGGCATTCGAGCGTTGCCTGACGAGATCGTTGCAGATTTACCGGTCAAGGTCGGAGGACAGGTCCCGGCGCTGGCGCAGGATGCTGAAGCGGGCTTCAACCCCGACGCCTCCGTCGCCCCCAAGGACCAAAAGAAAATGGACCGCTTTATCCTGTTTGCTATGGCGGCGGCGGACGAAGCCATTCGTCAGGCCGGCTGGATAGCCGATACGGACGAAAAACAAGAGCGCACAGCCACCGTCATTGCCTCGGGTATTGGCGGTTTCCCGGCGATTGCCCAGGCGGTGCGCACAACCGACAGCCGCGGCGCCAAGCGGCTGTCGCCGTTCACCATCCCCTCATTCCTGGTCAATCTGGCGGCCGGCCACGTTTCAATCAAACACCACTTCAAGGGGCCGATTGGCGCGCCGGTCACCGCCTGTGCCGCCGGCGTGCAAGCCATTGGCGACGCAGTGCGTATGATCCGCAATGATGAAGCCGATATCGCCGTGTGCGGCGGTACCGAAGCCGCTATAGATACCGTCAGCCTGGGCGGGTTCGCCGCCGCGCGCGCCATGTCCACCGCTCCAGCCGAATTGGCGCAACAGGCCTCTCGGCCCTTCGACAGCGCCCGGGACGGATTTGTCATGGGGGAAGGCGCCGGCATGCTGGTCATTGAAACGCTGGAACACGCGCTGGCGCGCGGCGCCACCCCGCTCGCGGAAATCGTCGGCTATGGCACCAGCGCCGACGCCTACCATATGACATCCGGCGCTGAAGACGGCAACGGCGCCTATCGGGCGATGAAAATCGCGTTGAAGCAGGCGAACGTCGTTCCCGAGGAGGTACAGCATTTAAATGCGCACGCGACGTCGACACCCGTAGGGGATTTGGGCGAAATCAACGCCATCAAACACCTGTTTGGCACGGCCGGGACTGTCGCCGTGACCTCAACAAAATCAGCGACGGGGCACCTGCTGGGCGCCGCCGGCGGGCTGGAAACCATCTTTACCGCCTTGGCTCTGCGCGATCAGATAGCCCCTGCCACGCTAAATCTGGATAACCCCGACCCGGCGGCGGCAGGTTTGCATCTGGTCGCGAAACAGGCAGAATCGATGAACATGACCTACGCCTTATCAAACGGCTTCGGCTTTGGCGGCGTGAATGCGAGTATTTTGTTGAAACGCTGGCGGGATGAATAAGCGCCTGAAACAAAAACCTCCGCCAGGGGGCGGAGGTTATTCCTTTTATTTGACAGGGAGCCGCTTAAGCGGTCACAGCCCTGTCTTCCATGGCTTCTCGCCAACCTCCCAGCCATTGAGACCGGGCGTCCACTGATGATTGGTAGGGACAATGTTCCCTGGAACGCCCTAAAATACCTGCCTGATACCCTCTCGAATGCGCCCTTTCCAGACGATCGCGTTTCTGTCTCTTCATGCCTCGTTTCCCTCATTTTGGTCTGGTGGAAAGAAAACAATGGCTGCTTTTTGCGCAGCCACGAGTAATCAATAGCGCTAAAAGAAGAGAAGATCAATGCGCAAAATTCACGCCAATGTCATATTTGTGAGCTACGCCCGAGGAAAATGCTAAGTGGCTGATCTGCAGAGGAAGGAGTTAACCAATTGAAATTAAATATAAATCCCTGCCAGCGAGAAAAAACGACTTTTCACGCCGACAGGGATTAGACGATTTTAGACCAAATTATGACTAAATGCCGCCCATCTGTGCTGCGATAGCCTGGGCTTCCTGCTGCCACCCCTGCGCCAGAGTGCGCACCAGGGCATCATAGCCGTCTTCACCCTGTTTCAGCTCCAGGCTGAAAGGCCTTTTGATCAAACGCCCCTGGCGGTTCAGCACCCACTCGCCGCGAATGATCGCTTTCCCGTCAAAGCGGCCGTGGAAGCCGCTGATGGTCACGTTCAGCACATCCTGATCGCTGCTCATCGGCTGCGAAGAGACCACCCACCCCGGCAGCGCGCTGCTCAGGTTGGTGACCAGCGTTTGCTGCAGCTGCTGATCGAGCGGGCTGGCCCACAGGTTGTTCTGGGCTATCACATACTGCACGTCGTTGGTCTGATACACCACGCCGCTCTGCGCCAGATAATCCGCCACGCTCACGTGCTCCAGCCACAGCTGGCGCGTGGAGGCGGCGCTGCTGCCGACCACGGCCGGCGCGCCCAGCGCCGGCAACTGATAGTAAGTCTTCTGTGGCGAACTGCTGCAGGCGCTGAGCAACAGCGCCAGGGCTACCGGGATCCATTTCATCATTTCGTGGCCTTCTTCGGCTGAGGGTCATTGCTGCCGGCGGCTTCAAACACCAGCGCGTTGCTCTTCTCATTCAGGGTGCGCAACACCGGTTGCAGCTCACGCAAGACCTGATCGAGGCGCTGCATGTCGCCCACCATCTTGTTGTAAGCCGGTGAACCAGGCTGGAACCCTTTCATGCTGCGGTTCAGCTCCAGCAGCGTTTTCTGCATGTCCTGCGGCAGCGCCTGCATCTCTTTGCTGGCGATGATGTCGTTCAACGACTTCATGGTCTGCTGCGTCGACTTCATGGTTTTCTGGCTTTCCGCCAGCGTCTTGGTCGCTTCGCTGATCATCGGATTGATCGGCATCGAATTAATCTTATCCAACGTCTGCATCAGCTTCTGCTGGATCTGCGCCAGACCGCCGCTGGTGGTCGGCATCAGCGGATAACCGAACAGCTCGCGCGGCCCTTTCCACGGTTTCTCCTGCGGATAGAAGTCGAGATCGATGTACAGCGAACCGGTCAGCAGGTTGGCGGACTTCATCGAGGCGCGCATGCCGCGGGATTCCGCATCTTTCAAGTGCCCTTCAATATCGAAGTTGCCGCCCAGCTGTTTCTGGAAGCGATCCGGCTCGATGCGGATCAGCACCGGAATGCGGTAGTCGTTATCCAGACGCTGCGCCATGCCGTCTTTATAGAACGGCACCTGCGCCACCGTCCCCAGACGGATGCCGCGGAACTCGACCGGCGCGCCCGGCTGCAGGCCGCGTACCGAATCGGAGAAGAACAGCAGGTAGTCTTTATGCACGGTATACAGCGAATCCTGCGTGCTACGCTGGTTGTCGAACAACCGGTACTCCGCCTTTTCTTTCGCCTGTTCGCCGCGATCCCAGCCGTCCGGCACATCGAAGCTGACGCCGCCGCTGAACAGCGTGGTCAACGAGCCCATCTCCACCCGCATGCCCTGTGCCGACATGTCAAACGCCACGCCGCTGTCTTTCCAGAAGCGCACGTTGGTGGTGACCAACTGATCGTAAGGCGCAGTGATGAACAGCTGATAGCGCATGGCGCGCTCTTTAGGATCGAAGTAGCTGGTTTCCACCGACCCGACGCGATAGCCGCGGAACAGCACCGGATCGCCGGCGTTGAGCTGGCCTGACTTCTCGCTGTCCAGCACGATGCGCAACCCTTTGGCGTCCGGGGAAGCCAGCGGCGGCGCATCGAGAAGCTGATAGTTGTCTTTGCCGTCTTTGCCTTTGTTGCCCGGCTGCAGTTCGATATAGGCGCCGGAGAGCAGCGTGCCCAGCCCGGAGACACCTTCACGGCCGATCTGCGGCTTCACCACCCAGAAGGCGGAATCCTGGCGCAGCAATTTCTCCATGCCGGAATTGAGACGCGCCTGCACCATCACCTTGCTCAGGTCATCGCTCAACGTGACGGTTTCCACCACGCCGACGTCAACGCTGCGGCTTTTGATTTTGGTTTTACCCGCTTCCAGCCCTTCCGCCGTCGTGGTCACCAGCGTCACCACCGGCCCCTGATGGCTGAAGTGGTAAAACAGGATCCAGGCGCCGATCAGCGCGGTCACGATGGGAATGATCCACACCGGCGACCAGCGTTTGATCTTCTCGACGTCCGCGACGCTATGATTATTTTCCGTCACCTTGCGGCTCCTTGTTTATTGTTTCACTTGCGCGATCCCAGGTCAGCCGGGGATCAAATGTCATGGCGGCGAACATGGTGAGGATCACCACCAGCGCGAACAGCACGGCGCCCGTCGCGGGATAAATGCTCATCAACTGCCCCATTCGCACCAACGCCGACAACACGGCGATCACAAACACGTCGATCATTGACCAACGACCAACGAATTCGACCACTTCATAAATCAGATGCATACGCTCGCTGTCGGCGCGCGGTTTCTTCCTGCCGTTCGCATCCCAGCACAGCCAACCGATCGCCAACATTTTCAGCGACGGCACCATGATACTGGCGATGAAAATCACCATCGCTACCGGATAAGAGCCGTCCCCCCACAGCAGGATCACCCCCGCCATGATGGTGGAATTCATCTTGTTACCCAGCGCCTCGGTCACCATGATGGGCATCAGGTTGGCCGGAATATACAGCATGACAGAGGTCACCAGCAGCGCCAGCGTCCACTGCAGGCTGTGGCGGCGACGCACGTAGCCCTTGGTGTGGCAGCGCGGGCAGCGCACCTGATCGGCCGGCAGGATCGCCGTGCAGCACGCGCAGGAGCGCACGCCCTGGCGCATGCCGGTGCGCCCCACCGTCAGCGGGCGATTAAGCCGCGGCGCCGGTTCGATATCCTGCCACAGCCAGCGCCGATCCACGCACTGGAAAGCGCGCACCTGCAGCAGACAGAACAGGCAGTAAGGCACGAAGCTGCTGCCGATGCCGATGTCGCCGTAGGCCATCAGCTTGACGAAGCTGACCAGCACCCCGGCGAGGAAAATTTCCACCATGCACCAGGTCTTGAACTGGAACAGCACCCGGGCCATCCACTCTTTGAGACCCAGCGGCAAGCGCACCCTGGCGCACAGCAGGATGATCGCCACCATGCAAAACGCCGGGATCAGCTGCACGAACACCATAAACAAGGTGGCCATGCTGGCGTAGTCTTCCGCCACCATGACTTCCGGGATTTGGATCAGCCGGATTTCGTTGCCGAGGCCGGCGACGCGCATGTTGATAAACGGGAAAATGTTGGCCAGCACCAGCATGAACAAGGCGCTGAGCGCGTAACCGATCGGCCGCTTACGCGGCTCGTCCCAGCGGGCGCTGAGCGTGGTTTTGCAGCGCGGGCATACCGCTTTGCTGCCATAGGCCAGCGGCGGCAGCGCCACCAGCATGTCGCACTGCGGGCACAGCATCAGGTTATCCTGCTGCGCCGCCGAGGGTGCGGAATGACTATGCTGCTGATGATTGTTGTGGGAACACACCATATTCCTCCTAAATAACGTTGCTCACCGGCACGTCGATACCGCCCGCAGCAGCGCGCGGGCGGTATCGCAACGGTCAGCCGTTTTTCATCGCTTCCAGCTCTTCCCAGCGGGCGAAGGCCTGCTCGAGCGCCTGCTCGGCGTTAGCCAACGCCGTCAGCACTTCTTGCGTTTCGCTGTGCGGCCGCGTGAAGAAGTCGGCATCGCTCATCTGCGCCTGCAGCGCTTCGATTTCCGCTTCCAGCTGTTCGAGCCGCTGCGGCAGCTGTTCCAGTTCGCGCAGCAGGTTGTAACTCAGCTTGGCCGCCGCTTTCTTCGGCTGTTCGGCCTTTTTCTCCGCCGCCGGTTTGCTCGCGCTCGGCGCCGCCTGACGAATCGGTTTCGCTGTCGCGCGCTGGTGATGCGCATCGTAGTAACCGCCGACGAAGGCGTTGATCACGCCATTGCCTTCGAAGATCCAGCACTCGGTCACCGAGTTGTCGACGAACTGACGATCGTGACTGACCAGCAACACGGTGCCCTGATAGCCGTCGATCAGCTCTTCCAGCAGCTCCAGCGTTTCGACGTCGAGATCGTTGGTTGGTTCATCGAGGATCAGCAGATTGCTCGGTTTCAGAAACAGCTTAGCCAACAGCAAGCGGTTACGCTCACCGCCCGACAGCGCCTTCACCGGCGTCATCGCGCGTTTCGGGTGGAACAGGAAGTCCTGCAGGTAGCCCAGCACGTGGCGAGGACGGCCGTTGACCATCACTTCCTGCTTGCCTTCCGCCAGGTTGTCCATTACCGTGCGCTCCGGATCGAGATCGGCCCGGTGCTGGTCGAAATAGGCCACTTCCAGCTTGGTGCCGCAGTGCACGCGGCCGCTGTCGGCTTTCAGCTGACCGAGCATCAGTTTCAGTAGCGTGGTTTTGCCGCAGCCGTTCGGCCCCACCAGCGCAATCTTGTCGCCGCGCTGCACCTGGGCGGAGAAACCGCGCACCAGCACCTTTTCGCCAACCTGATAATTGACGTCTTCCAGCTCGAATACGATTTTGCCGGAGCGGGTCGCCTCTTCCACCTGCATCTTGGCGGTGCCCATCACTTCACGGCGCTCTGAACGCTCGACGCGCAGCGCCTTCAGCGCGCGCACGCGGCCCTCGTTGCGGGTGCGGCGCGCCTTGATGCCCTGACGGATCCAGACCTCTTCCTGCGCCAGCTTGCGGTCGAACTCGGCGTTTTGCAGCTCTTCCACCCGCAGCGCTTCTTCTTTGCTCTGCAGGTACAAATCGTAGTTACCCGGCCAGGAAACCAGCTTGCCGCGATCCAGATCGACGATGCGCGTCGCCATGTTGCGGATAAACGAACGGTCGTGCGAGATGAAGACGATGCTGCCGTCGAACTCTTTCAGGAAGCCTTCCAGCCAGTCGATGGTTTCGATATCCAGGTGGTTGGTCGGTTCGTCGAGCAACAACACGCGCGGCGAGCTCACCAGCGCGCGGCCCAGCGCCGCTTTGCGCAGCCAGCCGCCGGACAGCGAGGAAAGCTCGGCGTCGCCGTTCAGCCCCAGCTGCAGCAGCACTTCGCTGATGCGGCTGTCGAGCTGCCACAGCCCCTGGTGATCGAGGATCTCCATGATTTGCGCCATGCGCGCCAGGTTTTTCTCGCTCGGATCGCTTTCCACCAGGTGAGAGATCGCGTGATAGGCCTTCAGGTGTTCCGCCTGCTCCGCGACGCCTTCCGCCACAAAGTCGAATACGCTGCCGCCGATATTGCGCGGCGGATCCTGTTGCAGACGCGCCACGATCAGATCCTGTTCGTAGATCACCCGGCCGTCATCCAGCGGGATCTCTTTGCCTAGGATCTTCAGCAGCGTGGATTTGCCGGCGCCGTTGCGCCCGACCAGACACACGCGCTCGTTGTCTTCGATATGAATTTCGGTGTTGTCTAACAATGGCGCATCGCTGAAAGAGAGCCAGGCGCCGGACATGCTGATTAACGACATAGTAATTATTTTCCTTCGCCGGCGTGAGTCACCAGCCAGCAGTTGTGGATCTGACGGTTACGGGCAAAGTCCTGCGACAGCGTCTTGGCGGTGATCTCTTTCGCCTCCAGGCCCAGTGCGCTCAGCCCTGCCATATCCATTTGGAAACCGCGCTTGTTGTTCGAGAACATGATGGTCCCGTTGCGGCGCAGCAACCGTTTCAAATCTTTCATCAGCGCTAGGTGATCGCGCTGGACGTCAAAGGTGTTCTCCATCCGTTTGGAGTTGGAGAACGTCGGCGGATCGATGAAGATCACGTCGAACTGTTCATTGGCATTGCTCAGCCACGACAGGCAATCGGCCTGGATCAGCCGATGCTGGCGGCCGGTCAGGCCGTTGGCGCGCAGGTTCTTCTCCGCCCATTCCAGGTAGGTGCGCGACATGTCCACCGTGGTGGTGCTGCGCGCGCCGCCCAGCCCAGCATGCACGCTGGCGGTGCCGGTATAGGCGAACAGGTTGAGGAAGTCCTTGCCGCCGCTCATCTCGCCCAGCATACGGCGCGCAATGCGGTGATCGAGGAACAGGCCGGTATCGAGATAGTCGGTCAGGTTGACCCACAGCTTGGCGTTATACTCTTCCACCAGCAAGAACTCGCCCTTCTGCGCCAGTTTCTCGTACTGGTTTTTGCCCTTCTGCCGCTCGCGGGTTTTCAGGATCAGCTGATTCGACGGCAATTCCAGCACCGCCAGCGTCGCGTTGATCACATCGAACAGGCGCTGACGCGCCTTCTGCGCATCGACGGTTTTCGGCGGCGCATACTCCTGCACCACCACCTTGCTGCCGTAACGATCCACCGCGACGTTGTATTCTGGCAGATCGGCATCGTACAGGCGGTAGCATTCGATGCCTTGTTGCTTCGCCCACTTGTCGAGCTTCTTCAAATTCTTGCGCAGACGGTTGGCGAAATCTTCCGCCACCTGCACGCCGCCGGTAGCATTGCCGGCCGGGCTTGCCGCCAGCTGATAGTTTTTCTGCACGCACTCCAGCGGGCCGTTCTTCGCCTTAAACTGGCGCTCGGCGCGCAGCTGCAGGCAGCTCAACAGCTCCGGCGAGGCGCTGAACAGCGACAGCTGCCAACCGCCGAAGGCGCTTTTCATCACGCGCCCCAGCATGTTGTGCAGCGCGATCAGCGCCGGTTCGCTTTCCAGACGCTCGCCGTACGGCGGGTTGCTGATCACCGTGCCGTGCGGGCCTTCCGGCAGCGGGTTGGTCAAGCGCGCGACGTCGCCGACGTTGAAGGTGATCAGCTCGGCGACGCCGGCGCGGCGGGCGTTGCCGCGCGCCATCTCAATCACCCGACGATCGATATCGGAACCGAAGAAGCGAGAGGTAGTTTCCTGCAGGCCGCGACGCGCGCGCACCTGCGCTTCGGTGGTGACTTCACGCCACAGTTCGGCGTTGTGACCATTCCAGGCGCTGAAGCCCCAGTGTTGACGGTGCAGGCCCGGCGCGCGATCGGCGGCGATCATCGCCGCTTCGATCAACAGCGTGCCGGAGCCGCACATCGGATCGAGCATCGGCGTGCCCGGCTGCCAGCCGGAACGCAACACGATGGCGGCCGCCAGGTTTTCCTTCAACGGCGCCTGGCCGGTGAGATCGCGGTAGCCGCGCTGGTGCAGGCCTTCGCCGCTCAGATCGAGCGCCACGCTGGCCATATCGCGTTGCAGAAAGACGTTAACGCGAATGTCCGGCTGCTGTTTGGCAACCGTCGGGCGTTGGTCGAGCTTACGGGTGAAGCTGTCAACGATGGCGTCTTTCACCTTCAGCGCGCCATACTGGCTGTTGCGGATCTCTTCGTTCACGCCGCTGAAATGCACGGCGAAGGTTTTATCCACGCCAAAAATGCTCGGCCAGTCAATCGCCTGCACGCCGAGGTACAGATCCAGGTCGCTGTGCACGCGGAATTCGTTCAGCGGCAACAAAATGCGCGAAGCCAGGCGGCTCCACAGCAGGCTTTGGTACAGAAGACGATCGTCACCCTGAAAATGTACCCCGCCCTGCACCACTTTGCAGTCGTGAGCGCCAAGCGTTTCCAGCTCGCTTTTTAACAGTTCTTCCAATCCACGCGCCGTGCTGGCAAACAGAGAGTTCATATCGTACTTATCACCAAAAAGAAAATTGTTGCGCATTATAGCTAATCCGCACCGCTTGTCATAAAGTTGCTCCCTTCTATTTAATCATCGCACGGAGATAAGGGTGATCACGCTTTCCAGACTCTACGTCCATCCGGTTAAATCACTGCGCGGCTTGCAGCTTTCCTACGCCCAGGTCGGCAGCAGCGGTCTGGCCTTTGACCGCAACTTTATGATCACCGAACCGGACGGCACCTTTATTACCGCGCGCCAATATCCGCAGATGGTGTTGTTCACGCCGGCGCTGTTGCCGGACGGGCTGTTTCTGACCGCGCCGGACGGTGAAAGCGCCGCCATTCGCTTCAGCGACTTCGCAGCCACGCCGCAGCCGACCGAGGTGTGGGGCAACCATTTCACCGCGCTGATCGCGCCGGATGAGATCAACCGCTGGCTGAGCGGCTACTTCCAGCGCGACGTGCAGCTGCGCTGGCTGGGGCCGGAGCTGACCCGCCGGGTCAAGAAACACCCTGAAATCCCGCTGACGTTTGCCGACGGCTACCCTTATCTGCTGATTAACCAAGCCTCGTTCAACGACCTGCAGCAGCGTTGCCCCGGCAGCATCAAGCTGGAACAGTTCCGCCCCAATCTGGTGGTGAGCGGCGCTACCGCCTGGGCTGAAGACGGCTGGCAGGTGATCCGCGTCGGCGATGTGATGTTCGATCTGGTGAAACCCTGCAGCCGCTGCGTGCTCACCACCGTCAGCACCGAGCGTGGCCGCAAGCACCCGAGCGGCGAACCGCTCAGCACGCTGCAAAAATTCCGCTCCGCCGACAACGGCGACATCGATTTCGGCCAGAATATGATCGCGCGCAACAGCGGCATCATTCGCGTGGGCGATACGGTGGAAGTCTTGTCAACCAAGCCGCCGCGCCCTTATGGCGCAGGTAAAGTGGTGGAGAGCGTGCAGGCGCCGCAGGACAGCGCGCACAGCGTCACGATCGAATATGAAGGAAAGGTATTTACCGGCAATAACCAGCAGATCCTGCTCGAACAACTGGAACAGCAAGGCATTCGCGTGCCTTACTCGTGCCGCGCCGGGATTTGCGGCAGCTGCCGCATTACATTGCTGAGCGGTGAAGTCGCGCCCCTGAAGAAAAGCGCGCTGGGCGACAACGGCACCATCCTGTGCTGCAGCTGCATCCCGAAAACTGATTTGACGTTGGCGTAATCCGCCTTATACCGCCCTGTCGTAAGCCGGGGCGGCGCTTTCATCCTGCGCGCAAGGTTTCAGCCGATCGTGCATCACCTTGATGGCGTCACCCAAGACCATGGTGCGGCCGGCGACCGTCAGCTGATTTTGCGCCAGCAGGCACAGGCTGGCGTTATCCCCGGCCTCGACCACCAGCAGGCGCGCTTCCGCGCCGCTTTCCATCACTTTCACCGCCGCCAGCTCGCCGTTTTTCGGCTGCAACGGGTAGTGCTGCTGCGAGAAATGCCAGCTCTTCGGCATCAGCGGTTTCAGGAAGCGGTAGGCGACCAGCGCATTCAACACCAGCTCGGCGCGCTGTTCATGGCTCAGCTTGACCTGCTTGCACTGTTCTTCATAGGTGAAATAAAGGGCGGCGTCATCCACGCAAAAAGCGCATTCATCGAAGGCGTCCGGCGTTAACATTTTGGCCGGGAAACGTGAACGAAAGATCATACCATTAGCTAAATCCAGCATTAGCCGATCGTGTTCGGCATCAAAATACCAACGCCAATTATCGTCAGGTTTTATCTTCATTTCGTATCCTTCTCGCTGCCCATGCCAACGCCGCACTCACCCTAAAAGGCGATTTTATCACCGATGAAATAGCTTAAACATCGGATAATTCCGCGAACGATATTTAAGCTAACGAACAAAATATAGACGAGCCGGGGGCAGAAATAAACCCCCGGAATAAAATGAGAGGAAAAATATTAGATATGGGTAACGATATCTTTAATCAAACGCGGGCCGTGATAGATAAATCCGGAATAAATTTGCAGCAGGCTCGCGCCGGCCTCCATTTTTTCGCGCGCCGCCGTCAGCGAATCGATGCCGCCTACGCCGATAATCGGCAGACGCCCTTGCAGTTCGGTGGAGAGGCGACGGATCACTTCGGTGCTGCGTGATTGCAACGGACGCCCACTTAACCCGCCCGCTTGTTCGCAGTAATTCAGCCCTTGGATCAATTTTCGATCCAACGTGGTATTGGTGGCGATCACGCCATCGATATTATGCCGCACCAGGCTATCGGCAATTTGGATCAATTCTTCTTCAGAAAGATCCGGCGCGATCTTTACCGCCACCGGCACATATTTGTGATGGCGCGCATGTAATTCCTGCTGCTTATTTTTAATCGCAGCCAAAAGATCGTCCAACGCTTCGCCATACTGTAAGGATCGTAACCCCGGCGTATTCGGTGAAGAGATGTTAATCGCGATATATCCGGCATACGGATAAACTTTATCCATGCAGATCAAATAATCGTCTTTGCCCTGCTCGACCGGCGTGTCTTTATTCTTGCCGATATTGATCCCAAGAATGCCGCCGAAATGGGATTTCTTAACGTTTTCAACCAGATTGTCCACACCATGGTTATTGAACCCCATGCGGTTAATCAGGCCTTCCGCCTCAACCACGCGGAACAAGCGCGGCTTGTCGTTGCCCGGTTGCGGACGCGGCGTCACGGTGCCGACTTCCACATGGCCGAAGCCCATCGCGCCGAACGCATCGATGCATTCGCCGTTTTTATCCAGACCGGCGGCCAATCCCAGCGGGTTTTTAAACGACAGCCCCATGCAGCTGACCGGTTTGGTCGGCACGGACTGACGGACAAGAAACGCTAATGGGGTGCCGGTAATACGGCTGAGCTGACGAAAGGTCACTTCGTGCGCGCGCTCCGGATCGAGCTGGAACAACGCTTTCCTGATGAGGGGGTAGTACATGGACTCTCCTGATTTCCCGGTTGCAAACCGGGGGCGTATTATCCGGTATCCCCCGCCTAATTGGAATTGATTAAAGGCAAAAAAAGCCGTTTTTACGCAATCGTTTTCCCTCTTCATCGCCAAATCGGCGCCAATCCGCTTTTACGCATATCCAAATCAAAAAATGAGATTTAAAAAACGCGCCCGGTTGCTGGTAGGTTTAAAACACTTCCCATTAATTTTCTAATTAAACCTAACTTTTAGTTATAAGGAGTGGCAATGCGCGTTATATCACTGGCCGGTAGCCCACGCATCCCATCACGTTCCGCCGCGCTGCTCTCGCTGAGTCAGAACTGGCTGCGGCAACAAGGGGTGGAGGTGACGGCCTATACCCTGCACGACTTCGATGCCGAAGATCTGCTGTACGCCAACTTCAACAGTCCGGCGATCAAGGCGTTTGCCGACCAGCTGGCGCAGGCCGACGGCCTGCTGATTTCCACACCGGTTTATAAAGCGTCGTTCTCCGGCGCGCTGAAAACCCTGCTGGACCTGCTGCCGGAACGCGCGCTGGACCATAAAGTGGTGCTGCCGCTGGCGACCGGCGGTTCTGTCGGTCACATGCTGGCGGTGGACTATGCGCTGAAACCGGTGCTGGCGGCGCTCAAAGCGCAAGAGGTGCTGCACGGCGTGTTCGCCGACGACAGTCAGATCCAGCTGACCGGCGAAAGCGCCACGCTCACCGACGCCGTGGCCGCCCGGTTGGAAGAAGCGCTCGCCAGTTTCTATCTGGCGCTTGGGCGCCGCAAACCGCCCGCGCTGCGCGTCGCCTCGCCGCTGACGGCGCGTCAAACCGCCTGAAATGCCTGGAAAAGGAGAGCCTGAATGAAACAACGCAACGCTTTGCGACGTTGGCTGAACGCAGCGGCCTTCACCGGCCTGCTGTCGCTGGTCTGGGCCAACGCCGCCGTCGCGCAGGATCCGGCGCAATTTCGCATCGGTTACCAGAAAGGATCGGTGAGTCTGGTGCTGGCGAAAAGCCACCGGCTGCTGGAGGAGCGCTTCCCCGCCACCCGCATCAGCTGGATTGAATTTCCCGCCGGCCCGCAGATGCTGGAAGCCTTGAACGTCGGCAGCATCGATCTGGGCAGCACCGGTGATATTCCGCCGATCTTCGCGCAGGCCGCCGGGGCGGACCTGCTGTATGTCGGCGTTGAGCCGCCCAAACCGAAGGCGGAAGTGATCCTGGTGCCGGAAAACAGCCCGATCAAAACCGTCGCCGATCTGAAAGGCCATAAGGTCGCATTTCAGAAAGGATCCAGCTCACACAACCTGCTGCTGCGATCGCTGCAAAAGGCCGGCCTGAAATTTACGGATATCCAACCCGCCTACCTGACCCCCGCCGATGCGCGCGCCGCATTCCAGCAGGGCAACGTCGATGCCTGGGCTATCTGGGATCCTTATTATTCCGCCGCGCTGCTGCAGGGCGGCGTGCGGGTGCTCGGCGACGGCACCGATCTGAACCAGACCGGTTCCTTCTATCTGGCGGCGCGCCCTTATGTCGAAGCCAATGGCGCCTTTATCAGCCAGGTCCTGACGGTGCTGACCCAGGCCGATGCGCTCACCCGCAGCGACCGGGCGCAAAGCGTGACCTTGCTGGCCAACGCCATGGGGCTGCCGGAACCGGTGATCGCCAGCTATCTGGATCACCGTCCCCCGACCGCCATCACACCGCTCGATGCGCATACGATCGCCGCGCAGCAGCAAACCGCCGACCTGTTTTACGCCAACCGGCTGGTGCCGGTGAAGGTCGACATCTCGCAACGCATCTGGCGCCCAAGCGCGCAATAAATACGGGAGAGCATTGACGATGAGCCTGAACGTTTTCTGGTTTTTACCCACCCACGGCGACGGCCACTATCTTGGCAGCGCACAGGGCGCTCGCAGCGTCGATCACGGTTACTTGCAACAAATCGCCCAAGCGGCGGACCGGCTGGGATTCGGCGGCGTGCTGATCCCCACCGGTCGCTCTTGCGAAGACTCCTGGCTGGTGGCCGCCTCGCTGATCCCGGTCACCCAGCGGCTGAAATTTTTGGTCGCGCTGCGGCCGGGTATCATCTCCCCTACGCTGGCGGCGCGTCAGGCGGCGACGCTGGATCGCCTGTCCAACGGGCGCGCCCTGTTCAATCTGGTCACCGGCGGCGATCCGGAAGAGCTGGCGGCGGAGGGGTTGCATCTCAGTCATGAAGAGCGTTACGAGGCCTCGACCGAGTTCACTCATATCTGGCGCCGGGTGCTGGAAGGTGAAACCGTCGATTTCCACGGCAAGCATATTCAGGTGAAAGGCGCCAAACTGCTGTTCCCGCCGGTGCAGCAACCGCGCCCGCCGCTCTATTTCGGCGGATCCTCCGCCGCCGCGCAGGATCTGGCCGCCGAGCAGGTAGAAATGTACCTCACCTGGGGAGAGCCACCGGCACAGGTCAAAGAGAAGATCGAAGAGGTGCGCGCCAAAGCGGCGGCGAAGGGCCGGCAGGTACGCTTCGGCATCCGTCTGCACGTCATCGTGCGGGAAACCACCGAAGAAGCCTGGCGCGCCGCCGATCGGCTGATCGCTCACCTCGATGAGGAAACCATCGCCAACGCGCAGCAGGCCTTTGCGCGCTTCGACTCCGTCGGCCAACGGCGCATGGCGGCGCTGCACGGCGGCAAGAAGGATAATCTGGAGATCAGCCCGAACCTGTGGGCCGGCATCGGCCTGGTGCGCGGCGGCGCCGGCACCGCGCTGGTGGGCGATGGCCCGACGGTCGCGGCGCGCATGCAGGAATACGCCGATCTGGGCATCGACACCTTTATTCTCTCCGGCTATCCGCATCTGGAAGAGGCCTACCGCGTCGGCGAACTGCTGTTTCCGCACCTCGATCTGGCGCAGGAGGAAACGCCCGCGCGCCTTCAACCGGTGCGCCCGCAGGGCGAAGTGGTGGCCAACATCTATGTTCCGCAAAAAGTGTCGCAGAGCTGAGGAGCGCCCCGATGGCAAAGAACGCGCAACGCATCCTGTACCGGCTGGCCCCTTGGGCGCTGCCGCTGGCGCTGGTGATCATCTGGCAAGTCGCCGTCGAAACCGGCTGGCTGTCCAACCGCATTTTGCCGGCGCCGAGTGCGGTGCTGGCCGCCTTCTGGCGCCTGAGCCAAAGCGGCGAACTGTGGCAGCACCTGAGCATCAGCAGCCAGCGTGCGTTGTTAGGCTTCGCCATCGGCGGCAGCATCGGACTGATTCTCGGCTTTATTACCGGGCTGTCGCGCTGGGGTGAACGCCTGTTGGACAGTTCGGTGCAAATGATCCGCAACGTGCCGCACCTGGCGCTAATCCCACTGGTGATCCTGTGGTTCGGCATCGATGAATCCGCCAAGATCTTTCTGGTGGCGCTCGGCACGTTGTTCCCGATTTATCTCAATACCTATCACGGCATCAAAAACATCGATCGCGGCCTGCTGGAGATGGCGCGCAGCTACGGTCTGAGCGGTTTTCGCCTGTTCACGCAGGTGGTGCTGCCGGGCGCGTTGCCGTCGATTATGGTCGGCGTGCGTTTCGCCCTCGGGTTCATGTGGTTGACGCTGATCGTCGCCGAAACCATCTCGGCCAACTCCGGCATCGGTTATCTGGCGATGAACGCGCGTGAATTTCTGCAAACCGACGTGGTGGTGGTGGCGATCGTGCTGTACGCCCTGCTCGGCAAGCTGGCGGACGTGGGCGCACAACTGCTGGAACGCGTCTGGCTGCGCTGGCATCCGGCCTATCAACTGAAACAGGGAGAAGCGCTATGACCCTTCCCGCTCGCCTTGCGCAAGGCACGCCGGTGACGCTGGAGTCCATCGGCAAACGTTACGGCAACCGCACCGTGCTGGATAACATTCAGCTACGCATCTCTGCCGGGCAGTTCGTGGCGGTGGTCGGCCGCAGCGGCTGCGGCAAGAGCACCCTGCTGCGTCTGTTGGCCGGCCTGGAACAGGCCAGCAGCGGCGCGCTGCTCAGCGGCAATGCGCCGCTTGCCGCCGCCAAAGAGGATACCCGGCTGATGTTTCAGGATGCTCGCCTGTTGCCGTGGAAAACGGTGATCGACAACGTGGGTCTGGGGCTGCGCGGCCACTGGCGCGACGCGGCGCTGCAGGCGCTGGCCGCGGTCGGTTTGGCGGATCGCGCCCGCGACTGGCCGGCGGCGCTGTCCGGCGGACAAAAGCAGCGGGTCGCCCTGGCGCGCGCGTTGATCCACCGCCCCCGCCTGCTGCTGCTGGACGAACCGCTCGGGGCGCTGGATGCCCTGACGCGCATCGAGATGCAAGGGCTGATAGAATCGCTGTGGCAACAGCACGGTTTTACCGTACTGCTGGTGACGCACGACGTCAGCGAAGCCATCGCGCTGGCGGATCGGGTGATCCTGATTGAAGAGGGCCACATCGGACTGGATCTGAGCATCGATCTGCCGCGGCCACGCCGCAAAGGCTCGGCCAGGCTGGCGGAACTGGAAGCTGAAGTGCTGGAGCGGGTGTTATCGCCGCCGGTCACCGCGGCCAGCCCACGCCAGGCGGCGAATTGAACGAAAAAAGGGACGGCGCAGGCCGTCCCTTTGGGTATTCACGGTGAGAAGATTAGGCGTCGAGCGCCTTGCTGATCTTCTCGTACAGATCGCCGGACAGGTTTTCCAACCCTTTCAGCTGTTCCAACGCTTTGCGCATCAGCGCCTGGCGACCGGCGTCGTAACGCTTCAGGCGAATCAGCGGTTCGATCAGGCGCGCGGCGATCTGCGGGTTGCGCTGGTTGAGATCGCTGAGGATCTCCACCAGGAATTGATAACCGCTGCCATCCGCCGCATGGAACGCCGCCGGATTGCCTGAAGCGAAGCCGCCGATCAGCGAGCGGGTGCGGTTCGGGTTGCTCAGGCTGAACGAGCGGTGTTGCAGCAGCGCACGCACCTTGCTCAACACATCCGCCGACGGGCTGCTCCCCTGCAGCACGAACCATTTGTCCATCACCAGGCCATCCTGATGCCAGCGCTCGTCGAACGCCGCCAACAGCGCATCGCGACACGGCAACTGGGCCGCAACCGCAGCGGACAGCGCCGCCAGCGAGTCGGTCATGTTATCCGCCTGGCGATACTGTTCGCTCACCAGTTGGTCCGCCAGCGCCGCATCTTCGCCGAACGCCAGATAACCCAGGCACACATTGCGCAAGGCGCGCTTGGCGATGTCGGCGTGCTCCACGCGGTAGCCGTCGGTCTTGTTGGCGTGATACACCGCCAGCCACTCATCGGCCAACTCCCGCGCCAGGCAGCGAACGATCGCTTCGTGCACCGCGGCGATCGCTTCCGGATCGATGGTGGCGAACAGTTCAGCGATTTCGTTCTCCGACGGCAGCGTCAGGATCTGCGCCGCCAGCGCCGGATCCAGCGTCTCGTTCAGCAACACCGCACGGAACGCGTCGGCCACGTGCAGCGGCAGCGACAACGGCTGCTTCTGCTGGTGCCGCGCCACGTTCAGTTTGATGTAGGTCGCAAGCAGGCTCTGCGCCGCATCCCAACGCGCAAACTCATTGCGCGCGTGCTGCATCAGGAAGGTCAGTTGCTGATCGCTGTACGGATAATCCAGTTTCACCGGCGCAGAGAATTCACGCAGCAGCGACGGCACCGGCTTGTGCGCCACGCCGTCGAACACGAAGGTCTGCTCCGCTTCGGTGACGTTCAGCACGTTGTTGACCGGCAGGCCGCCCTTCTGCAGCGCGATGACGTTACCTTCGCTGTCGTACAGCTCGATATCCAGCGGGATATGCAGCGGCAACTTCTCAGGCTGATCGGCGGTCGGCGGGGTTTTCTGGCTGACATGCAGGCGATATTGCTGAGTTTCCGCATCGTACTCGTCGCGCACCGTCAACAGCGGCGTGCCGGACTGGCTATACCAACGGCGGAAGCGCGACAGATCCACGTTGGACGCGTCCTCCATCGCCTGTACGAAGTCATCGCAGGTGGCGGCGCTGCCGTCGTGGCGTTCGAAATAGAGCTGCATCCCTTTCTGGAAGTTCTCTTCCCCCAGCAGGGTGTGCATCATGCGGATCACTTCAGAACCTTTCTCATACACCGTCAGGGTGTAAAAGTTGTTCATCTCGATGACTTTATCCGGACGAATGGCATGCGCCATCGGGCTGGCGTCTTCGGCGAACTGCGCGCCGCGCATCACGCGCACGTTATCGATACGGTTGACCGAACGCGAGCCCAGATCGGAACTGAACTCTTGATCGCGGAACACCGTCAGCCCCTCTTTCAGGCTGAGCTGGAACCAGTCGCGGCAGGTGACGCGGTTGCCGGTCCAGTTGTGGAAGTATTCGTGGCCAATCACTGCTTCGATGTTCAGGTAATCTTTGTCGGTGGCGGTTTCCGCCTTCGCCAACACGTATTTGGAGTTAAAGATATTTAACCCTTTGTTCTCCATCGCGCCCATATTGAAGAAATCGACCGCCACGATCATATAAATGTCGAGATCGTATTCCAGACCGAAGCGGGTCTCGTCCCACTTCATCGAGTTTTTCAACGAGGTCATCGCCCAGTCGGCGCGATCCAGGTTACCGCGATCGACAAACAGCTCCAGCGCGACCTTACGGCCGGAACGGGTGGTGAAACTGTCGCGCAGCACGTCGAAGTCCCCCGCCACCAATGCGAACAGGTAGCAAGGTTTCGGGAACGGATCCTGCCATTGCACCCAGTGGCGACCATCGGCCAATTCACCCTGGCCAATACGGTTGCCGTTCGACAGCAGGAACGGATAGCGCGCCTTGTCGGCCACGATGCGGGTGGTAAAGCGCGCCAGCACGTCCGGGCGATCCTGGTAATAGGTAATATGATGGAAGCCTTCGGCTTCGCATTGCGTGCACAGCGCATCGCCGGACAGATACAGCCCTTCCAGCGCGGTGTTTTTCGCCGGGTGAATATCGTTGACGATGGTCAGAGTGAATTGTGCTGGCAACGCTTCGACGATCAGCTGGTTATCCTGCTGACGATAGGCGCTCCACGGTTGACCGTCGACCTGAATGCTCACCAGCGTGAGATCTTCACCATCCAGCACCAGCGGTGCGTCGGCTGCGCCCTGACGTTTGATTTTACTGACGGCGGTCACGCGCGTGGTTTCCGCGTCCAGACTGAAGTCCAAATCGATGTCGGTCGTGGTGTAATCGGGCGCGCGATAATCGTGGCGATATTTTGCCTGTGGCTGTTGTGTCATAAAAACCCTTAAACGTCTCAGTGAGTTATAGGTGCCAGGTCGCTCTTCTCCTCCGCGCCGTCGCTGGAGATTTCCCCTGCGGCGCTCGGCGAACCTGATTGTGAATAAACTGTATCACAGCTGGCTGAAAAGCCCAGATCCGCCGGGCAAGCGCGATAAAGAAATCAGAGGCAAATCATAGTTCACCCACCAGATGGCAGCGCGGGTGACCAATGGCTAAATAAAAATCAGCATTTAATGCTAAAAAACCGCCTTCGCGGCGCTCCGGCATTGTTGAGGCGGCACAGGCGGCATGATGGTATAATTGCCGAATCAGGCTCAGGGATGACTCGCACTATGAAAATCAAATACGCTATCTATTTTTTCACCCTGTGCCTGATGACCTCCTTCTCGCTGTTCATCGTCGAGGAACTGCTCGAAGCCCATACCGAGTACCGCGATAACCAGCTCAACCTGTATAAGATCGATCGCGCCAAAGAAATCTCCGAGGCCTTTCAGGCTTCGCTGCAGGCTCACCGTCTCAAACGCTTGAGCCTGATCGATCCGCAAATCACTCGCGCGCAGTGTCTGGCCGCCGATCGGGTGGCGCGCGAGAAAATCGCCCGGATCCGCGAGCATCTGAACGACACGGTCGCCAGGGAGCTGGGTGTGCGGCAAAAAATCGCCGCGCTGTCGATGATCGGCCTGATGGAACAGTTGCTGGATAACGACAACCTGCAGCTTTCGCAGGTCAACAACGCCAACGCCAACCTGTTCAACATCAACAGCGCCTATTACATCTCGCAAACCAGCAAGAGCTATTACCGCTACACCTACGATACCCGAATGGTGGATACCGACTCCTTTATGTTTCTCGAGGCCATTCGCCTCAACAACCGGCTGAATATGTCGCTGACGGAGTTAAGCGATCAGATTATCGACGTCAACGTCAGCCCGCTCGATCGCAAAGACGCCTATCTGAAGTCCATTCAGTTGACCGGCGTCCTGAACGCGCTGAGCACCCGGTTGATCTTCATGAAGCTCAACTACGACGACGTGCAAACCACCAGCATCGTCAATCAGTTGCTCAGCCAGGTGTCTACCGAACGCCTCAAGCAGATTACCGATGGGCTATACACCGCCATCAATACCCAAAAGCCCTACCCCGCCGCGCTGATCTCGCGCTATGTCGACGAGTTGAGCGGGCTTTCTCAAACGCTGTATCAACGCAGCTTCGAGCTGGAAACCGTCGCTTCGCGTCACAAGATTTATGACAGCCAGACCACCATTTACGGCATGATCGCGCTCGCCGGTCTGGGGGTGCTGCTGTTCATTTTGCCGGCGCTGGTGTTCTGCACCAACATCAACCGCTGGTTGACCAAAACCCACAACAATATCGTGCGGCTGTCGCGCGGCGAGATGAATATCGATCGCAACGACGCCTTCTACAGCCGGGAACTGATCGCCATCAGCGACGCCATTCAGCAGCTCAGACAATATCAGTTGGACAAGGTCTCGCTGGAAAGCGAGAAACAGCTGCTGATTAAAGAACTTGAGGCCTCTTCCTTCCTCGATCCGCTCACCAACATTTATAACCGCCGTAAATTCTTCCTCGAATGCCAGCTATTGGGCGACGGTAGCTACCCGCAGGCCTTTTGCCTGATCGATATCGACAACTTCAAACAGCTCAACGACAGCTACGGCCACGATGTCGGTGACCGGGCGCTGGTGGAATTCGGCCATCTGTTGCAACGCGCGTTTCGCGCCAGCGACATCTTCTGCCGCTACGGTGGCGAAGAGTTCGCGGTGCTGCTGGGCAACTGTTCGTTGGACAACGCGCGGGACATCATGGAGCAATTGCGCGCCCGCACCCATCGCCTGACGCTGAATCTGACCGACGGGCGGCAAGTGCGTTTCACCACCAGCTGCGGCATTGCGCCGGTCAACGCGTTCACTGCGCTGCAGGCGGCGATCAAACAGGCGGACGAAGCGCTCTATTTTTGCAAAAAGAACGGCAAGGATCGGGTCAGCGTGCACACCCAGGCCGGGTTTATCTGATTTGTTGTTTAAAATAATTAACATTATAATTTTTATGACTAATTAGGCTAAGTCATTCACCTTACAGGCATATCTGGCTTTTTTCCCCCGCCGCCGTCGCCAGCCCGCCATAAAGGCACGTTTAATCCTCGACCCGCTTCGGTGATTTATGGTGTGATGCAGCTTCAATAACAGGATAATCCGGGTATACTCCACCCCCACTTTTATGATTATCCGGATTTGGACACGCGCCTGACGAGGATGCTGTAACGCGCTATGACTCAATACGCTTCCCCGATTTTGACATCACTGCTTGATACCGATGCTTACAAGCTTCATATGCAGCAAGCAGTGTTCCATCGCTATCCCGCGATCAGCGTGGCGGCGGAATTCCGCTGCCGCGGCGACGAACTGCTGGGCGAATATGCCGACGAGATCCGCGCGCAGGTCGCCCTGATGAGCCAGCTGGCGCTGACCGACGCCGAATTCGCTTACCTTTCGGGCCTGCCTTTCTTCCGTCAAGATTACCTGAGCTGGCTGCGCACGTTCCGATACGATCCGCAGCAGGTGACCATCAACAACCGCGACGGCAAGCTGCAAATCCGCATCGCCGGGCCGTGGCGTGAAGTGATCATGTGGGAAGTGCCGCTGCTGGCGGTGATCAGCGAAGTGGTGCACCGCCGGCGTTCTCCGCTGGCGACGCCGGAACAGGCGGTAGCCCACCTGCAAACCAAGTTGGCGCAGTTCAAGACGCTGGCGGGCGATTTGGATCTTTCACGCTTCAAGCTGATGGACTTCGGCACCCGTCGCCGTTTCTCCCAGGGCGTACAACAGGCCATCGTCAGCACCTTGCAGGCCGAATTCCCGTACCTGTCGGGCACCAGCAATTACGATCTGGCGCATCAGCTCGGCCTGGCGCCGGTCGGCACGCAGGCGCATGAATGGTTCCAGGCGCATCAGCAGATAAGCCCGGTGCTGGCCAACAGCCAGCGCGCCGCATTGCAGGCCTGGCTGGATGAATACCCGGATCAGCTTGGCATCGCGCTCACCGACTGCATTACCATGGATGCTTTCCTGCGCGACTTCGGCCCGCAGTTCGCCGAGCGTTATCAGGGGCTGCGCCACGATTCGGGCGATCCCGTCGAGTGGGGTGAGAAAGCCATTGCCCACTATCAGAAACTGGGCATCGACCCCATGAGCAAAACGCTGGTGTTCTCGGACAACCTGGATCTGGAAAAAGCGCTGGCGCTCTATCGCCACTTCTATCAGCGCATCAATCTCAGCTTCGGTATCGGCACGCGCCTGACCTGTGATATTCCGGGCGTTAAACCGTTGAATATCGTGATCAAGCTGGTCGAATGCAAAGGCAAACCGGTGGCTAAGCTCTCCGACAGCCCCGGCAAGACCATCTGCCAGGACCAGGCATTCGTGCGGGCCTTGCGCAAGGCCTTCGATCTGCCGCTGGTGAAGAAAGCCAGTTGAACCTTCTCTATTATATAGAGAGAAAGAAAGCCGGCCCGATTTACGCGCCGGCTTTTTTGTTTTTATCCCGAACGCCCTCTTTTCAGTCAGCCGCGATAAATGTTGCGCCAATCCGATGATTTCTGCTTGTGCTCTGCACCGCGGCAAGTAACATAGCCATTACCCCCATATTCTTGGGTTGTAAGCTATTTCTAAACCAAATTATTAAAGAGAGAAATCTATGAGCGTAGTGCCTGTAGTCGACGTACTGCAAGGTCGTGCTGCGGTTGACAGTGAAGTCACCGTACGCGGCTGGGTACGTACCCGGAGAGATTCAAAAGCTGGTATCTCCTTCCTGGCCGTCTATGACGGTTCCTGCTTTGATCCGTTACAGGCCGTCGTTAATAATTCTCTGCCGAATTATCAGGATGAAGTGCTGCATCTGACCACCGGTTGTTCGGTTGAAGTCACCGGCAAAGTCGTCGCTTCACCGGGCGAAGGCCAGAGCTTCGAACTGCAGGCTACCGCGATCAACGTGGTCGGCTGGGTCGACGATCCGGACACTTACCCGATGGCGGCCAAGCGCCACAGCATCGAATACCTGCGCGAAGTGGCTCACCTGCGCCCGCGCACCAACCTGATCGGCGCCGTGGCGCGCGTACGTCATACTCTGGCGCAGGCGATCCACCGCTTCTTCCATGAAAATGGGTATTTCTGGGTCTCTACTCCGCTGATCACCGCCTCCGATACCGAAGGCGCCGGCGAGATGTTCCGCGTGTCCACGCTGGATCTGGAAAACCTGCCGCGCACCGACAAAGGCACCGTCGATTTCAGCGAAGACTTCTTCGGTAAGGAAGCCTTCCTCACCGTTTCCGGCCAGCTGAACGGCGAAACCTACGCTTGCGCGCTGTCGAAGGTTTACACCTTCGGCCCAACCTTCCGCGCCGAAAACTCCAACACTAGCCGCCACCTGGCGGAGTTCTGGATGATCGAACCGGAAGTGGCCTTCGCTACGCTGGACGACGTCGCCGGCCTGGCCGAAAGCATGCTGAAGTATGTGTTCCAGGCGGTGCTGGATGAACGTGCCGACGATCTGAAATTCTTCGCCGAGCGCGTGGATAAAGACGCTATCGCTCGTCTGGAGCGCTTCGTGTCTTCCGATTTCGCCCAGGTGGACTACACCGACGCCATTGAGATCCTGCTGGCTTCGGGCCAAACCTTCGAAAACCCGGTTTCCTGGGGCATCGATCTCTCTTCCGAGCATGAACGTTACCTGGCGGAGAAACACTTCCAGGCACCGGTGGTGGTGAAAAACTACCCGAAAGACATCAAAGCGTTCTACATGCGCATGAACGAAGACGGCAAGACCGTCGCGGCCATGGACGTGCTGGCGCCGGGCATCGGCGAAATCATCGGCGGCTCGCAGCGTGAAGAACGCCTCGACGTGCTCGATCAGCGTCTGGAAGAGATGGGGCTGAATAAAGAAGACTACTGGTGGTATCGCGATCTGCGCCGGTACGGCACCGTGCCGCATTCCGGTTTCGGCCTGGGCTTTGAACGTTTAATCGCCTATGTCACCGGCGTGCAAAACGTGCGCGATGTGATTCCATTCCCGCGCACGCCGCGTAACGCAAGCTTCTAATTTATACGATCACACGTTTTTTAAACGATTTCGTTACAAAACAAAGGCCAGCATCGCTGGCCTTTCGCATTTTTTAATATTGACGCACGTCACAAAGTTCCCGAAAAATTACATTTGGTTACACATACTTTCCTTTTGCAACCTGATTGGGACATTGGTATCATTTTCGTCCTAGATTAACCCGCCTGTGAATGGAACACTGCGTTCAGACACAGGACGACACCAATCTATCAACAATAGTTCCCAAAGGATTATTGGCGGCAGTGGCAAAGGTGTCCGAATAACACCAATGAGGGTAATAATGATGAAGCGCAACATTCTTGCAGTGGTAATCCCGGCTCTGTTGGCTGCTGGTGCAGCAAACGCAGCTGAAATCTACAACAAAGACGGCAACAAGCTGGATCTGTACGGCAAAGTTGACGGTCTGCACTACTTCTCCAAAGACAAAGGTAATGACGGCGATCAGACCTATGTTCGTTTCGGCTTCAAAGGTGAAACCCAGATTACTGACCAACTGACCGGTTACGGCCAGTGGGAATACAACGTTCAGTCCAACCACGCCGAATCTCAGGGCACCGAAGGCACCAAAACCCGTCTGGGCTTCGCCGGTCTGAAATTCGCTGACTACGGCTCCTTCGACTACGGCCGTAACTACGGCGTACTGTACGACGTGGAAGGCTGGACCGATATGCTGCCAGAGTTCGGTGGCGATACTTACACCTACTCCGACAACTTCATGACCGGCCGTACCAACGGCGTTGCGACCTATCGTAACAACAACTTCTTCGGTCTGGTTGACGGTCTGAACTTCGCTCTGCAATACCAGGGCAAAAACCAGAACGACGGCCGTGACGTCAAAAAACAAAACGGCGACGGCTGGGGCATTTCCTCTACTTATGACATCGGCGAAGGCGTAAGCTTCGGCGCTGCATACGCTTCTTCCAACCGTACCGACGACCAGAAACTGCGTTCAAACGAGCGTGGCGACAAGGCTGACGCATGGACCGTGGGCGCGAAATATGACGCCAACAACGTCTACCTGGCGGCAATGTATGCAGAAACCCGTAACATGACTCCGTTCGGTGGCGGTAACTTCACCAACACTTGCGCAGCGACTGAAAACTGCGGCGGCTTCGCTAGCAAAACTCAGAACTTCGAAGTGACTGCTCAGTATCAGTTCGACTTCGGTCTGCGCCCAGAAGTGTCTTACCTGCAGTCTAAGGGTAAAAACCTGAACGTCCCAGGCGTGGGTTCTGACCAAGATCTGGTTAAATATGTTTCTGTTGGTACCACTTACTACTTCAACAAAAACATGTCCACCTATGTTGATTACAAAATCAACCTGCTGGATGACAACGACTTCACCAAAGCAACCGGCATCGCAACTGACGATATCGTAGGCGTTGGTTTGGTATACCAGTTCTAAGTTGTCTCGCTTATCGGCGGTTCACCGTCGACTAAGTTAAAAAAACAGGGCTTCGGCCCTGTTTTTGTTTGTATCAGCCGGTAACTTTTTATCCTGCCGATTCCCCCTTCCCCATCATTTTTTCTGTCGAATCCTTCACGTTCATAAGATCGCGGTGTTTTTATCGCAAACGGTTGGCAAAGCCGATAACTGGCGCTACCCTGATGCTTCTGTCTGCTTAACTCCGAGATTTGGAAGCACCTGACATGTTTGAAAAAATCACCGCCGCACCCGCCGACCCGATCCTGGGCCTGACCGACATTTTCCGCGCCGACGCCCGCCCGAATAAAATCAATTTAGGCATTGGCGTTTATAAAGACGAAACCGGTAAAACCCCGGTGCTGACCAGCGTAAAGAAAGCTGAACAGTATCTGTTGGAAAATGAGACCACCAAAAACTATCTCGGCATTGAGGGCATCCCGGCGTTCGCCAGCTGCACGCAAGAGCTGCTGTTCGGTAAAGAGAGCCCGATCGTCGCCGATCGCCGCGCGCGCACCGCACAGACGCCTGGCGGCACCGGCGGCCTGCGCGTGGCGGCAGACTTTATCGCCAACCAGACCAGCGCCAAACGCATCTGGATCAGCAACCCAAGCTGGCCGAACCACAAGAACGTCTTTAGCGCCGTGGGCCTGGAAGTGCTGGAATACGCCTACTATGACGCCGCCAACCACGCGTTGGATTTTGACGGCCTGCTGAACAGCCTGAAACAGGCGCAGGCCGGCGATGTCGTGCTGTTCCACGGCTGCTGCCATAACCCGACCGGTATCGATCCAACGCCGGAACAGTGGGCGCAGCTGGCTGAACTTTCCGTCGCCAACGGGTGGTTGCCGCTGTTCGACTTCGCTTATCAGGGCTTCGCCAACGGCCTGGAAGAAGATGCGCAGGGCCTGCGTATTTTCGCCGCCAAACATAAAGAACTGATCGTCGCCAGTTCCTATTCGAAAAACTTCGGTCTGTACAATGAACGCGTCGGCGCTTGCACTATTGTAGCCGCCGATGCCGAAACCGCCGATCGCGCCTTCAGCCAGGTGAAAGCGGCCATTCGCGCCAACTACTCCAACCCGCCGTCACACGGCGCCGCCGTTGTCGCCACTATTCTGGGCAACGATGCGCTGCGCGCGATGTGGGAACAAGAGCTGACCGATATGCGCCAACGCATTCACCGCATGCGTCAGCTGTTTGTGAACACCCTGCAGGAGAAAGGCGCGCAGCAGGACTTCAGCTTCATCATCCAGCAGAACGGCATGTTCTCGTTCAGCGGCCTGACCAAAGAGCAGGTGCTGCGTCTGCGTGAAGAGTTTGGCGTTTACGCTGTGAACTCGGGTCGGGTGAACGTGGCGGGCATGACGCCGGACAATATGGCGCCGCTGTGTGAAGCCATCGTCGCCGTGCTCTAAGCGCGTCGGCGAAAGCCACCAGTTTGAAGGGGCGCGCTATGCGCCCCTTAATTATTTCTGCCGGGAAATGATCGTTACCACACCGCCGGCTCTTCGCGCAGGAACGGGTTGGTCTGGCGCTCGTGACCGAAGGTCGACATTGGACCGTGGCCGGGAATAAAGCGCATGTCGTCGCCTAACGGCAACAGCTTGGTGCGAATAGAGGCGATCAGCGCCTGATGGTCACCGCGCGGGAAGTCGCTGCGCCCCACGCCGCCGTTAAACAGCACATCACCCACCAGCGCCAAACGCGCCTGCTCATTGATAAAGACGATGTGGCCCGGTGTGTGCCCAGGACAATGCAACACCTTGAGCTTCATCTCGCCCACCTGCATCTCATCGCCTTCCGACAACCAACGGGTCGGGGTCAGCGGCGCACACTCTTCCAGCCCGAACATCCGGCTCTGCGCCGGCAAACCATCCAGCCAAAAAGCGTCCTCTTTATCCGGGCCGTAAATCGGCACCTGATAATGTTCCGCCAGCTCCGCCGCCGCGCCGACGTGATCCAAATGGCCGTGCGTCAGCAAAATCTGCGTGATTGTCACACCCTGCTTCGCCACTTCCGCTTTGATTTTTTCCGCTTCGCCGCCGGGATCGACCAACGCCGCCTGCTGCGTGTTTTCACACCAGATCAGGCTGCAATTCTGGCTAAAAGCGGTAACGGGAATAAGATGGTATTTCATAAGGCTCCAACGACAATAACGCCGCCTCCGCAAGGAGCGGCGTTATTCACTGAGGGCACCGCGATTACCAGCTCCGAACCGGGCCGGTATCGATGTGCACGAAGTTGCTACGTGGGTAATATCCTACACCACCAGCGCGCATTTTTAACGCCGCTTTACGGATATTACTCAATTGGATACCTTCAATATGGAAATCCATCGCCTGGCCCTTGGTATGGTAGCTGTGCTTGGCCACACCACGGCTGTGCGCGCGCAATTCGTTGTTGGTATCTACGGAACGGTAACCGGAGATCAGCTGCACCGGCTTGCTGGTACCCAGCAGCCCCTGCAGGCGATAGAGGTGATCAAACAAACTGGGATCGATCGATTTAACCTTGTTGGCGCGATAATCGCGGAACAGATGATTTAGCCGAACCAACTCTTCTTTATTGTAGCCTTTGCCGTCAAAGAACTCGGCTTTAATAGATTCACCGGTATTCAGGTTATTCAACACTAAAATACGCGGTCGAGCGGTGGAAAGACTGGCAAACGCCTGCCCTGGAAGCAGCGCTATGCCCATAGCTGCGCCGCCTAGCGCCAGCCATTTACGGCGATGATGATCAATTTTGTCCATGACTCTGTTAAACCCGGCAAGAATGTCAAAATAAATGCACAAAGCAGCGCACTGTCCGAACCATAACCGCCTGCGTATGCTGAGTCAACCCGCGATACGCCTAGGTTTACAGGCCCCCAGGTAAGAGGGCCTGCGGTATAGCCAAACATTCTGACCGTTATTTATTTATAATTACTGCATTTACTGCATTAATTTTTTGGCCTGAGCTAAAATTTGTGCGCCCGATCTCACCGTATTATCATAATTGTAAATATCTGTACGGAATTGCGGTTGGCCGTCATCCGAAACCCAGGCGGTCAGATAATACAGTTTTACGGGAATACGCTGGCGAATATTCACATAAGTGGTATTCCCTTCTTTCAGCGTGGAGGAAACGCGGCTATTGTTCCAGCCGGCATCCTGCAGCAGCATATTCGCCAAATCGGAAGCCTTGTTCACCCGCACGCAGCCGGAGCTGAGCGCGCGAATGTCTTTCTGGAACAGGCTGTGGTTCGGGGTATCGTGCAGGTAGATCGCGTCCGAACTCGGCATATTGAACTTGAAACGCCCCAGCGAGTTGGTGGCACCCGGCGCCTGGCGCACACGATACGGGAAGTTGCGCGCAGAGACCATGCTCCAGTCGATCATCGCCGGGTTGATCACCTCCGCATCGTTGCTCCAACCCGACAGCACGGTATAGCCGTGTTTCTGGAAATAGTTACCGTCGCGCATCGCCTTCGGCACGATATCCTCACGCACCAGCGTAGTCGGTACGTTCCAAGGCGGGTTGACCACCACGTTGTTCAACGCGCTGCTCATCAGCGGTGTCTTGCGGCTCGGCCGCCCGACGATAACGCGGGAGGACAGCACTTCGTTGCCGTTCTGGTAGTAGGTCAGCGAGTAGTTGGGAATATTCACCATAATGCCGGTGCCGACATGCCCCGGTAAAATTCGCAGACGTTGGATATTCAGCGCCAGCAGCGCGGCGCGGGTTTTCGGTGACACGTTGAGCCACTCGCGAGTGCGCACGCCGATCACGCCGTCCGCCGTCAGCCCCTGCCATTTCTGGAAACGTTTGACGCCCTCCACCAGCTCGTTGGTGTAGAGGTTGTCGCTCACCACGCTGCCGACCTGCGGCGGCGTCTGTTCAGCGGTCAACTCCGTCACTGGCGCCGCCGACGGACTGACCGTCACACGCCCCTTCTCTTCGTCTACCGTCAGCCCGCCGTCATCAGGCTCATTGCTCTTCGCCGAGACGACCGCCGGCTCCGGCTCGGCCTCCGGTGCCGAAGCGGCCAACATGCCGGTGCGCGTCAGGATCTCACGCAGCGCAGGAATATCGTTGCTCATTTGTCCTGGGCGCAGGCTCGGGCCGCTGCCCACCTGCGGCCAGGGGCGGTTATCCGCCAGCATATCGCGCAGCGCCTGATGCATCTTGGCGTATTGCGGGTGCTGCGGCGCGAGCGAATTCACGTAGCTCAGCGTGCGCGCCTGACGCACCGCCAGCTGCCATTGGTTGATCACCGCAGTGGGCGGCAAGCTAAGCTTGTAGGGAATATTGCTGTACAGCCAACTGGTGCCGTTGGCGCCGATAGCGGACACGAACTGCAAATAGCCCAGCATCGCATCGGACAGCACCACATCGCGGCCTACGTCATTGAGCGCCGGATTGGTCAACATCTTCACCCATTGGGTGAACTGCGGCTGCACGCCGGACATCGCCAGCTCGGCCAGCTGCTGTTGAAACTGCTGAACGGCCTCGCGATCCTGCCACATCGGCTGCATATGATTCGCCGCATACAGCGGCGCCAGCGTGGAAAGGTAGTGCAGATCCATGCCGCGCGGCAACGCGGCCAGCAGTTCAGAACGGCTCTGCGCAACGGACATGCCTGCTGATGCCACCGGTAACGCCGTTACGGTGGCCAATGCGGAAAACGACGACACAAGACTACAGGCGATAGCGCCACTCAGCGCCAAACGTCGTAGAGAGTTTCCCTTTTTAAGCAACATCCCTTGCCCCCTGTATGCTCACAAAAAAAACGTCAAAAAACTGCATATAGCTTCAGTATACAAACAGAAAGGCCGTTTCGCCCTGCGGACGTCGAATTACTGTTTATCTGATTAAACTAACCGCTTTTCAACGGATAAAAAAGCAGGACTATCATCCACGCGCACAAAAAAATAGCCACCCTGCGGCGGCTATTTTCAGATTTTTAGGGCGTTTTTCTGCGTTACGGCGTTTCGACCGGCGCAGTGCCCAGCGCCGGCGGCTCGCTGGCGAAACCGCGCAGCCCCACCACGTGCACATGCTCGTGGTTCTGGAACACCTTACGCACCAGTTTATAGGTGGTGCCCTTCTCAGGACTGATGTTTTCCGGCGCCGCGATAATCAGCTGCATCTCCAGACGGTCACATAACTCGAACAGCGTGGCGATCGATTTGGCATCCAGACGCGCCGCTTCATCGAGGAACAGCAAGCGACATGGCGAGATGTCTTTACCGCGCAGGCGGCGGGATTCTTCTTCCCAGCTCTGCACCACCATCACCAGAATTGACATCCCGGTACCGATGGCTTCACCGGTAGACAAGGCGCCGCTTTCCGCACGCAGCCAGCCGTCGGAGCCACGGTACACTTCCACTTCCATCTCCAGGTAGTTGCGGTAGTCCAGCAACTCCTCACCGATGGTCTGCGGCGTGCGCTGCCCCATATCGATCTGCGGATTCAGACGCTGATACAGCTTGGCCAACGCTTCGGAGAAGGTCAGGCGGTTGCTGTTGAACAGATCCTGATGCTGTTCCTGTTGCTCGGAGAGCACGTCCAGCAGGGTGGCGTGCGCTTCGCGCACGTTGACGTTCAGACGGACGCTCTTCACCTGGCCGAAAGCAACGGCCTGCAACCCCTGGTTCAGCATGCGAATGCGGTTCTGCTCGCGCTGAATGGTTTTGCGAATGATGTTGGCCACGCTTTTCGAACTGATCGCCAGCTTCTGCTCGCGCGCGGTCAGTTCTTCGGTCAGACGGCCCAGCTCAATCTCCATCTGCTCGATGGCCTCGACCGGATCATCGGTACGGATGATGTCCTGGCGGATACGTTCGCGCAGGTGTTGGTACACCGCAATATAGAACTGAATCTTACGCTCCGGCCGCTTCGGATCTTCCGACAGACGCAGCACGTCGCGCAGGTGTTCGTTGTCCGCCACCGCCAGACGCAGCGCGCCGAGCGCCTTATCCGACATCGAGCGCAGCTCGTCGCCATCCATATACGCCAGCTCGCGGCGGTGCAGGCGGCGTTCCACGCCGTTGTCTTTCACCAGACGCATCACCGCGCACCAGCCCGCCTTGGCGGTCACCACCTGCTCGCGCAGCTGATGGTAGTCGCGTTCCAGCTTGCGCAGTTTCTTCTGCAGGCCATCCATTTCGGCTTCGCAGAAGGTCAGCTGTTTCTCCAACTGATTGCGGCGAGCGCGGTTGTTGCTCAGCGCCGCATGCAGCTCGTCGCGGCGCTGACGCGCGCGCGCTTCCGCGTTGGCGTCGGCCTGCACGCCGATATCCACCAGCTCCTGGCTCAGCTCTTTCAGCATGTCGCGCTTGGCGTCATACGAGCTTTTCAGCGAGGCCAGCACCTGACTGTATTGGGTGAACTGGGTTTGATATTGACGCAGCTGCTCACGGGCGCGGGCGCGTTCGGCTTCCGCCTGTTCCAGACGCTGGCGCAGCTTGTCGTTGAGATCGTTGTTGGCATTCTGCATGCCGGCGGAGTCGGTATAGCTGAAGTGCGCGCGACGCTGCACCACTTCTGTCAACGCGAACGCCTGCTGTTTGGCCTGACGCTGCACGCTTTGCGCCTGCGCGTAGTCCTGCTGCAGCTGTTCATGCTGCTGCGGATCGCTCTGCAGCACCGACAGCAGCGGCTCCAGTTTGGTCAGCGACACCCCGTGCTGTTGAATGTGGCGCGCGGCGTCCTGCGCTTCTTCCAGCTCTTCACGGATCTCGTCGACGCGGTCCTGCAGCGTTTCATCGTTCAGCACCGACACCAGCGGCATCAGGCGGTTGAGCGCGGAAATGCCCTCTTTGGCCTGATCGTACTGCTGGCGCTGCTGCTGATTCTGCGCTTCGTGATTGTTCAGCGCACGCTCGATCTCGCCGCGACGGGCGTTCAGATTGCGGATCTCCGCTTCCGGGTCAGCGTCGAACGCCACCGCCAGATGGGTGCCGATAAAGCGGCTGAAGGCCTGATGCGAACGCTGGGTTTTCTGCACGTCGAACGACAGCGTGGCATAGCGCTCCGCCAGCGTTTCACGCTCGGCATGCAGCACTTCCAGACGGTTTTCGCGCGCCGCGCGGCCGAACAACGGCACTTCCGGGTAGCGGGAATAACGCCACTGGCGATCGGCGATCTTCACCACCACCGCTTTGTCCTGCTCTTCGACGGCGAATACGCTGTCATCGAACGACTGCGGATCCCCTTCGATCAGGTAAAGATCTTCCGGGCAATCCTCCAGCCCTTCCAGCATCTCGCGCACCAGCGACAGATCCGGCACCACGATGGCGTGGCGCGAAGGGCCGTACAGCGCCGAGAAGTAAGGCGCGTCGTCGATGGTGACGTCATCGTAAATTTCCGACAGCAACACGCCGCCGAAACGTTCGGCCAAGGTGACCAGGCGTTGATCTTCCGCGCCGCCCGGCTGGCTGAGACGTTCGATCTGCGCTTCCACTTCGCGCTTGCGGGCCGCCACTTCGTCGCGCTCGACGGTGGTTTCACGCTCGCGCTCCAGCAGCTGCTGCATGTATTCGGTCACCTGCTGGCTATTTTCCAGCGGCTCTCCGCTCTGATCGCTGAGCTGGCTCAGGGCGTCCTGCGCCGCCAGCCACACCGGTGCGCGCGCCGTCAGCTCACGGATGCGCTGCTGGATCTGCTCCAGCTCCTGGCGCATCTCCATGCGGCGTTCACCGGCTTCGCTGACGTTCTGCGACAGCGCTTCCAGGCGCTCTTCCAGCTCCTGCTGCAGCATGTCGAGATCGTCCGGCTGGTACTCCTGACCATGGCGTTTGCAAAATTCTTGCAGCAGCCGCTCGGCGTCCTGCTGCGAGCGCAGGCGCTGTTCCAGTTCGCTCAGGCGCAGTCGCAGCGGCTGAACGCGCTCGGCGAGGTGTTGCTGCGAAGGCCAGTCGCGCAGCAATTCGCGCGCGCACTGCCAGGCTTCGCTGCGGCTGACCTGGCCGGCGATTTTACCCACCAGCTGATAGGCCTGCTCGAACTGGCCGTGCGCGGCGTCGGCCACGCTCAGCTTTTGCTCCAGCATCAGCAGCGCTTCGGTCGCCTCCTGCTCACGAGCCTGGAAGGTGTCCAGCCACTGTTCGGCGTTGTCGGCGGTCAGGTCCGGCAGTTGGCACAGCGCGCGCGCGCGCTCCAACGCCTGCAGCGCCTGTTGGTACTGAATGGCGCGGGTCTGCTGCACGTCAAGCGCCTGCTGGTAGTCGGCCAGCTGGCTCTTCAGCTCGTCCACTTCCAGCTCGGCCGCTTCGGCGCGCGCTTCGTTCTCGGCCTGCTGCTCGCTCGCCTCGGCCACCACTTCGTTCTGCTCTTCCAGGCGGTAGGTCAGCTCTTCCAGATCGGCTTCATAGCGTTCGATCTTCTCCTGCTGACGCATCGCCGTCTGCACCAGGTTCAGGTGGTCGCTGGCGGCCTGGTAATCGGTTTCCAGATCGGATTCGGCGCCGCTCTGCTCGCTCAGCTCACGCGCCATTTCCACATGGCGATACTGTTCGGCGGCCAGCTGCTTGCGGCTGCCCAACAGATCGCTGCGCAGCGCCAGCGCCCCGTCCAGGTGGATGCGGCGTTCGTTGGCGTGGCGCATATAGTCCGCCGCCACATAGGAGGTGGCCTCGGAGATCAAATGCTTGAACAGGTCGCGATCCGACTGGGTAACGCGGATCGCTTCCAGCGTCATGCGGTTTTCGCGCAGCGCCGCTTCCATGTCCTGGAACGCCTTGCGCACGCCGCTGTTTTCCGGCAACAGGTAGTCGCGCAGCGAGCGGGTGATGGCGCTGGAGATGCCGCCGTACAGCGACGCTTCAATCAGACGATAGAATTTGCTGCGATCGGCGGACGAACGCAGGCGTTTTGGGATCACGCCCAGATCGAACATCAGCGAGTGGTAATCGGTGATCGAGTTGAACTGCTTGAACTGCACGCCTTCCATCTCTTCCACGCGCTCTTTCAACTCTTGCAGCGACAGCACGCGCGCCTGGCGCTCACCCACGGTCTGGGTCAGCAATTCAGTCGGCTGTACCGCGGTCGGCAGGCCCTGGATGGTGAAAGGTTTGATATCGACCTTGCGATCGCGTCCCGCCACCTGCTGCAGACGCACGCCAACCACCACGCGCTGGTGGCGCGAGTTGACGACGTCGAGGGTGGAGTAACATACGCCGGCGCGCAGCTTGCCGTGCAGGCCCTTGTCGCGCGAACCGCTGGTGGCACCCGCTTCGGTGGTGTTACGGAAGTGCAGCAGCGTCAGATCGGGGATCAGTGCGGTGACGAAGGCCGCCATGGTGGTGGATTTCCCCGCCCCGTTCCCGCCGGACAGCGTGGTCACCAGCTCATCGAGATCAAAGGTGCGGGCAAAGAAGCCGTTCCAGTTAACCAGCGTCAGCGAGCGAAATTTACCGCGTTCAATCATTCCTGTTCATCCTCTGCACCGTCAGGAGCGTTATCAACCTGCTGATCCTCAGCGTCATTCTCATCGTTAAGCGACAGGCTGGTTTCAACCGGCATCGCCTCGCCGTCGCGAATCATGCGCAGCTGCGCTTCACGCGGATCGTCGCCGCTGCGCACGTCGGCGCCGAAGCGGAACACCGCCTCGGTAATGCGGAACTTGCTGCTGTCATTGCCCATGAAATAGACCATGCCGAGGCGGCGCAGGCGGTTGAGCGAGGTGCGCACCTTCTCGTGCAGCTTCTGCCGATCGAGATCCGAACCGGTAGAGCGCTGGTTGACGAACTTGAGCAGCTTGTTCTCATCCGCCAGGCTCAGCAGTTCATCGTACAGCTCCTGATGGCTGAAAATGCCTTCATGCGCCAGGCGCTCGGGGCTGAGATACAGGTAACACAAGATCTTGCCGACCATCATATCCAGCTCGGACAGCACCGAACGCGGGATCAGCGTGGTGGAGCGCGGGCGCAAATAGAAGAAACCTTCCGGCGCCCGAATCAGCTCGACGCTGTAACGGTTGTAAAACTCTTCCAGCTCATCCTGGAAATCCATTAAAAAGGCGTGGTTGTCCAGCTCATCGATACCGATGTGACGACCCGCGCGCAGTTGGCTGTCCAGCGCCGGGAACAGCGAGTTGGACAACGCTTTGGCCAGCTTGACTGGCATTACTTGTTCAATATTTGTCGATGACATGGGCCTGGACCTTGGCTCCGTAATCATTGATTGCCTGCCATTCCGCCGGCAACCCTGAGAAATCTGCTTCAGCCACACCGAGGCGCACTGCCTGGTCGACCACTAAACGTGCCACGTCGAAATGACGCGCACGCGGATATTGCGCCAGGTAATCGCGCATCACCGCTGCAAGGTTGAGCGGCATCTGCTGTTCCTGGTACACCTTCAACGCCTCTTCGATCATCGCCGCCAGCTGTTCGCGAATCTCGCTGAACTCTTCGAACTCCAGATCCGGCGGCAGTTCCCCGGTCACTTCCTCGCTGCGCAACGCCAGTTCTTCGTCGCGCATGTCCAGCAAACGATCGGCATTGGCATGGGTCAGCGCCCACGGGTGGTCGAAATAGGTTTGCACCGACTGGCGCAAGCGTTGGGCGAACACGCGGTTTTTATCCATATCGATAGCGGTACGGATAAATTTGTGTACGTGGCGATCGTAGCCGATCCACAGGTCGATCGCCTGTTGACCCCAGCTGATGATGCGATCCAGCTTGCTCTGCAGATCGAACACCAGCTTGTCGACGAAGCCCAGCTCCACGTTGCCGAGGGTCGCGTCCTGGATGCGCAGCAGGTTGGCCTGCAGCTTATCGCCCGCCGCATCCAGCGTATCCTGCAGTTCGCGCAGGGTGCCTGAGGTTTCCGACAGCAGCATTTCGCAGCTGGAGATCGCCGCCCGCCAGTCTTTGCTCAGCAGCGCCGCGATGTCATTTTTCACGCTCTGCTGCTGCTCGTCCATCACGCGTTGCGTCATGTCGATGCTGTCGAAGATTTCCGCCACCGAATATTTCAACGGCGCGAACACGTTGCGGTGCCAATGGAAATCGTCGCCGCCCTCGTCGGCGGCATCGGCGGCGCGCTTCAGTTCCTGCGCCACGATCGACAGCTGCATCGACAGACGCAGCGTGGAGAATTCGCGTTGGCGAATATAGTAATCGGTAATGCCGATACCCAGCGGCGTCAGGCGGTAAATCGCGTTACCGTCCGCCAGTTCGCTGGTAAAGCGGTTCAACAGGCGCTGGCGCACCATGTCGTTGATCGCATTGTTGGCGCGCATCGCCACCGTTTCATGCGTCTGTTCAAAACCCTTGCTGACATGGCGAAATGCATCAACCAGCTCACCTTCGCTCATCTCGCCGTCCAGCCGTTCGCCATTCAGGGTGGCGATAGCGAGCAGAAATGCGAGACGCTCCGTAGGGAGCGAAATAGAGAAATCATTTTTCCGTGCCCAGGCGACCAGTTCGGGTACTGTCTGGGAAAATTCACTCATAGTTCGTCCTTCAGGTTTGGTTTATGCGCCATGACGTGAATATAGCGCCCCAAACTCACGTACGGCTCCTGCCGGCAATAGTGCTGTTCAAGCGCCAGTAACTCTTCAAATTTTTGGGTTTGCAGCTGTCTGCTCTGCAGATAGTCGTGGAACACCCGCACGCCGGTTTTGCCGCTGATGCGCATGCCCAGCTGTTCCAGCCAGCCGTAGACCAATAGCGGATCGTGCGGATATTGCGGCGACAGCGAACGCTTGCGGCGCCGTCTGACCTCGGGATCCACCAATTGGAAGTTACCCAACACCACGTTACGCATCAAGAGACCGTTGGCGTTGAAGAACATCAGCGACAGCGCGCCGCCCGGCGTCAGACAATCGCACAACGCCTGCAGCGCCGCCACGGGTTCAGCGATCCATTCAAGCACTGCATGAAACAATATCAGATCAACCGGCTGTTCCAAATGTTGAGCGATATCCTGCGCAGAACTTTGTACGAATTGCATGTTCTGGCTCACACCTTTCTGCTCCGCCAGCTGCGCGGCGCGCTGGATCATCTCACCAGAAAGATCGCACAACAACACCTGATGTCCTAATTCTGCCAGTTGGCAAGCCATATGGCCTTCACCGCCCCCGGCATCAAGGATGCGCAGCGGCCGCTGCGGCAACTGGGCCAGCAGCCCGGTCAGATCCTGCCAAACCACCGCCTGGCGGATTTTTCCTTTCGTGGTGCCGTAAATATTACGCGCAAATTTTTCAGCAATATCGTCAAAATTACGATCCTGCATGGACAACGGCTCCGCTGATCTCAGTCTTGTCGGCGGCAAAGCGCACGCCCATTCAAACCTGCTATTTTGGCACAGACTGGCTTAGAATGTATCTTCTTGCGGCCTGTTTATGCCTGGATGCCGTTTTTTCACTCAAAAGGATCTGATTTTCGATGCTGTTCAACCTGAAAAAGTTCTTTGGCGCTCTGCTGATGCCGCTGCCGCTGTTGATGCTGCTGATGGGGCTGGCGCTGCTGCTGCTGTGGTTCACCCGCTGGCAAAAAAGCGGTAAGACGATTTTCACGCTGAGCTGGCTGTTTTTACTGCTTTTCAGCCTGCAACCGGTGGCCGACCGCCTGCTGCGGCCGATCGAAGCCGAATACCAGACATATCGCGGCAACGATGCGGTCAGCTACATCGTGGTGTTGGGCGGAGGCTATACCTACAATCCCGACTGGGCACCCAGCTCGAACCTGCTCGGCAACAGTCTGCCGCGCGTGACGGAGGGCGTGCGGCTCTATCTGGCGCACCCTGGCGCCAGGATGGTGTTTACCGGCGCGCCCGGCGGACGCATGCAGAGCAACGCCGCCACGGCAGCGCTGGTAGCGGAAAGCCTGGGCGTGCCGCGCAGCGACATGGTGATCCTGGGGGAACCGCGCGATACCGAGGAAGAAGCCGCTCAGGTAGCCAAGTTGGTCGGCGAACACCCCTTCCTTCTGGTGACTTCCGCCAACCATCTGCCGCGCGCCATGCGTTTCTTCGAGGCTAAGGGCCTGCACCCGATCCCGGCCCCGGCCAACCAATTGGCGATCGACTCGCCGCTGAATATCTGGGATCGCGCCACGCCGTCGTCCATGTTCCTCGGCCATACCGAGCGCGCCTGGTATGAAACGCTGGGCAGCCTGTGGCAACGGCTGAAAGGCGTGGATAGCGCCGGCGCCGAGTAAGGCCCCGTTCAACCGGCCAGCCAGGGCAGCAGCTGTTGCGACGCATAGTCGAACGGCTGCCGCTCCAGCTTGCCGGTATGGATCAAACGCCCTACCGCTTCCCACACCACGTACAGCCAGCGCCGCGCCAGGAAAGCGTCGGCGACCGGCGCCCGCTGCAGATAGCTGAACAACAGTTGGCTGGGCATGCCCGCTTCGCAGAGGCGGAAAAGATCGTATTCGCGCGGCGCCCACAGCACCACACCGGGATTAAGCATCGCCAACAGCTGATCGCTTTTGGGATCTTTCAACATGCTGCGCAGCGACAGGTTACCGTGCACCAGGACGCAGGGATCGTCGAAACCGACGAAGAAATGGGTCAGCGCTTCGCGCGTGCGATACAGCAAACGCCGATCTGCCATGGTCAGCTGTGGGGTGGTGAGATTGACCACCGTCGCCCACAGCACTTCGACCCGCTGTTGATACCAGCAAAACCAGTCATTCTCCTGCGTACTGTCAACGGTGCCGACGCTGCCATGGCTGTCGATGCGGTGCCAGGCCAACATCCCGTCAACGATCTGCTCCATCAACATGTTCCAGCGATCCGGCGAACGCGTTGGCGCTTCGGCCGACACGCCGCGCAGACGCTCGATCAGCAGGATTTCCGTATACGGCGCCTGGTGGGTGCATACCACGCCGTACACCGTGGGCAGGCGGATATCCCCGTCGCGCGCCAGCATCGACAGCTTGTACGCCTCCTGCTGGGCGATGCCCTGGCAGATAAAGCTTTTCGCCATCAGCGGGATGGCGTTGCCCTGGCGATCGTACAGTGAATACATGTGCGCATAAGGCTGTTCGCTCACCCGTTCCAGCCGGCTGACGGACTCACCCAGCACGATGCTCAGTTCGGCGCGTAACTGCTCCATAAGGCATTCACCTCAGGCTAATAAGGGGGTATGCGTAACATCATCGAACGGTGAGCGGAAAAATTCTTCAACGCAGATCAACAAAACGGGGATCAATAATGGGAGGTATTGCATCGTCGGCGCGTTGCGCGCCGCGCCGACGAAATCAGGCTCAGGGTTGAATGCTGTCGCGCACGCGCTGGAGATCTTCCGGCGTATCGACCCCCACGCTCGGGACCGCTTTCGCGACCGCCACGTGGATTTTTTCACCGTACCACAGCACGCGCAGCTGTTCCAACAGCTCGATCTGCTCCAACTGGCTCGGCGCCCAGCTGACGTAGCGGCGCACGAAACCGGCGCGGTACGCATAGATGCCGATGTGGCGCAGCAGGCTATCGCCGATGCTCTCCTTCGACGCGGCGAAACGCTCGCGATCCCAGGGAATGGTGGCGCGCGAGAAGTAGAGCGCGTAACCCTGCGCGTCCATCACGACCTTCACCGCATTGGGGTTGAATGCCTCTTCGGCGCTGTCGATCGGCACCGCCAACGTCGCCATGCCGGCCTGGCTGCCCGCCAGGTTTTCCGCCACCTGCTGCACGATAACGGGTGGGATCAGCGGCTCATCGCCCTGCACGTTAACGATGATCTGGTCGTCGGCAAAGCCGTAGTGCGCGATCACTTCCGCCAAACGCTCAGTGCCGGAATGGTGATCCGGGCTGGTCATGCACACTTCGCCGCCGGCGGCTTCTACCGCTTTGGCAACTTCAGGGTGATCGGTCGCCACGATGACGCGGCTGGCGCCGGACTCACGGGCGCGTTCCATCACGTGCACCACCATCGGCTTGCCGTGAATATCGGCCAGCGGTTTGCCCGGCAAACGGGTTGAGGCGTAGCGGGCGGGAATAATAGCGATAAAACTCATGCGTGCTTCTCGTCCAGCGACAGCGCACGCGCTTCATTTTCCAACAGCACAGGAATGCCGTCGCGCAGCGGGTAAGCCAACCCGTCCGCTTTGCACACCAGCTCCTGGTTTTCTTTATTGAAATAGAGTTTGCCGTTGCATACCGGGCAGGCAACGATTTCGAGTAAACGGTGGTCCATGCATCCTCCGCAAGGGGATAGGTCATCTGGGAAGGCTGTGAGGATAGCATAACGCCCGGCCTCAGGTTAATCATCGGCGGCGCCAAGCCGCCGATATTTCCTCATGGCGCCCGCGCAATGGCTTGAACTGCGGCGCCACACGGCGTAGAATTTTGTGATTAAAATCACAAAAAAGACCGTAATACGTGATCAAACGTCTGCATAAAATCATCGCTCTGTTCGCTAACTTCAGCCACTGAGCCCCCTTTGTAACGAGCGGCGCTTAACTTCGTTTTACCCCACCGACGGCGTCGCTCGTTATCCCACTTCCCAGCCAGCTCCCCATTCAGCGGCCAACGCCGCCGGAATGTCGCCCAGCGCAACGCGTTGCGCGCCGTGCCAATGAGCCGTGCGCGCGATGGCTTGCCGGATATCCTGCGTTCGCTGTTTACCGAAGCGCACCTGCGGCTCCGCATGGAAACTGATGATCTCGAAGATGCCCTGGCGTCGGTGAGCCTTGGCGTCAATCCGCCCTACCAGATCGCCCCGATGCAGCACCGGCAACGTGAAGTAACCGTAGCGGCGTTTTTCTTTCGGCGTGTAACACTCCAGCCGATAGTCAAAGTTGAACAGCTCCAGCGCCCGACGACGATCCCACACCACCGGATCAAAAGGCGACAACAGGCTGGTGACCGCCGATTTGAGTTTGCCCTGCTCCGCCAGCGGCAGCAGTTCCGCCAGTGATTCATGCACATAAAACGGCCCTTCCAGCCCCTCGACCCGCACCGGCATAATCTCGCCCTGCTCCTGCAGCGCTGCCAGCAAGGCTTTTGGCGCCACGCGCTTCAGCCGATAGTAGTCCGCCAACCACTCGGCGCGGAAAATGCCCAGATAGCGGCAGGTGCGGCACAGCATCTGCCGGCGCGCCTGTTCCACGGGCAGCGCATGCCGCGCATCGTCCCAGGCCGGCAGCAGCCTTTCGGTCAGATCGTAAACCCGGTGGAAGTTGCGACGTTCGGCCACCATCAGTTTGCCGGCGGTAAACAGGATCTCCAGATGCCGTTTCTCCGGTTTCCAGTCCCACCACCCGCTGTTGCCCTTCTTCTCGGCGCTGAAATCCGCGGAGCGCACCGGCCCCTGTTGTTCGATGTGCCGCAGCAAGCTGTCCATCGCGGCCTGGTGCTGCTGCACCCAGTCGGCGGAGTATTTCCAGCCCATATCATGCGGCGCCAGCATGCGGTGGCGCAGCAGACCAAAATCTTCGATCGGCAGGAAACAGGCCTCGTGCGCCCAATACTCGAACAGCTTGCGGCCGGCGAGCGCCTGTTCAAGCCACTCCGGCTGATAGGCTCCCAAACGGCTGAACAGCACCAGATACGGGCTGCGAGCAACGACGCTAATGGTATCGATTTGTAACAACCCCATGCGCTGGATCGCATTCACGACGTCATCGGGCCGAGCCTGGCGTTTAAGCGGAGAAAGCAGCCCCTGGGCGGCAAGGTGCAGCGCGCGAGCGGCGGTAAGGGAAATGGTCGGGGTGGTCATCCTGATATCCGTGGCGAGTAGGCAATGGCCTGATAATAGTGGATATCGCGGGATTTATCTTCGCCAGTGCTTGCGGGTGGCGACACCGGCACTGGCGAGGAAGGAGGATGCGATCAGAACGCGATAACGTCTGCCGCGGACAGCCCATGCGAGCTGCGATAGATCGAGAACTCAACGTTCTGACCTTCGTTCAACGACTTATTTTTGGTGTTGGCGATAGCGTTGCGATTGACATAGATTTCGTCGCTGCCATCTACCGGTGAAATAAAACCATAGCCTTCGGCCTGATTAAACCATTTCACACGGCCCATTTTTAACACAGTATTTTTAAACATAACTTATATCCTTTTACTTGAGCATCCTTGACAACGTCATTTTTTATATTGTCTGGACGCTACCAGCCCATCCTAAAGTTTTTCGTAACAAACCTCTCGTGAGCAAAAAATTAAAAAACCCGCACTAAGGCGGGCTTGTTGAACTTAATATCTTCCGCATGACTCAGCGCTGAGCGTCACCATGGTTGTATTAAGATCTCTTTATACGCGTTCCCTGTCTTCTTACAGAGCAACTACGTTGGCGGCAGCCGGCCCGCGCGGGCTGTCCTGGATGGTGTACTCGACGCGCTGGCCTTCAGCCAGGGTCTTGAAACCGTCGGTCATGATTGCGGAGAAGTGTACGAATACATCTTTGCCGCCATCGTGCTGCTCAATGAAACCAAAACCTTTGCTTTCGTTGAACCACTTAACTTGACCCGTCTTCTTAGACATTACTTTTACCTTTAAATATATTTACAAAATCTGCCATAAGAGGCAATTGCGGCCATTTCAGAAACATTACTTATGGGAGGTACTTAGAAGGTTCGTCTTTGAAGCGGAATCGGATGATAACGTTTTTGGAGGAACTGCTTAACTCTAAACTCGAACATAAATAGGTCTGGATTACAGGCCGACTTGCATTTACTCATAAAAATGGTGAATGCACAAGGGGTTTATTGCATTAAATTCATAAATACGCCGAATTTATTTTTATCCCTCTGAATATGCATGACTTAATTTAACGCTCGCCGCGGCCGAACCATCGCATTCCCCTCCTCACCGGGGCATCATTTGTCCGTCCGTGCGCTGCAAATGAGAGCTAACGCATAAAACTCTAATATGCTTGCCACGTCTATAACAAATCCCAAATCAGATGGCTAAACTTGAGGGGAAAACAAGGCAGACGGCTTTTTCGCCAGCACTTTTGCCGCTAAAAACACTATTTTTCAGATTATGCTGAATCAAGGAGCTATGCGCATGACCGCCCAGCAGTTCGTTTCACCTAATGAAATCCGCGCCAGATTCTCTCACGCGATGTCGGACATGTACCAAAAGGAGGTACCGCTGTACGGCGATCTGCTGGAACTGGTGGCGGAAACCAACCGACAGGTTCTGCGCGAAGATGCCGCACTGGCTCATCAACTGCAAATCACCGGCGAGATCGAACGCCTTGCGATGGAGCGCCACGGCGCGATCCGGGTCGGCACGGCGGACGAACTGGCCACCCTGCGCCGTCTGTTCCGGGTGATGGGCATGGCGCCGGTCGGTTACTATGATCTGTCGGTGGCGGGCGTTCCCGTGCACTCGACCGCCTTTCGCGCCGTACACGAAGACGCCCTGCAAATCAGTCCGTTCCGCGTGTTTACCTCCCTGCTGCGCCTGGAGCTGATAGAAGATCCCGCGCTGCGTGAGCTGGCTGAGCGCTTGCTGGCGCGCCGCCGCATCTTTACCGATCGCGCGTTGGAACTGATCGCGCTGCAGGAAGCGCAAGGCGGGCTGAATGAGGTGCAGGCGCAAGAATTTGTCGAACAAGCGCTGGAAACCTTCCGCTGGCACAACCAGGCGACGGTCAGCGCCGAAGAATACCGGCAGTTGCACGATCAGCATCGCCTGATCGCCGACGTGGTGGCGTTTAAAGGGCCGCATATCAATCATCTGACACCGCGCACGCTGGATATCGATCGCGTTCAGCAGGCGATGCCCGCCCGCGGCATTACGCCCAAGGCGGTCATCGAGGGCCCGCCGCGTCGCCGTCGCGCGATCCTGCTGCGCCAGACCAGCTTCAAGGCGTTGGAAGAACGCGTCGATTTCGTCGAGCATGACGGCCGCGTCGTCGCCGGCCATCATACCGCGCGCTTCGGCGAGATCGAACAGCGCGGTGTGGCGCTGACGACTAAAGGAAGAGAACTCTACGACCGTCTGCTGAAGGCCACCAACGATGCGCTGCAGGCGCCGCCGAGCGAGAAAAATGCCGAACGCTATTATCAGCTGCTGGAAGAAAACTTCCGGGCGTTTCCGGATGATTACGCCACGCTGCGCGAGCAACAGCTGGCCTGGTTCCGCTATTTCCCGACCGAATGCGGCCTGGCGGCCAAAGAATCACTGGATAAGCACAGCACCCTGGAGCAACTGATCGATAAAGAACACGTTCGCTTCCAGCCACTGGTATATGAAGATTTTCTGCCGGTCAGCGCGGCGGGGATTTTCCAATCGAATCTGGGGGACAGCCGCCATGCACAGTACAATGCGGCGTCAAGCCGGGCAGCGTTTGAACAAGCATTGGGCAGTGAGGTGATCGACGAGCTGGCGCTGTATCAGCAAACCCAGCAGCGCTCGCTGGAAGCCTGCGCGCAAGCCTTGGGGCTTGTCACGCTGGCATCCTGAGATTACTTAGACAGCAGGGACTCGATATCCTGCAGCAGTTGCTCAGCCTGAGCGGACGGTAGCACCGCATCAACCGGTAGATACCACCAATTGGGCTGGGCAAAGGCGCGACACTTCACCGCGTCCTTCTCCGTCATCAACAGCGTTTGATCTGCATTAACCAACGCCGCCAGCTGCGCCTGCTGATATTCCTGATGATCGGCAAACGCCACTTCCTGCACGACTTCGACGTTCAACTTTTCCAACGTCGCGAAGAAACGCGGCGGATGGCCGATACCCGCCATCGCCACCACGCGCGGCAGCTCGGCCACCGGGCGACGTTCACCGCTCAGCAGGTTCACCGCATCACGCGCCTGCAGACGCATGGCAATTTCCCCGGCCTGCGCCACGCCGCCATTGGCGACGCGCGCATCGACACTGCCAAGCCGCGCAGCGCGCTCGCGCATCGGCCCGGCCGGCAACCACCAGCCGTTACCGAACCGACGCACACCGTCGATGACCACCAGCTCGAAGTCACGCTGTAAAGCATAGTGCTGCAAGCCGTCGTCGGTGATGATCACATCCAGCGGCTGTTGTTGCAGCAGAGCCTGCACCGCCTCGGTGCGCTTGGGCGCGATCGCCACGGGTGCCCCGGTACGCTGATAAATCAGCACCGGCTCATCACCCGCCTCGCGGGTCGACGTATTCTGACCCAGCACCAGAGGATAGACCGCCGACTTGCCGCCGTAGCCGCGCGACACCACCCCAACACGGTAGCCCCGTTGCTGCAGGTGCTCCACCAGCCAGATCACCATCGGCGTTTTGCCGTTGCCGCCGGCGGTGAGATTACCCACCACCACGACCGGCACCGGCGAACGCCAACTTTTACGCAGGCCGCAGCGGTAACTGAGGCGGATCAGCCAACTGAACAGGCCATACAGCCACGAGAGCGGCAATAGCGCCAGATAAAGCAGCGAACCGCCGGACCAGATGCGCTCAATCATTATTGACCAAACTGCATGCGGTGCAGCTGCGCATAGGCGCCCTGCCGCTCAAGCAACTCGGCGTGCTCACCGCGTTCGACGATGCGGCCGTCTTCCACCACCAGGATCTCGTCCGCCTTTTCAATGGTCGACAGACGGTGCGCGATCACCAGTGAAGTTCGGTCTTTCTGCAGTTCGTCCAGCGCGGCCTGAATGGCCCGCTCGGACTCGGTATCCAGCGCAGAGGTCGCCTCATCCAGGATCAGGATCGGGCAGTCACGCAGCAGCGCGCGCGCGATGGCGATGCGCTGGCGTTGGCCGCCGGACAGCATGACGCCGTTTTCACCGATCACCGTATCCAGGCCGTTTTCCATCTTGTTGATGAAGTCCATCGCGTACGCCATTTCGGCCGCTTTTTCGATCTGCTCGCGGCTGTATTCGCTCTCACGCGCATAGGCAATATTGTTGGCGATGGTGTCGTTGAACAGGTGCACGTTTTGCGAAACCAGGGCCACCTGATTACGCAGTGAGGCCAGGGTGTATTCGCGCAGATCGTGGCCATCCATCAGAATTTCGCCTTCCTGGATATCATAGAAACGCGTCAACAGGTTGGCGATGGTCGATTTCCCCGAACCGGAACGGCCCACCAGCGCTACGGTCTTGCCTTCGGCGATGTTCAGGTTGATATCACGCAGCGCCGGCGTTTCCTTGGACGGGTAGTAGAAGGTGACATTGCGGAATTCGATATCGCCTTTCGCGCGCTTCACTTCGCGGGTGCCGGTATCTTTTTCCTGTTCCATATCCAAAATGGAGAACAGCGTCTGGCACGCCGCCATCCCGCGTTGGAACTGGGCATTGACGTTGGTCAGCGACTTCAGCGGACGCATCAGCGCAATCATCGACGAGAACACCACGGTAATGGTACCGGCGGTCAGGGTTTCCATCACGCTTGGGAAGCTGGCGGCAAACAGCACGAACGCCAGCGCCAGCGAAGCGATCAGCTGAATGATCGGATCGGAAATCGAAGACGCGGAAACCAGCTTCATGCCTTGCTGACGCATGCGGTTGCTGACCGAATTAAAGCGCTCGGTTTCCACCTGCTGGCCGCCGAAGATCAGCACTTCTTTATGGCCTTTCAGCATCTGTTCGGCGCTGGTGGTCACCTGCCCCATCGTGTTCTGCATGTTCTTGCTGATGTTGCGGAAACGCTTGGACACCAGGCGAATGGCAATGGAGACGATCGGCGCCAGCACGATCAGGATCACCGACAACTGCCAGCTGTAATAGAACATCATGATGAACAGGCCAATGATCGAAGCCCCTTCGCGCACCACGGTCACCAGCGCGCTGGAAGAGGAGGAAGCCACCTGTTCGGAATCATAGGTAATGCGCGACAACAGGGTCCCGGTGGACTGTTGATCGAAGAAGGCCACCGGCATTCTCATCATGTGGCCAAACAGGCGGCGGCGCATCTGCATCACCACCATGCCGGAAACCCAGGAAATGCAGTAGCTTGAAACAAAGCTGGTTACGCCGCGCATCAACATCAGCGCGATGACGGCCAACGGCATCCACACCAGCACGCTGCTGTCGGTTTTTCCAAACCCATCGTCCAATAGCGGTTTAAGCAGAGACAGCATCAGCGTGTCCCCCGCTGCGTTCATAATCAACGCAATGGCGGCTACAATCAGCCCGGTCTTAAAAGGAGTGATCATCGGCCAGAGTCGACGGAATGTCTGCCAGGTCGAGAGATCTTTATCATTCATCATGCAAATACCAGCATCGGAAGAAATAGCGGCCTATTTTACTCATTATCACCCTCTACGCCAAACCGCTGATGGTACCAACGGGGCATTAATTGTTCGCGAAAGCCCTTAATTTGCCAATCGTTGTCGAAAAAAAGTACCGATAACTGGCCGGAGCGCGTCGTATCGCGCCATATAATGCCATTTGCCCGGTATCTGGCGACCACTTTACGCGCCGGCAAACGCCATTTGTTGTAACGAGATGCTGACGCCAATGCCGCCTGAGGATTGACCGCGCGCAGAAACGGCGGCGTGGAAGAGGTTTTGCTGCCATGATGCCCCACCTGCAACACCGTCGCCGCCAAGCGATCGCGCCGCAATCGGAGCAGCTGCGCCTCCGCCTTTTTTTCCGCGTCGCCGGTCAGCAGCAGGCTGTGTTTCCCGTCGTCGATACGGATCACGCAAGAGTCGTCATTGCCCGGCTTTTTACGCGTTTTCGGCGGCCACAGCACCTCGAATTGCAACCCCTGCCAGCGCCAGCGCGCACCGGCGACGCAGGGCAAGTGCCCCTCCCCGCGCATCGGGCTGCGCACCGTAGCCTGTGGAAACACCCGCCGCACTGCAGGCAGCCCACCGGTATGATCGAGATGGTCATGGCTGATAATGATCTGTTCCAGTTCAATACCCCGCCAGTTTAGCATCGGCAAAATATGGCGCTCGGCGGCGCTGCCACCCGGCCAACGATCGCCGGTATCATACAGTACTCCCTTGCCGTTTTGCTCAATGACCACCGCCAAACCGTGCCCGACATCAAGCATATCGACTCGCCAGCGGTAAGCCGGTTCTTTTTCCCGCCACAGCACGCAGCATATCGCTATCGTCGCCAGCCCCGACGCATAACGCCACCACCAATGAAAACGCCAACAGAAGACGATGAGCCACCCCGCCACGCTGGCCAACAGCGAAGCCGCCCCCAAATCAATCCAACCACGCTGCAGGTAATTCAGCGGTACAAATACCCACTGCAGCGTGAAGTCCGCCAACCACCATAACCCGTAGCTTAACGAGGGGAAGAAACCGACCATCACCGCCAGCAAAATTAACGGCACCGTCACTAAGGAGACTATAGGTACCGCCCAGAGATTGGCCGGCAGCGAGGTGAGCGTCAGGCCCAGAAACAGCGCGGCCTGCATCGGCACCAGCAGCAGCGTCATGCCGAGCTGAATATGCAGCCAGCGCACCGGCGCCAAATACCAGGCCGACCGGAATCGCTCACCGAGCGGCGCCCATTCAAACCAAAAAATCAGGCAACCTACCGCCAGCACCGATAGCCAGAAACTGTCTGACAATACCGCCAGCGGATCGCACAGCAAAATCAGCCCGATACACCATAGCCACACCTGCCAGGAAGAACAATGAACGCCGCGCAGGCGCAGCAACATCCACAATGTCATGGCCAACACGGTACGCACCGCCGGCGGCTGGGCGCCCACCAACCAGACATAGATCAGCGTCGCCACCCAGCCCGCGACCAGAGGAAAACGATAGCCAATCAGATGGGAGGGCAGAAAAAACTGCAGCGCCCGCAGCGCAGCCCAGAACAAAATGGCGACCATCGCCACATGAAGCCCTGAAATGGCCATTAAATGCGCAATGCCGGTTTTCAGCATCAGCGTGCGTAAAGGCTGTTCCAGCGCGGTTCGCTCCCCAAACGCCAGCGCCAACAATACCGCCTTGTAACGCAGCTCACCGATGTTGGTTTCCGCATGGCTGATTATGCGCTGACGCAGGCTACAACCGCCATCCAGCAAACGGGCCTGCCTGACCAGGCCCGTCAACGGCTGGCGCTGTGCGATCGCCCAGCGTTGGCTGTCGAAGCCCCCTTCATTGAGCTTGCCGTGCACCGGCCGCAAGCGCAGTTTCAATTGCCAACGCTGCCCGGCGCACAGCCGCTGCTGTTCCGGGGCCCATAGCGTGGTAAACATCAATGCAGGCGCCAGCCAATGGCCATCGATCCGCTCGATACGCATTAGCGTCTGCTTGCTGGCGGCCGGATTCAACGCGATGCTGCTTACCTGCACCACCGCCGTCACTTCCGGCCCGCGGCTCAAACGCTCCATTTGCCCGATCAGGCTTCCGGCATTGAAAACCGCCCAGGCGAACCCCAACCCCAGGCAGGCCAAATAACGGCAGAATGGCCTGCGCGTGCGCAGCAGTAAACAGACAACAAGCAAAAGCGGCCACAGCAGCCATTGCTCAGGCAACTGCGGTAAAACCAACAGCGGCAGGATGCCGCAGATAACGGCGAATATCGCCAGATCCAGCGAAATTTTGATCGCTTTTCTCCCATCGGCTCAGCCATGAGCAAAGACGCGTCACGGCAAGCAAGCAGGATCATTCAGGCGACACGTCGCCGCCAGCGGGCTTTAACGAAGATGCGCTGAACATGGCAGGATAAGAGAGATCTATGCAGGAGCCACATCGTCAATGCGGCGCAATACGCAACTCGCGAGCGTATCGCGGAGAATTGCAGGCAAAAAAAACGGCGCCTTACAGGCACCGTTTTATATTCTTTTCAAGCAACAACGCTATGAGCAGTCAGCGACTAGCCATAGATATTGGCGCGGTCACGCAACTCTTTGCCTGGTTTGAAGTGAGGAACGTACTTGCCGTCCAGCTCAACTTTGTCACCGGTTTTCGGGTTGCGACCTACACGCGGGGCACGGTAGTGAAGAGAAAAACTGCCGAATCCGCGGATCTCAATGCGTTCGCCCTCAGCCAGCGTAGCGGCCATGTGCTCAAGCATCTCTTTCACTGCATCCTCAACGGCCTTCGCCGGAATATGAGATTGCTGGCCAGCAAGTCTTTCAATAAGTTCAGACTTGGTCATAGTACCTCCAAGCTTTGCAGCTAAACTACCGTATCGGGGCGGTCAGAGACCGCCCCCCGTCATTACTCGCCTTTAGCCGCTTTGAAAGCTTCAGCCATTGCGTTAGAGAAGTTGCCTTCTTCCTGTTTGTTGTTAACAGTTGCGATGGCGTCTTTCTCGTCAGCTTCGTCCTTAGCACGTACGGACAGGCTTACAACGCGGTTCTTACGGTCAACGCCGGTGAATTTAGCTTCAACTTCGTCACCTACGTTCAGAACCAGAGTTGCATCTTCAATGCGGTCGCGAGAGGCTTCAGATGCACGCAGGTAACCTTCTACGCCGCCTGCCAATTCAACTGTAGCACCTTTGGCGTCAACTGCAGTGACTTTACCAGTAACAATAGCACCTTTCTTGTTCATAGACAGGTAGTTATTGAACGGGTCTTCAGCCAGTTGCTTCACGCCCAGGGAGATACGCTCGCGCTCTGCGTCAACTTGCAGAACAACCGCAGCGATTTCGTCGCCTTTCTTGTATTCACGTACTGCTTCTTCGCCTGCAACGTTCCAGGAGATGTCAGACAGGTGAACCAGGCCGTCGATGCCGCCGTCCAGGCCGATGAAGATACCGAAGTCAGTGATAGACTTGATTTTACCTTCAACGCGGTCGCCCTTGTTGTGGGTCTCTGCGAACTGCTGCCATGGGTTGGATTTGCACTGCTTCAGGCCCAGGGAGATACGACGACGTTCTTCATCGATGTCCAGAACCATCACTTCCACTACGTCGCCCACGTTAACAACTTTGGACGGATGGATGTTTTTGTTGGTCCAATCCATTTCAGAAACGTGTACCAGACCTTCAACGCCTTCTTCGATTTCTACGAAGCAGCCGTAATCAGTCAGGTTGGTTACACGGCCAGTCAGCTTGGTGCCTTCTGGGTAACGTTTCGCGATAGCAACCCATGGATCTTCGCCCAGCTGTTTCAGGCCCAGGGATACACGAGTACGCTCGCGGTCGAACTTCAGCACTTTAACAGTGATTTCATCGCCAACGTTGACGATTTCGCTTGGATGCTTAACGCGTTTCCAAGCCATGTCAGTGATGTGCAGCAGGCCGTCTACGCCGCCCAGATCAACGAATGCACCGTAGTCAGTGAGGTTCTTAACGATACCTTTAACTTCCATGCCTTCCTGCAGGTTTTCCAGCAGTTGATCGCGCTCAGCGCTGTTCTCGGATTCGATAACCGCACGGCGAGAAACGACAACGTTGTTGCGCTTCTGATCCAGCTTGATGACTTTGAACTCAAGCTCTTTGCCTTCCAGGTGCAGAGTGTCACGTACCGGACGCACGTCAACCAGGGAACCTGGCAGGAACGCGCGGATGCCGTTCAGCTCGACGGTGAAGCCACCCTTCACTTTGCCGTTGATAACACCGGTTACAGTCTCAGCTTCTTCGTAGGCTTTTTCCAGCGTGATCCAAGCTTCGTGACGCTTAGCTTTCTCACGGGACAGCAGGGTTTCACCGAAGCCGTCTTCAACAGCATCCAGAGCAACGTCAACTTCGTCACCAACCTGGATTTCCAGCTCGCCCTGGGCGTTTTTGAATTGCTCAGCCGGGATGGCAGACTCAGATTTCAGACCGGCGTCAACCAGTACGATATCTTTGTCGATAGCAACAACGACGCCACGAACGATGGAACCCGGGCGGGTTTCGATTTCTTTTAAGGATTCTTCAAAGAGTTGAGCGAAAGATTCAGTCATGTTGTTAATCTTCAGGGTTCTTTAGTTTAACGTCCATTTAGCGTCCCGCCGAATGGGGTTGTTTCACATACCCCGCCATTGGCTCCATGCCGACAGGGTTTAAGGTTACAGGGGTAAAATTTTACCCGATATATTGCGATACCGCTATGACAAATATGACAAAAAGCCAATAGCGCCGCCGCGCTTATTGCTGCGGCAACGCCAACACTTTCTGTGCATACGTCAACGCCTGCCGGATCACTTCTTCAATCGACATGCTGGTAGAATCCAGCACGAGGGCGTCAGAAGCGGGCACCAGAGGCGCGATAGGCCGATTACGGTCACGGTCGTCCCGTTCCTTTATCTCGGCTAAAAGACGTTCAAAGTTAACATTAAAGCCCTTTTCCTGCAACTGCAGCATGCGGCGGTGCGCGCGCTCCTCCGAGCTGGCGTCGAGGAAAATCTTGACCGGCGCGTCCGGGAACACCACCGTGCCCATGTCGCGGCCATCGGCAATCAGGCCGGGGGCCTCGCGAAACGCGCGCTGGCGGCGCAGCAGCGCCTCGCGCACGCGCGGAAACGCCGCCGCTTGCGACGCGGTGTTGCCGACGGTTTCGGTGCGGATCTCATTGCTGACGTCCTCACCTTCCAAAACCACTTGCAGCTTGCCGTCCTGGGCAACGAAGCGAACATCGAGATGTGCGGCCAGCGGAACCAGCGCTTCCTCAGAAGTGATATCCACCTGATGATGCAACGCCGCCAGCGCCAGCACGCGATAGATCGCGCCGGAATCCAGCAAACGCCAACCAAGGGACTCGGCCAACGCTTTACACAGCGTGCCTTTGCCTGCGCCACTTGGTCCATCAACGGTTATCACCGGGGCTGTAGCCGTCATTTCTCTCTCCTTCAGGTAGAAAACCTCACAGAGACACGGCGCGCTTCGACTCGAAGCCCGGGCGCTCTGTCACCTGCCCAATCAGGGGCAAATACGGTGGCGTATTATACGCTGCCCTACGGCGATCTGTTACCCTGGAACTGTCCGGTTGTTGAAAATAAGCGCACAACCGCGAAAAAGTATAGAAGAAACGCCGGTCGCCGGGGGTTAAAAACGATAAAGGCCCGCAAAGGGGCCTTAAAAGAAATGATCTGACGGTTACGCCGGCTGGCTGATGCGCGCCAGCTGTTCGAAATAGTCCGGGAAGGTTTTCGCGGTGCACTTCGGATCGAGGATCGTGACCGGGGTATCCGACAACGCCACCAGCGAAAAGCACATCGCCATGCGGTGATCGTTGTAGGTGCCGATCTCGGCGAACTGCAGTTTGGCCGGCGGCACGACGTGAATGTAGTCTTCGCCCTCGTCCACTTCCGCCCCCACTTTACGCAGCTCGGTGGCCATCGCCGCCAGACGGTCAGTTTCCTTCACCCGCCAGTTGTAGATATTGCGGATGGTAGTCGGCCCCTCGGCGAACAGCGCCGCGGTGGCAATGGTCATCGCCGCATCCGGAATGTGGTTCATGTCCATATCTATGCCGCGCAGTTCACCGCGGCTGCACTCGATAAAATCGTCGCCCCAGGTGATGCGCGCCCCCATCTTCTCCAGCACATCGGCGAATTTGGTGTCACCCTGCACGCTTTTGCGGCCGATGCCGGTCACGCGCACGGTGCCGCCTTTGATCGCCGCCGCCGCCAGGAAGTAGGACGCGGAAGAAGCGTCGCCTTCAACCAGATAGTCGCCCGGCGCGATATACGTCTGGCGCCCCTGAATATGGAACACCCGGTAATTGTCGTGGCTCACCGATACGCCGAAGGTGCGCATCAGGTGCAACGTGATGTCGATGTACGGCTTGGAAACCAGCTCGCCTTTGATGTGGATTTGCGTATCCTGCGGCGCCAGCGGCGCGGTCATCAGCAACGCGGTCAGGAACTGGCTGGAGACGCTGCCGTCAACGGTGACGTCGCCGCCCTGGAAGCCGCCACGCAGGCGAATCGGCGGATAATCGGTCTGTTCGAGGTAATCAATCTGCGCCCCGCCCTGGCGCAACGCGTCCACCAAATGGCCGATCGGACGTTCTTTCATACGCGGTTCGCCGGTCAGCACCACGTCGCCTTCGCCGAGGCACAGCGCCGCCGCCAGTGGGCGCATCGCGGTGCCGGCGTTGCCGAGGAACAGTTCCAGCGGCTGGTCGGCCACCAGCGGCCCAGCCACGCCGGTGACTTCACACACGGTGCGGTCGGCGGAAAGCCGGTAGTTCACGCCCAACGCCTGCAGCGCATTCAGCATATGACGCACATCGTCGCTGTCCAGCAAGTTGGTCAGCCGGGTCGTTCCCTCCGCCAGCGCCGCCAGCAGCAGAGCGCGGTTAGAAACGCTCTTGGAGCCGGGTAAGTTGACGGTGCCATTGACCAGGGCGACCGGTTGTAAAGTCAGGGAATCCACCATGTGAACAAAACTCTCCAATTCTGATAAACGAAACGGCTCCGGAATAATGCCGGAGCCGCTTTAATGCAAAAGGACAACAGCCTGGTCAGCCCGCGCCCGGCGAGCTGACGGGATCAACCGTGACGACGTTCGAAATCGGTCATAAAGTCGGTCAGCGCCTGTACGCCGGCCAGCGGCATGGCATTGTAAATAGAAGCGCGCATGCCGCCAACTACCCGGTGGCCTTTCAGCGCCTGCAGGCCGATGGCCTCGGCTTCGCTGAGGAACACCTTATCCAGCGCCGCATCGGCCAGCTGGAACGGCACGTTCATCCACGAGCGGTTGGCGATCGCCACCTGGCTGCGGTAGAAGTCGGATTTATCGATGGTCGCGTACAGCAGCTCGGCCTTGGCCTGATTGCGTTTTTGCATCTCCACCAGGCCGCCCTGCTCTTTCAACCATTTGAATACCAGCCCGGACAGGTACCAGGCGAAGGTCGGCGGGGTGTTGAACATCGAATCGTTCTCGGCCAGCACAGTGTAATCGAGGATAGACGGCACTTCTTTACGCGCCTTGCCCAACAGATCGTCACGCACAATCACCAGCGTCAGGCCGGCCGGGCCGATATTTTTCTGTGCCCCGGCGTAAATCACGCCGAAGCGGCTGACGTCGAGCGGGCGGGACAGGATGGTCGAGGAGTAATCGCCGATCACCACTTTGTCGCCGAAGTCCGGCGTTTCATCGATGGCTACGCCGTCGATGGTTTCATTTGGGCAATAATGCACGTAAGCCGCGTCGTCGCTCAGCTGCCACTCTTTCATCGGCTTGATGCCGCTCAGGCCGTCGATGCGGGTTTTCACGTCGATGACGTTCGGGGTGCAATACTTTTCCGCTTCCTTGATGGCGCTATGCGCCCAATAGCCGCCGTCGATGTAGTCGGCGGTGGCCTTGTCGCCCAGCAGGTTCAGCGGCAGCGCGGCGAATTGCGCGCGGGCGCCGCCGTGGCAAAACAGCACTTTATAGTTGGAGGGGACTTTCAGCAGATCGCGCAGATCCTGTTCCGCCTGCTCGGCTACGGCGATGAATTCTTTGCTGCGGTGACTGATCTCCATCACTGACGTTCCCAGGCCGTGCCAGTTGCACAGTTCCTGTTCCGCACGACGCAACACTTCCACCGGCAGCATCGCCGGGCCAGAGCTAAAATTATAAACCTGAGTCATTTCCCCTCACCACATTCACTGTTCGCCGCAGAAAAGCGACCTGTCGAAAAGACGCCCGAAGTTAACGCTCGCGTTAACCAACCCTTCGGTTTTATCACTCACGCCCCATGGCTGCAACGCTTATTCGCCCGCCGGCGGCAAACAGGCGCACCGGGTGATGACAGGCTCTGCGGTCGGCGCGTTTTTTTGGACGATAAAACCCTGCGACATGGGGAAATTCAGCGGGTTAACGCGGTGTTTTATGCTGTATTCAGCCGAGATGGCTGCGGGAGCCCGGACGGCCCCCGCAGGAGAGAAAACGATCAGTACTGATTGAACATTTGCTGGATCTGCTTCGCATCTTTGGTTTGCGTCAACGCCAGCTGCAGCAGAATGCGGGCCTTTTGCGGATTCAGCGTGCCGGCGGCCACGAAGCCGTACTTGGCGTCGTCCACTTCCGCATCCTCCGTGGTGGCGCCGGTCGGCACGCGCGAAGAACGCACTACCGCCACGCCGCTGTGCGCCGCCGTCGCCAGGGTGTCGAACACGGTTTTATACAGGTTGCCGTTGCCGACCCCGGCGCTGACGATGCCCTGGTACCCTTTGGCGATCAACGCCTTGACCGGCGCATCAGAGGCGTTGGCGTAGTTGTAAATGATGCCGACCTTCGGCAGTTCGTTCAGCTTGCTGACGTCGAACGGCGTCTCCCGGGTGTGCTTGCGCTGTGGCGAACGCTGATAATCGATCTTGCCGTTGTGGATATACCCGAGCGGGCCGAAGTTCGGCGACTGGAAGGTTTGCACGGCGGTGGTGCTGGTTTTGGTGACATCTCGTGCGTCCAGCACGCTGTCGTTCATCGCCACCAGCACCCCGCGGTTGGCCGATTGCGGATCCGCCGCCGTCACCACCGCGTTATACAGATTGAACGGGCCGTCGGCGCTCATCGCCGTCGCCGGCCGCATCGCCCCGACCAGCACTACCGGCTTGTCGCACTTCACCGTCAGATCGAGGAAATAGGCCGTCTCTTCCAGCGTATCGGTGCCGTGGGTGATGACGAAGCCGTCGGTTTTGCCGCAGTCGGCGTCAATTTTCTTCGCCAACGTCAGCCAGACCTGATCGTTCATGTCCTGCGAGCCGATGTTAACCACCTGCTCCCCCTGCACGTTGGCGATGTTCTTCAGCGCCGGCACCGCATCGACCAGCGCCTCTACGCCCAGTTTGCCCGCGGTATAGTTGGATTTTGTCGCCGAATCGCCGCCGCCGGCGATGGTGCCGCCGGTCGCCAGCAGGGTGATGTTGGGCAGCGCCAGCGCCGAGGCGCTGACGCCGGTCAACAAAAGGGTTAACACGCTGAGTTTCACTGATTTCATTAGATTTCTCCGTGACAGATAACTCGCTGAATTATGGCCTTTATCCTTAAAAAAACTGTGACTTTGCCGCCGCTTTAGGAATACGTGGAGCTCCAGCGTAAAACCCCGTATCATTGCGCGTTTTTAGTACGCGCAAAAAGTGAAGACAATGACGCAAACTTTTATCCCCGGTAAAGACGCCGCCCTGGAAGATTCCATCGCCCGTTTCCAGCAGAAACTGAGCGATCTCGGTTTCAACATCGAAGAAGCCTCCTGGCTGAACCCGGTGCCGCACGTATGGTCGGTGCACATTCGCGATCGCGATTGTCCGCTGTGCTTCACCAACGGCAAAGGCGCCAGCAAAAAAGCCGCGTTGGCCTCTGCGCTGGGTGAATATTTCGAGCGCCTGTCCACCAACTACTTCTTCGCCGATTTCTATCTGGGCAAGCAGATCGCCGAAGGCGACTTCGTACACTACCCGAATGAGAAATGGTTCCCGATCCCGGCGGACGATGCGCTGCCGGCCGGCATCCTCGACGAGCGTCTGCACGCCTTCTACGATCCGCAACAAGAGCTGAGCGCCAGCGATCTTGTCGATCTGCAGTCCGGCAATGCCGATCGCGGCATCTGCGCGCTGCCGTTCACCCGTCAGTCCGATCAGCAAACGGTATACATTCCGATGAACATCATCGGCAACCTGTATGTTTCCAACGGCATGTCCGCCGGCAACACCGCCAACGAAGCGCGCGTGCAGGGCCTGTCGGAAGTGTTCGAGCGCTATGTGAAAAACCGCATTATCGCAGAATCCATCAGCCTGCCGGCGATCCCGGACGAGGTGCTGAACCGCTACCCGGGCGTGGTGGAAGCCATCGCCAAGCTGGAAGAGGAAGGTTTCCCAATCCTCTCCTACGACGCCTCGCTGGGCGGCAACTACCCGGTGATCTGCGTGGTGCTGTTCAACCCGACCAACGGCACCTGCTTCGCCTCGTTCGGCGCGCACCCGGACTTCGGCGTGGCGCTGGAGCGCACGGTGACCGAACTGCTGCAGGGCCGCAGCCTGAAAGATCTCGACGTGTTCACCGCGCCGACCTTCGATGACGAAGAAGTGGCGGAACACACCAACCTGGAAACGCACTTCATCGACTCCAGCGGTCTGATCTCTTGGGATCTGTTCAAGCAGGACGCGGACTATCCGTTCGTTGACTGGAACTTCAGCGGCAGCACGCAGGAAGAGTTCGCCACCCTGATGAGCATCTTCGACAAAGAAGACGCGGAAGTGTACATCGCCGACTACGAACACCTGGGCGTCTACGCTTGCCGCATCATCGTGCCGGGCATGTCCGATATCTACCCGGCGGAAGACCTGCTGCTGGCCAACAACAGCATGGGCGCGCACCTGCGCGATACGCTGCTGGCGTTGCCGGGCAGCGAGTGGGAGCCGGAAGAATACCTGGCGCTGATCGAGCAGTTGGACGACGAAGGGCTGGACGATTTCACCCGCGTACGCGAACTGCTGGGCATTGCCAGCGGCAAAGACAACGCCTGGTATACCCTGCGCGTGGGCGAGCTGAAGTCGATGCTGGCGCTGGCGGGCGGCGATCTGGATCAGGCGCTGATTTGGACCGAATGGACGCAGGACTTCAACGCCTCGGTGCTGAGCCCGGCGCGCAGCAACTACTACCGTTGCCTGCAAACGCTGTTGCTGCTGGCGCAGGAGCCTGAGCGCGAAGCGGCGCAATACTATACCGCGTTCGTGAAAATGTACGGCCAGGAAGCGGTGGACGCGGCCTCGGCCGCCATCAGCGGTGAAGAGCGCTTCAACGGGCTGTTCGCCGTCGATGCCGATCTGAAGGCGTTGCCGGCCCATCAGGCGCTGCTGGCGGCCTACGAGAAGCTGCAGGCGGCCAAGCGCCGTCACTGGGCCAAGGCCTAATCGCCATTGGGGGTACCGCCACTTTTGGGGTACCCTCCCCGGTCAAACGCCGCACTGCGCTGCGGCGTTTTCATTTTGCGGTTTATTTCAACGCATTCTGTTTTATTTTCCCGCAGGAAAATAGGCGGTTAAACGAGCATAAGAATAAATAAACCGGCGATTGTTGCCGGACGGTGAAATAATAATTAACCGATAATTAAACTTTCAGCGACGAACGGCGACAAAACCCCTAAAAATTTAACTTTGACACCCTCGGCACATTGGGTGGATTCAAAAAAAATTGCAAACATTAAAAAATTGTTTTTTGTTTAAATTCAATAAATTAACCATAAAAACCACACAGAAAACATGCCATCTTGGCGCTCTACTTCCCCGCCTTATGATCCAAATCAAATTTTCCCCTATACTGCTTTGCTAGTATCTCATTGCGTTGTTTTAACCCTTAAGAGCGAGAGTTAGTTTGAAAACTGACAGCCCATTCGATCTGATTTTACCTGCGGCAACGGCGAAAATCGCTGAAGATGCCGGCGTGTATAAAGCCACCAAACATCCGCTGAAAACGTTTTATTTGGCGATCACCGCCGGTGTCTTCATTTCCATCGCCTTCGTTTTCTACATCACGGCGACCACCGGCACCGCCGGCGTGCCTTTCGGGCTGGCTAAACTGGTCGGCGGCATCTGTTTCTCTCTCGGGTTAATGCTGGTGGTGGTGTCGGGCGCCGACCTGTTCACCTCTACCGTGCTTATCGTCATCGCCAAGGCCAGCGGCCGCATCAGCTGGGGCCAACTGGGCGCCAACTGGCTGAACGTTTATCTCGGCAACCTGGTCGGCGCGCTGTTCTTCGTGGCGCTGATCTGGTTCTCCGGCGAGTATATGGTCGCCAACGGCCAGTGGGGCCTGAATGTTCTGCAAACCGCAGACCACAAGCTGCATCACACCTTTATCGAAGCCGTCTGCCTCGGCATTCTGGCTAACCTGATGGTCTGCCTGGCGGTCTGGATGAGCTACTCTGGCCGTACCCTGACCGACAAGATGCTCGCCATGGTGCTGCCGGTCGGTATGTTTGTCGCCAGCGGCTTCGAACACAGCATCGCCAACATGTTTATGATCCCTATGGGCATCGTGGTCAAACACTTCGCCACGCCGGAATTCTGGCAAGCCGTAGGGGCGGTACCTGAGCAATTCGCTCATCTGACAGTAAGCAATTTCATCATCGACAACCTGATTCCGGTCACCATTGGTAACATCATCGGCGGCGGTCTGCTGGTTGGGTTGACTTACTGGGTAATTTATCTGCGCGGGGGCCGCGAACAGCACTAAGCTGTGAGTTACCGCGCGCAGAGTTAGAAATCCACAATCAAAGGTAGGTGTACAATGACCGAACTTAACGAGAAATTAGCCAACGCTTGGGAAGGTTTCAGCAAGGGTGACTGGCAGAATGAAGTCAACGTTCGTGACTTCATCCAGAAAAACTACACGCCTTATGAAGGTGACGAATCCTTCCTGGCTGGCGCAACTCAAGCCACCACCACCTTGTGGGACAAGGTTATGGAAGGGATCAAACTGGAAAACCGCACTCATGCGCCGGTTGATTTCGACACCAACGTTGCTTCAACCATCGTTTCTCACGACGCGGGTTACATCGCCAAAGAGCTGGAAACCATCGTGGGTCTGCAGACCGACGCCCCTCTGAAACGCGCGCTGATCCCGTTCGGCGGCATCAAAATGGTCGAAGGTTCGTGCAAAGTGTACGGCCGCGAACTGGATCCGCAGCTGAAAAAAGTGTTCACCGAATACCGTAAAACCCACAACCAGGGCGTATTCGACGTTTACACCAAAGACATCCTGAACTGCCGTAAATCCGGCGTGCTGACCGGTCTGCCAGACGCTTACGGCCGTGGCCGCATCATCGGCGACTACCGCCGCGTGGCGCTGTACGGCATCGACTTCCTGATGGCCGACAAGCTGAACCAGTTCAAATCGCTGCAGGAAAAACTGGAAAACGGCGAAGACCTGGAAATGACCATCCAGCTGCGCGAAGAGATCGCTGAACAGCATCGCGCTCTGGCTCAGATCAAAGAGATGGCCGCCAAATACGGTTACGACATCTCCGGCCCGGCCACCAGCGCCCAAGAAGCGGTGCAGTGGACCTACTTCGGCTACCTGGCCGCGGTGAAATCCCAGAACGGCGCCGCCATGTCCTTCGGCCGCGTGTCCACCTTCCTCGACGTGTTCATCGAACGCGACATCAAGGCGGGCAAACTGACCGAAGAGCAAGCGCAGGAACTGATTGACCACCTGGTGATGAAACTGCGTATGGTGCGCTTCCTGCGTACCCCTGAGTACGATGAACTGTTCTCCGGCGACCCAATCTGGGCGACTGAATCCCTGGCCGGTATGGGCGTCGACGGCCGTACCCTGGTCACCAAAAACAGCTTCCGCTTCCTGAACACCCTGTACACCATGGGGCCGTCTCCGGAGCCGAACATGACCATCCTGTGGTCTGAGAAGCTGCCGCTGAACTTCAAGAAATTCGCGGCGAAAGTGTCCATCGACACCTCTTCCGTACAGTACGAAAACGACGACCTGATGCGTCCTGACTTCAACAACGATGACTACGCCATCGCCTGTTGCGTCAGCCCGATGATCGTCGGTAAGCAAATGCAGTTCTTCGGCGCCCGCGCCAACCTGGCGAAAACCATGCTGTACGCCATCAACGGCGGCGTTGACGAGAAACTGAAAATGCAGGTCGGCCCGAAAGAAGCGCCGATGATGGACGAAGTGCTGGACTATGACAAAGTCATGGCCCGCATGGACCACTTTATGGATTGGCTGGCCAAGCAGTACGTGACCGCGCTGAACATCATTCACTACATGCACGACAAGTACAGCTACGAAGCTGCGCTGATGGCGCTGCATGACCGTGACGTTTATCGCACCATGGCTTGCGGCATAGCCGGTCTGTCCGTTGCGGCCGACTCCCTGTCCGCCATCAAGTACGCGAAAGTCACCACCATTCGCGACGAAGACGGCCTGGCTATCGACTTTAAAGTGGAAGGCGAGTATCCGCAGTTCGGTAACAACGACGCCCGCGTCGATGACATCGCCTGCGACCTGGTGGAACGTTTCATGAAGAAAATTCAGAAACTGCGCACCTACCGCAACGCGGTACCGACCCAGTCCGTACTGACCATCACCTCCAACGTGGTGTACGGTAAGAAAACCGGTAACACCCCGGATGGCCGCCGCGCAGGCGCACCGTTCGGCCCAGGTGCCAACCCGATGCACGGCCGTGACCAGAAAGGTGCAGTCGCCTCCCTGACCTCGGTAGCCAAACTGCCGTTTGCCTACGCGAAAGACGGGATCTCCTATACCTTCTCCATCGTGCCTAACGCGCTGGGTAAAGACGACGACGTGCGTAAAGCCAACCTGGCGGGCCTGATGGATGGTTACTTCCACCATGAAGCCTCCATCGAGGGCGGTCAGCATCTGAACGTCAACGTAATGAACCGCGAAATGCTGCTGGATGCGATGGAAAATCCTGAGAAATACCCTCAGCTGACCATCCGCGTTTCCGGTTACGCCGTGCGCTTCAACTCGCTGACCAAAGAGCAACAGCAGGACGTCATTACTCGTACCTTCACTCAAACGATGTAATAACGCCGACCGGGCGGGAAACCGCCCGGTGCCAACGTCGGGGCCGGTTCTGCCGGCCCTTTTCTCCCACCGCTCTCCCCTGACTCTGTACGAGTCTGTTTTGCCGGACATCTATACTGAAATGGATAGCCGGCAAAACAGTTATCCGGCAACTGACCGGCCGACAGGCATCATTACCCCCGGTGGCGGATCCCCCGCCGCTGCATCGCAGATACCTGGCCGGCGGCCACGCGCCTATTTTTAGACTGCGTTTGACAGTCCATATTGGAGAAAACCCCGCAATGTCAGTAACTGGTCGCATCCACTCCTTCGAATCCTGCGGCACCGTCGATGGGCCCGGGATCCGCTTTATCGTCTTCTTCCAGGGCTGCCTGATGCGCTGCCTCTATTGCCATAACCGTGACACCTGGGACACCCACGGCGGCAAAGAAGTGACCGTCGAAGAGCTGATGAAAGACGCGGTGGCCTACCGCCACTTCATGAACGCTTCCGGCGGTGGCGTGACCGCGTCCGGCGGCGAGGCGATCCTGCAGGCTGAATTCGTGCGCGACTGGTTCCGCGCCTGTCATGCCGAAGGCATCAACACCTGCCTGGACACCAATGGCTTCGTGCGCCGCTACGATCCGGTGATCGACGAATTGCTGGACACCACCGATCTGGTGATGCTGGATCTGAAACAGATGAACGACGAGATCCACCAGAATCTGGTCGGCGTCTCCAACCACCGCACGCTGGAATTCGCCCGCTATCTGGCGAAACGCAACCAGCGCACCTGGATCCGTTACGTGGTGGTGCCGGGCTGGTCAGACGACGATAAATCGGCGCACCTGCTGGGCGAGTTCACCAAAGACATGACCAACATCGAGAAAATCGAGCTGCTGCCTTACCACGAGTTGGGCAAGCACAAATGGATAGCGATGGGGGAAGAGTACAAACTGGACGGCGTACATCCGCCGAAGGCCGAGACCATGGATCGCGTCAAAGGCATCCTGGAAAGCTACGGCCACAAAGTGATTTACTGACTGACGCAGCGCCAAAGAAAAAACCGGCTCATGGCCGGTTTTTTTTTATGCTCAGGCGGCGGCGAACGGCGTGTGATGGCGATCCGGCTTCTGCTTTTTCAGCAGCATCAGCAGGTAAACCAACGCCACGGCGGCTATCATCACGAACAGCACGCGGTCGGAATAGTTCTGCATCAGCAGCGCCGTCATCGATGGGCCCAGCAAGCTGCCGATGGTATAACTCATCAGCAGCGCCTGGTTCATCGCCACCAGTTCGTGCGGCATTGCCTTCTCACAGGCCCAGGACATCGCCACCGGATACAGGGTAAAGCCGGCGCAGCCGAGGATGAACAGTGAAGGCGCCATGGCGTAGTTGCCGAGCATCGCCACGCTGGCGAGGATCACCACAAACACCTGAATGCGCAGCACCAGCAGGCGCCCGTAACGATCGGCCAGGCGCCCGACAGGCCATTGGCCGACGATGCCGGAGCTGACCAACAGCGCCATCCAGTAACCGACGTTGGCATCGCTCATGCCCTGATGAGAGAGATACAGCGGCATCAGGCCATACAGCGAGCCGAGCACGATGCCGGAGATGATGCAGCCGTTGATGCCGAGACGCGCGCTGCGGCGTCTCAGCATTGTCCACACCGCCGCCTGCTGCGGCTCGTCTTCATGGCGGTTGACCCGCGCAAACAGCATCGGCAGCATGGCGCTGATCACAATGGCGGTCACCCACGGCACCACGTGCAGCAATTCGGTCGAGGTCATGCTCAACAGCAATTGGCCGGTCACCGTACCGAGGTAATAGACAATCATATAGGCCGCCAGCAGCTGACCGCGGTTGCTCAGGTTACCGCTGCGCAACAGCGCGCTCTCCACGATCACCCAAATCCAGGCGCAGCCGACGCCGGCGAAGAAGCGCCAGCCCAGCCAGCTCCAAAAATCGATCGACAGCACCATGCCGGCGGTTGCGGCGGCGAACACCAGACAAGAAAGATGATAGCTGCGGGTAAAGCCGACGCGCTGGATCAGTTTGCCCGCCACCAGCGTGCCCAACAGGTTGCCGCTGAAATAAGAGGAGCTGACCATTCCCACCTGCCAGGTCGACAGCTGAGCATGGGTTAACCAAAGAGGCACGAGCGTATTCAAAACGGCAATGGATACCGTGAGCAGCAAGAGGCCGCAGAGCAATAAGAGCACTGGGCGAGAGTATGCGGACATAGTGAGATTGTGACCGAACGCGCAATGAGAGTGCGCGCATCATGCCACTGGCGATAAAAAAGTCAATCGCCTCTTATCATTCCAGCGCACGATTTGTTTCCGGCTAAGCGGCTGAAAAAGCGCTATGCTCAGCGCAGAGCGGATTTAACGACGGAGAAGCGAGATGATTCAGGCAAATGATGCGGCGGTCGAAACCTTGCTGGCAGACATCGGCAGCACGCACGGCGAGCTGCTGGAGATCGTACAACAGGTGCGCCGGGTCGCTGCGGCGAGCGGCAGTGGCATCACCGAATCGGTCAAATACGGCGGCATCATGTTCTCGCATACTCAATTTTTCTGCGGCGTTTTCGCCTACCGCAATCACGTCACGGTGGAATTCGGCCAAGGGCACCGACTGGTAGATCGCTATCAGCAACTTGAAGGCAACGGCCAATATCGGCGGCACATCAAGCTCCACACGCCCACCGAAGTGAAAAGCAAGCACCTGGCGGACTACATTAAACAGGCCTACGCGCTGGCGACAGACTGAATTTCCGACATAAAAAAAAGCGCCCGCAGGCGCTTTTTTCAAATGCTTTGCCGTTTAACCGATGTATTCCAGGCCGCCCATATAAGGACGCAGCACTTCAGGCACCTGAATGCGACCGTCGGCCTGCTGGTAGTTTTCCAGCACCGCCACCAGCGTACGGCCGACCGCCAGGCCGGAGCCGTTCAGCGTGTGGACCAGACGCGGCTTCTTGTCGGCCTTGCTGCGGCAGCGAGCCTGCATGCGGCGCGCCTGGAAGTCCCACATGTTGGAGCAGGACGAGATCTCGCGGTAGGTGTTCTGCGCCGGCAGCCACACTTCCAGATCGTAGGTCTTGCAGGCGCCGAAGCCCATGTCGCCGGTGCACAGCAGCACCTTGCGGTAAGGCAGGTTCAGCAGCTGCAGCACTTTCTCCGCATGGCCGGTCAGCTCTTCCAGGGCATCCATCGAATCTTCCGGACGGACTATCTGCACCATTTCGACCTTGTCGAACTGGTGCATACGGATCAAACCGCGGGTGTCACGGCCGTAAGAACCGGCTTCCGCACGGAAGCATGGCGTGTGCGCGGTCATCTTCAGCGGCAGAGTTTCCTCTTCCACGATCTCGTCGCGCACCAGGTTGGTCAGCGGCACTTCCGCCGTTGGGATCAGCGCGTAGTTGCTGCTGTCGGCTTCTTCTTCCAGCGGACGGGTATGGAACAGGTCTTCGCCGAACTTCGGCAGTTGGCCGGTGCCGTACAGCGTGGCGTGGTTGACCAGGTAAGGCACGTAGGCCTCCAGGTAGCCGTGCTGTTCGGTGTGCAGATCCAGCATGAACTGGGACAGCGCGCGGTGCATGCGGGCGATTTGCCCTTTCATCACCACGAAGCGCGAACCGGTCAGCTTAACCGCGGCGGCAAAATCCAGCCCGCCGGCCATTTCGCCCAGATCGACATGATCGCGCACCGCGAAGTCGTATTGGCGCGGTTCACCCCAGCGGGTGACTTCCAGGTTTTCGCTGTCGTCTTTACCGTCCGGCACGGCGTCGTCCGGCAGGTTAGGCAGCGTCAGGGCATAATCGCGGATCTCGCTCTGCAGCGCATCCAGTTCCGCCTTGGCGGCATCCAGCTTGTCACCCAGCTCGTTCACTTCGCGACGCAGCGGCTCGATGTCTTCCCCACGCGCTTTGGCCGCGCCGATGGATTTCGATCGGGAGTTGCGTTCCGCTTGCAGCGTTTCAGTTTCTACCTGCAGAACTTTGCGGCGTTCTTCCTGCGAACGCAGCAGATCCAGATCGAGTTTAAAGCCTCGGCGAGCCAGTTTGACGGCGACTGCGTCTAGCTCATTACGCAGCAGATTGGGATCGAGCATGCTAATCCTGTGCTTGTTGTTATTGAAAGAAGTGTTGTTGTTCTATGCGGCTGATTTATAGCCGCATAAAAGAAGAGTGATACCCGCTAACCTTACCGCAACGGCCACGCTAGCGGTAGCGTTTTGTCGGGCTATTTTGATCCTGCTCAGCCAGCCATGCCAACTTTTCGCCGATTTTCCCTTCCAGCCCGCGCGAGGTCGGTTGGTAGTAGCGCGTGTTGGCCATTTCGGGCGGGAAGTAGTTCTCGCCGGCGGCGTAGGCGTTGGGTTCGTCGTGAGCGTAACGGTATTCCGCCCCCAGCCCCATTTCCTTCATCAGCTTGGTCGGCGCGTTGCGCAAATGCTCCGGCACGTCATAATCGGCCTGCTCTTTGGCGTCGCGCATGGCGGCCTTGAACGCGGTGTAAACCGCGTTGCTTTTCGGCGCGCAGGCCAGGTAAACAATCGCCTGCGCAATGGCGCGCTCGCCCTCCGCCGGCCCCACGCGGGTGAAACAATCCCAGGCGGCGATCGCCACCTGCATGCCGCGCGGATCGGCGTTGCCCACGTCTTCAGAGGCAATCGCCAACAGACGGCGCGCCACATAGAGCGGATCGCCGCCGGCGGTAATGATGCGCGCATACCAGTACAGCGCGGCGTCCGGCGCCGAACCACGCACCGATTTATGCAGCGCGGAAATCAGGTCGTAATAACGGTCGCCCTTGTTGTCGAAGCGCGCGCTGCGTTCGCCCGACACCTCTTTCAGCAGCTCCGGTGTCAGCACCCGCACGCCTTTGGCGTCGAGCTCCGCCATGTCCGCCATCATTTCCAGGCTGTTCAGCGCCCGGCGCGCGTCGCCGCCCACCAGCTCCGACAGCAGGCGGCGCGTTTCCGCCGGCAGCTCGACGTTCTGGCCGCCAAAACCGCGCGCCTTGTCGCCCATCGCCTGATCCAGCACCTGGCCGATATCTTCGGCGGTCAGCGCCTTCAGCAGATAAACGCGGGCGCGGGACAACAGCGCCGAGTTCAGCTCGAACGACGGATTTTCGGTGGTGGCACCGATAAAGGTGATGGTGCCGTCTTCGATGTGCGGCAGGAAAGCGTCCTGCTGACTTTTGTTGAAGCGGTGCACTTCATCGACGAACAGGATGGTGCGGCGGCCGGCGTCGCGATTTTGCCGCGCCCGCTCGATCGCCTCGCGGATCTCCTTGATACCGGAGGTCACGGCGGAGATCCGTTCGACATCCGCCTGACCGTAACGGCCGATCAACTCTGCCAGCGTCGTCTTCCCGGTGCCCGGCGGCCCCCATAAAATCATCGAGTGCAGCTGCCCGGCCTCGATGGCGCGCGGCAGCGGCTTGCCGGCGGCCAGCAGGTGCTGCTGGCCGATATACTGCGCCAGCGTGGTCGGCCGCATACGCGCGGCCAACGGCTGGAACTCGTTCTGGGAAAAATCGAGCGACAGATTATTACTCACTTGCACCTCACTGGCGCTGGTCGTCCAGCGTCACCCCCTTCGGCGGGGTAAATTTGAATTTGGCCGGATCGGCGGCGACGTTCTGCTGGCTTTTCAGCGTGTAGGAACTGCGCTGGCCATCCTGCTCCACCGCAGCGAAGCTGCGAATGGTACCGCTGTTGGTCACGCTGATGGCGAACTGCTTCAGGTTGCCGCTGGCGGACTTCGGCGTCAGCTCAAAATCATCGCCCTTTTGCTTCACGTTGTACTGTTTCCAGTCGCTGGCATTATTGCGGGTGATCAGCATAAACGGCGTATTGCCGGTGGCGTTCTTCAGCCAGGTCGCCGTCACCTGCTCGACGAACGGGTTATAGAACCACAGGGTCTGGCCATCGGATACCAGCACGCTCTCATCGGGCGACGTCATGTGCCAGTTGAACAGGTTTGGCCGCTTCACCCACAGCTCGCCTTCCCCCTGTTGCACCGCGGCGCCGTCGGCGCTGGTCACGGTTTGTGAGAAGCTGGCGTGGAAACTGTTCACCTTCGCCAGGCGACTTTGCAGATCCTGTGCGGCATCGGCCAGCACGGAGGTAGAAGCGAATCCCGAAAGCAGACAGCAGGCAACTAACAGTTTTTTCATTATTCCAGATACCTTATGAAATGCGTTAACCGCAGGGCGACGCCGTGCGGGTCAAATCAACCCTTTACCCGCTTACTTTACCCGAAGCCGGCGATCGGCCGGTAGGCCAATGTTCCGAGAAGAAACGGGTTTACGCTTCTTTGCACAAGGGCCGCTTAAGCGGCCCTTTCTTATTGAATTGCAATGGCTAAACGACCATCAATCGTGCCGAGGCGGCGCCAACACCTCGCGGTTGCCGTTGTGCCCCTGCTCGCTGACGATGCCCTGCGCTTCCATCTGTTCGATGATGCGCGCCGCGCGGTTATAACCGATGCGGAACTGGCGCTGCACGCCGGAGATGGAGGCGCGGCGTTTATCCACCACGAAATCCACCGCCTGGTCAAACAACGGATCCAGCTCTTCGTCACCGTCCATTCCGCCGCCGGCACCGCCCTCGCCGTCTTCGCCGCCGCTGAGAATACCCTCTTTATATTGGGGCCGCTCGCGCGCTTTCCAATCCTTGACCACCGCGTGCACTTCCTGATCGCGCACGAATGCGCCATGTACGCGCACCGGAATTGAGGAGTTCGGCGCCAGATAGAGCATGTCACCCATACCCAGCAAGGACTCGGCGCCCCCCTGATCGAGGATGGTGCGGGAGTCGATTTTGCTCGACACGGTAAAGGCGATACGCGTCGGGATGTTGGCCTTGATCAGGCCGGTGATCACATCCACCGACGGACGCTGGGTCGCCAGCACCAGGTGGATGCCCGCCGCACGCGCTTTTTGCGCCAGACGGGCGATCAGCTCTTCGACCTTCTTGCCGACCGTCATGATCAGGTCGGCGAATTCGTCGACCATCACCACGATGTACGGCTCTTTCTCCAACACCGGCGGCGTGATGTCCATGCTGTCGGTCGGCTTCCAGAATGGATCCGGGATCGGACGCCCCATCGCTTCGGCCTGATCGACGCGCTCGTTGTAGCCGGCCAGGTTACGCACGCCCAGAGCTGACATCAGCTTATAGCGGCGTTCCATTTCGCCCACGCACCAGCGCAGCGCATTGGCGGCGTCTTTCATGTCGGTGACCACGTCGGTCAACAGGTGCGGAATGCCTTCGTAAACCGACAACTCCAGCATTTTCGGGTCAATCATGATAAAGCGCACTTCTTTCGGCGTGGCCTTATACAGGATGCTCAGGATCATGGCGTTGACCCCGACCGATTTACCGGAGCCGGTGGTACCGGCGACCAGCAAGTGCGGCATTTTGCCCAGATCGGCCACCACCGGCTCGCCGGAGATGTCTTTACCCAATACGATGGACAGCGGCGACGGGTTGTCGCGGAAGGCCGGGCAATCCAGCACCTCGCGCAGGTATACCGTTTGCCGCTTGGCGTTCGGCAGCTCCAGACCGACATAAGGCTTACCGGGGATCACTTCCACCACGCGCACTGCCGAAGTCGACAGCGAGCGCGCCAGATCGCGCGACAGGTTGGAAATGCGCGCCGCTTTAACGCCCGGCGCCAGATCCAGCTCGAAGCGGGTGATGACCGGCCCCGGCAGGATGTCCACCACGTCGGCTTTCACGCGATAATCGGCCAGGCTGGCCTCCACCAGGCGCGCTTTCTGTTCCAGCGCGAAGGAATCGACCGGCTCCACTTCTTTCGGCGCTTCGGTCAGCAGATCCAGCGTCGGCAGAGGCGTGGTCGGTTTCTGCAGCGGCTGATCGTTGCGCATCAGGAACGGGTGAATCAAGCTGTCCATCGCCGGATGCTGCTCGGCCTGAGGTTGCTGAGGCTGCTGCACCTGCGGCTGTTGCTGCTGATATTGCTGCTGATACGGTTGCTGCTGCGGCTGTTGGTATTGTTGAGGCTGCGGGTGCGATTGCTGAGGTTGGGCAGCCGGCGCCGCAGGCTCAAACTGGCCGAACGGCACGTCGTCCTCTTGCTCGCTTTCCAGTTCAATGCGCTCTTCAAGCTGCGGCGACAGCGTGAACATCGGCTCGCTCGGGCCATCGTCCACCAGATCCGCCATCGGCGAGAAGCTGAAAGCATTGCGGGTATCGACCGGGCTGGCGGCCGGCGCCTGCGGAGCAGGCTCTTGCTGGCCATAACGCGCCTGCTGCTGCTCGGCGAATGCCTGACGCAGCGCAGCCTCTTGCCGCGCCGCTTCGTCGTCCTGCTGGTCTTCGCCGTAACGCTGGCTCTGTTGCTCGGCGAACGCTTTGCTCAGCTCAGCCTCCTGCTGAGCCTGTTCATCATCCTGCTCCGGCGCGTAGCTTTCGCCGTAGCGCTGGCTTTGCTGCTCGGCGAACGCCTGGCGCAGCGCGGCTTCTTGCAGCGCCTCTTCTTCCTGCGGGTTCGCCGCCGTCAGCTGTTGAGGCTCCGCCTCTGTCTGGCGCTGTTCCTGTTCGGCCGCACGCTGCGAAGGCAGCTTGATACCGTAGGAAGCCAGCTCGCGACGGGTCGGGATGCGCACCGGGTTCGGCCGCGGCAGCTCAGGACCGATGCCCTGCTTAACCTGCGGGTTGCCGTCGCTGGTCGCCGTGAAGGCCGGCATAAAGGTCGCCGCCGCAACGCCCGCAGCAGCGGCTGCCGCCGTATCCGGCTGCGGTTTGGCGCCGGTGGCGCTGAAACCGCTCGAACTGCCGATGTCAACGCTGTCACGCTGTGCGGCGGTAAAATCAAAGGGAGAACGCGCCGGCGGCTGCGGCGCGGCCGGCTCTTGCCAGTTGCCAAGGCGCGGCTCATCGTCATCCTGATAAGGATCGACAGGACGCGTCGCCTTAGGCGCAGGCGTTTCTTCCGGGATCTCGAAGGAATACAGCGGCGGCGTAGCGTCTTGCGCCGGCGCACTTACCGGGTGCTGATTGACCGAGGCCGGCGCGGCCGGCGCCACCGTTACCGACGGCGCCTGAGCGGCGATCGGCGCAGCAACGGGCTCGTGGATCTCTGCCTTCACCGTCGGTGCAGGCGAAGCCACCGGCGCGCTGGGTGCGGCTACTGCTTCAAGCTCACCATCGTCGGCGCGCAGGCCGCTGAGCAACGGATCGGCGGCGTCTTCCGCCGCCGCTTTGGCGCTTTCGGTAACCGAAGGCGCGGAGAACAGCACGTCGTCATCGGCGGCCGCGGCTCCGGCGGCGGTCGCGGCAACCGCTGCGGCGGCACCCTTCCCTGCCTGCTCAGGCTCGTCGTCAACGTAACGCTCGTCATCTTCGAAATAGCGCTCTTCGCGGCGTGAGCGATTGGTCATCACCGTCGCAACGCCCAACACCGCCCCGCCGATCTTCTCGGCGATCACCAGCCAGGACCAGCCGGTAAACAGTGTCAACCCCGCCGCCCATACGCACAGCAGCGCCAGCGTAGCGCCGATGCCGTTGAACCACGGCAACATGGCGTTGCTCAGCAGGCTGCCGATCACGCCGCCGGAGGCGAAGTAATAGAGATCGTCAACGTTCAGCGCCGCCAACCCACAGGAGGTGAGCACTAACGCCAGGGTGCCGATCAGGCGCAGGGAAAGCGCGAAATAGTCGATGTAGTCTCTGTTGCTGCGTTGGCGATAAGCCGCCCAGCACAGGACCAGCATGATCGGCGGTATCGCGTAGGCGAGCACCCCGAAGGTGAAGAACAGCGTATCGGCCAACCAGGCCCCGACACCGCCGCCCAGATTGTGAATCGGCTCATGCCACGCGGTCTGCGACCAGCTTGGGTCAGACGGGTTGAAACTGACCAACGCAGCCATGAGGTAAACGGCAAAAATCGCTACCACGATAAGCACAGCTTCCAGCAAACGCCGGCCACTGCTGAGTCTTTTCAGGGTAACTTCTTTATCTTCTGTATATTCCTGGCTCAAGAAAGGCTCTCCAGGTTCCTGTTAGCTGACATAGCAACAGCGCCGAGAAACTGCCCCGGCGCCGAAACTGTATGAATAAACAGGAGTGTAACCAATTTAATCAGGTTTTGCACCTGCACCTTACCGTGTTTTGATAACCAGACGGTTACTCTGTTTCACTTCTTCCATCACTACGTAGGTACGGGTGTCGTTAACCCCCGGCAAACGCAGCAAGGTTTCACCCAGCAATTTGCGGTAAGCCGACATGTCCGGTACGCGGGTTTTCAACAGGTAGTCGAAATCGCCGGAAACCAGATGACACTCCTGAATCTCTTCAAGCTTCTGCACTGCCGAGTTGAATTGCTCAAACACATCCGGCGCGCCGCGGTTCAATGTGATCTCCACGAAAACCAGCAGGGACGCATCCAGATAATGCGGGTTCAGCAATGCGGTATAGCCATGAATGAAACCCTGGCGCTCGAGACGGCGCACGCGTTCCAAACATGGTGTCGGGGATAACCCCACGCGCTTCGAAAGCTCGACGTTCGAAATACGCCCATCCTTCTGCAGCTCATTCAGGATGTTGCGGTCGATACGGTCAAGATCTTTACCCGGGCGTTTCTTGTTGTCTGCCATTATTATTGTCTCTCTTATTTTCTTCCGTGCACTTGCCACACCCTAGCCAACGTCAATGTGTAAGGGTTCGTTCCAAGCGAAGACCCGATGCCTGTCATGTGCTTCTTCACTACCATCATTCCACGCCGCGCAGCCTGTCTGTCCAACTCCGCGCAGCGCCGGCAACGATGTTTCGGTCGAGAAAAAATCAGCAAACGCTTGCGCGCCCTGCTCCGCACTCCCGCTGCGTATCGTCGCCTTGCGGCGCAAATACGTACGATTTGCTGGTGTTACGGGGATAATTTCTTCTTCCTATGATGTTTTCGCAAATGCGCAGCGGATTGTCAAAGTAAAAGAAGCAAAATCAGAACAACGTACCGTCATGAAAAGTCTGCATCCCATTTTTGATTATGAATCGCTGGCTGATAAACCCCGGTCGGGAGCGGCGGAAGCCGCAGAGTGCGCCGTTTTTGCACGGTTGGCGATTCGCTGGCCGAATGCGGCTTTGATAAGTTAAATTTCTGCGTTCGACGACCGATTTACCGACAACGGATGCATTAATAGGCGACAACTATCATACAAATCGTTAACAACGTCGCCCGGCGCTTTTTTTACTGCGCCATTTTCCCTACAATCGGCTTCATTGTCCGCCATTGTGGAATAAAGAGGTTATTCATGGGCACGGCTAAACATAGCAAATTACTGATTCTGGGTTCCGGCCCGGCCGGTTACACCGCCGCCGTCTACGCGGCGCGCGCCAACCTGAACCCGGTGCTGATCACCGGTCTGGAACAAGGCGGCCAGCTGACCACCACCACCGAAGTGGAAAACTGGCCCGGCGACGCCGAAGGCCTGACCGGCCCGGCGTTGATGGAGCGCATGCGCGAGCACGCGGAGAAGTTCCAGACTGAAATCGTCTTCGACCACATCAACAGCGTCGATCTGCAGCAGCGTCCGTTCCGCCTGTTCGGCGACAGCGGTGAATACAGCTGCGACGCGCTGATCATCGCGACCGGCGCCTCCGCCCGCTATCTTGGCCTGCCTTCCGAAGACGCGTTCAAGGGCAAAGGCGTTTCCGCCTGCGCAACCTGCGACGGTTTCTTCTACCGCAACCAGAAAGTCGCAGTGGTCGGCGGCGGCAATACTGCCGTTGAAGAAGCACTGTACCTGTCAAACATCGCCGCCGAGGTTCACCTGATCCACCGTCGCGACAGCTTCCGTTCGGAGAAAATCCTGATCGACCGGCTGATGGAAAAAGTGAAGAGCGGCAACATCGTGCTGCACACCGACCATACGCTGGACGAAGTGCTGGGCGATGAAATGGGCGTGACCGGCGTGCGTATCCGCAGCACCAAAGCGGAAAACGAAACCCGTGAGCTGGAATTGGCCGGCGTGTTCATCGCCATCGGCCACAGCCCGAACACCGGCATCTTCGGCGGTCAGCTGGAGCTGGAAAACGGCTACATCAAGGTGCAGTCCGGCATTCACGGCAATGCGACCCAAACCACTATCCCTGGCGTCTTCGCCGCGGGCGACGTGATGGATCACATCTACCGTCAGGCGATCACCTCAGCTGGCACCGGCTGCATGGCGGCGCTGGACGCAGAGCGTTATCTGGACGGCATCGCTGGCGCAGAAGTCTGCTAAGACGTTTTCATCATCGGCAAAAAGCGGCTCTCGAGCCGCTTTTTTTGTTTCTGGGTTCAGCAATCTCTCTCTCCCATCTGTTATAGCCATATTTGCCCGCTTTATTCTTTTCAGTCTGCCGGGTCACGAGGTAACATGAGGCCTCGCTTGTTTGTCGCCGATTGCGCCAAACACTATTATTTAACAGTACGTTAACCCAGCCCGTAACAAACGGGCGCCGGCGACGCAGACGCATATCTGATGAAAAAAACCAGACAGCAACAGTTAACCCGTTGGCTTAAAACCCAGAGTTCGTTAGCGCAGCGTTGGCTGCGCCTTTCCATGCTGTTGGGGTTGTTCAGCGGCCTGCTGATCGTGGCGCAGGCGTGGCTGCTGGCCAGCCTGCTGCACGCCCTGATCATCGAACACACCCCGCGTGAGCAACTGATCCCTTCGTTTATCTGGTTGGCCGTCGCGTTCGCGCTGCGGGCGCTGCTGAGCTGGCTGCGGGAACGGGTCGGTTTTCTGTGTGGGCAGGTGATCCGCCAACGCATGCGCCGGCAGGTGCTGGATAAGCTGCAGCAGCTCGGGCCGGCCTGGATCCAGGGCAAACCGGCGGGCAGTTGGGCCAGCATCATCGTCGAGCAGATCGAGGATATGCAGGATTATTACTCGCGCTATCTGCCGCAGATGTATCTGGCGGTGTTTATCCCACTGCTGATCTTGATCGCCGTCTTCCCGATCAACTGGGCCGCCGGTTTGATTCTGTTGGCGACCGCGCCGCTCATCCCGCTGTTTATGGCGCTGGTGGGCATGGGGGCCGCCGACGCCAACCGCCGCAACTTTGTGGCGCTGGCGCGATTGAGCGGTAACTTCCTCGACCGCCTGCGCGGCCTGGACACCCTGCGGCTATTCGACCGCGCGCAGGCCGAAACCGCGCAGATCGCCAAATCCTCCGAAGACTTCCGCAGCCGCACCATGGAAGTGCTGCGCATGGCCTTCCTCTCCTCCGGCGTGCTGGAGTTCTTCGCGTCGATCTCCATCGCCGTAGTGGCGGTGTATTTCGGCTTTTCTTACCTCGGCGAACTCAACTTCGGCAGCTATGGCCTCGGCGTAACGCTGTTTTCCGGTTTTCTGGTGCTGATTCTGGCGCCGGAGTTCTTCCAACCGCTGCGCGATCTCGGCACCTTCTATCATGCCAAGGCGCAGGCGGTCGGCGCGGCGGAAGCGCTGGAAACCTTCCTCAGCGCCGAAGGCGAGCAGATGGGCAACGGCACGCGGAAGTTGCCCGCCGATCAATCGCTGACGCTACAGGCGAACGAATTGGAAATTCTGTCGCCGAACGGCGTGTTGCTGGCCGGGCCGCTGAGTTTCACCCTGCAACCGCAGCAGCGCGTGGCGCTGGTCGGGCTGAGCGGCGCCGGCAAAAGTTCGCTGCTCAATCTGCTGCTCGGCTTCCTGCCCTACCGTGGATCGTTGACCGTCAACGGCATCGAACTGCGTGACCTGTCCGCAGAGAACTGGAGGCAGCAGCTGAGCTGGGTCGGGCAAAACCCGCACCTGCCGGCGCAAACCTTGCGCGCCAATATCCTGCTGGGCTGCCCGCAGGCCGATGAAACGCAGCTGCAGCAGGCGGTGGAACACGCCTACGTCAGCGAGCTGTTGCCGTATCTGCCGCAGGGGCTCGACACCGAAGTGGGCGATAACGCCGCCCGCCTGTCGGTCGGCCAGGCGCAGCGCGTGGCGGTCGCCCGGGCGCTGATCGGCCCGCGCCGCTTGCTGCTGCTCGATGAACCGGCCGCCAGCCTCGATGCCCATAGCGAACAACGGGTGATGCAGGCGTTGAATGCCGCTTCGCATCAACAAACCACCCTGCTGGTGACGCATCAGCTGGAAGATACCGAAGACTACGATCAGATTTGGGTGATGGATAACGGGCGTATCGTGCAACAGGGCGATTACGCCACCCTCAGCGCCCAACCGGGCCTGTTCGCCACTCTGATCGCCCACCGCCGCGGGGAGCTTTAATCATGCGCGTGTTGCTGCCGTTTTTGGCGTTGTATCGCCGCCATAGCCTGCTGATTAGCCTGGGCATCATTTTGGCGATCGTCACCCTGCTGGCCAGCATCGGCCTGCTGGCGCTCTCCGGCTGGTTCCTGGCCGCCTCTTCGCTGGCCGGATTGGCGGGCCTGCTAACCTTCAACTACATGCTGCCCGCCGCCGGCGTGCGCGGCGCGGCGATCTTCCGCACCGCCGGGCGCTACGCCGAGCGTGTGGTCAGCCACGACGCCACCTTCCGCGTGCTGTCGCACCTGCGGGTGTTCACCTTCAGCAAGATCCTGCCGCTGACGCCGGGCGGCATCGCCCGTTTCCGCCAGGCCGACCTGCTCAACCGCCTGGTAGCGGACGTGGACACGCTGGATCATCTTTATCTGCGGGTGATCTCGCCGCTGATCAGCGCGGCGGTGGTGATCCTGGTCGTCACTTACGGCCTGAGCTGGCTGGATCCTGTGCTCGCCCTGACGCTGGGCGGCATTCTGCTGCTGTTGCTGCTGCTGGTGCCGCCGGTGTTCTATCGCGCCGGCAAACCGATCGGCGGCCAACTCACCGCGCTGCGCGGTCAATACCGCACCGACCTGACCGCCTGGCTGCAGGGGCAGGCGGAACTGGTGGTGTTCGGCGCCGTCAACGACTTCCGCCAGACGCTGAACGCCACCGAACAGCGGTGGCAACGCCGCCAGTGGCAGCAGGCCTCGCTGAGCGGCAAGGCGCAGGCGCTGATGATCCTTGCCAGCGGGCTGACGGTGACGCTGCTGCTGTGGCTGACCGCCGCGGGCATCGGCGGCGATACCCAACCCGGCGCGCTGATCGCGCTGTTTGTCTTCGCCGCGCTGGCGTCGTTCGAAGCGCTGATGCCGGTGGCCGGCGCCTTCCAGCATCTCGGTCAGGTGATCGCCTCCGCCACGCGGGTCAAACAGATCATCGATCGCCAACCGGAAGTCACCTTCCCTGCCGCCGGCCCGGCCGTTGCCGATCGGGCGCAGCTCAGCCTGCAGCAGTTGAGTTTCACCTACCCCGATCAGCCGCAGCCGGTGCTGCGCGACGTTACGCTCGAGGTGGCAGCAGGCGAACACATCGCCTTGCTCGGCCGCACCGGCTGCGGCAAGTCCACCCTGCTGCAGCTGCTGACCCGCGCCTGGCGCACCGACGGCGGCAAAATTCTGCTCAACGGCGAACCGCTGGAGGATTATGATGAAACCACGCTGCGCCGAATGACCACGGTCGTCAGCCAGCGAGTGCATATCTTCAGCGATACGCTGCGGGAAAACCTGCGGCTGGCCGCACCGGATGCCGACGACGCTCGTTTGAGTGACGTCCTGCAGCAGGTGGGGCTCGGCAAATTGCTGGCCGGCGACGGCGGACTGAACGCCTGGCTCGGCGAAGGCGGCCGGCAGCTGTCCGGCGGCGAACAGCGCCGACTGGGCATCGCCCGCGCGCTGCTGCATCCGGCCCCGCTGCTGCTGCTTGACGAACCGACCGAAGGGCTGGACGCCGAAACCGAGCAGCAGATCCTGGCGCTGCTGCGCCGGCATTGTCAGGGCAAGACGCTGATTCTGGTGACGCACCGCCTGTACGGCCTGGAACATCTCGACCGCATTTGCGTGATGGACGACGGCCGGATTGTCGAACAGGGCAATCACGCGGCCCTGATGCGCCAGCAGGGCCGCTATGCCCGCTTTCGCAACCGTATCAGCAACCTGGCGCCTTAATCGGCCCGTAGAGGACGCAGAGACCCTGTATGCGCATCGTTAAACTCTCCCCGCAGTCGCTGGCGTTTCCCTCGCCTGAGGGCGCCCTGCGCGATCCCAATGGCCTGCTGGCGATCGGCGGCGATCTCACGGCGCCGCGGCTGCTGGCGGCCTATGAGCGCGGCATCTTCCCCTGGTATTCGCCGGGAGAGGCCATCCTGTGGTGGTCGCCCGACCCGCGTGCGGTGCTGTTCCCGGCCGAGTTTCATCTTAACCGCAGCCTGAAACGCTTTCTGCGCCACGATCCGTTTCGCATCACGCTCAATCACGACTTCGCCGCGGTGATCGCCGCCTGCGCCCACCGGCCGGATGAAGGCACCTGGATCGGCCCGGAGGTGCAGCGCGCCTATCAGCATCTGCATCGCCTCGGCTACGCGCACTCGGTGGAGGTCTGGCAGGATGATCAACTGGTTGGCGGCATGTACGGCGTGGCGCAGGGCGCGTTGTTCTGCGGCGAATCGATGTTCAGCCGCGTCACCAACGCCTCAAAATGCGCATTGATGGCCTTTTGCCGCCATTTTGCCGCTTATGGCGGGGAATTGATTGACTGCCAGGTGCTGAACGCTCACACTGCCCGCCTTGGCGCGCGTGAAATTCCGCGCCGTCAATTCTTGCAGCAGCTCAGCACCCTTCAACGGCGGCCTTTGGCACCGGCGTGCTGGGCGCCGCAAGTCATATCCCCACAGCCGGTTGAACCGCCCTATCCAGTAAACTAATTGATGGAAACGGTGCAATGTTCACCGACACATCTTTACATAATGGGGGTTTTTCGGCATTATCTTGCCGGTTAAAAACTAAGGTAGTTAGACCTAGAGGATTCGATGGCCAAAGAAGACAATATTGAAATGCAGGGCACCGTTCTTGATACGCTGCCCAACACCATGTTCCGCGTTGAATTGGAAAACGGGCACGTGGTAACCGCACACATCTCCGGTAAAATGCGTAAAAACTATATCCGCATCCTGACGGGCGACAAAGTCACTGTAGAGCTGACCCCGTACGACCTGAGCAAAGGCCGCATTGTCTTCCGTAGCCGTTAATCGGCTCACCGCGCGCCACACGCTGGCGGCATCGAGGATGTAATCCCTCGGGAGCCCTTTCCGTTTACCCCCGCAGCGACGTTAAACAACGGGTTGCAGGTGCGCAGGTAAACTGAGAGGGCTCACTCGTTTCTGTTGTACGGTGAATCTCACCCATAAAAAAAGCGATGCCGAAGCATCGCTTTTTCTTTGCCTGCAGGCAGCCTTAGTGCACCGCGCCCTCGTCCGCCTTGCGCTTGGCGGCGCTGAGGAAGTGGTAAGTCAGCTGTTTCTTGTCCTTGTCCAGCTCGACCTTCACGGAACCGCCGTCCACCAGCGAACCGAACAGCAATTCGTTGGCCAACGGTTTCTTCAGGTTTTCCTGCATGACGCGCGCCATCGGACGAGCGCCCATCGCACGGTCGTAGCCCTTCACCGACAGCCAGTCGCGCGCTTCGTCGCTCACTTCCAGCGAGACGCCCTTCGCATCCAGCTGCGCCTGCAGTTCGACGATAAACTTGTCGACCACCTGCTGGATCACCTCGGTAGACAGATGGTTGAACCAGATGATGTTGTCCAGACGGTTGCGGAATTCCGGCGTAAACACCTTCTTGATCTCTTCCATCGCGTCGGTGCTGTTGTCCTGCTGCACCAGGCCGATCGACTTGCGTTCGGTTTCCCGCACACCGGCGTTGGTGGTCATCACCAGGATCACATTGCGGAAGTCCGCCTTGCGGCCGTTGTTGTCGGTCAGCGTACCGTTGTCCATCACCTGCAGCAGCAGGTTGAACACGTCCGGGTGCGCCTTCTCGATCTCATCGAGCAGCACCACCGCATGCGGATGCTTGATCACCGCATCGGTCAGCAGCCCGCCCTGATCGTAACCGACGTAGCCCGGAGGCGCGCCGATCAGACGGCTGACGGTATGCCGCTCCATGTACTCGGACATGTCGAAACGCAGCAGCTCGATATCCATCGCCTTGGCCAGCTGTACGGTGACCTCGGTTTTCCCGACCCCGGTCGGCCCGGCGAACAGGAAGGAGCCGACCGGCTTGCGCTCGTGGCCCAGACCGGCGCGGCTCATCTTGATCGCTTCCGTCAACGCTTCGATCGCCTGATCCTGGCCGAATACCAGCATCTTCAAGCGATCGCCCAGGTTTCTCAGCACGTCGCGATCGCTGGCCGACACCGTTTTCTCCGGGATGCGAGCGATACGCGCCACCACGGATTCGATATCGGCCACGTTGACGGTTTTCTTGCGCTTGCTGGCCGGCATCAACCGGCTGCGGGCGCCCGCCTCGTCGATCACGTCAATCGCCTTGTCCGGCAGATGGCGATCGTTGATGTATTTCACCGACAGCTCCACCGCGGCGCGGATCGCCTTGGCGGTATAACGCACGTCGTGGTGCGCTTCATACTTGGTCTTCAGGCCGTTGATGATCTGAACGGTCTCTTCCGCCGTCGGTTCGGTGATATCGATCTTCTGGAAACGGCGCGCCAGAGCGCGATCCTTTTCGAAGATGTTGCTGAACTCCTGGTAGGTGGTCGAGCCGATCACCCGGATCTTGCCGCTCGACAGCAGCGGTTTGATCAGGTTGGCGGCATCCACTTGCCCGCCGGAAGCCGCACCGGCGCCGATGATGGTGTGAATTTCATCGATGAACAGGATGCTGTTCTGATCCTGTTCCAGCTGCTTGAGCAGCGCCTTGAAGCGTTTCTCGAAGTCGCCGCGGTATTTGGTGCCGGCCAGCAGCGAACCGATATCCAGCGAATACAGCGTGCAGTCCGCCATCACTTCCGGCACGTCGCCCTGCACGATACGCCAGGCCAGGCCTTCGGCAATGGCAGTCTTGCCCACGCCGGATTCGCCGACCAGCAGCGGGTTGTTTTTACGACGACGGCACAGCACCTGAATCGCGCGCTCCAGCTCACGATCGCGGCCGATCAGCGGATCGATGCCGCCCACACGGGCCAACTGATTGAGGTTGGTGGTGAAGTTTTCCATACGGTCTTCCCCTCCGGACTGCTCTTCGTTCACCGGGTTTTCCGCATTCGGCGCTTGGCCCGGCTCGTCTTTACGCGTGCCATGTGAAATGAAGTTCACCACGTCGAGACGGCTGACGTCGTGCTTGCGCAGCAGATAGGCCGCCTGCGATTCCTGCTCGCTGAAAATAGCCACCAACACGTTGGCGCCGGACACTTCGCTGCGGCCGGAGGATTGCACATGGAAGACCGCGCGCTGCAGCACGCGCTGGAAGCTGAGCGTCGGCTGAGTGTCGCGCTCTTCTTCGCCGGCGGGCAGCGTCGGTGTGGTTTGTTCGATGAAGGCTTCCAGCTCCTGGCGCAACGCGGCCAGATCCACCGTACATGCCTCGAGCGCTTCTCGCGCGGCAGGGTTGCTCAGCAACGCCAGCAACAGGTGCTCCACGGTCATAAACTCGTGTCTGTGCTCACGCGCCCTGGCGAAAGCCATGTTGAGACTGAGTTCCAGTTCTTGATTGAGCATAAGCACCTCCCCAATAGATTGCCTTATTCAGGCTTTTTCCAGCGTACAAAGCAACGGATGCTCGTTCTCCCTTGCGTACCGGTTCACATGGACGACTTTGGTTTCCGCCACCTCGGCGGTAAAAACACCACAGATCGCCTTGCCTTGATAGTGGACCGTGAGCATCAGTTGCGTTGCGCGTTCAATATCATAAGAAAAGAACTTTTGCAGAACGTCAATCACAAATTCCATCGGTGTGTAATCGTCGTTGTTAAGTATAACTTTATACATAGACGGCGGTTTTACCGCATCGATTTGTTTTTCTTCGGCCAAGTGTTCAAAGTTTAGCCAATCGTTGTTATTGCCCATCGCTGCTCATCTTCTCTGCTCTGCCCTCTGATATGGGGACAGGTTTCGGTTATTCAAAGTGGGGATAGTTACTATTTTATCATCTTCGGCATCGTCCCGCCGCACTGTAACGTGCGCAAAAAAACAGGCCAATTGTGACTGAATCGTGGCAATAGCGTTACCTGCTTCAAACTTTGGTGAACTGCTCCCCGCCGACAAAAGCCGATCCCTTGACGCCCCGATCATTTGCTCTAGAGTGTAAATTCGTGGCTGGTGGTCTTTTAACCACCCCTTGTCCACCCTGCTACTCGCCCACGGCGAGTGCGAAATCAGTTATTCATCTCACTTAAAATAGCGTTGCGAGGGATGTAAAAGCATGGAGACGGGTACTGTTAAATGGTTTAACAACGCCAAAGGTTTTGGCTTCATCTGCCCAGCCGGCGGCGGCGAAGATATTTTCGCGCATTATTCCACAATCAAGATGGATGGTTACAGAACGTTGAAGGCGGGCCAGCAGGTCAGCTTTGACGTGCATCAAGGGCCCAAAGGCAACCATGCCAGTCTTATTGTGCCAGTGGAAAGCGAGGCGCTGTCCTAAACGCTTCCGGCAGCGTCGCGCTGCACTGACTCTGACTGCGATAAAAATGCCAGCCGCCGTGTGACTGGCATTTTTTATGCCTGTGACTTACTCGCGCGCCAGCGCATCGATCGGATTCAGCCGCGCGGCATTGCGCGCCGGCAGATAGCCGAACACCACGCCGATGCCGGTGGAACAGAGGAACGCGCTCAGCAACGCCGCCGGCGGGAAACTGATCTGCCAACCCGGCAACACCAGCTGCACCGCCAAACCGATAGCGAACGACAACGTAATCCCCAGCGCGCCCCCCACCAGGCAGACCAAGACCGCCTCGATCAGAAACTGCTGCAACACATCGCCGGAACGCGCGCCCACCGCCATGCGGATGCCGATCTCACGCGTGCGCTCGGTCACCGACACCAGCATGATGTTCATCACGCCGATGCCGCCCACCACCAGCGAAATCACCGCCACCAGCGTCAGGAACAGCTGCAGCGTGCGAGTGGTTTTCTCCGCAGTTTGCACCAGGCTGTCCATGTTATAGGTGAAGAAATCCTTCTTGCCGTGGCGCAACGTCAGCAGACGCGACAGCTGTTGTTCCGCTTCCTTGCTGTCGTAGCCGTCGCGGATGCGCACGGTGATCGAATCGAAATAGTTGTTGCCCATCAGCCGGTTGGCCATGGTGCTGTATGGCACCCACACGTTCAGCGTCTTGCTGCTGCCGAACATCGACTGCTTCTCTTTAGCCACGCCGACCACCGTCGCCGGCATGTTGCCCACCAGGATCACCTCGCCCACCACGTTTTTTTGGTGCGGGAACAGCCGCCGTTGGGTATTGGCGTCGATCACCACCGTCTGCGCCTGTGACTGCACCTGCATCGGGTCGATGCCGACGCCCTGGGTAAAGCTCATGCCGTACACGCGGAAGAACTGCTCGCTGACGCCGTTGACGTTGGCCGCCGCGTCGACGTTGCCCAGCCGCAGCCGCATGCTGCTGCTGATGCTCGGCGACAGCGCGCTGATGTACGGCTGTTCGCGCAGCGCGTCGAGATCGCCGTATTTCAACGATTGCCGGTAGGTCGGATCGTCGTCGCCGAAGTCCTTGCCGGGGTAGATATCGACGGTGTTGGTGCCGATCGATTTGATGTCCGCCAGCACCATCTGCTTGGCGGCGTCGCCGATCACCAGGATCGATACCACCGAGGCGATGCCGATAATGATGCCGAGCATGGTCAGCGCGGTGCGCATCTTGTTGGCCGCCATCGCGCGCCAGGCCATCACCAGCGCTTCGCGAAAGCGGCCGCCCATCTGCCGCCAGGAAGGCGCCGCGGCGGCCAGCGTCAGCGGCTTGGCCTGGGCATCCTCCGACGGCGCCGGACGGGAGTCGGCGATGATTTCGCCGTCGCGGATCTCGATGATCCGTTCAGCCTGACGCGCCACCGCCGGATCGTGAGTCACCAGGATCACCGTGTGGCCCTGGGCGCACAACTGTTTGAGGATCGCCATCACCTCTTCGCCGGAATGGCTGTCGAGCGCGCCGGTCGGCTCATCCGCCAGGATCACCTGCCCGCCGTTCATCAGCGCGCGGGCGATACTGACGCGCTGCTGCTGGCCGCCGGAAAGCTGGCTCGGCCGATAGTTGACGCGCTCCCCCAGCCCCAGACGGCGCAACAGCGCCTCCGCCCGTTCGCGCCGCGCCGCTTTGCCCAGCCCGGCGTACACCGCTGGCACCTCGACGTTATGCGCCGCGCTCAGGTGAGGCAGCAGATGATAACGCTGAAAGATAAAGCCGAAATGCTCGCGCCGCAGCTGCGCCAGCGCATCGTCGCTCAGCGTCGCCACGTCCTGGCCGGCCACCCGATAGACGCCGGCGCTCGGCTTGTCCAGGCAGCCGAGAATGTTCATCAGCGTCGATTTGCCGGAGCCGGAAGCCCCCATGATCGCCACCATTTCACCGGCGTCGATGCTCAGACTGATCCCCTTCAGCACCTCCACCGTCTGCTCGCCGGAACGGTAGCTGCGGCGAATGCCGTTCAGCTGCAACAGCGCCGCCATCAGCCGGCCTCCACGCCGCCGCGGCTGACGATCACCTCATCGCCCGCCTCGAGCCCGCTGAGGATCTGCACATCGATATTGTTGCGCAGGCCGATGGCCACCTCACGCTTCTCTTCCTTGCCCTGTTTCAGCACCGAAACGTGGTAGCGATTGTCGGCGATCTGATCGCCCAGCGCCGCCAGCGGGATCACCAGCGCCTGCTGGACGCCGGCCAGTTGAATGTGCACCTGCGCCGTCATTTGCAAGCGCAGCAGCCTTTCCGGGTTGGGCACTTCGAAACGCGCGTAATAGAAGATGGCGTTGTTGACCTTTTCCGGCGTCGGCTGAATGTCTTTCAGCACGCCGTCGAAGCGCCGGGTCGGATCGCCCAGCACCGTGAACCAGGCCTTCTGACCCGGCTTGAGGTTAATGACGTCGGCCTCCGAGACCTGCGCCTTCACCAGCATGGTGCCGAGATCCGCCAGCGTCAGAATGTTCGGCGCCTGTTGCGCCGCGATCACCGTCTGGCCCTGCAGCGTGGTGATCTGCACCACGTCGCCATCCATCGGCGCTTCGATGCGGGTATAGGCCAAATTGATCTTGGCGGTATCCAGGCTGGCCTGGTTGCGGGCGATCTGCGCATTGATGGTGCCTACCTGCGCCTTCTTCACCGCCAGCTGCGTCGCCGCCTGATCCAGATCCTGACGCGATACCGCCTGCAGTTTGGCCAGCGCCTGGTTGCGCTGCAGCGTAACCGCCGCCAGCTGCTGTTCCGCCTGCGCCTGCAGCAGCTGCGCATGCAGCTCGCGCAGCGTCGCCTCGCCTTCACGGATGCTGTTCTGCGCCTGTTGCGGATCGATAACCCCCAGCAACTGACCTTTTTTCACCTTGTCGCCGATCTCGACATACAGCTTTTCCAACTGCCCGCTGACCTGCGCGCCGACGTCAACCTTGCGCACTGCGTCCAGCTGGCCGGTCGCCAACACGTTCTGCTGCAGATCGCGCTTGGTGACCTTTACCGTTTTGAAATCGGTCGGCGCCGGATGGCGGAAGTGCCAAACGGCCGCCGCGGCAATCGCCGCAATCACCGCCAGTGCGAGTATCCAGCGGCGTTTATGTCCTTTAAACCCTGTCAAAATTGACCTGCCTGTGCTTGTGAATATCGACCGCCCATTGCGGCGGCGGAGCTAAATTAGCACGCACCGTAGGGAATAACTAAACCTTAGCTCAACACAATGTGGAGACACGCTTGGTTACAGTTCGGCATTGAACTCCCGTTTAGTGAAGCCTTGATGAAATAGCGCCATTCAACACAGCCAAGGATTTCATCATGTCACAGCTCAGCTACCCACTCGCCTCCGCCCGGCCGCTTAACGGCTGGCAACTGATGACGGCGCTGATCAATGGCGAAAAGGCACCGAGCAACGCCTGGAAAAAAACCTCGTTTCGCCTGAAGTTTCTCGGCCGTTCGCTGCTCAACTGGCGCACCACCAGCGGCCTGCTCAGCACCCTGGCCAGCAATCCGCTGCTGGAGGAGATCCTGAGCGCGCAGCCGAACCTGCCGTGCAAACTGCATCGTCCCTACCTGGCGGCCAACATGAGCAAGATCGAATGCCTGTTCGCCCTGCGCGATCATTACGATCTCATCGTACAGCGCATGCCGCTGAAGATGCGCCTCGGCCACCTCGGCCCGCACGCCTTCGTGCTGGCCAGCGCGATGGGCAAGAACGAAGCGCCGATCACGCTGGAGCTGGCGGCGATCGACAAACTGAATAAGGAAGGGGAAGCCACGCTGCTGCTGCGCAACGCCAACGGCGTGATGCTGGCGGAGATCACCTTTGCGCTGATGCATTATCAGCAGCAGCCGACGTTGTTCATCGGCGGCCTGCAGGGCGCGAACCATGACGTGCCGCACGCCGAGATCCAGCACACCACCAAAGAGTGTCACGGCCTGTTCCCCAAACGTCTGGTGCTGGAAGGCATTTGCACGCTGGCGCGGCACCTCGGCATCCGCCAGATCGTAGCCGTCGGCAATGCCACCCATATCTATCAAAACTGGCGTTACCAGAGTAAGAAGAAGGACCAACTGCACGCCGATTACGATCAGTTCTGGCTGTCGATGGGCGCCAAACCGCTCGACAGCGGCTATTTTCTGCTGCCCGAACGCATCGCCCGCAAGCCGATCGAAGAGATCGCCAGCAAGAAGCGCGCCGAGTATCGCCGCCGCTATCAGCTGCTGGACGAGCTGGAACAGGGATTGGCGGCGCACTTCTGCGCCCGATAACACCCGGCGGGCCGTCAGTCCGCCCGGCCGCGCGCCAGCCAGATCACCCGTGAGAACATTTTCTTCAGCAGCGGCGGCACCGAGTCCGTGCCCCATTCGCCGGCCTGCATCGCGACCTCGATCGCCAGATCCGGCTTCGAAGAGTGGTGGACCGCTTTCAGGATCACCTTGCGCACCGGCATCTGCGCGTTGATCGGCACCGACGCCATTCGGTGATAGACCGGGGCGAACCCTTCGCGGAACATGAAGTGTTCCATGTCCGGCGCCGGCAGCGCGGTCAGCCGATCGCGTTCGTTGTCTTCATGATTGTCCAGCAGGCTGCGCACGGTATTGGCGTACTTTTTGCCCGCCTCATCGCCGTCCACCAGCGCATGCCACTCGATGCCCATGCGGCGGGCGAAGCGCAGCAGCGGCTTCAGGCCGCACTGAGCGAATTCGATGACCCTTACCCCTTCCGCCTCGAAATGATAGCCGCACTGGCGCGCCAGTTCGTTCAGCAGCCACACTTCGGTCTCGCCCTCCACCAGCAGCCAGCAGCGGGCGAACAGCGACGACGGCCGGTTGAAACGGATGTGAAACGCGATGCGCCGCCCGTCTTCGGCGCTCAGCCCGCGCGGCCCGAGACGGTAGGTCGCGACGCGGCCCGACTCGCGCACCAGCCGGCAGACGTGCTCCACCGGCACCAGCGACACCAGTTCGCTGGAGTTGGTGGTGGTGATGCGCTGCAGCGGCAGCTGATTGAGCAGCCCCCAGGCCACCGAGAGCATGATCGGATGCAGGCGAGTTTCCGGGTCTTCCACCAGCAGCAGCGGCCGGGCGTGCGGATCCAGCTTGACGTCGCCCTTGGCCTGCAGCAGGGTGGAAAACATGCCCAGCAGGATCAGACGCATGCTGCGGCTGTTCGGCTCGGCGACCATGCGGTTGATGCCGTCCAGCGCGCGCCAGGCGTCCTGCTCCGGTTCACCGCCGCGGCGGCGCGGCCGCGCCACCTGCGAGCTCTGCTCGGCAAAGTAGTGCTCGAGCAACTGCTGCATCGCCGCCAGCCCCTGACGCAGCTCGCCGTTGGTCAGCTTCTGCGGATTGCGCACCAGCTCGCGCGTCAGCTGATCCAGCTGCTGCGCCAACGCCTGGGTATCGGGTTTGCGTTCATCGCCGAGGCTGCTGGGGCGCAGGCGGCGAATAAAGCGCGCGTCGCGCAGGCGCAAAACCGGGTGGATGCGGATGATGGCGTGGGCCAGCTGTTCGATATGGTGCAGTTGAAAGGCGTTGCCGTCGGCGTCGAGAAAACCGCGCCAGGTGCACACCGTGCCGTCATCGGCCAGCTCGCCCTCGCAGCGGTAGTGAATGCGGCTCAGGCCGTCTTCCCCCTTGACCCACAACGGCGTCAGATGGCGGTAGCGCGGCAGGTGCGCGTGGCCGATGTCTTTCTCGCAGAAGGTGAATACCACCTGCAGGTGGCGCTCTTTGGCCGCCTCCTCACCGGGGGGAAAATGGAAGTCGTGCGCTTCAAATCGATACAGTTTCTGCTCCGGCGCCAGCAGCAGCGTCAGCGCATCCAGCAGGCTGGATTTACCCCAGGCGTTTTCGCCGAGCAACAACGTGTTATCGTCCAGCATCAGGGACAGCCGATTAATACCGCGAAAACCTACAATTTCGATACGCTCCAAGAACATCCGCCGCCTCCCGTGCGCGCCGTCGCCTCTTCAATGAGGCGACTTTCACAGAGCATGGTCAAAAAACCCCTTGCAGGTCAAGCGGCCAGCGTCAAATCTGCCGCTTTACTCCGGCCGGGCTTTTGGTTAGCGTGTGCTCCTCGCCGCCGTTCGTCGCGCATCAAAACTCAAGGACACTCGTTGCACCATGTACTCAGGACTGTTGATTATTCTGTTACCGTTGATTGTCGGTTACCTCATTCCCTTACGCCATCGCCCGCTGCTGGTGCTGATCAACCGCCTGCTGAGCTGGATGGTGTATGTGATCCTGTTTTTCATGGGCATCAGCCTGGCGTTTATGGAGAACCTCAGCAGCAATCTGATGCTGATCTTCCAGTACAGCGCAGCGTTCTTCTTCTGCATTCTCTGCGCCAATCTGCTGTTGCTGGCGCTGCTGGAGCGGCGCATGCCGTGGCGCAGCAGCCATAAACAGGAAAAGCTGCCTTCGCGCGTGCATATGGCGCTGGAGTCGCTCAAGCTGTGCGGCGTGGTGCTCGGCGGCTTCCTGCTCGGCCTGACGCAGTGGCAATGGCTGCAGTTCGCCCATAAAGGCAGCGAATATGCGCTGATCTTCCTGCTGTTGCTGGTCGGCATTCAGCTGCGCAACAGCGGCATGACGCTGCGCCAGATCGTGCTCAACCGCCGCGGCACGCTGGTGGCGCTGGCGGTGGTCGTCGCGTCTCTGGCCGGCGGCGCGCTGGCGGCGCAGCTGCTGGGGCTGCCGGTCAAGGCCGGGCTGGCGATGGCCTCTGGCTTCGGCTGGTACTCGCTGTCCGGCATTCTGATCACCGACGCCTACGGCCCGGTGATGGGCAGCGCCGCGTTCTTCAACGATCTGGCACGCGAGCTGGTGGCGATCATGCTGATCCCGACGCTGGTGCGCCGCAGCCGCTCCACCGCCCTCGGCCTGTGCGGCGCCACCTCGATGGACTTCACCCTGCCGGTGCTGCAGCGCAGCGGCGGACTGGACATGGTGCCGCCCGCCATCGTGCACGGCTTCCTGCTGAGCCTGCTGGCGCCGGTGCTGATCGCCCTGTTCTCCTGATCCTTTCCCCTTGGGGGCCACCCGGCCCCCAAAGCGTAATCATTCCCATCCGCACGGTAAAATTGCGCTAAATCAAACTTGCCCGCAGTAGTCGCACAAAAGCCTTTTGCAACCCCGATCGCCGATCTATGCTTTTAAACAAGCATTATAAATGCAACTTTAAAAATAAAAGGAAGCGACTATGTTCTGTGTGCAATGTGAACAAACCATTCGAACCCCGGCAGGCAACGGCTGCGCGTATGCTCAGGGCATGTGCGGCAAAACGGCGGAAACCTCCGATCTGCAGGATCTGCTGGTGGCGGCGCTGCAGGGCCTCTCCGCCTGGGCGCTGCAGGCGCGTTCGCTGGGCATCGTCAACCACGAAATCGACAGCTTCGCCCCGCGCGCCTTCTTCTCCACCCTGACCAACGTCAACTTCGATTCCCAGCGCATCATCGGCTACGCGCGGGAAACCCTGCTGCTGCGCGACTCGCTGGCCGCCCGTTGCCGGCTGCTGGATGCCGGCGTGCGCGTCGATCACCCGATGGCGGCCCTGCAGCTGGCCGGTGACGCTATGCCTGCGCTGCTGCAGCAGGCGGCGCAGTTTGCCCTCGACAGCGACAAGGCCGAGGTCGGCGACGACGTACACGGTTTGCGCCTGCTGTGTCTGTATGGCCTGAAAGGCGCGGCGGCCTATATGGAACACGCGCACGTGCTCGGCCAGTTCGACGAACAGCTCTATGCCGACTACCACGCTTTCATGGCCTGGCTCGGCACCCAGCCGCGCGACGTCGACACCCTGCTGAACAACGCCATGGGCATCGGCAAGATGAACTTCAACGTGATGGCGATCCTCGATCGCGGTGAGACCCAGGCCTACGGCGATCCGCAGCCCAGCGCGGTCAACGTGCGCCCGGTGGCCGGGAAAGCCATTCTGATTTCCGGCCACGATCTCAAAGATCTGCGCATGCTGCTCGAGCAAACCGAAGGGCAAAACGTCAACGTCTATACCCACGGCGAAATGCTGCCGGCGCACGGCTATCCGGAACTGAAAAAATTCAAGCATCTGGTGGGCAATTACGGCAGCGGCTGGCAGAACCAGCAGACGGAATTCGCCAAATTCCCCGGCCCGATCGTGATGACCTCCAACTGCATCATCGATCCTAACGTCGGCAACTACGGCGATCGCATCTGGACCCGCAGCATCGTCGGCTGGCCGGGCGTCAACCATCTGGAAGGCGACGACTTCGGCGCCGTGATCCGCCAGGCTCAGGGCATGAACGGCTTCCCTTATACCGAGATTGAGCATCTGATCACCGTCGGCTTCGGCCGCCAGACGCTGCTGAACGCCGCCGATACGGTCATCGACCTGGTGTCGCAGAAAAAACTGCGCCACGTCTTCCTGGTCGGCGGCTGCGACGGCAGCCGCGACGAGCGCAGCTACTTCACCGACTTCGCCCGCAGCGTGCCGCAAGACTGCCTGATCATGACGCTGGCCTGCGGCAAGTACCGTTTCAATAAGCTGGACTTCGGCACGCTGGAAGGGTTGCCGCGCCTGCTGGACGTCGGCCAGTGCAACGACGCCTACTCCGCCATCATGTTGGCGGTCAAGCTGGCGGATACGCTCGGCTGCAGCGTCAACGAGTTGCCGCTCAGCCTGGTGCTGTCGTGGTTTGAACAGAAGGCGATCGTCATTCTGCTGACGCTGCTGTCGTTGGGGGTGAAAAACATCGTCACCGGCCCGACCGCGCCGGGCTTCCTGACCGACAACCTGATGGCGGTCCTCAACGAGAAATTCGGCCTGCGTCCGATCACCACCGTCGAGCAGGATATCAACGCGCTGCTCGCCTGATGCCGTTACGTTATGGGGCCGCCTGCGCCGGCCCCTTTGCTTTTTGAGGTGCCCCGATGACTCAACCCACTCCGCTTTGCCCGAACCGCATGCAGGTGCATTCCATCCGGCGTGAAACCGCCGACGTCTGGACGCTGAACCTGATCTGCGACGTTTTCTATCCCTATCAGGCGGGCCAGTTTGCGCTGGTCAGCATCCGCAACAGCGAGGAGACGCTGCGCGCCTATACGCTCTCCTCCTCGCCTGGCCAGAGCCGCTTTCTCAGCATCAGCGTGCGCTGCCTGCCGGACGGCGCCGGATCGCGCTGGCTGACGCAAGAGGTCAAGCCCGGCAACACGCTGTGGCTGTCCGACGCACAGGGCGAGTTCAGCTGCGAGCGTCACCCGGCCGATCGTTATCTGATGCTGGCCGCCGGCTGCGGCGTGACGCCGATCGTCTCGATGTGCCGCTGGCTGACCGCCAACCGTCCAACCTGCGATATCGCCGTGATCTTTAACGTGCGCACCCCCGCCGACACGATTTTCGCCGATCAGTGGCGCGCGCTGTGCGCCGCCCATCCGCAGCTGCGCCTGACGCTGATGGCCGAGCAGGATCTGCAACCCGGCTACCTCAGCGGCCGTATCGATGAACAGACGCTGCGGCAGGCGGCGCCGGATATCGCCGAACGCACGGTGATGACCTGCGGTCCTGCGCCCTACATGGATCAGGTGGAGCAGCTTTGTCGCCGGCTCGGCGTGCCGGCCGAGCGTTTCCATAAAGAGCAGTTCCACACGCCGACGGCGCAGGCCGATGCCACCGAAGGGCTGACGCTGCGCGCCGCCCGCCCGCTGCGCGAATTCCGCGTGCCGGTCGGCAGCACGCTGCTGGCGGCGATGGAGGCCCATGCCCTGCCGGTCAACGCCGCCTGTCGCGCCGGGGTGTGCGGCTCATGCAAAACCCGCATCCTCGAGGGCGACTACACCACCACCAGCACCATGACGTTGAGCGAGGAAGAGGTAGCGCAGGGCTACGTGCTGGCCTGCAGTTGCCAACTGCAGGGTGACGTCACGCTGGCGTGATCCCCTGGCCCCATCACCGCGATGGGGCATTTATCGGCAAGTTCCCCGCGCCCAGCCCGGTTACACTTTTCCCCGTTCTACGCTCTTTACCCTTCCTGACCGCATCTCGTCCACAGCCGGTAAGCTATGCTTGCAGTTGTTCTGCTGCCACTCACCGGATCGAGTACACATCGTTTTTCAAACCATGTTTGGGGGAACCATGAAGCAAACCGTAGCCACACTGATCGCCAAAACGCTGGATCAAGCCGGCGTAAAACGCATTTGGGGCGTGACCGGCGATTCGCTCAACGGCCTTAGCGACAGCCTGCACCGCATGGGCACCATCGAATGGCTGGGCACCCGCCATGAAGAGGTGGCCGCCTTCGCCGCCGGCGCCGAAGCCCAGCTTACCGGCCAGTTGGCGGTGTGCGCCGGTTCCTGCGGCCCCGGCAACCTGCATCTGATCAACGGCCTGTTCGACTGCCACCGCAACCATGTGCCAGTGCTGGCGATCGCCGCACACATCCCTTCCAGCGAAATCGGCAGCGGCTACTTCCAGGAAACCCATCCGCAGGAGCTGTTCCGCGAATGCAGCCACTATTGCGAGCTGGTTTCCAACCCGGAACAGCTGCCGCGCGTGCTGGAGATCGCCATGCGCAAGGCGATCCTCAACCGCGGCGTCTCGGTGGTCGTCTTGCCGGGCGACGTGGCGCTGCGCATGGCGCCGGAAGACGCGACCCTGACCTGGCATACCCCGGCGCTGCCGCTGGTGCAGCCACCGATGAGCGAGTTGAACAAGCTGGCGGAAACGCTGAACAAGGCGAAGAACATCACCCTGATGTGCGGCAGCGGCTGCGCCGGCGCGCACGATGAAGTGGTCAAGCTGGCCGAGCTGCTGCAGGCGCCGGTGGTGCACGCGCTGCGCGGTAAAGAACATATCGAATGGGACAACCCGTACAGCGTCGGCATGACTGGACTGATCGGTTTCTCCTCCGGTTATCACGCGATGATGAACGCCGACACGCTGGTGCTGCTCGGCACCCAGTTCCCCTATCGGGCGTTCTACCCCACCAACGCCAACATCATTCAGATCGACATCAACCCCGGCAGCATCGGCGCGCACTGCCCGGTCAATATGGCGCTGGTGGGCGACATCCACACCACCCTCACCGCCCTGCTGCCGCAGCTGGAGCCGAAGCGCGATCGGGCGTTCCTAGACAAGGCGCTGGAGCATTACCGCAACGCGCGCAAGGATCTCGACGGGCTGGCGACCGCCGGCGACGACCAACCGATCCACCCGCAGTATCTGGCGCAGCAGCTCAGCCACTATGCCAGCGACGAGGCCATCTTCACCTGCGACGTCGGCACGCCGACGGTGTGGGCCGCCCGCTACGTGAAAATGAACGGCAAGCGTCGCCTGCTCGGTTCGTTCAACCACGGTTCGATGGCCAACGCCATGCCGCAGGCGATCGGCGCTCAGGCCACCGCGCCGGATAAACAGGTGATCGCCATGTGCGGCGACGGCGGCTTCACCATGCTGATGGGCGATTTCCTGTCGCTGGCGCAGCTCAAGCTGCCGGTGAAAATCGTGGTGTTCAACAACAGCGTGCTGGGATTCGTGGCGATGGAGATGAAGGCCGGCGGCTATCTGACCGACGGCACCGATCTGCATAATCCGGACTTCGCGGCGATCGCCAATGCCGCGGGCATCAAGGGCATCCGCGTGGAAAAAGCCTCCGATCTGGACGGCGCGCTGCAGGAGATGTTGGCGCACCCCGGCCCGGCGCTGCTGGACGTGGTCACCGCCAAGCAAGAACTGGCGATGCCGCCGCAGATCAAGTTCGAACAGGCGAAAGGCTTCAGCCTGTACATGCTGCGCGCCATCATCAACGGCCGCGGCGACGAAGTGGTCGAGCTGGCGAAAACTAACTGGCTGCGCTAAGCAAGCTGCCCCGGTGAAATAAAGGGTATATGATGCCATGTACCCTTTTCCTCTCCCTTATATTCCAGGAACCCTATGCTTATCGATCTACGCAGCGACACCGTCACCCGCCCCAGCGCCGCCATGCGCCAGGCGATGGCTCAGGCAGAAGTCGGCGACGACGTCTACGGCGATGATCCGACGGTCAACGCGCTGGAGGCGGAAGCGGTGCGTCTGTCGGGCAAAGAAGCGGCGCTGTTTCTGCCCAGCGGCACCCAGGCCAACCTGGTGGCGCTGCTGAGCCACTGCCAGCGCGGCGATGAATATCTGGTCGGCCAGCAGGCGCACAACTACAAATACGAAGCCGGCGGCGCAGCGGTGCTGGGCAGTATCCAGCCGCAGCCGATCGAGGCCGACACCGACGGCACGCTGCCGCTGGACAAGCTCGCCGCCGCCATCAAACCCGACGATATCCACTTCGCCCGCACCCGGCTGTTGAGCCTGGAAAACACCATCAGCGGCAGAGTCTTGCCGCAGGCCTACCTGCAGCAGGCGTGGCAGTTTACCCGCGAGCGGCAGTTGGCGCTGCATATCGACGGCGCGCGCATCTTCAACGCCGCAGTGGCGCTGAACCTGCCGCTAAAAGAGATCGTGCAGTATTGCGACACCTTCACCATTTGCCTGTCGAAAGGGTTAGGCGCGCCGGTCGGCTCGCTGCTGTGCGGCAGCGAGGCTTTCATCCAACGCGCGCTGCGCTGGCGCAAGATGACCGGCGGCGGGCTGCGCCAGGCCGGCATTTTGGCGGCGGCCGGCCTCTACGCGCTGGAGCATAACGTCGCGCGGCTGCGCGAAGACCATGACAACGCGGTCTGGCTGGAGCAACAGCTGCGGCAGATCGGCGTAGAGATTGCCGAACCCGGCGCGCAGACCAACGTGCTGTACCTGCGCCAAACGCCGGCGCTGGCGGCCAAACTCGGTCCGTGGATGCGCGAACGCGGCGTGCTGATCAGCAGCGGCCCGCTGACGCGCATTCTGACCCACCTCGACGTCAGCCGTCAGGATCTGCAGCGGGTGGTCGAACTGTGGCGGGAGTTTCTTCAGCAGCACGCCTGATCGCTCGGGGCGCAGACCGCGCCCCGCACTCAGAAGATCCAGCGGCCGTAAACCCAGTACCACAGCCCCAGCACCGCCGCCAGATTGAGCGCCACGCTGAGGATGAACCAGGTTTTAAACGGCTGCTTCTGGGTCTTGTGGCGAAACAGCTGCTGCGCCAGCAGCGCGCCCAACCAGCCGCCCAACGCGCCGAACAGCAACAGCGTCGTCTCCGGCACCCGTCGCCATCCCTTGCGCGCCGCCAGCTTATCGCCGCCGTAGATCAGAAACGTCAGCAGGTTGGCCGACAGCAGCCACATCCACACCGGATGCGGCGAGAACAGGCTGGCGATCAGCGCCAGGCCCAGCAGGGCGTAACAAATCACATTGAGTTTCATGGCATTCGGTTTTTCGTGCGATAAGGGGCGCGTAGTGTGAACTCGCGCCGCGGCGGATGCAACCGGCTTATACCCATACAAAAAGTGCATTTAAACCCTGAATTTGGCATCCTGTCGTTCTGCCAATCCTCTACCGCACAAGGCGGCCCGATGACACCCCAACGCGTACTGGTTCTTGGAGCCAGCGGCTATATAGGCCAGAACCTGATCCCGCACCTGATCGAACAGGGGCACCAGATTACCGCCGCCGCGCGGCGCATCGAGTGGCTGCAGGAGCAGAACTGGCCGCAGGTCAACTGCCTGTATGTCGATCTGTACCGCCCGGAAACCCTGAGCGCGGCGCTGTGGGAGATAGATACGCTTTACTATCTGGTGCACGCGATGGGCGACGGCGACGACTTTATCGAGAAGGAACGCCAGGCGGCGGAAAATCTGCGCGATGCGCTGCGCAATGCCGGCGTCAAGCAGGTGATCTTTCTCGGCGCGCTGCAGCCGAACGACGACAGTTCGCCGCACCTGGCGGCGCGCCGCCTGACCGGCGAGATCCTGCGCCAGAGCGGCGTGCCGGTGACCGAGCTGCGCGCCGGCATCATCGTCGGCCCCGGCTCGGCGGCGTTCGAAGTGATGCGCGACATGGTCTATAACCTGCCGGTGCTGACGCCGCCGCGCTGGGTGCGCTCGAAGTCCTCGCCGGTGGCGCTGGAGAACCTGCTGGTTTACCTTGCCGATCTGCTGGCGCACCCGGCGGAGGAACACCGCATCTTCGACGTCGCCGGGCCTGAATACCTCAGCTATCAGGATATGTTCAAACGCTTTATCGCCATCAGCGGCAAGCGGCGCTGGCTGATCCCGATCCCCTTGCCGACGCGACTGATTTCAGTGTGGTTCATCAGCCTGATCACCTCGGTGCCGACGCCGATCGCGCGCGCGCTGATCCAGGGCCTGAAGCACGATCTGCCCGCCGACGGCAAACCGTTGCAGGCCCTGATCCCGCAACGTCTGCACACCTTCGATCAGGCGGTCACCGCCACGCTGCAGCGCGAACTGGAGGTGGTCGATTCCGCCGACTGGGGCTACGATCCGGCGGCGCGGGCCCGCTGGCGCCCCGGCTACGGCTATTACCCGAAACAGGCGGGATGTTCGCTCGACACCGCCGCTTCCAGCCAGGCGCTGTGGCAAACGGTGCAGCAGTTGGGGGGCGAGGAAGGCTATTTCTACGCCAATATCCTGTGGCGGATCCGCGCCCGCATGGACGACATGATCGGCAACGGCGTGGTCTATGGCCGCCCGGCGCGCGCGTCCCTGGCGCTGGGCGACGAGATCGACGGGTGGAAAGTCATCACGCTGAAGCCGCTGCGGCAGCTGGCGCTGCTGTTCGGCATGAAGGCGCCGGGGCTGGGGCGGCTGAGCTTCACCATTACCGATCGCGGCGATCGCCGCACGCTGGACGTGCGCGCCTGGTGGCATCCGGCCGGCTTCAGCGGGCTGCTGTATTGGTTCGCCATGATGCCCGCGCACCTGTTCATTTTTCGCGGCATGGCGAAGCGCATCGCGACGCTGGCCGAGAACCTGGACCGCCAACAGCGCTGAATGCCGTTCATTTGTCGATCAACCGCACAGTTTGCCGCTGTGCTTCGGGGCTTTCCGATTGCATAGCGCACGAAATCACGGAAGAATGGCATCTTATTTGCTGGGAGCGCCGCAAGCGCCCGCCGGTATTCCGATTTTGGGTGAGAATAGAGTCCGTTATGAAGGTATTGGTCACCGGTGCAACCAGTGGGTTAGGCCGTAACGCCGTTGAATATCTGCGCCGCCAGGGCATCAAAGTGCGCGCCACCGGTCGTAACCAGGCGATGGGTGGCCTGCTGGAAAAAATGGGCGCGGAGTTCATTCATGCCGATCTCACCAACCTGATCTCTTCGCAGGCCAAAGCGATGCTGGCGGACGTCGATGTGCTGTGGCACTGCTCCAGCTTTACCTCGCCCTGGGGCACCGAAGAAGCCTTCGAACTGGCCAACGTCCGCGCCACCCGCCGCCTCGGCGAATGGGCGGCAGCCTATGGCGTGGCGCAGTTCATTCACATCTCTTCCCCGGCGATCTATTTCGACTACCACCATCACCGCAACGTAACCGAAGACTTTCGCCCGCAGCGTTATGCCAACGAGTTCGCGCGCAGCAAGGCCGCCGGCGAGCAGGTGATCCAGCAATTGGCGCTGTCCAATCCGCAGACCCATTTCACCATTTTGCGCCCACAGGGCCTGTTCGGGCCGCACGACAAGGTGATGCTGCCGCGGTTGCTGCAGATGATCAAACGCTACGGCAACCTGCTGCTGCCGCGCGGCGGCGCGGCGATGGTGGACATGACCTATCTGGAGAATGCGGTGCACGCCATGTGGCTGGCGACGCTAAAAGAAGACACGCCGTCCGGCCGCGCCTACAACATCACCAACCAGCAGCCGCGCCCGCTTCGCACCGTGGTGCAGCAGCTGATCGACGATTTGGGCATGAAGTGCCGCATCCGCTCCGTCCCCTATCCGATGCTCGACATGATGGCGCGCGGCATGGAGCGCCTGGGCAGCAAAAGCGAAAAGGAGCCGGTGCTGACCCATTACGGCGTCGCCAAACTCAACTTCGATCTCACGCTCGATACCACCCGCGCGCAGCAAGAGCTGGGCTATCAGCCGATCGTCTCGCTGGAAGAAGGCATCGCGCGCACCGCCCGCTGGCTGAAAGATCACGGCAAACTGCACGGCCTGTAATCAACGCCACGCGCCGTACTTCAACAGCAGCGCATCGATAATCGCCTCACTCTCTGCATCCGGCTCGCCGCGAACATCGTCGGGCCGGAAATGCATCTGAAACGCCGCCAGCACATTGCGCTGCTGCCGCGCATCCCACGACGGGTCGATCGCGTAGCCGTAACGCGCCAGCTTTTCGAGCAGCGGTGCCAGCGGCACCGGCGCCTGTCTGTCTCGCCCCGCCAGCAGCCGCTGCACGTCTGCCTCGTCCGGCCATGCGCCGATGCCGGCCTGCGCCAGTTGCCGCCAGGGGAACAGCGGGCCGGGATCCTGTTTGCGCTGCGGCGCGATGTCGCTGTGCCCCACCACGTCCTGCGGCTGAATGCCATAGCGTTGGATAATGTCGCGGCTCAGCGGAATCAACACGGCGATCTGTTCCGCCGTGTAGGGCTGCCAGTGGGTGAACAGCATGCTGCGGGTGAAACCCTTGTTGACGATTTCAATGCCGATCGAGGTGTCGTTGAGATTGCTGCGCCCGCGCCAGCCGCTGGTGCCGGCATGCCAGGCGCGCATCGCCTCCGGCACCAACCGGTACACCGTCGGTTTGCCGTGTTCGCGCTGCGGGTGCGCCGGCAACAGGTAGTGTGCGCTGACGTGTTCATCGGTCAGCGTTTTCAGTGATGAATGAAAGTCTTCCGCCGTATAGTGCATCACCAGAAACCGAATGCGCTGATCGGCGCCCTGCGCCTGATGCAAGGTTTCGAGCTGGTAAGCGCCACGATCGACGAGCGTGTCCTGCTGCGGATTTTGGCATCCCGCCAACAGCACGGCGGCGATGATCCCTGGCCAAATTTTCACTTATCCTCCTGATTGACGTCCGAGAAAGATGTAACGCGACGCGATTGATCTGTATCCAATCATCACGCTCATCGAGAAATAATGACAGATAGCGCCGATGTGCAAGCGAGTGTTGCTCCCGGCTGGCGGCCTTTCCCGCCCATGATAGTCTCAAAGTATCATCTGCGCTGAAAGAGCGGAGTCGAACATGTTCACGCCACGCTATCTGTCCTGGTTGCTCTGTGCCGCCATGCTGCCGCTCAGCGGCTGCGATCGGCAAAAAGTCGCCGATGCGATGGGCGGGAGCGCCCCGCCCTCGGCCGCGCCCGTCACGAGTGCCAGCGCGCCGGCCTATACGCCGCTGAGCGCCGATCAACTGTACCAGTTGGTCAGCCCGGTGGCGCTGTTCCCCGACAAGCTGCTGGCGCAGGTGTTGGCCGGCGCGGGCTATCCTGACCAAATCAGCGCCGCGGATGCCTGGCTGGCGCAAAACCGCGGCTTGCAACCGGCGGCGCTCAGCTCAGCGGCCGACGCTCAGCCCTGGGATCCCAGCGTGCGCGGCCTGGTGCAATTCCCCGACGTGCTCGATCAAATGGCGAAAAACATCCCCTGGACCACCGCCCTGGGCAGCGCCTACCTGAACGATCCCACCGACGTGATGAACGCCATTCAGGTGATGCGTCAACGGGCGGCCAGCCAAGGCACGCTGAAAAACACCCCGCAGCAGCGCATCGTCGTGGCGCCGACGACGCATTATGTCGAACAGCAGCCCTATCGCCAGCGCGTGGTAGCGGCGCCGGGCGAAACCATCGTCATCGAACCCAGCCAGCCGGATACGGTTTACGTCCCGCATTATGATCCCTGGGTGGCCTACGGCACGCCGATCCCAGCCTATCCGAGCTATCGGTATCAACCTTCGGGCTACAGCGGCGGCGACATGTTGGCGGCCGGCGTGATCAGCTTCGGTGTCGGCATTGCGGTCGCCTCATTGTTCAATCAGCACAACAGCGGCTGGCACAACTGGGATATGCGCTGGGACGATCGACGCCAACCGGTGGTCTACCGCGATGCGCCCTACGTATCGCATTCCACCACCGTGGTGAATCGCGTCACCAACATCAACCAATATAACAACGTGAACACTGTGAATCGCAGCAGCACCAGCACGGTGAACAACTACAATACCGCCGCCGCGCCGGCGCCCCGCGTCACTCAACCGACGCCCATCGGCGCGCCGCAACAGCCGCACGTCGCGCCTGCGGCCCACGCGCCGATGACGTTGCCGAACTTTGCGCATACCCAGCCGGTGGTGCCTCACGTACAGCAGCCGGTAGCGGCCGTCCCGCACGTGCGACAGCCGGTCATCGCGCCTCATGCACAGCAGCCGATGAGCACGCCGACGTTCACGCATGCCGTTCCGACGGCGCCTCACCCGCAGCAGCCGACAGCCGTACATTCAGCGCCGCTACAGACGCATCCGATGCCGGCCGCTGCGCCGGTGCATCCAGCCGTCGCGCGCCCGCAGGTTCTGCAGGCCCCACACGTCGCTCAGCCGGTGATCCGCGAACCGGCAGCGCCGCAGCATCCGGCGGCGATAAGCCCGATGCCGGCGCCGCAACAGCGCATCATGCCGCATGCGGCCCCGGCGCCGCAGCGCCATCAGACGTCCGTTCAGCCGATGCCGCATCGCCAGGAGCCGGTGCCCACGAAGCCGCAGGAACACCGCCCAATCGTCGAGCAGCACAAGGTGGGATAAATCAAGAGGATGTCGCCCCGGCGGAATGGCCGGGGCGAAAAGAAAGCATGGCGTTAGCGGCTCACTTTCACCGCGGTGCCGCTGACGGTCACCATCAGCATGCTGCCGTCTTTACCAACGGTTTCATAATCGATATCAATGCCGACCACCGCGTTGGCGCCCAGCTCTTTCGCCTGGTCTTCCAGCTCTTCGAATGCGATCAGGCGCGCCTTGCGCAGCTCTTTCTCATAAGCGCCCGAGCGGCCGCCGACGATATCGCGTACGCCGGCGAAGAAATCACGAAAAATGTTGGCGCCGAGGATCGCTTCGCCGGTGACGACGCCGCAGTATTCGGTGATGGTAAACCCTTCCAGGGTCGGGGTAGTTGAAAGCTGCATCAGAACTCCTTGTTTGATTAATTCAACGTATCTATGACCAGAAGATTGGCATTATGTTCGCTTAATCAATGGCACGCAGTACGAATGCAAGGCCAAAAAACGCATTTATACTGTAAGCTATCGGTCTTCATGGTAGAGACTTTCACATAAGGTAATAAGATGAAAACAAAAACGATTGCGGCTGTTTTACCCTTAGCGCTGTTGCTGAGTGCCTGTACCACGGTGGAACCGGCATACAAGGATATCGGCACCCGCAGCGGCAGCTGTGTGGAAGGCGGCCCGGATACGGTCGCGCAAAAGTTCTATGACCTGCGCATCCAGCAAGGTTCCAGCCTGCCGGACAGCAACCGCCTGGCGCAGCTGCAGCCTTATCTGAGCAAAGTGCTGTATCAGGATCTGGTCAGCGCCGCTCAAAATCCGGGCAAGCATCAGATAACCGGCGATCTGTTCTCCGGCAACGCGCAAGGGCCAAGCAGCGCGTCCGTCGCCAGCGCCTCGACCATTCCCAACACCGATGCGAAGAACATCCCGCTGCGCGTTGACTTGAGCTACCAGAAAGACGCCAACAGTACCGTGAACTGGCAAGACGAAGTGCTGATGGTGCGCGAAGGCACCTGCTGGGTGGTTGATGATATTCGCTACCTGAATGTTCCAGCACACGCCACCAACGGCAGCGTGCGTCAGGTGCTGGAAAACCGATAACCCGCACTCCCCGGCCGACGCGGACCCGCCGCGTCGGTCGTTCCCGTCTCCCCTTGCGCCGCTCAGATTTCGTCCGATAGAAAAAATTTCGCTACCGATCTCACAGCCTGCGCCACAAATCCCCTCCCTCGGCCTGAGTCGCGGTATCTTGTGCTAATCTTTTACTGTCCCGCCGCACACTCATAAATTTTAACGCACAAAGATTGCATAAGTATTCTGTGGAAGTTAACATTTGCGGCATCAATGTCTATTCAATTCTGGCGCATGAGTATTCAACTTAACGGTATCAATTGCTATTACGGCGCTCACCAGGCGCTGTTTGACATCACGCTGGAATGTCCAGCCGGGGAAACCCTGGTGCTGCTTGGCCCAAGCGGCGCCGGGAAAAGTTCATTGCTGCGGGTGCTGAACCTGCTGGAAATGCCGCGTTCGGGTCAGCTAAAGATCGCCGGCAACCAATTCGATTTCAAGCAGGCGCCGGGCGAAAAAGCCATTCGCGAACTGCGGCAAAATGTCGGCATGGTCTTCCAGCAATACAACCTGTGGCCTCACCTCACCGTGGTCCAGAACCTGATCGAAGCGCCTTGCCGCGTGCTGGGTCTGACCAAGGCTCAGGCGATGGAGCGCGCCGACAAGCTGCTCAAGCGTCTGCGCCTGACCGACTTCGCCGATCGCTTTCCGCTGCACCTTTCCGGCGGCCAGCAGCAGCGCGTAGCGATCGCTCGCGCCCTGATGATGGAGCCGCAGGTGCTGCTGTTCGATGAACCGACCGCAGCGCTGGATCCGGAAATCACCGCTCAGATCGTCAGCATCATTCGCGAACTGGCCGGCACCGGCATCACTCAGGTGATCGTCACCCACGAAGTGGAAGTGGCGCGCAAGACCGCCAGCCGCGTGGTGTACATGGAAAACGGCCATGTGGTGGAGCAAGGCGACAGCAGCCACTTCACGCAGCCGCGGACCACCGAGTTTGCCAACTACTTATCACACTAACAATTAACTTGCTGTAATTTGGGGAGTTTGCGATGAAAAAACTAATAATCGCCGCCGTTCTGGCCGGCATCAGCGTTTCCGCCTCCGCAGCCGAAACCATCCGTTTCGCTACCGAAGCCTCCTATCCTCCATTTGAATTTATTGACGCCGGCAACAAAATTCAGGGTTTTGATGTCGATCTGGCCAACGCGCTGTGCAAAGAGATGCAGGCCGAGTGCACCTTCACCAATCAGGCGTTCGACAGCCTGATCCCAAGCCTGAAGTTCAAGCGTTTCGATGCGGTCATGGCCGGTATGGACATTACACCGGAGCGTGAAAAGCAGGTGCTGTTCACCAAGCCGTACTACGATAACTCGGCGCTGTTCATCGCGCAGAAAGGCAAAATCGCCGACGTGGCGGCGCTGAAAGGCAAGAAAGTCGGCGTGCAAAACGGCACCACTCACCAAAAATACCTGACCGACAAGCACCCGGAAATCACCACCGTGCCTTACGACAGCTACCAAAACGCCATTTTGGATCTGAAGAACGGCCGCGTTGATGCGGTGTTCGGCGATACTGCGGTGGTCAACGAGTGGCTGAAGCAGAATGACGCGCTGGCGACAGTGGGCGCCAAAGTAACGGATAAAGACTACTTCGGCACCGGCCTCGGCATCGCGGTACGCCAGAAAAATACCGATCTGCAGGGCAAGTTCAACGCCGCCCTGGACAAGATCAAGCAGGATGGGACCTATGAAACCATCTACAAAAAATGGTTCCAGCAGTAATACGCCCCGATGAATGAATTACAACCTTTAGCAAGCGCCGCCGGCATGACCGTCGGCCTTGCCGTTTGCGCCCTGATCCTCGGGCTGATTCTGGCGATGCTGTTCGCCGTATGGGAATCGTCCCGCTGGAAAGCCGTCAGCTGGCTCGGCACCGCCTGGGTGACCGTGCTGCGCGGCCTGCCGGAAATCCTGGTGGTGCTGTTTATCTATTTCGGCTCGTCGCAGCTGCTGCTGATGCTCTCCGACGGCTTTACCCTTAACCTCGGTCTGTTTCAGTTGCCGATTCAGCTGGCGATCGACAATTTCGAAGTCAGCCCGTTCCTGTGCGGGGTGATCGCCCTGGCCTTGCTCTATTCCGCCTACGCCTCGCAGACGCTGCGCGGCGCGCTCAAAGCGGTGCCGCAGGGGCAGTGGGAATCCGGCCAGGCGCTGGGTCTCGGCAAAGCGGCGATCTTCTTTCGCCTGATCATGCCGCAGATGTGGCGCCATGCCCTGCCCGGCCTCGGCAATCAGTGGCTGGTGCTGCTGAAAGACACCGCGCTGGTGTCGCTGATCAGCGTGAACGATCTGATGTTGCAAACCAAAAGCATCGCCACCCGCACCCAGGAACCCTTTACCTGGTACGTGATCGCGGCGGCCATCTATCTGCTGGTGACGCTGTTCAGCCAATACGTCATCAAGCGCATTGAGCTGCGCGCCACGCGGTTTGAACGGGGGCCGGTCTGATGATTGAATATTTACCGGAAATCCTCAAAGGGCTGCATACCAGCCTGACCCTGACCGTCGCCGCGCTGCTGGTCGCGCTGCTGCTGTCGCTGCTGCTGACGGTGATCCTGACGCTGAAAACGCCGGTTCTGACGCCGCTGGTCAAGGCCTACGTGACGCTGTTCACCGGCACGCCGCTGCTGGTGCAGATCTTCCTGATCTACTACGGCCCCGGTCAGTTTCCGGCGATTCGCGACTACCCTTGGCTGTGGAACCTGCTGTCGCAGCCCTGGCTGTGCGCGATGATTGCGCTGGCGCTGAACAGCGCGGCCTATACCACGCAACTGTTCTACGGCGCGGTGCGCGCCATCCCCGCCGGACAATGGCAGTCGTGCGAAGCGCTGGGCATGTCGCGCCGGCAGACGCTGCGCATTCTGCTGCCGTTCGCCTTCAAGCGCGCGCTGTCGTCTTACTCCAACGAAGTGGTGCTGGTGTTCAAAAGCACGTCGCTGGCCTACACCATCACGCTGATGGAAGTGATGGGCTATAGCCAGCTGATGTACGGCCGTACCTACGACGTGATGGTGTTCGGCGCCGCAGGTCTGGTGTATCTGTGCGTCAACGGCCTGCTGACGCTGCTGATGCGGCTGGTGGAGCGCCGCGCGTTGGCGTTTGAGCGCCGCAACTGAAGCCATCCCCCTTTCCAGCCCCGCCATTGCGCGGGGCTTTTTTTATCCCCATTGCAATATTTAATCATTTATATTGCATTTTAATTCACTCAGTGGCAGGGTTGTCAGCAGGTGTCCTCGCAAAAACCTCTGGCGATTACCAGTAAAAACAAACGATAGCGAAATAATCACTTTCAGGATCCAGACAGGAGCTCTACGCATGAAAAAACTGCTGCTTGCCGCGACGATGTTGGCCGGAATGACCTTTAACGCCACCGCAGCCGAGACTATCCGCTTCGCCGCCTCCGCCACCTATCCGCCGTTCGAATCGCTGGACGCCAACAACCAGATCGTCGGCTTCGATATCGACTTGGCCAACGCGTTGTGCAAACAGATGCAGGCGCAGTGCACTTTCACCAACCAGGCGTTCGACAGCCTGATCGCCGCGCTGAAATTCAAAAAATACGATGCGGTGATTTCCGGTATGGATATCACGCCGGAGCGCAGCAAACAGGTCGCCTTCACCCAACCTTACTATGCCAACTCGGCGATTGTGATCGCGCAAAAAGGCAAGTTCAGCTCGCTGGCTGATCTGAAAGGCAAAAAGCTCGGCATGGAAAACGGCACCACCCACCAGAAATACATGCAGGACAAGCACCCGGAGATTAATACCGTCTCTTACGACAGCTACCAGAACGCTATTCTGGAGCTGAAAAACGGCCGTATCGACGGCGTCTTCGGCGATACCGCCGTAGTGAACGAGTGGCTGAAAACCAACCCGCAGCTGGCGCCGGTCGGCGAACATATCACCGATGCGCAATACTTCGGCACCGGCCTTGGCATCGCGGTGCGTCCGGACAATCAGGCGCTACTGGCCAAGCTGAACGCCGCGCTGGACGCCATCAAGGCCGACGGCACCTACAAGGCCATCAACGACAAATGGTTCCCGCAGTAAGTCCGCATGTGGAGTCGCCATCCTTCGGCGGCTCCATCCGATTGCCACCCCATTCGGTTAGTGCTAAATTTGATACTGAATTTAGCATCAAGGATAACATCATGACGGTTCAACCCATTCTCGCCGACTCCGCAGTCAGCATCAGCGATTTTAAAAAATCGCCCAACGCCGCCCTTAAAGAGGCACAAGGGCAACCGGTCGCCGTCCTGACCAACGGTAAGATTTCGGGATATTACGTCTCTCCGGAAACCTGGGAGGCGATCGCGGAATACCTGGAAGATATCGAACTCGCTGAAATCGTTCGTTCACGGATGAACGGCAAACGCATTAAGGTCAATTTGGATGACTTATAAGCTTGAATTCGAAGAACATGCGCTGAAGGAATTTAAAAAACTGTCCCCGGTGATCCGGGAACAGTTCAAAAAAAAGCTGGCATCGGTGCTGGTTAATCCCCACGTCCCCGCCAACAAACTCGCCGGTTTGCCCGATTGCTACAAAATCAAACTCAGAGCCTCAGGCTTTCGTTTGGTATATCGCGTCATGGAAACGGAGATCGTGGTTCTGGTCCTGTCTGTGGGCAAACGCGAACGTTCAGCGGCTTACACGGCTGCCAAAAAGCGCCTTTAACGCCGCACCAACAGCGTCAACACTTCGTAGTGCGCGGTATGCGGGAACATGTCGAACAGCTGCACCCGTTCGATGCGGTATCCCGGCAACATCTCGATATCTTTCGCCATGCTCTCGGCGTTGCAGCTGGAATACAGAATGTAATCCGGCGCCATCCGGCTCAAATAATCGCACAGCGCCTGGCCGATGCCGCGGCGCGGCGGGTTGACCAACACCAACTGCGGCACCTGCCCTTCGGCGGTGGCGAAGCGGGTGGAATCGAGCGCCTGAAAATCGACCTGCAGCATCCCCAATCGCTGCGCCGACTGGCGCGCGCAGGCGATCGCTTCCGCGCTGATTTCGATGCCGGTCAGGCGAGTTTGCGGCTGCGCGCAGTGCAGACCGAAACCGCCGACGCCGCAAAACAGATCCCACATGCTGTCGATACCCAGCGCGCGCACCCAGTCGCGGGCGGTGGCATACAGATCGGCGGCCACCTGCGGGTTGGTTTGGAAGAAGCTTTGCGGGCGGATGAACAGCGGCACCTGATTGAACTGTTCCTCCAGCGCCTGCTGTTCGGTCAGCGCGATCTCGCGCTCCCCTTCCATGATCGCCATATGCACCGGCTGAATATTGGCGGAGATCACCTTGAGCTGCGGCAGCTGCTGCTGCAGCCACGGCAGCGCGGCGCGCAGCTGCGCCAGCTTGGTTTCCGAGCGCAGCACGAAGCGCAGCATCACGCCGCCGTCGAGCGTGCTTTCGGTCAGCAGCAGGTATTTCAGCTCGCCGCGTTTGCGCGCCACGTTATACGGCGTCAGGCCGGCGCGGGCGATGAAGCTTTTCAGCACCGCAAACATCGGCGCAAAGCCGGCGGGATACAGCGGGCAGTCGCTCAGATCGACCGGCGTGCCGTCGCGGTGCAGCATGCCGAGCAGCGGGCGCTCCACGCTGCCGCTGACCACCATCTTGGCTTTATTGCGAAATGCGCTCAGTTCCCCCGCCGCCGGCTGCAGCCACTGCGCGACATCGCGCCCGGCCAGCAGCGATTGCAGGTGATGCTGTTTGTCGGCCAGCTGCTGCGAATAGGGCTTTTCCAGCCACTGACAGGAACGGCAGGTGCCCGCCGTATACAAAGCGCAATGCATGAAGATACCGTGAAGTCCAGGATGACGAATTAAGGGCGCAGAGTTTACCACTCCGCGCGCCTAAAATCTCACTTGCGCGCGGTGAAGAAGCGGCGGCTGGCGGTGGGGACGAACAGCAGCGCCAGGATCACCGCGTCGGGGACCTTTTGCAGGATCAGAACGTGCAGGATTTGGCCGCTGGTTTCCCCTTCCACGGTGAATACCTCGGGGAAGACGCTGCCGATGGTGGCCAGCAGCAGGTAAAGCACCACGATGCACTGACAGGCCACGTAGCCCCAGCGCCCCCAGTTGCGGCCGCGCATCACCGCAAAACCGCAGCTGATTTGCAGGCACAGCAGCATCAGCCCGGCCAGAAAGATAAAGGTGGAATCCCACGCCTGCGCGCTGGTGCTGACAAACTCCTTCGCGCCGTCGACGCCCAGCTCGCCCAGCAGCAGCACCACGCTGATACACTTGATCGCCACCATGGCGGTGCCCGCCACCATCACCGGCACCGGCGCATCTGAAGTCGATCTTATTCCCTGCCCGCTTTTCAGCATGTCTGACATATCCGTGTTCCGCTACGACGCGCCACTGCCCCTACGCCTTTCGCATTGCCGCGTTGTTGGCGGCAGTGTGAAATTCATTGGAGCCATTCAAATGGCGCATGTAAAGTCAGGTAGTTAGTTGCAATACTTATTGATTGCAAAAATAGCAGGTTTGTTACGATTCAGCTACGGGCCGCCCGCTGCAATTCACGCGATCGTTGTTTTTCCGAGCGCGCCATAAACCACCAGGCGATCAGGCCGAGAATGCCCACCACCAGCAGGATCAGGCTGGCCAGCGCGTTAATTTCCGGATTCACCCCCATGCGCACGCTGGAGAACACCAGCATCGGCAACGTGGTGGCGCCCGGGCCGGAGACGAAACTGGCGATCACCAGATCGTCCAGCGACAGGGTAAACGCCAGCATCCAGCCGGAGATCAGCGCCGGCGCAATCATCGGCAAGGTGATGACGAAAAACACCTTCAGCGGCGGCGCCCCCAGGTCCATCGCCGCCTCTTCAATTGAGCGATCCACCTCGCGCAAGCGCGAACTGATCACCACCGCCACATAAGCGGTACAGAAGGTGACATGCGCCAGCCAAATGGTGAACATGCCGCGTTCCGACGGCCAACCGAAGGCGTGCCCCATCGCCACGAACAGCAGCAGCAACGACAGGCCGGTGATCACGTCCGGCATCACCAGCGGCGCGGTCAGCATAAACGCGAAACCGGTCGAACCGCGAAAACGGCCGAAACGCACCATCACCACCGCAGCGATGGCGCCCAGCACCACCGCGGCAGTGGCGGCGGCGGCGGCGATGGTCAGGCTGAGCCCCACCGCGCTAATCATCGCCGAATCGTGGAACAGTTCGCTATACCAGCGCGTGGACCAGCCGGCCCACACCGTCACCAACTTGGAGCTGTTGAAGGAGTAAATCACCAGCATCAGCATCGGCGCATACAGGAAGGTAAAGCCGACAGTCAGGATGGCGATGCGCCACGGTGAACGCACTACCGGCAAGTTGTTCATGCCTGGCCTCCCATTTCCTTGTTCTGGTGCTTGTGGAACCACAATATTGGCACGATCAGCAACAGCAGCATGATGGTGGCGACCGCCGAGGCCACCGGCCAGTCGCGGTTATTGAAGAACTCCTGCCACAGCACGCGGCCGATCATGATGCTGTCCGGCCCGCCGAGCAGCTCCGGGATCACGAACTCCCCCACCGCCGGAATGAACACCAGCATCGAGCCGGCGATGATGCCGCCGCGCGTCAGCGGCACGATCACGCTGAAAAAGGTTTTCAGCGGCCGGGCGCCCAGATCCAGCGACGCCTCCACCAGCGAGTAATCCAGCCGGATCAGCGCCGTGTAGATCGGCAACACCATAAACGGCAGGTAGGAATAGACGATGCCGATATATACCGCCAGGTTGGTGTGCAGGATCACCAGCGGCTGGTCGATCACCCCTAACCACATCAGAAAGTTGTTCAGCGTGCCGTTGTTTTTCAGAATGCCCATCCAGGCATAGACGCGGATCAGGAACGAGGTCCAGGAAGGCAGGATCACCAGCAACAGCAGAATGTTGCGGGTCGACGCCTTGCTGTGGGCCACCGCCCAGGCCAGCGGATAGCCGATGATCAGGCAACACAGCGTCGAAATCGCCGCCACGCGCAGCGACTGCAGATAGGCGTCGATATACAGCGGATCGTCGGTCAGCTGCAGGTAGTTGGCGAAGTTGAGCGCGATGTTCAGTTTGCCGTCCACCCAGCTCATCAGCTCGGTGTAGGGCGGCACCGCCATCGCCAACTCCGCCAGGCTGATCTTGAACACGATCAGGAAAGGCAGCATAAACAGCAGCGTCAGCCATAAATACGGCAGCGCGATCACCAGCTTGCGGCCATGGGCCATCAGCAGGCGATGGAACAGCGCCCTGAGGGCGCCGGGCGCTTTGGCCGGCGGTTCCGGCGCGCGTTCAGAAAGCAGGGTCATACGGGTTACTCCTCACCGGATCCACTACACCGTCAACACGACGCAGCTGTCGGTTTCCCAACATAGACGCACTTCATCGCCCCAGGTGGGCATCCCCTTGCGGAAGCGGTGGCCGTTTTGCAGCTGGGCGCTGATGATCTGCCCGCTGTGCAGCTTCACGTGGTAGATGGACAGATCGCCCAGATAGGAAATGTGCGCCACTTCCCCCACCGCGAAGTTGCAGCCGTCTTCCGGCACTTGTTCGCACAGCAGGATCTTTTCCGGCCGCAGCGCGACCTGGATCGGCACGCCGTCCACCACCGAGGCGTCCGGATCCACTTTGATCGCATGGCGCAACCCCGGGCTTTGCAGGATCAGCGCATCGTCGTGGCGCTCTTGCAGCACGCAGTCGAAAATGTTGACCGAACCGATAAATTCGGCGCTGAAGCGGCTGTTCGGATGCTCGTAGATCTCTTCCGGCTCGCCGATCTGCACGAACTTGCCGCGGTTCATGATGGCGATGCGCCCCGCCATGGTCATCGCTTCTTCCTGATCGTGCGTCACCATCACGCAGGTCACGCCGACGCGCTCGAGAATGTCGGTCACTTCCAGCTGCATGCGGTCGCGCAACTTCTTGTCCAGCGCGCCCATGGGCTCATCCAGCAGCAGCAGCTTCGGCCGCTTGGCCAGGCTGCGCGCCAGCGCCACCCGCTGCCGTTGGCCGCCGGAAAGCTGGTGCGGTTTGCGCTTGGCGTACTCCTGCATGTGCACCAACGCCAACATTTCCGCCACCCGTTCGGCGATCTCCGCCCGCGGCATTTTGTCCTGCTTAAGGCCAAACGCGATATTCTGCTCCACGGTCATGTGCGGGAACAGCGCGTACGACTGAAACATCATATTGATCGGCCGCTGGTACGGCGGCACATGCGACATATCCTGCCCGTCGAGCACGATCTGCCCTTCCGTCGGCGGTTCGAAACCGGCCAGCATGCGCAGCAAGGTGGACTTGCCGCAGCCGGACGGGCCAAGCAGCGCAAAGATCTCACCCTTATAGATGGTGAGGCTGACGTCTTCGACCGCATTCTGCCCGTCGAAGGTTTTGGTGAGGTTACGGATTTCCAGCAGAGGGGTGAAAACCTTCTGCGACTTGGCTTGAGGACGAGGAATAGCGTCGTTCAATCGGGGTGCTCTCCGGCGTAAAGCGGCACAAAACCACGGCGAGCGCCGTGGCCCAAAACGGCAATGCAGGCGGGGAACACCCGCCTGCCGGTTTACCGACGATGGGGGGCTCCCCCATCATCACTTCCCGCTTTTAACTTTAGTCCATGCGCGGGTAATGACACGGTCCAGCTTCGGCGACTGCACGTTGAGCGTGAACAGCTTGGCGCGCAAATCGGCCGGCGGATAGACGTTCGGGTTATCGCGCACTTCGGCGTTCACCAGCGGCGTGGAATCTTTCACCGCATTGGCGTAGTAAATGTGATTACTGATGTCCGCCATCACGTCCGGCTTCAGCAGGAAGTTCAGGAACTGGTAGGCGGCGTCCTTGCTTTTGGCGTCCGCCGGCATAGCGAACATGTCAAAGTAGGTCAGCGCCCCCTCTTTCGGGATCGCATAGGCCACATTCACGCCGTTCTTCGCCTCTTTGGCGCGGTTGGCCGCCTGCATCACGTCGCCGGACCAGCCGATCGCCACGCAGATGTCACCGTTCGCCAGATCGTTGATGTACTGAGAAGAGTGGAAATAGCGGATGTTCGGCCGCAGCTTCAGCAGCAGATCGTTGGCCGCGCCGGTGTAGTCCGCCGCGTTGGTGCTGTTGGGATCTTTGCCCAGATAATGCAGCACGGTAGCGTAGACTTCGCTCGGCGCATCGAGGAAGGAGACGCCGCAGCTCTTGAGCTTCTCCAGGTTTTCCGGCTTGAAGATCAGATCCCAGCTGTTGACCGGCGCGTCTTTGCCCAACGCCGCCTTCACCTTGTCGACGTTATAGCCGATGCCGGTGGTCACCATCATGTAAGGGATGCCGTATTTGTTGTCTTTGTCGTTATGCGCCACCAGCTTCAGCATCTCGGGATCGAGATTTTTGTAGTTGGGGATCTTGCTCTTGTCGAGCGGCTCGAAAATGCCGGCCTGCGACTGACGCTCGAGGAAGTTGGATGAAGGGACCACCAAATCGTAACCGGTGCTGCCCGCCATCAGTTTGCCTTCCAACACTTCGTTGGAGTCAAAGACGTCGTACACCACTTTGATACCGGTTTCTTTCTGGAATTTGGCCAGGGTATCCGGCGCGATATAGTCGGACCAGTTATACACGTGCAGCGTTTTCTCTTCGGCTGACGCCGTGACGGACGCGGCCATCAACAGACCGGCAACCACACCCGATAACCACTTTTTACGTTGGGTGACCATCCGTAACTTCCTCCAAAACAGGGTAAATCATAGAATTGAACTTGTATCTGCAGCGATACAAAACCTTTCCTGATTGAGCGCAATCGTTGCAACCGCGAAATGAATGGCTATGCATATGATTGCATGCGCCTTTTTGCACTGCCCTGCTCGCGTGGTTACAAGGGAAATCGCAAGCCCTTTGCAGAATCAGCAGCATAGCCGCTGCCATCGCAACCCGCCAGCCCCCAGGGTAAAAAACGCCATTTATCGATTTTTTATGCAATTTTTCTCTATGTGATACGGCATTAACGGCTTAAAAGCCGAGAAAGATCGGGCGACAGAGGCCAAAGTGCAGAATATTTAATTGCGGAGGGGAATCACGGCAACATGCCGCCGGAGCGACGGCATGCTTAAGGTACAGCGAGGATCAGTGCAGCATCGGCTGACGCACGGCGCCAGCGGGGATCTCTTCTTCGTCCCCCATAAACAGCAGATCGTTCGCCCGCGCCTCGAGGATCACCATCGAGACCTGCTCTTCGCCCTGCTGCATGAAGTGGGTGAACTGCTCGTAGGTGATGCCGACCGCCACGCTCAGCGACTGGCAGACGATCAGCTTCGGCAGGTTGTCGTCCTGAATGTCGACAAAGGCCTTGATGGTCAGCGAGCTGGCGTTGATCTGGCTCAGATCCGCCACCAGCGGGATCAGCGCGGTCGGCTTCACCTCGGCCAGCGCGGAGAACAGAATGACGTTGTCCACCAGATCTATCTTGGCGTCGAACACGCCGTCGAAGTTCTGCATGTGCGGCAGGTGCAGCGCCTGGCAGGAATCGCACTCAAAGAAAGAAATGCCCGACTGATCCAGCCAGCGCCGCAACAGCGCCAAATCGGGGACAATGAGTGAATCCATAATAACCAGCCTCACAATATTCAAAACGCGAAAAGGCGCATAGCTTACGGAATATTCACCCGATACGCCACGATCAATGCGGCTTAATTCACTAATTAAGATATTGCTCGGCGGGAAAAGCGCAACGCGCGTACCGTCAGCCGCCCGATTTCAGGCGGAACCCCGGCCGGCCGCGCTGCTCGATGTATTCGATCATCATGCCGGCAATGTCCAGCCCGGTAGTGGTTTCCACCCCTTCCAGCCCCGGTGAGGCGTTGACCTCCATCACCAGCGGGCCGCGCTCGGCGCGCAGGATATCCACCCCGGCGACGTCCAGCCCCAGCGTGTTCGCCGCTTTGACCGCAATCGCCCGCTCCCTGGCGGTGATGGTCACTTTGCGGGCGGTGCCGCCACGGTGCAGGTTGGAACGAAACTCGCCGGGCTTCGCCTGCCGCTCGATGGCGGCCACCACCCGGCCGCCCACCACCAGGCAGCGCACGTCGCGGCCCTGCGCTTCGCGCACGTACTCCTGCACCAGAATATGGGCGTTCAGGCCGCGAAAGGCGTCGATCACGCTTTCCGCCGCCTGGCGAGTTTCCGCCAGCACCACCCCGATGCCCTGCGTGCCTTCCACCAGCTTGACCACCAGCGGCGCGCCGCCGACCAGTTCGATCAGATCGCCGGTATCGTCCGGTGAATGGGCGAAACCGGTGATCGGCAGATCGATACCCTGCCGGGCCAGCAGTTGCAGCGAACGCAGCTTGTCGCGGGCGCGGGTAATGGCCACGGATTCGTTGAGCGGGTAGCTGCCGAGCAGCTCGAATTGGCGCAGCACCGCGGTGCCGTAAAAGGTGATGGCGGAACCGATGCGCGGGATCACCGCGTCATAACGCTCCAACTGACGGCCGCGATAGTGAATGGTCGGCGCCGCCGGGTTGATGTTCATATAACAGGAAAGCGGATCGATGATATCGATGCTGTGCCCGCGATCTTCCGCCGCTTCACGCAGCCGCTTGCACGAATAGAGCGATCCGTCGCGAGAAAGAATGGCAATTTTCACTCGTCACCCCAAAAAAGGCCAACGCCTGCCCCGCAGGCGGGTTAGCGGCCGCGGCGCTCAGGCGCGCGGATCGCTGTCCTGATGATTTTTCGATGCGTCCGCATCTTGCGGCTTGCGGCGATCGTTTTCCGGCGGCAGGCCGCCGCGCATCAGCGGCCCGAACCCCTGCACCACGCGCCATACCAGAAACGCCGCCGCCGGCACCATCAGCGCCACGCCGAGGAAAATCATACCGACCGCCGCCTGTTGCGACGCCAGCCAGCCCGGCAGCTGCAGGTGGCCGTGAATACTGAGGTAGGCCAATACCAGCATCACGATGCCCAGCCCTTCCAACACCAGCACCGGGCGCGGTAAGTCACCGAATGAACGCATATTTTTCTTCTCCAGAAGGTCTGCCCCCAGTGTAGTGAATTCCCGTCGGCGGCGACAGCCCCGGCAGACTAATTGGTTACATGAATCAGATTAACAGGTAATTCCTGCTTTTTTTTCACCGCCTCAACGGGCATAGTAGGCGCCATCTGACGCAGGTAATGACTTTTTCGGTGACGGGATGTCGTTGCGGTAGCGAACAATTTTTTGAAAATCCAATTAAGGAGCGTTGCATGTTTGCAGTAATCTTCGGGCGTCCTGGCTGTCCTTATTGTGTCCGCGCTAAAGAACTGGCGGAAAAACTGACTGAAGAACGCGACGATTTCAACTTCCGTTACGTTGACATCCACGCGGAAGGCATCACCAAGGCCGATCTGGAAAAAACCGTCGGTAAACCGGTTGAAACCGTGCCGCAGATCTTCCTGGACGAGAAGCACATCGGCGGTTGCACCGATTTCGAAGCTTACGCTAAAGAACACCTGAACCTGTTCCAGTAAGTTTTTGAACGACAAAAAAGGCGCTTAACGCGCCTTTTTTTATTGCCGCCGATGCAGCTGATGGAGCGTGTGCAACAGACCGAGGGCGAACAGCATCAGCATCGCGCCGAACACGCACCAGAACACCGCGCTGGTGGCGTAAGCCAGCTCCTGCCAGAACGAATAGGACGGCGTCAGCCAGAAGTGACGGATCAGCAGGCAGAGCGGCAAGGCATAAAGCGCCCCCAGCAGCGGACACAGCAGCCGCTTGCGGCTCGACAGATAGCTGGCGATCGCGCCGGGGATCACAAACAGCAGCAGGCCGGTTTCCCCGTGGTGCTCATGATCCGTGCTGCCGAACAGGCCGGTTTGCTGGCCGAGAAACACCAGGTTGAACAACAGAAAACAGCTGAGAATGCCCAGCCAATATCGATAACTCGTCATGCGAATTCTCCCCCGCCCAATTACCGCATCAATAGAAATCAGCCCGGCCACCCGTCAGGTGACGCTGAACCGAATTTTTTCCTTGGTCAAAAGAGAGTTAAATGCGCACGGCGGCGCAGGAAATCAGCTTTCTGTGCTGGCTGTCATCGGTCATAGCGTCTAGAATGAACGCCGCCGAACGATGGTTCGCTTCGCTTTCTGCTGGTGGTGATTTATGACGTCGTTTTAAGGCTGAATTTATCTCTTATAGTTATCTATATCAAGCACTTACTGGTAAACAATAAGTTATCCTCCGTGAACATAAACGTCGCTAGTTTGTTAAACGGTAACTACATTCTGTTACTGTTCGTGGTACTCGCGCTGGGGCTGTGCCTCGGTAAACTCCGTCTGGGCTCCGTCCAACTCGGTAATTCCATTGGCGTTTTAGTGGTTTCCCTGTTGCTCGGCCAGCAACACTTCGCCATTAACACCGAGGCGCTGAATCTCGGCTTCATGCTGTTTATTTTCTGCGTCGGGGTGGAAGCCGGGCCTAACTTTTTCTCGATTTTCTTCCGCGACGGCAAAAATTACCTGATGCTGGCGCTGGTGATGGTCGGTTCGGCGATGGTGATCGCCATCGGTCTCGGCAAGCTGTTCCACTGGGACATCGGCCTGACCGCTGGCATGCTGGCCGGCTCGATGACCTCCACGCCGGTGCTGGTGGGGGCCGGCGATACGCTGCGCAACACCATCGTCAACGGCCCGGCGCTGCTGGCGGCGCAGGATCATCTGAGCCTCGGCTATGCCCTCACCTACCTGATCGGTCTGGTCAGCCTGATTTTTGGCGCGCGCTACCTGCCGAAGCTGCAGCACCAGGATCTGTCCACCTCCGCCCAGCAAATCGCTCGTGAACGCGGCCTGGACACCGACAGCCAGCGCAAGGTCTACCTGCCGGTGATCCGCGCCTACCGCGTCGGCCCCGAGCTGGTGGCCTGGGCCGACGGCAAGAACCTGCGCGAGCTGGGCATCTACCGCCAGACCGGCTGCTACATCGAACGCATCCGCCGCAACGGCATTCTGGCCAACCCGGACGGTGACGCGGTGCTGCAGGTGGGCGATGAGATTTCGCTGGTCGGCTACCCGGACGCCCACGCGCGGCTGGATCCGAGCTTCCGCAACGGTAAGGAAGTGTTTGACCGCGATCTGCTCGACATGCGCATCGTGACCGAAGAGATCGTGGTGAAGAACAGCAACGCAGTGAACAAACGCCTGAGCCAGCTGAAGCTGACCGACCACGGCTGCTTCCTCAACCGCGTGATCCGCAGCCAGATCGAAATGCCGATCGACGACAGCATCGTGCTCAACAAAGGCGACGTGCTGCAGGTGAGCGGCGACGCGCGCCGGGTGAAGAGCGTGGCGGAGAAAATTGGCTTTATCTCGATTCACAGCCAGGTGACCGATCTGCTGGCGTTCTGCGCCTTCTTCATCATCGGCCTTTTGATCGGCCAGATCACCATACAGTTCAGCAACTTCTCGTTCGGCATCGGCAACGCCGCCGGCCTGCTGATGTCCGGCATTATGCTCGGCTTCCTGCGCGCCAACCACCCGACCTTCGGCTACATTCCGCAGGGGGCGCTGAACATGGTGAAAGAGTTCGGCCTGATGGTGTTTATGGCGGGCGTAGGCCTGAGCGCCGGCGCCGGCATCGGCCACAGCCTGGGCGCGGTCGGCGGCCAGATGCTGATCGCCGGGCTGATCGTCAGCCTGGTGCCGGTGATTATCTGCTTCCTGTTCGGTGCCTACGTGCTGCGCATGAACCGCGCCCTGCTGTTCGGCGCGATTATGGGCGCCCGCACCTGCGCACCGGCGATGGAGATCATCAGCGATACCGCGCGCAGCAACATCCCGGCGCTGGGTTACGCCGGCACCTACGCCATCGCTAACGTGCTGTTAACGCTGGCGGGTTCACTCATCGTGGTGCTATGGCCGGGCATACTCGGCTGATCGATTAGCGGGAGAGATGGATCGGCGATAAAAATATTTTGATTTTTTTGTCGCCGGCCAGAACTTTCGTTGGGGGCCGCAGTCTGAATTAGTGCCACTGCTTTTCTTTGATGTCCCCATTTTGTGGAGCCCGATAATCCCGCCTTTTAGGTTCAAGATTATCGGGTTTTTTGTTGCCTGAAGCAGCCCGCAACACCTGCTGTCGCGGCCTCGTCGTCAGGCATAAAGCATCCTATCTCTGAGCGTCGCTTACGCCAGCCTCCCTATCAATGTGCAGGTTTCAACATAGAAACGCTGCTTGTGGGTTCGCCACTGTTCAAAGAGATGGCGTCACAAACGGGACTTAACAACAGCACTCTCGTCGCCGTCGGCTGGGTGCTCTTTGGTGGCTCATTCCATCATCTTCCTGTATATCATAACGTCATGTTACTGCACTGGAAGAAGACCAGCATTGTCCCCCATGATAGTCGAGACTATCTAATTCACCTGTTTTATTTTTTCTTTAATTTTAATTAGTTTCTTTATATACGCATTGCTCTTATCCCCTTTAGCTATTTCCGCAGAAATCAGCGAGAGGAAGCTATCATTAAAATCATCTTTGGCTAATGGATTAGCTCCATGAGCCAACAGAACCTCAATGTGTTCTGGGCAACTGTTATACAGCGCATTAATTAATGGCGTTTTGTTCATAGCCCCTTTGATATTAACATCAGCTTTGTAAGCTATTAGAGTACTCAATGTCTCTGTATTAACCGCTTGAAAACTTTTGAAAATTATTGGCTGATTGTTTATTTCATCCCTTGCATTAGGCGATAGTCCGCCTTCAAGCATAGCCTGTATCCAGACGCCTTTATCCGCTTTCATGACATACTCAGCCGGGCTACTTCTCCCTTCCGGCCTTGGCTGCAATGGGTCTGCTCCCGCCTTGACCAAATCCGTAATGATCTTGAGCCGCTCTGGCGTGTTCTTGTCAAAGATAGCGTTATTGATCGCCCAGAATAGCAACGTCATATCCGCCTTAGCCGGCCGATTTAACGTTTCTTTGCTTACCGTCGGTAACATCGCATTCAGCTTCTGTCTCTCGCCTTCGTAGATAGTTTTGGCGATGGCCAGCTGCGTCCCTTCAAAATAATCTTGTGGCTGTAGATCCCTACCTTGTTCGCATCCCTGCATCATGAGCATCGACAGCAACATGATAATGATAAGAGCCCTGTGCCTCATGCCATCTCCATTTTAAGCGTAACCACGGTTCAACTTTGCTTTTTCACCGTATCAGCATCCCTCTATGCCCTTGAATACTGAGAACGGCTTATTTACTGACAGGGAGAGGTGGCCATTTCCCACCACGCTTAATTAGCTCGTCTTTGATGCGCTCAAGAGACGCTTTCGCCTCACTACCGTCCGGGCTTCTATTAATCAGCCGTTGTAGTTGATTACCCATCGTCCAACCCGAGTTGCCTCTTATATCACTATCGGCGCCTTTTTCTAATAGAAGAATGACGTGGTCATAGGAGTGATAATCTAAAGCATCGATGAGCAGCGTATCACCCAGTGAATTTCTTATATTTATATCAGCGCCATAATCCAACATGACCTCTAATGTCTCTGTGTTCTTCGCAAGAATACTTTTAAATATAATTGGCTTATTGTTGACTTTATCTTTTGCATTAGGAGATAGCCCCCCATCTAACATGGATTTTATCCAGATTCCCTTATCTGCTTTCATAACAAATTCAGCGGGACTACTTCTCCCTTCCGGCCTTGGCTGCAGTGGGTCTGCTCCTGCCTTAACCAGATCTGTAATTATCTTAAGCCGCTCTGGCGTGTTCTTGTCAAAGATAGCGTTATTTATCGCCCAGAATAGCAACGTCATCTCCGCCTTGCCCGGTCGATTTAACGTTTCTTTGCTTACCGTCGGTAAAACCTTATCCAGCTTTTGCCTGTCACCCTCGTAGATGATGTTGGCGATGTCCAGCTGCGTCCCTTCAAAATAATCCTGCGGTTGTAAATCCATACCTTGTTTGCACCCCTGAATGATGAGCATAGACACTAGCATCGTGATAATGAGTATGATTTTTTTCATATTCGTCCCTTGATTGTGGCAATGTCATCGTCTTTCTCATTTTCAATGCATTGTATCGCCTGGTCTATACCGTGCTTATCCAGCAGTGAACCTGTTCCACCGGGAAGCGTGTGCTTTACTCCCACGGCGTCAGGCGCCAACATGGACAACCGCTCTTTCGCCATCACCGCCGGGGGATAAAATTTAAGGTCTTTGGCATCTTCCCACAAATCAACCTCCTGCAGCTTGGTCAACAGCTCCCCTTTTACGCGATACGCCTGAATATTATCGGCGCTGCCTATTATAGAGCCACCGTATTTTTCGACGGTTCCCGCATTCAGGCCTGCTGCATTAAACGTCCAAGCCGGTTTGCCGCTGGCTATGGAGGTCGCAGAGGCCATACCGCCTCCTAATGAATGACCCGCAACGTCAATATTTGATACTTTCGAAATTTTATCGCCAATACCAACCGCTTTTTTGTAGTATTCAGAATTAAGTCCCATTCCTTGAGCACCGTTGTTTTTCCAGTCACTGAGATTTTTAACGCCTGACAAGTCCCCCCTTAATAAGGCTTTTTGGGCTGCGTGGCTTATCCCCTCCGGGAATTCTGGTGCGCGCGATCCGCGGAACACCACCGTCGGGTTCATCGCCTTACCAAAGACACTCTCGTCTGGCTGATAAACTCGGGCTAAAAAATCGGGATTCATTGGTTTGTCATAAAGCATGTTACTGCTCAAACCTAGCCGACCCAGCGCCCCATCATTGTTACTGATATCCTTCCAGCCTTCAGGGATGTCTATCGTGTCCTTGAGCGGGTTAGTGGTCTTGTAAACATTCTCAGCCAGCTTCGCCTTTTCGACCGCAACGTTGTTCTCTGCCAGGCGCTGTGCCGCCATGCGCGCATCCGGATAAATGCTGCGGTTGCCTCGCCCTATCAGATACTGGCGTTCTTGCCAGCGTTCTGCCTTGGTCATCGGACGGATGGCCTGCACCGTGGCGGCAACGGTTGCCACTGCGGTCGCGATGGCTTGCTGCAGAGGGGGATTGCGGGTCGTATTCTGCCTCGGCGGCAGCACCGTCGGTTTTGCCCGGTGACCATAGCGGCTGACCATTTCTTCATAGCGGGCTATCACGCGCCCGGTAGGATAAAAGGCGGGAAGAGAGCTGCCTGGGTAGCGCTGTAATCGGCCTTCCGCATCGACGTAAAAAGCGTATTTTGTCGGTGACCAGGCGCCCATTCCCTTATCAATCGCCAGCAAGCCGCCCCGGTTGATCTCATCGAGTACGCTGCGCTTCATAGCCACGTCCTCACGATAACCGGTGACGCCAATCCCGGATTGAGCATTGCGGGTAATCGGATACCGGCTGCTTATCGATATGCCGGCTGCGCCGCCGAACAGATAATGCCGTTCCAGCTCATACCGCGCTGCTGTTGGGTTAAGTATCCTGGAAAAACTTTCCGGCGCCGTGTGTTCAGAGGAGAAATGAATCAGTTTCATACGGTGCCTGCCCACTCGCAGGGTTCCGTGGTCGGCACAGGCGCACCATCATCAAGCAACTCGCCAGGTGTGCGGCTTTTACGGGGCTCGTCGAGCGTTAGCGAACGATAACGCATTGGATATCCTTATCTTCTGTGTCATTCCATTAATAGGGAATGCGCAAAATTATCACACTTCAGTAAAGATTTCTTTGCTCTATTTCTATACGCGCGCATCCTCTCCCATCCATGCAGCTGCGTGCTTCCTGTGCCCTTGTGAAGAGGTATTGACTTGCGTATTTCGTTGCCATGTCGCGCCTAAAAGCCACGTCCGAAAGCAATCAGTCGAGTGTCAAAGATGCGGGAATGATAAGGAGACAGGAAGGAGAAAGGCTCCGCCAACCAGGAATGGCCAGCAGAGCGGCGTCAGGCGGCGGTTATTTCTGCTCAGCCTGGCTTACGGTGTCTTCGGCTTTCCAGATGCGGTATTTCACTTCCGCGTCTTTCGGCGCATACACCACGATCGGCAGGCGGCTGTTGTAGCGCTGCATCGCGGCGTCGCCCAGGTTGGCAGCGATGAATTTCTTGGTCTTGGTATTGTCCGGGCAGGCCATCATGGTCGAGGCCGGTTCAGACAGCTTCTCCAGCACCAGGTAGTCGTAACCCCAGCCGGACAGGGTTTTGGTCTCCAGCGTGCCGCCAATCATATGGCGGTTGCAGTCCACTTCCAGCGTCTTGCCGATCAGCAGTTCTACCTTGTAGTTCTCTTCGTGCTCTTGCTTCGGCAGGTAGATCACCTGGCGATTCATGCCCTTCTCGGCTTTCGGGTAAGGCGCGACTTTTTCCAGCGGCTGTTTGCTCATGTCTGCGTCATCGCCAGAGGTCGCCGCCATAGCGCCAGCGGAAACGGCCATCAGCAGGCCGGAAAATACAACGGATGCCTTGTTCATGTTTTATCCCTACACTTTGTCAAATAATCCGACTATAAACTAATACACTACCGCCAAGCCCGCCACAGGTTTAATCTTCTTTACAATAGGTGATAAATAGTGACAATCGCCTGATATAAACCGTTAAGCGGAGCAATTAGCCAGCACACCCTCGGGTTAAGACGAGAAAAACAAGCGATTACCTTCGCACAAGCGGGTGTATCAGATAGGGTTTTCTTGCCGGCGGACTAAGGTTTTCTTAAGACAGAATTATTACAGTGACGTCATTCAATCCTGTCACCGAGCCTGCGCGTGAATCCAGAATCGTCATTAAATCAATCCTCAACGACACCGCAAATTAAGACAACCGCCCTTTACTCCCTGTCGACATCCTTTTACCGTTGGCAGGTTTTTGGCCTGCTGATCAGCGGTCTGGCGTTTCTGTGGCTCTCCCGCAACGAACAGCTGGATTGGGCGATCAGCAACTATTGGTACGATGCCGCCAGCGGGCATTTCCCGTGGCAAAACAATTATTGGCTGGATCTGATCAATCACCGCCTGTTGAAGCAGATAGTGATCGTAGGGGCGGTGCTGACGCTGTTTTGGGGCATCTATCGCCGCAGCGCGCGCCTGATCGTGACCATGCTGCTGATTGGCATCGGCCCGCTGGTGGTGGGCATTCTCAAAGCCACCAGCGCGCACTCCTGCCCGTGGGATCTGATTGAGTACGGCGGCAAAGCGATGTCTTTCCCGCTATTCGGCGCGGTACCGGCGCTGCCGGGCCCCGGCCGCTGTTTCCCCGGCGGGCACGCCTCGAGCGGTTTCGCGGTGATGGCGTTGTTTTTCCTGTTTTATCCGCAGCGTCCGCGCCTCGCCTGGTGGTGTTGGTGCGGCGGCATCGCGCTTGGCATGGTGATGGGCTTTGGTCAGATCATGCGCGGCGCACATTTTCTTACCCATAACCTGTGGGCGGGTTGGTGGGTTTGGTTAAGCCAGTTGGCTATTTATTGGACGGTTAGCGGCTATTGGCGCCGCAAGACGAGGTAACGGTTATGGAACAGTTGAACCATTTTCTTTTCGCCTGGATCAATGCGACTCCGGCGTCTCCCGAATGGATGATCGATTTCGCCACCTTTTTGGCGCGCGATCTGATCATCATCGTGCCGCTGCTGATCGTCGGTCTTTGGCTGTGGGGGCCGCAAAGCCAGCTGGTTTCGCAACGCCAGGTGGTAGCGAAAACCACTATCGCGCTGCTGTTCGCCATGCTTGCCGCTTCCGCTATCGGCGCGCTGCTGCCGCATGAGCGCCCGTTCGTCGCCGGCGTTGGTTATACCTTCCTGCCACACGCGCCGGACAGCTCGTTCCCGAGCGATCACGGCACCGCCATCTTTACCTTCGCGCTGGCGTTCCTGTTCTGGCACCGCGTTTGGTCCGGCGTGCTGCTGATGATCGTCGCCGTCGGCATCGCCTGGTCACGCGTTTACCTCGGCGTGCACTGGCCGCTGGATATGGTCGGCGGTTTCCTGCTCGGCCTGGTGGGCTGCCTGTTCGCCCAACTGGTGTGGAATCTGTTCGGCGATGTCATCGCCGACAGGCTCTCGCGCCTGTATCGTTTCCTGTTCGCCTTCGCCATTCGCCGCGGTTGGGTGAAAGAGTAACCGCACAACATGGCAGGGGCGTTACCGCCCCTGCTTATTTCACACCACGCCGGTAGTCACGCAGAACGCCCGCGTTTTTCCCGCTCCCAGCATCACTCCCTCACCCTCTGGCGCATTCGGGCGGCAGTTTGCCGGCTGGATAAAGGAAAGCAACTGCCGGTTGCCCTGAACGGCGATGCGCCGGAGACCATAGTTGAATTGCCCGGTGGCGAAACGCGTTACATAGCGCCGGCCTTGCGGCGCCAGCATAAAGAATTCGGCTCGGTCCACGTAGCGCGACAGATCCTCGGAACACAGCAGTTCCTGCCCGAGCGCCTCCCCCAACAGCGCCGGCGTCGGCAAGTTTTGGCGGAATACCGCGTCGGGAATGCAATCGTAGTTGAGGCGGCACACATAGCGCAGCGGCTGCGGCCGATCGGCCAGATTGGTGACTTTCATCTCAATGGCGAACTGCGCGCTCTGCGCCGCCAAACGCAGCGCCGGGCCGATGCGCCATCCCTCGCCCAACCGCTCGCCTTCGCCCTGCAACGTCAGCTCGTCGCCCGCCAGCTGCAGCCACACGCGTTGCATCTGGAGCGATGCGCCGTCGTGACTCGGCCAGGCGGGGCAGAACGCGGCGACATCATCGCGCTTTCTTCCAGCGCCCCGCCCGCTGCGGCGGCCCGATTTCAATGAGTAACCGTCAAATTCAGCATCCCAAATCGCCAGGCCCTGATACGGCAAGACCGTCAATGCCCCGCGCCGATTCGCCAGCGTCAGCATTGGCCCGCGCTCTGCGCAGCGATGGGCGCTCACCGCGAAATCCGCATTGCGGAACAGCGCCTGCCGATGCGCCCCGAACGCGGCAGGAACCAGATCAATGTTGATTTTCATCGTTTTCCCTCGACATTTCGCCCGCGCAGGCCGCGAGCGGCCGCTGAAAATGTTATTTAAATAACAAATACACCTCCCCTAAGTTATACATATAACAGTGAGATAACTATGATCTCGTCGACATTTTTCAAATCCCGCTAGGTTTACCCGCATTGTAATGTTATTATTTTCACATTCTCTATCAACGCTCTTTTCTCAACTTCATTAAGGAACCGCGATGACCTCCGAAAACATCGATTACGCCCGCTATGTCGACCACACCCTGCTGGCCATGGACGCCACCGAAATGCAGATCGCCAAACTGTGCGAAGAAGCCCAGCAGCACAACTTCTATGCGGTGTGCGTCAACTCCGGCTACGTGCCGTTGGCAGCCCAGCTGCTGCAGGAAAGCACCGTGAAAGTCTGCTCGGTGATCGGTTTCCCGCTGGGTGCCGGCCTGACCGTCGCCAAAGCCTTTGAAGCCAAAGCGGCGATCGCCGCCGGCGCGCAAGAGATCGATATGGTGATCAACGTCGGCTGGCTGAAAAGCGGCCTGCTGGACGAAGTGAAAGCCGACATCGCCGCCGTGCGCGAGGTTTGCGCGGCGATCCCGTTGAAGGTAATATTGGAAACCTGCCTGCTCAGCGATGCGCAGATCGTCCAGGTTTGTGAAATGTGTCGCGAACTCGATGTCGCCTTCGTTAAAACCTCCACCGGCTTCAGCACCGGCGGCGCTCGGGAAGAGCACGTCAAACTGATGCGCGAGACGGTGGGCAGCGAAATGGGCGTGAAAGCTTCCGGCGCCGTGCGCGATCGCGCCACCGCCGAGAAGATGATCAAAGCCGGCGCCACGCGTATCGGCACCAGCTCCGGCGTTGCCATCGTATCCGGCGCGCAGGCGGCGGCTGGCAGCTACTGATCGTCGGCGCGCCTTGACGGGCGCAGCCAATACACTCCGATGCGGGACAATACGGGCGGCCGATGCGGCCCGATATTGCCCCGCATCGTTGTGTTTAGCGCCGGAAACGGCGGCACGCTTTTTTACCTCTACTACCTGTGGGAAGACGGATCTATGGAAACGCGGCGCGAAGAACGTATCAACCGGTTAGTTCAGGCGTTAAAACGCGCTGACAAGATCCACCTGAAAGAAGCCGCCGCGCTGCTGGGGGTCTCGGAGATGACCATTCGCCGCGATCTGAGCGCCGAGCCGGCGGCGGTGGTGCTGCTCGGCGGCTATGTGGTGACCGATCCGCGCAGCAACGGCGTGACCAACTACTTCGTTTCCGATCAAAAAGCCAAACAGGTCATGGAGAAACGGCGCATCGGCCTGCTGGCGGCGCCGTTGATCAATGAAAACGACACGGTGTTTTTCGACTGCGGGACCACCACCCCGACGATCATAGACGCCATTGCCGACGAACTGACCTTCACCGCCGTGTGCCATTCGCTGAACACCTTCCTGGCGCTGCAAGACAAACCGAATTGCAAGGTGATCCTGTGCGGCGGCGAGTTCAAACCGAACAACTACATCTTTTCCAGCGTCGGCGGCCGCAATGAGCTCGATCACATCTGCCCGAACATCGCCTTTATCTCCGCCGCCGGTCTCAGCCTGCGGCACGGCGCCACCTGCTTTAACTTCGACGAGCTGGAGATGAAGCATCGCGCAATGGCGATGGCGCAGCAAAAGATCCTGGTGGCGGATCACAGCAAGTTCGGCAAAATCAAGCCGGCCTGTATCGGCCCGCTGACGCAGTTCGATCGGGTGATCACCGATCGCCAGCCGGACGCCGACTTCATGGCGTTCTTCAACGATAACGCCATCGCTACCCGCTATTGATCCCCCTTCAGCGCCGTCGGAAGCGACGGCGCGCCGCTGAAATCTCTCTTTTCCCACAGCCCGAGATGAACAAATAATGCGCAATCGATACGCATTTTTCGCTTATCCTCACGCAACATCAGGTTAATAAAATGCAACAGGTCACCCGAGTGATTATTTTCTCTCTGGTCAAACCTGCTTTCAGCTGGATGAATTAACGACTATTTATGGCTTTTATATGATAAATCGCGCCAAAGACCGGGATGTTTAAATAAACGGCCGGTTAGGCTATTGCAGCAAATCTCGCCAATACCTGTTAGCTATCTGTTATTTATATGATGAATGGTTACGCATTTTTATCCGCTAACCACGTAAGTAATTTCCCTTCGTTACTAGCGGTGCTTTTCAATTAAAATCCTTTAAAAACAAATCAATACAGATCATTTGACTTAAAAATACAATGTGATCTACGTCACTAAAACTGCTTAATCCGGGTTTTTAGCTAGATCCAAAACCACGCATAAAATATATTGCTCGGCTTGCTGCTGAGCACAGCGCTTTATCCGGCTAATTATTGTACAAGCCGCATAATCGCAGAAATTTTTATGAGAGCGTTCTCAGCACAAAATCTTACACAAATGTGCAACAAATGCGCGAAAAATCGATAAAAAAGCAGATAACTGCACATATTACGCATTTGAGAGCAGGATCACGGTTGTTTCTACTGTAAATCGTTATCTTGCCGCCAACAAAAATCGACAGGCAAAGACCTGTCGGCAGCGGTAACGACTTTTATCACCCCGTGGCGGTGAAAAGTCTTTGGTGAATTACCCGGCGCTGTGCCTGTGGTAATGAACACAATAAACAACCAGGGGGACGCCAAAACATCCCCGCAAGCAACACCTGATTCTTACCGCAAGCGTTGCCTGAATAGGACGTTTGACGGTTTAACCTTAAGTTTTGCCTTTTAATTTTAAATTCGTGTTCACTTCGGAGATATTTATGGACACTACACAGACCGGCACAATTGCCTCTGCGGCTTCGGGTTCCAGCACTACCTGGCGTAAAACGGATACCATGTGGATGTTGGGCCTGTACGGCACCGCCATCGGCGCAGGCGTCCTGTTCTTGCCAATCAACGCCGGCATCGGCGGTTTGATTCCTTTGATCATCATGGCCATCATCGCTTTCCCGATGACCTTCTTTGCCCACCGCGGCCTGTGCCGTTTCGTTCTGTCCGGTAAAAATCCCGGTGAAGACATCACCGCCGTGGTAGAAGAGCACTTCGGCATCACCGCCGGTAAACTGATTACTCTGCTGTACTTCTTCGCCATCTACCCGATTCTGTTGGTTTACAGCGTGGCGATCACCAACACCGTCGACAGCTTCATTACCCACCAGTTGGGCATGACGTCGCCGCCGCGCGCCATCCTGTCGTTGATCCTGATCGTCGGCCTGATGACCATCGTGCGCTTCGGTGAGCAGGCCATCGTGAAAACCATGAGCATCCTGGTCTTCCCGTTCGTGGCGGTGCTGATGCTGCTGGCGGTATACCTGATCCCTAACTGGACCGGCGCCATCTTCGAAAACGTGTCGCTGTCCGGCAGCGGTACCGGCATGGGTCACGGCCTGATCATGACCCTGTGGCTGGCAATCCCGGTGATGGTGTTCTCCTTCAACCACTCGCCGATCATCTCCGCCTTCGCCGTCGCCAAACGCGAAGAGTACGGCGCAGACGCCGAGAAGAAATGCTCCCGCATTCTGGCTTATGCACACATCATGATGGTGCTGACCGTGATGTTCTTCGTGTTCAGCTGCGTGCTGAGCCTGACACCGGAAAACCTGGCGGAAGCCAAGGCGCAGAACATCTCGATTCTGTCTTACCTGGCCAACCACTTTAACAACCCGATGATCGAGTACATCGCGCCGGTTATCGCCTTCGTCGCCATCACCAAATCGTTCCTGGGCCACTACCTGGGCGCCCGTGAAGGCTTCAACGGCCTGGTCGCCAAGTCGATGAAGAGCCGCGGCAAAACCGTCAGCACCGCCAAGTTGAACCGCATGACCGCTATCTTCATGCTGGTGACCACCTGGATCGTCGCCACCCTGAACCCAAGCATCCTGGGCATGATCGAAACCCTGGGTGGCCCAATCATCGCCATGCTGCTGTTCCTGATGCCGATGTACGCCATCCGTAAAGTGCCTGCCATGCGCAAGTACAGCGGCCACATCAGCAACGTGTTCGTGGTTGTGATGGGTCTGATCGCCATCTCTGCCATCGTGTTCAGCCTGCTCGGCTAATCACGCCCGGCCGGCGCCGCTTGCGCGCCGGCCCTCCCGCACTCCCCCATTTCCCGTATTCACCGCCTGAAACCTGAAGAAGGAGGCGAGACCATGGTCAGCGTTTTCGATATTTTCAAAATCGGTATCGGCCCATCCAGCTCCCACACCGTTGGCCCGATGAAGGCCGGCAAACAGTTCGTCGACGAGCTGATCGCGCACCAGCAGTTGCAGGACACCACCCGCGTGGTGGTCGACGTCTACGGTTCGCTGTCATTGACCGGTAAAGGTCACCACACCGACATCGCCATCATCATGGGCCTGGCCGGCAACCTGCCGCACGATGTGGACATCGACAGCATTCCGGGCTTTATGCGCGACGTTGAGCAACGCGGCCGCCTGCCGCTGGCCAACGGCCACCACGAGGTGGATTTCCCGCTGCACGGCGGCATGAACTTCCACAGCGACAACCTGCCGCTGCATGAAAACGGCATGCGCATCCGCGCCTTCGCCGGTGAACGCCTGCTGCACAGCAAAACCTATTACTCGATCGGCGGCGGTTTTATCGTCGACGAAGAGCACTTCGGCCAGTCCGCCGAGGGCGCCACGCCGGTGCCCTATCCGTTCAAATCAGCGCACGATCTGCAGCAGCATTGCAAGGAAACCGGGCTGTCCTTGTCCGGCCTGGTGATGCAAAACGAGCTGGCGCTGCGCAGCAAGGCGGATATCGACGCGCATTTCGCCGATGTCTGGCAGGTGATGAGCGCCGGTATCGAGCGCGGCATCAACACCGAAGGGCTGCTGCCCGGCCCGATGAAAGTGCCGCGCCGCGCCGCCGCGCTGCGCCGCATTCTGGTGACCGGAGACAAGAACAATATCGATCCGATGAACGTGGTCGATTGGATCAACATGTTCGCGTTGGCGGTCAACGAAGAGAACGCGGCCGGCGGCCGCGTGGTCACCGCGCCGACCAACGGCGCGTGTGGCATCATCCCTGCGGTGCTGGCCTACTACGACAAGTTCATCCGCCCGGTGAACGCCAACTCCTACACCCGCTATTTCCTGGCGTCCGGCGTGATTGGCGCGCTGTACAAGATGAACGCCTCGATCTCCGGCGCCGAAGTGGGTTGCCAGGGGGAAGTGGGCGTGGCCTGTTCAATGGCGGCGGCCGGGTTGACCGAGCTGCTCGGCGGCAGCCCGGCGCAGGTGTGCATCGCGGCGGAGATCGCCATGGAGCACCATTTGGGGCTGACCTGCGATCCGCTCGCCGGCCAGGTTCAGGTGCCGTGCATCGAACGCAACGCCATTTCCGCCGTTAAGGCGGTCAACGCCGCACGCATGGCGATGCGCCGGACCAGCGAACCGCGGGTTTGTCTGGATAAGGTGATCGAAACCATGTACGAGACCGGCAAAGACATGAACGCCAAATACCGCGAAACCTCACAGGGCGGGCTGGCGATCAAGGTCGTGGCCTGCAACTGATCGCCACGGCGAGGCACTTAAGGCGCCGGCCGGTGTGACTTGGCCGGCGCCGTTTCAATAGCGATCCTTTCCTGCCGCAATGCCGGGCTGAATGCCCGCACGAAGCCCCACAGCCCCGGGACGAGCGCTGTGCCGCAGCCAGCCGTAAAGTTCGGCATTACGCCGGAATCCCATTTTGCGCATGACGCTCATCTTGTGATTGCTGACCGTCTTCACGCTAATATCCAGCATCCGGGCGATTTGCGTGACTCCCATCTCCCGCGTCATGCAGCGCATGATCTCTTGTTCGCGCAACGTCAAGCCCCGGTGTTGGCATGCGCAGTTCCTGCCACAGCTCAGTCGGCCCGACCATTTGCTGCGCCGCTCCAGCTCGGCGCTCACCTGATACAGCGCCGAAACCAACGGCATATCGTGGTAGATGACGCCGGCCTCCAGCGAGCAGCGGTTACCGACGGTGCGTTTATGCCGTCCCTCCGGCGTTCGCAACGAGAAATACAGCGTTTTACGCCCCACGGGCTGCGCCTCAGAGAGGTGACAAAAACAGCTTTGCACGCCGGGAGGAAAATAGCAGAACACCAGATCGGCTTCATGAGCCTGCCGCGCATCCACTAACAGCGTGCGCTTGCCGTAAGTGCTGAAGTGCAGCGCCAGAGCCTCTTGCCAACCGGCGCTGAAGTATCGATTCTCATCAAATAACGCGATTTTTATCATCGTGTTCATCCCTGCCCTCCCGCCGTGTCGGCTTCCCGTTTAACCGCCTGGACGCCCTTTGCCGGCGCCTGGCTGTTGTCGATGCGCAATTCATAAACCATGGTGGCGTTGGGCGGCACCTTCGGCGGGTAGCCGGTTTCACCGTAGGCCAGCGCCGGCGGCACGACCATCGTCAACGAGCCGTGGTTGTGCAGATGACTTATCGCCTCCCGGAACAGCGGCGGGTATTCGGACAGCGGTTGCGACAGCACCTTGCCGCTCAGATCCATATCCTGGATCACCGTGCCGTCGGTCAGCTTCTCTTTCACCACAACATCGACCACCGCCGTTGGCGCCAGCGCCCCCTCCCCGGCATAATCCACCCGATACCAGAAGCCCATCGCCGACTGCTTTACGCCCTTTTGTTGACTGAACTGCGTCAGGTAATCGTCATCGCGCCGCCGCTGCTGGTTAACGCGTTTCTCACGCGCGGCCACGGCGGCGGCATCCGCCTGCGCCGTCAACGTATTCAGTTCCTGCGGCGACAGCTGCAAACGTCCCGACACGCTGTCGATAACGCCCGCCAACAGGCTGTCGCGATCCACCGGCACGCCCCAGCTTTGACGCTCCGTCATCAACCCCTGAATATCCCGCCCCAGCGCACTGCCCGCCGCATAGGACAAACGCTTGCGTTCATCCTTCAACTGCTCCGGCGTCATCTCCCATTGCAGCCGCTTACGCAACGCCAGCAGGTCTTCGCGCGCCTGCTGAGTCGCCTTCTGCTCACCGGCCCGCTTCTGCTCGCTTTCTTCCAACGCGGCGCGCAGAGCGTGCAACGCCTCCTGGTGCTCGCGTTGGCGTTGTGCAAGCGTTTGTGCCGATGCCTGTGCGGCAGACTCAAGTTCGGTGACGCGCCGTTCGGCCTGCGCCGCCGTCGCTCTGCTTTTGGCGGTTTCCTGCGTCGCCTGACGCAACAGCGCCTCGGCGCGCTGCGCGTCGGGCGAACCGCGCCAGGCGGCGCCCAGCCCGGCGATCCACTGTTGAAGCGTTGACGAGTCCGGCAACGCCGCGACGGGTGGCGCCGCTTTCTCCGCCCGCAGCGCGGCGAGCTCCTGGCGCAGCGCCGTCAGCGCCATTCGCTGGCGCGCCAGCTGTTGATCGCGCGCCAATAACTCCTGGCTCAGCGTAAACGTTTTGGCCGGTGAGGTGGATTGGCTGTTGTCCGACAGGCGCTTCGCCGGCTCACGCTTTTTTTTCCCTGACTCACGGTCGTCCGGCGCCGTTTTTTCGGTCGCCGGACCGATATTCTGCCGTTGATACTGCTCGGCAAACTGCAGCAGCGCCGGCACGCCGTCGTCCGCTTGCGCGACGCCGGTGAACAGCAAAGCGACACAGCCCAGCAGACGCAGCCTCATTTAACCTGCTCCCCGCGATCCGCCAGCCCGGTCAACACCGCCTGATTCACCCCGGCGCACAGATAGTTGACCTTGTAGCGATATAGCGCATCCACCGTCTCCTGCGTGTCACCGTTTACCCGGGCGCGCAGGTTGGCGTACTGGGAAGCGCCGCTCATCAGGCTGTCGAACGCCTGTTTGTAGCGCTGATACTGTTTCTCGTTGATCGTGCGCAACGCGCCCAGTTGCTCCTGACACTGGCGCAGTTGCTCGGCCTCACGTTGCTTGCGCAACACCTCTTCTGACGGAGGTTGCGCAGCCTGATTTTGGGTGTTCACGGCAGGCTTGCCCGGCTTTTGGCTTTGGCAAGCGGCGGCGCTCAACGCCAACAGGCACAGCATCCCCATGCGCAGGGCGTGATTGACGTGCTTTCTCATCATTGCGTTTCTTGTCCTTGTAGGCGCTTATTCGTATTCCAACGTGAAGGTGGCCACCGCGCTGAAGGTGCCGCGGCCGATGGACTTCGTCTGGATGGCTTCCGGCTCTCCCTGCACATAGGCTTGCAGCGTGAGTGTGGTGTTGCCGGCGTTCAGACGGAATTTATCGCTGGCGCGATTGAGCGGCAGCGCCTTGCCGCTGCTGTCCTCCAGCCCGATGCCGATCCCCGACGCCAGGCTGCCGCCATCCAACGCCAACAGGCCGGGCAGTTTGGCGTTCTCAGAACCGGTAAACGTAATGGCCACCGTATTGCCCAGGCTGAGATCACACTCGGTCAGGTGCAACGCGAAGGTTTGGCTGTGGGTGCGGGTGTTCAGGTACAGGTATTTGTCGACGATGGTGCCGAAATCCAGTTGGATGTCCTCATCCCCCGGTTGTATGACACACGGCTCGGCCACCAGCGTACCGTGAAAGCGCATGTTTTCCGCCGCAGCCGCCGGCTGCGCCATCATGCCGGCCAGCATCACCATGCCGGCTCCCAGCAGCGCGCTTCGGCGCCGGTTCGTCTCTGTCGCGCGCATGACGCCACTCCCTTTGGTTATGCTTGCGCCTGCCAGGCGCAAGCGGCGTATTAGTCGTAATAAAGACGGAAATCGATCGCCGCGCGGTAAGCGCCGGCGCTCAGCGTCGCCGGAGTGCGCACCGGCGTCACCGTATACGTCAGGGTGTTTTGTCCCGGCGTCAGCAATACCGGTTTGTTGCGCGCGCCGAGGCGGACCGGCAGACCGCGGGCATCCGCCAACTGCAACCCCAAACCGGTGACGCCGGCGACCCTGACCAGACCCGGCGCGTCGTCATCCGTCAGCGCGGAAAATGCGACGGACACCGCAGGCTGGCTGCCGCTCCAGGCCAGAACCCCGGTCCAGGCGTCGCGGTTGCTCGCCGGCGCCCGCAGGCAGTCTTTCAGCGTCAGCTCGAAGGCGACCGGCGTGCCGCGATCGCCCGGGCTCTGGAAGTGCGCCGTTCCCGTCTCGCCCAGCCATACCTCCTGGCGGGCGGTGGTCATTTCCAGGCTGCAGGCGCTTTCCGTTAACGCGCCGTAGACGTGGAGCGTGCCGTTCGCCCCCTCAACGTCCCAGTTATCCACCGCGCGGGCCGGCGGCATCAGCATCAACATCGTGCCCACCGTCAGCGGCACCATCAGCGCGGCCAACACCGTCAGGCCAATAGTGTGTCGCTGATGACGTTCATAGGCCTTTCCCAACAGCATGGGGTTCTTTCGTTGCATGATTCGTTCACTCCGCTGTGTTCATGACTTGGTCTTCCCTGCTTGCGCGCGGCGCGTCATTTGGCGACCGGCACGACCTGGCAGGCATTGCCGGCGCAGCGGAAGTTCAACTGCGGCCGACCACCGTAATCGTTGATGTACGCCAGCGACGGGCCGCTGCCGAGGCTCGCGGCTGAGACGTTCAGCGAGGCGCTGGCCTTCGGTGCCACCATCAACGGTTCAAAGCCGGCGGCCCCTTTCCCGCCCTTGCCGGCGCTCGCCTCAACGATCGTCACGTAATACGGGGTCGGGTTGTTCACCACGTACTTGTCGCCCTGCCGGGTCAGCGTCAGCTGCTCCTGCCACGGTGCGGCGTTCTTTTTCGGGGCGAGCGCCGCCGGGCGATAAAACATTTTGATGCGCGTCTGCAACGCTATCTGCAGCGTGTTCGGCTTATTGCTGCGCGGCGGGATCTCGCGCAGGTTGAAGTAATACAGCGTCTCCCTGTCCTGCGGCAGCTGACGCGCCGCCGGCAGCGACTGGATCTTCACCTGGCTCGGTTTGCCCGGCTCCACCCGCTGCACCGGCGGCAGCACGGTGAAAGGGCTTTGGATCTTGTTGCCGCGCTCGTCTTCAATCCACCCCTGGGCCAGATAGGGCAATTGCTTATTCTGATTGCTGATGTTGAGGCTGACCGTTTTCTGGTCGCCGTCGAAAATCACGCGCGTGCGATCCAGCGCGATAGCCGCATGGGCGGGCAGGCCGATCGCGCCGATCGTCAACGCGGCGGCGAGCGAGCTCAAAAGGGAAACGGTCTTTCTGGTCATAGTCAGATTCATCATGTCTTCACGGTTCCAGTCAGCCGAAGGCGGGCGATTCCGCCCCGGCGGTTTAGCGGCGAAGCACGCTCCGCCGGGGGTATCAGTTGGCGTTCTCCGCCGGCTTGTTACCGGTGAGAGGACGGCAAGGCAGCAGCAACGTGTTCATCAGCATTTCGGCCGGCAACGGCGCCGGCAGCTGGATTTCACACTGCGCCGCGCCGTTCCAGTGCACGCTCATGCGCTCGCCGGGGTTGAGGCCGGACAGGTAAACGCTGCCGCCGTCATTGATGATGCCGGTCTCCTGTTTGCGGGCATTCAGCACCGTGGCGCCAAACGGCGGCTCACTGCCGTCCGCCAGCTTGACGATCGCCATCGCCTTCTCGCCGGCAATCACCTCGAACTTGCGGTAGCCGATGGCGCCCTCGGTCAACGTGGCCTGCACCACGGAACGCGTCGCCTCGACGTTGTCGCCCAGGCTGTTGAGATCGATGCTGGCCTTGTTGCGGTAGTAGCTGTTCACATCCGCCACCACCGCCTTGCCGTAACGGTTGGTCAGCACCGTACTGCCGTAGCCACGCACCGGCACGCCGGCGACGCCTTCGGTATCGAGCAGCAAGCGCGTGCCGCCCGGCGTATTGACGCGATGCAGCACCGCCCCTTCCGCCGCCATCGTCAGGCCGCCCTGCGCGCCAATGCCGACGGCGCTATAGCGGCCGGCCTGGTAGCTGGCGTTGGCGTTGATCTGCGCCATATCGCCCTGATGGCTGTAATACCCGCTGGCGGTCGCCCCACTGCGCGCGGCACCCGCGCTGATCTGATAGTTGTTGTGTTCATCGACCCGGTTGTAGTAACCGACCCGATGGGCGTTCTCTTCGCGATCGAGCGTCATGTTGTAACTGAGCGTCCCGGCGCTGCCCCAGGGCAGCGACAGCGACAGGTACATCCCGTCGTCGTTGCGCTCGTTGTAACGGTTGCGATAGGCCGACAGCGATACGCTGACGTTCTTGAAATCGCCGATATCGAAGTAGCGCGATACCATCAGGTTGTAACGATCGTTCGGCGCCCGATCCCAATAGGTTTGGTGGCTGTAGTTGAGATAGGTGCTGAGCCCCAGATCGCGGAACTGTTTGTTGAAGGTGATGGTGTACATCTCCTTGCTCTTGCCGCTGCGTCCCCCTTCGTAACGCGCATCGAGGTAGTCCCCCATGCTCATGAAGTCCTCCTGGGAGAAGCGGTAACCGGCGAAGGTGACCTGGCTGTCGTATTCATCGAAGTTCTTCGAATAGCTCAACCGATACGAACCGCCGGTAAGCGTGCCCTCCTGCGGCAAACGCGCGCGCGACTGCGTGGCGTCGAACGACAGCGCCCCCAGCGCCATCAGATCGCGCCCGATCCCCAGCGACAGCGCGTTGTAATCGCCGCCGGCGATGCCACCGCCGTACAGCGACCAGCCGTTGCTGATGCCCCAGGAGAACTCGCCGGTGCCGAACATCGGCCCGCGCAGGTGATGCCCCCACTCCGACGGTTTGCCCGTCGCCAGCTTGTAACGCACCGTGCCCGGGCGCGTCAGGTAAGGAATGTTGGCGGTGTTCATCTTGAACTCCTGCACACTGCCGTCCTGCTCTTCGACGCGCACGTCCAGCTCGCCGGAAACGGCGTCGTTGATGTCCTGAATGCGGAACGGCCCCGCCGCCACTTGCGTTTCATACAGCACGCGCCCTTGCTGGCTGACCACCACCTTGGCGTTGGTTTTCGCCACGCCGGTCACTTCCGGCGCATAGCCGCGCAGGTTGGGCGGCAACATGCTGTCGTCGGATCGCAGACTGACGCCGGTAAAGCGCAGGCTGTCGAAAATGTCGGAGTTCAGGTAATCCTCCCCCATCGTCAGCCGCGAACGCAGCGCCGGGATCGCCCGATAGGCGTAATAGCGGCTCCAGTCGAACTGTTTGTCAGTCGGCTGAGAAGATCCGGTCTGGTGGTTGAGGTTGGCCTGCCAGTCGGCGCGCAGGCGCCAGGCGCCCAGGTTGGCGCCGCCGGTGCCGTTGCCGCTCAGGCTGTAGCTGCTGCCGCCTTTCTGGTGCTTTTGCGTTTGGGCGTTGACGTTATAGTCAAACAGCAGCCCGGGAATACCGTCATCCCAGCGCGAAGGCGGATCCCAGTTTTCCGAGCTGTACTCCAGATAGGCCTGTGGGATGTTGAGATACAGCGCGGAACTGGCGAGATCGCCGCGCGCTTCCATCCCCGCCAGACTGGAGGCGTCAAGACAGCGGCCGCCGTGTGTCCAGTTCAGCGTGCTTAACAGCTTTTCTTTCAGCCCCAGTTGGTTGACCAATGCCGGTGAAAGACAGGCTTCACTGCCTTTAGGATCGTTCTCAGGCGCCAAAAACGTCACCGGCTGTTCCGGCAGGTCGTTCTTATTGACGTGCACCACCATGGTATAAACGCCCGGCATGATGTAGCCGCTGCGCGTAAATTGGCTCAGATCGATATTTTTACGATCGTTGATGTCTAATACGTCAGTATTGAATTGAATAACGTCGGCGGCATAGACCAACGCGATCGGATTTCCCAGAGAAAGGGCAACACAGAGCCCCAAAGCTTGAAGACGAAATAACTTCCCTGCCGGTGAAAGCATAATAAAAGTCCTTTCAATAACGAATTAACCGTCAGTACGAGAAAAAATCAAAAATAATCCAGCTTAAAACGCACTGTGGAAAAATACGCTCCCGCCTTCAACGGCTGATGATTCGGCATCAACGTCATGGAATAATTCAGCACTCTATTTCCCGGTATTATTCCTTCCATCGGTAAGGGTTTCCCTGGAATAACCGGCGTGCCGTTGCTGTCTTTTATCTTCAATGCGACGCCGCGCGCCTCGCCCTGTACGCCAAACAGAGCGCCTTCCGCATAACCATCAAACGTGACCTGAAAGAATTTCCAATCAGGTTTATTTTCCGGCCGTTCCAAAATGCAGTTGACCAATTCAATACTGAAAGGTTTGGTCATCCCCTGGCCGTCACGAATGATCTGCCCGAGAGGAAGAGTGTCCATATCGATCGTCTGATCGCGGCTGCCGGCGGCAATGGCGCAGGCGGTGTCGATAATGGCGCCGTGCATACTGACCTTGCCCCACCCCTGCGCGGCGGAAGTTGCATAGCCGGGCGCAAACGCCAACGACGCCAAAAGAACGGCACCCGCTCGATTCCTTGGTAAAAACATCGCGACATTCCTTTGACAGGGAGATTCACCAGGCATGCGGCGAACCCCATGCCTGGTTGATTAAGCCTTCGGACTCACTTACTGATAAGCCAGGGTGAAATCGGCTACGGCGGTGAAGTCGCCCGGAACGATGGCGGCGGAAGCGCCTTCGCCCTGCAGGTAGGCGGCGAAATGCAGGGTGTTGTTGCCGGTGTTCAGAGTCTGCGCGGTAGTCGCTTCACCCAGTTTGATCGGCTGACCATTGTAAGAGATGGCTACGCCGGCGCCGCTGGCGGTGCCCGCGATGCCCAGCAGATCCTTATCGGTAGACGATGCTACGCCGCTGAAGGTTGTTTTAACGGTTTTCAGGGTGGTGATGTCGCACTGCTCCAGCTTGATTTCAAACGGACGCGGGTTGGATTTGCCGCCGTTTTTCAACGCCACGTTGGACACCTGGCCCAGATCAACGGTCTGATCGATCGACTCAGGCGCAATAGAGCATGGCGCATCAATAATAGAGCCCGTGAAGGTGACCTTACCGTGTCCCTGATCGGCTGCCTGTGCAAAAGAACTTGCGCCAAATGCAATCACTGCAGCCATCATGATTTTGTTAAGTTTCATAGAACCTATATTCCTTATAAGAAAAAATGCATATTCCAATCAAGAAAAAGAGCAACAGGAAACCTGCTCGCGCTTATATGTGCGCAGCCCTGATTCTTTAGCATCTTGCTAGTTGGTTAACTGCCAAAACCCAAAGGCACCGACAATAAAAAGTCGATAACGGTAAGTCTGCAGCGGCCCACCCATTAATGAATTCGTCCTATAAAAATAAACGAAATCACAACGAGCAGGAGCCAATACTTTCTAATCCGCCCTTCTTGTCCGGCGATGAATATTCTGGCAAATGCCTCTCAGCAAAAAAAGGCTTTTTTTGATCAAGGCGAACATTCGCAATTTATTTCCTAATTAAAGTTAATTTACTGTTATTTTTAGGCTCATAGATCGTAAAAAATACTTTTATAGAGCAATATCCTGTTTTTGCGAGATTCACAAGTAATCAGATCGCAAAGTGGCACTTTGTGAATATAATAAACCAAAATTTTAGGTTTCTGCGTGACACCCCCCTGCCTGAACATAGGTAAAAACGGGGCGGGCAACGCCTTTTTTTTCAATCCTGATAAATAGATAGGAATTTTCTTTGTTCGCGTTTTACCTCGTTGTTGGTAGACGGCGAATGTTTGTTTTTTCTTAGGAATACGGCAATCGGAATACAGAGGAAGTGCTATGGAAGCGTTATCTCCGAAACAAAAGGAAATACGGCAATTGCAGCACGATCTGCTGCAAACATTATTCGCGCAATCGCCCCGTCAATGTCCCGTCGCCGGGCCGCCGCCACAGCAGCAGTGGCTCTCGACACGGCAACTGGCCAATGCCGTCAACGTCGGTGTTTACCGGGCTCGACGGCTGTTATTGGATCTTGTCGCCCGACAAGAAGTGATTGTGACGGACGGCTCCATCAACAACTCGTTGAGGTGGTATCCCACCGCGTTGCTGGGCGGTGGCGATAACAACGGCATACCCAACAAAGATGCATCTCACTCTCCTTTAACGGAATAAATATGGCCAGCCGGCCTGATTGGCAATATTTCATTGCGGAGTAACGCCGCACACCATTTATATATATCGGGATATTATCGTGAGAAAAACAGCCCTGCTATTTTTACGTTGCTGCCTGGCACTCTCTTTCTTCCTGCTGTTTGGCAACGCCAACGCATTTACTTGCCGCACGTCCGATGGCGGACTTATTCCCCCAGGGGGATCGGCCACGCCGGTTGACGTCCGGGTTCGCATCGGACCGCAGCTTTCTTATGGCAAAAACGAAATCGTCAACGTCAGCCAGGTCACCTGTAAAAACGACGTCGCGAGCTGGTACGACTATCTCAAAACCGATAGCCCGGCGCTGTCGATGAACGGCGCGATTTTTGGCTCGATCGGCAGCGGCACGACCATCAACGGCAGCGACTATAACTCCCCGGTGCCTGCCGGCATCAGCGTACTCAGCCTCACCGGCTTGCAGACCCAGTCTGTCGCCATCCGGGTCTATATCGTGTTGAACCGTTTCCCAACGCCGGACATCAAGGTGAATAAGGGTGACGTCATCGGCCAAATCAACTTTATTCAGACCAACGATCAACCGGGCTGCCCACAGTGCGGCGTTTATCGCTGGCGCCTGATCGCCGACAACGACGCCTATTTCGTCACCACCAGTTGCACCATCAACAACGGCCAGCAAATTAATGTCGATTTTGGTCAGATCCGCCAGGACTTCCTGACCCAGAGCGCCAACGACGCCCAGATCAAACAGGACAAAGCGCTCAGCTACCAGTGCGACGATCAGAGTGCGACGCAGGATATTCTGATCCGGATGGTCAGCGACGCCAGCGGCTTCTCCAGCGATTTTATCAAGACCACCAACCCCAACGTCGGCGTGGCCATGGTGCACAACGGCGCGGTGGTAAAGCCCAACAATGCCTTCAGAACGCGCATCGTCAACGGTCTGGGCAACGACACCGTCACCTTTGTGCCGGTGAAGAACAATGTCCCTTACACCAGCATCGCCACCGGTCCGCTGTCGGGCTCGGCCACGCTGATCTTCAGCGCACCTTGAGACGGGAGCCAGAATGAACATGACGATAAAAACGGGCTGCGCCCTGCTGTTGGCGCTGGAATTGATTAGCTCGGCCGCTCAGGCCGCCGATCAGGGCACCAAAGTCAACATCACCGCCACCGTGGTGGCGCCTCCGCCTTGCGTGATCAACGACGGGCGCACCATCGATATCGACTTCGGCAAGGTCGGCATCAAACGCATCGACGGCAGCCGCTATATGCAACGCATCGATTACAGCATCAAATGCGAGTTTCTGGATAACAGCCGCCAGTTGAAAATGAAGATCATGGGCAGCGCGGCGGCCTTTGACAACAGCGTGTTGACCAGCAGCGTCACTGGATTGGGCATCAAGCTGTTGGCCAACGGTAAGGCCTTCGCCATCAATACGCCGCTGAACATCGACTACGCCAATCCGCCGACGCTTGATGCAGTGCCGGTGAAAAACAGCGCCGTCACCCTGGCGGAAGGCGACTTCTCCAGCGGCGCCACCATGCTGGTGGACTATTTTTAAAGCGCCGCTTCGGCCGGATACTGAAAATAAAAAAAGCCGCAACGTCTCCGTTGCGGCTTGGTCGAGGATGGTGCGCCCGGGGCGCTCCTTACATCAGGCTATTCAGCCGAAGATCCCGCCGAACCACTGGCTCAGCTTCATCATCACCATATCCCAGATGCGGCTGAAGAAGTTGCCCTCTTTCACCTCTTGCATCACCACCAGCGGGTGCTGTTCGATGGTTTTGCCGTCCAGCTGGAAATCGATGGTGCCGACCACCTGGTTTTTCGCCAGCGGCGCTTCCAGCGTCGGTTGGGTCAGCTTGTAGCTGGCCTTCAGGTTTTTCATCTGCCCTTTCGGAATGGTGACCGAGGCGTCTTTCGCCACGCCGAGCGGCACTTCGCTGACGTCGCCGAACCACACTTTCTGGGTGACGAATGGTTTATCGGCCTTGATCGGCGTCGCGGTTTCATAGAAGCGGAAGCCCCAGGTCAACAGCTTTTCGCTTTCGCTAAAGCGCACGCGATCGCTCGGCGCGCCCAGCACCACCGAGATCAGGCGCATCGGGCCGTCGGTGGCGGACGCCACCAGGTTGTGACCGGCGCCGCTGGTGTAGCCGGTCTTGATGCCGTCAACGTTCAGGTTGCTGCTCCACAGCAGACGGTTGCGGTTAATCTGGCGGATCTTGTTGAAGGTGAACTCTTTCTCTTTATGCAGCGCGTATTCGTCCGGCACGTCGCGGATCAGCGCCTGACTCAACAGCGCCATGTCGCGCGCGGTGCTGTACTGCCCTTCCGCATCCAGGCCGTGCACCGTCAGGAAGTGGGTATTCTGCAGGCCCAGGGATTTGGCGTAGTTGTTCATCAGGCCGACGAACGAATCCTGGCTGCCCGCCACGTAGTCCGCCAGCGCGATGCTGGCGTCGTTGCCGGACTGGATCACGATGCCCTTATTCAGTTCCAGCACCGGCACCTGATCGCCCGGCTTGATGAACATCAGCGAAGAGCCGCGCAGCGCCGGGTTACCGGGCGCCCAGGCGTCTTTGCCGACGGTGACCATGTCTTCCGGCTTGATCTTGCCGGCCTTGATCGCCTGGCCGATCACGTAGCTGGACATGATCTTGGTCAGGCTGGCGGGATCGAGACGGGTGTCGGCATTGCCTTCGGTCAGCACCTTGCCGCTGTTGTAGTCCATCAGAATGAAGGCCTTGGCGTCTACCTGCGGCGGCGCCGGCGGCTCGGCCGCGTGTACGGCCGGGGCGGCCAGCAACAGGATGCCTACGCTGAAGGTCAGTTTTTTCAGGGAAGTGGATAAGTTTTTTTTCATCATGACGTCGCCAGAGTGTCCATTCAAAACCATTGAAATAGCGTTAACTTTCAAACATGTTCACGTTTTAAGCCAACCAGCGAGAGTGGCCCGGTGCGCGCGTGCCGGCCGCAACCCCCTGCGGCGCCCGTAGCGGGTAACACAACACACCGAAAATGCCCTTGCTGTGAGTTTATGTGATTTATCTTATTTTTGCAGGGTTTAGCGTGAATTTTCAGCATTTTTACATAACTGTACGCAGGCACGCATTTATCGTTCAAAAAAGCATCGAGACGCGCACTTTCGCCCCCATCCACGGCTAAACGGCCAAGCATCTGCACCGCTAAACATCTGCGCTTCCATACGTCTAAAAAAGATTAATATATTCCATAATGGCATATAGAACCGTTATTTGTTCTTTTTAAAGCGCTTATCCTCAGCGCTATCATCCGCACAACGACTTTTATACCGAATAATCCTGGAGATGAGTCATGGCGATCCCCCATTCCGTCATCGAGATGATTGGCAATACCCCGATGTTGGAACTGACCCAGTTTGATACCGGCCCGTGCCGGCTGTTCGTCAAGCTGGAGAACCAAAACCCCGGCGGTTCGATCAAAGACCGCGTGGCGCTGTCGATGATCGAGCAGGCCGAGCGCGACGGCAAACTGCAGCCGGGCGGTACCATCATCGAAGCCACCGCCGGCAATACCGGCCTGGGGTTGGCGCTGGTGGCGGCGCTGAAAGGCTATAAGCTGCTGCTGGTGGTGCCGGACAAGATGAGCCGCGAAAAGATCTTCCACCTGCGCGCGTTGGGGGTAGAGGTGTTGCTGACCCGTTCGGACGTCGGCAAGGGGCACCCGGCTTATTATCAGGATTACGCTAAACGCCTGGCCGGGGAGATCCCCGGCGCCTTTTATATCGATCAGTTCAATAACCCGGCCAACCCGGCGGCCCATACCACCACCACCGCGCCCGAACTGTGGCGGCAGATGGATCATGACGTGGACGCCATCGTGGTCGGCGTCGGTTCCGGCGGCACGCTGGGCGGGTTGAGCCGCTATTTCTCCGAGGTTTCGCCGCAGACGGAATTCGTGCTGGCCGACCCTGCCGGCTCTATCCTGGCGGACTATCTCGACCACGGCCAAATCGGCGAAGCGGGCAGTTGGCTGGTGGAAGGCATCGGCGAAGACTTCGTCCCGCCGCTCAGCGACTTTGACCAGGTGCGCCACGCTTACCGCATCGGCGATGAAGAAGCCTTCACCACCGCGCGCGATCTGCTGCGCAAGGAAGGCGTGCTGGCGGGCTCCTCCACCGGCACCCTGCTGGCCGCCGCTCTGCGTTACTGCCGCGCGCAAACCGAACCCAAGCGGGTCGTGACCTTCGTTTGCGACAGCGGCAACAAATACCTGTCTAAAATGTATAACGACCACTGGATGCTGGAGCAGGGCCTGCTGAGCAAACCGCAGCACGGCGATCTCCGCGATCTGATCGCTTATCGCCACGACGAAGGCGCCGCCGTTTCCGCCGCGCCGGACGACACGCTGGCGATCGTGCACGCCCGCATGCGGCTGTACGACATCTCGCAGCTACCGGTGCTGGAAGGCGATCGGGTGGTCGGATTGATCGATGAGTGGGATCTGCTGAACGCCGTCCAGGCCGACGCCGCCCACTTCAGCCTGCCGGCCGGCAGCGCGATGACCAAGCAGGTCCAGACGCTGCAAAAGGAAGACGGCTACGAGGAATTACAGGCCACCTTCAACCATGGCCACGTCGCGGTGGTGCTCGACGGCGAGCGCTTCCTCGGCCTGATTACCCGCACAGACGTGCTTAACGCCTGGCGCCAAAAATTACGTTAATAAGGATCCATTATGGCCAAGTTTGATACGTTGACCGTTCACGCCGGTTACACCCCGGACGCGACCGGCGCAGTGATGCCGGCGATTTACGCCACCTCCACCTACGCCCAACCGGCACCGGGCGAACATACCGGCTACGAATACTCCCGCAGCGCCAACCCGACGCGCACCGCGCTGGAAAGCGCCATCGCCGAACTGGAAGGCGGCAGCCGCGGCTACGCCTTCGCCTCCGGTCTGGCGGCCTGCTCCACGGTGCTGGAGCTGCTCGATAAAGACAGCCACCTGATCGCGGTAGACGACCTGTACGGCGGCACCTATCGCCTGCTGGAAAAAGTGCGCAGCCGCACCGCCGGCCTGCGCGTGACTTACGTGTCGCCGGCGGATCTCGCCGGGCTGGAACAGGCGATCGAGCCGGATACCAAAATGATCTGGGTCGAAACGCCGACCAACCCGCTGCTCAAGCTGGCGGATCTGAGCGCCATCGCCGCGATCGCCAAAAAGCATCAGCTCATCAGCGTGGCGGACAACACCTTCGCCTCGCCGTATCTGCAACGTCCGCTGGATCTGGGCTTTGACGTGGTGGTGCACTCCGCCACCAAATACCTTAACGGCCACTCCGATGTGGTGGCGGGCGTCGCGGCGGTGGGGAATAACCCGGCGCTGGCGGAACAGCTCGGTTTCCTGCAAAACGCGGTCGGCGGCATTCTCGATCCGTTCAGCAGCTTCCTGACGCTGCGCGGCATTCGCACTCTGGCGCTGCGCATGCAGCGCCACAGCGATAGCGCGCTGCGCATCGCCCAGTGGCTGGAGAGCCAGCCGCAGGTGGAAAACGTCTATTACCCCGGCCTGCCGAGCCATCCGCAGCATGAGCTGGCGGCGCGCCAGATGACGCGCTTCGGCGGCATGATCTCGGTACGGCTGAAAGGCGACGACGCCTATGCGCGCCGGGTCATCCAGCGTTCGCGCCTGTTCACCCTGGCGGAAAGCCTGGGCGGCGTGGAAAGCCTGATCAGCCAGCCGTTCAGCATGACGCACGCCTCCATTCCGCTGGAACAGCGCTTGGAAACCGGCATCACGCCGCAGCTGGTGCGCCTGTCGGTAGGGATTGAGGATGTGGAAGATCTGATCGCCGATCTGCAGCAGGCGCTGGCGGAATAATCACCGCATCAGCGCACCATCAGCCCGGCCGACGCGCCGGGCTTTTTTACGCCCGGCGTTCAGACGCCGATGACGTCCTGATAAAAACGGTGCGCCACATCGGGGTGAGAGCGGATGCGCCCTTTCAGGTAATTGTCGCCCACGTCGCGAAACAGCGGGTTGAGCGGATCGCTGGCCGGGCCGCGCGCCTGCGCCGCCAGCTGCGGCGGCAGTTGATACAGCGGCACCACCGCGTCCAGCCGCGCGCCGAGGAAGAAAGCGATCGACAACCTGTCGCGCCCCGCCGGCGGCGTTTCCACCCGGTGCACCGTGGCGCGCAGGTAGCCGTTGGTCGCGAGTTCCAGCAGCTCGCCGATGTTCACCACGAAGGTGTCTTCACGCGGCTGCGCGTCTATCCATTGCCCTTCGCTCACCTCTACCTGCAGCCCTTTTTGCGCGTCCTGCAGCAAAAAGCTGAGAAACCCGGAGTCCTTGTGCGCGCCGACGCCCTGTGCGCTGCCGGTGGCGTCCCGCCCCGGATAGCGGATAAGTTTGATGTGCTCGTTGGGCTTCTCGCCGTACAAGCGATCGAACGCCTGCTCCGGCAGCGACAGCGCCAAAGCGAAAGCGCGCAGCAGCCGCAGCGACATGGCGGTCATGGCCTGTTGCCACTGCAGCAGCAGCGGTTTCAGCGTCGGCAGCGCCGCCGGCCACTGGTTTGGCCCCTGCAGGCGCGCCCAGCGCGGCGTGTCATCAGACAGCGTCAGCGCCGGGCGCTCGGCGCCGATATCGAACTGCTCGCGCCAGTCAGGCTGCCCGCGCGTGAGTTCCGCCGCCGCCCGGTTGTAACCGCGAAAGTGCGGTGAATGCACCATCTGCACCGCCAGCTTGTCGGCTTCCGGCAGGGCGAAGAATTGCCGCGCGGCGTGCTGCAGCCGCGCATTCAGCGCGCCGTCCACGCCGTGGCCGCGCAGATAGAAAAAACCGACGTCGCGAGCCGCCGCGCGCAGATCGTCGAGAAAGGCGCGCCGTTGGCGCGCATCACCGTCAAGCTGCGAAAGATCCAGCAGCGGCAGCGTCTTCTGCGTCGTCAGATGCGTCATCATGCGGTTCCTCTTCTTCCCCGATCACGATCGGGCTGCCATACAGGCGAATAATCAACATTGTCACTCCCCAGCGGGTAGCTGCATTTGCTTCATAGTTATCACCGCGCTCGCCGGAGCGGCCAATATTGTTGCGTTCTAAGTTATGCAAACGTTCAACAAACTGTCGCAAAACCGTCATCAATGTTTCTTATGCTCTGCGCAATTTCGCCGACGCCGCTGGCTGGCGACGTGCGCTATCCGCTATCCTGTAAACGACCTCATACCCTGCCTGCCGGAGAAATACTGATGGATTTAGCCTTATTCGACCTGGATGAAACCCTGATTGACGATGACAGCGCCAGCCTGTGGATCCGCTGGCTGGTCGGCCAGGGGTTCGCGCCGGCGGAGCTGGAACTGCAGGAGCAGCAGCTGATGCAGCTCTATTATCAGGGCAAGCTGTCGATGGAGGACTACATGCAGGCCACGCTGGCGCCGCTGGCCGGCCTGAGCGTGCAAACCGTGGCCGGCTGGGTGCAGCGTTACATCCGCCGCGACATCCTGCCGCGCGTCTATCCCGCCGCCCGCGAACGCCTGCAGTGGCACCGCGAACGCGGCGACTGCATCCTGGTGATCTCCGCCACCGGCGAGCATCTGGTGGCGCCGATCGCCGAACAGCTCGGCGCCGACGATGCGCTGGCGATCGGCGTGGAAATCAGCGATGGCCGCTTCACCGGCAACACCTACGGCACCATGACCTATCAACAGGGCAAGGTGATCCGCCTGCAGCACTGGCTGGCGCAGCACCCGCACCTGAAGTTCGAGCACAGCCACGGCTACAGCGACTCTCTCAATGACAAGGCGATGCTGCAATTCGTCGACAGCGCCACGGTGATCAACCCCGACAGCGAACTGAGCGCGCTGGCGGCGGAGCGCGGCTGGGAAGTGTGCCGCTGGGAACGCTGAGCGGCAGACAAAAAGTGCCCTGCGGTGTGACAAAAAGCGCGTTGTGGCGTAGGTATAGAGGGTCCTTATTATCCGCTAACGGAGTTATCCCATGCTGACCATTTGGGGTCGTGAGAATTCGAACAACGTCAGGAAGGTGCTGTGGTGCGCCGCCGAATTGGGGCTCAACTATACCCACATCAACGCCGGCGGGGCGTTCGGCAAAGTCAACAAAGAGAGTTACCGCGCGTTGAACCCGAACGGCCTGGTGCCGCTGCTGCAGGACGATGACTTCGTGCTGTGGGAGTCCAACACCATCGTGCGCTACCTGGCGGCGAAATTCGGCGACGCGACGTTCTATCCGCAAGATCTGCAGGCGCGCGCCGCCGCCGACAAATGGATGGACTGGACCACCTCGACGATTGTCCCGGCCTTCACCATCGTCTTTTGGGGCCTGATACGCACCGCGCCGGAGCTGCGCGACATGGCGAAAATCGAAACGGCGATCGCCACGCTGGAAAAACACTTCGACGTCATCGAACAGACGCTGGCGCACCAGCCTTACCTCTCCGGCGGCGCGTTCGGTTTCGGCGATATCCCGCTCGGCAGCTTCGCCTACGCCTGGTTCGAAATGCCGATCGCCCGCCGCCCGCGGCCGAACATGGAGCGCTGGTATCAGCAACTGCGCGCACGCCCGGCCTACCAGCGCGGCGTGATGAGCGCACTCACCTGACGCGTGCGGGGCGTTACGACGCCCCGACCTTCAGCAGCTTGCCGTCCCGTTCGTCCGTCAGCAGATACAGGTAACCATCCGGCCCGCTGCGCACCTCGCGGATGCGTTCGCCGCGATCGCCCAGAAGCCGCTCTTCCGCCACCACCTTGTCCCCCTTCAGCGTCAGGCGAATCAGTGCCTTTTGCGCCAGTGCGCCGATGAACAGCGAGTGCCGCCAGGCGGGGAAGCGCTGCCCATCATAGAACGCCATGCCGCTGAGGCCGGGCGAAACCCGCCAATAGTGGAGCGGTTGTTCGGTGCCGGGCACCCGCTCCCCTTTCGCCTCGGGGATCGGCTGGCCGGAATAGTTGATGCCGTAGGTGGCCAGCGGCCAGCCGTAGTTTTTACCCGGCAGCGGGATGTTGAGCTCATCGCCGCCGCGCGGGCCGTGCTCATGCTCCCAGATTGCGCCACTCCACGGGTTCAACGCCAGCCCTTGCGGATTGCGATGGCCGTAAGACCAAACCTCCGGGCGTTTACCTGCCTGGCCGACCCAGGGGTTGTCCGGCGGCACGGCGCCCTCGGCGGTCAGCCGCACCAGTTTGCCCTGCAGTTTGTCGGTCTCTTGCGCCGTCGGCCGCTGATTGTTTTCGCCCAGCGTGATAAACAGGTAGCCTTGCCGATCAAACGCCAATTTGCCGCCGAAGTGATTGCCGACCGACAGCTTGGGCTGCTGACGGAAGATCACCTTAAAGTTTTCCAGCCGCGCGCCATCGTCGCTCAGGCGGCCATAGCCGACCGCCGTGCCGGCTTTGCCGCCCTCGCCCGGTTCGGCGAAGCTGAGATACACCCGGCGGCTGGCGGCGAAATCGGGCGCCGGCAGCACCTCCAGCAGGCCGCCCTGCCCTTCGGCGTAGACCTGCGGCACACCGGCGATCGGCGGCGACAGTCCTTTATCCTGCTGCCACAGCCGCAGCCGGCCGGGCCGTTCGGTGATAAGCAGGCCTTGTTCCGCCGGCAAGAAGGCCAGCGACCAAGGGTGTTCCAGGCCGTCCTGCAATTGGCTGACCGTCGGCGCGGCGTGCGCCAGGCCGCTGCACAGCAGCAAACCGGCCAGCAGAGTCAATCGGGGCATGGCGTCCTCCTGAAGATGAAATGACCCGTTTAGTGTAGCCCACTCAGCGGCCGCGGTCGTTTGCATTACATTTCAACGGGTTGCCTTTTAGCCGCCATGTGCTTAAGTTAATCCATTACCCAGGAGGAAAAATGGACATTACCGTTACCGACGCGATCGACGAACAAACCCTCGATGCGATCAGGCAAGGCCTGCGCGCTTACAACCTGCCGCATATCGACGCCAGCCACCGCAAGCCGCTCAGCGTCTATGCGCGCGACGAAGCCGGCGCGGTGATCGGCGGCCTGACCGCCGAAACCTGGGGCAACTGGCTGAGCGTCGAGTGGCTATGGGTGGCGGATACCCAGCGCGGCAGCGGCCTCGGCGGCCGACTGATGCGCGCCGCCGAGCACGAGGCGCAGGCGCGCGGCTGCCGCTACGCCCGCCTCGACACCTTCAGCTTTCAGGCGCGGCCGTTCTACGAAAAGCTCGGTTATCAGCTGCAAATGACGCTGAAAGAGTATCCGGTGGAACATGAGTGTTATTTACTTACCAAAACGCTGACTGATTAATGGATGGACGGATGGACAGCAAAAGCATGGTGGTGAACTGTGTAGCGTACAAAGCCGGCCAACGGCTGGGCGAAGTGACCATCGACGATATCAGTGAGGTGGTCAAACAGCCCGACACCTTCATCTGGCTGGGATTAAGGCAGCCGGAGCCGGCGTTTATGCGCAAGGTGCAGGAGGAGTTCGGGCTGCACGATCTGGCGATCGAAGACGCGCTGTGCGCGCACCAGCGGCCGAAGCTGGAGACCTACGGCGACTCGCTGTTCATCGTGGTGAAAACCGCGCAGTGGGGCGAGCACGACGAAATCGAATACGGCGAAACCCACTTCTTCGTCGGCAAAAACTTTCTGGTGACGGTGCGCCACGGCGCTTCGCCCAGTTACGCGCCGATCCGCGCCAAGGCGGAAGAGAACCACAAGCAGATGTGCCGCGGGCCGGGCTTCGCCCTCTATTCGGTGTTGGACTTCGTGGTGGATAACTACCGCAGCGTGGTGGCGCGCTTCGAGAGCACCATCGAGAACATTGAAGCCAACATGTTTCAGTCAGAGTTCGATCAGGCGGCGATCGAGAACGTCTATACCCTGCGCCGCCATCTGCTGGCGCTGCGCAACGCCGCGCTGCCGATGGATGAAATTTGCAACCAGCTGATCCGCCTGCACGAAGAGGTGATCCCGAAAGAGCTGCGCGCCTACGTGCGCGACGTGCAAGATCACGCCCATCAGGTGGTCAGCAATATCGACGACATGCGCGAAATGCTGACCAACGCCATGCACGTCAACCTGGCGCTGGTGACGGTCAAACAAAACGAAGTGGTGAAACGGCTGGCGGGTTGGGGGGCAATCTTGGCCATCCCGACGGTGGTCTTCAGCCTGTACGGGATGAACTTCGCCGACATGCCGGAACTGAAGTTCCCGTGGGCCTATCACGCCACGCTGGGAGTGACCGCCGTCGGCTGCATTTTCCTGTATCAGAAACTGAAGAAATCGGGCTGGCTGTAAGCGCCAGAACGGCGGATTTTCCCCACCGGCGAAGACGATCTGCGGAGCAGCCGGGTCCACCGACCGCCCCGCCGCTTCAATACAGCATCGGACGCCGATCGCGATGCACGTGATTGTGGCGGCCGATGTGCTTGTCATCAGCCGCGCCGATATCCATCGATGCCAGCACCATGCCTTCGCCTGTCAGGCTCTGCGTCAACGGATAGCCGTCGGCGTCGACGATCACCGAACCGCCGATCCACGCAACGCCGCGCTCCGTTTCGCAACGATCGCACACCGCGATGAACAGCCGATTGACGGCGGCGTTGGCCTGCGCCTTCACCATCTCCGCCGGCCGTTCGCCCTGCGGGCGCGGCGCCAGCGGCCAGTTGACCGGCGCGCACAGCAGCTGAGCACCGGCCAACGCAGGCAAGCGCACCCACTCCGGAAACTCGAGGTCGTAACAGATCATCACCGCCAACCGGCCAAAACGCGTCTCGACGACCGGCGGCGGCCGATCGCCGGCGGTAAAGATCAAACTCTCTTCATGCCACAGGTGCACTTTGCGATAAATCGCCCTCACCCCCTGCGCATCGATCAACGCCGCGCTGTTGGCCACCTCGCCATCAGGCAGACGCTCGCAAAAACCGGCGACGATCGCCACATCCAGCTCACTCGCCAGGGCACACCACAGGCTGAGGCTGGGCCCATCTTCGGCCTCGGCCAACGCCCGCGCCTCCGCCTTGTCGCGCAGCACGTAGCCGCTGTTCACCAACTCCGGCAACACGATGACGTTGGCGCCGCGCTGCGCTGCCCGGCGGATCGCCTGGGCGGACAGCGCCCGATTATGTTCCGCTTCCCCTACCCGCAGCGCCAACTGGCAGCATGCGACGCTGATTTTTTCCTTCACTCCCGTTCTCCTTCCAATAATCCCTCGCAACGCAACGCCACCCGCCGTTCGGCTTCGAGATCGAGCTTTCGGCACATGACGACATAAACGCTCCCGGCCACCAGCAAGCCGATCAGAAAAGCGATATCCGCGCCGCCCAGTAAAACAGCAAAGGGGCCAGTGTAAAAGCCCAACGTCATGAACGGCACCATCGCCAGCAGGCCGATCGCGTAGGCCGTCAGACCGGAGCCGCCCCAACGGCCGTAGATCCCCGCCGGGTTGAAGATTTCACCTATCGCGTAATGTCCGCCGCGCACCACGTAAAAGTCCATCAGATTCACCGCCGTCCAGGGCACCAGGAAATACAGCATCAGCAGCACGAAGGTATTGAAGCTGGCGAGATAGCTCGCCGGGATAGCCAACGCCACCGCGAACACCGTCAGAGCGACGACGCCGATGCCGGCCATGCGTAATTTCAACGTTGGCGTCACTTTACGGAACGCGTCAATCGCGCTGAGGCTGGTCAGCATCGCGCCATAACAGTTGACCGCCATGATGCCGACCAGCGAGGGCACCGCGATCAGCACGGCCAGCGTGCCAAACCCCGGGTAAACGGCATTACCCACCGCCTGTACGCTGCCGATCGCATCGGGGGCCGGTAGGGCTGAGGCCAGAAATGCGCCCAGCGACATCAGCCAAAGCGCCGATCCGGCCGCCCCCAGATAAGTCCAAAAGATCACGTTGGCCGACGGCGTTTCATGCGGCAAATAGCGCGAGTAGTCGGAGACATACACCGCGTAGCTGATCTGGTAGCCGGCGGCCGCCGACAGCTGAATCAAAAAAGCCGCCCACGAAAAATGCCCGGCGCCGACGACGGCGTCCATCCGCAGCGACAGCACGGCACCGACCGTCAGCACGCCGAACACCGCCATCATCACATAGGTCAGCCAGCGCTGCACCGCATGCAGCATATCGTGGCCGACGATCGCCAACAGCACGGCCACCGCGATCAGCAACGCATACCAAGGCGGACGATGACCCGGCAATACCGTGTTGATCGCATCGGTCGCGAGAATAACGTTGAACACGTTGAAACCGATGTAAACAAACACCACGGCGGCAAAGGGAACGATGGCGCCACGCAGGCCGAATTGGGCCCGCGACTGGATCATCTGTGGCAGCCCCATGCGCGGCCCCTGATTGGCATGACACGCCATGAAGAACGTGCCGAACCCCACGCCGACGACAATGGCCAGCATTGAATAAAGCGCGCCCACCCCCAACGCCGGGCCGGTGAAACCGACCACCATCGTCGTCAAAACGAAATTACCGGTGAACCAAAACGGCGCCTGATGCCAAACCTTGCCATGCCGCTCGTGACGGGGCACATAGTCTATCGAGCGCACTTCAATTTTTGGGCGTGGCGCCACATTGCGATTGTTCATGTCCCACCTCGTCGTTTCAACGCTCGGTTTGGGTCTGCAGCTGCGGCGCCGGGCGGCTCAGCAGGCTGCCCAGCACGAAGGCGACGCCGCCGCCCACCGCCGTAGATCGGGCTGTTGGCGTCGATGCCGTGCCAGATCATCAGCCCCACCACGCACAGGCTGCCGGTCAGCATGCTGGCGATAGCGCCGGCGCTGGTGGCGCGCGGCCAGAAGATAGCCCCCACCAACGGGATCAGCATGCCGCCCACCAACAGGTTGTAAGCCAGCGTTAGCGCCGCCAGCACGTCGCGCACCACAAACGCCAGCCCCAGCATGACCGCGCCCATGAAAAGCGTGGTGAAGCGCCCGGCGGCCAGCCCGCCAGAAGGTTTGCGCCGGATGGCCGGCAACACGTCCTCCAGCGCGATGGTCGAAGAGGCCAGCAGGCAGGCGCTGGCGGTGGACATCAGCGCCGCCAGGGCCGCCGCGGCCACCAGCCCGCTGACGCCGACCGGCAACACCGCCTGCGCGATGGCGGCGAAGGCGCCGTCGGTATTACTGAGCGACGGCAGCACGATCTTGCCGGCCATGCCGATCAGCGCGCCGGTCACGCCATACAGCACGCAATAGACGCCCGCCCCCAGCCCGGCGAAGCGCGCCACATTGGCGCTACGGGCGGTGAACACCCGCTGCCAGATGTCCTGACCGATCAAAATGCCGAAGAAGTAGATCAGGAAAAATACCAGAATAGTATCCAGCCCGATCGACGACAGCTGGTAGTAACCGGCGGGCAGCAGGCTGGTGAACGCCTCCCAGCCGCCGGCCTTGACGATGCTCATCGGCATCAGCACCAGCATCATGCCGACGGTCATGATGATGAACTGAATGATGTCGGTCAGCGTCAGCGACCACATGCCCCCCAGCGTCGAATACAGCACCACCAGCCCGCCGCCGAGCAGGATAGACGCGCTGAACGACAGGCCGAACATCACCTGCATCACGCTGCCGATGGCGATGATCGAGGTCACCGCCACCATCAGGTCATACGCCAGCATGATCGCGCCGCTGGTGACCCGCGCCGCCGGGTGATACCGCCGCGACAGCACCTGGCTGACGGTATACAGTTTCAGTTTGAGCAGCGGTTTGGCCAGCACCAGACTCAGCACCACAATGCCCAGCCCGAGCGCGCCGCACAGCCAGACGCCGGAGATGCCGTAGGTGTAGCCGAGCTTGACGCTGCCGATGGTCGACGCGCCGCCGAGCACCACCGCCGACAGCGTGCCCAGATACAGCCCCGGCCCCAGGTTGCGCCCGGCCACCAGATACGCCTCTTTGGAGTTGGCGCGGCGAATGCCCATCCACCCCACCGCGCCTATCACCAGAAAGTAAATCACCACAACCAGCAGATCGAGATTCATGGGTACCTCCACTCCGTTGTTATTGTTATCGGGGGCCCGACGCAACCGCTCCGCCGGCAGGGTCAGTACGACGGCCTCAGCGGGCCGGCAGCACGCACAGCATTTCAAACAGCAGATTGGCCGCCAGCAGCGCCGTATTGCCGGAACGATCGTAAGGCGGCGACACCTCCACCACGTCGCCGCCAATCAGGTTCAGCCCACGGCAGCCGCGCACGATCTCCAGCCCTTGCCAAACCGACAGTCCGCCGACCTCCGGCGTGCCGGTGCCCGGCGCGAAGGCCGGATCCAGCCCGTCGATATCGAAACTGAGATAAACCGGCGCATCGCCCATCTGCTCGCGGATCTCCGCCATCAGCGGCGTCAGCGACCGATGCCAGCAAGCTTCGGCCGGCACCACGCGAAAGCCCTGGCGCCGTGACCAATCGAAGTCATCCGCCGCATAGCCGCTGCCGCGCAGACCAATCTGCACCACTTTTTCCGGTGCCAGCAGCCCCTCCTCAAACGCGCGGCGGAAGGTGGTGCCGTGCGCCAGCTGTTCGCCAAACATCTCCTCGTTGGTGTCGGAATGCGCATCGACGTGGATCAGCCCGACCGGGCCATGTCGATGGGCGATGGCGCGCAGCACCGGCAGCGTCAGGGTGTGGTCGCCACCAAGCGTCAACGGCGTGCAGCCGTGCGCCAGGATCTCGCGGTAAGCCGCCTCGATGCGCCGTACGCTGTCCGCCAGGCTGTAGGGGTTAATGGCGACATCCCCCAGATCGGCCACCTGCAGCCGTTCGAATGGGGCGGAGCCGGTGCCCATGTTGTAGGGGCGGATCATCACCGACTCCTGGCGGATCTGGCGCGGGCCATAGCGGGTGCCGCTGCGATTGGAGGTGCCGATATCCAGAGGAATGCCGACAAAGGCGGCGTCCAGACCACGCGCCTGATCGGCGGCGGGCAGGCGCATCATGGTGGGGAGACCGGCAAAGCGCGGCATGTCGTTGCCGCTTTGGGGTTGGTTCAGCATGGCGTTTCCTTGTCTTGGGCTTGCGATAAATTGAAACATTTAAGCAACATTCGCAGACTACCCCGTTGACCGCACCGGCTACCATTCCCGCTTTTGCATGTAAACATCGAAAAACACGATGTAACTAACCCATTGAAGCGTTGATTTTTATTTCAATCTCATGCCATAAGAAAGGCCATATCTTCAGCGCCGCGCCTATTTCTTCGATGTTAAAAATGGGTTAAGCGGCCGACGTTCTGCGGAGGGGGCGATGCTCACTAACCTAAGCGATATCGATCTGAAGCTGTTGCGGGTGTTCGTCGCGGTGGCGGAAGCCCAGGGCGTCAGCGCCGCACAGGAAACGCTGCTGATGAACCAATCCACCATCAGCACCCATCTGGCCTCGCTGGAAACGCGACTGGGTTTTCGCCTGTGCCAGCGCGGGCGCTCCGGCTTCCGGCTGACGCCAAAAGGGGAACGCATGCTGATCGCCTGCCGCTCCTTGTTCAACGCCGCCCGCGACTTCACCCGGGTCAGCCAGTCGCTGAACGGCCTGCTGACCGGCGATCTGCAAATTGGTTTGGTGGATAACCTGGTTTCACTGCCGGGCAACCCGTTCAGTCAGGCCATCAAGCACTTTCAGCGGCGCCACCAGGACGTGCAATTGCAGTGCCGCATCTGTTCACCGAACGAGATTGAACAAGGGCTGCTGCACCGGCAGCTCGATCTGGGCATCGGCTACTTTGGCCAGCAGTTGGAGGCGTTGCGTTATCAACCGTGGCTGGAGGAGACGCAGGCGATCTATTGCAGTGAGGATCACCCGCTGTTCGCGGTGGAAGAACCCGAGCGCGAGCAGATTGAAAACGCGCGCTGGGTCAAACGCGGCTACCTGCTGGCGCACCAGCTGTGCCCGATCGCCCCGCCGCATCTGGCCGCGGTGGCCCACCACATGGAGAGCGTCGCCCATCTGGTGCTGAGCGGCACCTGTCTCGGTTATCTGCCCACCCACTATGCGGCGCGCTGGGTGGAGCAAGGGCTGCTGCGGCAGTTGGGCGGCGCAGCGCTCTCTTACCGCGCCACGCTCAGCCTGGTCAGCCGCCCCGTCCAACCCGACGAGGCGTTGAACGCGCTGTTGGAGGATTTGGCGCGCGCCGGCGAAAAAAAGCCCCGCATGTGCGGGGCCTGACGGACGTTAACTGACCGGCATGCGCGCCGGATCGGGATACTGGTATTCAAAACCCAGCTCGTTGCAGATGCGGTTGCCGTCCACCAGCCGCTCATCCTGTTCCGCTTCGTCGGCAAACTGCGGCGGCTCCAGGTGCAACTGCTCGGCCAGGGCCGGATAGAAATCGCGCTTGGCCGGATGACGCGGCGCGCACAGGTTGTACACGTGGCCGCCCTTGGGCAGCTTGAGCAGCAGTTGGATGGCGGCGATGACGTCGTCCTGATGCACCAGATTCACCCCCTGCGAGCCCCCCTTCACATCGAGTTTTCCCGCCAGGAAGCGGCCTGGGTGGCGATCGGCGCCCACCAGCCCCGCCAGGCGCAGAATGTCCACCGAGGTATTCGGCAGTTCGTGCAGCCAGCGCTCCAGCTCGGCCAATACCCGGCCGGAAGGCGAGACCGGCCGCAGCGGCGACTCTTCGCGCAGCGTGCCGGCGGTTTCGCCATACACCGAGGTGGAACTGGTGAAGATCACCCGCGGCACGCCGAAAGCCATTGCGCTGTCCACCAGCATGCGCACCGCATTGAAATAATTCTCGCTGCCTTCGACGGTGCGGCGCGCGGGCAGCGTGACCACCAGCGCATCCACGCGCAGCAACGACGCCAGATCGTCCGGATCGCAGATCAATTCCGGCGTCAGCTCCAACTGATAACATTCAATGCCGCTCATCCGCGCGGCCTCGACGCCGTCCGGCGTGGTTTTGCTGCCGACCACGTCGTACCCGCGGCCCATCAGCGACAACGCCAGCGGCATGCCCAACCAACCCAGACCAATAATGGCTACCTTTTTCATCCTCTTCCTCTCCTGAAGATCGCAGCGCCCTGCCCTTAAGGCTACGCCACTGCGCGCGGCGATACAATCTGACCGGCTTAAGGTTAGGTAAAGCCGTGTGTGGCTAATAACTCAACCTGTTTCAATAAATTAAATTTATGACGATAAAAAAGAGTTGCACGGCGGACAGCGGATAGTTTAGCTTAATTGCCATACGGTTTTTTACCGACTTTTGCTGAGAGAAAACACCATGACACGCGTTCAGTTCAACCACCATCATCACCATCACCCTGACTAGTCTTTCAGGCGATGTGTGCTGGAAGACGGTTTGTTAATCTTCCAGTGGCGCGCAGAACGCAAGAGAGAGCCCTCGGAAGATTTCTTCCGAGGGTTTTTTTTTTGGCTCCGGACAGACAGAAAAGAATAGTTTTTACAATAGATTCATAAAATTACAGATTAAACAGAGGTTACCATGCTGGACAAGACACGTTTACGGATCGCAATGCAGAAGTCGGGCCGCCTGAGCGATGAATCCCAGGAACTGCTGGCGCGCTGCGGCATCAAGATTAACCTGCAGCAGCAGCGTCTGATCGCCTTCGCCGAAAACATGCCGATCGATATCCTGCGCGTGCGCGACGACGACATTCCGGGTCTGGTGATGGACGGCGTGGTCGATCTCGGCATCATCGGCGAGAACGTGCTGGAAGAAGAGCTGCTCAGCCGCCGCGCCCAGGGTGAAGACCCGCGCTACTTCACCCTGCGCCGCCTCGATTTCGGCGGTTGCCGCCTGTCGCTGGCCACCCCGCTCGACGCCGAATACGCCGGCCCGCAAAGCCTGCAGGACGCCCGCATCGCCACCTCTTACCCGCACCTGCTGAAGCAATACCTCGACAAACAGGGCGTGCGCTTCAAATCTTGCCTGCTGAACGGCTCGGTGGAAGTGGCGCCGCGCGCCGGCCTGGCCGACGCCATCTGCGATCTGGTCTCTACCGGCGCCACGCTGGAGGCCAACGGCCTGCGCGAAGTGGAGGTGATCTACCGCTCCAAAGCTTGCCTGATCCAGCGCGACGGCGAAATGCCTGAAGCCAAACAGCAGCTGATTGACCGCCTGATGACCCGCATTCAGGGCGTGATCCAGGCGCGCGAATCCAAATACATCATGCTGCACGCGCCGAGCGAGAAACTGGATGAGATCGTCGCGCTGCTGCCGGGCGCCGAACGCCCGACCATTCTGCCGCTGGCCGGTGCGCAGAACCGCGTGGCGATGCACATGGTCAGCAGCGAAACCCTGTTCTGGGAAACCATGGAAAAACTGAAAGCGCTCGGCGCCAGCTCGATTCTGGTGCTGCCGATTGAAAAGATGATGGAGTAACGCCATGTCGACCTTCAACACGCCGATAGATTGGGCAACGTGCAGCGCCGAACGCCAGGCCGAGCTGCTGATGCGTCCGGCGATCGCCGCTTCCGACAGCATCACCCGCACGGTGAATGAGATCCTCGACAACGTGGAGGCCAACGGCGATCGGGCGTTGCGCGACTACAGCGCCCGTTTCGACAAGGCGGAAGTCTCGACGCTGCGCGTCAGCGCCGAGCAGATCGCCGCCGCCGCCGCGCGGTTGGGCGACGACATCAAACAGGCGATGGCGGTGGCCGTCGCCAACGTGGAAACCTTCCACAACGCGCAGCGACTGCCGCCGGTGGACGTCGAAACGCAACCGGGCGTGCGCTGCCAGCAGGTGACCCGCCCAATCGACTCGGTGGGCCTGTATATTCCCGGCGGATCGGCGCCGCTGTTCTCCACCGTGCTGATGCTGGCGACGCCGGCGCGCATCGCCGGCTGCCGCCGGGTAGTGCTGTGCTCGCCGCCGCCGATCGCCGATGAGATCCTGTATGCGGCGCAGCTGTGCGGCGTGCAGGAAGTGTTTCAGGTCGGGGGCGCGCAGGCGATCGCCGCCCTGGCGTTCGGCACCGAAAGCGTGCCGCGCGTGGCGAAGATCTTCGGGCCGGGCAACGCCTTCGTGACCGAAGCCAAGCGGCAGGTCAGCCAGCGCCTTGACGGCGCGGCCATCGATATGCCGGCCGGTCCTTCAGAAGTGCTGGTGATCGCCGACGCCGGCGCCACCCCGGCATTTGTCGCTTCCGATCTGCTGTCGCAGGCCGAGCACGGCCCGGATTCGCAGGTGATCCTGCTGACGCCGGACGCGGCGATGGCGCAGGCGGTGGCCGACGCGGTGGAAAGCCAGCTGGCCGAGCTGCCGCGCGCCGACACCGCCCGTCAGGCGCTGGCGAGCAGCCGCCTGATCGTGGCGCGCGATCTGCCGGAGTGCGTGGCCATCAGCAACCGTTACGGCCCGGAGCACCTGATCATTCAGACCCGCAATGCGCGCGATCTGGTGGACGGCATCACCAGCGCCGGTTCGGTGTTCCTCGGCGACTGGTCGCCGGAGTCCGCCGGCGATTACGCCTCCGGCACCAACCACGTGCTGCCGACCTACGGCTACACCGCCACCTGCTCAAGCCTCGGGCTGGCCGATTTCCAAAAACGCATGACGGTGCAGGAGCTGACGCCGCAGGGCTTCAGCAACCTGGCCGCCACCATCGAGACGCTGGCTGCCGCCGAGCAGCTGATCGCCCACAAGAACGCCGTGACCCTGCGCGTCGCCGCCCTGAAGGAGCAAGCATGAGCATCGAAAAACTGGCGCGCGCCAACGTTCGCGAACTGACCCCTTATCAATCGGCGCGCCGCCTCGGCGGCAAGGGCGACGTATGGCTGAACGCCAACGAATACCCGATCGCCCCGGAATTCCAGCTGACTGCGCAAACCTTCAACCGCTATCCGGAGTGCCAGCCGGCGCAGGTGATCGAACGCTACGCCGCCTATGCCGAGGTCAAGAAAGAGCAGGTGCTGGTCAGCCGCGGCGCCGATGAAGGCATCGAGCTGCTGATCCGCGCCTTCTGCGAGCCGGGCAAAGACGCCATTCTGTTCTGCCCGCCGACCTACGGCATGTACGCCGTCAGCGCCGAAACCTTTGGCGTGGAGCGCCGCACCGTTGCCGCCAAAGAGGACTGGCAGTTGGATCTGCCGGCCATCGCGGACAGCCTGGACAACGTGAAACTGATCTACGTCTGCAGCCCGAACAACCCGACCGGTAACCTGATTGACCCGGACTCTCTGCGCAGCCTGCTGGAGATGGCCAAAGGCAGAGCGATCGTCGCGGTGGACGAAGCCTATATCGAGTTTTGCCCGCAGGCCTCGGTGGCCGGGTGGCTGAGCGACTATCCGCACCTGGCTATTCTGCGCACGCTGTCGAAGGCCTTTGCGCTGGCCGGCCTGCGCTGCGGCTTTACGCTCGCCAACGAAGATCTGATTGCCCTGCTGCTGAAGGTGATCGCGCCTTACCCGCTCTCGACACCGGTGGCGGATATCGCCGCGCAGGCGCTGAGCGAAGAAGGCATCCGCACCATGCGCCAGCGCGTCACCGACATCGCCGCCACCCGCAGCTGGCTGCAGCAACAGCTGGAAAAATGCGCCTGCGTCGAGCAGGTTTTCGCCAGCGACAGCAATTACCTGCTGGCCCGCTTCACCGCCTCAAGTAATGTGTTTAAAAGCTTGTGGGATCAGGGCATTATCTTACGAGACCAAAACAAACAGCCCGGGTTGTCCGGCTGCCTGCGCATCACCATAGGCACCCGCGACGAATGTCAACGCGTGGTGGACGCCTTGTCCGCCCTGCCCGGCGCCAACCAGACTCGCCAGGAGCCAATGTGAGCCAAAAAATCCTCTTTATCGATCGTGACGGCACGCTGATCGCCGAGCCACCGGAAGATTTCCAGGTTGACCGCCTGGACAAGCTGGCGCTTGAGCCGGACGTGATCCCTTCCCTGCTGGCGCTGCAACAGGCGGGGTATCAGCTGGTGATGATCACCAATCAGGATGGGCTCGGCACCGCCAGTTTCCCGCAGGAAACCTTCGATCCGCCGCACAACCTGATGATGCAGATCCTTAGCTCGCAGGGCATTCAGTTCGCCGATGTGTTGATCTGCCCGCACCTGCCGGCGGACAACTGCGACTGCCGCAAGCCGAAGACCGCGCTGGTGAAGGGTTATCTCGAACCCGGCGTGCTCGATACCGCCCACAGCTACGTGATCGGCGATCGGCCGACCGACGTGCAGCTGGCAGAAAACATGGGCATTCAGGGGCTGCGCTACCAGCGCGGCGTGCTGGGCTGGAAAGAGATCGTGCGCCAGCTGACCCTGCGCGACCGCCATGCGCGGGTTAACCGCGTGACCAAAGAGACGCAGATCGATGTCAACGTCTGGCTGGATCGCGAAGGCGGCAGCAAAATCAAAACCGGCGTCGGCTTCTTCGACCACATGCTGGATCAGATCGCCACCCACGGCGGCTTCCGCATGGAGATCGACGTCAAAGGCGACCTGTATATCGACGATCACCACACCGTAGAGGACACCGGCCTGGCGCTGGGCGAAGCGTTGAACAAGGCGCTGGGCGACAAGCGCGGCATTGCCCGCTTCGGCTTCGTGCTGCCGATGGACGAGTGTCTGGCGCGCTGCGCGCTGGATATCTCCGGCCGCCCGCACCTGGAGTACAAGGCCGAGTTCAACTATCAGCGCGTCGGCGATCTCAGCACCGAAATGGTCGAGCACTTCTTCCGCTCGCTCTCCTACACCATGGGTTGCACGCTGCACCTGAAGACCAAAGGCAAAAACGACCACCACCGGGTCGAAAGCCTGTTCAAAGTGTTTGGCCGCACGCTGCGCCAGGCGATCCGCGTCGAGGGCAATACCCTGCCGAGCTCGAAAGGAGTGCTGTGATGAACGTGGTGATTTTGGATACCGGCTGCGCCAACCTGGCCTCCGTCACCTATGCGGTGCGGCGCCTGGGCTATCAGCCGGAAGTGAGCCGCGATCCGGAGATCGTGCTGCGCGCCGACAAGCTGTTCCTGCCGGGCGTCGGCACCGCGCAGGCGGCGATGGATCAGCTGCGCGAACGCGATCTGATCGAACTGATCAGGGCCTGCACTCAGCCGGTGCTGGGCATCTGCCTCGGTATGCAGCTGCTGGCGGCCAGCAGCGAAGAGAACGGCGGCATAACGACGCTCGGCCTCATCGATACGCCGGTAAAGCAGATGACCGACTTCGGCCTGCCGCTGCCGCACATGGGTTGGAACCAGGTATCCGCGCAGGCGGGCCACCATCTGTTCCGCGGCATCGATGACGGCGCCTACTTCTATTTCGTTCACAGCTATGCGATGCCGATATGCCCCAGCACCATCGCTCAGGCGAACTACGGCGAGCCCTTCACCGCCGCCGTGCAAAAAGACAACTTCTTCGGCGTGCAGTTTCATCCAGAACGTTCTGGAGCGGCCGGCGCGCAACTGTTGAAAAACTTTCTGGAGATGTAGGCAGCATGATTATTCCGGCTTTGGATTTGATCGACGGCAACGTGGTGCGTTTGCATCAGGGCGATTACGGCCAACAGCGCGACTACGGCAACGATCCGCTGCTGCGCCTGCAGGACTATCAACAACAGGGCGCCCAGGTGCTGCACCTGGTCGATCTGACCGGCGCCAAAGATCCGGCCGCGCGCCAGATCCCGCTGCTGCGCAAGCTGCTGGCGGGGGTTAACGTGCCGGTGCAGGTCGGCGGCGGCATCCGCAACGAGCAAGACGTCAGCGCCCTGCTGGAGGCCGGCGCCACGCGCGTGGTGATCGGCTCCACCGCGGTGAAACAGCCGCAGTTGGTGCAAAGCTGGTTCGAACGCTATGGCGCCGACGCGCTGGTATTGGCGTTGGATGTGCGCATCGACGCGCAGGGCGTGAAGCGCGTGGCCATCAGCGGCTGGCAGGAAGACTCCGACGCCACGCTTGAACAGGTGGTAGAGCAGTTCCTGCCCTACGGGCTGAAACACGTGCTGTGCACCGACATTTCGCGCGACGGCACGCTGGCCGGTTCCAACGTGGCGCTGTATCAGGCGATCAGCCGCCGCTATCCGCAAGTGGCCTTCCAGGCCTCAGGCGGCATCGGCAATCTGGACGACATCGCCCAGTTGCGCGGCAGCGGCGTTGCCGGCGTGATCGTCGGGCGCGCCCTGCTGGAAGGTAAATTTAGCGTTGAGGAGGCGATTGCATGCTGGCAAAACGGATAATCCCGTGTCTGGATGTTAAAGACGGGCAAGTGGTGAAAGGCGTGCAGTTCCGCAACCACGAAATCATCGGCGACATCGTGCCGCTGGCGCAGCGCTATGCGCAAGAAGGCGCGGACGAGCTGGTGTTTTACGATATCACCGCCTCGAGCGACGGCCGAGTGGTGGACAAAAGCTGGGTTTCGCGCGTGGCGGAGGTGATTGATATTCCGTTCTGCGTCGCCGGCGGCATTAGAAGCGCCGAGGATGCCAGCCAGATCCTGTCTTTCGGCGCCGACAAAATCTCCATCAACTCACCGGCGCTGGCCGATCCCGCTCTGATTAGCCGCCTGGCAGATCGCTTTGGCGTGCAGTGCATCGTGGTGGGCATCGATACCTGGTTCGACAGTGAAACCGGCAAGTATCACGTCAATCAATATACCGGCGACGAGAGCCGCACCCGCGTCACCCAGTGGGAAACCCTCGACTGGGTGCAGGAAGTGCAGCGCCGCGGCGCCGGTGAGATCGTGCTGAACATGATGAACCAGGACGGCGTGCGCAACGGTTACGATCTGCAGCAGCTGCGCCGAGTGCGCGAGGTCTGCAAGGTGCCGCTGATCGCCTCCGGCGGCGCGGGCACGATGGAGCACTTCCTGGAAGCGTTCCGCGATGCGGACGTCGACGGCGCTCTGGCGGCATCGGTGTTCCACAAACAAATCATCAATATCGGCGAACTGAAAAGGTTCCTGGTCGAACAAGGCGTGGAGATTCGCGTGTGCTGACAGAACAACAGAGAAACCAGCTGGACTGGGAGAAAACCGACGGCCTGATGCCGGCCATCGTGCAACACGCCGTTTCCGGCGAAGTGCTGATGCTGGGTTACATGACGCCGGAAGCGCTGGCGACCACCGAGCAGAGCGGCAATGTCACCTTCTTTTCGCGCACCAAGCAGCGCCTGTGGACCAAAGGCGAAAGTTCCGGCCACTTCCTCAAGGTGGTCAGCATCACGCCGGACTGCGATAACGACACGCTGCTGGTATTGGCCAACCCGATCGGCCCGACCTGCCACCTGGGCAACAGCAGCTGCTTCCATCCGGCCGCCAGCGACTGGACGTTCCTCTATCAGCTGGAACAGCTGTTGGCGGAGCGCAAGCATGCCAGCCCGGACAGCTCATACACCGCCAGCCTGTACGCCAGCGGCACCAAACGCATCGCGCAGAAGGTCGGGGAAGAAGGCGTGGAAACCGCGCTGGCCGCCACGGTCAACGATCGCGAAGAGCTGACCAACGAGGCCTCGGATCTGATCTATCACTTGCTGGTGCTGCTGCAGGACCAGGATTTGGATCTGAGCGCGGTGATCGGCCGGCTGCGCGAGCGGCATCAGAAAAAAGCGTGACATTAAATCACGCGCAATAAAAAAGCCGCCGGGCGTTAACCTCGGCGGCTTTTTTTATCGCTCAACGAGTGGGCTTATTCCATCCATTCGGTATGGAACACGCCTTCCTTGTCGATGCGTTTGTAGGTGTGCGCACCGAAATAGTCGCGCTGCGCCTGGATCAGGTTAGCCGGCAGCACCGCTGAACGGTAGCTGTCGTAGTAAGCGATCGCGGCGGAGAAGGTTGGCGTAGGGATACCGTTCTGCACGGCATAGGCCACCACGTCACGCAGCGCCTGCTGGTACTCGTCGGCGATTTGCTTGAAGTATGGCGCCAGCAGCAGGTTGGCGATATCGGCATCCGCTGCGTAAGCGTCGGTGATCTTCTGCAGGAACTGGGCACGGATAATACAGCCGGCGCGGAAGATCTTGGCGATTTCGCCGTAGTGCAGATCCCAGTTGTTTTCTTTGGACGCGGCTTTCAGCTGAGAGAAGCCCTGCGCGTAGGATACGATCTTGCCCAAATACAGCGCGCGACGCACTTTCTCGATGAACTCGGCTTTGTCGCCGGTGAACGGTGCCACTTTCGGCCCGGTCAGCACTTTAGACGCGGCAACGCGCTGATCTTTCAGCGAGGACAGGTAGCGTGCGAACACCGATTCGGTGATCAGCGACAGCGGTTCGCCCAGATCCAGCGAGCTCTGACTGGTCCACTTGCCGGTGCCTTTGTTGGCGGCTTCGTCCAGGATCACATCGACCAGGTATTTACCCTCTTCGTCTTTCTTGGTGAAGATGTCTTTGGTGATGTCGATCAGGTAGCTGTTCAGCTCACCCTTGTTCCAATCGGCGAAGGTTTCGGCCAGCTGTTCGTTGCTCAGGTTCAGCGCCTGCTTCAGCAGAGAATAGGCTTCGGCAATCAGCTGCATGTCGCCGTATTCGATGCCGTTGTGCACCATCTTCACATAGTGGCCTGCACCGTCAGCGCCGATATAAGTCACGCAAGGCTCACCTTCCGCAACCGCAGCGATTTTCTCCAGGATCGGCGCCACCAGCTCGTAAGCTTCTTTCTGGCCGCCAGGCATGATGGAAGGCCCTTTCAGCGCGCCCTCTTCACCGCCGGAAACGCCGGTGCCGATGAAATTGAAGCCCTGGTCGGACAGTTCGCGGTTACGACGGATGGTGTCCTGATAGTAGGTGTTGCCGCCATCGATCAGGATATCGCCCTTGTCCAGATGCGGAGTCAGCGAGGCAATGGTTTTATCCGTCGCTTCGCCCGCTTTCACCATCAGCAGGATGCGGCGTGGTTTTTCCAGCGATTCAACAAACTCTTCAACGGTGTAATACGGCGCCAGGTTTTTGCCCGGGTTCTCAGCGATCACTTCGTCAGTCTTGTCGCCAGAACGGTTGAAAATGGAAACGGTGTAACCACGGCTCTCGATGTTCAGCGCGAGGTTGCGGCCCATTACCGCCATGCCGACAACGCCGATTTGTTGCTTGGACATTTAGGAACTCCTGTCTGAGATAATTACTACATTGTAATCATATAGTTATACAACATAGTAGGGATGCATTGCTTTATTGTACATGATTATTCCTAAGCATGTACCTATCGCAGCCATAACAATCTTTACAAAATCACGCACAGTTGGCAGTTCTGTATACGCCCTGAGCTCATTGCTACATTACCGGTAACATTGCAGAAAAGAAAAGGTTCGGATGTGCGGTCTGCCGCATCATGTCAACGGTTAAAAATCAACCAGAATATGTGGACCAAGATGAGGATACCGCATCGCCGAACCTGCTCCATACCCTCGGAAGAAACCATCCAATGACGCGCCACGCTTGCATTTTGGCCTGTAATCCTACAATTCCTAGCAATTGCACATATCTCATTTGAATATGTCACCACTGGTTACTAGGAACAGACTGAAACCCTGAAAATCCAGAGGCATTACAAGTGATTTGGTGGTAGGATAATAAAGGTTTTCTAGCCTATTTTTGCTGAAAATAGTTTCAGCATATAAATGAAAACTGACAACCCCACCCTCTATTGGTTCTCGCTTACCAAGGGCGGTAGCGTGCTTTTTTAGGCTGAAAACGCTTATGCAGAGCAATGTCCAGCCTAAAAATCAGGCAATCTGTATGCAGGGAATTCAGTGTTCACTTCTGTTTCATCGAGAAATGCGGTGTTTTTTTGCCGAAGTGAACGCATCGAAAAACAGAAGAAAACCTTATATATCACTAATGTGTTCCCCGGCATTACAGTAAGATAGAAACACGCTGGACAATAGCCCGCGGTAATACCATGCAGGTTGCGCGGGAATGAAACAGATTCTGTTTACGATGTGAAAATCTCCGAGAGAAAATGTTGGCGTATTTTCCATGGAGTGCTTACGGAAACGTGTGTTTAGCCCTATAGCTATTTTCACACCCTCCGTCATATCAATAACGCATCCGTTCTACATGATTATATTGCGAAGAAAGTTAAACCATGACGTCAAAAAAGTTAATCAATAGCCTAGGTGTTAAATGAATATTTTCTCTATTCTTGTTAAGACTTTTTATCGGTGTCTTCATACACTTGCCACCAATAAGAATCTTGTTATTTCACTTTCTAAACGGGAAATCGGCAGTAAATACAAAGGGTCATTTATCGGGCTTCTTTGGTCGTTTATTAACCCAGTATTGATGATGGTGATTTATACCTTCGTTTTCAGCGTTGTATTCAAAATTCGCTGGAGTGCTGGAGTCGATTCCAAAGGAGAATTTGCGTTAGCATTATTCATCGGTTTGATTTTCTTCGGGCTTTTTTCTGAATGCATTAACCGCGCTCCCTATTTGATCGTCAGTAACGTCAACTACGTCAAAAAGGTTGTCTTCCCGGTTGAAACACTCCCCATTGTTTCACTCTGCACAGCTTTATTCCAAATGGTGATTAACTTCGTCGTTTGGTTGCTGTTCTATGTCGCTATCGTAGGGATCCCTACGTGGCACATTCTATGGCTACCCGTCATCATCGCACCGTTCCTTATGATGGTTCTGGGCGTATCCTGGTTCCTTTCTTCGCTTGGCGTTTACTTGAAAGATATCGCTCAGGTTATTGGCGTGCTTACCATGATTCTGATGTATCTTTCGCCGATCTTCTATCCGATCTCCATGTTGCCTGACGCATATCACATCTTCATGCAACTCAGTCCATTGACTTATGTCATTGAGCAAGCGAGGGATTGCATGATGCTGGGCAAAAATATCGCCTGGGGGAGCTGGGGCATTTACACCCTCATCTCTTTCGTCATCATGCTGTTAGGTTATGGTTGGTTTATGTTCACGCGTAAAGGGTTTGCTGATGTCATCTGAATTCGCAATTTCAGTCAAAAATATTTCGAAACGCTTTGAAATGTATGCAAATCCTAAGCATCGTTTGTACCAAATGCTTTCTTTAGGCCGCCGTACATTCTTCAAAGAGTTCTGGGCGCTAAACGGCGTTTCTTTTGACGTTAAGCGCGGTGAAACGCTTGGCATTTTGGGCCGTAATGGCGAAGGCAAAAGTACCCTGCTGCAAATTATTGCCGGCACCTTGACAGCCACCTCGGGCAGCGTTGAGGTCAATGGCAAACTGGCTGCGCTGCTGGAACTCGGCGCGGGCTTCAATCCTGAGTTTACCGGCCGTGAAAACGTTTATCTGAGCGGCATCATTCTTGGTATGACGCACAGTGAAATGGAACAGAAATTCCCTGAGATCGAAGCCTTTGCCGACATAGGCGAACATATCGATCAGCCGGTCAAAACCTACTCCAGCGGGATGTATGTGCGTTTGGCCTTCGCCGTTCAGGCTTGCATTAAGCCCGAAGTGCTCATCGTAGACGAAGCGCTGTCGGTCGGTGATGAGAAATTCCAACGCAAATGCTTCGATTATATCGAATCGCTGCGCGCGCAAGGGTGTTCAATCATCCTGGTGACGCATTCCACGTCGACCGTGGAGAAGTTTTGCCAGCGAGCCATTTTGTTGCGAAAAGGCCGGGTAGAAGCCATTGGCAGTGCCAAAGAAATCATCGACCAATACCATGCCCTGCTGTACTCAGATGAAAAAACTTACCTGCGCTATCTGAACAACATTGCTAAAAACACCAATCAGTCCATCAACGCGCCCCAGAAAGAAAGCCAGGACGGCGTCGCCGCCCATGAGGCCTCCATCGCGGAACAAGCCGAGATACAAGCTGAAAGCGAACTGACCAGCGGTGCCCTTATTGAAAGTTGGATCATCAAAGATGCCCACGATCAGCCTTGCGATCTATTCCGCGTAGGTGAAAAAGCCATCATCAGCTTCGATATCAGCGTATTTGGGCCGATAGAAGAGCTGCAAGCCGGCTTGGTCATTAAGACCGTTGAAGGTATTACGGTATTTGGCACCAGCACCTTATACCATAAGAAGAATATGCATAACGCCAAAGGCGGAGATGTTCTTAGGGCAACGTTTGAACTTGACCTGGCACTGTGCGAAGGCAGCTATTTTATTTCACTCGCTATCGCCAACGCCATCAGCCACGCCGATATGTCCTATCTTGATAAGAAAACCGACGTGATCGTCCTTAAGGTTATAGAGCCTCGCACGACAATGTCAGGTATTGCCGCATTGCCTGTTTCTTTATCACTCGAAAAGTGGTCAGGAGAGCATGAATAAATCAATACTTATCATAACTCAGTATTACTCAATCGGTGGGTTGGAAACCTATATCAACACTCAGGTAAAGGATCTGGTCGCCCACGGTTACCAGGTTCATCTTATGTACGCCGTTGTCGCAGACCCGTCATTACTCCCTGACGGGTTGAGCTCGTGCCATGAAAATATTCATTTAAGCAACGGCTCTATCGAACAACTCGTTCAAGGCGTAGACCTGATACGACAGGTTATCAAAGAAAAAGGCATCGATGTCATTCATGTGCATCCTTTTGACTGCATTTTCCCTGCCGTTATCGCCGCAGACTGCGAAAAAATACCGTCGCTATTAACATTGCACGGCCCTCTGTCGCTGCAGCATTTTACTCGGAATATTTATAATCAGGCGTTGGCCATTTATTTTCTCAAAACGCTACATACCATATTTTGCGTTTCGCAGGAAACGGCGGATCAATTGGCGGAGATCATAGACCACCCCTCGGTGATGATCGTTCCTAACCTGATAGACACCGCCCAAACGCATCCCGCTATCACGGATGAGACTGTTGAGAAAAGATGGCTTATCGCCAGCAGGCTGGATGAGGATAAATCCGCAGGGATTATGAAGTTCATTGACTTCGCCAGCCGCTGCCAAATGATTCATGGTATTGATATTTACGGTACCGGTAGTGATGAAGACACTATAAAAACCTACGTTAGCGATAATAACTTCAACGAATGGGTTGGTTTCAAAGGCGTTGTCAGTGACATCCCTTCCGTCATGCCGCAATACGCGGGGTTTGCCGGCATGGGCCGCGGAGTACTGGAAGCCGGCATTAGCCAGCTTCCGGTGTGTCTGGTTGGCTACGACGGCATTAAAGGCATTCTGGACGATGAAACCTTTAAACATGCCGCTTACTGTAATTTCTCAGGCAGAAATCTGGCCAATGCCGAAGAAGATGTGCTTCAAGAGCAATTTGCCGCCGCTCGTCCCCTGCCCCCAGACTTGCTTATTGAATACCAGAGCGATGGCCGTTGGAGCCAAATCCTCGAGAATATGGTTCTCCCGGACAAAGAGCGATACGACAACGGTGATTCGCTGCAACTCTACCAGCAGCTGTGTAAGGCACCATCATCACAGGAAAACGAAAGTTTTTTGATCGCGAATGCCTTTACTGTCGCTATATTTAAAACGCTAGCAAACCAACTGATCGCCAACAGTATCAAGATCAACGCTCATGATGATAGCGTGAAAGAGACCGTCAAAATGGAAGATAAAGCGAGCCAGGCTCCCCTGGACACCCCTGTTAATGCTAATGCAGCAAGTTCAGGGAATGATGTCATCGCCAAGTTAGCTGCGTTGGAAGAACAGAATCTCTCTTTGCAGAATGACGTTAAATCGTTAGTACAACTCCTGACATCGGTAGCGGCAAAACAAGAAGACTATTTCAGAACTTTGCCTCACGCGGTTGCACCGAGTGCAGGGCAAAAACTTCGATATTTGGTTCAGGTTGCCGTTCAATCACTGACCAGAGCGGACAAACGCTATGAACTGGCCAAAACTCTTTATTGGAGACTGCCCGAGTCTGTCAGGCTAAAACTACAGACCCAGCGGCACCGTTACGTTCAAAAACACTTCGAGCACGCTTGCAATAGCGCGATGACGGATACCTCTACACCTGAAGACATTCCAGACTGGGTCGCAGCGGTAAACCAATCAGAGAAAGTCGTCTTCATTCCATGCAGCTTCGAATTCGATGAGCTGGTGAACCAACGGCCAATCAACGCGGCAAAATATTTCTCGGAAAAAGGCTATCAGGTTATCTTTATCGCCTGGCAATGGACGCCACAGGAAACGTTGTCGAAAGGTTGTTCGCAAGTCTGGAACAATGTCTATCAGGTTCCGCTGTATGATTTTGTGAAATACACCCGTCAGTGTCATCTGCATGACAAAACCGCGTTCTTTGTCATCACGATGCCGGCGAAAGTCTTCCTCACTCCGCTCTATGAGTTTAGAGCGCAAGGCTGCAACATCATCTATGACATTATGGATGAATGGGAATGCTTCCATAAGGTCGGACAAGCTCCTTGGTACCAGAAAGAGATTGAAGAAACCCTCATTCTACAAAGCGATTACGTCTGTGGCGTTGCTCCATCACTGCGTGACAAATTTGCTTATCTTCGCAGTGATATTGAAGTAGTCGGTAATGGCTATTCCGAGAAGGTCTTGGGCGATACACGTAATATAGCGAAAGACAACGGCAACAAAGTGGGCTATTTCGGCCATCTAACGGACTCGTGGTTCGACTGGGATATCGTATTTAAATTAGCTGAACAATTCCCACAATATCACTTCGAGATCATTGGTTACGGTGAGCCTGAGTGGGTGGTCAATAAAGCGAAAAATATTGCTAACATCACACTGGTGGGCAAAGTAATGCCAAAAGACCTTCATCAATATGTCAAAGAATGGTCGATCGGCCTAATTCCATTCAAAAGTGGCGAGCTGGCTCAAGCGGTAGATCCGATCAAAATTTATGAGTACCTCTATTTTGGCTTACCAACTCTAGTGACCGGCATTGAGCATATTAAACGCTATCCGATGACCTATTTCTCTGACGGCAGCGACGTTGTCGATCTGTTTGAGAAAACAATCAATAGCGAGCGCCACTCTGACGAGTTGGAAACCTTCTTGCAAGAAACCACTTGGGCAGCCCGATTCGAAGAAATGGAGTTGAACACCCTGAAAAGAAAAGGAATTAGGGAGTTATATGCTTCGTAAAATAGCATTTATCTATCCTTGGGCGACGCATGGCGGTGTTGAGAAAGTCATGCTCACCCGTGCCCGTTTATTAAACGATATAGGCACCTATCAGATTGACCTTCTTTTTACTCATGATTCCGGGGCGGCGAAGGCGATCACCGCCGCACTCTCGGACTGTAAAAATGTCGATGTCAAAATCATCAACTTCGATTATTTATTAACGCAAAATTACAGCCTCATTTTTTGCATTGATTTCCCTGCGGCTCTGACATTTTGCCATACGCACAAATTGAAATACTTTGCGGAATGCCATACAGCCTATAAAGAAAACAGGGCTTACTTGAATAAAATTCCGGACAGTTGCTCGGCAATATTGTGCCCATCCGCGTTCTTTATGAAGCAGCTAGAGCCTGAATTGCACAAAAGTGCCTGTCCATTGTTATTGCTGCGTAATTTCGTTCCTTGGGATCATGTCTCTCAAGAACCGCATGCGATTCCCTCTCTGCCAACATGGTCGAGAAGACCTATTCTCTTCCTGGGACGGATGGACAAGCTAAAGAACCTGACTGAATTACTGGACGCATTCGTTATTTTAAAAGAACGACACGCGGAAAAATACATGCTAGTTCTGTGCGGCCCGCAGTCTTCTGAAATCAACACCAACGCCGAGCTGGAGAGCAGAAATCTAGTGGGCGACACCGTATGCTTGCCGCCAGTGCCATTCTTGAATGTGGACAAGCTGCTGTTGGCGATCTCTCAAGCCAACGGGATTTTTGTGTCGCCATCAACCGGAGAATCATTTGGCTTATCGGCTTCAGAAGCGATTTGTGCAGACGTCCCCGTTGTTTTGTCCAATATCGAAGCACATAACTATTTAGTTGCCACGCGTGAAAATGAGTTTACTTACTCGTTGCATGATGCTCGCCAATTGTCAGAAAAAATAGCCTCTATATCTGACAATTATGCGCAATCTAAAGCATCACTTGCCGCTCTGAAAGAAAAATTTTCCGCCCATGCCTTTATGAACGATTGGGACGAATTGCTACGCAGAACCGAATAGCTATTCGATTACCACCTCCCCATACCGATTTTTATCGTCAGTATGGGGATATTAATTATTGAGACAACCATGTTAAAGAAAATTATGTGCGTTGTGGGTACTCGTCCGGAAGCGATAAAAATGGCGCCGGTGATCAAGGCACTTCATGCCTCCGGTGAATTCGACGTTTGCGTATTGGCGACGGCCCAACACCGAGACCTGTTGGATCAGGCTTTCCAACTTTTCGAAATTGAAGCCGATTATGATCTTAATGTCATGACACCTGGGCAAACATTGCCAGAGTTGACCGCGCGCCTGATGACCAGCATCGACCGAACTCTCGAAGAGGCAGCACCGGATTTGGTTATCGCACAAGGCGATACGACGACCGTCTTCGTGACGTCACTGGCCTGTTTCTACAAGAAAGTGCCTTTCGCTCATCTCGAGGCGGGGCTGCGTACACACGACCTCTATTCACCTTTTCCTGAAGAAGCAAACCGTATTCTTGCCGGACATTTAGCACGCTTGCATTTTGCTCCGACTGAAGTATCTAAAAGCAACCTCTTGCGCGAAGGCATTCCTGCAGAGCATATTCACGTTACGGGAAACACCGTGATTGATGCCTTGCTGACGACCGCACAAAAGACGTTTGATATCGGCGTCGATATTCCCCAAGACGCCCGGATGCTTCTTATCACTTCTCATCGCAGAGAGAACTTCGGCCAACCTATTGTCAATATCTGCAACGCAGCTCTTGAACTTATCGAAAAGTATAGTGATATCTATATTCTTTTCCCCGTTCATCCCAACCCAAACGTGCGCGAAGTCACGGATCGTCTGTTAAAAGAACACGAAAGAATTAAGCTGGTCAGCCCATTTGACTATGGCCCTTTCGTTGCCGCCATGAAGAATGCCTACCTGATTCTTTCCGACTCTGGCGGCGTGCAAGAAGAAGCTCCGGCCTTGGGCAAACCCGTCTTGGTCTTACGTCGCGATACCGAGCGCCCAGAAGCCGTCTCGGAAGGCGTGGTGAAATTAATCGGAACGGAACAAGCGGACATCGTAAGAGAAGCGTCTTTGCTGCTTGATAGCCCTCAGGCCTATCAAAAAATGGCAAAAGGAAGCTCTCCTTACGGTGATGGTGAGTCCAGCCAGCGTATCGTCCGTATCGTCCGCAATTTCTTTACTGAACAATGCCAATGAAAATCGTCTATCTTTCAGCTGTTCCCTGGTTGAGCATAAGTCAGCGCCCTCATTTTTTCGCCAAATATGCGCTGACCCATGCCACCCAGGAACTTTTGTGGATTGAGCCTTATCCTAGTCGTTTTCCCACCCTCGCCGATCTGACCCCCGGCCGCCATGCCCCTGAACCTGCAGGATTGGATTTGATAGAGGGTCTGCAACTGGCTCGGTTGGGTTTTGTAGCCCCCGTGGAGCCGATACCTGCGTTGTTTAAGCTGCTCAACCAAGGGAAAATAAAGAAAATTATTGACGATATAAAGAATTTTATATCTGAAGATACCACTCTGGTTATCGGCAAACCCTGTCTGCTGGCCAACATGCTTATCAAGCAATTTAAATGGCGGCAAGTGTGGTATGACGCCATGGATGATTTCCCTTCGTTTTATTCTGGCCTATCAAAGAAAAACACGGCTAATCTTGAAAAAGAAATCGCCCGACAAGTTGACCGCATATTCTGTTCAAGTCATGCCTTAATTGAGAAATTTTCGTCTATCGCCCCCAGCAAAACTGAGTTGGTGTTGAATGCGTGTTCAGATGACATGCAGAAAATTCATATCCCGAAAACATCGCATGAAAAAATCACATTTGGCTATATCGGCACAATCGCAAGCTGGTTTGACTGGAAGTGGGTGTTCGAGTTGGCCACTAAAAATCCGGAAGCAATCATAAACCTCGTAGGGCCAAGAAAAACCGGAATTCCGGAAAGCTTACCTCAAAATATCATCCTGGAACCCCCTATCCCACACCCCCAGGTAATGAAAAAGATATCCACATTTGATTATGTGATTATTCCATTTTTGCAGAACGACATTACTAAATATGTCGATCCTGTTAAGTTCTACGAATACAGGTTGGCAGGAAAAGCCATCCTATCGACTCCATTTGGCGAGATGCTATGGCATCACAAAGAAGAAGCCTACAATTCTGACACAACGCTAGGCATTACTATACCTGACAACACGCTAGTTTTTCCTTCACCTAAAAAACCAAACGACATCCCAAGATGGAGTGGACGATTCTCTCATGTCTTTACCGGCTATTGAAGATGAAAAATTTCTTACAATCTCATTAGTAATTTTCAAACCGAATCTTGTAGATTTAAGAAAAACCCTTGCCGCACTTGTTGAGACAAACGTTTTTAAAGCACGCGACTGTTATTTATTGGTTGTTGATAACTCGCCAACTACTGATCCTGCAGTCACTTCGCTAATTAAAGAGTTCCTTGACGTTATTCCCGGAAATTACATATCACGACCAGACAATCCTGGCTTTGGAGTGTCACATAATTTAAGCTTAGCTATTAAGTCAAAATACACCCTTATTTTAAACCCCGATTTAGAGATGGATAAAAATGCATTAGAGAATGCATTCTCCTTCATGGATGCTCACCCTGAATGCGGCTTAATTACGCCGTATGCAACCTGGGGGAGCGGGGAAACACAATATTTGTGTAAGCGATACCCTTCTGTATTTGTATATTTATTGCGTTTCTTTGCCTCGGTTAAAGGAAAGCGTTTTTTCAAAAGTTATCTTCGACGCTATGAAATGGCTGATACGCTAACGCCTCACGATGTTTATTTCGATCCGCCTATCGTGAGTGGCTGCTTTATGTTTTTCCGCTACAGCGTACTGAAAGAATTATCCGGATTCAATCCTAAATTCTTTCTTTATTTCGAAGATTTCGATCTCAGCATCCGTACGGCAAAAATTACCAGAATAGCCTATGTCCCTGATGTCAAAGTCGTGCATTACGGTGGCCATGCGGCGCGAAAAGGCTGGGCGCATATTAAGCTATTTTCACGCTCAATGATTACTTTCTTTAATATTCACGGCTGGAAAATTTGGTAACTCCATAGCGAATAAGCTATGCGCCAATTACTGTCGGGTGAGCATGAAAATAACAAAATACATCATGCTCACCCACACGGTGCCGACATTACTCTTGTAAGTAACCCATTTTTCTCAATCGAGAAATCACGTATTCCAGGGCTGACTGCCAATTGGAAGCAGGAATACCTATCTCATTGATTTTATTGCAACTCAAGGTTGAATATTTAGGACGTTTAGCCAAAGTCACATATTGTTCTGATGTTATTTTACTGACCTTTGGCATGCGAGAAATCGCCCCCATCTCCGTAGCAACTTTAAATATGTGCTCCGCAAACTCACTCCAGCAGACCTCTTCATCCCCGCAGAAGTGATAAATCCCTCCCTGAACCTCACAAAGCAACATTTTTATCATCGCGTCTGCGATGTCCCCCGCATATGTCGGGCAACCGCGTTGATCGGCTACGATATCAAGAGATTCACGTTGCCGAGCAAGCCTCAGCATGGTTTTAACGAAATTTTCGCCATATTCACTGAAAACCCAAGAAGTGCGAAGAATTATCGCATCTTGCATTTCTGATACGATGGCCAATTCGCCATCACGCTTGGTTTTCCCGTAAATGCACAGTGGGCGGGTACCAGCCAACTCATTGTAGGGAAGCTTGCCCAGGCCATCAAAAACATAATCTGTAGAAATATGAAGCAGTCGGCAATCCATTGCCTTTGCAACCAAGGCCAAATTGGCTGGGCCCACAACGTTGGCTAACAACGCAGCCTCGCAATCTTGTTCCGCTTTATCAACGGCGGTATAGGCTGCAGCATTTATGATCGCCGTCGGTTTAAACTCCTGGACGACGGCCTTAACCTGCTCCAATTTGGAAATGTCCATCGTATTGCGGTCGGCCGCTAAAATAACCCAATCGGCGGGTACCCGATCGATAAAACAGCGCCCGACCTGCCCTTTAGCCCCGGTTAAAAGAACTCTCATTAAATCAGTTCTCTGAGAAATTTGCCGTTCTTGTCCTTTTCCGACAAAACAGGGTGCCGAACAGGCCAGGCCACGCCGACATCGGGATCATTCCACATCAGGCACCTTTCATGTTCTGGCGAATAGTAATCCGTGCACTTATATTCAAAATCCGCGATCTCAGAGAGCACGACAAAACCGTGGGCCAAACCTGGCGGGATCCAAAGCTGAGTTTTGTTCTCTTCCGATAGCACAATGCCTTCCCACTTGCCAAATGTGGGTGAGTCTGGGCGAATATCTACAGCAACATCATAAACTTCGCCTCGCACCACACGAACCAACTTGCCTTGCGGCTTGATATCTTGATAGTGCAGTCCGCGCAAAACCCCCCGAGAAGAGCGTGAATAATTGTCTTGGACGAAGTCCAAATCAATATCCAGCATGTCTTGAAAGCGACGCTTCTCGAACGTTTCCATAAAAAAACCGCGAGTATCACTAAATACCGTTGGTTGAATGACTTTGACTCCATCGATTTTAGTATCGATAACCTGCATTCTGCGTACCTCATAAGACGCGAGAATTTGTGCTCAAAAATTCTCGCAAAATACAGTCACTTACAACATCTTAGCTTTATTGGCGCGATGGCGAAAAACGTAAACAAAGCCTAATCCTCCTTATCGCCACCTGTTAACAACATGAGAACAGAGGCAAACAAGGGAGCCAGGAAGCATCATTTTGAGGTAAACGATTGATAAAATCCGTGACCAACCACAGCGTCTTCCTCTCAACGGCTTGATACTCACTACCATTAGCGCAAAACTTCAGTGTACCTTACTGATGCAAAGTAAGAGAAATGGTGGAGTTTATCGCTTCACAAGCCTGATAGGCTAACATACTCGCTGCTCTTGTCTCTCTCAACAGATCTTCAACAAGGCATTTCCAGGAGGGAACATCTCATATTCACACACCAGATACCGTGACCATCAATACCCTGCGGTTTTATGCCATAACGACATATCGTCCCAACAAAGTATCTTCAATGGCACCAGTATAATCTGATAGCGCGGATTTTTCATAAGGAAGTACTGATTATTATCAGATAAAGCCCATAAAAACGAGGGTGATCAGCCCTCGTCGATAGGTAGTCTCACACTCTTGGCTTTCGATTGTCTTGCAGCTGGCCTAACACCTCTCTGAGCGCCGGTAACAGATATGCTTAACGGTAGCCCTGCGGGTTTTTCTTCTGCCAATTCCAGGTGTCACGCATCATGTCATCGAGACCCCGGTTAACTTTCCACCCCAACTCTTGGTAAGCCAGATCGGCATTCGCCCAAAACGCGGGTAGATCGCCTTCGCGACGTGGCAAAATTTGATAGGGGATCGTTACGCCTGACGCTTTCTCAAACGCCTGAACCATCGCCAGTACAGAATGCCCTACGCCAGCCCCCAGGTTGTAGGCCTTAAACCCATTGATCTTCGGCAGATGATCCATCGCTTTCAGATGGCCTTCGGCCAGATCCATGACATGAATGTAGTCACGCTCACCCGTACCGTCTTTCGTCGGATAATCCCCACCGAAAATCCCCAGTTTATCTAACTTACCGATCGCTACCTGCGAGATGTAAGGCAGCAGGTTATTGGGAATACCGTTCGGATCTTCGCCGATCAAGCCCGATTCATGGGCTCCAACCGGGTTAAAGTAGCGTAAAGCAATAATCGAAAATTGCGGCTCAGCCTTAGCAAAATCCTGCAGAATCTGCTCCACCATCAGCTTAGACGTGCCATAAGGGCTGGTCGTGCCACCGATTGGCGTAGTCTCGACGTAGGGCACCGGCGAGTTGGCACCATAAACGGTGGCGGACGAACTGAAGATAAACGCATGAACGCGGGCACGGCGCATAGCGTCCAGCAACACCAGTGTTCCGGTGACGTTATTCTGGTAGTATTCCAGCGGCTTACGCGTAGATTCCCCTACCGCCTTAAGACCAGCGAAGTGAATGACGGCCGTAATCGGGTGCGCTTCAAAGATCCGATGCAGGCATTCCTCATCCTGGACATCGCCTTGATAGAACACCGCCGCTTTCCCCGTCAGCTTTTCCACACGGTGCAACGATTCCGCAGACGAGTTCGACAGATTGTCCAACACCACCACATCTTCGCCTCGTTCCAACAGAGATAAAACGGTGTGAGAACCAATGTAACCCGTGCCGCCGGTGACTAAAATTGTCATTCCAACCCCTTATACTCCGGATGTACCGAAAAATATCTCTTCGTTCTGTAAGAAAGCCTCTTACCAAGCCGCCTAAACAGGCTTGCATCGCCTCCCCGAAAGACATCATACCGCTCTCTGAATACGGCATGAAGCGAGAGCGGTAAAACCGCTCTCGTCACTGACTTATCACAACCCTTCAAAACAAACATTACGCTCCTGCGGCCAGCAGCGCCAAAATTTCGTCAGTTTTCTCTTGCATCAGCGCAACATCGGCACGCGATTCGACATTAAGACGCACCACCGGTTCCGTATTAGAAGAACGCAGATTGAAACGCCAGCCTGCGAACGCCATGCTGATGCCATCGGTGTAGTCCACCTCATCGGCATGCGGTAAATAGTGTTGTTTAACGCTTTCAATGGACATGGCAGGCTGAGCCAGCTTGATATTGATCTCACCGGAAGACGGGTAGGCGGCAATGCGATCCTGTACCAGTTGTCCCAGCGTTTGTCCCTTCACACTGACCAGCTCAGCGACCAGCAGCCATGGGATCATGCCACTGTCACAATAAGCAAAATCACGGAAATAGTGGTGAGCGCTCATCTCTCCACCATAAATGGCGTCTTCCGCACGCATGCGTTCTTTAATGAAAGCATGGCCGGTTTTCGACATCACAGGTACGCCCCCGGCATCGGTGACCACATCGACGGTGTTCCAACTCAGGCGTGGATCGTGGATGATCTTCGCGCCCGGCTGTTTCTGCAAGAAGGCCTCCGCCAGCAAGCCGACGATATAATAGCCCTCAATGAAATCGCCTTTTTCATCGAACAGGAAGCAGCGATCGAAATCGCCGTCGAACGCAATGCCCATATCAGCGCCATGCTCACGCACCGCATCGGCGGTATCCGCACGACACTCAGGCAGCAATGGGTTGGGAATACCGTTAGGGAAAGAGCCGTCCGGCTGGTGATGCACCTTGATAAACTCCAGCGGCACACCCCGCGCCTTCAATTGCGCCTCAATAGCATCGATCACATGCCCTGCCGCACCGTTGCCCGAGTTGATCACTAGCTTCAATGGCTTGAAGTTGTTCACGTCGACGTAGGACAGAATGTGCTCTACATAAGCCCCTAATACGTCCTGGCGAACATAGCTACCGCGCGTTGCAGCCGGCGCCTGAAACTGATTTTTCTCCGCCAGTTCTTGGATCGCTCGTAATCCGGTATCGCCGCTAATTGGGCGGGATCCTTCACGCACCAACTTCATGCCGTTGTAATCAATAGGGTTATGGCTGGCGGTCACTTCCACGCCACCATCCGTTTTCAAATAAGTCGTGGCAAAATAGATTTCTTCGGTGCCGGTTAAGCCGATGTCGATAACATCGGTACCCGCATCCTGCAAGCCTTTCGCCAACGCCAGCTTCAGGCTTTCACTGGTTAACCGCACATCGCTTCCCAACACGATATTTCTGGGCTTCAAAAACTCGCCGTAGGCGCGTCCAATACGATACGCGATGTCCTCATTCAGCTCTTCACCCAGTTTTCCCCGAATGTCATAAGCTTTAAAACACGTTAACTTTTGCATTGCCAAACCCTTTCTTAAACTCTGCCATAGCGATCTTGCAAACGTTCAATATCATCTTCTTCCAGATAGTGTCCCGACCTGACTTCGATCATTTCCAAATCGATTTTTCCCGGATTCTCCAACGTATGAACACTACCCGCGGGGATAAAGGTGGACTGGTTTTCCGACAAGAAGAACGTTTTATCATCAACGCTAACTTTCGCTGTCCCACTCACAACTACCCAATGTTCAGCACGATGGAGATGTCTCTGCACGGAAAGTCCTTCCCCCGGCCGTACAATGATTTTCTTCACCTGGAAGTGCGTACCGCTGTCAATGTCACAAATCTTGCCCCAAGGACGGTAGGCGGTGGAGTGCTGGCGAAAATGATGGAGATTGCGCTTTTTAAGCTCATCGACCACTTTCTTAACATCCTGCACTTTGTCTTTGTGAGCAATCAGCAGCGCATCATTGGTATTAACCACGATAAGGTTTTCCAATCCAATGGTCGCGACCAACGCAGATTCAGACGAAATGTAGTTGTCACTGGAGTCGATCGAGATAACCTCACCCACGTTGACATTGCCCAACGGGTCTTTTTCTGACACTTCCCACAATGAGGACCAAGAGCCGACGTCGCTCCATCCCGCATCAATAGGGATCACAACAGCATCATGTGTCTTTTCCATCACCGCATAATCGATGGAATCACTTGGGCAATGTTTGAAGATATCTTGTTCAACCCGGATAAAATTCATGTCGCGTTGACTTTTAGATACAGACTGCTGGGTTGTGCTGAAGATGTCGGGACTGAACTGCTGCAATTCCTGCAAGAACTTGGCCGTCTTAAACATGAACATACCGCTGTTCCAGCTGTAATCACCACTGGCAAGGTATTCTATCGCTTTCTCTAAACGTGGTTTTTCCACGAATGAATCAACCTTAAAGCAATCATTGGATAGGTGACTGCCGCGTTTTATGTAACCGTATCCGGTTTCCGGATGCTCTGGAATGATGCCAAACGTGACCAGTTGATTGTTGTCGGCAAAAGACATTGCCGTCTGGATCGCCGCATGGAAATTCTCTACTTTCGTGATCAGATGGTCTGCAGCCAGCACCAAAAGCATGCTGCCCTCGTCTTTTTCAGCAGCAAGATGAGCAGCCAGCGCCACGGCGGGTGCTGTATTGCGCCCTACGGGCTCCAAAATAATATTGGTCGCTAATTGCCCAATCCCTCGTAATTGCTCTGCAACCAAAAAGCGATGTTCCTCGTTACAGATGACCAAAGGAGCGGCAACTTCGATACCGGTCAGACCCGACAAGCGCTGTAACGTCTGTTGCAGCAAGCTCACGCCGCTGTCATCAATAGATAAGAACTGTTTAGGAAACGATTCTCGCGACATCGGCCACAGGCGACTCCCAGTACCGCCGGCCATAACCACAGGAATTAGTTTGGACATTATCTACCCTTTACTCAGTCATCATTCTTATAAGGACGACGCCACGTATCAGCAGCATCATACTAAATACCGTACAATTATTAACCAATTGTTACACTTTGCGAAAAGCATGTATCCCTCTAACCTACCGTTCCTTAACAGAAAGTTATGTATAGAAATTAGTCAGGCAAGCATAAATATCGAAGGAACCACCAGCCGATAACATAACGTATTAACGCAAAAAAGAGCAGCATAGTGCTGCTCTTTCAGATTAATGCTCATAGTGAATATGTTGTTATCGACTGCGGGTAAAATACTGCGCCACGCGCAGTACATCTTTCTCGTCTAACGTGCCGGAGTCACTCAATAGGGTGATCCAGGATTTGATATAAGTGTATTTAGCAGAGGCCAAATCGCGCTGTGCGCTATAGAGCTGCTGTTCGGCATTGAGCACATCGACGTTGACACGTTGCCCAGCCAGCACGCTTTGCCGGGTCGCCGTCACCTGGGTCGTCGCCGATTGAACCGCCAGTTCATAGGCCGCCACTTTAGCGCTGCTGCTAATACACAAATTGTACTGTTTGCGCAGATCGTTGAGCGTGGTGCCCGTTTGCGCATCCATTTCATACATCGCTTGCCCGTAACGCGCCGCTGCCTGGCGGGTCGATGCCGAAACACCGCCACCGGAATAAATAGGCATGCTGACCTGCACGCCAATGCTGTCAGTACGGTATTTCTGGTTAACCGTGTTGTCGCTGCTGGAGTCGTTTTCCGAATGCGAAGCATACAGCTGAACCTGTGGCATAAAGCCAGCCCGGTTCCTTTCGACATCATACTTAGCAGCATCCACGCCATGACGCGAGGCGGCCAATACAGGGTTGTTCTCCAACGCGATCTTTTGCCACTCTTCGAACTTGGACGGGATTAACGGCGCCACTTTGAATTTACCCGGCCGCAAGACCTGCAATTCATCCAGTTGGTTCAGCGGCATGCCGATAATTACTTCCAATTCACGCTGTGCGGCATCCAGTGCATCGCGCGCTTCTATCACCTGTGCTTCAGCCAGGCTATAGCGCGCCTGAGTTTCGGATACGTCGGTAATGGTACCTTCACCGGCGCTCATCAGGCGATCGTTCAAAGTCAGCTGTTCCTTGTAAGCCGCCTTTTGCGCTTCGGCCAACGCGATTTGATCCTTGGAATAAGCCACTTCGACATAGGCGTTAATCACCCTCACCGCCAAATCCAGCAACTTACCGCGATAGCGCTCGTCCGACATCATGGTCTGCGCTACGCCGGCTTTGTACCTGGCGTAAGCTTCATAATCGAACAGCGGCTGCGTCAGCGTGATCGAACTGGAATAGCTGCGATATTGCTGCCGCCGGGTAACCTCCGAAACATTGCCGAAAAAGTCGCTTTGCGGGTACTTCTGAGTTTGCCAGTTGCGCGGCGAATTCTGGTAGTTCAGCGATACCTTCGGCAGCAGCCCTGCCCTGCCGATATTTTCGTTTTCATCTCCCGCTTCTTTCTCTTTTATAGCCGCCCGAAAGGTCGGGTCCTTTTCTAATGCCAGCGAATATGCGTCTAAAATCCCTATCGAATAAACCGGCGCAGACATCGCAAACAAAAGGGTGCCGATAACCAGACCGGCAGCCTGTCGTTTTGAATGAATCAAAATTATTCCTCGGTTAATGAAGTATGAGCGCGATCCAAAATAGGTTTAAACAGATAGCTCAACAGCGAGCGCGACCCCGTTTTCACGAACACCTCCACCGGCATCCCCGGCTTGATGTCCTCGCCACTGAGCATTTTCATGCCCTCCGGCGAGACCGTGACCTGCATCTGGTAGTAAGGTTCGCCATTGGCTTTGTCGACCAGGCGGTCGGCGGAAACCAAGGTGACGGTTCCCGGAATTTTCGGGGTTTTGTTTTGGTTGAAGGCGGTAAACATCAGATCCACCGGCAACCCGTTGTACACCTTATCGATCAGGTCGACTTTGAGGCGAGAATCCACCACCAAAGTCGCCTGGCTGGGCACAACGTCCATCAGGTGGTCACCCGCTCCCACGACGCCCCCCTGAGTGAAGATATTCAATCCAACCACGGTGCCGTCCACCGGTGAGGTGATGGCGGTGTTGCCCAGATCGAAATCGGCCATTTGCAGCTTGTTGCGGAATTCGCTGGCGTCCATTTGAGTTTGCGCCAGCTGCGTTCTGACTTCGCGCTGGTAGTCGGCGAAACGCTGATCGATGCGTTGCTGTGATTCCAGCAACTGCTTTTGCAATTGGCCAATCCGCCCCACCGTTTCATCAATGCTGCTATTTACCTCGGCAAACTGGCGCTGCACTTCCAGGTAACGGTTACGCGGTAGGTAACCGTCCGCCGCCAACTGCTTCATGCTGTTCATCTGCTCACGCAGGCTGGAAAGCTGGATCTGTTTGTTACCGCGCGAATCCTGCAGTCCTTTTAATTGGAAACGGATTCCGTCCATTGACTGCTTATAGCCGTCGATTTCACTTTGCAGCGCTTGGCGGCGGGAGGCGAACAGCTGCGTTTGCAATGCAATGATTTCTGCCACGCGAGGTTTATCTTTCACCGCGTCCAAAATGGGTGAGAAAGTCACTATGCTCAACCCATCGCGTTCTGCCAGCAAGCGCCCTTCTGTCGCCAGCGTGGTGTAGTACTGATCCCGCAGCGAATCAACCTGAGCTTGAGCCTGCACCTGGCTGAGCTGCACCAGCACCTCACCGGCTTTCACTTTGTCGCCATCTCTGACCGCAATATTCTTAATGATGCCGCTGGCCGGGGCCTGCACCGTTTTGCGGTTGCCGGAAACGGTTACCGATCCCGGCGACGCCACCCCTTTATCCAACGGCGCAAAGGCCGCCCAGGCTAAAAACCCGAACAGACCGATCCCGACCACCAGCCACCCCATACGGGTAAACCGCCGTTCATCTTGTGGGATCTCTTCAGTATACGAGTCTTGCGGCTCGCCAATATGCGTAGACATACCAACTCCTTTGACTGTCGGCGACGCAAAAGCGCCGCCGGGCAAGTTCACGGCTTAATTAATTTGAGTTTTAGGGATTTCGCCTTCATCCGGCTCGGAGTTCACCGCACGCACCGCCTGCGGAGGCACCTGCGCTTTTTGCGCATTCGCCAACGCCTGCAGCACCTGCTGCGTTGGGCCGAATGCATTGACGTTCCCGTTAACCAACAGCAACAGCTTGCTGGTCATCGACAGCAGATTGGTGCGGTGAGTGATCAGGACCACCGTCTTATTACGCTGTTTAAGGAACATGATGGCCTGGTTCAACGCTTTCTCGCCGGCATCATCCAGGTTGGAGTTAGGCTCATCCAACACTACCAACGCGGGATCGCCATACAATGCCCGCGCCAAGCCGATACGTTGCTTCTGCCCGCCGGACAACCCTGCACCACCGTTGCCGATCACCGAATCGTAACCGTTAGGGAAACGCAGGATCAGTTCATGCACACCAGCCAGCTTGGCAGCCTCAATCACTTTCTCTGAATCGATGTCGTTAAAGCGAGCGATGTTCTCGGCGATAGTGCCGGCGAACAACTCGATGTCCTGCGGCAGATAGCCGATATAGGGCCCCAGTTCGTCTTTGTTCCACTGGTAGATGTCGGCATTATCCAACCGCACTATCCCTTCGCTCACAGGCCAAATACCGACCAGTAAGCGCGCCAATGTTGATTTGCCCGACGCACTCGGACCGATAATCCCCAGCACATCGCCGGGTTGAATGGCAAAACTTACGTTATGCAGCACCGCATCCCCTTTCGATCCCGGAGGCGTGGCGGTCACGCCTTCTACGGAGAGCACACCTTCCGGACGCGGCAGCGACATGCCGGTACCACGCTGCGGATGCGTTTCCAGCAGCTTGACCAAGCGGCCATAAGAAAGTTTGGCCGCGCTATAGCTTTTCCAAACGTTAATGACCTGCTCGATCGGCGCCAACGTTCGCCCCATCAATATAGAACCGGCGATCATCATGCCGGGCGTGATGTGCCCATCAATCGCCAACCATCCCCCCAGGCCCAACACTAAGGACTGCAGCGACATACGCACGAACTTGGTGATTGACGTGACCCGCGATGCGCGTTCGCTGGCGATGCGTTGGCTGTTCAAGAACCGCTGGTGCAGACCGAACCACCGGCGTTTCAGGTTAGGCAACATCCCCAAAGCCTCGATCACTTCGGCATTTCGCAGATTGGTGCTGGCCAAATTACCTGACATGATCGACAGCTTGCTGGCTTCTCCCAGCGGCTTTTTCGAAACCACTTCATTGATTACCGCCAATGCGATCAGCAACAGCGCACCGACCAGGGCGAAAAGGCCCAACCAAGGGTTAAAGAGGAATATCACCAACAGATAGATCGGAAACCACGGCGCATCAAAGAAGGCGAACAGCGCGCTACCGGTGAGGAATTGGCGCAGATTGGTCAAATCGCTCAGCATCTGACCGGCGTCAGACGAACCGTTTTTCAGATTCGCTTCGTAGGCCGCGGTATAGACTCGCGTGTTGAGACGCATATCCAGCTGGCTGCCGATGCGGATCACCACCATGCTGCGCACGTATTCCAACAGCGACATCATGCCGAACATGCCCAGCATGATCAGCGTCAGCATTAACAGCGTGATTTCATTGCGCGAAGGCAGCACCCGGTCGTAAACCTGGAGCATATAAATGGAAGGAACCAGCATTAACAGGTTAATAAACGCAGTAAATATACCAACGGTCCAGAAGACTTTGCTGCGTGTACGTATAACATCCGCAATTTCGTTGCGCGGGATAAATTGATTCACGTTCTGCCCTTACATCATGTGCACTGTCAGTCCAATCCGCATTGACCCCCTCCCTAAAGAAATTCCTAAAAAAAGAATTATCCCGAGAAGGCTCACCTCAAAGAAATGCCCGAGACTGCAGATACTTTCGTTAACTATAGGTAGAGAAAGTGAAAACCGGCAAGGTGGGCCATAAAAAAAAAGCCGATCAACGCGCCTGACAAAAGCCAAATAAAACAATGCGATATGAGAAAATAAAAGCAAGAAGGGAAGATAACGAAATGGAATAACTTAGAGAGAATGACGCCGCTCACAAAATTAAACATGCGGGGGATTACGCCCCCGCATTATTTAACCCCAAATAGTTCCATGTGAAATTATTTGTTCTTGCAGCTTTACCCTTAGGCGTAGTGCAGAGTATCCACCAATTGCTGGTGGTTCTGGCCAGTCAGGTATACGACGGTATCGTTAAGATCCAGCGCGTGGTTATCATTGTTGTCGATAATCACATAGGAGCTGGCGGTATTGCCGCCACCGCTGAATACAACGGATGCCACACCCACTTTCGACGTCAGCGAGTTGTTGCCATCCAGACCGAGAATACCGCCCAGAAGGCCGATAACGCCATTGGTCAAACCGCCCACCAGGGTCCCCAACAGCGCATCCAGCGTATCTGCTGAGCGCGTGCCGTAGTCCGCGACCGCCGTGCCGCTGGCGTCATTGGAGATAGTCAGGCCGCCATGGTTAACATCGACAATCTTGTCTTTGAGGCTGCTAAAGTCTTTGATGGTCACACCGGCCTGCGTATTACTCGCTTTGATGTCGTAGATGTTCGCACCCGCACCGCCGGTCAGCGTGGTGTTGCCAATCACGCCCAAAGTGTCGGCAGCGCTTGAGCCTTCTACGGTCAGTTGATAACCGTTCAGACCCAACGCCGTCAGCACAGGCGCAAGCAGGTTGGTAGTGACGACGCTCAGCGGCAGAATGTTCAGCAGTTGAATGATAATGCCGTCACCGGTGCCGCCATGGCTGGAGTCGAGATTCAGACCAGCGGTGTTAGTGGATGCATTGATATCACGCACGTTGCTAAAACCGCTGCCCAGCGTCAGATCCAGCGCGTGATCACCGGTCACGTTGATGGTCTGAACCTGCGCATTGGTGCCGGCCAACGACAAGATATTGTCAAAACTACCGGTCCCGCCCGAAGCCACGTTCACCGTACTCAATGCAGTACCACCAATCAGGCTGCTGCTGCTGTTCAGGCTGATGGCGCCGGCATTCACGTTGGCAGAACTCACCGCATCAAAGTTGATGTTGAAGTGGTCGGTGGCGTTTTGGACGAAGGTAAAGTTCAGCGTACTGGCGGAGGTCGCGTCACCTTTCACTTCCAGCTGTGCGGCGTTACCGCCGGCAGCGTTGATGACGTTGACGTTAGCCAGGCCGGAGATCACGAAGCCTTGCGTCCCCAGGTTGGTCGCCGCTGCGTTCTGGGTGACTGTGCCGCCCGTAGTGCCTTCTACCGTAGACGTGCCGTTGGTCAGGCCAAAGTCGAAGGTGTTGGTTGGCGTAGTGACGCTGGTGGTGGTCGGTGAACCAATCAGCGGTGTCGTAATCAGCGTACCGACAGACTTACCGATATAGCCGGTCAGATCAATCTGCTCAAAGTTCGAGAAGTTGTTGGCGTTGCTGCTCACTGTGCTGGTGCGAACGCCCAGGGCGTTCTGGTTAGTCACTACGGTTTTGGTGATGAAGTTGGCGGAGATGGAGTCGGTACCTGCGCCGCCATCAGCCTTAACCGTGTTCGCGACAGTGTTCGCCCCACCGGAAACACCGTTGCCCGCCCAGTGCAGGCTGTCGTTACCGGCGCCGAGGTTAAACTTCGCCGTGCCGGTCGCGATGTTTGCCGTCGAAGTAACGACCACGTTGTCTGCGCCGGAGCTGGCATTCAGGATCACGTTGCCGTTGTTGACGGTGACAGCAACCCCTGGGTTGACACCGTTGTCAGACAGGTTAACCGTTGCCGCGCTGGTGCCGTTGATGGTCAGGTTGGCCAAGTGATCGGCGAACTTCAGGTTGACCAGGCTGGCGGCATTGGCGTTCAATTGGACATTCGTCAGTACAGCTGTTTCGGCGTTGCTAATTTGGTGTGAAGCCCCGGTATTTACTGCTCCCGTAGCGTTACCGCCCGCAGCCGTTGCGGTCAGCGAAGCTGCCGTTTTGTACAGCAGACTGGTACCGATATCAAACTCAAATGCGTGCTGCTGAGTCACGACTGTCGCATCAGTTGCCGTTGAACTCCGCAGATCATTGATGATGGCTAATGTGATAGCGGTTTTATCCGTACCCAACGCAATATACGGCGCGAGCTGGGCAGCGGTGCCAGCAACACCATGAACATCAGTATAAACAAGCTGAATAAAATCGCTTAAAGTAATGCCTTTCGGGAAATGAATACCAAACTCGCGAGAAACTAGAAACTCTTTAATGATCCCGTCATAATTTTTTGCGCCACGCTCGAGTTGTCGCGTATAGCTACTCAACCCTAAAGCATCAATTTGACGGTCAAAAACAGATAAGTAAAGAGATGCAAGTTGCTCTTTATTAGCCATGTTTGAAGGCAAGTAACCATCATTATAACTTGGAGAACTAAGCACTAGTTTTTGTTTAGCTGCTAAATCGGAGCCTGATGTGATAGTTTTCAATGTATCATATACATGGACGATCACTTGAGCTCGACTGGCTCCAGATGACAGCTCATTAAGATATCCATTGAGCTCAGTGGTCGTCGGATCCCGCAAGTAACCAGCTTTAAAAATACTTTTGACAAAGTTAGTCGCGGTTGCAGTGACCAATCCTGGACGAAGTTGTAGTAAAGCAGTTGCTGCATCTATTTCTGTAGCAGTACCACCATTAATGCCGGTACCAATGGATTGCAAGATAGCATCAGTTGGGTAAGTGCCCATAATATAAGCAATTCCCTTAACTGTAGTCCCTCCCAATCCTGTCGCAGCACCGTCCCCCGCATAGAGGGCCGTATTCAAAATTTGTTGAAAACTTTGCTGCTGAGATAATAAAGTACTGTCAAAACCGTTATAAGTAACCAGGTTAATAGTAAGTGATGCAATGTTTTGTGCCAAAGTGTTGCCGTTAGTTAAATACCCCGAGAGCACGGTGCTAGAAGGTGCAACACCATAAACCTTAGTATATATGGTAGTTAAAATATCGGAGTCCGATTTTCCAGCATAGAGCGCTTGTCCATCGGTTGATGTCAGTACAGTGTTAACAAAATCACTCGTTGTTTGCAGGCCATACTGGATATTTTGAGCCTGGAGGTCAAAAAAAACCTGGTTAGCCTTTTGACCCAGTATAGCGTAGTACATCGCGACAACGTTCGTTTGAACTGCTAAAGAAGCCATAAAACCCCCAATCATTCAATATGATGGACGATAAAAAAGCAAAAGATAACCACGACTAGCAATTTAAGTTAAGTACAGCTTTTTTTTACTGTCAAGAATAGAAAATAATAATTTTCCTACAAAACAAAAAAATAAGCCAAACTACTAGCCCACTAATTAAAAGACAGTCACATACGATAAAGAAGATATCAAAACAGATAAAAAAACTTAAAGTCACATAGTTGTTTAGAAGAGTCCAACTATCAGCGCGCTCTTGTCTGAAATAATCATTAAAGTGTAAAATTAAATCCACATTCTAAATAATCCTATTAATAATAATTTAATTCATCGATAGAAAAGCACTGAAATATAGTTGACAACATTATCCACACCCACTATATCTCGCCGGTTAAAAGAAAGAATACTTTATTTTTCTACATCCAAATAGGCTTACAGACCATAAAGACCCACCCATTCAGTAGGAATGGCTGATTTTACTTTGGTATAGGTGAAACAGGCTATCGTTGGGGAAATCTGCTGAAAGATGAGTGAATTGAGATCACGAATAAGAATTGGAGAGGTTTTGGGATGGCATAACTACAACATTATTCAAAACTAAATAATGAAAGCCAGCAACAGCCAAACTGGCACCATATTCAACTCAGGATAAGCATATATAGTAACGGCTCAGAAATGCCAGAAGATCAGCTTTACTGGGACTCGAGCTAGCTCAGTATGCACATACTGGTTTTTTATAAAAAGCAGAATCAGAGCAATACCAAAGAGTACTTGTGGCACATACGAGAATTTATAGAAGTCCGTTTTTAATACGGCTGTTCAAACAGTTAGCTACATTGTAAAAATTAATTGATTAACCAAATATTTATTGCCTATACGGATTACATCTAAGATACAAGCCCACCGCCCTACGTTATGGCAACTCAATGTTTACAAAGATCGGCAAAGAGTCATATTAATCAATGCAGGATATGGGCTTTGTGTCAGGTAATTTTCTTTACGGCGTCACAGCCATTGATTTAACACGGAATTATAATTGTGAATGCCTAGCGATCCATACAGTTAAGACACCAAGATAAAATGAGGCAAGTATAATGCAAGCTCTCAAACTTGCCAACAGCTAGATTTACATGCAACTTCAAGAATAATTTAGCGAAATGGAACCTAGGATAAAAAATTGGCCTAATGAAGACTACGAAGACTACGAAGACTACGAAGACTACGAAGACTACGAAGACTACGAAGACTACGAAGACTACGAAGACTACGAAGACTACGAAGACTACGAAGACTACGAAGACTACGAAGGGAGAGTGAAACACAAGAACCTACTTATAGAAGAATTTAACAATAGCAGATGAAGCAAAGCCCTTAATATCCATTGACTCTTTACACTGAGTATAACATGAAAACGAGGATATTAACGCAGCGTAGCTAGTCAGATATAAAAGGTAGCGCTTCAACTAAATACTTTCTGTATTTTAAAAAAGCAATAATAATATCGAAGAAGTTCTGTTTATGAGCAATAAATTAAAAAGATAATATAGAAGGTGCAATAATCATGAGGATTATTGTTAGATCAAGAGAGGACTCATCTTAGAATGAGTCCTCCTGTGTGAAAATCATCATTGAAGTTAACTACTTCATGAAGATTGATAAGGCAGGATTGAATTAAGAAGAATATTACTATTAAAATGAGAGCCCCTCCTCCAGATTTTTAGGAGGGTGTAAAAATATTGTATCGTGAATAAGAAATCGTTCAATAAATAAAAATCAGCACTTCCGCATCATCCCGCAATTTTTTTTGTTTTGTGATTGGTAATAATATAGAAATAAGTCAGTATTATAAAACTATCGACAGTAAAGAAAGAAACCGTTGCTGTGAATATAGCCACGATAGCAACATCATAACTATCCAGTTTAAGTATCAAAAACGCAAATATCACTCCAACAAATCCTAACAGTCCCATATCCATAATTAATCCGGATAGCCCTACAGCAGGAATTAGGCCTTGTTCAGTGAGATAACCAATCAAGGGTTGATAATCTACGATACAGTTGTACTCAGTGTTGCATCCATAGAGAAGATTACCAATATTCATATGGAGCATAAGATATGATGCCGACAAACGGTGAGCAATGGAGTCATTAATGGTAAAGTAGCTCGGAGCCCCAATATTTAAAAATTGTGCCAATGATACAAAAATAACAATGAACCCGATAAAGGTTACAATAACCGGAACCTTTCTCAACAATTTTCTCATAGGGTGAAGAATAAAGAAAAGAACGAGCGTAATCGATGATTTCGAGAGACTGAAAAGATAACCAAGAAGAAAAAGTGATTTCTCGATGAAATTAAGCTTATGATCTCTTGAGCGTATCATGAAAGAAATAATTAGCAGAGAAGCAAAAAAACCGGCCTCTCGCGATAAACCTGACATGCGGGGAAAGAGGAAGAGTGTATATTGATTCGTAAAAGTCATCGTTGCGAACTCGCCCCAGAAAAACTTCGATATGGAGCCTGGACCAATCGCCGCAGAATAAGAGGGATTAATCTGATACGCAATGAATTGTATTATACACCATACAATCGATACGAGCATGCAACAATAGACTTTATTGGTAATAGGTGTTCCCACTTTGACGAGATAGGATACCCCTAAGATAAGCACAAAAGACTTAAGTGCTAAATCATATCTAAAGAATAAAAAACACATACTTAACCAAATAAAGATACAAAGCAAAACGGCCTTAGAAACCGCCCTAAAAGACCTAATATATTGATAATCAAAAAACACTAGCGGAATCCACAAGTAAATCGTCGTATTGGCAACGAAAGGACTTAAAGGACTTGCAATTATAAACAGTGCTATTAACCACCTTAAGGCTTTTAGATAAAAAGACTCACTACACTTACTGTTCTCAAGAAGCATATTCTCTGACACTATTGTCATCATATTTCCTTTCTTAGAAACTTATGACAGGCTAAAATCATTATAAAAATATGCACTTAACGGATGGACGCAAGTGCATATAAACTTAAATCACTTAATAAGCGCCATCTTTTTTAAGCACGACATTAATAGTTTTAAAAAGTATGGCGATGTCGTTCCATAGCGCCCAATTCTTAACGTACCATGCATCAAAATAGACTCGGGTATCATAATCAATATCATTACGACCACTAACTTGCCATAGTCCCGTCATGCCAGGTTTTGCCATCAAATAGTAGTCAACATCACCTGCATAACGCTCAAGCTCAGCCTCAACTATAGGCCGCGGTCCAACCAAACTCATTTCGCCAATAAAAACATTCCAAAGTTGTGGAAGTTCATCAAGACTAGTTTTCCGTATGAAAGAACCTATCTTAGTAATACGCGGATCATTTTTTAATTTGAAATCTTTATCCCATTCTTCACGCGCTACAGGATCATTAGCAAGTAATTCAGCCAAAACTTCTTGCGAATTTACAACCATTGAACGGAATTTTAAACACTTGAATTTTCTTCCGTCACGGCCGATTCTTTCATGCCCATAGATTGGCTTTCCACCATCACGTGATACCGTATAAGCTAAGAAAAGCAACACTGGTGACAAAACGAGCATTATTGCAAATGAACCGAAAATGTCAAAGATACGTTTAAGAAAACGCGATGAGCGTTTTGCTAAATTATTGCTGACCCTCAGAATCATTACCTCATGACTGAAAATAAATGACATATCCGTACCGTAAAGAGGTACTCCTCGCAGAGTAGGAATGACAGATACTGAACGACAATTATGCTTTGCTAAATTTTTTAGCCACCAATCACGCAAGCTATGTTGCTCAAATTCAAGAGCCACAATGAATTGAGTATTTTCTATGTCTGCAATTTCCCATAATTCCTTTTCACTATTAATTACAGAAATACCATTGTATTCTCTTTCACATGGTGAATCTGTGCACACAAACGCGGAAACGTTGAATCCTAAGACTTCTTCACTTTGTAGAGCAGCATATGCCTCAAATGCGTTGCGGCCAGATCCGATGATAATCGTATTCTTTTTCCACAAATTGAGTTTATTAAGAATGTGTTTGGCTAAGCTACGACCTAACGGAACAGCGACAAGGATCACCGCCCAGGTAACCAACCATAATAACCGAGAAAAGTTCCATTTTGAGAATGCAACTAATGCCAGATCTAGAACCGCGAAAATAATTAATGTTCTAATAATTTCTTTCAATTCAAACCAAAAAGGCTTCCGGTAAGAATAGTGTCTAAGTCGGGTCCAAAACCATCCAATGCAAATGACAGACAGGAAAAAATGAGATAAAAACCTCATATTAATTTCGTTTGCGGGAATAAAAGCAGACACGTTATCAAAAACAGAATATACAATACAATAAGCAAAAACAATTGCTAAATTGAAAAATAATAAATCAGCCGCAGCAAGAAATATTTTTGGGATAGCCCCCCCCCAAAACATATTATTTCTTTTCATCAGTTTTACCCATTTCTGAATAGCCTTAATCGTTTTATAAAAACCCGAATAAAATAAAATGCTACACTTATCTCAGCTGAAGCATTCTATTCGAGAACCTACGATAATAACTTAGTATGCTATTTTCTTACTCTCTTCAAATTGTTCCCACTTGGATGTGATATATTCACCCATTTCTTTCTTGAAACGTTCACATGAAAATTTCATCGCATGATTTCGACAATCTTCAGCGACAAAGTCATCTTTTATTTTTTCAAAATGCTGAACAGCAGCTATCACAGACTGAGGCGTTTGCTGATCAAACAGAATACCCGTTGGTTGTGTAACTCCAAACGGCCTTACCGTTTCGAGAGATCCCCCTTTTCCGTAAGCGATTACAGGAGTTCCACAAGCCTGGGCTTCCACTGGAGTAATACCGAAATCTTCTTCCGCTGCAAAAATAAATGCACGAGCTTTTTCCATGTATTTTTGCATTACATCATTGGGTTGATAACCTAAAATTTCAACATTCCCGGCTGCTTTCGACTTTATCTTTTTCATCTCACTGCCATCACCAATCACAACCAATTTTTTATCTGGCATGGCACTGAATGCATCAACAATAAGATCGACTCTTTTATAAGGTACAAGGCGTGATGCGGTGACATAATAATCTTCTTTTTCCGAGCAGAAGTTGAAACTCTCGACATCCACAGGCGGATAAATAACATCAGCATCGCGTCCATAAACTTTTTTTATTCTACGAGCAATAAATTGAGAGTTTGCCACAAAATGGTCAACGCCATTAGTAGTTCGACAGTCCCAAATCCTAATTTTATGTAGCAACCATTTCGCAAGCATTCCTTTCAATCCGCGATCTAAACCAGACTCTTTCAAATACTGGTGCTGTAAATCCCACGCATAGCGAATTGGTGAATGAACATAACTAATATGCAATTGGTCAGGTCCGGTGAGAACTCCTTTTGACACAGCATGTGAACTAGAAAGAATAACATTGTGACTAGAAACATCTAGTTGCTCTATGGCAAAAGGCATTAATGGAAGATATTTTTGGTATGCTCTCTTCGCCTTTGGCAAGGTTTGTATAAAAGTAGTTTTAGCTTTCTTTCCTTTGAAATTAATACGTGACTCATCCGATAAGAAATCAACAACAGAATATAAGTCAGCTTCTGGATAAATTTCAAAAAACTCTTTAATAACCTTCTCTGCACCGGCATACGTGACTAGCCAATCAGCAATAATTCCGACGTTGATTTTCTCTTGAAACATAGAAATTCCTTGAGCCATAACATTTATTCTCAGATGAACTGATGTGATATTAAGCGGATCAGTTTCTAATTTAAGCAATCAACAAGAGTATTCAATTGTTGTGCTGAGTTCACCCAAGAAAATCTTTTAACATTTTCGCGACCTTTTTCGATTAACTGAACACGAAGCGTTGGGTTATCTCTTATCATATACATTGCATTGACAATTTCAGATTCATCTTCTGGATTGAAGAAGATTGCACTATCCGACAAGACTTCTGGCATTGAAGCTGCGTTAGATGACAGAACAGGGCAATCACATGCTTGCGCCTCCAAAGGAGGAATACCGAATCCCTCATATAGGGATGGAAATATGAATGAGTATGCGTTTGAATAAAGTTCAACGAGTTCATCATCTGAAACTCGACCGAGAAATTCAATTTTATTTTTGCAATTTTTGATCAACTCATCCAAATCTATGCCGCCAAGATTCTGACTCTTCTCACCGATTATTTTTAAAGAGTAGCCATCAAATTTTTCTGCTTTTGAAAAAGCTTTTATTAAACCATGAAAATTCTTATGGAAACTAGGAGAAGAAACAGCCAAAAAATATTTATTTGCCTCCTGAGAGTTAGAGGTTATTGCTTTTTTTTTGAAAACATCACTTGATGCATTATAGATGACATTTATTCTATCTTTGCCATAATGGTAAACACTATCAATTTCATCCTTAGAAAACTCACTAACCGTTATTAATGCACGGCTATTCTTCAGCATCAAAGGAATAAAAGTGTTATAAATTGAGCGAAACTTCCATGAATAGCTTTGAGGGAATTTTTTATATGTAACATCATGGTGCGTTACGACCTGATTTCTATAAAAAACTGGGCCAGTATTGCCAAGATTAATCAGGAGTCCTCCTCCATTCTTCTTAAGGTAATTAGGAAGGGTTATTTGTTCCCAAAAGTGACCTCCCCTTTCTCCGATTTTAATTACATCAAGCTTAGATGCTATCTCGTCTCTCAAAATATCCGGAGGTGCCAGGAATACAACATCGCTTCTTATTTTTTTAAACTCAAGACTAATTTGCTCTGCAAATCGCTGTACTCCAGTCAGATTTTGGGTTAAAAATCTCGCGTTGACATATATCATAACCAGGTAAATACCTTATTTTTGACTATTAACTTTTAAACTAAGCACGCTAAAAAACTAGGGTAAGAGAGAAGTCTTACCCTAGTGTTAAAAACTAAATCCTAGCTTTTATACTCATATTGATAATAATCATAATAGTTAGTAGCCCGCCGCTCAACAGCATTCAAGATAATACCTTTAACTTCGATGCCATTTTGCTCAAAACGCCTCATACTTACTTCGATCTCTTTCACTGTATTCATCGCAAACCTAGCAACCATTAAAGATGTTCCAACATGGTGACCTATGATAGCTGCATCAGTAACAGCTAAAATCGGTGGCGTATCAATAAGCACGAGATCGTAATTTTTAGTAGCCCAATCAACAAGGTCTCCAAAACGTGAGGTCATCAGTAATTCAGCAGGGTTAGGTGGAACCTGACCACGAGAAATGAAGTCCATACCTTCTATATCAGTTTTCTTTATCGAGTTCTCTATTGCTATTTTTCCAGCTAAAATATCTGATAAGCCATTTGTTCCTTCAAAACCCAGCAAACTATGCGAATAACCTTTTCGCATATCGGCATCTATAATAAGAACCCTTTGCCCGGTTTGAGCAATAACAGCAGCTAAGTTAATGCTAACAAAAGTTTTACCAATATTAGGACTAGCACCAGATATCATTAAAACATTGTTTTTTGCCTCAAGCATTGCGAAATGCAAACTAGTACGAAGACTTCGAATAGCTTCAATAGCTAGGTCTGCAGGGTTTTCTGTAGAAAGAAGATTACCTTTGCCTGGTTGATAACGTTTTTTATAGTGAACAAACGTCTCTCTATCTTTCTTTTGTTGCCACTCAGAAAATGGAATGCTCGCATATACGTTTATTCCTTCCTGTTCAAGCTGCTCTGGGCTTTCAATGCCCTTATGCAACATTGTTTTTAGCAAAACAATACTTACGGATATCAGCAGGCCTAAAATTGTTGCAATGATAATAATTAACAACGTGCGTGGTTGTACAGGTTTGATCTGAGTGATGGCCGGATCAACCACACGGACATTACCAACTGTGCTCGCTTTGGTAATGCTTAACTCTTGCTGTTTATTTAATAACTGCATGTAAATTTCTTTACCTGCATCAACATCACGTGTTAACCGAATAATCTCTTGTTGAGTCTTCGGCATGCCATTAATTTTCTTATTTAAGTTACCTCGCTCTGTCTCCAATGTTTTACGCTTTTCTAACAATGCCCGATAGGCAGGGTGTTCTTTAGTGTAAAGCTTGGATATCTCGGCCTCTTTGAACGTTAACTCATTGAGTTGTGACTCTGTGGCTACAATAGTATCCAGCATGGATTTCGCTTCAAGAGAGAGGTCGACAGAAGAGTTTTGTTGTCTGAAAAGATTCAGCTTATTTTCAGCCGTATCTAGTGACTCTCGTACGATCGGTAATTGCTCTTTTAAGAATGCCAGACTTTTTGCGGCCTCTTCCGACTTTCTTTCAACATTTTGCAATAAATAATTATTACTAATGCTTTGCAACACTTTTTTGCCTTGAACAGGATCAGTACTCAAATAACTGAGATTAAGAACACCGGTATCCTTTCCTTTATCCACAACAGTCAAAGCTTTTAAAACTGTATTTATCGCATTAATTTTGTGCACTTTTTCAACAAAAAAGCTCGTTTCCGGATCCGCATCAATATCTGTTACAAGTAAACTTGCAAAATCCGATGTTGATAGTGTACCAACTTGCCCTTTAAGAATTTCCTTATCATCAGCTAACAGAATATAATTATTTTTATCGACAACCTTAAGTTCCATCTGGGAACCAATCAGATCTTCACGTACATTAAGGCGCGAGAGTGCAATTTTTGGCTCTTTCTCTGAGATTAGCTGCTCCCAGACACGACCAAGAATAGGGAATCTTTTGACGGAAACTATAGTATCGAGACCAAGATCATCGACAGTTTTCCCTACTACCATCCTGGACTGGATCAATTCTATTTCGGTCGATGATGTACTGGAGTCATTGTTAGAGATCATTTGTGAAAGATCGCTAAGTATTGCATTCCCTGCCTTGTTTTCAACCTGAATTAAAGCATCTGATTGATAGACGGGAGTTGCGAATATGACATATACCATGCTCACAACAGAGAATAAAAGGGTTATACCAATAATCAACCAACGATGATCAATCAGTATTCCAAATAACCTGCCGAGATCGATGTCATCCTGACCATTGCCAGTAGTGCCAGCTCTTTTATTTTCAGTCATTATCATCTCTATTCATCAATTTAGTGCTTTAACCCATTTCTGAGCTGACTCAGCTAACAGCTTATAGACAAACTCAAAGACTTCGTCGCTCTTACGATAAGGGTCGACTACTTCTTTTCTATCGTTCCAATGGCCATAAAGCATCGTTTTGCCACGTGCCTCAGGTGCGAATTGACACACCGCATCAATATGCTTACGTTCCATAACAAGAATAAGGGAGCTCTTCCTGCACATTTCGGCGGTTAATTGGCGTGCAACATGCCCATCCAGACTTAACCCATGCTCATTAGCAACGTTGATGGCTTTGGCATCAGCAGAATTGCCCACCAAAGCAGAAATGCCTGCTGAGCTAATTTCTTTATGAGGAAGCAACTCCTTTAATAAACGCTCACCGATAGGCGAACGACATATGTTTCCGACACAAACAATTAAAATTGAATCAAACATGTCTCAATTCCTACGGCCAGTTTCGGATACGTAAGCTAGCTTCGGTTAGATTATTGAAGCTAGAGATTGTAGGCGCAAGCTGTACTATTACGCGGTTCCAACGAACGACAGGTGCAGCTGTAACATAAACAACATCATAAGGCTGCAAATGGAATTCAGTACCCATAACCATAGCAGTAGCATCAGCCATATTAAGTTGATATATATCCGCAATCTTTTTGCCTTGCGTTCCACGCAATGGTCGAATAACAAACACACCTGTTGCATCAGCAGTGTTTTGATCCAAGCCGGCAGAGTTACCTAATGCTTCTGTTAAGGTCATACCACTGCGATCCATTTTTAATGTCGCCGGGGATTTAACTTCACCCATAACAAAAACTTTTAAATCATCGTTACGTGGTACATAAATAATGTCACCAGGATAGAGCAACTGATTTTGAGTTAAATCACCATTCTGCATCAACTTTTGAAGCGATATTATTTGCTCTTTACCATTGTGCGTCAAAACTACATTTCGCCAATCGGCATTAGCACTGAGTCCGCCTGCAGCATTAATGGCATCTAATACTGTCAATGGAATATTGGTAATTGGCTGTTGACCTGACTTCTCAACCTCACCAGTAATGTAAGCTTTCTGAGATCTAAAGGCAGCTATATTCACATCTACTTGAGGACTTTCAATATATTGAGTCAGACGACTAGAGATTTCACTTCTTACCTGGCTGGCTGTTTTCCCTGAAACTTTTACCTTTCCAATGTAAGGGTAGAAAATAGTCCCATCGGATTGTACCCAGTTACCGGTATCACTCGCACTGCGATACTGACCTGCAGGCGTAGTTAGTTCTGGATGATCCCACACTGTGATGTTTAAAACATCACCAACACCAATTCTGTACTCATAATTCTTCGTTGCTTGCTCTAATAGCACGTTAGGCTGAGCAACAACTTTTACCGGTCTAAGTTTGGCGATAAGTGAGGGGGTCAAAGGGTAAATGTTGACTAGCTCATCAATCTGAAAGTCGCTATCTTCTTGTTTTACAACATTTTTGCTATCAGTTGTTAGGTGCTGACCGGGAGCAATTGCACATCCCGTTAGCATAGCTCCATATACAATGATTGCTAAAGCTTTAACTTTTGGATTTATCATTATTGATCACTACCATCTGAATATTTAAGTTAAATTTTTGGCGTTCGCTGGCGAATGTGAGCGATTATTTTACTCCGAAGAGACATCACAGAATCACCACTGACATCATATAGGCTGTCCGTAGGTAAGTAATCTAACATACCATCCCTAGCAGCAGCAATGATTGGCACATTTCTTTCCAAAGCTTCCAGCATAACAAGCGGCACGCCTTCGAACAGCGATGGTATTACTAGAAAATCAATCTTGTTCTTTTCTGCGACATCCCAAGAGTTGGTTGCCCAGCCATGAAACACCATCGATATATTATCTGGTAATTTTCCCTGCATGTTTTTTAAATTGTTTAGATCAGGACCATCACCCACTACATGCAATGCAATTTGATATTCGCCAATCCCTGAAAGGGCCTCTACTAATACATTATGTCCTTTTTGATGAAATTGCACACGGCCAATGATGAAAATATTAACGACATCAGTGACACAAAATTCCCGCACTGTGAAAGATGCTGAGGTTTTTTCAACGAAATTATGAACAATAAGGACTTTTGCTTTTCTATTTCTATTTATTATTTCTTTTTCAAAAACCTTCGATATCGTTATATAATTATTGCATAGCCTATAAGCTATGGTTGAAAAACTGTCTTTTAACCATGCAGCTTTTGCCGCCATTCTCTTGAAAGAATGAGCGTAAGGTATATAACTACTGACAGTTTTATTAAGCAATTTCCCCGCAACAAAGTAGCCCACCCCCTGGAGAATATCACCTTGAACAACAATGATTTTACTTCCCTTTGGGGTTGAACGCAGCAACCTTATGCAGCGCAGTACGTATACCGGATTAAAAAGAGCATGGAGAAACTCGGGTTTGAATAAATTAGCTTTAAATGATTCGTACGCAATTTCATTTTCTAACAGTGTTTTTTTTATTTTTATATTATCGCTAGGAACATACGCCAGAAAACTTCTTTCTTTAAATTCTTTTTGCTGTCTCAGTAACTTGATAAGTTCTATCGCCATAATCTCATGTCCACCCACTATTTTGGAGGGAAAAATGAAACATACTGGACAATCTTCAAGCGCTGAGGAAAAGAGTTTAATATCACTTTCTATCATATCATTCATACGCAGGGCTACCCGTACCTATACTACAATTTGGTTTTTATTTATAGGCAGTATTCATAAAAATAATGACTACTTTGTTTTAATAGCTAAAAGTCAAAGCAGTCCTTATTAGTATATTAAAAAATGTCTATGTCTATAGCGGCCAAGAAAAAATCATCCAACTAGAATATGGTGAACACTTGCGCTGAAGCTTTATAAATAAAACAAAATTTGCTATGACAATATCCATATAATGACGAGGATTTATTTTCGAGGCATTAAGCTAAATAGCATGCTACGGTGTAGCATCAAAAAATTAGCTCCGTGCAAAATCTTTGCATTTTGCTATCAATTCATTTGCATATTGAAGGTGAATGTCTTTGTTTTTGATAACAGTTCTAAGCCCTATTTTTTCACCAGAATACTCAAAGTTTGTAGTCGACTCAGCTTTATCATCAACATCAATTCTATTGAAGAAGTCAAACAGACCATCAAATCGACAATTGTCGACCTTATTCTTGAAGCCGCCATTAACGAAGATAACCGGAGTTCCCATAGCTAAGCACGGTAATGCTGTGTGAATTCTCGACGTCACTACCAGTCTTGCATTAGCCAAGCGTTGTAGGAAATCATCGGCTAACTTGAACCCTTCCTTCGCATCAATATACGGTATAATTTGTGTTTCAAACTTGGCTTGCTCTAATAATTCTGCATCGAAATACTGATTTAGTATTTTTTTACGGTGAGTGAATTCAAAAGCACGCCCATTTAGAATTCGTTTACCAAAGCGGAGAGGCTGACGGATTAGTTCAGGCAGCGTCTTTGAGTCATACATTACGTCGATGAAGTAGATATCATCAGTAACATTATTTCGCTTGTAAGTCTCTCCCAGGGTTAATGTCATACACCCCGAGTAATACGCATCAACCCCTTTTTTTTGTAACAAGTCACGTGTATAAAAATCGCGACAACCGATGGGAGAGTACTTTTTAAAATGCTCGATCGCTGCCGGAGTCAACATTTTTTCTGCGACAGTCGAGTTAATATGTATCGATACATATAACGGACTGACATCATCTGATGGTGGGAAATTTTCAGGTAAATCCATATACCAGGCATTCATAATCATTTTTGTTTTATTGCCTGCATATGAATTCATATGGTCACGAGGGATGAAATTATCCACATGCGGGAAGAATTGTTTAGCAGCTGTACTTTGGACATAGTCCCCAAGGTTAATCCAATTACGCTTAACATATACTTCACTTTCGTAAGTTAATACGCCATATTCATTATTCATTATTCAACCTTAATATATTAAACCCGTTTAAACCGATTTTTAATCATCATGATAATATTTACCCTCTCTTTTTTGCTCACAATAATTATAGAGAACATGAACAAGACGGCAAAGAGGTTAATTAACACCAGACTTACGACACCGAAGAAACCACCTACTATATAATAACTACAATAATGACTAAAAAAGATACAAACCAGAGCTACAAATACCAATCGAGGGAAGTCATATAATAAGAAACGATTGACGCTCACCCCTATGACCTTGCTTACATAAATGACTCTGAAAATCAATAAACCTAAAGTGCAAAATATTCGTGCTGATACTGCGATATAAATAGAGTAGCCGGCAGAGTAAAGAATTAGTGTCAGTACTAAAGAAAGTAGCATGATTGAAGAAACTATAATTTGATAGTTCCTTAGCTTTCCCACTGCATAGATTGCAGTCACATAAGGACCCGACATCGAATCTATCAGGACATATATAGCTACTATCTTTATAAGACCGACCAAATACTCGGGAGGCGTATTTAGCCAAATTCCGGCAATAATTTTCGCATCAATAAAAACCGGTATTGCAGAAACCATGACAACAAACGCAGTTAGTTTGCAAGATAGCGATAATAGAGACTCTACTTCACGATGGTTACCAATCGTATACTGCTTTATTATTTGAGGGTTAAATGCTGTCTGCAAGGTACCGATAATTCTATTAAAGGCAATTAATACTTGTTCTGCTAACCAGACAGCACCGTTCGCTACGACGCCTACAAAATAATAGGTTAGCAACGCTATCCCCTGAGACAACCCAACCACGCTTAGTGATCCCAGCATCGACCAGCTTGAGAAGAAGAAAATTTCCTTCAGCAAACCCGCGCTATCCTTCTGGCGAAGATTTATTTTACAAATACTTAACCGAGAAGTACAAAACTTAAGATAAACTGAAAAGACAAGAAAATAGCCTATTAGCAAGAATATCGCATACCAGATAATTTTATTTTCAGTCACCGAGACCGAGAAAATAAACACCATAAACCATCGCTGGAAGGCATCAAATATACCGATCTTGGCGAATAAATCCATTTTTTCACATGCAATCATTGATGCTATAAATGGCGTTTGCATTATTTGGAAGAGCAAAGAAAGAATTGATATTTGATAGACCCAAAATATATCATCGAGCCTTGCCTCTGGCACTTTTAACTTATGCAGCAAAAACCAAAGTCCGACTGTCTCTGCAATGATAATTATCAGGGCACATATAATCAAATGAACAATTATACTGACGTTAAATACTTTACTCGTCCAGGAAAAATCCATCTTTCCCAAGCCAACAGATAGAAAACGCTGTGTAGCCAACGCCGAAACATTCTGAATGAACGAGAACAGTATGATTATACTACCGACCAAACTATACAAACCGAAATCATAAACACCCAAGGCTTCCAGAACCATTCGTGATGTATATAGCGTCGCAAACATGATTAACAACATGCGACCATACAGCATGAAAGTATTTTTCGCCATTAATTTTTTATTGACCACTTAGAGTTCTCTTCTCAGTAAAATAAAACTGACGTCGAGCGCCCATAACTCACCTCCCCTTTCAGCCCCCTATCCTTATGATGTAAAGAGCATAATGAATTGCGGTTCTAGATACATTACATTGAGGCTTCGTTTAACCGAATTAGATTATCATAAACAATAAACTAATTTTCTCTTGTTAACATCAAGGACTTTTACGTAGCAAAAAGAAAGACGAGCAAACTCCCGATTGCTCGACTTTTTTAAATAATTTCTATACGGCTGTAGTTACTTAGCTGGCAGCGATCCAAAATCAAATTGTTTAAGCCATTCTCGAAATGCGCCACCCTGTATTGGATGGCGTATCCCATAAGTCACGAATGCCTGTAGATAACCAAGCTTCTCACCGCAGTTAAACGACTCGCCAACCAATCCAGTGGCCTCGACCGTCTGATACTTCAGTAATTCGGCTATAGCGTCCGTCAGCTGAATACGCCCCCAGGCGCCCGGCTCGGTTTTTTCCAGAATGGGCCAGATAGCGTCTGACAGTACATAGCGCCCAACAGCTGAATAGTTGGATTTTAGTTGAACACCGCTGTCCGGTTTTTCGATAATCGCGGTAATGGGTGAAGACTCACCTTGCCGCAACGCATTGTTCTGGCACTCCACAACGGAGTAATTGCGCAAAATGCGCTCATCCACAGGCTGTATCAGCACCTGGCTCAATCCCGTCTCTTCGAAACGAGAAATGAGGTGCGGCAGGTTATCTTTTCTAAGATCAGCTTTAGCATCGTCAAGCAACACATCTGGCAACAGCACCACGAAAGGAGAGTCTCCGATCAGTGGTTTAGCACAAAGCACTGCATGACCCAGCCCTTTAGGTTGCCCTTGCCGAATATGCATCAACGTTACGCCTTTCGGCGTTATCGATTGGACTTCATCCAACAACTGGCGCTTAACGCGTGCCTCGAGCATCGCTTCCAATTCAAAGGACGTATCGAAATGGTTTTCTATTGCATTTTTAGATGAATGCGTAACCAGAATGATCTCTTTGATGCCTGCCGCTACGCACTCATTAACAATATATTGAATCAAAGGCTTATCGACGATCGGCAACATCTCTTTAGGAATCGCTTTGGTCGCCGGTAGCATATGCATGCCAAGGCCAGCGACAGGAATGACAGCTTTCAACTTCGTCATGCTCGTCCTCTTCAATCTTGTGAACGTACTCAGCCACAATGTTAGTTGTTATTCAAGGCCTGCTTCAACCATCGCGAGAAATCTTCACCTTCTGTGGCATGGCGCAGACCGTATTGCACAAAGGCCTTCATATAACCGAGTTTATCGCCGCAGTCGTGTGATTTACCGCTCATATGGAAGGCTTCCACTATTTGCTCATCCATCAGCATGGCGATAGCATCGGTCAATTGGATCTCATCGCCGGCGCCAGGCGGCGTCTTCTCGAGCAGCGGCCAAATAGCGGCGGAAAGCACGTAGCGCCCCACAACCGCCAAGTTAGAAGGCGCTTCCTCACGCGAGGGTTTTTCAACCACTGCCGACATCGGCGCACTTTCGCCTGCAGCCAGTGCTACTCCCGCACAATCCACTACGCCATATTTTGACACATCCTGCTCTGGCACCGGTTCAACCATGATTTGGCTGCACCCTGTCGCCTCAAAACGCTGGATCATTTTAGCCAGGTTTTCTTTACGCAGATCCGCGGTGGCGTCATCCAGCAACACATCCGGCAACAAGACGACAAAAGGGGAATCCCCTACCATGGGTTTCGCGCACAATACCGCATGCCCGAGCCCTTTCGCTTGCCCCTGGCGCACCTGCATCACAGTCACATCCGGCGGACAAATGTTTTGCACTTCGTCCAGTAGCTGGCGTTTTACACGCGCTTCCAGCACGGCTTCCAATTCGAAAGAAGTGTCAAAATGGTTTTCAATCGCATTCTTGGACGAATGAGTGACCAATACGATGTCTTTGATACCAGCGGCAACACACTCGCTGACAATGTATTGGATAAGTGGCTTATCGACCACCGGCAACATTTCTTTAGGGATCGCCTTGGTGGCCGGCAACATCCGAGTTCCTAAACCCGCCACTGGGATCACAGCTTTCAGTCTTTTCTGCATTTCCACTTCCACAAGCAATTAACTGATTTATATAGTATAAACAACGAATTTTAGGCAAAATATGGCAGCGCAAACAATTCGATCAGACACGCTACCGCCCTTGGCTTATAGCTGCCAAAACGCTGTTATGAAAATTCCTGTACACAATCCAATGAACGCTAAGCACACTTCTGTACATGACAAAGAGCGCGCATCACACGTTGGTATTTCGCAGCTTGAAGAACAACGAGAATCTATGCCCTTATAACCAAAAAACGCGAGTTATCTTCGCTTATATGGCTAAGATTCTTATACTATTGACTTGCTGATACAAGCCTTAGATACCCGTGGCTAGGTGTTTTCAGAATAAGACTACTAACTCGCTGGAGCCGTGCAAATAATAGCATAAGAATCCTATTTCAATACGTTGATATCATTGATATTTAAAGCGTGTGTCTTTTATGAACAGCTTAGTTAGCATTCTCATACAGCGTTTCTCCATGATGCCAAGTACACCTGAATGAGCTTTGAATTATTGGTTTTTTTCTACCGAAATAACCTGTTTTCATCCATCTCCCCGGATTAGAGTTGAATTTTACCGCCTCAGCGCCCATCATTCCCGTGCGGCATAAGCCGTAGAACTTACAGGTGAAATTGGGCGTATGGAATGGATCGCTGATCCAACAATTTGGGCCGGCCTGGCCACATTGGTCGTGCTGGAAATCGTTCTGGGTATAGACAACCTTGTCTTCATCGCCATTCTGGCGGATAAACTACCAAAACAACAAAGAGATAAGGCTCGTGTCGTCGGTCTGTTGCTGGCGCTGGTGATGCGTCTGGCGTTGCTCGCCTCCATCTCGTGGCTGGCGACGCTGACCAAACCGATGTTCATCGTCGCAGAACACCCCTTCAGCGGCCGCGATCTGATCATGCTGGTCGGCGGGATATTCCTGCTGTTCAAAGCCACCATGGAGCTGAACGAGCGGCTGGAGGGCAAGGATGAAGAACAGCATGGCACACGCAAAGGCGCGCGCTTCTGGCCGGTGGTGGCGCAGATCGTGGTGCTGGATGCCGTCTTCTCGCTCGACTCGGTGATCACCGCGGTCGGCATGGTCGACCACCTGGCGGTGATGATGATCGCGGTCTGTATCGCCATCGGCCTGATGCTGCTGGCCAGCAAGCCGCTGACGCGCTTCGTCAACGCTCACCCGACTATCGTCATTCTGTGCCTGAGCTTCCTGCTGATGATCGGTTTCAGCCTGGTGGCGGAGGGCTTCGGCTACCACATTCCGAAAGGCTATCTCTACGCGGCGATCGGCTTCTCGGTGATGATCGAAGCATTGAACCAACTGGCGCAATTCAACCGCCGTCGTTTCCTGTCGAAGGTGCGGCCGCTGCGCGAGCGTACCGCCGAGGCGGTGCTACGCATGCTGAGCGGCAAACATGAAGAAGCCGAGGTCGACAGTCATTCCGCCAATCTGCTGGCCGACAGCGACAGCGAAAACGGCGAGATCTTCAATCAGCAAGAGCGGCGCATGATCGAACGCGTGCTGGGTATGGCGCAGCGCACGGTCAGCAGCATCATGACCTCGCGTCACGACGTCGAATACCTTGAGCTGAACGATCCGCAGGAGAAGCTGACGCAATTGCTGGAGCGCAATCAACACACGCGCATCGTGGTGGTAGAAAGCAGCGCCAGCGATGAGCCGTTGGGCGTTATTCACACTATCGACGTCCTCAAACAGCAGCTGGCGCAGGCGCCGCTGGATCTGCGCGCGCTGATACGCCAACCGTTGATCTTCCCGGAACAGCTCACGCTGTTGAGCGCCCTTGAGCAATTCCGCCAGGCACAGACGCACTTTGCCTTTGTGGTCGATGAGTTCGGTTCCGTCGAAGGCATCGTCACCCTGACGGACGTGATGGAAACCATCGCCGGCAACTTGCCGGAGGCCGGCGAAGAGGTGGATGCACGCCACGACATTCAGCAAAACGAGGACGGCAGCTGGATCGCCAACGGCTATATGCCGCTGGAAGATCTGGTGTTGTACCTGCCGATGCCGCTGGAAGAAAAGCGCGAATACCACACGCTGGCGGGGCTGCTGATGGAACACAGCCAGCGCGTGCCGCAAGAAGGCGAACAAATCACGATCGGTGACTACCTGTTCGAGCCGTTGGAGGTCAACAGCCACCGTATCCTGAAAGTGAAAATCACCCCGCCTCCCCCACCGGAGGACTACGAGGTTTAACATTGAGGCCGGGTATTGCCCGGCCTTGGTTTTACTGGGGAACCAGCAACTCCGTCGCCACGATCACCACCACCAGCCCGACAATCACCGGCACCGAAGTGCGCTTCACCACGTCGAACGGTGAGATTTTCGCCATGCCGGAGACCGCCACCACCACGCCGGAGACCGGCGACAGCGTGCGGCCGAGGTTAGACGCCTGCAGCATCGGGATCACCAGATAAGCCGGGTTAACGCCCATTTGCGCCGCCAGTTTCGGGATCAGTTCGACAAACGCATAGAACGGCGCATTGCCGGAGCCGGTGGTCATGGCCGCCAGCATGGTGATCACCACCAGCACCAACATCATGATCAAACCGCCGGTGCCGAACGACTGCGCCAGCCCGATCAACCCGCTGATAAAGCCGACGGTGCTCAACCCTTGCGCGAAGACCCCGGCGGCCACCAACAGCATGACCACGCTGGAGAATGCGTCCGCCATGCCGCGATAAGCCACTTCCAGGCCGCTGAATACCTGTTTCGCGCTGAAACTGCGCACGAACTCAATCAATGCCGCCAACAGTATGCAACCCACCAACACGGTAATGATGTGCAGCTCCGGTCCCCATTTGCCGTCGAAAATCAGCACGCCGAGGATCGGTGTAAACGGCAATATCGCGTAAAATCCCGGCGCATGGGTTTTGATTTCGCTGACGTCCATGATGTGATGCTGTTCATTGCTCTTTCTGTCGAGATAACGCTGCCAGAAAAAATGCGCCACAGCCATGCAGACAATGGCGGCAATCGAGATAGGCAGCGTGGTTTTGAACGCGAAGTCCACCAGCGGCATCTCCGCCGCTTTGGCCGCCAGCACCACGTCGCCGGAGGTCGGTGCCAGAATAATCGCCGCCGGCGAAGCGCAAATGGCAGCCGCCGCGCCGCGGCTGATGCCCACGTTCACCATCAACGGGAACAGCGTCGCCATCAGCAGCACGCCGAGGCCAGTGGCGGAAGAGACCGCCAGCGACATCAGGCAAGCGACAAAATACGCCGCCACCATCAGCAGATAAGGCGAATTGATCATCTGCAGCGGACGCGAAGCCAGCTTGACGACCACGTCGTTGGCGCCGATATGCGTCATGTAGGCGGCAAAGCCGCACAGCATCATGATCATCATGCCGAGATCGCCGCCGCGGCTCATCAGCAAAATCTTGACGTATTCGATCATGTCGGTCGCGCGCCAGCCGGTTGAGGCGGCGCCGGACGGCAACAGCGTTTTCCCCATCAGGGCGCTGATGCCGAGCAGCAGCAGCCCTCCCACCAACAAGACGCCGGTAGCGGAATATCCCTTGATAATGTAACGGCCCACACAGGCAGCAACGGTAATCCCAATAGCGAGCTCAATCATAAGTAACCCCGGAGAGAATAGACCAATATAGACTATGGAAACTGAACGCCTTAATCGTGATACAAATCAAACAAAATAGGAAATCTCTCAATTAATTGATTACACCTTGAACAACAAGAATAATCTAATAATAACGCCATCTCTTTTTATAAAAACAATTCAGTAACACCTTGAAAAAACATTTAACAACTTGTGATTTACAAGCTTTTATCAGATGCTACTATCGCAGATGACCGTCATCTGACAGTGTTTTTTATGGGTGGACATATGAACAGAAGAGATTTGGTAAAAACTATTATAGCAAGCACTTCAGGTATTTTAGTAGGAAAATCTTATGCTGAAGATAATGTCAGAAGTATTATATCCAGCAGCACAGAACAAGATCTATCTTCAAGTAACAGTTTATCTGTCCTCTCATCAAAACTATCCGGCTACGATGGTGCCAAGTATATAGGCCGCTGCCCCGACATTGATACATTAAGAAAAATAACCCCTCAATTTCCTGGGCAAAAAATTGATGTGGTTAGCTTTTACTCAACTAATGACATTAAATCGACAGGAGGGGGGGAGTTTTATTCTGCTCGATCAAAAGACCTAAAAGAAAAAAATGGCATTGTTGTTAGGGTTGATGAAAGCTGGTGTTGGATACGAGTTGACTCCGTATCGACAAATATTTGGCCAATTGAATGGCTAGGTGTCAGGGTCGGTTCAGCTCAGTACGGCGAGGACAACTCAAATATTCTCCAAGAGTCAATGGTAAATAACTACCGAGTTGAATTAGTTTTTCCGAGCGGCGTCACTTACCTCAAGCCAGGAATATTGCGGATACCTGGTAATTGGGCAGGAGTTCTGAGAGGGAGCAATACAAGAAACTGTATAATATCGCCAAGCGAAGACCCTAAAAATCCCGACACGATACTTTTAGAATATAATCATGAAAAAATATTCAGCTGGGGATTAAGAATAGAAAATATTTCGTTCGATGGTAATAACTATACGTTGAGCGCCCTACGTATTAATAATGTCGGATATATTTATACCAATAATCTACAGATCTACTCTTTTCATGGTTGCAATCTTTGGTTGGATAAAGTACAAGACTCTGTTTTTGAAGCAACTAATATTCAAGATGGAGGTTATTCTAACGGTGATGCTAGCGATAATTCGCAAACAACACATCCTGCATTATTATTAACGAGCACAATAAAAAATGATGCATGCAACATGATAAGATTTAATAACTGTCAAATAGAAAATAATAAGTGTAGTCCTTATGTTCGCATTAAAAGTGGAATTGGCCTCATGTTCACCCAAACACATGCTGAGGTTAGAAACCCAAATCAATGGGGGAAAAGAGACTTTTTAGAGGTTGATAGTGCTGATGTACAAATAATCGAGCACGCAGGTTCTCGTTTCAGAAATGCAGTATTAATTAAAGGATATGGCGCAACCACGATAAGCGGAGGGCGTGCATTAGGTGGTGATATTAAGACCATAGCGGAGGGGAAAAGAGGTGCTATTTCTTTATCCAATTGCCGCACAGGAAATATATTAATTTCAGCCTACGGTGGAAATCACCAGTTTTCAAACGTCTACGCAGCTGATGTCATATTAAATAAAACTGCGGGCTCTATAAGATGGTTTGGTGGCGCGATAGGTCAATTGTCAGTAAATGGCTCGGTCAATCCATCTCTTGGGGTTCATTTTGATGGTGTTATCGCATCTAAAGACGTTTATTTCAATGATAAACTCAATAACAGAAATTTATCTCATTCATTTATAAATAGTACTGTACTAGGGAGTGTGATTTTTAACTGCATTAATGGCGTATATTACGCAAACAATGTTGTAGGGAAAGAGTCAATAGGAGCAGAACAGAAAATTTCAATCCCAAGCAATGTGCGAACAATTTACAGTAATGCGGTGCCTACATCTGGTAGTTACAATCAAGGAGATAGAGTCATAAATAATCTCCCCATAGCTGGTAGCTGGGATGGTTGGAGATGCGTAGAATCAGGCTCTCCAGGTGTATGGAAAGGTTACGGAAAAATCGCCGATTAATTCCACTCATGTTAGATCAAGGGGGCAAAGCCCCCTTGATGTTATTCAAAGCTTGTCGAGCAGCTTTTTCAGATCCTGACCTTCGCGCGAATCCTTGTTCTTTTCAGCCCATTTGTTCAGCGCATCTTTAGCCCGATCCTGCAGCGTTTTACGCAACACCTGATCGACCTGCAGTTGATAGTTGAGCTGTTGCCACGGCCCATAGACCCGCAGCGGGATCGGCGTTTTTTGCAGTTGCTCGATCAGCTCGCCTCGCCCTTGCCATCCGCCGGTGACGCGCACGTTAAGCGCCATATCGCACTGTTTGCCCGGCATATCGATGCTGCCGGCGCCGGTCAGCGCCAGCAAAGGAGAATCCGCCGTCAGACCGCTGAGCTTGATCGTGCCCTGATTCAGACTGGCCTGCGCCGAGACGTTTTTGACCTCGGTATAACGCTGATAGCTGTCTTGCCCGCGCACGCTGTTATCGTTGCGCGCCACAGCCTGCTGGATCAGCTGCTGAATGTTCAGGCCATGCAGTTGCGCATCCTGCATCGCCAGCTGCGCCGTACCGCGCCAGCGGCGCTCAAATGACTGTGAAGAGAGGCGATCGCCGGTCAAATCCCCTTTCATGCTGAATTTGCCGGTCAACATCTGCGGCATGTCGAAGGCTTTGAGCACCGTGCCCAGTTCAACCTGGTTCAGCGCCGGCTGCACGCTGATCACCGGTTTATTGCCGCGCGCGTCCAGCGAGCCCGGCAAGGAGAAATCACCGCCGGCCAATTGTCCGGCGAGTTTATGCAGCGTCAGCAGTCCGCGTTGGTTGTCCGCCACGACGGCCAACTGAGTGACGTTCATACCGCGATAGGTCAACTGCGCGGCCTGCAGATTCAACTGCGCATTGAAATCGCGCAGCGCCTCTAAATTCTGCTGCCGATCGTCAACCTGGCTGGCGATCACCGGCGCGGAAGTCACAGCGGGTTGTTCGGCGGTATTGGTGCTGGATTGCCATCCGGAGAGCGCATCGAGATCGAGGTTAGCCGAATTGAGGTTCACCACATAGCCGGGCACCGCCCCCAGCGTGGCGCTGATATCGCCGGTCAATTGGCTGTTATTGGCACTGACGCTCAGCTGGCTGACGGCAATCTGCGCCGGCGTCTGCTGATAGACCACCTGCGCATTGCCCTCTCCCTGAATACCGCCGTTCGGAATATCCGCACCCGCCAGTTGATAATTGAACTGGGTGACTTTGGCGCCAATCTGGCGAGGGAACTGCTGCAAGTCGACATCGGCCGCCATGCTGAAGGTCAGGTCGCGCTGATCGCGATTGACCCGGCTGGAAAGTTCCAGCTGCGCCTGTCGCGTCTGCGTTTGTTGCAGGGTGAGATTGATATCCCGGACATTAATTTGCTCATTGTCGGCGCGCTGCCAAATCAGCAGACTGTCCACGACCCGCAGATTATCGATATCGAACTTCCAGGCCGCATCTGCCGCGTCTGTGCCAGTGCCGGCCGGCGCGATCGGGGCATCCATCTGCGAATGCTCTTCGCTATCGGGTGTGAGGAGAATGACGGCGTTTTTCAGCATCACCTGTTTCACAAACAGCTGATGCGACAGCAGAGGCAACAGTTTGACATCGAGGCGCATATTTTCCGCGCTCACTACCGGCGCTTTCGCGCCCGGCGCGGTCAGCGTCATGCGCCCGGCCAAAATGCTGAGCTGCGGCCAGATATGCCAGCGCAGGTCGCCTTCGAGCGTCAGCTGATAGCCGCTCTTCTGCTCGACCTTTTTGACCATGTAACCGCGAAAATCATTCGGATTGACCAGCAGTACCAGCGCGGACATCCCCGCCACCACAACCACCAGTAAAATCGCCAATGTCGTCAGTAATCTTCTCATGCCACCCTCTTGTCAGCGCCACACCGACGGTGCATCCCGCGCCGTTAGTCCTTGTCGATTCGACTGGCTACTGCGCCCTGCTGATCGCGATATTTTGCGTCCTGCCGGCTGTTGTATGGCCGGGCCGCCGGGCCGGACAACGGTTCAAAGCTCAAGGCCCCGATCAGCATGCCCGGCCGCAGCGCCAGCGGCAGCTTGCCGGAGTTGTAAAATTCCAGCACGATGCGTCCGTGCCAGCCCGGATCGATACGGTGCGCAGTGACGTGCACCATCAACCCGAGGCGCGCCAGAGAAGAACGGCCATCGAGCCAACCCACCAGATCGTCCGGCAGCGTCACGGATTCGAACGTCACCGCCAGGGCCAGCTCGCCGGGATGAAGGAAAAACGCCTCGCCTTCCGGCAGGACAATCTCGTCGCTCATCACGCGATCCAACGCAGCGCTGACTTCGTCTTTCGGCCCGCTCAGATCGATAAAAGGCGCGGTATGGCCGCTGAACACGCGGAACTGGTTGCCCAAACGGACATCTACTGTGGCCCCGTTGATGCGTTCGAGCGGCGGACGCGGGGAAATCACCAGTTTCTCGCTATCCAGCCAGGCTTCTATATCGCGGTCGCACAGTCTCATGTCTCTCTTCTCCATCAAAACGCGTAACTAAACAAAAATTGCCACACAACGGGCGAAAGGTCTACGCCGGGGTGCAAATAGTTGGCCACCGGCCGGAAATACACATTCCCGGCCATTAAACGGCATTATTCAAAGAATTGGCTGATTTTGGCTTTCAGAATATCGATCGCGATGCGGTTTTTGCCGCCGCGCGGGACGATGATATCGGCGTATTGTTTGGAAGGTTCGATAAACTGCAGGAACATCGGGCGCACGGTCTTCTGGTATTGCGCCATCACCGAATCCATCGAGCGGCCGCGCTCGTTGACATCGCGCTTCATGCGGCGCATCAGGCAGATATCCAGCGGCGTGTCGACGAAGATCGAGAAATTCATCTCCTGGCGCAAGCGGATATCCGTCAGCAGCAAGATCCCTTCCAGAATAATGACTTTTTTAGGTTTCAGGTGGACGGTTTCTTTCTTGCGCGTGTGCTCGGTGTAGCTGTACAGCGGCAGTTCGATCGCTTTGCCGGCCTTCAGCATCTGCAAATGCTGGAACAGCAGGTTGTGATCCATGGCGCTCGGGTGGTCATAGTTGGTTTTGACCCGTTCTTCCATGGTCAGGTGACTCTGGTCTTTATAGTAACTGTCTTCTGGAATAACGCCGATGTGCTCATCGCCGACCTGCTCGCGGAGTTCGCGGTACAACGTGCTGGCAATAAGGCTTTTTCCGGAGGCAGATGCGCCAGCTATACCAATAATGACGCACTGATGCGGATTGTCAGTCATAAAATTAAAGACCTGATTTCGTAATGTGAAGGGAGGGAACTAAAACGCGACAATTATAGGGAGTCGTCGGGGTTTGCGCCACTGTATATTGCGCGACGGCGGGCGAATTCAGGCTATCGCGCCGTACCGGCGATATGACATTTTAAGAATCTCACGGCTAGGGCAATGCCCCGCAACAGGTTACACTCCTGCGCTGACTTAGGGACCCCGTAGTCTTTCATCGGAGAGTGATGTGCTGGATTGGTATTTTTTGACTTTTTTCGGCGACAGTATGCTGCTGCTGCCCTGCGCGCTGATTCTGTTTTTGTTGCTGATCGTGTTTCCCGCCACTCGCGCGGCAGGCTGGCAATGGGCGCTGATCTTCGGTTTCACCGGCGGGCTGGTCTGCCTGTCCAAGTTGGCCTTTATGGGCTGGGGCATTGGTAGCGCAAGTTATGACTTCACTGGATTCAGCGGCCATTCGGCCCTCGCCGCGAGCATCTGGCCGCCGCTGCTTTGGGCTTTAACCGGTCGATTTTCCCATCCGGTGCGCAGCATCGCGTTGTTGACCGGGTGGATATTGCCTTTCACCATCGGCGTGTCGCGCCTGGAAATCCGCGTGCATTCGGTATCCGAGGTCATCAGCGGGCTGATTTTAGGCTACCTGGCCAGTGCGCTGTTTTTATGGCTGCAGCGAGGGAAAGCGCGACCACAGCTTGCCTGGTCGCATTTGGCCATTGCGCTGGCCTTGCCGTTGGCGCTGATGGGGCAGCGGCAGCCGGCCCCCACCCAGGGATTGCTGGAACATATCGCCAAAACGCTGGCGCAGATCGAACGCCCTTATATCCGTGCCGACCTGCACAAGCCTACCCGTACCCCATAAAAAACCCGGCGTTTAAGCCGGGTTCTTGCATTGCGATAGGCTGATTACAGCGCGCGGAACGCAATCTCCGTCGGGATCGCCTCGCCCTGCCAATACATCTGCGCAGCCACGCGGCCGGCCAATTGACGATACATGTCGGCGAATTCGCTCTCCGGGCGGCTGATCACCGTCGGCGTACCGCGATCCAGATCTTCACGCAGCGAGATATGCAGCGGCATCTGCCCCAGCAGACGGCTGTTATATTTCTGCACCAGCTTCTCGGCGCCGCCGGTACCGAAGATCGGCTCATGGTGGCCGCAGTTGCTGCAGATATGCACGCTCATGTTCTCGACAATGCCCAGTACCGGCACATGCACTTTCTCGAACATTACGATGCCTTTGGCGGCATCCAACAAGGCGATATCCTGCGGCGTGGTGACCACCAGCGCGCCGGTCACCGGAATGTTCTGCGACAGCGTCAGTTGGATGTCACCGGTGCCCGGCGGCATGTCCAGCACCAGGTAATCCAGATCCGGCCACAGCGTATCCTGCAGCAGCTGCATCAACGCCTTGCTGGCCATCGGGCCGCGCCACACCATGGCGTTGTCGTCGGTCACCAGATAACCGATGGAGTTGGTCGCCAGCCCGTGCGCCATGATCGGCGCCATATGCTGACCGTCCGGCGAGGTCGGCCGCTCGTGTTCGGTGCCCAGCATATTGGGGATCGACGGGCCGTAAATGTCGGCGTCCAGAATGCCGACCTTGGCCCCTTCGGCGGCCAGCGCCAGCGCCAGGTTGACGGCGGTGCTGGATTTCCCCACTCCGCCTTTGCCGGAGCTGACGGCGATGATGTTGCGCACGCCTTTGATCCCGGCCTGCGCGTTGGCGCGCTTCAGCGTCGTGATATCGTGTTTCAGCTTCCAATCGATGGCGCCGGCGCCGGTCACGCGCAGCAGCTCAGGGCCGACGCTCGCCTGCAGCGCTTCAAAGCCGCTCTGCCAGGCAAAGGGCATCGTCAGTTCGATATGCAGTACATCGTCCAGCAACGCGCAGTGATGGATAGCCTTCAATGCGGTCAGGTTGTTTTTCAACGTCGGGTGTTCAAAGGCGGCCAGTACACCGGTCACCAGGGCGCGCAGAACTTCGGGGTTGGTCTGCTCAGGGGATTTTGCGTTCATCCCGGCTCCTTGATTTTGAATGGGTAGCTTCCGGCTAAGCATACCAGAACTGCGCGGCGGCTGGCGCGTATAACCTGTAAGAAACCGCCCTAGCAGCGAAGGGCGCGATCGGTTAACATCGAAGGCCCTTTTATTCATTACAGAAAGCAAGTTCTCACTATGGCTCAAGTCGCGAAAAAATTATTGGTGACGTGCGCGCTACCGTACGCAAATGGTTCCATCCATCTCGGCCACATGCTCGAGCACATCCAGGCGGATATCTGGGTGCGTTACCAACGAATGCGCGGCCACGAAGTGCATTTCATCTGCGCGGACGACGCGCACGGCACGCCGATCATGCTGAAAGCGCAGCAACTGGGCGTTAAACCGGAAGAAATGATCGCGGAGATGAGCCAGGAGCACCAACAGGATTTCGCCGGCTTTGGCATCAGCTATGACAACTATCATTCGACCCATAGCGATGAAAACCGTGAGCTGTCCACCCTGATTTACAGCCGCTTGAAAGAAAACGGGTTTATCAAGAACCGCACCATTTCTCAGCTGTACGATCCAGAGAAAGGCATGTTCCTGCCGGATCGTTTCGTGAAAGGCACCTGCCCGAAATGCAAATCGCCAGACCAGTACGGCGACAACTGCGAAGTGTGCGGCGCCACCTACAGCCCGACGGAACTGATCGATCCGAAGTCCGTGGTTTCCGGCGCGACGCCGGTGATGCGCGACTCCGAGCACTTCTTCTTCGACCTGCCGGCCTTCAGCGAAATGCTGCAGGCGTGGACGCGCTCCGGCGCGCTGCAGGAGCAGGTAGCGAACAAGATGCAGGAGTGGTTCGAATCCGGCCTGCAGCAGTGGGACATCTCCCGCGATGCGCCTTACTTCGGCTTCGAAATCCCGGATGCGCCGGGCAAATACTTCTACGTCTGGCTGGACGCGCCGATCGGCTACATGGGCTCCTTCAAGAACCTGTGCGACAAGCGCGGCGATCTGGACTTCGACGAGTTCTGGCGCAAAGACTCCACCACCGAGCTGTACCACTTTATCGGCAAGGACATCGTCTACTTCCACAGCCTGTTCTGGCCGGCGATGCTGGAAGGCAGCCAGTTCCGCAAACCGAGCAACCTGTTCGTGCACGGTTACGTGACGGTGAACGGCGCCAAGATGTCCAAGTCGCGCGGCACCTTCATCAAGGCCGGCACCTACCTGCAGCACCTCGACGCCGACTGCCTGCGCTATTACTACGCCGCCAAGCTCTCTTCACGCATTGACGACATCGATCTCAATCTGGAAGACTTCGTGCAGCGCGTCAACGCCGACATCGTCAACAAGGTGGTGAACCTGGCTTCGCGCAACGCCGGCTTTATCAACAAGCGCTTCGGCGGCAAGCTGGCCGACACCCTGGCCGATCCGGCGCTGTACCAGACCTTCGTCGACGCGGCACAGAGCATCGCCGAAGCCTACGCCGCCCGCGAGTTCAGCCGCGCAATCCGCGAAATCATGGCGCTGGCCGATCTGGCCAACCGCTATGTGGATGAGCAGGCGCCGTGGGTGGTGGCGAAGGAAGAAGGCCGCGACGCCGATCTGCAGGCCATCTGCTCGATGGGCATCAACCTGTTCCGCGTGCTGATGACTTACCTTAAGCCGGTGCTGCCTTCGCTGACCGAACGCGCCGAAGCGTTCCTCAACGCCGAGCTGAGCTGGGACGCGATCCCGCAGCCGCTGCTGGGCCATCAGGTGAACGCGTTCAAAGCGCTGTTCAACCGCATCGATCTGGACAAGGTCAACGAGATGGTCAGCGCCTCGAAAGAAGACATGGCCGCCGCCAAGCCGGTGACCGGCCCGCTGGCTGACGATCCGATCCAGGAAACCATCACCTTCGACGACTTCGCCAAGGTCGACATGCGTATCGCCCTGATCAAGAGCGCCGACTTTGTCGAGGGCTCCGACAAGCTGCTGAAGCTGCAGCTGGATCTGGGCGGCGAATCGCGCCAAATCTTCTCCGGCATTCGCTCCGCTTACCCGGACCCGAAAGCGCTGGAAGGCCGTCTGACCATCATGGTCGCCAACCTGGCGCCGCGTAAAATGCGCTTCGGCGTGTCAGAAGGCATGGTGATGGCGGCAGGCCCTGGCGGGAAAGAGATCTTCCTGCTGAGCCCGGACAGCGGCGCGCAGCCTGGCATGCAGGTCAAGTAATCGCGCAGATGCGCGGCATAGGGAGGGTCGAGCTTGCTCGGCCCTTTTTTTTTTTATTGCCCCAACCCCCACGTTATAAGCATGAAGAAAAAGTCATAACCGCCCTGATTCCCCTGCCCGCCGCATCCGGCTATGATGCTCCGAAACCCAAAATAGACGTCCAGACAGAAAGACTGCTATAACAGACCTTCACCGGGATCGTTTCCCTGCTTTTTTGGAGCCTATAATAATGAAAAACCTCAAGACTTCGCTGCTCGCCCTCAGTCTGTTGTCCGCCCTGCCGCTGCAGGCGGCGGAAAACGCCACCGTACCCGCCGCCATCGCTCAGCATCAGGGGCCGGTGCGCATCGCGGTGATCCGCAACCTCGGATCCGACGACAACACCACGCAATTTTTGGCGGGCGCCATTCAGGAAGGGCGCAAGCTGGGCTTTAAGGTGGATACCTTCCTCAGCAATGGCGACGACGCGCGCTTCCAGGACTTCGTCAATCAGGCTATCAGCCAGAAATATGACGGCATCATTCTCTCGCAGGGGCGAGCCCCCTATTCCACCGACCTGGTCAAGCGCATCGCGGCGGCCGGCATCGCCGTCGCGGCTTTCGATACCGACGTCAGCGGCAGCGTTCCCGGCGTCACCGTCTCGCAGCAGGACGACGCTTCACTGGCCAATGCCTCCTTCGGCCAACTGGTGAAGGATTTCAACGGCCAGGCCAATATTGTCAAACTGTGGGTGGCCGGCTTCCCGCCGATGGAACGCCGTCAGGCCGCTTATCAGCAGTTGCTGAAACAGCATCCGGGCATTCATGAGCTGGAATCGATCGGCGCGGTCTCATCCGACGTGCAGGGCGATACCGCCAATAAGGTGGGCGCGGTGCTGGCGAAATACCCGAAAGGCAAGATCGACGCCATCTGGGGCACGTGGGACGCCTTTACCCAAGGGGCTTACAAGGCGTTGAAAGAGAACGGCCGCACCGAAATCAAGCTGTACAGCATCGATATCTCCAATCAGGATTTACAGCTGATGCGCGAGGCCGGCAGCCCGTGGCAGGTCAGCGTGGCGGTGGATCCGAAGCTGATCGGCGCGGTCAACCTGCGCCTGGTGGCCAACAAGATCGCCGGGGAAAGCACGCCGGACAACTATCAGTTCAAAGCGGCGATCATTCCGCAGGCGCTGCTGCTGGCGCAACCGGGGCCGGTCAACGTCGCCGGCCTGGCGAAGATCATCCCCGGCTGGGGCAGCAGCAGCGATTTCGTTCAGCCGTGGTTCGCCACGCTGCAGGCCGAACACGGTAAATAATGCTGTTTTTCACGAGGCTGCCGACGCAGCCTCTGTTTTTCAGATAAATATCGGCAGCCCCCTTCCGTCCCCGCCAAAATGCGCTATGTTATCTGCATCGCCCAATAACTGTATGCATAAACAGGTTTCAAATGAAGGGATTCCCCTCGCTGATCAACGTACTGCTGGCCAGTTCGCTGGTGTTGACCATCGGCCGCGGCGTCACGCTGCCGTTCATCACCATCTACCTCACCGAGCACTTCCAGCTGTTGCCGAAAAGCGTGGGCGTGATCCTGGGCGTCAGCCTCACCCTCGGCATCATCGCCAGCCTGTACGGCGGCTATCTGGTGGACAAATTCAGCAAAAACCGCCTGATCCTGCTGTCGATTTTATTGTTCGCGCTGAGTTTCTTCGCCATTCCCTGGATCCCGCGTCCCGGCGGCGTGATCGTGGTGCTGGCGATCCTGCATACCTGTTATTCGGTGCTGAGCATCACCATTAAGGCCTGTTTCGCCGACTGGCTGCCGGTCGAGCAGCGCATCAAGGCTTTCTCAATCAACTACACGCTGGTCAACGTCGGCTGGGCGATCGGCTCTGCGCTCGGCGTTCTGGTGGCCGGGCTAAGTCCGCTGCTGCCGTTCTACCTGTCAGGCGGCCTGGCGCTGGCGACGGTGACGGCGCTGAGCCTGCGCTTGCGCGGTGGTGAACAGCGCCCGGCACCCAGCGCCGCCGCACCGGCCGCGCTGGCCAACTTCCGTCAAACGCTGGCCATCTTGCGAAGCGATCGACGGCTGATCTACTTCACCCTCGGCAGCACGCTGGGCGCGGTGGTGTTCGGTCAGTTCACAGGCTATCTGTCGCAGTACCTGATCACCGTCTCCAGCGCCGAGTTCGCCTACAAAATCATCGGGTTGGTGATGATCGTCAACGCCGGTATCGTCATCGCCCTGCAATACCTGCTCAGCCGCGGCATGCGCCAGGAGAATATGCTGCGCTGGTTGGCGCTGGGCACGCTGTTTTTCATCGTCGGGCTGCTCGGTTTTATGGTGGCCGGCCAGGCGGTCTGGCTATGGCTGGCGGCGATGGCGGTGTTTACCTTAGGCGAGATCATCGTTATCCCGGTGGAATACATGTTCATCGACTTTATCGCGCCGCCGCACCTGAAAGGCAGCTACTATGGCGTACAGAACCTCAGCGCATTGGGCGGCGCCATCAACCCGGTGCTGTGCGGGGTCATGCTCAGCTACGCCGCGCCGCCGCTGATGTTCGTGATGCTGATCGTCGCCGCGCTGCTCAGCCTGCTGTTTTTCTTCCTCGGCCATCGTTTGGCTGAACGTTCTGCGGCAACGGCCGAAGACGCGCGCTGACCCTGCCTGCAACTCTCAAAGCAGGATGTCAACCCGCCGATCGCGCATGGCAGGCATAGCGAGAATTCATAGTGCGATCTGTGGCGTGGCTCACAGTTTAATTGTATGATGAATGCGTCAGTTAAACGGGAAAAGACAATGGCCAACGTGCTCACACTGTGCTGGAAATACCTCAGGGCCCTGCTCCTCATCTACCTGTGTCTGTTCGTCGGCAACGCAGTGGCGGCGCTGCTGCCTTTCGCCATTCCCGGCAGCATCATCGGCATGCTCTTGCTGTTCGCGCTGCTCTCCACCCAGATCCTGCCGGCCAAATGGGTTAAACCCGGCTGTCATTTGCTGATCCGCTACATGGTGCTGCTGTTCGTGCCGATCGGCGTCGGCGTGATGAAATATTACGACCAGATCGTCGCGCATCTGGGCCCGCTGGTCATTTCTTGCCTGATCAGCACGCTGATGGTGCTGGTGGTGGTCGGCTATACCTCACACTATTTTCACCGCGAGCGCCGCATTGCCGGCAAGCCCGACGACACGGAGGGCAACTCATGATCCACGAAATCTGGTGGTCGCTGCCGCTGACGCTGGCGGTCTATTTCGCCGCGCGCTGGCTGGCGCGCAAGTTGAACATGCCGCTGCTCAATCCGCTGCTAGTGTCCATGGCGGTGATCATCCCGCTGCTGCTGCTCAGCGGCATTTCCTATGAGCGCTACTTCCAGGGCAGCAGGATCCTCAACGATCTGCTGCAGCCGGCGGTCGTCGCGCTGGCCTTCCCGCTGTATGAGCAGTTGCACCAAATCCGCGCACGCTGGAAGTCAATTATCACGGTGTGCTTCATCGGCAGCCTGACCGCCATGATCAGCGGCGGCGCCATCGCCCTGTGGTTGGGCGCCACGCCGGAAATCGCCGCCTCTATCTTGCCGAAATCGGTCACTACACCGATCGCGATGGCCGTCGCGGACTCGCTCGGCGGCATTCCGGCGATCAGCGCGGTTTGCGTTATTTTCGTCGGCATCCTCGGCGCTGTGTTCGGCCACACGCTGTTCAACCTGTTGAAAATCACGACCCCCTCGGCGCGTGGCCTGGCGATGGGCACGGCTTCCCACGCGCTGGGCACCGCGCGCTGCGCGGAGATGGACTATCAGGAGGGCGCCTTCGGCTCGCTGGCGCTGGTGATCTGCGGCATCATCACCTCGCTGCTGGCGCCGTTTGTGTTTCCGGTGCTGTTGCATCTGTTCGGTTGATCAGGATGAAACTTGCGATACATCTCGCATTTACGCCTTTTATTACATTGATTTCATCATTTAAGAGATATTGATCACACTTTAATGTCTCTGGCCTGCCTAGAATGTGATCCCGTTAACCTGTAGAGAGACCTTCCATGCATCCGCGTTTTCACACCGCTTTCAGCGCACTGCCCGCGACACTGCAATCCGCCCTGCAGCCCTATCTGGACGCGTCCGACTTTCCGGCGATGTTCACGGCCGAGCAAGCGGCGGCGATCCGCTCAGGTTGCGGGTTGGACGATGACGCGCTGGCATTCGCGCTGCTGCCGCTGGCGGCGGCCTGCTCGTTAACCCCGATATCGCATTTCCACGTCGGCGCCATCGCGCGCGGGCAAAGCGGCAATCTCTATTTCGGCGCCAATATGGAATTCAGCGGCGCGCCGCTGCAGCAATCCGTACATGCGGAACAAAGCGCAGTGACTCACGCCTGGCTGCGCGGCGAAAAAGCGCTGGCCTCGATCACCGTCAACTATACGCCGTGCGGCCACTGCCGCCAGTTTATGAATGAGCTGAACAGCGGCGGCGCGCTGCAAATCCGTTTACCTGGCCGCGCGCCGGCCACGCTGGCGGACTATCTGCCGGACGCCTTCGGCCCGAAAGATCTGGATGTCGCTTCACTGCTGATGGACGAGGTCAATCACGGGCATCAACTGCCGCTGAACGATGCGCTGACGCAAGCGGCGCTGGCGGCGGCCAACCGGAGCCACGCGCCGTACAGCAACGCCCACAGCGGCGTGGCGCTGGAAACGGCAGACGGCAATATCTACGCCGGCCGCTATGCGGAAAACGCCGCTTTTAACCCGAGCCTGCCGCCGCTGCAGGCCGCGCTGATCCTGCTGAACCTCTCCGGCGGCGACTGCCGAGCTATCCGTCGCGCCGTCCTGGCCGAGCCGCAGGACGCGAGCATCAGCCAATGGGACGCCACCCGCGTCACCCTGGCGGCGCTGGGTTGCCAAAACGTCAGCCGCGCCGCCTTCTAAGCGCACGACGGCGGGGCCATCCGGTTCCGCCGTTAACAGCACCGCCCGCCAAATACAATGCCCCGACGCCGCCAGAGACACTTTCTTTAGTTAAAAAATCATTTGATTGTCGATAATTACGCCAACCTGGTTCATCATCGGGCAACAAATGCTGTACATCTTCTCTTTATCTTTTAGGATCGTCGGCAATACAGTTATCTGATACGTGAAGAGTAAAACTGATGGAACTAGAATACGAAAGCAAACGCCCGCTCTACATCCCTTACGCCGGCCCGATTCTGCTGGAATTTCCGCTGCTGAACAAAGGCAGCGCTTTCACCGAGGAAGAACGTAGCCACTTCAACCTGCACGGCCTGCTGCCGGAAGCGGTGGAGACCATCGAAGAACAGGTGGAACGCGCCTACCGTCAGTATCAGGATTTCAAGAACGATAACGATAAGCACATCTACCTGCGCAACATCCAGGACACCAACGAAACCCTGTTCTATCGCCTGCTGGACTCGCACCTGAGCGAGATGATGCCAATCATCTACACCCCGACCGTCGGCGAGGCCTGTGAGCACTTCTCCGATATCTACCGCCGCGCGCGCGGGCTGTTCATCTCCTACCCGAACCGCGATCGCATCGATGACATGCTGCAAAACGCCACCAAGCAGAACGTCAAGGTGATCGTGGTGACCGACGGCGAACGCATTCTCGGCCTGGGCGACCAGGGCATCGGCGGCATGGGCATTCCCATCGGCAAGCTGTCGCTGTATACCGCCTGCGGCGGCATCAGCCCGGCCTATACCCTGCCGGTAGTGTTGGACGTCGGCACCAACAACCCGCAGCGCCTCAACGATCCGCTGTACATGGGCTGGCGCCATCCGCGCATCTCCGGCGAGGAATACCACGCCTTCGTCGAAGAGTTTATTCAGGCGGTCAAACGCCGCTGGCCGAACGTGCTGCTGCAGTTCGAAGACTTCGCGCAGAACAACGCCACCCCGCTGCTGAACCGCTACCGCGACGAGATCTGCTGCTTTAACGACGACATCCAGGGCACCGCCGCGGTCACCCTCGGCAGCCTGATCGCCGCCAGCCGCGCCGCCGGCAGCCAGCTGCGCGATCAGACCGTCACCTTCCTCGGCGCCGGTTCCGCCGGCTGCGGCATCGCCGAGCAGATCATCGCGCAGATGAAGTCCGAGGGGTTGAGCGAAGACGAAGCGCGCGCCCGCGTATTCATGGTTGACCGTTTCGGCCTGCTGACCGACAAACTGCCGAACCTGCTCGACTTCCAGAGCAAGCTGGTGCAGAAGAGCGACAACCTGGCCGGTTGGGAAACCGCCAGCGACGCCATCTCGCTGCTGGACGTGGTGCGCAACGCCAAGCCGACCATTCTGATCGGCGTTTCCGGCCAGCCGGGGCTGTTTACCGAAGAGCTGATCCGCGAGATGCACAAGCACTGCGAACGCCCTATCGTGATGCCGCTGTCCAACCCAACCTCGCGCGTGGAAGCCCGTCCGGAAGACATCATCAACTGGACCGACGGCGCCGCCCTGGTCGCGACCGGCAGCCCGTTTGCGCCGGTAAGCTACAAAGAGCAGCTGTACCCGATCGCCCAGTGCAACAACTCCTACATCTTCCCGGGCATCGGTTTGGGCGTGCTGGCCTCCGGCGCCACCCGCGTCACCGACGCCATGCTGATGGCCGCCAGCCGCGCGCTGGCGGATTGTTCGCCGCTGGCGACCGACGGCCACGGCGCGCTGCTGCCGAATATCGACGATATTCAGGGCGTATCCAAGTGCATCGCCATGGAAGTGGGCAAAGCGGCGCAGCTGCAGGGTGTGGCGATCGTCACCTCCGAAGACGCACTGTCGAAAGCCATCGAGCACAACTTCTGGCGGCCGCAGTACCGCAGCTATAAGCGCACCTCGTTCTGATTGACGCGCTGAAATGACCCAGCCCGGCTCCGCCGGGCTTTTTTGTGCGGCAAAACCGTCGAAAAATGCGGCGACGCGCGTGCTTCAGGCGGTTCGCGTCTTGCGTCGGTCGGTCAGGTAAAGTAGCCTTGATCCATCTTTTTCAGCCCGGCGCGCGTAAGGCAACAACATGTGGAAACGCCTGATAATCAGCCTGTTCATCATCATTGCGGTGTTGATGGGCTCGGCTATTGCGCTCGATCGCTGGATCAGCTGGAAAACCGCGCCTTACGTCTACGACGAACTGCAGGAATTGCCGCATCGCCAGGTCGGCGTAGTGCTCGGCACCGCCAAGTATTATCGCACCGGCGTGATCAACCAGTATTACCGTTACCGCATTCAGGGAGCGATCAACGCCTATAACAGCGGCAAGGTGAAATACCTGCTGCTGAGCGGCGACAATGCCCAGCAAAGCTATAACGAACCGATGACCATGCGCCGCGATCTGATCGCCGCCGGCGTGGCGCCGAGCGATATCGTGCTGGATTACGCCGGCTTCCGCACCCTGGATTCCATCGTGCGCACCCGCAAGGTGTTCGACACCAACGATTTCATCATCATCACCCAGCGCTTCCACTGCGAGCGCGCGCTGTTTATCGCCCTGCACATGGGCATTCAGGCGCAGTGTTACGCGGTGCCGTCGCCGAAGGACATGATGACGGTGCGCGCCCGCGAGATCTTCGCCCGTCTGGGCGCGCTGACCGATCTGTACATCCTCAAGCGCGAGCCGCGCTTCCTCGGCCCGCTGATCCCGATCTCCGCCATGCACACCGTGCCGGAAGACGCCCAGGGTTATCCCGCCGTCTCGCCGGAACAGTTGGTGGAGCTGGAGCACAAGCTGAAAGAAGAGAAGCAGAAAGCCAAACAGCCTTGACGCGGCAAACGCCCAAAAAAGCCGGAAAAATAGGCCTAATGCCGGTCACTTAAGCCTGACTGGTATTTTTTATCCAGTCTCTTTACGTGACGTGCAGGATGAATTGCCGTAAATCCCCCGAATTTCTCTGTTACTACAATGAACGGCAATTGGAGGGGCCGAAGGCGCGGCCCCTCCACCCGCGCCCTTGCTTAACACCGTCTGTCCGCTGTGCGGAAATTACTCGGCCCACCCTGGGCCTCGCCCCTTCGGGGCCGCTGCAAGCAGCGTTCAAATCTGCTCCCGGCAGATTTGTCCTCGCCGCGTCTGCATTGTCGGGCGGGTCGGCTGCGACAAATGTCCCTGTTAGTCTCGCCTCAACCGGCCTTCCCTGGCCGGTTGCCCCTGACTATGCCGTCTTGCTCGGCAGCCGGTGATGCGCGCCTAAGGTCAACACCCGAGCTGGCAGCTACCGGGCAACCTGTCCCTTATGAGGTTATGACAGAGAAGCGAAATCGGAGATGAGCACGGTATTGGACGCCCTTGAAGACGCCGAACGCAGGCATAGTGCATTAGGAGAAACCGCCATGGACGGCGGTTTCAGGTGAGACAGGCAGGGACGCCTGTCGCAACCGGCCTCAATGCGGTATGGCGGAGAGAGGACAAATCTGCCTGGAGCAGATTTGAACGCTGCTTGCAGCGGCCCCGAAGGGGCGAAGCCCAGGGATGGGCTGAGTAACGTTGGCAAAGCCAACCGTCTGATAGGGCAAAGGCGCGGGTTGCCAGGGGCCGCGCCTTCGGCCCCTGGCTCGGTCGAGGTGCTGGAGCCTCATGATGCACCTCTCATTTATCGACCGAAAACGACTCGAGTACTTCAAAAAAACGCTAACTGACCAGCATTAGGCAATAGGCCGGCCTTGTCGTCTGTGCTGCGGTAAATCTACTTCTTCTTGGCGTATTTCAACGAGTCCAGCGCCACAGCGAAGATGATGATGCTGCCCTTGATGATGTACTGCCAGTACGGGTTGATGCCGATATAGGTCAGGCCGTAGTTGATGACGGTAAAGATGATCACCCCGGTCACCACACCCCACACCGTACCCACCCCGCCGGCAAACGAGACGCCCCCCACCACGCAGGCGGCGATGGCGTCCAGCTCATACATAAAGCCGAGGTTGTTGGTGGCGCTGCCGATGCGCCCCGCTTCCAGCAAGCCGCCGAAGGCATAGAACACGCCGGACAGCGCATAGATCATGATCAGGTTCAGCGGCACATTGACGCCGGAGACCTTGGCCGCTTCCGGGTTGCCGCCGATGGCGAAGATGTTCTTGCCGAAGCGGGTCTTGGTCCACAGGATCCAGACAAATATGATGGCGAGCAGCGCATAGAAGGTGATGTACGACAGCTTGAAGTCGCCGAAGCGCAAGAAGCCTTGGGCAAAGGTGGAGAACTTCGGATCGAAGCCCGCGACCGGCGACGCGCCGACCGAATCGTAATACAGCGAGTTGATGCCGTAGACGATGATCATGGTGCCCAACGTGGTGATGAACGGCGTCACGTTGAGGTAGGCGATAATCAGGCCGTTAACCAGACCGATCACCGCACCGACCGCACACACCAGCAGGATGACCACGGGAATCGACCAGGTTTCCATGTGCGGGAACACTTTGTTGACGTTATCCATCGACTGCAGCAGCGTGGCCGCCACCACCGCCGCCAGCCCCACCTGCCGCCCGGCGGACAGGTCGGTGCCCTGGGTAACGATCAATCCCGCCACGCCCAGCGCGATGATGATGCGCACCGAAGACTGCGTCAGGATATTGCTCAGGTTCATCAGGCTGAGGAAAGTGGGGTCCTGAATGATGATGATGGCCAACAGCACCAGCAACACCACGTAAATGCCGCCTTCCTTGAAATAGGTAAATAAGGTTTTTTTATTTAGCGCGTTCATAATTCGAATCCTTAAAGGTGCAGGGAGGCGAGACGTAAGATTTCATTCTGCGAGGTCTGCTTGGTATTAACGATGCCCGCAACCTGGCCGTTGCTCATCACCAAAATGCGGTCGGTGATCCCCAAAAGCTCCGGCATTTCGGACGAGACGATAATGATCCCCTTGCCCTTCTTCGCCAGCTCGGTCATCAGCTGATAGATCTCGAACTTGGCGCCCACGTCGATGCCGCGCGTCGGTTCATCCAGCATCAGGATCTCCGGCTGCGTCAGCAGCCAACGGCCGATGATCACCTTTTGCTGATTGCCGCCGGACAGCGAGCCGATATGGGTGTGATGCCCCGGCGTTTTCACCCGCATGGCGTCGATCACCCACTGGGTGTCGCTCTTCATCCGCGCGTTGTCCAGCAGGCCGAGCTTGTTTTTATAATTGCGGATGTTGGAGATCAGCGAGTTGAAACCCACGTCGAGGTAGGCGTAAATCCCGGTGGATCGGCGCTCTTCGGTCACCAGCGCGAAACCGTGGTTAATCGCTTCGTTGGCGCTGTGGTTGTCGATCGCCTTGCCGTGCAGCTTGATAGTGCCCGCCACCTTCTCGCGAATGCCGAACAGCGTCTCGACGATGTCGGTGCGCTTGGCGCCCACCAGCCCGGCGATGCCGAGGATCTCGCCCTGGTGCAGATCGAAGGACACATCGCGGATCGAAGGCTGGCGCAGCGACGTCAGGTTCTTCACCTCAAGGATCACCTCACCCGGCGTGTTCTGCCTGTCGGGGAAACGCTGGCTCAGCGAGCGGCCGACCATCATGGCGATGATCTTGTCCATATCCAGCCCTTCCAGCGGCTGGGTGGCGATCCACTGGCCGTCGCGCAGCACCGTTATCTCGTCGCACAGCTGGAAGATCTCTTCCATCTTGTGCGAGATATAGACGATGCCGCAGCCGCGCTCTTTCAGCTTGCGGATGATGGTGAACAGGTGATTGACCTCTTTCTCCGTCAACGAAGAGGTCGGTTCGTCCATGATGACGATCTTGGCGTCATAGGAAAACGCTTTGGCGATCTCGATCATCTGCATCTGCGACACCGACAGGTTGCCCACCTTTTCGCGCGGGTTGATGTCGATATCCAGCTCGTCGAAGATCGCCTGAGTGTCTTTGAACATCTTGTCCTGATCGACGAACAGGCCTTTGGTCGGGTAGCGTCCCAGCCACATGTTGTCCATCACGGTGCGCTGCAGCACCAGGTTCAGCTCCTGATGCACCATGGAAACGCCGTGCTCCAGCGCTTCCTTCGAGCTCTTGAAGTCGATTTCCCGGCCCTGAAATACAATGCTGCCGCTGTCTTTTTTGTAAATGCCGAACAGGCATTTCAACAACGTCGATTTCCCCGCGCCGTTCTCTCCCATCAGGGCGTGAATGGAGTGCGGACGGACGCGTAAATTGACATTGTCCAAGGCTTTGACGCCGGGAAATGACTTACAAATATCCGTCATTTCCAGCAAAAATTCGCGTGAGCTATCGGCCATAAATACACCTGGCTTAACGATCTTGCAGTCGTAAACATCCCCGCCGGCGGTATCCCTGGTGTTGGCGCCGCAGGCGGGGTCTTAGCGGGATCTCAATTCTTATTTAATGAACTGAGACAGGTTGTCTTTATCTACGCCGACGTAAGGGATACGCACGACTTTATTTTCGATTTTATATTGGGTGCCTTCGGTGGCCGGTTTGCCCGCCGCCAGGTTTTTCGCCAGCTCGAAGGTGGCCTTCGCCTGATTGTCGGCGTCATTCAGCACCGTGCCCGCCATCGCACCGGATTTCACCAGCGCCAGCGCTTCAGGCAGCGCATCCACGCCGAACACCGGAATACTGGTCTTGTTGTGCGCTTTCAGCGCTTCCACCGCGCCCATCGCCATGGCGTCGTTGTTGGCGATCACCACTTCGATCTTGTTGGCGTTCGGGCCGGAGAGCCAGGCGTCCATCTTGTCTTTCGCCTGCGCGGTATCCCACATCGCGGTATCCAACTGCAGCTGTTGGGTCTTGATGCCTTTCTCGTTCAGCGTTTTCACCACGTAGGTGGTGCGCGCTTCGGCATCCGGGTGGCCCGGCTCGCCCTTCAGCAGCACGAATTGGATCTGGCCGTCTTTGTTCAGATCCCAGGCCGGATTGGCTTTCCAGTGTTTGGCGATCAGTTCGCCCTGGATCACGCCGGACTCTTTGGAATCGGTGCCGACGTAATACGCCTTGTCATAGCTGTCCAGCGCTTTGCGGGAAGGTTCTTTGTTGTAGAACACCACCGGGATATCGTTTGCGCGCGCCTTATCGATAACCACCGGCGCCGCGGCCGGGTCGACCAGGTTGATCGCCAGCGCTTTCACGCCCTTGGCCAGCAGCACGTCGATCTGATCGTTCTGTTTGGACTGATCGTTCTGCGAGTCATTCATCAACAGGGTAACGTCCGGTGAAGCCTTGGCGTCTTTCTCGATCGCTTTGCGCACCACCGACATGAAGTTATCGTCGTATTTGTAAATCGTGACGCCAATACGGGTATCAGCATGGGCTGCGGCGCCAAACATCATGGCAGCGGCCATGGCGGCCAGGGTGAAAACCTTCTTATTCATTGTCAATCTCCGGTTCTGTGTAGGGTATTACTCGTCTTTGAGCCAATGGTCACCGGCAGTGCGCGCACCCCAGGCCAGGCGATTTCCACTCAACACCTGTCGTCCGTGGATCTTGTTATTTCCGAGAAATGCTGTGTCAGCGCGAGATAAACGGTTACAGCGGCAAGGGCCTTTGCGCCTGAAAACGCCTAGAGCATAGACGGCGTGATGTTAATATTCTGTGAATTTTCTCACAGATTGAAAACGGTTACACAAGATTAAATCGTCAGAGAGTGACCGTCGCCTCACTTTGCCAGGGGGCGACAGAATGGCGCCGCACCAGCGTCGGCATGAACAGATGGCTCGCCTGCGGCTCCGCCAGGCCTGCTGCGCCCTGTAATGCCAGCTCGGTCGCCAACGTGGCCATCGAAACGATCGGGTAACGCACCGTGGTGAGTTTGGGGCTGGTGTAGCGCGCGATGGGAATGTCGTCGAAGCCGATCAGCGAGAAATGCTGCGGCACCGTGATACCGTTTTCTTTCAGCACCGCCATGGCGCCGGCGGCCATGGCGTCGTTGTAGGCAAACACCGCGCTCAGCTGTAAGTTGCGCCCCAGCAGCTCGACCATCGCCGCCTCGCCGCCCTGCAGATCCGGCGAACCGTACGCGCGCCAGCTGTCGGGCGTCGCCAGCCCGGCGGCGGCCATCGCCTGCGCATAGCCTTGCTGACGCAGCGGCCCGTCTTCGATCGGGTGATTGGAGCCCAGATAACCGATGCGCCGATGGCCCTGCGAGAGCAGAAGACGCATCGCCATGTCAGCGCCACTGACGTTGTCCAGCCCAACGCAGCGCGGCTCATAGCCGGGGATAATCCGATTGATCAGCACCATGCCCGGCACCTGATCCAGAAAGCCGATCAGCTCGGCGTCGCTCAGGGCTTTGGCGTGGACAATCAGGGCATTGCAGCGCTGACGGATCAGCACTTCGATCGCATGGCGCTCTTTGTCCGCCTGATGATAACTGTTGCCGATCAGCAGATACTTGTGGTGTTTCTGCGCCACCGTGTCTACCGCTTTCACCAGCGCGCCGAAGAACGGATCGGACACGTCCATCACCACCACGCCCAGCGTATCGCTGCTTTGGGTCGCCAGCGCCTGTGCATTGGCGTTGGGGCGGTAGCCCAGTTCCGCCACCGCCTGCAGCACCTGTTCGCGCGTCTCTTTGCTGGTCAGCGCGCTGTGATTGAGCACGCGAGACACGGTCGCCACGGAGACGCCGGCGCGTTTCGCCACGTCGCGAATAGTGATCGGATGAACTGGAGGCATGCGGGATCCTGAAATCGGGGTAGTGGCCGGTGGCGCTATCCTACCCCGATTGACCCGCAGCGCTGCGTGAATTACGTCACAGGAAAGAAAACGTTTACATACATTTTTTTAACCTGCCGATGGGCGCTCACTTCAGCGCTTTGGATTCCGTTTCACCGGCGGCCATCTGCGTCAATTTGCGCCACAGCCATTCCATCGGCCCCTGTTCGAAGTAACGCAGCCACAGTGCGGAAAAGACCAGGTTGACCAACCAGACCAGCGGCACAAACGCCAACAGCTGAAGCCGGTCGAACTGCTCATAGAGGCCAAAGCGATAAAACAGCGTAGTGCAGATCAGCGTTTGCAACAGGTAGTTACTCAGCGCCATGCGCCCCACCTGGCTCAGCCAGTGGGCGATGCGCAGGCGCGACAGCGCGGGCCAGAAACCGTAACACAGCGCCAGATAGCCCAGCGCCTGCAGCGGCGCGCCCAGCTCGCGCGGCACCTGCAGCAGGAAACCGCTCCAGCGATAGTCCCAGTGCACCTGCCATTGCAGCGCCACCGCCGGCAGTTGGATCAGCACGGACAGCGGCAATAGCCACGCCGCCTGCCGCAGGTAATAGCCGGAGGAATAGCTGCCGCGCAGCCAGCCGCTGCGCATTAGCCCGGCGCCGAACAGCATCAGCCCCGCCAGCTCCCAGCCATACTGCGCGCCGATGGCCAGCAGGCTGGACGAGAGCAGATCGGCGCGGCTGCGCCAGGCTTCGAAACCGCCCTGCAGCTTCCAGAACTTCTCGTACTGCAACTCCGCCACGCCCGGCTGCCAGAAGCTGCCCGGTTCACCGTGCGAGACAAAACCGAGCAGCAGCAGCACCGCCACGCCGATCAGGTAGAGCACCACGCCGGTTTTCAGCAGTTGGAATGTGTCTTTGGCTTCGCGGATCATGCGCCAGCACACCAGGCCGATCAGCCCGTAGGCCAGCAGAATATCGCCGTCCCACAGGAAGATGGCGTGCGCGAGGCCGAACAGCACCAGCCACGACAGCCGCGCGCGGATCCAGCTTTTGCCGCGCCGCAGCAGCATTTGCAGCCCGGCGCCGAACAGCAGCGCGAACATCGCCAGGAACTTGGCCTGGGCGAAGAGATCCAGCAGCACCCAGGTCCAGGCGTCGCGCGATGACGGCATCCCCAGATAGGCCGGATTGAGGTAGGCGGCCTTCGGCAAGCCGAAGGCGCTGATGTTCAGCAATAAGATGCCGAGGATGGCGATGCCGCGCACGCAGTCCAGCGTGGCGATGCGCGGCAGAGGATGACTGTTCATTTTTTATCGCTGTCTTCCGCTCATGAAAAAGGCGCCCGCAGGCGCCTGTTGTCGTTTTGCGAGTCGCCCCGCAACGCCATCACCCCTGGTGATGGCGCACCGCGCGCAGGAACTCCTGGCGGGTATTTTGGCTGGACTTGAACAGCCCCCCCAACGAGGTGGTGGTGGTGGCGCTGGTCGCGTCGCGAATGCCGCGCGCTTTGACACAATAATGGACTGCATCGATCGATACCGCCACGTTATTGGTGCCGAGCAGGGTCTGCAGCGCAACCAGGATCTGCTGGGTCAGGCGCTCTTGCACCTGCGGACGCTGGGAGAAGAACTGCACAATGCGGTTGATCTTCGACAGACCGATCACCGAGTCTTTCGGGATATAGGCCACGGTGGCCTTGCCGTCGATGGTGACGAAGTGGTGTTCACAGGTGCTGGTCAGCGTGATATCGCGCACCGTCACCATCTCATCCACCTTCATTTTGTTCTCAATGACGGTGATTTTCGGGAAGTTGGCGTAGTCCAGACCGGAGAAGATCTCGTCGACATACATTTTGGCGATGCGATGCGGCGTTTCCGCCAGGCTGTCGTCAGACAGATCGAGATTCAGCAGCTGCATGATTTCGGTCATGTGCTCTTTGATGCGACGCTTGCGCGTTTCGCGATCCAGCACTTCCCCGCGCAGCGGTGTCTCCAGACCACGCTCTTCCAGTGCCGCATGCACCAGCGCGGCTTCTTTACTTAATGATGTCATGTATTTGTTCTCCTGCGGACGGAACCCGCCGGCGGCCTGATAGGGCGTGCGGCCGGCGAATTGCTTGCTCTCGTGACGGCAGAGTTTTCGTGGTGGATAACGTGAACCCGGTCAAGATTTTGCCCCCACTGTAGATGAGAGCGCGGCGATTATCCAGTGATAGTGCTTCATCCAGAGGTGAAATCTTCGCATTTAGCACAATCAGGCCGGCTGCGGGTCTCCACGCTTTTTGTATGGATTTTAATCACCGAGTCGCCGTTTTTTGCGCCAACCGCCGCGCCGGGGTATTTACCGCCAGCCCTCCAGCCACCAACAGCGCTATCACCGCCACATACAGCGCCGGTTCCAACCGATGGGTCAAGGCGGTCGACAGCGCCGACAGCATCGGCCCAACCAGCTGGCCGATCGCATAACCGGTGGTCAGCAATCCGGCCATGTAACGCGCATGGCGCGGCGCCAGTTCACGGCCGTGCTGAAGGGCGAGCTGCACCACACAGAGGAAACCGCCGCCGGTCAGCAACGCCCCGAGCGCCAGGCCGGCCACGCCCGGCACCACTTCGGCGCTCAGTACGCCGAGCGCCTGTACCCACAGCGTGATCGCCAACCGGGTTTGGGTAGTCAGCCGATGGCGGGTCACAATGCCGATAACGATCCCCAGCACCGCCGCGCCGCCGAACACCGGCCAGACGAACTGTGCGAACAGGCTGTCGGGAAAACGCGCCGCCGCCATCTGCGACAAGAAGGTCGCCGGCAGGATATAGCCGAAGCCGGCCAGGCTGTAGCTCCACACCAGACGCTTGAGCGCCGGCGTCAGCAGCAGCGGCTCCGGGGCCACGTCCGGGCGATGCAGCTCGCCGCTGCGCGGCAGAAAGGCGCTAATCCCCCCGACCAGCACCAGCGCCAGCCCGCCATACACCAGCCAGGCCTGCGCCGCCGTCAGCCCCAGCGCGTTGATGCCCACCGCCAGCATGCCGCTGAGGAAGATGCCGGCGCCCGGCCCGGCGAACACCGCCGCGCTCAGCGCCGGCCGGCCGTAGTGCGCCAACCGCTCGTTGGTCCAGGCCGCCACCAGCACCATCGCCCAGCCGCTGGCCCAGCCGATGACGAAGCGCAGCGCGCCGTGGATCCATTCATCCTGCGCCAACGCCGACAGCAGCGTCAGCGCCATCGCACCCCATACGCCCAGCCACAGGCGCCGCTCGACGTGGCGCGTGGCGCGCATCGCGTCGTAGGCGCCGCACAGGTATCCCAAATAGTTGATCGCCGCCACCAGCCCAGCGCCGGTCAGGCTGAACTGGTGGTCAGCGATCATCAGCGGCACCTGAGGGGTGAAAGCGAAGCGGCCAATGCCCATCGCCACGATCAGCGCGGCAAACCCGCTCAAGGCAATACGTAAAGCCATACCGGTATCCAAAAGGTTAAAAGAAAGTTGCCAGTATCATGCCGCAGTATTAAACTCACAAAAACTGAATAATAGTTATCAAGTTCATCACGAAACGAGAATATTATGGATCTGACTCAGCTTCGCATGTTCTGCTGCGTAGCGGAAACCGGCTCGGTCGCCCGCGCCGCCGAGCAGCTGCACCGCGTGCCGTCGAATCTGACCACCCGGCTGCGCCAGCTCGAGCAGGAGCTGGGCGCCGATCTGTTTATCCGCGAAAAACAGCGCCTGCGCCTGTCGCCGATGGGCCATAACTTTCTGTGCTACGCCAATCGCATCCTGGCGCTGAGCGACGAGGCGATGAGCATCACCCATGCCGGCGAACCGGCGGGCAACTTTGCTCTCGGCTCGATGGAGAGCACCGCCGCCACCCGCCTGCCCTCGCTGCTGGCAGCTTACCACCAGCGTTTCTCGCAGGTGTCTCTGTCGCTGACTACCGGCACCTCCGGCGAAATCGCCGATCGGGTGCGCGCCGGCACGCTGGCGGCAGCGCTGGTCGACGGCCCGGTGCCCTATGACGAGCTAAACGGCTGCATCGCCTATCCTGAACATATGGTGGTGATCTCCTGTCTCGATCACGCGCCGATCCACAGCGCCAAAGACGCCAACGGCGAAACGCTGTTCGCCTTTCGCGCCAGCTGTTCCTACCGCCTGCGGCTGGAGGCCTGGTTCAAGCGCGAAGGCGCGCGGCCGGGGCAGATCATGGAGATCCAGTCCTATCACGCCATGCTGGCCTGCGTCGCCAGCGGCGCCGGGCTGGCGATGATCCCGCATTCGGTGCTCAGCCTGCTGCCGGGCCATGAGCGGGTTCGGGTTCACACCCTGCCGCCGGACGTGGCCGACACCGCCACCTGGCTGCTGTGGCGCCGCGACGCGTTCGGGCCGAACGTGCGCGCGCTGAAAGAATTGATTATTGAACAGACGGAAACCGCCGCTGTTGATGAAAGCACCCCCAACGATTTATCAGACGTTGTCGATATCGCCTGATTTAAAAAGAAAACCACTGAGGAGACTATGATGGAGATGATCAAAACCCGCGCCGCCGTTGCCTGGGGCCCGAACCAGCCGCTGAAGATCGAAGAAGTCGAGCTGATGCCACCGCAAAAAGGCGAAGTGCTGGTGCGGATCGTCGCCACCGGCGTTTGTCACACCGACGCCTACACCCTGTCCGGCAAAGATCCGGAAGGCGTGTTCCCGGCGATCCTCGGCCACGAGGGCGGCGGCGTGGTGGAAGCGGTCGGTGAAGGCGTCACCAGCGTGGCGGTCGGCGATCACGTGATCCCGCTCTACACCCCGGAGTGCGGCGAGTGCAAATTCTGTAAATCCGGCAAGACCAACCTGTGCCAGGCGATCCGCGCCACCCAGGGCAAAGGCCTGATGCCGGACGGCACCACCCGCTTCTTCAAGGACGGCAAGCCGATCTTCCACTACATGGGCACCTCCACCTTCTCCGAATACACCGTGGTGCCGGAAATTTCACTGGCGAAAATCAACAAGGAAGCGCCGCTGGAGGAAGTGTGCCTGCTGGGCTGCGGCGTCACTACCGGCATGGGCGCGGTGATGAACACCGCCAAAGTGCAACCGGGCGACACCGTGGCGATCTTCGGCCTGGGCGGCATCGGCCTGTCGGCGATCATCGGCGCGCAGATGGCCGGCGCGGGCCGCATCATCGGCATCGACATCAACACCAGCAAGTTCGATCTGGCGCGCAAGCTGGGCGCTACCGATCTGATCAACCCGAAAGACTATGACAAACCGATTCAGGAGGTGATCGTCGAGCTGACCGACGGCGGCGTCGACTTTTCCTTCGAGTGCATCGGCAACGTCAACGTGATGCGTTCCGCGCTGGAGTGCTGCCACAAGGGCTGGGGTGAATCGGTGATCATCGGCGTCGCGGGCGCCGGCGAAGAGATCTCGACCCGGCCGTTCCAGCTGGTCACCGGCCGCGTCTGGCGCGGTTCGGCATTCGGCGGCGTCAAGGGCCGTTCGCAGCTGCCGGGCATCGTCGAGCGCTATCTGGACGGCGAATTCGCGCTGAACGACTTTATCACCCACACCATGGGGCTGGAGCAGATCAACGAAGCGTTCGATTTGATGCACGAAGGCAAATCGATCCGTTCCGTCATCCACTTCGACAAATAAGCCAGGAGGCAGAGATGACGTTGTCATTGGAACTTCTCGAAGAGCACCGCATGTTCGGCGGCTGGCAACAGCGTTACCGCCACGCGGCGCAGAGCCTGAATTGCAACATGACATTCAGCATCTACCTGCCGCCGCCGCGCGATGACAACCCGCCGCCGGTGTTGTACTGGCTGTCGGGGCTGACCTGCAACGACGAGAACTTCACGTTGAAAGCCGGCGCGCAGCGCATCGCCGCCGAGCTGGGCCTGGTGCTGGTGATGCCGGATACCAGCCCGCGCGGCGACGAGGTGCCGAACGACGAAGGCTACGACCTGGGCCAGGGCGCCGGGTTCTACCTGAACGCCACCCAGGCGCCGTGGGATCGTCACTTCCGCATGTACGACTACATCAGCGCCGAATTGCCGGCGCTGATCGAACAGCACTTCAGCGTCAGCGATCGTCAGTCGATCTTCGGCCACTCGATGGGCGGCCACGGCGCGCTGATGATGGCGTTTCGCAACCCGCAGCGCTTCCGCTCGGTATCGGCCTTCGCGCCGATCGTCAACCCGTGCCAGGTGCCGTGGGGCCGCAAGGCGTTCACCGCTTATCTGGGCAGCGACGAGAGCCAGTGGCTGCAGTACGACAGCTGCCATCTGCTGGCCAGCGGCGCGGAGAAAATGCCGGTCCTTATCGATCAGGGCGACGACGACCAGTTCCTGGCCGATCAGCTGCAGCCGGCGCGGCTGGCCGAACTGGCGCGCCAGCGCGACTGGCCGCTGACGCTGCGCATTCAGCCGGGGTACGATCACAGCTACTTCACCATCGCCACCTTCGTGGAAGATCACCTGCGTTTCCACGCCGAGCACCTGTTCCGCTGATAAAAAAATCCGGGCGGTTTAACCGCCCGGATTTCTTCAAAAGCCATCAATCATCTTCGTGCTAACAATACAGCTTATTGAACGGATAATGGCACTGAGACGTCATTTGAGCCCGTTCAAATATGCGCCATACGTTAAAGCATCACCCCTTCAGTTTCGGATCGAGCGCGTCGCGCAATCCGTCGCCCAACAGGTTGAAGGCCAGCACGGTGATGAATATCGCCAGGCTGGGGAAGATCGCCACGTGCGGCGCGATCACCATATCGGCGCGCGCTTCGTTGAGCATCGCCCCCCACTCCGGCGTCGGCGGCTGGGCGCCCAGCCCCAAAAACGACAGGCTGGCGGCGGTGATGATCGAGGTACCGATGCGCAGGGTGAAATAGACCACGATCGAAGACAGGGTGCCCGGCAGGATGTGCCGCAGGATGATGGTCCAGTCCGAGGCGCCGATGCTGCGCGCCGACTCGATATAGGTCAGGTGCTTCAGCACCAGCGTATTGCCGCGCACCAGGCGGGCGAAGGCCGGAATGCTGAAGATCGCCACCGCGACGATCACGTTGGCCATGCCGCTGCCCATGATCGCCACCACGCCGATCGCCAGCAAAATACCGGGAAACGCGAACAGCACGTCGCAGACGCGCATGGTGAGGCGATCCCACCAGCCCTCATAGTAGCCGGCCAGCAGCCCCAGCAGGGTGCCGATCGCCCCACCCGCCAGCACCGAGAACACCCCGGCCGCCAGCGAAATGCGCGCGCCCATCAGGATGCGGCTGAAAATATCGCGCCCGAGGGAATCTACGCCCAGCCAGTGCACCAGCGAAGGCCCCTCGTTCAGCCGGTCGTAATCGAAATAGTTTTCCGCATCGAACGGCGCCAGATAAGGCGCCAGCAGCGCCGCCGCAATCAGCAGCAGCACCAACAGGCCGGCGACCAGCGCCGCCCGCTGACGGCGAAAACGCCGCCAAAATTCGCCCCACGGCGTGCGTACCGCGTTGGGGTCGATAAGCGGCATCGCCTTCAATGCGGCGCTGCGCCGCCAATGCTTAATCATGCCGCGTCCTCATTGGTAACGAATCGCCGGGTTGATCGCCGCGTACAGCATATCCACCAGCAGGTTGATCAGGATGAACTCCAGCGAGAACAGCAGCACCTCGGCCTGGATCACCGGGTAATCGCGCATTTCCACCGAGTCCACCAGCAAGCGCCCCAGCCCCGGCCAGTTGAACACCTTCTCCACCACGATCGAACCACCGAGCAGGAAGCCGAACTGCAGCCCCATCATGGTCACCACCGGGATCATCGCGTTGCGCAGGCCGTGTTTCATCACCACCACGCTTTCCCGTACGCCCTTGGCGCGCGCGGTGCGCATGTAGTCCTCCTGCAACACCTCGACGAACGAAGCGCGGGTGAAACGCGCCATCACCGCCGCCACCGCCGCCCCCAGGGTTACCGAAGGCAGAATGTAGTGCCGCCAGCTGTCGGCGCCCACCGTCGGCAGCCACCCCAGCTCGACCGAGAACACCTGCATCAGCAGCATGCCGAGCGCAAAGGCCGGGAACGAGATCCCCGATACCGCCAGCGTCATGCCGAGGCGATCCGGCCAACGGTTACGCCACACCGCCGACACCACGCCGATCGCCAGACCGAACGCCACCGCCCACAGCATGCTGGCCACGGTCAGCCAGAAGGTCGGCATAAAGCGCGAGGCGATCTCTTCGCTCACCGGGCGCTTGGACACCATCGAGATACCGAAGTCGCCCCGCAGCGCGTTGACGAAAAAGTGCGCGAACTGCTGCGGCAGCGGCTTATCCAGCCCCAAATCCTTGCGCACCAGCTGCACCACCGCCTCGTCGGCCTCCGGCCCCGCCGCCAGCCGCGCCGGATCGCCCGGCAGCAGGTGGACGAACAGGAACACCAGCACCGCCACGATCAGCAGCGTCGGGATCAGGCCCAGCAGTCGTTTCAGAAAATAATTGAGCATCTCATTCCTTCCCCCGCCCGCCGCCGTCGGGCCGCAGGCGGGGATGGGCGCCTTATTTCAGATCGGCGTTATCAAAGTTGAACGAGGTATCCGGCATCACGTAGAAACCGCTCAGCTGTTTGCTGTTGGCCGACAGCAAGCGTTCGGTCGCCAGGAAGATCCAGGGCGCGTCGGCCCAGATGCGATCCTGCGCGTCCTGATACAATTTCTGCTTCTCGGCGCGATCGGTGGTCGCCAGCGCGTCGGTCAGATCCTTGTCCACCTGCGGGTTACTGTAGAACGCGGTGTTGAACTGCTTCGGCGGCGCCGCCTGGGTGGAGAACAGCGGCGACAGCGCCCAGTCCGCTTCCCCGGTCGAGGCCGACCAGCCGGTGTAGAACAGCCGCACGCCGGTGTCTTTCACCCCGACGCTCTCCACCTGCGCCGCGCGCTGCCCGGCGTCCATCGCCGTCACCGTCACTTTCACCCCCACCTGCGCCAGCTGCTGTTGGGTGAACTGCAGCACTTTCTGCGCGGTGCTGTGGTTGTGGGACGACCACAGCGTTGTGGTGAAGCCGTTCGGGTAGCCGGCCTCTTTCAACAGCTCGCGCGCCTTGGCCGGATCATACGGCCACGGCTTGTAGCGGGCGGCGAAATCGATGGCCGGGGGCACCGGCCCTTCCGCCGGCACCGCATAACCGGCGAACGCCACCTTGATCAGCGCGTCCTTGTTAATCGCGTAGTTGAGCGCCTGGCGCACCTTCGGGTTGTCGAACGGCTTTTGAGTGACGTTCATGCTGATGTAACGCTGCAGGATCGACGGCGCAGCCACCACGTCCAGCTTGGCGTTGCCCTCCAGCACCTTGGCCTGCTCGTAAGGGATCGGGAAGGCGAAGGTCGCCTCGCCGGTCTGCAGCATCGCCGCGCGGGTGTTGTTATCCACCACCGGGCGCCAGGTGATGCTGTCGAGCTTCGGCAGCCCCGGCTGCCAGTAGCCGTCGAACTTCTTCACCTTGACGAAATCGGTCTGGTTCCAGGTCACGAACTGATATGGCCCGGTGCCGACCGGATGGAAACCGATCTCCTTGCCGTATTGCTTCAGCGCCGCCGGGGAGATGATCGCCGCCGCCGGGTGCGCCAGATTGTTGACGAACGCCGAGAACGGCGCCTTCAGCACGATCTTCACCGTATTGGCGTCCACCGCCTCGGTTTTGTCGATCATCTTGAACAGGTTATAGCGCTTGAGGTGGCTGTCCGGGTTGCTGGCGCGATCGAGGTTGATCTTCACCGCTTCGGCGTTGAACGCGGTGCCGTCGTGGAATTTGATGCCCTGGCGCAGTTTGACGGTATAGCTCAAGCCGTCTTTGCTGACCTCATAGCTGTCCGCCAGCACGTTTACCAGCTTCATGTCCTTGTCGAAGCCGAACAGCCCCTGATAGAAAGACTTGGCCACCGCCTGCGACAGCGTGTCGTTGGCGTCGTAAGGATCGAGGGTGGTGAAGTTGGAGGCCACGGCGATCACCGCGTCCTTCGCCGCCCAGACCGGGCCGGTTCCCGCCGCCAGCAGTACGGCGGCCAACAGCGCATTGCGTTTGAATGTGTGCTTCATGTCGCTTGTCTCTCCTGAGGTCTTTAAAAAGCACCGGCGATCGGGTGGCGGGCGACAAAGTGCCCGGCGCCAACCTGCACCAGCGGTGCGGTAACGGGTTCATCGCCCAGCGCGCGCACCGGGCTGGGGATCTCATCGGCCGGCAGCGGCTGCCGTTTGTGGGCGTGAGCGGGATCGGCCACCGGCACCGCCGCCATCAGCTTGCGGGTATAGGGGTGCTGCGGGTTGTCGAACACCGCCTGCCGCGGGCCGATCTCGACAATTTGCCCGAGGTACATCACCGCCACCCGGTGGCTGATGCGCTCCACCACCGCCATGTCGTGTGAAATAAACAGAAAAGCGATGCCGAACTCGCGCTGCAGATCGAGCAGCAGATTGACGATCTGCGCCTGAATCGACACGTCCAGCGCCGAGACCGCCTCGTCGGCGATCACCACTTTCGGGTTCAGCGCCAGCGCGCGCGCGATGCAGATGCGCTGGCGCTGGCCGCCGGAAAATTCGTGCGGGTAGCGGCGCGCATGCTCCGGCTGCAGACCGACGCGTTCCAGCAGCCAGGCCACCCGCCTTTCCGCCTCACGGCCGCGCATCACGTTGTGCACCAGCAGCGGCTCCATGATGGAGAAACCGACCGTCAGGCGCGGATCGAGCGAGGCGTAAGGATCTTGAAAAATGAACTGAATATCGCGCCGCAGGTGCTGCAGCGCCGGCCCCTTCAACCGATCGATTCGCCGCCCGGCGAAGGTGATGGTGCCGCTCTGGCTGTCCACCAGCTTCAGCAAAGAACGCCCGGTGGTGGACTTGCCGCAGCCGGACTCGCCCACCAGCCCCAGCGTCTCGCCGGGGTAAAGATCGAAGCTGACGTTTTCCACCGCGTGCACCCGGCGAGTGACCCGATTGAACAGCCCGCCGCGCAGATCAAAACGCGTGACCAGATGCTCCACCCGCAGGATCGGCGCGGCGTCTGGCGGCACGGTATCCTGCGGCGCGGCATCGCCCTCGCCATCCGGCAGCGGAAACTTCGCCGGCAGCGGCCGATCGGCCATCGCCCCCAGCTTCGGCACTGCCGCCAGCAGCGCCCGGGTATAGGCCTGTTGCGGCGCGGCGAACAGCTCGCGCACCCGATTCTGTTCCACCTGTTCACCACGGCGCATCACCAACACCCGATCGGCGATCTCCGCCACCACGCCCATGTCGTGAGTGATGAAGATCACCCCCATCTGCATCTCCTGTTGCAGCACGCGGATCAGCTGCAGGATCTGCGCCTGAATGGTGACGTCGAGGGCGGTGGTGGGCTCATCGGCAATCAACAGCGCCGGCTTGCAGGAGAGCGCCATGGCGATCATCACCCGCTGGCGCATGCCGCCGGAAAGCTGATGCGGGTAGCGCCCCAACACCTCTTTAGCCTCCGGAATACGCACCAGATCGAGCATGCGCAGCGCCTCCTGGCGCGCGCTGCGGTGGTCCATGCCCTGATGCAAACGCAGCGATTCGGCGATCTGCTCGCCGACCGGAAATACCGGATTGAGCGAGGTCATCGGCTCCTGGAAGATCATCGCCATGTCGGCGCCGCGCACCGTGCGCAGCGTGTGCTGCGAGGCGCGCGCCAAATCGAGCAGCGCGCCGTCGCGCCGGCGCAGCGTCATGGCGCCGCTGACGATACGCCCGCCGCCCTGCTCCACCAGCCGCATCAGCCCCAGCGAAGTGACCGATTTGCCGGAGCCGGACTCGCCGACGATCGCCAGCGTCTCGCCGCGATCGAGATCGAACGACAGGTTGCGCACCGCGTCTACGGTGCCGTCCGCTTGAGGAAAGCTGATGCTCAGATCGCGCACCGTCAGCACCCGCTGCGGCGGCAATGACAGCCCGTCGCCGGCGGGCCGGAATGAAACGTCGGTCATACACCCTCCCGGTGAACGCTTAGCGATAAATCCCGACGGACGGCGCATCGCCGACATAGCCAAAACCGCGGTACATCCCCTCGCTGTTGAACGGCAGCGCGATATTGCCGTGGCGATCGACGGCGATCATGCCGCCGCTGCCGCCCAGCGCCGGCAGCTTCTCCATCACCACCCGATCGCTGGCCTCTTGCAGGCTGAGCCCGCCGTATTCGATCAAGGCGGAGACGTCATAGGCCGCCACGCCGCGCATGAAGATTTCGCCGGTGCCGGTGCTGGAGACCGCCACGGTGGCGTTGTTGGCATAGCAACCGGCGCCGATGATCGGCGTGTCGCCTACCCGCCCGGCCTGCTTGTTGGTCATGCCGCCGGTGGAAGTGGCGGCGGCGAGGTTGCCCAGCGCATCCAGCGCCACCGCACCGACGGTGCCGAATTTGCGATCGGGATCGAGCGGCTCGCCGGCCTGCACCGCGCCGTCGTGATCGAGCAATACCCGCCCCTGCTCCGCCTGGGCGCGGTGCAACTGATCAAAACGTTCTTGGGTAAAGAAGAAGTCGGGAGTAACCATTTCCAGGCCGTGGGCGGCGGCAAACTTCTCGGCGCCTTCGGCGGCAAACAGCACGTGTTCGCTGTTTTCCAGCACCGCGCGCGCCGCCAGCACCGGGTTGCGGACACGGCTGACGCCGGCGACAGCGCCGGCGTCGCAGGTGCGGCCGTCCATCACACAGGCGTCCAGTTCGTGGGTGCCCTGATGGGTAAACACCGAGCCTTTGCCGGCGTTGAACAACGGGCACTCTTCGAGCAGCCGCACCGCTTCGGTCACCGCGTCCAGCGCGCTGCCACCCTGTGCCAATATCGCCTGACCGGCGGCCACGATCTCGGACAGCGCCTGAATGTACTGCCGTTCCTTTTCCGCACTCAGCGCCGCCCGGGTAATTGCGCCCGCGCCGCCATGAATGGCAATCACTGGTTTGCTCATTTGCCTGACACCCTGTGTTAATCCCGCCGTAGCACAGCGAATAAGCTGAGCGCGGTATCATTATTATTCAGTCTTTTTTCGATGCTATTTAGCCCGACTGTGGAAGTACAGCATAACGTCCACGCCCCACTTTTAGCGTAGTCCGCTTAGACCGTTTCGCACCTTGAAATAGCTTATTGGAATAAAAACAGCAGGTTATAAAAAGCAGCAAACCGCTGAGAGTGCGGCTGGGATTATTGGTAATTTCGCGAGAGGAAATAGCGGTATGGGGTCATGAAATAAACGTTCACGCTGAATAATCATTATTTCGACGCCCGGCCTGCCGTTTTTTTCCCGGCCGGGCGAAGATACTCCGCGATTAAAAACCGGAACCGGGTTGCTGTAAAAAGGCCTCTTCTTCCGGCGTGCTGATGCGCCCCAATATCGCATTGCGATGCGGGTAACGGCCGAAACGATCGATGATCGCCTTATGACGCAGTTCGAATTCCAGCTGATCGCCGTTATTGAGCTCGGTATACAACACCAGCGCCTGTTGGTGAATCAGCGGCGATTCCGAATGCATGAACGGCAGATAAAGGAAGCCGCGCTGCTCGCGGCTCAGCCGTTCGCACTCGCCGCTGCGGATCGCCTCCTGCGCCATAATCAACGCCATGCCGTCGCAGGCGAACGACTGCGGCGTGCCGCGGAACAGGTTGCGGCTGAACTGATCCAGCACGATCACCTCCGCCAACCGCCCTTCGATGGTGTCGCGCCAGTGCGCCAGCTCCCCCGCCGCCGCCGCCCGCCAGATTTCGCCGAAACGGCTGTGCAGCAGACGATCGAAATCATCGTCCTTTTTGAACCACATCACCGGTTCGATCTCGTCGAACCAGAACTCGATAACCTGTTTATGCATCATGATTCTCCTCTGTTTTACGCAGTTTATACCCGATCGCCCCAGCGCCGCAGTGCGAAAGATGGCGGGCATAACCCGTTCTCCCCCCCGGCGTTCTCTGCCATAATACCCGCACTTTGTCGCTATCAATGCGCACCCTGATTACGGAGTTCCCCTTATGGATCATTGCCATACTTCCGATCTCATCTCCCTGGAGCAAGCGCTGGAAAAAATGCTCGGGCAGATCGCCCCGCTGCAACAGACCGAATCCGTCGCGCTGACCGCCGCCGCCGGCCGCATCACCGCCGCGCCGGTGGTCTCGCCCCTCGACGTGCCGCCGTTCACCAACTCGGCGATGGACGGCTATGCGGTGCGCCTCGCCGATCTGGCGGCCAATGCGCCGCTGCCGGTCGCCGGGAAAGCCTTCGCCGGCGCGCCGTTCGACGGTGAATGGCCGGCCAACAGCTGCGTGCGCATCATGACCGGCGCGCCGATCCCGGCCGGGGCGGACGCGGTGATCATGCAAGAGCAGGCCGAAGTGAGCGACCAGGGCGTGCGTTTTACCGCCCCGGTAGAAGCCGGCCAGAATATCCGTTTGGCGGGTGAAGACATTCGCCAAGGCGCCAGCGTGTTGCCGGCCGGCGTGAAGCTGGGCGCCGCGCAGCTGCCGCTGCTGGCCTCGCTCGGGGTCGCCGAAGTGCAGGTGATGCGTAAGCTGAAGGTGGCGGTGTTCTCCACCGGCGACGAACTGCAGCCGGTCGGCCAGCCGCTGCAGGCGGGCCAGATCTATGACACCAACCGCTTCGCGGTGCGCCTGATGCTGGAGCAGCTGGGCTGCGACGTGCTCGATCTCGGCATTATCCGCGACGATCGCGATGCGCTGCGCGCCGCCTTCGAACAAGCGGACAGCCAGGCCGACGTAGTGATCAGCAGCGGCGGCGTCTCGGTCGGCGAAGCCGACTACACCAAACAGATGCTCGACGAGCTGGGCCAGGTCAGCTTCTGGAAGCTGGCGATCAAACCCGGCAAACCGTTCGCCTTCGGCAAACTGGGCCACGCCTGGTTCTGCGGCCTGCCGGGCAACCCGGTTTCCGCCGCCCTGACCTTCTACCAACTGGTGCAACCGCTGCTGGCGAAGCTGGCCGGCCACAGCGACTGGCGCCTGCCGCCGCGCTTGCGCGCGCGGGCGCTGACGCCGCTGAAGAAATCGCCGGGCCGCCTCGATTTTCAGCGCGGCGTGTTCAGCAGCAACGCCGCGGGCGAACTGGAGGTGAGCACCACCGGCCACCAGGGCTCGCACGTCTTCAGCTCCTACAGCCAGGGCAACTGTTTCATCGTGCTGGAGCGCGAACGCGGTTCGGTGGCGGCGGGTGAAACGGTGGAGATTGAGCCTTTCAACGCCCTGCTGAGGAGCTGAACATGTTGCCGGAATTGACCGATGCCGAAGCGCTGCGCTACAACCGCCAGATCGTGCTGCGCGGCTTTGACTTCGACGGCCAGGAGAAGCTGAAGGCCGCCCGCGTGCTGATCGCCGGGCTGGGCGGGCTGGGCTGCGCCGCCGCGCCTTATCTGGCGGCAGCCGGGGTCGGCCATCTGGTGCTGGTGGATTTCGACACCGTCTCGCTCTCCAATCTGCAGCGCCAGATCCTGCACCGCGACGATCGCATCGGCCAGAGCAAAGTCGCCTCCGCCAGGCAGGAACTGAGCGCCATCAATCCGCATATCCGCATCGACGCCATCGACGGTCGTCTGGAAGACGATGCGGTTACAGCAGAGATCGCCGCCTGCGATCTGGTGCTGGACTGCACCGATAATGTGGCGGCGCGCGACGCGCTGAACCGCCTGTGCCACGCGCAGCAGAGGCCGCTGGTTTCCGGCGCGGCGATCCGCATGGAGGGCCAGCTCAGCGTGTTCACCTATCAGCCGGGCGAGCCCTGCTACCGCTGCCTGAGCCGGTTGTTCGGCGACAGCGCCCTCACCTGCGTCGAAGCGGGCGTGATGGCGCCGCTGGTCGGCACTATCGGCACCCTGCAGGCGATGGAAGCCATCAAGCTGCTGGCCGAGTATGGTCAACCGCTGCGCGGCAAGCTGTTGATGTTCGATGCGATGAGCATGCAGTTCCGCGAGATGAAACTGCCGAAGGATCCGCACTGCGAGGTGTGCGGCGGAGAATGACGGATAAAAAAAGGGCGGGGTAATTCCCGCCCTGATGCGTTGCCGCGAGGGTTATACGATGCCCTGGCTGCGCAGATAGTCTTCGTAGTTGCCGGTAAAGTCGATCACCTTGTTCGGGGTGATTTCCAGAATACGCGTCGCCAGCGAGCTGACGAACTCACGGTCGTGGGAGACGAAGATCAGCGTGCCTTCGTACATCTCCAGCGCCATGTTCAGCGATTCGATGGATTCCATATCCAGGTGGTTGGTCGGTTCGTCCATCACCAGAATATTTGGGCGCTGCATCATCAGCTTGCCGAACAGCATGCGACCCTTCTCACCACCGGACAGCACCTTCACTTTCTTCTTGATGTCGTCCTGGCTGAACAGCAGACGGCCCAGCACGCTGCGCACCGCCTGCTCGTCGTCTTTTTCCTGCTTCCACTGGCTCATCCAGTCGAACACGGTCAGGGTGTCGTCGAACTCGTATTCGTGATCCTGCGCGTAGTAACCGATACGGGCGTTTTCCGACCATTTCACGGTGCCGCTGTCCGGCTGTGCGTCGCCCACCAGCGTTTTCAGCAGGGTGGTTTTACCGATGCCGTTGGCGCCCAGCACCGCGACCTTCTCGCCCACTTCCACCATCAGGTTCAGCTTGCTGAACAACGGGCCTTCATCGAAGCCCTTGGTGAGCGCTTCCACTTCCAGCGCATTACGGAACAGCTTCTTGTCCTGCTCGAAGCGGATGAACGGGTTCTGGCGGCTGGAGGCTTTCACCTCTTCCAGCTGGATCTTGTCGATCTGGCGAGCGCGCGAGGTGGCCTGCTTGGATTTGGAGGCGTTGGCGCTGAAGCGGCTGACGAACGATTGCAGCTCATTGATCTGCGCCTTCTTCTTGGCGTTGTCCGCCAGCAGACGCTCGCGCGCCTGGGTGGCGGCGGTCATGTATTCGTCGTAGTTGCCCGGGTAAACGCGCAGTTCGCCGTAGTCCAGATCCGCCATGTGGGTGCAGACCATGTTCAGGAAGTGACGGTCGTGCGAGATGATGATCATGGTGCTGTTGCGCTCGTTGAGCACGTTTTCCAGCCAGCGAATGGTGTCGATGTCCAGGTTGTTGGTCGGTTCGTCGAGCAGCAGGATTTCCGGATCGGAGAACAGCGCCTGCGCCAGCAACACGCGCAGCTTCCAGCCCGGCGCGATTTCGCTCATCGGGCCATAGTGCTGCTCAACCGGAATACCGACGCCAAGCAGCAGTTCGCCGGCGCGCGCTTCGGCGCTGTAGCCGTCCATTTCGCCGTAGGCCACTTCCAGATCGGCCACTTTATAGCCGTCTTCTTCGCTCATCTCCGCCAATGCGTAGATGCGGTCGCGCTCTTCCTTCACCGCCCACAGTTCGGTGTGGCCCATGATCACGGTATCCAGCACGCTGTACTGCTCAAAGGCGAACTGATCCTGACGCAGTTTACCCAGGCGCTCGTTCGGATCGAGGAACACGTTGCCGCCGCTCGGCGCCAGATCGCCGCCGAGGATTTTCATAAAGGTGGACTTGCCGCAGCCGTTGGCGCCGATCAGGCCGTAACGGTTGCCGCCGCCGAATTTGACAGAGATGTTTTCAAACAACGGCTTACTGCCGAACTGCATGGTGATGTTGTTAGTGCTTAACACAGCGCTCGCTCTTTATACATAGGGAATGTGATTTGGCGCGCATTATGCCACAACGGGGTGCAGAGATCGCGGGAAGTTTCGGTGACATTTTGAGCGGCGCCTACGGCATCCGATCCTTTTCGCAGGCGGCATAGCTGAATTAACGCGGCGGGAACTTCGCGGCAATCATCGCCGCCGTCGGCTGCACGCCGCCCAGGCTCCATTGTTCGGGCGCATGTTCATCGATTCGGACCCAAACCGACTGCCTGAACGCCGGATCGCCTCGCCCTTCTATCTCTACCAGCAGTTCGGTAATGCGGGACAGCAACTCGCTTTTTTGCCGTTCATCCAGCATGCCTTTCACCGTTTGCACATTAACAAATGGCATTATACTCTCCTTGAATATAGATAAGTCTAAAAACAAGACTTAGATTAGCGAAGGAAAATGCCCATGTCAAAATCTCCCGATCTCCCTACCGTTTCTCTTGCCCTGTGCGGGCTGGCGCAGGCCGCGGATCTGCTTGGCGATCGCTGGACGTTACTGATCCTGCGCGAGTCATTCTACGGCGTCCGCCGTTTTGAAGAGCTGCGCGAGAATATCGGTGCTTCACGCCAGGCGTTGAGCAACCGTCTGAATGCCATGGTAGAACAAGAACTGTTGGCCAAACGCGCTTACCGGGAGCCGGGCGAGCGCGAACGACATGAATATGTCTTGACGGACAAGGGGCGCAGCCTGGGGCCTATCCTGGTTGCGCTGATGGCATGGGGCCACCGGCATATTCTGCATGACAGCCCCCACGTTCAACTGGTGGATAAACGCAGCGGGCTGCCGGTGCAGCTGGCATTTATCGATGCGCAGGCGCACGTAGTGCCTGAAGACGCGCTGCAAATGTCGGCCGTTGAGCTCCCCCCGGCCTGACTTACCCATTCTGGTCTACGCTTGATACCAGACTGATTTAGGACAAGGATGCTGAACCATGCCACACCTCTATAACACCGCGCTGCTGATCGGCGCCGCGCTGAGCGCCATCGCCGCCCTGCTGCATATTTGGGTGATCGCCGCCGGGCCGCGCGGCTATCGACTGTGCGGCGCCGGCGATCGCTTCATTAAGGCGGCGGAAGCGGGTAAAAAGTTCCCGGCCGTCGTCACCGCCGGCATCGCGCTGGTGCTGTTTATTTGGGCGCTTTACGCGCTGTCCGGCGCGGGCCTGATCGCGCCGCTGCCGCTGCTACGGCCCGCGCTGTTTATTATCACCTTTATCTACCTGCTACGCGGCGTCGCCGGCCCTTTCGCCCTGCGCGATACCGGCCGCAGCCAACGCTTCATCGTCGTCAGCTCGCTGATTTGCCTCGGCTTCGGGCTGGTGCATCTGCTGGGGATGACGCAGCGCTGGAGTGCGTTGGCGTAACGCCCTGTTCCTGCAAGACGGCGATAAACGCCTGCGCGGCGGCGCTGCGGTAAGCGCCTTGGCGCTGCAGCAATACCGCCTGACGGGCCGGCATGGCGTTGGCCAGCGCCACCTTTTTCAACTGCCGGTTCTCGCGCGCAATCGCGGCCGGCAACAGCGTGGCGAGCTGCCCGCGCCGCACGATCTCGACGATGGCGCCCAGCGCATTGGCCTCCACCGCCACCTGCGGCCGAAACCCCAACTGCGTGCAGTAGCGATCGATAAACTGCCGCGTGGCGAAGTCGCCACTCAACAAGGCCAGCGGCAGATGTCGCCACTCCGCCAGCGTCAGCGGCTGGCGCCGCGCCGCCAGGGGATGTTCAGCGCCGACCATCAGCTCCAGCGTCTCGCTGAACAACACCGAGGCTTCCACCTCCACCGACTGCGCCATCTCAAAGGCAATCCCCAGATCCAGCCGATCCTGCGCCAGCAACGCCTCGATCCGTTCTTGCGCCATCTCCTCAATGCTCAGCGTAATCCCCGGGTAGCGGCGATAGAACGCATCGATCGTCGGCCCCACCAGATAGGCGGTGAACGTCGGGGTCATCGCCAGCCGCAAATGGCCGCGCGCCAGCGTCGCCACGTCATGGATCGCCCGCGCGCCGGCGTCCAGATCCTGCAGCGCCAGGCGAGCATAGCGCATCCAGGCCTCACCGGCGTCGGTCAGCTGCACCCTTCTGCCGCTGCGATCGAACAGCGGCGCTCCCAGCGCATCCTCCAACTGTTTGATCTGTTGGGAGAGCGTCGGTTGCGAGACGTGCAGCGCTTCGGCGGCGCGGGTGAAATTGCCCTGTTCGGCAACGGCCAGAAAATATCGGATATGTCGCAGCAGCATAGCGCCCCAGCTATTAGTAAAACCTATAGCCAGCATTATAAATGGGTCTTAGACCCTATAGCCAGAAGCGTTCATCATGCCGTCATCGCTTACCCCCTAGGGAGAAAGACAATGAAAGAGGTGATTGAAGGCTTCCTGAAGTTTCAGCGCGAAGCCTTTGTTGAACGCACGGCGCTGTTTCAGCGGCTGGCGACCCGCCAAAATCCGCGCACGCTGTTTATTTCGTGTTCCGACAGCCGCCTGGTGCCGGAGCTGGTCACCCAGCGCGAGCCGGGCGATCTGTTCGTTATCCGCAACGCCGGTAACATCGTGCCGTCTTTCGGCCCCGAACCCGGCGGGGTTACCGCCTCGGTCGAGTACGCCGTCGCTGTGCTGGGCGTGGAAGATATCGTGATCTGTGGCCATTCCGACTGCGGCGCGATGACCGCCATCGCCACCTGCCAGTGTCTGGATCACCTGCCGACGGTCGCCGGCTGGCTGCGTTACGCCGATTCCGCCAAGGCGGTCAATCAGGCTTATCCGCACGCCTCTGACGAAGCCCGGGTCGCGTCGATGGTGCGCGAGAACGTCATCGCCCAACTCAACAACATCAAAACGCACCCTTCCGTCGCGCTGGCACTGGATCAGGGCCGCCTGGCGCTGCACGGCTGGGTCTATGACATCGCCAGCGGCGCTATCGAGGCGCTGGACGGCGAAACCCGCCGCTTCGTACCACTCGCCACCCACCCCGAGGTGACCGCCACCCCGGCGATCGCCCGTTTTTAAGCCGACAATAAGGAGCTAACATGACACACTCTCTGCATAACGCCGCCCCGCGCGAAGCGCTCACCGACACCATCATGGCCGCCAAAATTCGCCATAACCTGACGTTCGAAGCGCTGGCCGAGGGCACCGGTCTCAGCCTGGCGTTCGTCACCGCCGCGCTGCTCGGGCAGCATGCGCTGCCGGAACCGGCGGCGCGCACGGTAGCGACCAAGCTGGGGCTGGACGAAGAGGCGGTGCTGCTGCTGCAAACCATCCCGCTGCGCGGCAGCATTCCCGGCGGCGTGCCGACCGATCCGACCATTTATCGCTTCTATGAAATGCTGCAGGTTTACGGTTCCACGCTGAAAGCGCTGGTGCACGAGCAGTTCGGCGACGGCATCATCAGCGCCATCAACTTCAAGCTGGATATCAAAAAGGTCGCCGATCCGGAAGGCGGCGAACGCGCGGTGATCACCCTGGACGGCAAATACCTGCCGACCAAGCCTTTCTAATTGGCCTTTCGCCGGCGGCCTGCGTCGCCGGCAAATTGACAGCCAACCGGCCATTGGCTACATTATCTGCGCTGAAACGCCACCCTGGCGTTTTTCACTGCCCGAGGCCTGTATGTTGGAGATTGTAACCACCCGATAGTCGCTTCCTTGCCGTATGGCGAGGGACTCTGACGTATCCGACGCGCGTTTGCGCGGGGATGCGCGTATCTGGGGTTATTACAGGATCTCCCAACATGAACATTTCCAAAGCGGAACAACGCGTGCTGCACGTGTTGGCCAAAGGCGGCTATATCGCCTTCACCCGCAACGACGCCGGTCGCGTCACCCACGTCGAATGCTACACCCGCGAAGGGCTCGGCCTGGCCGACTGCTCGCTGGCCGTCTTCACCAAGCTCAAAACCAAACGCCTGATCCTCTCTCGCCAGGGGCGCCCTTATCGCGTCACCTTCGCCGGGCTCAAGGCCGTGCGTGCGCAGCTGGATAACCGCTAATCATCGATACCGGCCGGGCAGGCAGCCCGGTCGGTTCAGCCTTATTTAATCAGGATACAACCATGGACATTACTTTACGCCACGAAACGCCGGCCGACGTCGGCGCCATCGCCACCCTGACCGCCGCCGCGTTCCTGCATGCCGAACACAGCAGCCACACCGAGCAGTTTATCGTTAATGCGCTGCGCGCGGCGGGAGCCCTCACCCTGTCGCTGCTCGCCGAGCAAAATGGCACACCGATCGGGCACGCGTCCGTCTCGCCGGTCGCACTCAGCAACGGCGCCGCCGGGTGGTACGGGCTGGCGCCGGTGTCGGTGCTGCCGGCCTGTCAGAGCCAGGGGATCGGCAGCCGGCTGATCCGCCAGTTGCTGGCCGAGCTGCAGGAACGCGGCGCCGCAGGCTGCGTGGTGCTGGGCGATCCGAACTATTACGGCCGTTTCGGCTTCCAGGCGCAGACCGCGCTGACCCTGCCGGGCGTGCCGCAAGACTACTTCCGCGCCATTGCCTTCCAGGGCACGCTGCCGTGTGCGGAGGTCGCCTTCCACAACGCGTTTAACGCCGAATCCTAACCCTGTTGCCGGCGCCGTCATGGCGCCGGTTTTCAGTCCCGTTCGCCATAACGCAAGACGGTCATCCCTTCCTCTTCCGCCGGGGGAACAAAGTACTGTGCCAGGCGCTCAAACTCCGCTTCGCTCAGTGTAAACGGGTGCTCGCCGCGCGCGTTTCTCAGCGTTATCCGGCTCAGGCACTGCGCATGGCTGACGTCGAGAAAATGCAGGCAGTGCGCGACGCCGGCCTCCTCCGCCAACGCTTTGGCCCAGCGCCGCCTGTCCGGCGTATTCATCGGGAAATCGAGCGCCACGGACCAGCCGCCGCGCAGCAGCTGAACGAGGTGCCCGCCCAGCGCCCGCCGTAACCGTTCGGAACAGCGCGCATAGTCTTGCAGGCTGGCCATCTCCTGTTCATACAGCGTCGCCAGCCACGCATCTTCGACCAGCAACAGCGTTTGCGGTTGCTGCGCCAAACGCTGCGCCAACGTCGATTTGCCTGCGCCGGCCTTGCCGCACATCAGGTGTAAAACTGCAGGGTAGGTTTTCATGCCGTTCTCCGGTCGTTGCCGGAAGGGGATAAAAAAACCCGCCTTGCCGGTGGGTTTTTTATTGGCGACACACGCGCTATCCCACCACACGAAGCATGGTGATAATAATTTGCGCGAATGGGCGATAGGATCTTTTCATAACTAAGGAATATGACAACCGTGCGCCGTTGTCAATTCGCCGTCATCACTCCCTGTTCTCGCACAAACTCGGTGAATAAACTCACTTTCTGCTGCACATGCCGGCGCGTCGGGTAAACCGCGAAGACCTGATGCGCTTCGGCAATCTGTTCAGGGAACAGCCGCACCAGCCTACCGGCGGCGATTTCGGGATCCGCCACGAACGACGGCAGCGAACCGATGCCCAGTCCCGCCACCAGCATGTCCCGCAGCATCAGGCTGTTGTTGGCGATCAATCGGGGAGTGAACGTCACGCTCAGGCTCTCCTCGCCGGCGGTGAACTGCCACTGCCCCGGCCTTTCCGCCAGGGAATAGGCCAGACAACTGTGACGCGGCAAGTCATTCGGCGTTTGCGGCACGCCGTGCTGCGCCAAATAGCCGGGTGCGGCGCAAATTCGCTGGTGCACTTCACCCAGTGCCCGGGCACTGAGGGAAGAATCCGGCAGCCGTCGGCGAATGCGCAAGGAAATGTCGAAACCGGCCGCCACCACGTCCAATACCCTGTCGTCCAGCGTCAGTTCCACCTGCAGCTGCGGGTAGCGTTGCATAAACGGCGGCAGCAGCGGCGACAGCACCGTCAGGCCGAACGAGAGCGGCGCATTGACCCGCAGCGTGCCGGAGACCTGCTGCGCACTGGCTGCAACCGTCTGCTCCAGCGCGTCAAACTCGCCAAGCAACCGACAGGCTTCCTGGTAATAGAGCTGCCCGGCTTCGGTCAGGCTCATGCTGCGGGTGGTGCGCACCAGCAACAATGTCCCCAACCGGTTCTCCAACTGCTTAATCTGCTTGCTCAACGCCGCCGGCGTGATCGCCAGATCCTCCGCCGCCTTATAAAAACTGTTGCGCTCAACCACGCGGCGAAAGGCGCGCATCGTCAGTAGCACGTCCACATTATGTCCTATTGGTTAATTATAAATTCAATAAAACACAGATTATTAACCTCAACAACCTCAGTAGACTTTATTCAACCGCTTCCCTGAGTGGGAAGTGAATTTAATCTACTGATAATCATGGAGTTAATAATGAAAAAGACCCTGTTCGCCCTGATGCTCGGCCTGAGCGCCGCCGCCGCCCCCGTCGCCGCGTTGGCGCAATCCCCCGCCGCCGACAGCCGCCAGACGGGTTATGTGCAACCGCTGACCGCCGACAACAGCCTGTTGCTGCTGGTCGATCTGCAGGACATGTTCGGCATGACCATTTCCTCTATCGATCAAACCAATCTGGTGAATAACGCCGCCGGCATCGCCAAGGCCGCCAAGGTGTTCAACGTGCCGACCATTCTGGCCTCGGCCAACGCCAAAAGCTTCGCCGGGCCGGTATTCCAGCAGGTGACGCAGGCACGTCCGGATCTGCAGGTGTACGATCGCACCGCCATCAACGTCTGGCAGGATCGGCGCGTAGTGGATCTGATTAAACAATCCGGCCGCAAGAAAATCATCATCGGCGGATTGTGGACCGCCAGCTGCGTGATGCTGCCGGCACTGTCCGCTCTGGGCGAGGGGTATGAGGTTTATATCCTGTCGGACGTCACCGGCGACATTACGCCAGACAGCCAAAACAACGCCATGCAGCGCCTGATACAGGCGGGCGCCACGCCCATCAACTGGGTGGCGTTGATGCTGGAATGGCAGCAGGACTGGAGCCGCAAAGCCACGGCGGGAGGCGTATTGCAGATCGCCCGCGACCACGGCGCCGCCTGGGGGATGGGCGCCCGTTACGCCGGGGCGATGAAGGTGGGCAGCGAGGCGAAATAAGCGGGTGAAAGCCCGCCGGCGGCGGGCTTTTTCTCAGGTACGGTGATAACAACGGCTATCCTGTGGCGCCTGGTCGCGGCTCTCCAGCCCGTAGTCCCGCACCACTTCCGCCACCCGCAGCCGATACTGCGCCAACACCTCGCCACGGCCGCGCGCCTGCGCCGCCCGGTGCTGTTCGAGATTGCGCCACTGCTGCACCGCCGCTTCGTCGCGCCAAAAAGAGAGCGACAACAAGCGCGCAGGATCGGCCAGGCTTTGAAAGCGCTCGATGGAAATGAATCCGTCGATCTGCGCCAGCAGCGGCTTCAGCGCCGCCGCCAACTCCAGGTAGGTATCGCGCTGCCCATCGGCGGCCTGCAGTTCAAAAATCACGGCGATCATTATCTTCTCCTCTCAACGGTAAAATTACGGTACGCGCGCAGGGTAAGAATGGCGCCACTGCACCGGTTTCAACGCCCGCTCATCAATATCCAGCGAATACGGCCGCACAGCACCAAAGTGCGATGACCACAGGCTAGCAATGGACGCACAGCCATACTTCGTCTAACCTCGAAGTATGTATAACATCGAGATAGAAGATCGTTTAGCGGCGCTGAGCGCCGCCATCGCCGACCGCACCCGGGCGCGCATGCTGTGCCTGTTGATGGACGGGCGCGCCTACACCGCCACCGAGCTCAGCGCGGCGGTCGAGGTCGCCCCGTCCACCGCCAGCGCACATCTGGCGAAGCTGCTGGAGCAGCAGTTGATTGCCTGTGTCAAACAGGGGCGCTATCGCTATTTCCGACTGGCCGGGCAACCGGTGGCCGCAGCGCTGGAAGGCCTGATGGCGCTGGCGGGCGTGCCGCGCCCGTCGCTGAAAAGCCGCACGCCCACCTCGCTGCAATATGCTCGCACCTGCTACGACCATATGGCGGGCGAGGTGGCGGTGAAGCTGCACGATCGGCTGCATGCGCTGAACTGGCTGACCGGCGAGGCAGACTACCGGTTAAGCGACATCGGTCAGGCCGCGCTGGCGCGGCTGGGCGTCGATTGCTCCCCCGCGCCCACCCGCCGCCGCTTCGCCTGCGGCTGCCTGGATTGGAGCGAACGCCGATCTCACCTCGGCGGCGCGCTGGGCGCCGCGCTGTTAGCCGCCTTTATCCAACGCGGCTGGATCCTTCGCCGGCTCGACAGCCGCGAGCTGCAGCTGACCCCCGCCGGTAAAAAAGCGCTGGCCGCACATTTTGACCTCACGGTGTAACCCGGCGACAGGGTAGTTTTACTGCAATACTCTAGGGGTACGCTTAAGCGACCCCGCCAACCCGAGGAGTTTCCATGCTCGATTCCACCCAATTCCCGATCGTCAAACGCTGGCCGGCTCAGCATCCAGAACGGCTGCAGCTCTACTCTCTGCCGACGCCGAACGGCGTCAAAGTCTCCATCATGCTGGAGGAGATCGGCCTGCCTTATGAAGCGCACCTGATCGACATCGGCAACAACGAAACCTGGACGCCGGAATTCCTGGCGCTGAACCCGAACGGCAAGATCCCGGCGATCATCGATCCCGATGGCCCCGGCGGCCGGCCGCTGCCGCTGTTCGAATCCGGCGCCATTCTGCTCTACCTGGCGGAAAAGAGCGGCCGTTTCCTGCCGCAGGACCCGGCGCAGCGTTACGAAACCATTCAATGGGTGTTCTTCCAGATGGCCGCCGTCGGCCCGATGTTCGGCCAGCTCGGTTTCTTCCATAAATTCGCCGGGCGCGAATATGAAGACAAGCGGCCGCTGGAGCGCTACAAAAACGAATCGAAACGCCTGCTCGGCGTGCTGGAAACGCGACTTGAAGGCCGCGACTGGATCATGGGCGCGGAGTACACCATCGCCGATATCTCGCTGCTGGGTTGGGTGCGCAACCTGATCGGCTTCTATGAGGCGCGCGAACTGGTGGAGTTCGACAGTTTCCCTCGCGTCGCGCAGTGGCTGGAGCGCGGTCTGGCGCGCCCGGCGGTGCAGCGTGGGCTCGCTATCCCGGCGCGCGCGGCCTGAGCGTCAAACGGGATGGCCGCCGGGCCGTCCCGCCTTCCGCTGTCATAAAATTGTCATCCCTCTGCTCTACTCTCCTTTCGTAACAATTTGATGTTATTTACATTGTTGTATTACGACAAGGAGCTTACCCCATGCAACCTGCTGTATCCCTGATCGCCGGCGCCGTACTGTCCGCCCTGCTCTGTTCCTCCGCCATCGCGGCGGAAACCTCGGCCAATGCCGATGGCCTGACCGATCGCGCCGCGCGCGGCAACCTCGTCGAACCGGGCGGCGCCCGCCGTCTGGCCGGCGATCAGACCACCGCGCTGAAGGCATCGCTGTCGGACAAAACGGCGAAAAACGTGATCCTGCTGATCGGCGACGGCATGGGGGATTCCGAGATCACCGCCGCGCGCAACTACGCCGAAGGCGCAGGCGGTTACTTCAAGGGCATCGACGCCCTGCCGCTGACCGGACAATACACCCATTACTCGCTGGACAGGAAAACCCACAAGCCGGACTACGTGACCGACTCCGCCGCCTCCGCCACCGCCTGGGCCACCGGGGTGAAAACCTATAACGGCGCGCTCGGCGTGGACGTGAACGGCAAGGATCAACCGACGCTGCTGGAGATCGCCAAGGCGGCCGGCAAGGCCACCGGCAACGTCTCCACCGCCGAGTTGCAAGACGCCACGCCGGCGGCGCTGGTCTCGCACGTCATCTCACGCAAGTGCTATGGGCCGGAGGAAACCAGCGAGAAATGCGCCGCTAACGCGCTGGAAAATGGCGGCCGTGGCTCCATCACCGAACAACTGCTGAAAACCCGCGCCGACGTCACGCTGGGCGGCGGCGCGAAATCGTTCAACCAGCTGGCAAAAAGCGGCGAATGGCAAGGAAAATCGCTGAAGGACCAGGCGGCGGCGCAGGGTTATCAGTGGGTAAGCAACGCCGACGAACTGCAGGCCGTTACCCTCGCCAACCAGCAAAAACCGCTGCTGGGGCTGTTCGCCGACGGCAATATGCCGGTGCGTTGGCTGGGGCCGAAAGCCAGCTACCATGGCAACCTCGACAAACCGGCAGTGACCTGCGAAAACAACCCGGCGCGCACCGCCGCCACGCCAACGCTGGCGGCGATGACCGAAAAAGCGATCGCGCTGTTGAAAGACAACCCGAACGGCTTCTTCCTGCAGGTAGAGGGCGCGTCGATCGATAAACAGGATCACGCCGCCAACCCGTGCGGGCAGATTGGCGAAACCGTCGATCTGGACGAAGCGGTACAAAAAGCGCTGGCCTTCGCCCGCGCCGACGGCAACACGCTGGTGATCGTCACCGCCGACCACGCGCACGCCAGCCAGATCGTCTCCGCCGACGCCAAAGCGCCGGGCCTGACCCAAAAGCTGACCACCAAGGACGGCGCGCCGATGACCCTCAGCTACGGCAACTCTGAAGAGGAATCTCAGGGACACACCGGCACCCAGCTGCGCGTCGCGGCCTACGGCCCGCACGCCGCCAACGTAGTGGGCCTGACCGATCAGACCGATCTGTTCTTCACCATGCGCGATGCGATGGGTATCAAGTAACCGCCCCCTGAACGATGGCCGCCCGCCACGGCGGCCATTTATTATTGGTTACCGCTAGGTATTTGCAATTTAACCGCAATTATTGTGTGATAACGAAATAACGTCTAATTACGCGGCAATTAACCCATGAAAATAACGCGGTTATACGGCCTTTCTTCCCTCTCTGTTTATTCCTGCGACAGCAACCGGCCGTTTTTTGCTTATATTCATTTTTTTTAGTTACAAAAGTAGTTTTTAACATTCTCGCAAACAATAATACCCCGCCAGTAACGTGAACCGATCAATTTGCATCCGGACGGCCTGCAATAGTTCACTTTTCGTTAAAAACCCTATTAACAAAAAGGCATTATCGCTGCCTATCGGCTCACGCCGGGCGGTCGGCTTCATTATTTTCCAGGGTAACTCCCGCTAAATTCTTTCACCTGCAATGAGTAGAATTTACACACAAGAGATTTAATTCAATGAGAAAATTACTCGTCCTGATTTTCAGTCTCAGCCTGTTTAGCGTTACGCAGCAGGCGGCGGCTGAAGAGAAGAATAAAACCGTCGACGTGGTGTTGATCGGCGGCGGCATCATGAGCGCCACCTTGGGTACCTATCTGCATGAGCTGGAGCCGACCTGGACCATCGACATGTACGAGCGCATGAACGGCGTGGCGGAAGAGAGCTCCAACGGCTGGAACAACGCCGGTACCGGCCACTCCGCCTTCAGCGAAATGAACTACACGCCGGAAAAAGCCGATGGCACCATCGACATCAGCAAGGCGGTGAAGGTCAACGAGTCTTTCGAAATCTCTCGCCAGTTCTGGTCTTATCAGGTGAAAAACAATGTCCTGAAAGATCCGAAATCTTTCATTAACAGCGTGCCGCACATGAGCTTCGTGTGGGGCGACGACAACGTCAACTTCCTGCGTAAACGCTATGCGGCGCTGCAGCACAGCACCCTGTTCCGCGGCATGGAATACTCCGAAGATCCTGCGCAGATCAAGCAGTGGGCGCCACTGGTGATGAACGGCCGCGATCCGGCGCAGAAAATCGCCGCGACCCGCATGCCGCTGGGTACCGACGTCAACTTCGGCGTGATCACCCACCAGCTGGTTGACGCGCTGAGCGCCAGCGACAAGTTCAAGCTGAACCTGAGCCACGAAGTGCGCGACATCAAGCGCAACGCCGACCAGACCTGGAGCGTGACCGTTGCCGATCTGAACCGCGACGGCAAAGAAACCACCGTTAACGCCAAGTTCGTGTTCATCGGCGCAGGCGGCGCGTCCCTGACCCTGCTGCAGAAGTCCGGCATCCCAGAAGCCGACGGCTACGGCGGCTTCCCGGTCGGCGGCCAGTTCCTGGTCACCACCAACCCGGAGATCGCCAACCAGCACCTGGCCAAAGTGTATGGCCTGGCCAGCGTAGGTTCACCGCCGATGTCCGTGCCTCACCTGGATACCCGCATGCTGGACGGCAAGCGCGTGCTGTTGTTCGGGCCGTTCGCCACCTTCTCCAGCAAGTTCCTGAAGAACGGTTCGCTGTTCGATCTGATGCACTCGCTGAGCACCTCGAACCTGATGCCGATGACCCACGTCGGTCTGGATAACTTCGATCTGGTGAAATACCTGGTCGGCCAGCTGATGATGAACGACGACGACCGCTTCGCCGCGCTGAAAGAGTACTTCCCGGACGCCAAGCAGGAAGACTGGAAGCTGTGGACCGCGGGCCAACGCGTACAGATCATCAAGAAAGATGCGGATAAAGGCGGCGTGCTGCAGTTCGGCACCGAAGTCGTCAGTTCTGAAGACGGCAGCATCGCCGCTCTGCTGGGTGCTTCGCCGGGCGCTTCTACCGCTGCGCCGATCATGCTGCATCTGATGGAAACCGTGTTCAAAGACAAAGTGGCGACGCCGGAATGGCAGAGCAAGCTGAAAGAGATCATCCCGTCTTACGGCCACAAGCTGAACGGCGATATCGAGATGACCAACAAGATCCGCGGTTACACCAGCAGCGTGCTGGGTCTGAACTACATTGAAGTGAAACCGGAAACTAACTGATTCCCCGTGGTTTCCTGCTGACAAGGCCGCTTTATGCGGCCTTTTTTCTATACCCCTGCCGCTCAAAGAGCATTTTTGGCCACCTATTTACCCCCGGTTTACCCTTGCGTAACGGCGTAGTCACGCCTATTATCAAAGTATATTCTTGGATAATTAAGCTAAGTCACTGTGACCTGAATGTCGTTTTTGCGGGAGAACTAAAACCATGGATCGCGTCAATATCATTCACGATTTACTAGACTGGATTGAAACTCATCTGGACCAACCGCTGCTGCTGGATAACGTCGCCGCCAAGTCAGGCTACTCCAAATGGCACCTGCAGCGCATGTTCCGCAGCACCACCGGCCACGCGCTCGGCAGCTATATCCGCGAGCGGCGCCTGTCGCAGGCGGCGCAGGCGCTGCGCTCCACCCCACGCCCGATCCTGGATATCGCCCTGCAATACCACTTCGATTCTCAGCCGTCGTTCTCGCGCGCCTTCAAGAAACAGTTCGGCAAGACCCCGGCGGTGTATCGCCGCACCACCCGCTGGGATGTCGCGGAGTGGCCGGCGCAGCCGGCGCAGACGCAGACTGAGCAACACCGCGACGCCCCCGCCTTACCGCGCTGGTTTGCCGGCAAACTGCCGGAAGGCGTATGCACCAGCTGGATGGGGCTGCGTTAATCCTCATGGTAAAGGCACAAAAAAGGGTTCAGTTCGCGAGAACTGAACCCTTTCTTTATTGACGAGACACCGAATTATTTGAAGGTGACGTCAATATTCGCCGATGCGCTGAACGGCCCCACTTTCGGGTTGGTGCTCAACCATTTCAGGCTGGCCATAAAGTTCTTTTCAACGATGGTGCCGTTGACCAGGCCCAGATCGACCGGACTGTTCATCATGATCGGCGTATTCGGCGTCGCCGCCTGCGAGATCAAAATCCCGAAACCGCTGTCGCTGGTCGGCAGGATCACGCTGTTATCCTGCAGTGGATAGGTGGTGCTGAAGCTGGCCTGCAGCGTCTCCCCCTGGCAGTCCTGTCCGGTCGTCGGATCGGACATATTGGCGGCCACCGAGAACGGTACCTGTTTCTCGATTTTACCCACCACCGCATTCTGACGCGGGATAGTACCGAAATTCACCGTCGAACCGTTGTTGGCCACCACGGTGATTTTTGGGTTGCAGGAAATAAACTGAATGTTGCCCAGCCCGGAAATGTAGGCGTTAAAGTTACTGTTCGGCGTGCCGTTCAAGCCGCCGACGCCATCAACCTGAAATACCGAGTACGAGTTGTTGTCGTTGATCTTGCCGCCGGCCGGCGGCGCCTTGCCGGTTGCTTTAATGTAGATGGCGTAAGACACGGTTACCGTCAGCGATCTGGCCGGAGACAAACAACGGCTGCCCGAACGGCGACATTCCGTGCCGGGACCGACGTCCTGACGTGCGCCTTTAGTCGGTTTGACATCAATCCCCTGATAAGTGACACCCACTTCGATCGAATTATGGATCTGACTCATCCGGGACTGCGGATCCCAGTACAGGTAGGCGTTCTCCCCTTTCGGGTTGTTCCAGTCATCCGTACATTGGAAGGTCGAAGTAAAAGTCTGCGAACGCCACAGCAACGCGCCCGGCGCGGTGTTGGCGGTCGACACCTTGATGGCTTTATCCAGCACGATATCCTGGCGAATGCTGCCGTTCTGCTTACAAGACAGCGCATAGCTGCTCTGAGAAAACGCGCCCAGCGTGACCAGCAGCCCAGCCGCCAACCCGAGATTCTTGTGCTTTAACAAAGAAGACATATCCTTTCCTTTTACGGTTTTCCGCAGGTCAGCGAAAGTTCCTGATAACCCATCAGCTGTTCGGTCGCCGCTTTCAATTCCGGCACCACCAGTGAGCAGCTTTCGCCCGCGTCGTTGCCCCATTTCACCAGCAGGCGATCCCCTGCGGAAGCCCCTGAAATATAAATATCGCCGTTGGTACCGACAGTACCGTTGTTCTTGCCGTCCGCACTGAAGACGTTGGCGCCAATCGGCGGTACGCTGCCGTCGGCCATCTTGCTGTGCACCAACAGGCTTTGGCCCGTGTGCGTTTCAAACTTCACGCGGGTGATTGCGCCGTAAGTCGGCACCACGTCTCGCGCCGCCATCGGGATATCCAGGCCGTTGCCGATATCTTCGGTGCGCAGCGCCACGCGGTTATGACGGTATGGCGACGCCGAGGTCATTACCGCGTAACCGAAGCGGTCGATGGCGACGCCCGGTTGGTTTTCGATGCGAACGCCTTTGGCGTCTTTGGCTTCCACCAGCACAAAGGTGTTCTGCAGCGGCTGGGTCAACGTCACGCCGCCGGAGTGTGCGACGATGCCGCCCGCCACGCCCAACGAAGATTGTTGATAATCTTTGCTGTAGCTGTAACCGGCATTGATGTTCCCCATGCTGCCCTGGTAACCGACGTTGGCCGAGCTGGTTTGGCCCGAATAACGATCATGGCCGCTTTGCACCGCATAGTTCAAGCGGTTGTCATCCAGCGCGGTACCGCTCAGGCCGGCGCTGTAGGTATTGCCGCTCTGCTTGCTGTGGCCGGCGTTGAAGCTGGCGGTCATATCCGACGAATCCTTGCTGAAGAAGCTGAACGGAATCGATACGGTCAGGTTGACGCTGCGATCTTTATAGCCGTAGTTGCTGCGGCTGTCCTGATAGAAGACGCCATAGCTGATATTTTTATAGCTGCTGTTGAAACCGGTCTGAACGGTGCGGTCTTCGCCGGATCCGCCCCAGTAAGACTGGTTGCTGAGGTTGGCGTACAGCGTCGAATTACCGGCGATGCGCTGGTTGACAGACAGCTCAACGCGCTGGCGTTTGTTGTTGAACCGGCTGGTATAATAACTGCGACGGCGCGACTCCGCCCAGTCCGGCACGCCCAGGTTGCGATCGTTTTGATCGTAGTAATCGTTACGGTAATAGCCGTTCTCATAGCGTTCGCGCTCGGCAACCGCATCGGAGAAATCATAATAGCCGGAGGTCGAGTAACGGTAACCGGCAATGCGGAATTCCGTCCCCCAATCGTTGAGCGACTTGGAATACAGGAAACGGAAACTTTCCCCTTGCTTGTCATCGCCGTTCACCAGGTTGGTGTCGGAATAGGACATATCAAAGGAAACGGCCCCCCAGTTCCCCAGGTTTTTACCCAGGCCCACAACCGCTGAACGGTAGTTTTCCGCCACCAGCACGCCGCCGTAAGGCGTGATGTCATACGACATGCCGTGCGACAAGGTACCTTGTACAAACTTGGGCTGATAGCGGCTGGTGCCGTCGTGGTATTTACCGGCGGTCAGCTGATAGTTCCAAATCCCTTCGCGCAGCATGTTCGGCACCGAGGAGAATGGCACGACGAATGAGGTTCTCGAACCGTTGGCTTCGATGACCGTCACATCCAGGTTACCGCTCAAGGTGCTTGGGAAAATGTCCGTCAGCGCAAACGGCCCTGGCGGCACGTTGGTACTGTAAATGGTATAGCCGTTCTGACGCACTTCAACGCGCGCGTTGGTCGTCGCCACACCGCGCACCACCGGCGCATAGCCGCGCTGGCTTTCCGGCAGCATGTCGTCGGCGCTGGACATCTGCACACCGCGGAACTGAATGCTGTCGAAAACATTGTTATTGGTGTTGGTCTGGCCGATCACCAGACGGCTGCGCAGAGAAACGATGTCCGTTTCCGCCCAGCTGGAAATGTTCTTCCAATGCGTACCGGCGCCCGACTGTTGGTTCAACGTCGAGTTGTTGCGCAGGCGCCAATCGCCGATATTGAGGCCGTTGTTGAGACTCAAAAAGTAATAGTCTGAGGTCTTGTCGTTCTGGTTGTTGCCGTAGCGGTTATGAGTGCCGCTAAAGTTATAGTTAACAAAGCCGGCATTGATGCCACGATCGTAAACTTTCGGTGAAATGGCGCCTTGCGGACGCGGGATCAGAAACACCTGCGGCACTTCCAGATCCATACGCTGTACGGCGGCGTCATAGTTCAGCTTGGCACCGGAGATCTGCTGCGGCAATGCGTAGCATTGCTCGGCACCTGCGGTGGTCAGATCGCCAGGCAGCTTTACGCCGTAATCCTGATAGTCCGCCGCCGTCAGGCACGGGGCGACAGGAGAGTCCTTGGATTCTTTCTTGAACTCGATTTCACGGTGATCGATACGCTGCCCGTTGAGATAGATATCAAACGGATATTTACCCGGCAGAATATCATCCCCGCTGGCCAACGACGCCACCTGGGCGATATTGTCATCGCCATGGATGAAGGAAGTGTTGAACTGCTCCTCCGCCATGGCCATATGTGAGAATGAAAAAGGCACAGCAGAAAAATAAATTACACCATTAATCAGCTTCACCAAACGTTTTGGCGCGAGGGTTGTTATTCTTTTGTGTGCCATTTCTTTCATTCCTTGAAGTGCTTCAAATCAATTCAGTGCGACGTTTTTAATCTCGGTGTGACCGCCATAGTCGTTGATATAGGTAAACGACATATTGCTGGCTGATTGCGCCCCCTGAGGCAGGGAAATACGCAGACTGTCGTGTGGCTTGACCATGTCGGCGTTCACTTTCCAGCTTTTACCGCCGCTCTTGAGGTTCAATACGCCCAGCGTGACGAACAGCGGGCCATCGTTGGTCACGACCAAATTGCCGCCCTGGCGCGTCCATTTCAGCGCTTCTGCCTGCTGCTGCAGGTTGGTTTTCAACGAATCCGGGCGGTAGAACAGCTTGATACGGGTACGGATCGCCACCTGCAGCACGTTATCTTGCTTAGGCGTTGGCGGAATTTCCTGTACGTTAACCCAGAGCAGAGATTCTCTGTCCTGCGGCAAACCGCTGCCGGAATAAATAAAACGCAAAATGGCGTCTTTCTTGGCAGCCAGCTTCAAAATGGGTGGTGTCACCACGATCGGCAAATTCTTAGGCATCTGGCTTGCGTCGCCAGTATCCAGCCAGGTTTGCACCATGTAGGTATCGTCGCTGTCATTGCTGATTGAGAGCGATGCGGATTTACTTGCACTGTTATAGATGACACGCGTCGCATCAACCTGAATGCCGGCAAAGGCATTAACAGAGAATGCGAATAAAATACCAGTCAGAATTTTTTTCATCGGAATGTCTCAACTCTCAAAATTTAGCCATCCTTGGCCAATAACTCTATCTATCCTGCCAGCGAATTATTTGTATTCGATGGTGAAGGTAGCGTTAGAGTTTGCCTGACCGGCAGTTACCAGATCCTGGAAGGATTTGTAACGAGCGCGCAGGTTGAAAGTCGCAGCGCCTGGGTTATCGCCATCAGCAGCAACAGTTACGGTAGCTGGGGTAGCCACTTCCTGAGAGATTGGCAGAGTAGAACCGTTGTTATCCAGAATTTCAACGCCAACGCCAGTTGCGCCGCCAGTTACAGCCAACAGCTCTGGGTGGCCAGCTGGAGTGTTACCGTCGAAACGCAGGGTGTAGTTACCCGCTTCACATTTCTCCAGGCTAATATCGAAAGCTTTAGCACCGCTGGTAGAACCGGCAGTTGGGAAAGCGGTGGTAGGATATTTACCCAGGTAAACTTCTTTATTCTGGTCTTTATCAACAACTTTACAGGTGGACTGTACAATTTCACCGGTGAATTTAACGTTGCCGTTTGCTGCCATTGCGTTGGAAGCAGTTGCAGACAATACCAGGGCAGCCAAAGGCAATAATACTTTTTTCATTTCCAGCTCCATAGAACAATAAAATAATCGATTCAGTGGCGGGCTTATATATATATTGCCGCCACTGAGCATACACTCAGCGATAGCACTCCCTTGCTGAAAAGGAGCGTTGCCTCGATGAACTCATTGCCGGACGAAATATAGACTAAGCATATTCTTAATGTTAAATCGTTTAAAACATTCATAAGCCCCCTCTTGATAGGAATAAACTATCGGCGGATACCTATCGATCGATGTTGACGATTCATATGAATAGGAATAATCTGTGTTTGGGAAAGCTGCAGAGTTCAACATTTTGCGTTAAGGCCTGAAAATCAGAATATTATCCCGAATATTTACATTTAGTAACAGATTGCGACGTTTGGACTTTGGCACGAATTCCGCGTTAAATGGTCTGTCGACACGTTTCGGCCATCCTGACGCTTTAAATAAGAAATTTACCAAAAAATACGGAGTAACTTTCTTTTTAATCATTTAAAATCAACAAGTTAAATATCAATCCAAGGATTGGGAAATGAGCGGTTCTTTCAGAGATAAAAATAACGGCATTAATTATGTTTTCCAGCCAATGTTCGCGAAATCGGGACAATTGCTGGCCGTTGAATGCCTGTCTCGCTTTACGTTTAATAGCGAATATGCCCATTTTTCTCCTGAACAGTTCTTTCGCCATGCCGACAGCGCTACCCGGATTGAGATTTTGATGGATCAGATAAATCTGATCGATAAATACAAACACTGGTTTCATGAAAACCAAGTGATAGCCACTTTGAATGTTGACGATTATTCCCTGCAATCGCTGGCGAATACTCACTTTGCCGAAAGAATTAATGCCCTGCGCTGTATTCATTTTGAGATCAGCGAGAATTCAACCCGGCTGGTGAAAGATCGCGTGCACGGCGATCCGTCATTGAATAGTTATTCATTTTGGCTCGATGATTTTGGTTCTGGCTATGCGGGTTTTTCCGCGTTGTACAACAGCCAGTTCCGCTTCGTTAAGCTCGATCGTTTTCTGCTTTGGGACTTTATGAAAAAGTCCGGCGGCGAGGGCTTGATGCGCGCGTTACTGCGCTTCTTTTACCTTAATCATTACAAGGTAATTATCGAAGGAGTTGAAACTCCCGAACACAAGAAATGGCTGGATGAAATGCCATATTACGCACTGCAGGGAAAGCTGTGGAAGGAATCCAGCATCAAGGATTTGAACTCGCTTCTTACAGCTGAATACTTTTAACTCGGTATTGGTGTTTGCCCTATGTCTAAAAACAACGTTCTTGTGATTAGTGAGTGTAAGTACAGCTATGTTGGCCTGTCGGTGCTGTTGAAGAAACACTACGGCGCGTACGATATCCGCCTGTTTTCCGATTTCATGCACGGCGGTGCCAAAGCGGAAAAGATCACCAAGCACGATATCGCGCTGATTTTCACCTCGCAAAACCTGGAGCAGAGCGTCAACGTGATCGAAAGCCTGGTGTCCCTGCACCAGCAGTACAACAGCAAAACGCGCCTGTTGGTGTTCTATGACGACGAGCGCGTGGTGAAACTGCTGTCGATCCTGGGGATTTCCGTCGAGTTGGTCTCCACCCGCATTCCGCTTTATTCGCTGCAGGAAAAAATCCAGCGGCTGCTGGAAAGCAAAGAGCCGGGCGGTATCCGGGTGCAGAAAACCCGCGAGCTCAGCCCGGCGGAAAGCGACGTGATCTTCAATCTGCTGCGCGGCGACAGCCTGCTGCATATCGCGGAAAAACGCGGCACGCACCCGAAAACCATCTTCTCGCAGAAATACAGCGCGATGAAAAAGCTGCGGCTGCGCAGCATGAGCACCATCTTCGTCGCCGGCAAATAACACGCCCTGGTTTGTTGCGCGGTACGCCGCGCGGCAACCCGCCCCCTCGCCGAGTTAAATTAATGTAACAACCGGCGACAAAGCAGCAACAGACACACAACATCCTCTCCTATTGGCTACGATTTGCACACGGATTATCCGTGAGTCATGTCGTGTGGATTAAAAATAAACATCAGGAGATGTTATGAAGTCGTCCTTATTCAGCCGCTATACCTGCTTTGTGCTGAGCATCTTGCTCACCCTGGTTTTCTTGATCATGATGCACAACCATCCGTGGTTCTGGCTGCCGGCCCTGGCCTGCGGTTGCCTGATGGTGCTGGGTATCTACGATCTCACGCAGCAGCGCCACGCCATTTGCCGCAACTACCCGATCATCGGCCGCCTGCGCTTCTTCTTCGAGTTCATCCGCCCGGAACTGCGCCAGTATTTCCTCGAGCAGGATAATGAAGAAATCCCGTTCTCCCGCACCCAGCGCACGCTGGTGTATCGCCGGGCGAAAAACGAGATGGGCGACAAGCCGTTCGGCACCCTGCTGGACGTGTACCAAACCGGTTATGAATGCATCGGCCACTCGATGCGGCCGGTGGAAGCCGCCGATCCCACCAGTTTTCGCATCACCATCGGCGGCACCGACTGCCGCCAGCCCTACTCCGCGTCAATCTTCAACATTTCGGCGATGAGCTTCGGCGCGCTCTCCGCCAACGCCATTCGCGCACTCAACCTCGGCGCGGCCAAAGGCAATTTCTACCACGACACCGGTGAGGGCAGCATCAGCCGCTATCACCGCGAAAACAACGGCGATCTGGTGTGGGAGCTGGGCAGCGGCTATTTCGGCTGCCGCACCGCCGACGGCCATTTCGATCCGCGCCGCTTTGCCGAACAGGCGCAAAGCCCGCAGGTGAAAATGATTGAAATCAAGCTCAGCCAGGGCGCCAAACCGGGCCACGGCGGCATTCTGCCGGCGAAAAAAGTGGATGCGGAAATCGCCGCCACCCGCGGCGTGCCGGAAGGCGTGGATTGCATCTCGCCGGCCTCGCACAGCGCCTTTACCACCCCGCTGGAAATGATGCAGTTCATCCAGCAGCTGCGCGAGCTGTCAGGCGGCAAACCGGTCGGTTTCAAGCTGTGCATCGGCCACCCGTGGGAGTTCGTCGCCATCGTCAAGGCGATGCTGCACACCCGCATTCTGCCGGACTTCATCGTGGTGGACGGCAAGGAAGGCGGCACCGGCGCCGCCCCGCTCGAACTCTCCAACTATATGGGCATGCCGCTGCGCGAAGGGCTGCTGTTCGTGCATAACACGCTGGTGGGCTGCGGCCTGCGCGACCAAATCAAGATTGGCGCCAGCGGCAAGATCATCAGCGCCTTTGACATCGCCAGCGTGCTGGTGCTCGGCGCCGACTGGGTGAATTCGGCGCGCGGCTTTATGTTCGCCGTCGGCTGCATCCAGTCGCAAAGCTGCCACACCAACCACTGCCCGACCGGCGTCGCGACGCAAGATCCGCTGCGTCAGAAGGCGTTGGTGGTGCCGAACAAGGCGGAACGCGTCTATCACTTCCATCAAAATACGGTGAAAGCGCTGGCGGACATGCTGGCGGCGGCCGGCGTCAGCCGCCCGGAGCAGTTGACCTCACACCATATGCTGCGCCGCATCACGCCGACCGAGATCAAGGTGTACGCCGATATCTATTACTACCTGGAGCCGGGCGCGCTGCTGCAGCCGGAGATCAAAAGCGAGTTCTACGCTCGCATGTGGCGCATGGCGACGCCCAACAGTTTCGATCAGGCAATCTCGCTGCCGGCGGCATGATGGGATAAGGAATAAAAAGAGAGTTGCCCCCTCGCCTTGGGGAAGAGCATATGGAGAGGGGTTGCTTGCTACGGCGGCCCTCCCCCTCAACGGCGAGAGGGCGTGTCGGTTACTGCTTGCGCACCGGCGCATCGCCGGCGACGTAGTAGTCGGCGGTACTGCGCGGCAACGGCGCGCGCTGGCGAATGCGGTCGGCGATCTTTTCGGCGATCATGATGGTGGTGGCGTTCAGGTTGCCGGTAATGATCAGCGGCATAATCGACGCATCCACCACCCGCAATCCTTCCATGCCGTGCACCCGGCCCTGGCCGTCGACCACCGCCATCTCGTCTTCGCCCATCTTGCACGAGCAGGACGGGTGGAAGGCGGTTTCGGCGTGCTCGCGCACGAAGGCGTCCAGCTGCTCGTCGGTCTGCACCTCCGGCCCTGGGCTGATCTCGCGGCCGCGGTATTCGTCCAGGGCAGGCTGCGCCATGATTTCGCGCGTGATGCGGATAGCATCGCGGAACTCCTGCCAATCCTGTTCGGTCGACATGTAGTTGAACAGAATGCTCGGGTGCTGGCGCGGATCCTTCGACTTCACCTGCACCCGGCCGCGGCTCGGCGAACGCATCGAACCGACGTGGGCCTGGAAGCCATGCTCTTTCACCGCGTTGCTGCCGTTATAGTTAATCGCCACCGGCAGGAAGTGATACTGAATGTTCGGCCAGGCAAACTCTGCACGGCTGCGGATGAAACCGCCGGCCTCGAACTGGTTGCTGGCGCCGACGCCGGTGCCGTTGAACAGCCATTCCGCGCCGATTTTCGGCTGATTGAACCATTGCAACGCCGGGTACAGCGACACCGGTTTCTTACAGGCGTACTGCAGATACATCTCCAGGTGGTCCTGCAGGTTCTCTCCGACGCCCGGCAGATCGTGCACCACGTTGATGTCCAGACTTTTCAGCAGCGCCGCCGGGCCGACGCCCGAACGCTGCAGAATTTGCGGCGAGGCGATGGCGCCGGCGCACAGCAGCACTTCGCGGCGCGCTTTGGCATGGGTCAGCTGATTGCTGTCGCCCTGCAGATAGTTAACGCCCACTGCGCGCTTGCCATCGAACACGATGTGGTCGGTCAGCGCATGGGTGACGATCTTCAGGTTCGGCCGTGAACGGGCCTGATCCAGATAACCGCGGGCGGTGCTGGCGCGGCGCCCTTTCGGCGTCACGGTGCGGTCCATCGGGCCGAACCCTTCCTGCTGATAGCCGTTCAGATCGTCGGTGCGCGGATAGCCCGCCTGCACGCCGGCTTCCACCATGGCGTGGAACAGTTCGTTGTTACCGGCCTTCGGCGTGGTGACGCTCACCGGGCCATCGCCGCCGTGGTAATCGTTCGGGCCGATATCGCGCGTTTCCGCCTTGCGGAAATACGGCAGGCAGTCCAGATAGGTCCAGTCTTCCAGACCCGGCGCCTTGGCCCAGTTGTCGAAGTCCATCGCGTTGCCGCGAATGTAACACATGCCGTTGATCAGGGATGAACCGCCCAGCCCTTTGCCGCGGCCGCATTCCATTCGGCGGTTGTTCATGTGCGGCTCAGGATCGGTTTCATACGCCCAGTTATAGCGGCGGCCCTGCAGCGGAAACGCCAGCGCGGCCGGCATCTGGGTACGGAAATCCATCCGGTAATCCGGGCCGCCGGCTTCCAGCAGCAGGACGCTGACGTCGGCGTCCTCGGTCAATCGGGTGGCCAACACGTTGCCGGCTGAACCGGCACCGATAATGATGTAGTCAAATTCCATTCATTATCTCCTTACTTTATAGAGGCCTGGTCAGGCAAAGACGCGAAGCGCGGCTCGGCAACAGGCTGTGTATTTGGGCGCTCTAGAGATTGTCGGCCGCAGCCAACGCGGCTGCGGCTCGAAAGACGACGGGAAGATCAGAATACCGAGGCGTATTCGCCCAGCTCGACCTGCACCGATTTGATCTGGGTGTAGTGTTCCAGCGTCGTCAGGCCGTTCTCGCGGCCGACGCCGGACTGCTTGTAGCCGCCGACCGGCATTTCCGCCGCCGACTCGCCCCAGGTGTTGATCCAGCAAATGCCGGCTTCCAACTGGTGGATCACGCGGTGCGCGCGGGCCAGATCGTGGGTCACCACACCCGCGGCCAGGCCGAAGGTGGTGTCGTTGGCGCGGCGCACCACTTCCTCTTCGCTCTGGTAGCTGAGGATGCTCATCACCGGCCCGAAGATCTCCTCGCGCACGATTTCCATATCGTCGCGGCAGTCGCTGAACACCGTCGGCGCCACATAAGCGCCCTTGCCGAATTCGCCGTGGGTGACGCGTTCGCCGCCGCACAGCAGGCGCGCGCCGCTGTTTTTGCCGCTCTCGATAAAGCGCAGCACCGATTCCATGTGCGCGAAGCTGACCAGCGGCCCGAAGTTGGTTTGCGGATCGGTCGGGTCACCGAGGCGAATGCGCTTCACGCGTTCGAGGATTTTCGCCTCAAACTGCGCCTGCAGCGCCGCCGGCACGAAGACGCGGGTGCCGTTGGTGCACACCTGGCCGGAACTGTAGAAGTTGGCCATCATGGCGATATCGGCGGCGCGATCCAGATCGGCGTCGTCGAAGATAATCAGCGGCGACTTGCCGCCCAGCTCCATGGTGACTTCCTTCAGCGTCGAACCCGACGCGTTGGCCATCACCTTCTTGCCGGTTTTCACCCCGCCGGTGAAAGAGACTTTGGCGATGCCCGGATGGTCGGTCAGGTACTGCCCCACCTCCGCGCCGCTGCCGGTCACCACGTTGAACACGCCGTCCGGCAGGCCGGCTTCGGTGTAGATTTCCGCCAGCTTCAGCGCCGTCAGCGACGTGACTTCACTCGGCTTGAAGATCATCGCGTTGCCCGCCGCCAGGGCCGGCGCGGACTTCCACAGCGCGATCTGAATCGGGTAGTTCCAGGCGCCGATGCCAGCCACCACGCCCAGCGGTTCGCGGCGGGTGTAGACGAACGAGGTATCGCGCAGCGGGATCTGCTCGCCTTCAATGGCCGGGATCAGGCCGGCGTAGTACTCCAGCACGTCGGCGCCGGTGACGATGTCCACCGCGGTGGTTTCCGACATCGCTTTACCGGTATCCAGCGTTTCCAGCGCCGCCAGCTCATCGTTGCGCTCGCGCAGAATATCCACCGCGCGACGCAGGATGCGCGAACGCGCCATCGCCGTCATCGCCGCCCACACCTTCTGCCCGCTGGCCGCGCTGGCCACCGCACGATCGACGTCTTCAGCGCCGGCGGACTGGACTTCAGCCAGAACTTCGCCGTTCGCCGGGTTAATGGCGTTGAAGGTTTTTCCAGCGGTGCTGTCTACATAGGCGCCATGAATATAGAGCTTCTGCAAGCCAAAACGGGACATAGGATCTCCTTGAGTTAGCCTCCGGGCGGCGTTTGCCCCCGGAGTTGGAACGTGATGTATTCGGTCGTGAGCGCCAGCGCCTGCGCCTGATTGAACGCCGAACCGCGCAGCGCGCTGCGCAGCCACAGCCCATCGATCAGCGCCGCCAGCCCCTTGGCCGCCAACCGCGCCTGCGGCTGCGGCATGACGCGGCGAAACTCGGCGCACAGGTTGGAATAAAGCCGGCGGCCGTTCACCTGTTGCAGCCGGTTGAGCTGCGGCTGGTGCAGGCTGCTGGCCCAAAAGGCCAGCCAGGTCTTCATCGCCGCGCTGTTGATCTGGCTGTCGTCGAAGTTGCCGGCGACGATCGCCTGCAGCCGCGCCGCCGGGCTGTTATCGGTGAGCGCCTGCAAGCGCAACTTCACCGCCTCGCCCAGATGGCTGATCAGATAGCGCATCGTGGCTTCCAGCAGGCCGTTCTTGTCCTTGAAATAATGGCTGATGATGCCGTTGGAAACGCCGGCCCGCCGCGCGATCTGCGCGATGGTGGCGTCATGCATTCCCACTTCGTTTACCGCGGCGAGCGTGGCATCAATCAACTGCTGCCTTCTGATTGGCTGCATTCCTACCTTTGGCATATTTCGACTCTCACAAAACCGACTTCGGCCTTATCTCAGCGGGCAAATTTCACTGCCGTTTCGCCCGTGATTCAGGTCATCATGAGGACTATTAAACTTTTTTTTGATTGAACGTTCAATAAAAATTGCATATATTTTATTGCCGCCTGGTTAAAAAAATGTATTTTCTGGTTGTGGAACTGGCTGATTTTTGTGAGGTAATTAACGAATCTGACCAAAATCAGTGGCTGTAAGCGGTTCCCGCCGCGAAGCGCTCCGGTGCTTCATAAGCAGGCGAAAGCGGCATCGTTCAGGCCATTCCCATGGGGATGGCCGCCGCCTTCATTCGCCCGTTTTCCGGCGGCGCCAACGCGCCCCGAAATGCGGAGCGGCACGATTTTACTCAGTTCAGAGGATGACGATGACAACACGCGAAACCTCCTCCAAACCGCAGCAGGACCGCCTCAACCCTGTGGTTTTCTTCACCTCGGCGGGGCTGATCCTGGCCTTCTCGCTGATGACCATCTTTTTCACCGACTTCTCCGGGCAGTGGATCACCCGCACGCTGAATTGGGTGTCGACCACCTTCGGTTGGTACTACCTGCTGGCGGCGACGCTGTACATCGTGTTCGTGGTGTTTATCGCCGCCTCGCGCTTCGGTTCTATCAAGCTCGGGCCGGAACAGTCCAAACCGGAGTTCAGCCTGATGAGTTGGGCGGCGATGCTGTTCGCCGCCGGCATCGGCATCGACCTGATGTTCTTCTCGGTCGCCGAGCCGGTGACCCAGTACATGATGCCGCCGGAAGGCGACGCGCAAACGCTGGAGGCCGCGCGCCAGGCGATGGTCTGGACGCTGTTCCACTACGGCCTGACCGGCTGGTCGATGTATGCGCTGATGGGCATCGCCCTCGGCTACTTCAGCTATCGCTACAATCTGCCGCTGACCATTCGCTCGGCGCTGTACCCGATCTTCGGTAAACGCATCAACGGCCCGATCGGCCATAGCGTGGACATCGCCGCGGTGCTCGGCACCATCTTCGGCATCGCCACCACGCTGGGCATTGGCGTGGTGCAGCTCAACTACGGCCTCAAGGTGCTGTTCGAGATCCCGGAAAACCTGACGGTGCAGGGCTCGCTGATCCTGCTGTCGGTGATCATGGCCACCATCTCGGTCACCTCGGGGGTCAACAAGGGCATCCGCATCCTGTCCGAGCTGAACGTGCTGCTGGCGCTGGGTCTGATCCTGTTCGTGCTGTTCTTCGGCGACACCGAGTTCCTGCTCAACGCGCTGGTGCTTAACGTCGGCGATTACGTCAACCGCTTTATGGGCATGACGCTCAACAGCTTCGCGTTCGATCGGCCGGTGGAGTGGATGAACAACTGGACGCTGTTCTTCTGGGCCTGGTGGGTGGCGTGGTCGCCGTTCGTCGGCCTATTCCTGGCGCGCATCTCGCGCGGGCGCACCATTCGCCAGTTCGTGGTCGGCACGCTGATCATTCCGTTCGTGTTCACCCTGCTGTGGCTGTCTATCTTCGGCAACAGCGCGCTGTATCAGATCATTCACGGCAACGCCGAGTTCGCGCAGGAAGTGATGCAGTTCCCGGAGCGCGGCTTCTACAGCCTGCTGGCGCAATACCCCGGCTTCACCTTCAGCGCCTCGGTGGCCACCATCACCGGCCTGCTGTTCTACGTCACCTCGGCGGACTCCGGCTCGCTGGTGCTGGGTAACTTCACCTCGCGCCTGGCCGATATCAATAATGATGCGCCGAACTGGCTGCGGATTTTCTGGTCGGTGGCCATCGGCCTGCTGACCATCGGCATGCTGATGACCGACGGCGTGCCGGCGCTGCAGAAAACCACGGTGATCATGGGCCTGCCGTTCAGCTTCGTGATCTTCTTCGTGATGGCCGGGCTGTACAAATCGCTGCGGGTGGAGGACTACCGCAAGGCCAGCGCGCTCAGCACCCTGGCGCCGGTGCCGGTCTCCAGCCACGACGTGCTCAACTGGAAACAGCGTCTGTCGCGGGTGATGAACTACCCGGGCACGCAGTACACGCAGAAAATGTTGGATAAGGTTTGCCGTCCGGCGATGCAGGACGTGGCGCGCGAGCTGGAGTTGCGCGGCGCGAAAGTGGAGTTCAGCGAAGTGCCGCCGACCGAAGACGAGCGCCTGAACCACCTGGAGCTGCTGGTGCACCTGGGCGAGGAACAGAACTTTATCTATCAGATCTGGCCGATGCGCTACTCGGTGCCGGGCTTCACCTACCGCGCCCGCTCCGGCAAGTCGCACTACTACCGGCTGGAAACCTTCCTGATGGAAGGCACCCAGGGCAACGACCTGATGGACTACAGCAAGGAACAGGTGATTGGCGATATTCTCGACCAGTACGAGAAGCACCTGAACTTCCTGCACATTCATCGCGAAGCGCCGGGGGGCACCCTGACCTTCCCGGATATGTGACGGCCGAGAAATATCCAGAGGGCGTAGCCAGGCTACGCCCTTTTTTATGCCTGCTCGGCCGGCAAATCGGCCTTCAGCAGCACCAGGGAGCCGGCCAGCAACACCAGATCCTTGATTAAAAAGCTGGTGGCCCCGGCCATGGCGGGAAAACCGCCGGCGGAGGGCTCCCAGGCGCCCGGCGTGGAAAAGATCAGCGTCAGCGTGGTCAGGTAGGTCACCGTCGATCCGATCGCCCCCAGCAAACCCAGACGCCGCGACCAGAATCCCGCCAGCAGCAGTAAACCGAAGCTCCATTCGGCGACGCCCAATGCATAACTGGCGCCGCGAATGCCGAACGCCTGATGCATCCAGCTCAGCAGCGGGCTGTTGCCGATCAGCGGCACCAGCCCCTGCGCCTCATAATCAAACCATTTGGCGTAGCCGAAGGCGGCGAAGATCACCACCAGCGCCGCGCGCATAAAGATAACGTCCCCGTTCGAGCGCCGAAAGCGCCGCAGCCATGTCGCCAACATCATCCTCTCTCCTTATGTTGCCCGCAGCCGCCGCGGTTTGCCGCTTGCGGCCGCGGGGTGAGGCGGCTTAGTGCCCCATCGCATCCTTTTTCATCTCGTCTTTCTTCATGCCGTCTTTGGCCATACCGTCTTTCGCCATGCCATCCTTTTTAATGGCGTCTTTGCCCATTTTGTCTTTCTTCATGCAGTCCTTGCCCATGCACTCTTTCTTCATCCCATCTTTCGCCATGCCGTCGTGCGACATCTGGCTCATGCCGTCCTTTTTCATCGCGTCTTTACTCATGCCGTCCGCGGCGTTGGCGCCGGCCACGCCCAGCATCAGCGCGCTGCACATCATCATTGCGAATAACTTTTTCATGGTATTTCCTTCCGTCATGTCAAAGGCACCGGAGTGCCGGAGAATGGCCGGCGGCCGCCTCAGCTGCCGCCAAACCAGTTGTAACCCTGGTCTTCCCAGTAACCGCCCGGGAAGCGATTGGTGACCTCGATCACCTGAATGTGCTTCGGATTCTTGTAGCCCAGCTTGGTCGGCATGCGCAGCTTCATCGGATAGCCGTACTTGCGTGGCAAGGTCTGGCCGTCGTAGGTCAGCGCGATAATCGTCTGCGGATGCAGCGCGGTGGCCATGTCGATACTGGTGTAGTAGTCGTCGGCGCATTTAAAGCTGACGTAGCGGGCGCTCAGATCCGCGCCGATTACCTTAAGAAAGTTGGCGAACGGCACGCCGCCCCACTTGCCGATGGCGCTCCAACCCTCGACGCAAATATGACGCGTCACCTGGCTAACCTGCGCCATCCGATGCAGCTGCGGCAGGCTCCAGGCGCGCTTGTCCTGCACCAACCCCGCCACTTCCAGCCGATAGTCGTCGCCGTTGATGTCGGGCGCGTCCTCCTCGGCGTAAAAGGCGTTGAACGGGAATGGCCGGGTGATCATCGACTCCGGGTAGACCGGCGCCAGGCGATCGCCGTTGAACAGCCAGCCCTGCACCCGATCGTTGAGGCGCGAAATACGGCTCAGCGCCTGCTCGACGTTGGCGTTGCCGCTGAGATCGCAGCCGGTAAGCATAGCGATACCGCCCAGCGTCAGGCCGTTGCGCAGAAAGCGGCGGCGGGACGACGCGGTCAACAAGCGCTGCGCTTCTTTGACGATCGCCTGCCCTTCAACGATCGTCATGATCTGTTTATCCTTTTTCATCGTGAACTCCTTAACGTCCGCGCAGCATGGCCAGCAGCGTGCGGGGCACCAGCGCCACCATCACCAAATGGATCGCGACGAAGGCCACCAGCGCCGACATGGCGAAAAAGTGGATATAGCGCGCCGCCTCATAGCCGCCGAGCAGCGTGCGCAGCAGCGGAAACTGCACCGATTTCCACAGCACTAGCCCGGACAGCGCGCTCATCACGCCGAGGAGCATCACCGACAGATAGGCCACGCGCTGCACCATGTTGTAGTGGCGCAGGTCGGCGTGCTGCAGCCTGCCGCGCAGCGCCGCGCCGACATCGGCGAGAAACTGCTTCGGGCTGAGCGGCCAATATTTGCGTTTGAAGCGCCCGCTGGCGAGGTTCAGCAGCAGGTAACACAGTCCGTTGACGCCAAACAGCCACATGCCGGCGAAGTGCCACTGCAGCGCGCCGCCCAGCCAGCCGCCGAGCGTCAGCTCGTTGAAAAAACTGAAGTTGAACAGCGGCGAAGCGTTGTAGATGCGCCAACCGCTGGTCACCATGATCAGCATCGCCAGCGCATTCAGCCAATGCGTTAACCGCAGCCACAGCGGATGTACGGTCTGTCGTTGTTCCGGGGTGAGAGTGAGGCTCATAACGATTCCTGCCAGCTAACGATGCGATGCACCGAGTATTCCCCGGATTTGTTCCCCAAGACCTCACGTAAAGTTAAATAAAATGTGATAACTCCGCCGGTGGCGGTTGTGTAGACTTCAGAGAGAATCGGGCTAATCAGCGGTAATGAGAATGGACAAGCCAAAACGAATTTTGATCGTCGAGGACGACGGCGACATCGCCGAGCTGCTGCAGCTGCATCTGCGTGACGAGGGTTACGCCATCAGCCACGCCGCCGACGGCAATCAGGGCATGGCGATGCTGGAACAGGGCGGCTGGGACGCCTTGATCCTCGATCTGATGCTGCCGGGCGTAGACGGATTGGAGATTTGCCGCCGGGCGCGCACCATGACGCGCTACACGCCGATCATCATCACCAGCGCGCGCTCCAGCGAGGTGCACCGCGTGCTGGGGCTGGAGCTGGGCGCCGACGACTATCTGGCCAAACCCTTTTCCATGCTGGAGCTGGTGGCGCGGGTCAAGGCGCTGTTTCGCCGCCAGGAAGCGATGAGCCGCAACCTGCGCATGGACGCCGGCGCGCTCAGCTTCAACGATCTGACCATCGATCCCATCGCCCGCGAAGTGCGCCTGCACCAACAGCCGATCGAGCTGACGCCGCGCGAATTCGACCTGCTGTACTTTTTCGCCCGCCACCCGGGCCAGGTGTTCTCGCGCCTCAGCCTGTTGAATCAGGTCTGGGGCTATCAGCACGAGGGGTATGAGCACACCGTCAACACCCATATCAACCGGCTGCGCATCAAGATCGAGCGCAACCCGGCAGAACCCGAGCGCATCCTCACGGTGTGGGGCATGGGCTATAAATTCGCGGCCGCGCCGCAAGAGTGAGCCATGAAAAACCTTACGTTAGCGCAACGCCTCACGATTATCTTCGCGCTGCTGATCGTCATCGGCTGCGCCTTTTCCGGCTGGATGCAGGTGCGCAGCAATACCCAGTACAGCCAGGCGGTGATACAGCGCCTGTCCGGCAACCTGGCGCAGCATATCGCCGACAGCAATCCGCTGCTGGGGGTGAACGGGCCGGATCCACAGGCGGTGCATACCCTGTTCGATCAGCTGATGGCAGTGAACCCCAGCGTTGAGGTTTATCTGCTCGACAAACAGGGCGCAATCATCGGCAACGCCGCGCCGGCCGGGCATCTGAAGCGGCAGCGGGTCGCGCTGGCGCCGCTGCAGGCGCTGCTCGATGGCGCGCAGATGCCGGTGTACGGCGACGATCCGCGCAGCGCGGACGGGCGCAAGGTGTTCAGCGTTGCGCCGCTGAAGGTCGACGGCAGGGTCGAGGGCTATCTGTATGTGGTCTTGCTCGGTGAAGAGTACACGGCGCTGGCCAGCAACGCCCAGTTCAACTCGGCGGCCAGGATGGCGCTGTGGACCTCCGGGGTGATGGTGCTGTTCAGCCTGCTGGCCGGCGGTTTCGCGTTCTACTGGGTCACTCGCCCCATCCGGCGCCTGACCCGTCAGGTCAATGCGCTGGACAGCGGCGGCATTGAGGCGGTGCAGGCCTACGCGGCGCTGCCGGCGGTGCCGGCCGGGCGCGACGAGGTGAGCCAGCTGCAACAGGCCTTCCACCGCATGGCGCAGCGCCTCGCCGAACAGTGGCAAACGCTGGCGCAGCAGGATCGGCTGCGGCGCGAATTCATCGCCAACGTCTCGCACGATCTGCGCACCCCGCTCACCTCGCTGCACGGCTATCTGGAAACGCTGTCGGTCAAGGCCGCCACCCTGAGCGACGCCGATCGGCGGCGCTATCTGGAGATCGCGCTGGCGCAAAGCCGCAAGGTGGGCAAGCTGGCGCAGGAGCTGTTCGAGCTGGCTCGATTAGAGTATGGCGTGGTGAAGCCGCAGAAAGAGCCCTTCTCCCTCAGCGAGCTGTTGCAGGACGTGTTCCAGAAGTTCGAGCTGGCGGCGGAGGCGCGCAACCAGCGGCTGCACGCCGACATCGCCCCCGGCGTGCCGCCGGTGTTCGCCGATCTCAGCATGATTGAGCGGGTGCTGACCAACCTGTTGGACAACGCCATTCGCCATACGCCGCCCGGCGGCGACATCGGCGTGCGGCTGTGGCGGCAGGAAGACCAGGTGATGGTGCAGGTCAGCGACAGCGGCCCCGGCATTCCGCAGACGCTGCGCGCCGATCTGTTCGTGCGGCCGTCTGTCCTGAGCGGCGCCCGACGCCCCGCCGGCGGGCTGGGGTTAATGATCGTGCGGCGCATTCTGCAACTGCACGACAGCGACATTCAGCTGATCGAACAACCACAAAGCGGCGCCTGCTTCCGCTTTGCCATTCCGCCGCGTTAATCCGGCATATCGGTTATTGCGCTAGCGGGAACCGCAGGCTGAAAATGAGGCTGGCGACAGGCGCGCGCTCGATACATTCGGCGCGCACCTCACCGCCGTGCAGCGTCATGATGGCGCGCACGATGGACAGCCCGAGGCCGCTGGCGTGGCTGCCGGCGCTGCGCGCGGGATCGGCGCGGTAGAAACGATCGAACAGCTTTTCCAGATGCGCCGGCGCGATCGGCGGCCCCTGATTGATGACCTGCACCCACCAGGCATCGGCACGCCGTTCAGCCCGCAACACGATCAGGCTGTTTTCATCGGCATAGCGCACCGCGTTGGCCACCAGGTTGCTCAGCGCCCGCTGGAACAACATCGCGTCCGCCTTCAGCGCGCCTTCCCCTTCGCAGCTCAGCGCGATGCCGCGTTCTTCCGCCAGCCCTTCGAAGTAATCCGCCACCCGCCGCAGCTCGGTAGCCACCTCCAGACGACTGTAGTTCAGCGCGGACTGCGCCTCACCGGCGCGCGCCAGAAACAGGATGTTTTCCACCATGCGCGAAATACGCTCCAGCTCGTCCATATTGTTCGACAATAGGGTTTCGTACTCCTCCACGCTGCGGGGTTGATACAGCGCCACCTGACACTGACCCATCAACGCGCCCACCGGCGTGCGGATCTCATGGGCCAGATCGGCGGAAAACTGCGTCAGCCGCTGATAGCCTTCATTCAACCGATCGAGCATCGCATTGAATGACCGGGTCAGCTGCTGCAACTCCTTCGGCGCCCCCTGTTCGCTGAGGCGAGTGGACAATGTATTGGGCGCGATCTCGGACGCCTGCGCCGCCATGCGCCATAGCGGCTTCAATCCCCGGCGCATGACCCCATAGCCCAGCAGCGCAATCAGCAGGAAAGCCACAATGACCGCCGCGACAATGCGCCACAGGTAACGCGCCAGCATCTTCTGCTCGTTGACCATCACGTGCGCAGCGGAGATCTGCAGCAAACTGCCGTCTTCCAGACGCACCATCGCCGATGCCGCGCGCAGCGGCACCCCCTGCGCCGTCTCCCCGCCGCGCACGGCGGCCAGCGTCTGAGCCTGTTCGGGCGGCGTCGGCGCGATCGGCGGCAGGGCCACCCTGGCCGGATTCACATTGATGAGCGGTTTTTGCCCCGGAATTTGGAAAATCAACACATCCTGTTCATTGCCCAGCATATTTTCGAACAGGCCGTTATTGGCAGTCAGGCGCGCCAAAGGAAAGCGCTGCCCCAGTAAATGGCGGAAATACTCTACGCGCCCGGTCACCTGCAGATCGCTGCGGAGCGTCATTTCCTGGCGCATCGCGCCGAACAGATACCAGCCTGCCCCGCTCACCACGCAGGCGGCCACCAGCGCGAACAGCGTGGCGGTGCGCAGCGTCAGCGACACCGGCCGACGTGAAGCTCGGGCGTTCACGAGCGCGGCTCGCAAACATAGCCGATGCCGCGCACGCTGTGGATCAGCTTGACGTCGAACGGCCGGTCGATTTTGGCGCGCAGGCGTTTGATCGCCACGTCAACCACATTGGTGTCGCTGTCGAAATTCATGTCCCACACCTGAGAGGCGATCTGCGTGCGCGACAGCACTTCGCCTTCGCGCCGCACCAGTAGATGCAACAGCATGAATTCTTTATTGGTCAACGGGATCACCTGATCCTGGCGCACCGCCCGGCGGCGCAACACGTCCAACTGCAGATCGGCGATAGCGTAATGATCGGCTTCGCGCGCCGGCCCGCGGCGCAGCAAGGTGCGTAAACGCAGCACCAGCTCGGTAAAGGAAAACGGCTTGATAAGATAGTCGTCCGCGCCCAGCTCCAGGCCGTGGATGCGATCCTGCACGCCATCACGGGCGGTGAGAAACAGGATCGGCACGTCGCTTTTCTTGCGCAATACCTCGATGATCTGCCAACCGTCCAGCCCCGGCAGCATCACATCGAGCACGATCGCATCGTAGTCCTGCTCCAACGCGCGAAACAGCCCGTCGGTGCCGGTGCGCGCCAAATCGACGCTGTAGCCCGCTTCCCCCAGCCCTTTCTTCAGGTAATCCCCTGTGCCGATATCGTCTTCAACTACCAGTATTCGCATGCTCGCCACCTCGTTACGTCTGCAAAAATACTAGCAGCTTCGGCGGACAAACTTGATGACATTAATGTCATCAAACGGCCATGGCGCTGACCCAGTAGGTCAACCATGCTTAACCGGCAAACTCATTTCAGGAGAACGTTATGATTACCCGTCATCGTATAGCCGGTTTACTGTTGTCCACGTTACTGCTTTCCAGCGGATTGGCCGCCGCCGCCCAAACGCCGGGCAAGGTGATTGCGCCGCTGCGCGGCACCATCACGCAAGTTGCCGACGGCAATCTGCAGCTGACCGACCGCAAGGGCGAGACACTCAGCGTCAAGCTGAACGATCAAACTAAAGTGCTCAGCGTTTCCAAAGCCACGCTGGACGATATCAAACCGGACAGCTTTATCGGCACCGCCGCCGTGCCGCAGCCGGACGGCACGCTCAAGGCACTGGAAGTGCACGTGTTCGCCGCCAGCCTGCGCGGCACCGGCGAAGGGCATTCGGCCTGGGAATCCGCCGACGGCAAAGTGGACACCATGACCAACGGCACCGTCGGTAAACTGGTGAAATCCAACGGCCGCACCCTGACCGTCACTTACGGTAACCAGCAGAAAACCGTCGTCGTGCCGGAAGACGTGCCGATCGTGACGCTGGATCCGGGCGATCTGAGCCTGCTGAAACCGGGCGTGCACATTGTGCTGTTCTCCGCCGTCAACGATAAGGGCGAACGCATCGCCACCCGCATTTCCGCCGGCAAAGACGGCACCGTGCCGCCGATGTAACCGGAGGAATGCCATGAAGACCAACGCGTCGCCGCCGGTGCATCGCTGGCCGGTTCGAATCACTCATTGGATCAACCTGTTCGCCATGGTGTGCATGTTCATGAGCGGTTGGGAAATCTACAACGCCTCGCCGCTGTTCGATTTCCGCTTTCCGCCGCAGATGACGCTCGGCGGTTGGCTGGGCGGCGCGATTGGTTGGCATTTGGCGGTGATGTGGCTATTGGCGCTCAACGCCGTCTGCTATCTGCTGTGGAGCCTGTTCAGCGGCCATTTTCGCCACGATCTGTTGCCGCTTCGCGCCGACGCGCTGCGGCAGGATATCTGGCTGGCGATGACGCTGCGCCTGCGCCACCGGCATGGCCGCTACAACGCCATTCAGAAACTGATGTACCTCGGCGTACTGGCGCTCGGCCTATTACTGGTGCTGTCTGGCCTGGCGATTTGGAAACCGGTTCAGCTGCAGGGATTGGTCGCGCTGTTTGGCGGCTTCGACTTCGCGCGCTACGTGCATTTCTTCGCCATGGCCGGCATCGGCCTGTTTGTGGTGATCCACGTATTTATGGTGGCTGTCGTGCCTAAAACCCTGTGGGCGATGATAACGGGTGGCAAACATGAATGAGAAAAAACAGCGGGCAACCGCGCCGACGCTGGAACCGGACCAAAAAAAGCAGCTGGTCAATCTGCAACGCCGGCTGATGTTGCGCTCCGGGCTGACGCTGGGCGGCATCGCCATGCTGACCGGGTGTAATCTGCAAGACGGCGATCGGGTGGATAAGGTGCTGTGGGCCATGTCGCGCTGGAACGACCGGGTGCAGGCCTGGCTGTTCAGCGGCCAGCGGTTGGCGCAAACTTACCGGCCGGACCAGATCACTCACCCTTTCCCCTTTAACGCATTTTACCCGGAATACAACGTCCCCGAGATCGATCTCGCCGGCTACCGGCTTGAGGTCGCGGGGAAAGTGGAGAAAAAAGCGCCCTGGACGCTGGAACAGCTGCAGCGGCTGCCACAGCAAAGTCAGATCACGCGTCTGATCTGCATTGAGGGCTGGAGCGCCATTGGTCAATGGGGCGGCGTGCCGCTGCGCACCTTTCTGCAGCACGTCGGCGCGGATCTGAATGCCGGTTACGTCGGCTTCAAATGCGCCGATCGCTACTACGCCAGCCTCGACATGGCCACCGCGCTGCACCCGCAGACCATCCTGGCGTTGGATTTCGGCGGCAAGGCGCTGCCGGCGGACTACGGCTACCCGCTGCGGCTACGCGTGCCGACCAAGCTGGGGTTCAAAAACGCCAAACATATCGCCGCGATCTTCGTCAGCGACGTCAATCCGGGCGGCTATTGGGAGGATCAGGGCTACAACTGGTTCAGCGGCATTTAGTTTTGCGCGGCGCTGCGCACAACCTTCATCGGCGGCTGGAGGATCGTCTCCGCCGCGGTTAATAATCTGTTCGTCACAAAGGGGATAACTATAGGAAAAATAATAGTAAAAAGGATTTTATCATGGATATTGATGTGAGGGAGATCAATGCACGGCCTGTCACGGAGTATAGGTATCGAATAACGGTTTATAAAAAAGCCAGCAGCGTTGCTGCGTATTACCTTGATTTTAAAAAAGCGACGTTAAGGATGCGTCAATGGCTTATTGGGGCTTATCCTGCCTCGGAAGTATTGGACAATGCTTACGTCATGGAACTGTACGATGTAAGAGCATTGGAAAATCGCGCCGAAGTAACGAGATCCTTATTTGATACCTATACCAGGATGGCTTACACCCGGTATGAACGAGAACAACTCTTCATTAATGGCATCGGCCTGGCGATCGTCACTTTTGTGACGCAATACCAAGCAAGATTAGTTTTCAGCGTACCGCTCAGGCCAGCGTTAGCCAGAATTTATGACTCGCTCTTGAAAAAACACGCGCATCGCGTACATTATTTGTACAACCAAGCGCTTATTGAGGACGGATTATATGTCATCGAAATCCCGCCTGTTAACGGCAGAATCCCACCCAACCCCTATGAGCATGAAGGAACGGCACCAAAAAGAGATGCAAGCCTTCCACGAAGAATGGGCTGAACAAAGGCGCCGCGAATGGCGTGAACGCGGCGGCGTTGAAGCCAGTGAACCGCCCGCACGTAGCATCGATACCGAACTTTCATCCTGATTCCGGTTCGTTCTTATTCTTCTTCTTCTTTTTCCGCCGTCAGCAATGCAATCCCCGCTTGCTCAATGGCCTCCCGCGCGGCGGCGGGCAACCCCTCATCGGTAATGATGGCGTCAAAGGCGGCGATCGGCAGCGCCAGATAGGTGGCGACTTTGCCGTATTTGGACGTATCGCTGAGCAGAATGCGGCGGCGGCTGGCCTCGACGATGGCCTTCTGCACCATCACCTTATCTTCGTTCGGCGTCGACAGACCGCGCATGCTCCACGAAGAGGCGGAGATGAACGCCAGATCGATAAACAGACCGCGCAGCGCCTGCGCCGCCGCCTCACCGACGCAGGAACGGTTTTCCCGGCACACGGTGCCGCCGGTGTGGATGATTCGGCACTGGCTATGCTCTATCAGAAACCCGGCGATGACAAAGTCGTTGGTCACCACCGTCAAATCGTCACGTTCTCCGATCTGTTTCGCCAGCGCCAGCGTGGTGGTGCCGGCATCCAGATAGATACAGCTATTGGCGGGAATTTGCCGCGCCGCCAGCCGACCGATGGCGATTTTCTGCCGGCCGAACATCCCCTCTTTGGTCTGGTGAGAAGGTTCGCTCGCCACCCGTTCCGGCGCCTGCACACCGCCCGAGACCGACTGCACCGCCCCCTGCTCTTCCAGCTTTTGCACGTCACGGCGGATCGTCATATGCGACACCCCCAGCCGTTCGGTCAGCTCGGCGATACTGACGACGCCGCGTTCGGATACCAGCGCAAGAATTTGTTGATGGCGTTCTACAGGTATCACGGTTCCCTCTCGTTGCTGCGGTGATAATAATTGTGATTTTACGTCAATTTTCGTTCGCCGATAGCCCTTATTTCTCGCAGCGTGACGGCCAGCGCAGTTAGGCCAGCCAAACATAAACTTATTTAAAAACATCATAGTAATGTTGATTTAGGCCAGAAATCGCACGAAAAATCCGTTTCACGCATTGTTAATTATTGTGATAACGATCGCGGATAATCGACCGACAAGCGCTTACATTTAACACAACAAAACAAATTATCACTAAAATTAACAGGAGTGCAGTATGACACACCCAGGGAATTATGCCGTTTGCGTCATCGGGCTGGGGGCGATGGGCATGGGCGCCGCGCGTTCATGCCTCCGCGCCGGATTGACCACCTACGGCGCCGATCTCAATCCGCAGGCGCTGGCGGCGCTGCAACAGGCCGGAGCGAAACAAACGGCCCCCAGCGCGCGCGACTTCGCCGCCGAGCTGGACGCCGTGTTGCTGCTGGTGGTAAACGCCGCGCAGGTGAAGCAAATCCTGTTCGGCGAGCAAGGCCTGGCGCCGCAGCTCAAGCCGGGCACGGCGGTGATGGTGTCTTCGACCATTTCCGCCGATGACGCCAAACAGATCGAGCAACGGCTGCTGGACTACGGCCTGGCGATGCTGGACGCGCCGGTTTCCGGCGGGGCGGCCAAGGCGGAAGAAGGCCAAATGACGGTGATGGCCGCTGGCGCCGACGCCACCTTCGCGCGCCTGCAACCCGTGCTGGACGCCATCGCCGGCAAGGTTTACCGCATCGGCGAAACCATCGGCCTGGGCGCGACGGTAAAAATCATCCACCAGCTGTTGGCCGGGGTGCACATCGCCGCCGGGGCGGAAGCCATGGCGCTGGCCGCTCGCGCCAACATCCCGCTGGACGTCATGTATGACGTCGTCACCCACGCCGCCGGCAACTCCTGGATGTTCGAAAATCGCATGCGCCACGTGGTCGACGGCGACTATACGCCCAAATCGGCGGTGGATATCTTCGTCAAGGATCTGGGGCTGGTGGCGGATACCGCCAAGGCGCTGCATTTCCCGCTGCCGCTGGCCTCCACCGCCTTCACCATGTTTACCGCCGCCAGCAACGCCGGCTACGGTAAAGAAGATGACAGCGCGGTAATCAAAATCTTTGCCGGCATCGATCTGCCGCAGAAAAAGGAGACGCTCTGATGCAGCTCGGCGTAATCGCGGATGATTTTACCGGCGCGACCGACATCGCCAGCTTTCTGGTGCAAAACGGCCTGCCGACGGTGCAGTTGAACGGCGTGCCGCAGGACGAAACGCCGGTCGACGCTCAGGCGGTCGTCATCAGCCTGAAATCGCGCTCCTGCCCGGCAGAGCAGGCGATCGAACAGGCATTGCAAGCGCTGGCCTGGCTGCAAAAACAGGGCTGCCGCCAGTTCTACTTCAAATACTGCTCCACCTTCGACAGCACCGCACAGGGCAATATCGGCCCGGTGACCGACGCCCTGCTCGCCGCGCTGGGGGAAAATTTCACGGTTGTTTCCCCGGCGCTGCCGGTAAACGGCCGCACGGTCTATCAGGGCTACCTGTTCGTCGGGGAACAGCTGCTGTCTGAGTCCGGCATGCGTCATCACCCGGTCACGCCGATGACCGACAGCAACCTGCTTCGCCTGATGGAATCCCAGGCCGCCGGACGCTGTGGGCTGGTGATGGCGGCGGAAATGGATCGCGGCACCGAGGCAGTCAGCGAGAAGCTGCAGCAATTGGCGCAGGAAGGCGTGCGCTACGCGGTGCTGGACACGCTCAACGAACGGCATCTGCTTACCCAGGGCGAAGCGTTGAAAACGATGAAGCTGGTGACCGGCGGTTCGGGCCTGGCGATCGGCCTGGCGCGGCAATGGGCGCAGAACGGCGAACGTTCGGCAGAGGCGGCCGGCGCGCCGCAGGGGGAAAAGGCGGCGGTGCTGTCTGGCTCCTGCTCCGTCATGACTAACCGGCAGGTGGCGCACTATCGCGAACGCGCGGCGGCGCAGGCCATCGATATCGACCGTTGCTTCGATCCCCAGACGCGCGCCGCCTACGCCGTCGAGTTGGCGCACTGGGCGCAGCGCCATGCCGGAGAAACGCTTGCCCCGCTGATCTACGCCACTGCATCGCCGGAGTCGCTGCAGCAAACGCAACAACGGCATGGCGCCGCCGCCAGCGAGGCGGTGGAAGCCTTGTTCGCCGAGCTGGTGGTGCAACTGCGCCAGTTGGGATTCAGCCGCTTTATCGTCGCCGGCGGCGAAACCTCCGGCGTGGTGACGCAGGCGCTGGGCATTCGCGGCTTCCATATCGGCCCCAGCATTTCCCCCGGCGTTCCCTGGGTGCGCGCCAGCGATCGGGCCATTTCCCTGGCGCTGAAATCGGGTAATTTTGGCGATGAAGCCTTCTTCGCGCGCGCGCAAACGGAGTTCCCGGTATGAGCATGACGATTGAACAGCAGGCGCGTGAAGAGATGGTGCGCCTGGGTGCCTCGTTTTTCCAACGCGGCTACGCCACCGGCTCCGCCGGCAACCTCTCGCTGATGCTGCCGGACGGCGCGCTGCTGGCGACGCCGACCGGCTCCTGTCTCGGCGAGTTGCAGGCCGATCGCCTGTCTAAAGTGAGCCTGAACGGCGACTGGCTCTCCGGCGACAAACCGTCGAAAGAGATCAGCTTTCATCGGGCGCTCTATCTGAACAACCCGGAATGCAAAGCGGTCGTGCACTTGCATTGCACCTACCTCACGGCGCTCTCTTGCCTGCAGGGGCTGGACGCCGACAACGCCATCAAACCGTTCACCCCCTATGTGGTGATGCGCGTCGGCAAGGTGCCGGTGGTGCCTTACTACCGGCCCGGCGACGAAAGGCTGGCGCAGGATCTGGCCCGCCTGGCGCCGACCCACCGCGCCTTTTTGCTGGCCAACCACGGGCCGGTGGTGACGGGTAAAGACCTGCGAGCGGCGGCGGACAATACCGAAGAGATGGAAGATGCGGCGCGGCTGATCTTCACCCTCGGCGATCGTCCGATCCGCTATTTGACCGCTGATGAAATTGCCGAATTACGGAGCTGAACCATGCCTAAATTTGCCGCCAATTTGTCGATGATGTTTACCGAGGTGCCGTTCCTCGATCGCTTTGCCGCCGCTGCCGCACAGGGCTTCAGCGCGGTGGAAATCCTGTTCCCTTACGAGCATCCCGCCGATCTGTTGGCCGAGAAACTGCGCGAACACGGCCTGCAACAGGTGCTGTTCAACACCGCGCCCGGCGATGCCGCCGCCGGCGAATGGGGGCTGGCGGCGCTGCCGGGCCGCGAACGGGATGCGCGCGCCGATATCGATCGCGCGCTGGCCTACGCCATCGCCCTTTCCTGCCCCTGCGTGCACCTGATGGCCGGCGTGGTGCCCGCAGGCGCGGATCGACGGCGTTATCTCGACACCTTTATCGCCAATGCGCGCTATGCCGCCGACGCTTTTGCGCCGCACGGCGTCAAGGTGCTGATCGAGGCGCTCAGCCCGCCGGTCAAGCCCGACTACCTGTTCGCCAGTCAGCATCAGGCGGCGGAAGCGGTGGCGGCGATCGAAAGACCGAACGTGTTCATCCAGTTCGATTTTTTCCACGCGCAGTTGGTGGACGGCAATATCAGCGGGCTGCTGGAGACGCTGGCCGGGCGCTACGCGCATATCCAGATAGCCTCGGTGCCGGATCGTCATGAGCCCGACGAAGGCGAACTGAATTACCCGTGGCTGTTCGACAAGCTGGATGCGCTCGGCTATCAGGGCTGGATCGGTTGCGAATACCGCCCGCGCGGCGACACCGCCGCCGGGCTCGGCTGGCTGAAGCCTTACCGCTAAAGCCGCACGCCGACACCAGGAAATCGATTTTATAACAATGAAACGCACCCGTATCGCCACGCGGCGATCGCGGTGCCCAACGCTTACCCAACGAAAGGCTTTTTTCATGTCTACCTCTCTGCTGTTGCTGATTGCCGTACTCGGCGTGGTGCTGCTGTTATTGATGGTGATTAAGGCGAAGGTGCAACCCTTTGTCGCGCTGTTGGTGGTCAGTTTGCTGGTGGCGCTGGCCAGCGGCATTCCGACCGGCGAAGTGATGAAAGTGATGACCGCCGGAATGGGCGGCGTGCTCGGCTCGGTGACCATCATCATCGGTCTGGGGGCGATGCTCGGCCGCATGATCGAACAATCGGGCGGCGCCGAGTCGCTGGCGCAGCGTTTCAGCCAGGGTCTGGGGCCGAAACATACCGTCGCGGCGCTGACCCTCGCCGCGTTTATTCTCGGCATTCCGGTGTTCTTCGACGTCGGCTTTATCATTCTGGCGCCGATTATCTATGGCTTCGCCAAGGTCGCCAAAGTGTCGCCGCTCAAGTTCGGCCTGCCGATGGCCGGCGTGATGTTGACGGTACACGTCGCGCTGCCGCCGCACCCCGGCCCGGTCGCCGCCGCCGGCTTGCTCAACGCCGACATCGGCTGGCTAACCATTATCGGCCTCGCGATCTGTATTCCGGTCGGCGTTATCGGCTATTTCGCCGCCAACTACCTCAACCGCAAAACCTATCCGTTATCGATAGAGGTGCTGGAACAGCTGCAGCTGGCGGCGCCGGAGCCGCGTCCGGAAGATCACGCGCCGCTCAGCGATCGCATCAACCCGCCCGGCGCCGGCCTGGTGGCGGCGCTGATCGTCATCCCGATCGCCATCATCATGCTCGGCACCGTCTCCGCCACCCTGCTGCCGGCCGGCTCGGCGCTGCGCGACGCGCTGTCGCTGCTGGGCTCGCCGGCGGTGGCGCTGATGATCGCCCTGCTGTTGGCCTTCTATTTCCTGGCGCTGCGCCGCGGCTGGAGCCTGCAACACGCCGGCGACGTGATGGGGGCCGCGCTGCCGACCGCCGCGGTGGTGATCCTGGTAACCGGCGCGGGCGGCGTGTTCGGCAAGGTGCTGGTGGAGTCCGGCGTCGGCAAGGCGCTGGCGGAAGTGCTGACGGCCATCGGCCTGCCGCTGGTGCCCGCCGCGTTTATCATTTCGCTGGCGCTGCGCGCCTCGCAGGGTTCCGCCACCGTGGCGATCCTGACCACCGGCGGCCTGTTGTCGGAAGCGGTCAGCGGCTTGAATCAGCTGCAGCTGGTGCTGGTAACCCTGGCGACCTGTTTCGGCGGGCTCGGGCTTTCGCACGTCAACGACTCCGGTTTTTGGATCGTCACGCGCTATCTGGGGCTGTCGGTGGCCGATGGCCTGAAGATCTGGACGGTGTTGACCACCCTGCTCGGCCTGAGCGGCTTCCTGTTCACCTGGCTGTTGTGGCTGGCGGCGTGATTTCTCTGGCATACTGAACGCCGTTGTTTTTCATCGCCTTTCATCCTGTGCAGGAGCAGCAACATGACCGTAATCAACACCGCGCCCACGCTTATCACCGAACGCCTGCGGCTGGACGCGCACACGCTGGACGACTTCGACTCGCTGGCCGCGCTGTGGGCCGACCCGCTGGTGGTGCGCTATATCGGCGGCACCCCGCGCGACCGGGAAGACTCCTGGGGGCGCCTGATGCGCTACGTTGGCCACTGGGCGCTGTTGGGATACGGGTATTGGGCGGTGCGTGACAAGCAGAGCGGCGAGTACCTCGGCAGCATCGGCTTCTCTAACTTCCTGCGCGACATCACCCCGGCGCTCGATGCGCCGGAGATGGGCTGGACGCTGGTGAGTTCGGCGCACGGCAAAGGCTATGCCACCGAGGCGCTGCGGGCGGCGCTGGCCTGGGGGAAAACGCACCTGCCGGGGGAAAAAACCGTCTGCATCATCTCACCGGAAAACCAGGCTTCGCTGGCGTTGGCGAAAAAGGTCGGCTTCAGCGAAAGCCACCGCAGCGAGTACCATCAAAACCCGATCGTGGTGATGCACTGCCCGCTTTGAATGCCTAAGCGCGTTGCACCGCCAACGCCGTCTGAATGAAGTTGTCCCGCAGCGCGTCGGTGCGCTGCGGATCCCAGGCGATACCGACCTGACACTCCGTCTCCTCGCCGCTCAGAGGTAAAATGTCGATGCCGGCCGGCGCGATATGCGTGATGCTGTGCGGCAGCAGCGCGACGCCGACGCCGGCGGCAACCAACGCCAACAGCGTCTGGATGTCGCCGGCCTGCTGCACCACGTTCGGCGTCAACCGGTGAGCGGCGATAAACCGCAGCGACTGATCGCTCAGCCCGCGCCCGCGTTTAGGGGTCAATTGCAACAGCGGCAGCTGATTGAAACGCGCCATCAGATCGTCGGCGCGCAGCGCCAGCGCGCCCGGCGCGGCCAGCACCAACCTATCGCTCAACAACGCGACGCAGCACAGCGGCGTATTGACCGGCAAGCGCACGAACCCCGCCTGCAACTCTCCCTGCAGCAACAGCTGATACTGCCGCTCCGACGGCAGATCTTCGAGGCCAATCGCCACCTCGGGAAACCGTTGGCGAAAGGCGGCCACCAGCTGCGGCGCCAGATGAAAACTGGACAGGCCAAACCCCAGCGCCAGCCGCCCCGCTTCCCCGAGCGCCACCCGCCGCGCGCGCCGCTGAAACTGCTGATACTGCTCCACCAGCGCCTGCGCCTCCGGGTAAAGCCGCCGCCCGCCGGCAGTGAGCACCGCCCCTTGTCGGCCGCGCTCGAACAGCCGAACGTCAAGCTGGGCTTCCAGCGCCTGAATTTGCTTGCTCAGCGCCGGTTGGCTGATGCACAGCAGGCTCGCCGCCTGCCGATAGTTGCCCTGCTCCGCCAGCGCCACCAGGGCGCGCAGTTGTTTTATATCCATTCCATTAGGTTATCAAATAAGGAATTTAATTGATTATACAGTAATCAATTCGCCTGCTGTAATCAATGCAGACCCCAACCGGAGAGATCCCATGACCACCTCATTACGCGCCGCCACGGTGCAATTCCAGCATCGCGCCAATGACAAGAATTACAACCTGTCGACCATGGAACGCTTTATCGCGGAAGCGGCCGAACAACAGATACAGCTGTTGGCCTTCCCGGAAATGTGTGTCACCGGCTATTGGCACGTGCGCCATCTGTCCGACGCCGAAGTGCGGGCGCTGGCGGAACCGATCGTGAGCAGCCCTTCGCTGGCGCGCATTCGCCCGCTGGCTGAGCGTTACAACATGGCGATTGGCGTCGGGCTGATCGAGCTTGGCGATGACGGCCGGTGTTACAACGCCTATGCCGTTTGTCTGCCGGACGGCGAACTGCATGTGCACCGCAAACTGCACGCCTTCGAGCACCCGGCTATCGCCAGCGGCGACCGCTATACGGTGTTCGATACCCCCTGGGGCGTACGCGTGGGCGTATTGATCTGCTGGGACAATAATCTGGTGGAGAATGTGCGCGCAACGGCGCTGCTGGGCGCGGACGTGCTGATCGCCCCGCACCAGACCGGCGGCACCCATTCGCGCAGCCCGCACGGCATGAAGCCGATCCCGCAGGCGCTGTGGCAGCGGCGCGTGGAAGATCCGCAGGCGATAGAAGCCGCCTTTCGCGGCGAACACGGCCGCGGCTGGCTGATGCGCTGGCTGCCGTCGCGCGCTCACGACAACGGGCTGTTCTTGCTGTTCAGCAACGGCGTGGGCCGAGATGACGATGAAATACGCACCGGCAACGCGATGATCCTCGATCCTTACGGCCGGATCGTGGCGGAGACCTGGGCGGCGGAAGACCGGATGGTCAGCGCCGAGCTCGATCTGACGCTAATCCCGCTCAGCACCGGTCGCCGCTGGATCTACGGGCGGCGCCCCGAGCTGTACGGGTTGTTGACCGAGCCGCAAGGCTACGAGCGCGATGCCCGCAGCGCGCGCTTTTCGACGCAGCCGACGGGGCGCGGCGGTGAATGACAGATAAAAAAATCCGCCCGGAGGCGGATTTTTTATGGGTGCGGCAAACAAGGCCGCAGGTTCATGCCCGCAGGCACGAACACACTTAGAAGCGGTAGCCTACGCCAACGTTCCAGGTGCCAACGTCAACGCTGCGAATGCGGTTCTGCTCGTAACCGACATCCAGGGCAACGTTCTCGATTGGGTTGAACTGCAGACCGGCGCCATAGGTGAAGCCGTAGTCAGCGGTGTCGTGACGAGAAGTGCCGTTCTGAGCGTTGGTAGTGAATTTACCGTAACCCAGGCCAACCAGACCGTAGATGCTCGCCCAGTCATTGATGCGGTATGCTGGACCGGCAGAGATAGAGTTGTACTGAGCTTTGTTATAGAAACCGTCCTGAGAACCGTCCTTTTCCAGGTGGGTAAAGGAACCGATTACGCCCAGTGGGTTGTTGTCGAACTCGTAACGGTATTTCAGGTTGAAACCGTCGGCTTTGTTAGCAACGCCTTGGAAATCACCCTGCGCATAGCCAGCGGATACGGTGCTCTGACCAGCGAATGCGGTACCTGCGCTAACTGCTAATACGCAAGCTGCTACTGCGGAAAGACATGCAATTTTTTTCATAACCACCTCAAACGCGTTTTATTATTAAGTACATCCATTTGTTCATGCTTTGAAAATATAACAAAAATTAGCGTGAAACTCTGCCTTGAAATGAGTGTCTAATGCTTTATATCGTGTAACAGAAGATTTCAAGAACAGTGTATCTTCTTCTTTTCGCTCTATTTTCGGCCGTATTCTACGACTTTCTGTGACAAAAATCACCTATTTAATATCCAGATAATTCTTAAGAAAAAGCGCATTTTTTGACCAAATCCGCCACATCTCATCCGAGGATCGGCGGATTTCACCGCGATGCGCGCTTTTCTCAGACAGATTTTCGCCATTTCATTTACACTGCTCGCATCCCCGTTTCGACCGTTTTCTCAAGGCTGAGGAACGGCGCATAAAAGGCCCGTTAAGGATGTCGTTATCTACTGCCGGCAGAGCGCCCTCCGCGCTGCTGCCCATTTGTCTGTTAATCATCGCCATGGTGTCGATCCAGAGCGGCGCTTCGTTGGCCAAAAGCCTGTTCCCGATCGTGGGCGCGGAAGGCATCACGACGCTGCGTCTTTTCATTGGCACCCTGATTCTGTTCATCATCTTCCGCCCGTGGCGCATGCGCATCGCCGCCGGCAGCCGCTTGCCGCTGTTGATTTACGGCCTGTCGCTCGGCGCGATGAACTACCTGTTCTACCTGTCGTTGCGCACCGTGCCGCTCGGCATCGCCGTGGCGCTGGAGTTTACCGGCCCGCTGGCGGTGGCCATGTTCTCGTCGCGGCGGCCGATTGACTTCCTTTGGGTGGCGTTGGCGATCGCCGGGCTGTGGTTCCTGCTGCCGCTTGGTCACGGCGTAGGCGGAATCGACCCGTTCGGTGCCGCCTGCGCGCTCGGCGCCGGCGCCTGCTGGGCGGTCTATATCATCTTCGGCCAGAAGGCCGGCGGCGATCACGGCCCCGGCACGGTGGCGCTCGGCTCGCTGATCGCCGCGTTGGTGTTCTGCCCGATCGGCGCCTGGCAAACCGGCAGCGTGCTGTTCAACGTTGAGATTCTGCCGATAGCGCTGGCGGTGGCGATCCTCTCCACCGCGCTGCCTTATTCGCTGGAGATCATCGCGCTGCCCAAAATTCCGGCGCGCACCTTCGGCACCTTGATGAGCCTGGAACCGGCGATGGCGGCGTTATCCGGCATGCTGTTCCTCGGCGAACACCTGAGCGGCGTGCAATGGCTGGCGCTGGCGGCGATCATCGCCGCCTCCATGGGCTCCGCCCTCACCATTCGCCCCAAACCTCGCTTCGAAAGCCTTTCCTGATGACCCGACTCGCCTGCAGACCGCAACGTCGGAATGCAGGCGGGTTAACTGTTTTCCTCGTGACAAGTCGGCATACTTCCCCTTAGCCTGTATCGCAGGCTCTTTGGACTTTCGCTCACATGGAGAATAACAGTGATTCACAACAGCCTGTTCAACCCACGCTTCGGCCGCGGACTCGCGCCGGCGCTGGTTTCAACCCTGACCGAATTGCGCCGATGCGACCTGCCAGAACTGGCGCTGGGGCATCACCCGATCGACGGCGACAACATCTTTATGGACGTGATGACGCTGACCACCGCGCCGGCGGCGGAAAAGCGCGCCGAAATGCATCAGGAATACATTGCGCTGCATCTGCTGATCAGCGGTGAAGAGCGCATCGAATACGGTCTGGCGGGCAACGGACATCGCGAACACCCCCACGCGGAAAATAGCGATCTGCTGCTGCTGGACATCAAACGCCACCCGCAAACGCTGCACATGACGCACGGCATGTTCGCCCTCTTTTTCCAGATGGAGCCGCACAAGACCGGCTGCGTGTGGCAGCGGCCACAGCAAATCAAGAAAGCGGTGGTGAGGATCCATCACCGTCTGCTGCTGTGAACCTGCGGCAGCGCCCGTAGAAAATCGGCGGCCTGGCGGGGAGAACGCAGGCGCACGAAACGGCGTCCGGCGTCGGGACGAGCCATCTCCGCCAGGTATTTTCGCCGGTTCTTCGAGTAAGTGCGGATCGTCCAGAGCACGATCGACTCGCGGCTGAAGAAAGAACGGCGGAAGCTTTCCCGATTGCCGGTGCCCGGCCACAGCTCGCTTTTGCCGGCCGCGCGTCGGCACGCGCGGCGCACGGCCTGCCACAGCGTGCGGCCGAAACCGTAGTCCAGCCACAGAATATAATCGACCTCGCGCCACTTGCTCGGCTGCGTGCGGCTGTAATTGCCATCCAGCACCCAGCCATCCCCCGCTTCGGCCAGCGTCTGTTCAAGCCGCGCCAGGAACGCGTCATCAGGCGTTCCCTGCCATTCGGGCCGCCAATACAGCCTGTCCATCTCGATATAGGGCACGCCAAGCCGTTCCGCCAGTTGACGCGCCAGGGTGCTTTTACCGCTGCCGCTGGTGCCGACGACGTTAATTTTCATTATTCGCCTATAAAGAGAGAGGATAATTGCCCTACTGTAGCGGCATCAATTACCGCTATCAATATGAATGGATGAGAAATTAACACCACGATAACAAAGCGGATATTTAGCCGAAGCCCGCAGGCGAAAAAATAAAATAACCAGGGTAAATTTTCACAGCCATAAACAATAAACCAGAAAATGATAAATAATTATATTTTTCATGGTGTTGCATTAATTAAAAATTCAACCAGACCCATTATTCGTAGGCTAACCCTATTTGTGCAATAGCCATTTTCGTCCGGCAAAAATAAACAGCCCTGCTATAATTGATCCCGTAATGAAATAGGACAACGACTAATCAAGAGGATATCTGATATGAGTACCGCTAAACTGGTGAAAACGAAATCTTCTGATCTGCTGTATACCCGTAACGATCTGGACGAAAAAATCAAACTGGCCGCCATCAAGGCGCTGAACCATCAGGTCGTGCAATTCATCGATCTTTCGTTGATCACCAAACAGGCGCACTGGAACATGCGTGGCGCGAACTTTATCGCGGTTCATGAAATGCTGGACGGCTTCCGCACCGCCATCATCGAGCACCAGGACACCTTCGCCGAGCGCGTGGTGCAGCTGGGCGGCGTGGCGCTGGGCACCGTACAGGTGGTGAACGATCGCACGCCGCTGAAAAGCTATCCGACCAATATCCACAGCGTGCAAGAACACCTGAAAGCGCTGGCCGATCGCTACGGCGCGGTGGCGAATGACATCCGTAAGGCCATTACCGAAGTGGAAGACGAAGACACCGCCGACATGTTCACCGCCGCCTCGCGCGATCTGGACAAGTTCCTGTGGTTCATCGAATCCAACATCGAATAACGCCGCAGCGCGTTGCAGACCGCCCGTCGTGCCGGGCAGAACAGGCTGGGCTTCGCCCGGCCTGTTTTCTTTTGCGCGGCCGTTGAATTGTGCAAAAAACGGCCCATATTAAACGGTAGGTTTCCCTTGTCAGGAGGTCATGATGGCCAGCGGCTGGGCGGCGGACGGCGCCGTACAAGATCAGATTGATTCTACCGTCGACGATGCGGTGCAGCGTGCGCGTGATGCGCTCGGGCATGGCGAGAGCGAGCGCTATTGCCAGGAATGTGGAGAACCGATCCCCGAGGCGCGCCGCAAGGCGCTGAAGGGGGTGCGTTTTTGTGTCGCCTGCCAGGCCGAACAAGACAAAAAACACGCGGCCAGCAGCCTGTACAACCGGCGCGGCAGCAAAGACAGCCAGTTGCGCTAGCATTATCTGCTCCCCTTTTTCCCCTCTCGCGGCCACGCTTGCACCGTCAATGGATCATGAAAGTTAGAGTTAGTTATCAATATTGAAGCAAAAACGTTAAAGAACGGTTGTTTCACAGCCAAAATTTGGTTAATGATAGCCCCGTGCACCAAGATAATTCTTACGCACCATTTCGGTGCCTCATTGTGGTGCATAACCATAACTATTCGCCGTCACGGCACAACATCACGCAGTAACTCTTTGTTTTTATATTAGTTGAAAACATGGCACGATTTTTTCATGGCACCAACTGCAATATAAAAAATGGGTAATCCGCAACCTGTACAGGAATTCCTCTCATGAAGTCGATTTTTAAAGTCTCCCTGGCCGCACTCTCCCTGGCCTTTGCCGTAAGTTCCCACGCAGCAGACAAACTGGTGGTCGCCACCGACACCGCTTTCGTTCCTTTTGAGTTCAAGCAAGGCGACAAATACGTCGGCTTCGACATCGACCTGTGGGCCGCCGTCGCCAAAGAGCTGAAGCTGGACTACACCCTGAAACCGATGGACTTCGGCGGCATCATTCCGGCGCTGCAGACCAAAAACGTCGATCTGGCGCTGGCCGGCATCACCATCACCGATGAGCGCAAGAAAGCCATCGACTTCTCAGACGGTTACTACAAAAGCGGCCTGCTGGTCATGGTCAATGCCGACAACAACAGCGTGAAAGGCATCGACGATCTGAACGGTAAAGTGGTGGCGGTGAAGAGCGGCACCGGCTCGGTGGATTACGCCAAGCAGCACATCAAAACCAAGGATCTGCGTCAGTTCCCGAACATTGACAACGCCTATATGGAACTGGGCACCAAGCGCGCCGACGCGGTGCTGCACGACACGCCAAACATCTTATACTTCATCAAGACGGCCGGCGCCGGCAAGTTCAAAACCGTCGGCGATTCGCTGGAAGCACAGCAGTATGGTATCGCCTTCCCTAAAGGCAGCGATGCGCTGCGCGAGAAGGTGAACGGCGCGCTGAAAACCCTGCGCGAGAACGGCACCTATAACGAAATCTACAAGAAGTGGTTCGGCACCGAACCTAAGTAAGCGGTGAACTTGGCACGCTATTAACTTAAGCACAGGGGGTCGCTTAACCCCCTGCGCTTCGTTGTATCTGATACCCACGTTTGGGATCACCGGGAGAAATATCATGCAGTTCGACTGGAGCGCCATCTGGCCCGCCATTCCTATCTTGTTAGAGGGCGCCAAAATGACCCTGTGGATTTCGGTCCTCGGTCTGATTGGCGGCCTGATCATCGGCCTCGTCGCCGGCTTTGCCCGCACCTACGGCGGATGGATCGCCAACCACATCGCGTTGGTGTTTATCGAAGTGATCCGCGGCACGCCGATCGTGGTGCAGGTGATGTTCATCTACTTCGCCCTGCCGATGGCGTTCACCGATTTGCGCATCGATCCGTTCACCGCGGCGGTGGTGACCATCATGATCAACTCCGGCGCCTACATCGCGGAAATCACCCGCGGCGCGGTGCTGTCTATCCATAACGGTTTCCGCGAAGCCGGGCTGGCGCTCGGCCTGTCGCGCCGCGAAACCATCCGCTACGTCATTATGCCGCTGGCGCTGCGCCGCATGCTGCCGCCGCTGGGCAACCAGTGGATCATCAGCATCAAAGACACCTCGCTGTTCATCGTGATCGGCGTGGCGGAGCTGACCCGTCAGGGTCAGGAAATTATTGCCGGTAACTTCCGCGCGCTGGAAATCTGGAGCGCCGTGGCGGTTATCTACCTGATTATTACTCTGGTGCTGAGCTTCGTGCTGCGTCGTCTGGAAAGAAGGATGAAAATCCTGTGATTGAATTTAAAAACGTCTCCAAGCATTTTGGCCAAACCCAGGTGCTGCACAACATCGATTTGAAGATCGACAAAGGCGAAGTGGTGGTGATCATCGGGCCGTCCGGCTCCGGCAAATCCACCCTGCTGCGCTGCATCAACAAGCTGGAAGAAGTGACCAGCGGCGATCTGATCGTCGATGGCCTGAAAGCCAACGATCCGAAAGTAGACGATCGGTTGATCCGCCAGGAAGCCGGCATGGTATTCCAGCAGTTCTACCTGTTCCCGCACCTGACGGCGCTGGAAAACGTCGCCTTCGGCCCGATCCGCGTGCGCGGCGCGAAGAAGTCCGATGCGGAAAAGCTGGCGCGCGAGCTGCTGGCCAAGGTCGGTCTGGCTGAGCGCGCCCACCACTACCCGTCCGAACTGTCGGGCGGCCAGCAGCAGCGCGTGGCGATCGCGCGCGCGCTGGCGGTGAAGCCGAAAATGATGCTGTTCGACGAGCCGACCTCCGCGCTCGATCCGGAGCTGCGCCACGAAGTGCTTAAGGTGATGCAAGACCTGGCCGAGGAAGGCATGACGATGGTCATCGTCACCCACGAAGTCGGCTTTGCCGAAAAAGTGGCGTCGCGCCTGATCTTTATCGACAAGGGCCGGATTGCCGAAGACGGCAACCCGCACGATCTGATCAACCATCCGCCGAGCCCGCGTCTGCAGGAATTCCTGCAGCACGTTTCCTGATCCTGGCGGTTTAACGGCGGGCGCGCCACGCGCCCGCCGCTTTCATTCCGCACGCTCTCCCACGCCCCATCGCGCTTCCTTTCCTACTATATTGATTGTTTTTCATCGTATTGCTCTGACATCCGCCGATCACAGAACGCCAAAGAGAGGAACCATGCCGCCAAACGCAGACTCCCGACGAGGTTCTCATCTGCGAGAACACCTGCTTTTCCTGCTGCTGCTGTTGACCCTGAGCGTCTTCGCACCACCGGCGCTGGCGCAAAACGCGCCGCCTGCGCCCGCCGACAAGAGCGAGCAGCAGAAAGCCGCCTACGCCGCGCTGGCCGATCTGCTGCAAGACGACCAAGCGCGCGCGGAACTCATCGACCACCTGAAACAGACCGCCGGCGACGCTGCGGCCGCCGCGCCGGCAACGCCGGAGGAATCGACGCCCGTTACGCTGAGCGACAGCCTGAACTCGCTGGCGCAGGAAGGCATCGGCACCTTTAACCAGAAGCTCGGCGCGCTGCAAAAGCTGATCGATTCCGGCCCGAAGCGCGTTTTCAATCCCGCCGGCTTTTTCCGCGCGCTGGGCTACTTTCTGCTGACGGTGGCGGTCACCTTTGCGCTGTTCCACCTGATCCGCCGGCTGATCGCGCCGCTGTACAAGCGCATGGGCAGTTGGGGGCACAACGCCAGGCTGCAGCGCGGCCCGTGGTATAAGCGCCCCGCCGCCATTCTCGGCGCTTTCGCCATCGATCTGCTGGTGCTGCTGCTGGCGCTGGCGGCAGGCAACCTGTTTGCCCGCCACGTCCACGCCGACAGCGCCACCATTCTGCGGCTGCAGACCCTGTTTCTCAGCGCCTTCGCGGTAATTGAATTTTTCAAGGCGGTGCTGCGGCTGATTTTCGCCCCCAGCTTCGACTATCTGCGCCCGTTCCCCTTCAGCGATCGGAGCGCACGCTATTGGAACACCCGCCTCGCCTGGCTCAGCGGCCTGATCGGCTATGGCCTGATGGTGGTGGTGCCGGTGGTGGCGGTGCAGATCAGCTATTCGGCCGCCGCCGCCGTCAACCTGGTGGTAATGCTGGCGCTGACGCTATACGCCATTTGGCTGATCCTGCACAACCGCAAACCGATACAGCAACAGATCAACCTGCTGGCCGAACGGTCGATGGCGTTTTTCAGCGTGATTCTGCGCGGGCTGGGGCATGTCTGGCACCTGCTGGCGATCGCCTATTTTCTGGTGCTGTTCGTGCTGTCCCAGTTCGACATCGGCAACAGCCTGCGCTTTATGATGAGTGCCACGGTAAAAAGCCTGCTGGTGGTCGGTGTCGGCGCTCTGCTGTCCGGCATGCTGACCCGCTGGATTTTCCGCCGCATTTCGCTGCCGACCGACGTCAATTTGCGCTATCCGATGCTCGAGCGGCGCATCAACTCTTACATCCCCAACGGGTTGAAGATACTGCGGGTGATGGTGGTGCTGGCAGTGACGCTGTTTCTGCTCGATGCCTGGCATCTGATCAACCTGTATCAATGGGCGGGCAGCGAAAATGGCCAGCGGACGCTCGGCGGGCTGGTGCATATTCTGCTGATCCTGTTGATCGCCGTGTTCAGCTGGACGCTGATGGCCAGCATCATCGAGCACCGCCTGGCGCTGGAGCTGAGCAACGGCGTGCGGCCGAGCGCGCGCGAACGCACGCTGCTGACGCTGTTTCGCAACGTGTTGGCTATCGTTATCAGCACCATCACCGTGATGATCGTGCTGTCGCAGGTCGGACTGAACATCGCGCCGCTGCTGGCGGGCGCCGGCGCGCTGGGGCTGGCCATCAGCTTCGGCGCCCAGACGCTGGTGAAAGACGTGATCACCGGCGTGTTCATCCAGTTTGAAAACGGCATGAACACCGGCGAATACGTCACCGTCAGCGGCATCACCGGCACCGTGGAGCGCATGACCATCCGCTCGATCGGCCTGCGCGACGACTACGGCGTCTATCACATCGTGCCGTACTCTTCGATCACCACGTTGGCCAACTATGCGCGTGAGTTCGGGGTATACCGCGCCAATTACACCGTCAGCCGCGACGAGGACATCGATCGGGTCAATGAGGTGCTGCATCAGGCCATCGAGGCGCTGAAGCAGGATGAACAGGTGAAGCATTTCCTGATTGGCGAGCCGGTCTTCAACGGCGTGGTGGCGCTGGGCGATCGCTCGTTCACCACCCGCGTGACGGTGCGCACGCAGGCGCTGAAACAGTGGGTGGTGCAATACGCCCTCGACCGGCTGGTGAAAATCCATTTCGATCGGGCCGGCATCGGCATGCCGCAGCAGGCGATGCAGATTTCCCGCGCGCCGCAGCCGCATGACGAGCAGGCGCCGCCCGCGGCGATCTGAGGTTAGCGCCCGCGCCCGCAGGGCTGAGCGGCCAGGAAGGCCGCCACGTCCTGCCGGTAGGCATCGTATTGCACCGAGCGCGGGGCAAACAGGCCCACCACGTTGATCAGCCACGGATGGCGCGCGAACAGCGGCTTGACCATCACATGATCGGCCTCGTCGATGCGCGTCACCGTCAGCAGCGAGGCTGGGATCGTTTGCCGATACACGCGCTCGGTTTCGTCCGCGTCCACGTTGACGTCGCGCCCGCCCAGGATCAGGTGCACCGGCGTGGCGAAATGCCGCAATCCCGCCGTCGCGTCGCTGGCCATGTTGGCGCGAATAAAGCGCCAGCGGTCGGCGCTCAATGCAGCGGCGGCGCCAGACTCACGGCGGTACTGTTCGTAACCGTCCGGCTGTTCGAGCAATGTTTGGATGTGGCGCCAGTGCGCCTCGCGCGCGGCGATCGACGCTTCATCGTCCCCTGCCGCCGCCATCGCCGCCCGGGTGTTGTAGCGCCCCTGCCGCAGCCAGTTGATCGCCGGCGCCACCGCGAGCGTAAACGCGATGTCGGGGCGCAAACGCGCCACCTCCGGCATCACCCACCCCGCCTGACTGGTGCCCCACAGCCCCACGCAGCGCGCATCGAAGCGCCCGTCCCGCCGGGCCCAGTCGATGATATCGACGGTTTCCCGCGCGCGATCCGCCATGGTCTGATGCAGCCAGTTGCCGCCGGAGCCGCCCACGCCCGGCTTATCGAAGGATAAAACCGCATAGCCCTGCTGCGCCATCGTCTCCCAAATGCCGTAATAGCCTTCGTCGCGGCTGGCGTTGGCCGGTCCATCGCCGTGCACGAACACCACGACGCCGGGCTTCACCGGCGCATGCTTCGGCAGCACCAGCGTGCCGGTCAGCCGATTGCCACCGGCGGTCACCACGACCGGTTCGGTGACAAAGCGAAAGTCGTTGACGTAAATCACCCAGCCGAGCACCGGCAGGAGCAGCGCCACGAGACACAGCCCTATTCTGCGCACGTCGCCTCCCCGCTGCGTTTCTCCATCAACACCCAATCGGCCTGGCCGAACAGCAAGCCCAGCGAGGCGTAATGTTCTTCGCGCCGCACCTGAAAACCGCAGCGCTGATACAGACGCTGCGCATCGACGTTGCGCCGGCTGACGTGCAGGCTCAGGCGCCGGCCTGCGCCTTGTTCGGCGGCGTAGTCGTTCATCCACTGCAGCAGTCGCCTGCCCACGCCTTTGCCGCGCTGACTCTCGGCCACCGCCAGGTAGGAAAGATACAGCTCATCGGCCGCCGGGGTGTGCTGCAACACCGCAATTTGCAGATACATACGCCAAACGTTCAGCCAGCCATAGCGGCGACACAGCCGCCAAATCGGCAAGGCGCGCGGACGTGGCCCAGCGCGGTTCTCGCCATCGATGGCATTCAGGGCAAAGGCCGCCACCACCTGTTCATCCTGTTTCACCACGAAGCTGCGCTCCCGGCTGCCGCTTTGCTTCCAACTCCACAGCCGATAGAACAGACGCCACTGAAGGCGGGCGCTCAGACGGCGCGCGCGCTGGAATTTGTTGCAGAACGCGGCGTAGATCAACGCCGCCGTTTGCAGGCGGTCAGCGTCGCGATAAGGCTCAATGTGCAACATATCAACCTCGACTAGGGTTGGCGGTAGAGCAGTTGCTCCAACAGCCGCACCGGCGTGATCGCCTCCGGCGAAGGCGACGCGAAGATCGCCTGCCGCCAAGCCTGGCTTTCGATCACGTCCAGCACCAGCTGCGCGAGCGGCAAGGGCGCTATCGCCGGCGCGATCTCGCCGATTTGCTGAGCCTCGGCGATCGTCGTCGCCAGCGCCTCAATCAACTGCCGCTGGTTGGCGCTGAACGGCTCGGCCAATGCCGGGTTACGCGCCACTTCAGCCACAATCTCCGCCGTCAGTTGCACATTGTCCGGTTCGGCGACAAAAGCGTGATAGGCGGTGAAAAAGGCCGACAGCGCCTGTTTCGGCCGCTTTTTCTCGGCCCGCAATGCGGCGGCGAACTCGGCGAATACGCCGTTTTCCAGCAGCGCGATCTCGCCGATCAGCGCCTCCTTGCCGGAAAAATGGTTATAGAGGTTGCCCACGCTGACGCCCGCCGCCTGGGCGATATCCCGCATGCTGGTCTGGTGAAATCCCTTATGGGTAAAGCTGTGCAGCGCAGCGTCGACAATCTTTTCTCGGTTTCCCATCGGCAGCTCCCGAAGCAATGAGGGCGCTGGGCGCCGTAAATTGATACAAAAAAATGAACGAACGTTCGTTCATTTTCAATTCTAGCATAGACCGGTAAAATTGAACCGCGGCTCAACGGTGCAGAGATCGGTGGGAAGAGACAAGCGCCGCCCCGCTTTCAGGGGCGGCGCCCGGCAAACTCAGTGCAGCGCGTCGCCCTGCTTCACCGACGTAAACGCCTGCATCAGTTTCACGACGTCATGCATGCCGATGTTGACCTGATTGATCACTTCTCCGGCGTCATGGGTCAATGCCACACCGCCGCCGGCCTGTTCCACGCAGGTCGCCATGCCGGCGATCGCCGCCGCCACGCCTTGCTGGATAGACTTGGTCATGCGTTCGATCTCGGTCGCCGCCTTGCGCGACTGTTCCGCCAGCGTGCGCACCTCGTTGGCCACCACCGCAAAACCGCGCCCGTGCTCACCGGCGTGGGCGGCTTCGATGGAGGCGTTAATCGCCAGCAGATTGGTTTGCGAGGCAATTTTACGAATGGCTTCGACGATGGTGCCGATCTGCTGAGAGCACTTGCCAAGCTCGGTGACCACGTCCGAGGTTTCGCGCGCCGCCGCTTCGACCTGCTGCATGCCCTTCACCGCCTGCTGCACGATGACCGCGCCCTGCGCCGCCTGCCGGTCGGTATCGAGCGACAGATGATGCGCGTTGCGCACCATCTCTTCTTCATGCTGCTGCTGTTGCATCAGCCGGGTGATGTCCTGGGCGATCTTCACCACTTTCACCACCTGGCCGTCGTTGTCGAGGATCGGGTTATAGCTGGCCTCCAGCCAGACCCGTTCGCCGCGCCGGTTGACGCGCTCAAAACGCCCGGTGATGAACTCGCCGCGCGCCAGGCGCTGCCAATGCCGCCGATAGTCGTCGGAAGCGGCGAACGCCGGTGGGCACAGCACCGCATGCGACTGCCCGCACGCTTCTTCCAGCCGATAGCCCATCAGCGCCAGCATATTGTCGTTGGCGCTGACAATGTCGCCCTGCGGCGTGAAAGAAATCATCGCCATCGAGCGATTCAGCGCCGCCAGCAGGCTGCGGTGTTCCTGCGCCTGGGTCACTCGCTCGGTCACTTCGCTGGCGATCTTGACGATTTCCACCACCTTACCCTGTTTATTCAGCACCGGCGCATAGGTGCCCTGCAGCCACACCGCCTCGCCGTTTTTCGCGATGCGCTTTATCGTGTCCGTGATGGGTTGCCCTTTATTCAGCGTCTCCCAATGTTCGCGATATAACGGGCTGGCGACATAGTTCGGATCGCAGAAAATACGATGATGCCGGCCTATCACATCATCGCGTTGAAATCCGAGCGTGCTGAGAAAGAGATCGTTGGCGCGCAATACCGTACCGTCGGGCGAGAATACAATCATGGGAACGGCGTGTTCTATCGCGCTCAGCTCGGCGCCTTTGTGGGTAGTTAACTGACTGAATCGTAACAGCATAGGGTGTAGTCCTTGTGGCAGATGATCGCGCTTTTCTTATTTTGTCTGGCCACATGCCGCGCCCACACGCAGACGTGCCATCGCGGAAGGAGCGGGCAGCGCCGATCCTTCTGGTTATTGCTCTTAACCGGATTAAATTTATTTATTCAGTAAAGTAATTATTCGAATTTAAATAAACCAACAACCTAAGATTTTTATTATGAATAACTGTATTGAGAATAACGTAAGTGATGAAAATTGAAAGGTAAAATGCGGATTTTTGTCGGCGCCGGCAGGATAACCGGCGCCGGGAAGATTAACGCCAGCGTTCGGCTGCCCAGGCGGCCTGTTGCTCGGCGTCATGGAAGGTCCAGGCGACGAAGCGGCTGATCTTCTGCCCTTGCGCCATCTCGATGGTGCGCACCTCGGCCGCCCCCGCCACTTTCAGCGCATGGTAGATGGCCGGCAACGTGGTGTTTTTCGAGATAAGCGAGGTGAACCACAGGCAGTTATTGGCCTTGCTGACGCTCTCTTCCACCATCTTGCGCACAAAGGCTTCTTCGCCGCCTTCGCACCACAGCTCGTTGTTCTTGCCGCCGAAGTTTTGCACCGGCTTGTCGGCCACTTCCCCTTTGCCCAATTTATGCAGCTTGCGGCGGGTGCTGGCACGCGCTTCCTGCTCGGACGCGTGGAACGGCGGGTTGCACAGGGTGGCGTCGAATTTCTCGGCCGCGCCGATGATGCCGCTAAAAATCAGCTCAGGCTGTTTTTGCAACCGCAGACGCACGCTGTTGCGCAGCGTCGGGTTCATCTCGACGATCATTTTGGCGGCGTTCAGCGACACCGGATCGATTTCGGAGCCGGTGAAACGCCAGCCGTATTCGCGCAGGCCGACGATCGGGTAAATGCAGTTGGCGCCGACGCCGACGTCGAGGATCGCCACGCCCTTGCCGCGCGGGATCTCGCCGCCGTTGCTGGTCGCCAGCAGATCCGCCAGGTGGTGCAGATAGTCGGCGCGGCCGGGGATCGGCGGGCACAGGTAATCAGCCGGAATATCCCAGTGTTCGATGCCGTAAAAGTGTTGCAGCAACGCACGGTTGAGCATTTTCACCGCCGCCGGATCGGCGAAGTCCACCGAAACATCGCCCCAGGCGTTCGGTTTTACGAACGGTGCCAGCGCCGGGCAGCTGGCGATCAGCGCCGGGAAGTCGTAGCGCGAACGATGACGGTTGCGCGGATGCAGGCCGCTTTTCTGCTGCGGGAAGGTTTTCTTTTTTTCCACCGTGACGGGCTCTCTTGAAGGTATTTCCGGCGCGTAAGATAACACATCCGGCCCGGAATGGCGCAGCGGCGGGAAACCCGGCACAATGAAAGCTTCATCGATTGCCACAGGGGCCCCCATGAGCCGTGAATCTCGCTATTATTATGAACCCGCCGCCGGCCACGGCCTGCCGCACGATCCGCTGAACGCCATCGTCGGCCCGCGCCCCATCGGCTGGATCTCTTCCCGCAGCGCCGCCGGCTTGCGTAATCTCGCCCCCTACAGCTTTTTCAACTGCTTCAACTATCGCCCGCCGATCATCGGTTTCGCCAGCACCGGCTGGAAAGACAGCGTGGCGAATATCGTGGAAACCGGTGAGTTCGTTTGGAACCTGGCGACGCGCCCGCTGGCGGAAGCGATGAACAACAGTTCCATCACCCTGCCGCGCGGTGAGGACGAATTCGCCTTCGCCGGCGTTACGCCGCTGCCCGGGCGCCGGGTCAAAGCCGAGCGCGTGGCCGAAAGCCCGGTGAACTTCGAATGCCGGTTGACCCAATGCATCCAACTGCAAACCGCCGCCGGGGAACAGGTGGAGACCTGGCTGGTCTTGGGCGAGGTGGTGGCGGTGCATCTCGATCCGGCGCTGCTGGATGAACACGGCGTCTACCAGACCGCCGCCGCCGAACCGATCCTGCGCGCCGGCGGCCCGACCGCCTACTACGGCATTTCCGAACAGCACCGTTTCGATCTGACGCGCCCGACACGCTGATCGTTTCCCCCGTTTAGGCAGAAGATAAACGGGGGAATTAATAATCAAAAAAATTGAATAAAACCATCAACACTCTCCGATTTCATCCCGCCTGTCACTGCGCAATAATCCTCCCATCGAAAGGCAAACCCCTTTCTCCCTAATTGACTTTGACAGGAATGACGAACATGAAAACCATCAAAACTTTTGCTGCCGCTATCGCCCTGGCTACCGTTTCTTTCACCACTTTCGCCGCTGAACACGTCAGCGCGCAGGATGCCGCCCAATTCGAAAAAGCCGGCGTGATCGTCGCCAGCGGCGCGACCGACTTGAGCAGCCTGAAATCCCAGTTGGCCGCCAAAGCCGATGCGGCGGGCGCCAAGGCTTTTACCATCACCTCCACCAGCGGCAATAACCTGATGCACGCCACCGCGGTTATCTACAAATAATCGCCGCCCAGACGTCAAAAAGCCCGCCGGCTATCCCCCCGGCGGGCTTTTTTTATGTTCAAGTGCATTAGCGCTGAATGGGTAAGACAGTGAGTTTTTTGCCGTCCGCTTTGTCAGCAACCAATGTAAATTCAGTCCAATATTTGCGCGGTGCCTCATTTGACGCATTGCCGACCGTCGCAATCTCAACCGAATAGCTATGCCCAATCTTGAACCCGTCGAAAGCCTCCGTCAGGCATTCGCCAGGCATGACCGCTATCGGCTGCTGGCCCGGCGCAACCGACGTGGACCATTCCGCCTTCCCTCCGGCCCCCGGTTGATAAATTCCGATGCCCACCAGCTCGCGTTTTCCGTCAATATCGTCCGGCACACTAATGCATACGCGATTGTTTTTAACGCTGACGTTTGCCGGATAGAACCAGGGACGTTCCTGCACACAGCCGCTCAGCAATGCCAGCGCCAATAAAAAAGTCAGTTTTTTCATTTCATCGCCTTAGGATTACGCGGCTCTCGAAGGAACAACCGTAACACGGTTTCATAGCGAGTTTTAAATAGATACGACAGCTATTTTCCTATCGTCCGCTTCGTCAGCCCCCACGCGTAAACGAGCCGGAAAATTCTGTCGCCAACAGGCAGAAACCCTGTATTCAATGGGGTTTGCGGGGCTTGCACACACATTTTTTTACCTGCCCATAGCTGGACTAACGGGAGAGGATGATTATCATGTTACGTAGACTACAGATGCAGAGAACGTTGTATGCAACATATCATTGAAGGTTTCCTCAGTTTCCAGAAAGAGATTTTCCCGCAGCGCAAGGAACTGTTCCGCAGCCTTGCCTCCAGCCAAAATCCCAAAGCGCTGTTTATCTCATGCTCTGACAGCCGTTTAGTGCCCGAGCTGGTCACACAGCAAGAACCTGGGCAGCTTTTCGTTATCCGTAACGCCGGCAACATCGTCCCTTCCTTCGGCCCGGAGCCGGGCGGCGTGTCTGCCACCATCGAGTATGCAGTGGTGGCGTTGGGGGTTACCGATATCGTGATTTGTGGCCACTCGAACTGCGGCGCAATGAAAGCGATAGCCTCCTGCCAGTGCCTCGATCCCATGCCTGCCGTGGCTCACTGGCTGCACTATGCCGATGCGGCAAAAGCGGTGGTCGAAAAGAAAACGTGGAATAGCGAAACAGACAAAGTTAACGCTATGGTCGAAGAGAACGTTATTGCTCAGCTAAATAATATCAAAACCCACCCTTCTGTGGCGGTGGGTCTGCGCAACAGCGGGCTGCGCCTGCACGGCTGGGTGTACGACATCGAAAGCGGCGAAATTCGCACGCTGGATAGAAACACCAAGAGCTTCGTGTCTTTGGCCGATAATCCCGACGTCTATTTCGAATAAAATAGCGTCCGGTTTAGCCATTAAATAAAATCCACGCCGCGGCGTGGATTTTATTATCCGCCTTAAGCCAAGCGCGCCTCTATCGCCGCAGCGAAGTCGCGGCACATCCGTTCGTCACCCTCAGCGTTGTCCGCCAATACCGTCTCGCCATCCACCACCCGGATGTGCGCCTGCAAATCGAAATCTGCCGGCGGCTGCGGGCGCTTGGCCGCGGCGGCCATCGTCTGCTGCGCCTCATGCCACGCCTGTGCCACCGTCTGGTTGCAGGCCTGCGCCAGATAGTCCGGATTAAACCCTTCGCCGGTCAGGCTGCGCAGCGTGTCGTCATGGCTGACGCTGTTGCCCGGCAACCAGTAGTGTTGCGCCAGATCCGGGCCGATGGCCGGGTTGTCCGTCAGGTAACCGTCGCGCTGCAGGAAGAAGTGACGGGTTTGCTCCACCGCCATCATCGCCAGCAGATAACCCTGATAGGAACAGGCGGACTCCAGCGACAGCAGGTGCGGGATCGCCAACGTCGGGCGCGGGCTGCCGCTGATGCCGAGGATCTTTTGCTCGACCTCGCGCGCCAGCGCGGTGATGGCTTCCGGCGTGCGCTGCTCGTCATCCCACTGATACAACGCCCACTCGAAGTACGGCACCAGCAGGATATGGCGTTCGTTGAACGCGCGCATCGGCTGGCGCGCCGCGATGCCGGCCTCAATCAGCGCATCGGGCACCGCTTCGCCGGCGGCGTTTTTCGCATAGCGTTTCAGCCAGTCGGCGTCGTCCAGCAGGCTGTCGCAGAACATCGACTGGGTTTCGGCATAGGCCATCGAGGTCGGCGGGAACTCCTGCGAGAAGCACGGTGCATTCTGGCGAATGTTGGCGAAGTGCGCCGCATGGCCGCCCTCGTGGAACAGCGTGTTGAGCCCATAAGCCCCGCTGCCCACCTGCCCCGGCTGCGCCAGGCTGGTGAAGTTGATGCGCGCCGGCACCCATTCCCCCTGACGTACAAACGGCGGCACCGGGCCGTGCATAAAGCCGTTCTCATACTTGCCTTTGCGCACCAGCAGATCGAGATTCATCTCGGCGCCGCCAAAACCGATGTGCAGACGTTTGAAGCTGTCGACCCAGCGTTCCAGCGAACGAGAAAACGGGAAGTAAGGATCCAGTTGACGGGTGACGTCGCCGGCGCTGGCGAAGCGTACGTTCCACGGCTCCAGCGCCTGGTCGCCCTTGTCGGCCGCCAGCTGCCGCAGGCTGCGCGCGTTGGCCGCGCGGGTTTCCCGCTCGAAGCGATCCAGAATGGCGAACAGCTGCTCCGGCGTCATGCGCTCGGTTTTGTTCACCTTATAGTCGAAATAGTTGCGATAGCCCATCTGGCGCGCAAAGCGGTTGCGCAGGCCAATCAGCTCCGGCAGGCCGTTATGCAGCAGCCATTGCTCCAGGTCGCGCAGCGCCTGCTGCGAGCTGCGGCGGTAGTCTTCGTTCGGGTTGGTTGCCTGGTTGGTCAACAGTTCGCCGAGCGAGGCCGCCACCCGCCGGCCCTCGGCGTTCAGGTGCGTGACCTGATAGCCCTTGCGGCGCGAGTAAAGATCGGACTCGGCGTGAATGATCTGATCCAACAGCGCCTGCGCCTGCGGATCTTCGATGGCGTTGCAGTCGAAGAAACGCAGCCAACCTTGCAGGCCATGGATCAGCGCATCGCGCTGCGCCTCCTGCGGCAACGCTTCCAGCCCGGCAAGCAGACTGCGGATCTCGGCCAGCCGGCGCGGTTCGGCGACGAAGCGCTTATAGGCGCTTTCCGCGGCGGAAAAGCGCGCCGAGACGTCTTCATCGCCGGTGCCCATGTAGTTTTGCCAGAACAGCTCTTCTTTGGCGCGGTGAACGTCGAGGTAATCCTGGTTCAATTGATTGAAGTAATCGAGAGCCTGTTGCATAACCGTCCTTCTCAGCCGATGAGGAAATATCCCAGTATAGTCGCGCTTAGGCCTGACGCAGGCGCTGCAGCCCCTGCTCCAGCGTCTCGCTCTCGCCGGCGGCCACCAGGCAACAGGCGACCTGCCGCTGGATGGCCTGCGGGATCGCCACCTCGCCCGCCAGACAGCGTTCAGTCCAGCGCGCGGTGGTTTCAGCGTCTTTCGCCGCCGGCAATGCCGGTGTTTCATCCGGCAAGGTGCGCTCCAGCAGCACCTGCTGTTCGCCGCCGACGATGTGGTGAATTTGCGGGCAGCGCAGCGGGTTGGCGTAGGCCTCGCCTTCCGTGCCGTGCATCAGCAACCCGCGGGCGCCGATCTGGCGGAAAAACGACGCCACCCGGCCAACATACTCCGGATGTGAGACGCTGGCGAGGCGCAACGCATCCTGTTCGCCAAACGGCGTCGCCAGCTTGGCCAGCGTATGGGCGCTGTTGCGCACCCCCATGCGCCAACGCAGCCCGAGCTGCCGCGCCAACGGCGCCGACAGCGTGGAAACCGGCATGAATACCGCCTCGCCGTTATCGAGACGCCGCTGGGCGTGAGCGGCCTGTTCCGACCACGGCAGCCCCAGAGCGCGGAAAATCTCGGCGCTGGTCACGCGGGTGCTGTCGTCCAGGACGCCGTGCACCACCACCGGCAGGCCCACTTTCGCCAGCAGCAGCGCCAGCAGCGGCGTCAGGTTGGCCTGCTTGCGCGCGCCGTTGTAGCTCGGCAGCACTACCGGCAGCGGGCGCCCTTGCGGCGCCTGCAGCGACAATACCTGCTGCTGCATCGCCTGGTAGAACCCCAGCATCTCCTCTTCGGCTTCGCCCTTGATGCGCAGCGCGATCAGAATGCCGCCAAGCTCAAGTTCGGGGACCTGCCCGGCCAGCATCGCCTGATACAGTTGAAAAGCGGTCTGTTGATCCAGGTCGCGCGCATGATTTTTGCCGCGGCCTATTTCTTTGATAATTTTGGTGTAATCCATCCGAAGGTTCCCCTGGCTGCCCTTCAGTTAGCATACCCTATCCGCGCCGCCGCTCAACCTCCTGCGCCAGTCGCCGCTGCGCGTCATCGCCCTCGCGCAGCCCGGCGATCACCCCGCCGGCATCGTCGGCGCTGCGGTTTTGGCTCATCTTCCATTTGCCTTCGCGCCGGGTGACGGCGATCTCGATACCGACAATGCCTTTAAGCTGCGCGGCGATGTAGTTGGCCGGCGCGTCGTCGAGCCGCCAGGGCGCCGGGCGGCGCCCTTCCTGTTGCGCCGTCAGGTCGATCAGTTGGCGGCGCAGCCAGGCCGGATCGTCCGTCACCGTCGGCACGCCATACAGTTGCACCACGCTGTAATTCCAGGTCGGCACCACCTTGCCGGTCTGGCGTTTGCTCGGGTACCAGCCTGGCGACACATAACCTTCCAGGCCTTGAAAGATCACCAGGCATTCCGCGGCGTGCCGCAACCGCCGCCAGTGCTCGTTGGCGCGCGACAGGTGCGCCCGCAGCCGCAGCTGCCCCTGCTCGACATCAGCCACAAACGGCAGCGGGTCGGCCGTCAATCCGTGCTCGCCGTGGCTGACCAACAGCCCCAGCGGGTGGGCGCGGATCAACGCCAGTTGGGCATCCAGATCGTCTTCGCGAAATGCGGCGGGTTGAAACATCAGTGCGGCTCCTTATCGCTCTCTCATGATGACAACAGTAAAGCACCCGCCGGCGGCCTACTTAAGATCCGCTTTCTGGCTATTTCGAGTGATCCGGTTTAACAACAGCAGGGCCACGCCCATCGCCAACAGATTAAATACCATGGCGCCGGCAAAGGCTTGGGCATAGCGCTCCGCCGCGCCGCCGCTCGCCAACAGCGGCACAAAACCGACGCCGCTGACCACGATGCCCAACGCGCCTCCCACCTGCTGCACGGTGGCAACCAGGCCCGCCGCCATCCCCGCCTGCCGCTCCTGCGCCAAACCCAGCACCAGATTCAGCAGCGGCGTCATGCTCAGCGCCTGACCGAACCCCAGCACCACCAACCCCGGCAGCAACCGCAGCGGATGCGCCAGCGCCTCACCCCACAGCGCCTGCGCCATCAATAGCGCCAACCCGGCGGCGTAAATCGCCACGCCCACGCTCAGCACGACGTTGCCCCACCGCTGCGCCAGCCGGGGCGCCAGCATCGACGCCAACATAAAGGCCGCGCTGGCCGGGGCGAACAGGCTGCCCGCCTGAAAAGGCGTCAGCCCCGCCCCCGCCTGCAGCAGCAGCGCGAAACACAAGAAAAACGAGGAAGCGGTGGCATAAATCGCCAGCACCACCGCCATACCCGGCGCGAAACCCGCCTGGCGGAACAGCGCCGGATCGAGCACCGCATCGTCACCGCGCTGCGCCAGACGCCGCTCCCAACGCAGGAAGCCCCACAGCGTCAGCATCGCCAACGCCAACATCGGCGCTATCCACCACGGCCAGCCGCGCGCCGGTCCCTCCAGCAGCGGCAGTAGCAACAGCGACAGGCCGGTCGCCGCCAGCCACAGGCCAACGCCGTCCAGCCGCTGCGCCTGCGCCACCCGCGATTCGGGAATGCACCGCACCGCCCACAGCGCCAGTGCGCCGATCGGCAAATTGATCAAAAAGATCATGCGCCAGCCGCTGCCGAACAGGTTGGCCTCGATGATAAATCCGCCGAGGATCTGGCCGAAGATCGCCGCCAACCCCAGCGTCATGCCCAGCCAGGCGAAAGCGCGCCGCCGCTGTTGCGGCGCGTACAGCACCCGCATCAAGGCGTAAATTTGCGGGAACAACAGCGCCGCCGTCGCCCCCTGCAGAATACGCGCGGCGATCAACAGGCTGAGCGATCCCGCCAACCCGCACAGCAGAGAACTCAGCGTGAATCCCAGCATGCCGAGGCTGAACAAGCGCCGACGCCCGAAGCGATCGCCCAGACGCCCACCGGCGATCAACAGCACCCCAAACGCCAGCTCGTAACCGGCGACGATCAAACCGACCCCGGCGAAATCGGCGGCGAACTGCCGCTGGATCACCGGCGCCGCCACGTTGACCACGAACAGATCGAACACCGTGACGAAACCGCCCAACAGCAGCACCGGCAGGCCGGGCAGCCCTCGCCGCTCACCAGATAATGAATGTTCCATACCACCTCCAGAGATTATGATGGCCGCAGTATGGAACAAGGTTTAAACTGTTACTATATAGCCATTTATACTATTACTGACAGCAACAGGACGGCCGACATGCCCCCACGCACCCTCGAACGCACCCGCCACGAACTGGGGGATTTTCTGCGGCAAAAGCGAGAACAACTGTCGCCAGAGGCGGTCGGCTTGCCGAGCGGCAGCCGCCGCCGCACGCCGGGATTGCGGCGCGAGGAGGTGGCGGCGCTGGCCGGCGTCGGCCTCACCTGGTACACCTGGCTGGAGCAAGGCAGGGAAATCAATGCGTCGGTGACGTTTTTGGAAAATCTGGCGCGGGTGCTGCAGCTAGACGCCGCCGGCCGCTACCACCTGTTCTTATTGGCGCATCAGCGCCCGCCGGTGCCGGTTGGGCATCAGTGGTGCCAGGTTTCGCCGTTGGTGCGGCGTCTGCTGGACGATTTGGCGCTGCGGCCGGCCTACGTCATGAACCTGAGTTGGGACATTATCGCCTGGAATCCGGCGGCGCAGCGGCTGTTCGCCATCGGAGAGCGCCCGGCGCAAGAGCGCAACATGTTATGGATGCTGTTTGCCGATCCGCAGCTCAATGAGCGCCTGCTGGAGTGGCAAGCGCAGGCGCCGCAAATCCTGGCCAGCTTCCGCCGCGACTACGCCCGCGCGCCGGAGGATGAGGTGATGCGCCAACGGGTGCAGGCGCTGGAGCGGGTGTCGCCGCCGTTCCGCCGGCTCTGGCGGCAGCATGACATTCACGGACGCTGTCAGGGGCGGCGCAGCTTCGTCGTCCCGGAGATCGGCCCGGTCACCTTTGACCACGCCTCTTTCATCGTCGACGAAGAGAACCATCTGCGGCTGGTGATGTACAGCGCGCTGCCGGACGAACCGGCCAGCGCGGCGTTTGAAGCGCTGCTGCGCGAGGATTAACGACGGCTGTCGAAAATGAGTTTGCAGGCCAGCCCGGCGAACACGCCGCTCAGCAGGTAGTTCGGCCAGCGGGCGGTGAAACGGCGGCCGGCGAAGCGGCTTTTCATGCCGCTGACCGCCAGGATCACCCCGCCGTTAATCAGCAACCCCACCAGATTCAGCACCGTCGCCAGCGCCAGCATCTGCACCACCACCGAGCCGGCGTGCGGATCGATAAACTGCGGGAACAGCGCCAGCACGAACAGCGCCATCTTCGGGTTGAGGATGTTGGTCAGCAGCCCCTGTCGGAAAATGCGCGCCGTCGGCACCGCCTGCAACCCGGCGGAAGCCTGCAGACTGCTGCCGGATCGCAACGTTTTCCACGCCAGGTAGAGCAGATAAGCTGCGCCCAACATTCTCACCGCGTCGTAAGCCAGCGGCACCGCGACGAACAGTTGCGACAACCCCAGCGCCGCCGCCAGCGCATGGCAGTAAGTGCCGAGTTGAATGCCCGCCAGCGAAGCGAAACCGGCCCGCCGCCCCTGGCTGACGCTGCGCGAAGCGATCAGCAGCATATCCGGGCCGGGGGTCAGCGCCAGCGCCACGCAGGCACCGGAAAACAACAACAGCGTTGCAGCATCAATCATGAATCACCTGATAAGAAGACGGACGGGGATGGAGCATCCATCATAGCGACGCCGACGTGGCTTGTCAGCGCCGCTCGCGTCAGATCACCCACAAATCGAGATACTCGTTGACCGGCATCTGCGCCAGCCGCTGCCGGTCCAGCGACACCTCAAGAATGCGCTGCTGCTGCAGGGCCGGGAACTGGCGCGCCAGGTTGGTTTTGAACTTCTCGATCAGCAGCGGGATGCCCTCTTCGCGCCGCCGCGCATGGCCGATAGGATACTCCACGGCCACCTCATCCAGACGGCTGCCGTCGGCGAACTCCACCGTCAGCGCATTGGCGATCGAGCGTTTTTCCGGATCGTGATAATCGCGCGTGAAGGCGGGATCTTCATGGCAATGTATCTTGCTACGCAATGCGTCGATGCGCGGATCTTCGGCCACCCGGTCCTCGTAATCCGCCGCCGTCAGCCGGCCGAACAGCAGCGGGATCGCCACCATATACTGAATGCAGTGATCGCGATCCGCCGGGTTATCCAGCGGCCCCTGCTTGTCGATAATGCGCAGGCAGGCCTCGTGAGTGCGGATGCTCACTGCGGCGATGTCGGCGGCGGTTTTGCCGGCGGCCTGCATCTGACGATGCAGCGTCATGGCCGCCTCCACGGCGGTCTGGGCATGGAACTCCGCCGGGAACGAAATTTTAAACAGCACGTTCTCCATCACATACGCGCCGTACGGCCGCTGGAAGCGGAAAGGTTTGCCGTTGAACGAGACGTCGTAGAATCCCCAGGTCGGTGCCGTGAGCGCCGAGGGATAGCCCATCTCACCGGTGGCGGCCATCAGCGCCAGCCGCACCGCGCGGGCGGTCGCATCCCCCGCCGCCCAGGATTTGCGGGTGCCGGCGTTCGGCGCGTGGCGGTAGGTGCGCAGCGACTGCCCGTCCACCCACGCCAGCGACACCGCGTTCAGGATCGCCTCGCGGCTCAGGCCGAGCAGCTGCGCCACCACCGCGGTGGACGCCACCTTCACCAGCAGCACGTGATCCAACCCTACCCGATTGAAGGCGTTTTCCAGCGCCAGGCAGCCCTGGATCTCATGCGCCTTGATCATGGCGATCAGCACCTGCCGCATGGTCAGCGGCGCTTTGCCCGCCGCCACCGCCTGGCGAGAGAGCCAATCGGCCACCGCCAGGATCCCGCCCAGGTTGTCCGACGGGTGGCCCCACTCCGCCGCCAGCCAGGTGTCGTTAAAGTCGAGCCAGCGGATCATGGTGCCGATATTGAACGCCGCCTGCACCGGATCCAGCTGGAAACGGGTGCCGGGCACCCGGCTGCCGTTCAGCACCTCGGCGCCCGGCACCACCGGCCCCATCAGTTTCTTGCAGGCCGGGTAGCTCAGCGCCTCCAGCCCGCAGCCGAGGGTATCGAGCAGGCAATAATGGGCGGTGCGGTACGCCGCCGGGGTATCGACGGCCTCTTTCATCACATAATCGACGATATCGACCATTTCGCGATCGAATGGCGGACGGCGGGTATTGGCAGACTCAAGCATCATGATTCCCAAAGGCTCCAGAGTGAAAACGACACGATAACGACCGGCGCTCAGCGCTGATCCAGCGGTACGAAGGCTCGCGCTTCCGGCCCGGTATAGTTGGCGGACGGGCGAATAATTTTGTTGTCCTGCCGTTGCTCGATGATGTGCGCCGACCAGCCGCTGACGCGCGCCATGACGAACAGCGGCGTGAACATTTCGGTGGGCACCCCCAGTTGGTGGTAAGACACCGCCGAGAACCAGTCGAGGTTGGGGAACATGTTTTTGGTGTCGCGCATTACGCTTTCCAGCCGGTCGGCGATGTCATACAGCTTCATCGCACCCGTTTCCTGCGACAGGCGCAGCGCGATCTCTTTGATCACCTGATGGCGCGGATCGGAGACGGTATACACCGGGTGCCCGAAGCCGATCACCACCTCTTTGTTGTCGATGCGGCGGCGAATGTCGGCTTCCGCTTCGTCCGGCGTTTCATAGTGTTGCTGGATCTCCAGCGACACCTCGTTGGCGCCGCCGTGCTTCGGCCCGCGCAGCGCGCCAATGGCGCCGACGATCGCCGAATAGACATCGGATCCGGTGCCGGCGATCACCCGGCCGGCGAAGGTCGAGGCGTTGAACTCATGCTCGGCGTACAGGATCAATGACGCGTGCATCGCCTGCTCCCAGCTGGCGGAAGGTGCTGCGCCGTGCAGCAGGTGCAGGAAGTGGCCGCCGATGGAATCGTCGTCGGTCTCCGGCTGAATGCGCTCGCCGTTGTGGCTGTAGTGATACCAATACAGCAGCATCGATCCCAACGACGCCAGCAGCCGGTCGGCGATGTCGCGCGCGCCGGCCGCGCCGTGCTGCTCTTTTTCCGGCAGCGTGCAGCCGAGGGCCGAAACGCCGGTGCGCATCACGTCCATCGGGTGAGATGCCGCCGGCAGCGCCTCCAGCACCGTGCGTACGCTGGCGGGCAGGCCGCGCAGCGCTTTGAGCCGCTGCTTGTAGGCATGAAGTTCGTCGCGGTTGGGCAACTTGCCGTGGATCAGCAGATGGGCGACCTCTTCAAACTCGCAGTGGCGCGCGAGGTCGAGAATGTCGTAACCGCGGTAGTGCAGATCGTTGCCGCTGCGCCCTACGGAACACAGCGCGGTATTCCCGGCGGGCACGCCGGATAACGCCACGGATTTTTTCGGCTTAACGCCAGTCGGGCTTTGCGGGGGGATCGCTTGGCTCATACTGTCCTCATTTGGCTTCTGCGTGAATGGCGCTTATTCGTCGCGTTGGCGAGCGAACAGAGCGTCGAGTTTCTCTTCGAACAAATAGTAGTTGATGCTTTCATACAGCTCGTTGCGGGTCTGCATGGTGTCGATGACGTTTTTCTGCGTGCCCTCCTCGCGCAGGGCGCGGTACACCCGCTCCGCCGCCCGATTCATCGCCCGGAAGGCCGACAGCGGATACAGCGCCATATCCACCTGGGCGCTGCGCAGCTCCTCGGTAGTGAACAGCGGCGTCGCGCCGAATTCGGTGATGTTGGCGAGGATCGGCACCTGCGTCGCTTCGGCGAAGCGGCGGTACATGCCCAGCTCGGTAATCGCTTCCGGGAACAGCATGTCGGCCCCGGCCGCCACGTAAGCCTGAGCGCGCTCGATGGCCGCCTCCAGCCCCTCCACCGCCAGCGCATCGGTGCGCGCCATGATCACGAAGTCCGGATCGCTGCGCGCATCTACCGCCGCCTTGATGCGATCCACCATCTCTTCGGTGGAGACGATGGCCTTATTGGGCCGATGGCCGCAGCGCTTGGCGCCGACCTGATCTTCGATATGCAGCGCCGCCGCCCCGGCCTTGCTCACCGAGCGCACCGTGCGGGCGACGTTGAACGCCGATGCGCCGAAACCGCTGTCGACATCCACCAGCAGCGGCAGCGGGCAGACATCGGTGATGCGGCGAATATCGGTCAACACATCGTCCAGCGTCGAAATACCCAGGTCCGGCAGCCCCAGCGAACCGGCCGCCACGCCGCCGCCGGAAAGATAGATGGCCTGGAATCCGGCTCGCTGGGCCAGCAGGGCATGGTTGGCGTTGATCGCGCCGGCGATTTGCAGGGGTTTTTCTTTACTCAGGGCCTGACGAAAGGCGAGCCCGGGTGAGCGCAGCGTCATGACGTTCTCTCCGATTAGCTAGATGGAACAGACAGAGCAAGAGGCGGGCCAGGTTGCACTTTGGCGAGGAAAAAATTAAAAGCGATAAAAATAAGTGAGTTATAAAATTCGCATCGCCATTGGGCAGACCAAGCGATAAAAAACGTTTCAGTTAACGTTTCAATCTCGGTTTCAGTCAGCATATTTGAAACATGACTGAAACAAGGCTACACCTAATGCAGCCACTTTCATTCGGTAACCCACCATGAGCGATCACATCACGCCGTCCCGCACGCCGGACAAACCGGTGATCTGGACCGTCTCCATCACCCGCCTGTTCGATCTGTTCCGGGATATCAGCCTCGAGTTCGACCACCTGGCGACCATCACCCCGATCCATCTCGGCTTCGAGGAGGCGGTGCAGCATATCCGCGCTCGCCTGGCTAGCGAGCCTTGCGACGCCATCATCGCCGCCGGCTCCAACGGCGCCTACCTGAAAAGCCGCCTGTCGGTGCCGGTCATTTTGGTCAAGCCCGGCGGCTTCGACCTGCTGCAGGCGCTGAGCCAGGCGCGCAGAACCGCCGATCGGATCGGCGTCATCACCTATAAAACGCCCCTGCCCGCGCTGATGGAATTCCAGCAAACCTTCGATCTGCCGCTGGAGCAGCGCAGTTACGTCACCGAAGAGGACGCGCGCGGCCAGATCGCCGAGCTGAAAGCCGCCGGCATTCAGGCGGTGGTCGGCGCCGGCCTCATCAGCGATCTGGCGGAAGAGGCCGGGCTCACCGCCATTTTTCTCTATTCCGCCGCCACCCTGCGCGCCGCCTTCAGCGACGCGCTGGACGTGACGCGCCTGATGCTGGGCGGCGCCAAACGCGGCGGCGACTACGCCGCGCGCGATACCCTGCAGCCGCGCTATGGGCTGAGCGATTTACAGGGCGATTCCCCGCAGATGGAACAGACCCGGCGCACCATCATGCTGTACGCCCGCTCGCCGGCGGCGGTGTTGATCGAAGGCGAAACCGGCACCGGCAAAGAGCTGGCGGCGCAGGCGATCCACCGCGAATACTTTTCCCGGCGCGGCGCGCCGTCCAGGGGCGCGACGCCGCCGTTCGTCGCCATCAACTGCGGCGCCATCGCCGAATCGCTGCTGGAGGCGGAGCTGTTCGGCTATGAGGAAGGCGCCTTCACCGGTTCACGGCGCGGCGGCCGACGCGGGCTGCTGGAAACCGCCAACGGCGGCACCCTGTTTCTGGATGAGATCGGCGAAATGCCGCTGCACCTGCAAACCCGGCTGCTGCGGGCGCTGGAAGAAAAAACCATCACTCGGGTCGGTGGGCAACAGCCGGTAAAGGTCGACTTTCGCGTCATCAGCGCCACCCACACCCGCCTGGAGCAGGCGATTCAACAGGGCGATTTTCGCGCCGATCTGTTTTACCGCCTGAGCGCCCTGCGGCTGCAGCTGCCGCCACTGCGGGCGCGCGGCGACGATATCGCAATGCTGGCGGAACACTTTCTGAAACAGTCGCTGGCGGCGCTCGACGTGCCGCTGACGGAGCCGCTGCGCGCCACCCTGGCCGGGTGTTACGCCGCGCTGGGTCATTACGCCTGGCCCGGCAACCTGCGCGAGCTGCGCAACATGATGGAGCGGGTGGCGCTGATGCTGAGCACCGGCGTCGCACCGAGCGGCGAGACCCTGCAGTGGCTGCTGCCGGAGCTGGCGGCGGTCTCGCCGCCCGAGACGCAGGCGGCGCCCGTCTCCGCCCACGAAGCCCTGGCGCGGTGTGGAGGCGACCACGCCGCCGCCGCCCGGTTGCTCGGGATCAGCCGCACCACTTTATGGCGTCGGCTGAAAAAACCGAACTGAGCATCAGCCGGTGCGCCGGCCGTCCGAGGCCGGCAGCAGTCGCGCTCGCCGCTCGCCCAGCAGGTTCATGCCCGCCGCCGCCAGCAGGATGATCGCCGTCCCCAGCAGTTGCCATGCCGACAGCCGGTGGCCAAACGCCAGGCGATCCACCAGCATGGCGGCGATCGGGTAGATGAACGACAGCGAGCCGATCAGGTGGGTCGGCAGCTTCTGCAACGCGCCGTACATCAGCACGTACATCAGGCCGGTATGCAACACGCCGAGCGTCGCCAGCATCCCCCACTGCCCCACGCTGGCCGACGCATGAAAATCCACCAGCGGCAGCAGCATCACCGCCCCCACCGTTACCTGGATCAGCGCAATAAGATGGGGCGGCGTGCCCTTCAGCCGCTTGGCCGCCAGCGCCATCAGGGCGTAGAAAAACGCCGCGCCGAGCGCCAGCGCGATGCCCGCCAGATAATGGCTCTGCTCCCCCGCCTGCCGCGGCTGAGCCAGCACCACCAGCATCATGCCGCCGAACGCCAGCCCCAACCACAGCAACTTGTGGGCGGTCAGCCGTTCCCCCAGAAACAGCGCCCCCAGCCCCACCAGCATAAACGGCTGGGTGTTGTACACCGCGGTGGCGATGGAGATAGAGGCATAGGAATAGGCGGCGAACAGCAGCAGCCAGTTGATCACCAGCGCGACGCCGCCGGCGATCGCCAGCAGCAGCGTGGCGCGCGTCAGCGCATCGCGGCGCAGCTGGCCCAGCGCGCCGCACACTGCCAGCAGCACCAGCGCCCCCACCGCGCAGCGCCAAAACACCACGTTGATAACCGGCTGGCCGGACATCAGCACAAACCAGCCGATGGAGCCGGAAATCAGCATCGCCGCCGCCATCTCCAGCGAGCCGCGTTTTATCTCTGCATTCATTCTGCGTTCCTCAAAGCTTGCCCAGAGACATAGCTTGCGGCTTCGCAGGGCGGCTTTCCATAGCATAAAAAAGGCAGATGTGCTTAACTGCCTTTTTCTCGCAGCTACAATCAAGGAAACACCTAACGGAGGCGTTATGGATGATATCGATCGCCAAATCCTGACCATTCTGGCGGAAGATGCGCGCGCATCGTTGAAGACGCTGAGCGCGCAGGTGGGCCTGTCGTCGCCGAGCACGTCGGAAAGATTGCGGCGGCTGGAGGAAAGCGGCGTGATCCAGGGCTATACCCTGAACGTCAATCTGCAGGCGGTGGGTTACGCCTTTCAGTCGCTGGTGCGCATCAAGCCGCTGCCGGGCATGCTGAAGAAGGTCGAACAGCTGATTCAGGCGATCCCGGAAGTGGTCGAATGCGATAAGGTGACCGGCGAAGACTGCTTTATCGTGCGGCTGGTGGCGCACTCGATGGAACAGCTCGACCACACCCTCGATCGGCTGGCCGAGCACGCGCAGAGCAACACCTCGATCGTGAAAACCACGCCGGTCAAGCGCCGCCTGCCGCCGCTGCTCTGATCAACGCCGCCGTTTGCGGGCGAACGGGTTGCCGCGCTTCTTCTCTTTTTTAGCCGCGTCGGCGGCGGATTTCAGCGCCGCCAGATGCGCCTTGTCGGCCTCCGGCACCGCGCGCTGCTCAATCGGGAACACCGGCAACGACGCCAACAGCCGCGAACCGTAGTTTTTGGTCAACAGCCGGCGATCGTAGATCACGATCTCGCCGTAACATTGGTTGCTGCGGATCAGGCGGCCGACCTGCTGGATCAGGTTGAACGAGGCGCTCGGCAGGCTCTGCACTTCGAACGGATAACGCTTCAGCGATTTCAGCCACTCGCCTTCGGTGATGATCACCGGGCTGTCGATCGGCGGGAACGCGATTTTGTGAATATGTACCTGGGTCAGCAGTTCGCCTTTCAGATCCAGCCCTTCGGCGAACGATTGCAGCCCCACCAGCACGCTGGCGACGCCCTTCTCCACCCGCTTGCGGTGCTCTTCCACCAGCCGGTAGCGCGGCTGGTCGCCCTGCACCAGCAGCATCAGCCGCAGATCGGTCACGTAGCTGAGGAAAGTCTGCATCGCCCGGTGGCTGCTGAACAGGATCAGCATGCCTTTGTGCTTGCCGCTCGCCTGCTCGGCGCGGAAAAACCGCGCCATTTCCTCAAGGTGCTCCGCCTCATTGGCGAGCGCCGGTTCGTAGCGCATCTGCGGAATGACAATCTTGCCCTGTTCGACATGATTGAACGGCGATGAGAGCGTTTCGAAGCGATCGCCGGCCTTCTCGCTCAACCCGCTCATCTCTTGCAAACGCGCGAAGCTGTTCAGTGAACGCAGCGTGGCCGAGGTGACCACCACGTGCGGCACCTTGCGCCACAGCAGCTTTTCCAGCTGATCGCTGACGCGAATGCCGACGCAGTGCAAATACAGATGGGTGACGTTATCGCGCAGTTCGCGCGTGACCCATTTGGAGATCGGCGCGTTGGACGACTTGTCGAGCGCCGCCAGCCGCCACAGCTTGCTCATCGCCTCCAGATAGCCCAGCGTGCGGCTCATCTGAATGATCGAGCGGTGCAGACGCATGATGTCGTGCTTGCCGGTCTGTTCGGTAAGATCGTTAAGCACGAACTCCGCCAGCCCGCGCAGCGCATCGGTCAGTTTAAACAGCCGCGCGCAGCTCTCCACCATCTCCGCGGGCAGCTCGCCCATTTCAAAACGGTGCTCGGCCGCCACGCTGTCGCCGGGCAGATAGGCGCTGACCTGATGCTCGAAGATCTGCACCAGCTCACGCAGCTCCTCGCAATGGTTCTTCAGCCGTTCGCTGTTGGCCAGCCCCGGCGGATTCTTCGGCCGGTACTGCGTCATGCACTGCTCGACCTGACGGACGATCATGTCCAGCTGCAGGTTGGTCGACAGCGCGGTGATTTCCCCGTCGATCTCCAGCGCATCGCGCGCCACCTCCGGCAAATGGTGGCCTTCGTCCAGCACCAGCAGCAATTCTTTCGGGTTCGGCAGCACCGATTCCGTCTCCAGCGCCGCCATCACCAGCGCGTGGTTGGCCACCACCACGTCGGCGCTCTCGATCTCTTTGCGGGCGATATAAAACGGGCATTCGCGAATGTAATGGCAGTTGCGCCCCAGGCAGTTGGCCTTGTCGGTGCTCAGCTTGGCCCACAGCGGATCGTCGATGCTCTGCTGATAGTGATCGCGCAGCCCGTCCCACTCGAAACGGGCCAACGCCTTGGTCAGTTTCTGGCACAGCGCCTGCTCTTCGCCGCTGGACGGCGCCAGTTCGTCGTCGAGGAACAGCGTCAGATCGCCCTGTTGGCTAACGTCGGTGCTCATCGCCGCCAGGTTGCGCGGGCAGACGTAACGCCCGCGGCCAAAGGCGCCGGTAAATTTCAGATCGGGGATAATCTTCTTCAGCAGCGGCAAATCTTTGCTGTAGATCTGGTCCTGCAGCGCCACGTTGGCGGTGCTGACCACCAGCGGTTTGCTCTCCGCCCGCCCGACGGCGATGCCCGGTATCAGGTAAGACAGCGTTTTGCCGACGCCGGTCGGCGCCTCGATCGCCAGATGGCGCGGGTAGTCGCCGGCCAGCGTCTTCGCCACCTCGGCGATCATCTGGCGCTGGGGCGCGCGGGAAATGAAATCCGGTATTTGCTGCTGCAGGGCTTTGTACCACTGGCCAATTTGATCTTTAACTGCGGAGGAGAGCGCCATTCAACTCTTATCTAAACGAAATGATGGCGCTATTGTCCCACAGACCGCCGGCGGCGTCAGCCCGAGTTACGTCTGCGGATCGATCATCGAGGCGCGCCCGGCGCCGAACGACCATTCGTCCAACTGGGTGGTGGCGATCACCACCATCACATCCTCGGGGTTCAGCCGCAGGTTCTCCGCCAGCAGCGTCGCCAACCGCCGGTAAAAACGCCGCTTGGTGTCGCTGTCGCGCGGCCGCCCGGCGGTGATGTAGAACAGCACGAAATCCGCACTGCGCGGCCCGCCGAGATAGTCGCGATCGTAGATAAGCTCACCGGGGCGGTATTGATCGATCGCCTGAAATTTGTCCGCCGGCGGCACCTCGAAGGCCTCCACCAGCGCCTGATGCAGGCTGTCGGACAAGGTTTGCAGGTAGTCGGCGGATTTGCCCTGATGCAGGGCGATGCGGCTAAACGGCATGGGGCGCCTCCGGTTCCAGCTCGCGCAAGCGCGCCACGGCCGACGCCGCCGCGGGCCAGCCGGCGTAAAACGCCAGGTGGGTGATGAGCTCAGCCAGCTGCTGAAGCGCCACGCCGTTGCGCTGCGCCAGCTGCAGATGAAACGGCAGTTGCTCCAGGCGGTTGAGCGCCACCAGCGCGGCGACGGTGATCAAGCTGCGCTCGCGCGGGCTCAGCTCTGGCCGCTGCCAGACATCGTCAAACAAGACGCTGTCGCTGAGCTGCGCCAGCTTGGGGGCGATATCGCCGAACGCCTGTTGTCCGGCCCGGGATTCTGATTGCATCACACTCTCCTGTCAGTTGCGGATAGCCTTACGCTACCCGCCAGCGAGGCGAGTGAAAATCGGGATTTTCGGCAGTCTCGGTTCAGAAAAACGGGAGGGTTCCCCGCCGGGCGGCGGGGCGATGTCACGGTTCCAGCGGGGCAACGCCGTCGAAATGGGCGCTCAGCAGCACATTCAGCTCCGGCCGCTGTTCCACCCGTTCGGCAATGGCGTACAGTCGCGGGCAGTGTTGCCGGAACCACGCGCGGCCCGGCCGCCAGTTGCACATCACCGCCACGTACAGATCCAGCGCGCTGAAGCTCTTGCCGAGAAACCACGGGCCAGACGCTCCTGCGGCGGCGTTCAACTGCCGCAATAAACGCTCGCGATAATCCATCACTGCGTTTTTCAGCTGTTCCGCCCCTTCCGTTTTCGGCTGCCAGCGCTGCGGATGGTCGGCATAGGTGAAAGTGGGATAAATCTCCGCGTTGATGAACAACAGCCAGCGCAAAAAGCGCGGCAACAGCGGCGAGCCGCCGGGCGGCGCCAATTCGGCGTGCGGCGCGCGATCGTGCAGCAGCAGGATAATCGCCGCGCTCTCCGTCATCACTTCGTCATCAGGCAGCACCAGAGTGGGGACCTGACCGAGCGGGTTCAACGCCAACAGGCGATCCCGCTCCGGGCCCTCCTGGGTGTAATCCACTTCCTCGTAGCCCCAGGGGAACGCGGTCAGCACCAACGCGGCGGCCACGATGGTCGAGCCACACCCCTGCGTACCGAACAATGTATAAGTATCGTGCATGATTCCTCCGGAAACCGATCAGGCTATCGGTAACTGTAGACCAGCCGCCGACCGTCGGTTGCAGAAAAAATTCACCCTTTGCGCGACTTTTTTAATCGTTCGACATGAAAATGAATTTTTTGTCATAAATAGATCACATTACTACGGTAAAAATTCTCCGCCGCCAACAACCGGACGGCACAGTAAAGCAGCAATGCAACTGATGATAGCGTCTTTTAATCGAATAAAGCAGGGTAACCCATGAAACGTAATCTTCTGGCCGTTATTATTCCGGCACTTTTACTTGCGCAAGCGGCACAGGCAGCAGAAATCTACAATAAAGACGGCAACAAACTCGATTTTTACGGTCGTGTGAAAGCCCTGCATTATTTCTCCGATGATGCCGGCAACGATGGCGATAAAACCTACGTCCGTATCGGCTTTAAAGGCGCGACTCAGATTAACGATATGCTGACCGGTTACGGCCAGTGGGAATATCAGATCGCCGCTAACCATTCTGAATCCGACGGCACCAAAGACACCAAAACGCGTCTGGGCTTCGCCGGTCTGAAATATAAGGATCTCGGCTCCTTCGACTACGGTCGCAACTACGGCATCATTTACGACGTCGGCGCCTGGACGGATATGATCCCTGAATTCGGCGATGATGCTTATATCAAGACCGACAACTTTATGAACGGCCGTACCAATGGCGTCGCCACCTACCGTAATAACAACTTCTTCGGTCTGGTTGACGGCCTGAAATTTGCCGTGCAGTACCAGGGCAAAAACGAAAACGACGGCCGCTCCGCCAGCAAGGCGAACGGCGACGGCTGGGGTCTCTCCTCCAGCTATGAAATCATCGACGGCCTGAGCGTGGGCGCCGCCTATGCCTCTTCCAACCGCACCGCCACGCAAAAGGCGGGCACCTTCGGTAAAGGCGACAAGGCCGATATCTGGGCAGGCGGTCTGAAATACGACAACAACAATGTCTACCTGGCCGCGACTTATTCGCAGAGCCGCAATATCGCGCCTATTTCCGGCACCGCCACCATCAATAACAATTCGACTTCCGTCAGTGGCTTCGCCAATAAAGCGGAAGGGATTGAATTGGTCGCGCAATATCAGTTCGACTTCGGTCTGCGCCCATCGCTGGGTTACGTTCAGCAGAAAGGCAAAGATATTGAAGGCATCGGCGACGTCGATCTGGTGAAATATTTCGACGTAGCGGCGACCTATTACTTCAACAAAAACATGTCAACTTATGTCGAATATAAAATCAACCAGCTTGATGACGACAACAAACTGGGTCTGAAAAACGACGACGTCGTTGTTGTCGCCCTGACCTACCAGTTCTGATGTGATGAATGAATAACCACCACTGCAAACTTTAGCGTCACTTGATACCCAGAGTTTTATTTCGCCGGGCGGCTGCGTCCGGCTTTTTTGTTTTTATTTTCCCCGCCGGCGAATGCCCCCGCTTGCCTTGCCAAACAAACGGGTCTACATGTATAGCTTTCCCCCGAGCGGAATCAGCCATGCATAACGACGGTCGGTTTAACTATCACAACGCCGTGCGCTACAGCAGCGACGAACTGGCGAACATCCTCAACCACTGTTTTGAAAACTACATCGTGCGTTTCGTCCTCGACGGGCCGACCTTCGCCGCCCGCTTCGGCGCCGAAGATCTCAGCCTGAACGACAGCCTGATCGTCACCCATCGCAATGAACCGGTGGCGGTGGCGCTGATCGCCCGCCGCGGCCGGCACAGCCGGATCGCGGCCTTTTCCGTACGCCCCGAGATGCGCGGCCAGGGGCTGGGTAAGGCGCTGATGCAGCGGGTAGTAGCGGATGCCCGTCAGCGCGGCGATCATCGGCTGTCGCTGGAAGTGATCGAAGGCAACGACGCCGCGCTGGCGCTGTACCACCGCGCCGGGCTGCGCATCGTGCGCACCCTGACCGGCCATCAGGCGCCGGCGGCCGTGCCGCCAGGCAAGGCGGTGCTGCAGGCGGTCGATCCGCTGACCGTCAGCCATCGCCTGACGGCGGAAGGCGCCACCGACCTGCCCTGGCTGATCGCCCCCGAGTCGTTGTTCAAACTGCCGGGCACACCGCGAGCCTATACGCTCAATCGTCAGGCCTACGCCGTGGTGATGCCCGGTACCGAGCACTGCTGGCTGCGCCTGATCTACGTGCCGCCGCAGCATCGCGGCCAGGGGCATGCCCGCGCCTTGCTGGCCGCTCTGCAAGCGCAGTTCGCCCCTTTGCCGCTGACCGCCAACGTTTTTGTGCCCGAGGTGGCCGCCCCCTTCTTTACGCATCTTGGCTGGCGGCAGGATCCCCTGCTTCAGTTCGAGATGGATATGCTGCTGGACAGTCCACAATAAAAAAGAGAGATAACAATGGCAGGAAAACAGGTACGCACACTCACCCTCGGCGCGGCGATGGGCGTCGCGCTGCTGGCCTTGACCGGTTGCGCGCAGCCGCCGCACGCCGACGCGCAGGCCCAGCAGCGGTTGGCGGATCAATCGGTGCTGGCGGTCAACTGGTTCCAACAGTCCGGCGAATACCAGGCGCTGGCACATCAGGCGTTCAACAGCGCGCAACGCGCCTTCGATCAGGCCAGGGCCGCGCCAGGCCGTAAAAAGGCGGTGGTGGTCGATCTGGATGAAACCATGCTGGATAACAGCGCCTACTCCGGCTGGCAGGCGCAGCAGGGCCGACCGTACGACGGCGCCACCTGGGCCAAATGGACGCAGGCCGAACAGGCCGCCGCGGTGCCGGGCGCAGTGGCGTTCGCCCGCTATGTTAACGCCCATCAGGGGACCATGTTCTACGTGTCGAACCGTAAACAGAGCGACTACGCCGCCACGGTGGCCAACATGCAGAAGCTCGGTTTCACCGGCCTGTCGGAAAAAACCGTGCTGCTCAGCACCGACACCGCCAATAAACAGGCGCGCTTCGACGCCATCAAACAAGCCGGCTATGACATCGTGGTGTACGCGGGCGACAACCTGAACGACTTCGGCGCCGCGACTTACCACCAGGACAATGCGCAGCGCCGGGCGTTCGTCAGCGAGAACCAGGCCAAGTTCGGCACCGAATTCATCGTGCTGCCCAACCCGATGTACGGCGACTGGGAAAGCGGCCTGGCTCGCGACTACAACAAGCTGACGCCGCAGCAAAAGCTGCAGGTGCGCCAGCAGGCGATCAAAGCCTGGCGCGGGCGCTAACCCTCACAGCAGTTTGTACATATAGCAGGTGGCCTCCAACGCCCCGCCGTCGCTGGCGCGGGCGTATTGCGGGATGTCGCCCGCCGCCTCGAACCCCAATTGACGGTACAGCCCCTGCGCCGCGCTGCCGCTCAGGGTATCCAGCACCAACAGGCTGCGGCGATGACGCGCCGCCAGCGCCTGCACTTCCTGCATCAACAGCCGGGCGACGCCCTGCCGCCGCGCCTGCGGGTGCACCATCAGCTTGACCACTTCCGCCCGGTGACGGCCGTTGTCCGGCATCGCCAGTAACAGCTGCACGGTGCCGACCGGCCGGCCGTTCGCGAGCGCCACCAGCATCGCACGCTCTCCCCGCGCGATGGCCGGCAGCAACCCCTGCCAAAACGCCTGCGCCTGCGTCAGCGTAAAGGGCATGACAAAACCGATGCTGGCGCCGTGCGCCACGCTGGCGTGCAGCATTTCGGCCAATTCGGCAATGGCGCTTTGCGCCGCGCCGGCGTCCCACTGTTGCAATTCAATCATGGCTATGGCCTGCAAATAACGAGGGTGTAATGGGCCGGCTCATCGCCGGGGACATGGAAACGGGAGGCGCCGAACAGGCGGTAGCGCAGGCAGTCGCCGGATGATAACCGGAAAACGCGCCCTTCCAGCGTCAACTCCAGCTGCCCGGACAGCAGCCAGAGATGGTGCTCCAGCGCCGGAATCGACGGCAGGTCGTAATCGATCTGCGCGCCGGCATCAAGCCGGGCTTCGATAAATTCAGCCTTATACAACGCAGCGGGGGGAGAAACAGAGCGACGGTGAAAACCGCTGGCGCGATCGACCCACACCGGTTGCTGCTGCGGCCGCAACAGCTCCGGCGGCTCGTCTTCGATCTCGCTCAGCAGGCGCGACATGGTCAACCCATAGGCGGCGCACAGCCGGTTCAGCAACGACGCCGTCGGGCTGGTCTCGGCGCGCTCCACCCGCGAGAGCGTCGCCCGGCTAAGGCCAGTGCGCTGCGCCAGCTCCTCCAGCGACCACGCCCGTTGCTGGCGCAAATCCGCCAGCCGCTGCGCCAACCTCAGGTCGGCATTGTCCAGACCGTTATCCATCGTTCACACTCCGTTTGAAAATCCCATATAAGAGAAATAATCTCAAATTAGAGATATAGCAAGCGAATTTTAACAATGTCGCGCAGGAATAACGCCAGGATCACCGCAAACATCGCCGAATGAGGAGAAGCGTTCTAGCACTCGCGCGAGGACGGGTTGGGTACAAAATTGCCCGTCTCGGCGGCCGGCGGCGCGATCGCGGCGCAGCGCCAGGCGCTGAATACCGCCAGCAGCGGCGCCAGCGCGAACGCCAGGAACAGCCAACGCGCCGCCGATGCCGCGCCCGCCGCGCCGCCCGGATCGTTCAGCCCCGCCAGGTTGGCGATCATCCCCGCCAGCGCCGCGCCGAATGCGGTGGCGAACAGCTGCACCGTGGTGATCGAGGCGCCGGCGATGTCTTTGTCCGCTTCAGGCGCCACCTGCAAAATGCGCGTCAGCAGATGCGGCCAGCCGAAGCCGATGCCGAATCCCACCAGCGACAACGCGATGACGATCGGGGTCAGCGCCTGCCAGTGACCGCCGGAGGGCGTCGGCATCAGGATCGCCAGCGCCAGCAGGCCCACCAGCACGAACAGCGGCCCGCTGACGATCGCCCGGCGAATGCCCGCCCCGCGCCAGCCGGAACTGAGGATTTCGGACAACGTCCAGCCGGCGGCCATGGTCGCGGCGATATAGCCGGAGATCAGCGGCGACTGGCCGTGCAGCAACTGCAGGAAATAGGGCACGAAGATTTCGCTGGTCATGCCGATTACCAGCAACGACACCGTAATATAGAGCGCCGCCAACGATGAGCCGCGCCGCAGCGCACCGTGCGGCAACAGGCGCGCGCGCGAGCGCGCCTCGCGCTTCATCAGCCAGGCCATCAGCACCAGCGAAAGCGCGATGCCCGCCAGGTTGATCCAGACGCTGTGCGCCAGGCTGCCGGCGGACACCACCAGCACCGCCACGGTCAGCAACAGCAGCTGCGCGGTCGGCAGCGGCGCGGCCGCCTGCTGCGCCTGGCCCTTGGGCAGGATCAGGAAGGTAAACGCGGCGTACAGCGCCATGATCGGCAGCAGAATGCCGAAGGCCCAACGCCAGGCGTGCAACTCGGCGAAAATGCCGCCTACCGCCGGGCCGACCAGCGTGGCGATGCCCCACATCGCCGAGATAAGCGCCATGGCGCGCGGCCACAATCGCTGCTCGAACACCAGATTGATCATCGCGTAGGAGAGCGCAAAGATCAGCCCGCCGCCGAATCCCTGCACCGTGCGGCCGATCAGCATCACCGGCATGCTCGGCGCCAGCGCGCACAGCCCCGCTCCGGCGATGAAAAACAGCGAAGCGACCAGATAGGCGTTGCGCGCGCCGTAGCCGCTGAGCAAGCGGGCCGACAGCGCGGAGCCGAGGATCGACGCCACCACGAACAGCGTGGTGTTCCAGGCATAGAGATCCAGACCGCCGATATCCTGCACCACCGAGGGCAGAATGGTGGTGGCGACCAGAATATTGATGGCATGCAGCGCCACGCCAAGCGAGAGCGCGATCGCACTGGCCGCATTTTTGCCGGAGAAAAGGTCGCTCCAGCGGCTATCGTCATGGGTTATCACGGTTGTTGTCCTGTTTTCAGAGGAATGGCATTGAGTTGGTCATGAGATTGCGTTAAATTTAACAAGAGTTATCTTGGAATAAGTTAGGGCGAGGCGGAGAAATATGTCAAGAATAAACTTGGAAAATGGCGGCAGCACCGCACAATCGGTCAGTGACCGTTTGCTGACGCTATTGAAGACCCGCGGCCCGCAGCAAGCCTCAGACGCAGGAAAAGTGCTCGGCACCACCGGTGAAGCGGCCCGCCAGCAGTTCGTCAAGCTGGCGAAAGAGGGGCTGGTCGAAGCGATCGCGGAAACGCGCGGCGTGGGCCGCCCGGTGCAGCTGTGGCATTTGACTGCCGCCGGTAACGCACGCTTTCCGGACACCCATGCGGATCTGACGGTGCAGCTGCTGCGCACCGTGCGTGACAAGCTGGGTGAACAGGCGATCGACCTGCTGATCGAGACCCGTGAGCAGGAAAACCGCATCAACTACAAGCAGGCGATGATCGGCGCCACCGATCTGCGCGAACGCGTGGCGCGTCTCACCGAGATCCGCTGCCGCGAAGGGTATATGGCCGAATGGCGTCAGGAGGAAGACGGCGCCTATCTGCTGGTGGAAAACCACTGCCCGATCTGCGCCGCCGCCACCGTCTGCCAAGGCTTCTGCCGCGCTGAGCTGAGCATCTTCACCGAAGTGCTGCAGGCGCAGGTTGAGCGCGCCGAACACATTCTGGCCGGCTCTCGCCGCTGCGCTTACCGGATTTCTCTCTTGTAACACCGGTTTTTGCCCGCGTTTTCAACCGGTACAGATTATTCTGCTTGTGCACCCCGCACCTTCCCTTCTAAGGTTGAATTATCGAATATTCAGGCAAACAACGGGCCCCGCGCCCGTTCTGACACCTCCGTCGGCGCGCTGCGCACGGCGGCAGAGTAACCCCACGGGAGTTGAACGATGAAGAAGCCGCATGCCGGATTCTGGCTGGCGACGCTGGGGCTGGGCGTCTGCTGGCTGCTGGCGCTGCTGACTCGCGATCGGCTCAACGGCATACTGCTGGCCGGTGCGGCGCTGGCGCTGATCTTTACCCCCGCCGCCCGCCGCAAGGGCGCCGCCCTGGCCGCCTTGGGCGGCATCGGCATGGATGGTCTGTGGAGCTACAGCGGCGTGCTGCATTACAGCGGGCAACACGGCCTGCCGCTCTGGACCATCGCGCTATGGATCGGCTTCGGCTGCTGGTGGTATTGGCTGTTGGACGTGGTCAGAGCGGCGCCCTGGCCGCTGGCGGTATTGGGCGCCGCCCTCGGCCCCTTCGCCTACGCCGTGTCCTGGAAACTGGACGCCCTGCTGCCCGGCATGCCGCCGGAGTTCATGCTGCTGCTGCTGGCCATCGGCTGGTCGATTTATCTGCCGGCCGTCAGTTGGCTGCAGTGGAAACAGCAAGGCCATTGAACGGCTTTCGGCCGCCGGAAAAATAATGCCGCAGGCCATTGCTTATCGGTTGCCCGATCGGGTTTACTGAGCGTTCTAATAATAATCATTCCCGCAAAATACAATCCTATGCTTAGCCAACAAAGCCGTAGCGTCCTGCCGTTGATCGGGGCGTTGTTCACGTTATATATCGTTTGGGGTTCCACCTATTTCGTCATTCGTCTGGGCGTCGAACAGTGGCCGCCGCTGATGATGGCCGGGATTCGCTTTCTGCTAGCCGGCATCGTACTGTTCAGTTTCCTGGCCTGGCGCGGCCACGCGCTGCCGACGCCGAAGCAATGGCTGGCCGCCGGCGCCATCGGCATTCTGCTGCTGGCGGTGGGCAACGGCCTGGTGACGGTGGCGGAACACCAACACGTGCCGTCCGGCATCGCGGCGGTGATGGTAGCGACGGTGCCGCTGTTCACCCTCTGCTTCAGCCTGCTGTGGGGCATGCGCAATACCAAGCTGGAATGGGCCGGCATCGCGCTCGGGTTGGTGGGCATCGTGCTGCTTAATACCGGCAACAACCTGGTGGGCAATCCGACCGGCGCGCTGCTGATTTTGCTGGCGTCGGCCAGCTGGGCCTTCGGATCGGTGTTGGGATCGCGCATCTCGCTGCCGGCCGGGCCGATGGCCGGCGCGGCGGAGATGCTGGTCGCCGGCGTGGTGTTATTGGCAGCCAGCCAGCTGAGCGGCGAGCGCCTCGTTCAGATGCCGAGCACCGGCGGCTTTCTGGCGCTGGGCTATCTGATCGTCTTCGGTTCGATGCTGGCGATCAGCGCCTATATGTTCTTGTTGAAGAACGTGCGCCCGGCGGTCGCCACCAGCTACGCCTACGTCAACCCGGTGGTGGCGGTGCTGCTCGGCATCGGTTTTGCCGGCGAATCGCTGGCGCCGCGCGAGTGGCTGGCGCTGGTGATCATCGTGGCGGCGGTGGTGCTGGTGACGCTGGGAAAATACCTGTTCGCCCGCCCGGCCAACGTACAGGCCATCGACTGCGAACGGCGGTGATCACAAAGGGCGGTCTGCGGGCCGCCGTTAAAAACGATTCTTGTTTCACCCGGCGAAGGGGCTATAATTCCCGCTGTTCCAAGCAACCTGCGAAATTATTCCTATGCTGAAAAAAGCGTTCGTCATCGTCATCGCCCTGTGCGCCTTCGGTTCTCTGGGCGGCGTATTCCTCGCCGGGCTGAACATCTACACCCGTTCCACCACCCCGCACGAAGAAAGCGCGCCTTCCGGGGATACCGCCGCCACGCCGGCGCAAACCGAAACCCTTCAGGCCAAGTGATCGTCCATCCAACGCTGGCAGCGCTGCTGTAAAAAGCGCTGCAGCTGCCTGACGCGTTCCGACACCTGCGAACGATGCGGGCAGACCAGATTGATCGGCACCGCGTCGCTGCGCCATTCCGGCAACAGTTGCACCAGCCGCCCGGCGTGAATGTCGGCCGCCACGTCGATCGCCGACTTGCGCACCACGCCGTGCCCCGCCAGCGCCCAGCGCCGCGCCACCTCGCCGTCATCGGTAAAATAGCTGCCGTTCAGCGGCACTTCGACCCCCTCCTCACCGCGCCACAGCCGCCATTCCACCTGCCGTTTGCCGCTGGGCTGATACACCAGAATGCTGTGCCGAACCAGATCGGCCGGCGTTTGCGGCGCGCCGTGACGCCGCAGGTAATCCGGGCTGGCGCAGATCAACCGCCGATGCTGCGGCAAGATCGGCAGCGCCACCAGCGAAGAGTCGGCCAGCGGCCCGAAGCGCAATGCCACGTCCACCGGTTCGCGGAACAGGTCGGCCTGCCGATCGTTGATCAGAAGCTGCAGCTGGATATGCGGATGCTGCAGGCGGAACTCATCCAGCCAGCCGAGCAGCAAATTGCGGCCAAAATCCGACGGCGCGGAAATCTGCAGCACCCCGGACAGCCCCTGATGCTTCTCGCGGATCGCCTGCTCTCCTTCGGCTAACGCGCCCAGCGCCAGGCGCGCGCTGTCGAGATAGCGAGCCCCCTCCTCCGTTAACCTCAGGCTGCGGGTGGAGCGCACCAGCAGCCGCGCGCCCAACTGCTGCTCCAGCCTTTTCACCGCAATGCTGGCCGCCGCCGGCGTCATATCCAGCGCGCGCGCCGCGGCGGAAAAACTACCGCCGTCCACCGTGCGGACAAACACCTCGAGATCGACAAATGAGGTCATGTATTTCCCTTCTTAGAGAGCCGGATTCACGGCGTATCGGATTGACGATAAAACGCCCAATTGTTATGATTAGATCATAATAAATGGAGCTTTGATCAATGGATGAACACAACGGACTGGACTACATCCTTAGCCTGCATGGCACGCGGGTCAATCGTGAGGATGGCTATTGGTGGAAAATCGAGGCTTGGACGGTGACCCAAACGGCCTTTATCCCTCACGGCATCCGTTACAATTTGACCTTGCATGATAACCACAATACCCGGGTTTTTGGCATAGACAACGCGCATACCATTAAAACACCCCGCAAAGGTAAATTTTCGGGCCGCGTCGTTTACGATCACCAACATGACTCCCCGACGGACAAAGGCTCACCCTACGAGTTTCATTCCGCCTATCAGTTGGTGGAAGATTTTTTACCCGGATAGACGAAGTCATACGCAAGAGAGAAAACCGAGGTTGATGATGAAAGCACTGATTGGCGTGATGCCTGAAGAACTGATTCGCAAGCGCACACTGGCGATCGCAAAAGGGGAATATCAGCCACAGGAACGTGAGCCCAAAGTGTGGTTTACGTCAATGATTGCGCTGGCCCAGGTGCTCAGCAACGAGAATATTGCCCTGCTGCGTCTGATCGACACTGCCCGCCCCGAGACCATCAGCCAGTTGGCCGAACTGTCGGGGCGCCAGGTCAGCAATCTGTCCACCACGCTGAAAACGCTGAGCGGGCACGGCCTGGTGGCACTGGAAAAACAGGGGCGTTCAGTGAAACCCCGAGCGCTGTTTACCGATTTCGAAATCATCGTGGATCAGAAGCTAAACGCCCGCTTTAGCGCCGCATGATCTTTAAAAAATATTAATAAGAGTTTGTCAGCAAGGCCGATTGTTAGGTGATTTTCAATCAGGAAAGATAGATCCCGTTGAAACTTACCTAAAAAGAGGCCTTAACATGACAATTCCTGACTCCCCCCTGAAACGACAAAAGCTGGTGATCCTGGGCGGCACCAGCGGCATTGGCGCCGCGGTGGCCTACGCAGCGGCGGCGCGCGGCGCTGAAGTGGTGCTGGCTTCGCGCCGCCTTCCCCACGCCGGGGAGAAAAACGACGCGCTGCATCTGATGCAGGCCGATCTGACCGATGAAGCGTCGCTGCATGCGCTGTTTGCCGCCGTCGGCGCTTTCGACCATCTGGTGATCACCGCCGGGCCGCTGGTGCAGGCGAAACCGCTGGCGGAGACTGCTTTTGAGCAGGCGCAGGCCGACTTCAACGTCAAATTCTGGGGCAGCTTGCGCGCGGTGCAGGCCGCGCTGCCGACGCTGGCGCCGCAGGGCTCCATCACCCTGACCTCCGGCCAGCTGTCGCGCAAATATCTCGGTGGCCAGTTGGTCAAAACCGCCATCAACGCCGCGCTGGAGGCGGTCGGCAAACAATTGGCGAAGGAACTGGCGCCGCGGCGGGTGAACGTGGTCAGCCCCGGCATTACCGCCACCGAAGCCTACGACGGCATGAGCGCCGCGCAGCGTCAGGCGCTGTTCGAACGCGTGAGCGACAGCCTACCGGTCGGCCGGATCGGCCAGGCGGCCGACGTCGCGGCGGGTTACCTGCTGGCGATGGAGAACGGTTTCGTCACCGGCAGCGTGATCGATATCGACGGCGGCGGCCTGCTGTAACGACGGCTAGAGCGCCGTTACGCCCTGTGCGGCTGCCTGCTGCTCCAGCACGGTGATAATCTGGTAAGCCGAGCGCGGCACCAGGCTGAAATCGCCGATCAGCAGGCGGTCGCTGACCGCCTCATCCAGCATCGCTCGGGCGCCGGCGCGCAGGATGTCCACCTGTTCCGGCGGCGTGCCGGCTGCGGTGATCAGCGGCAAACCCGGCACCGCCGCCGTGCGGCCAATGATTTTCAGCCCCTCCAGCGCCTGCGGCTGCGCGCGGCGCAGCAGTTCCATGCTGATGGAATCGATGGCGGCGATATCCGCCTGCCCGCTGCGGATCAGTTTCAGCGACTGATAATGCGCCCCGGAGGCGATAGCCGCACCGAAGAATTTCCCGTCCTGCGCCAGCGGCGCGATTAGCGCGCGCAAGCCGTTGTAGCCGGACTGGGAATCGGTGCTGTTATACGCCACCGTCCGGCCGCGAAAATCCGCCAGCCGTTCGCCGGAGTCGCCCGCGCGCACCACCAGCCAGCTGCGGTAATTAGGCCCGTCGCACCCTTCCACCCGATAATGATAGGTTCCGATCAGCTGCACCTGCGGCAGGCTGCTGACCAACGGATAACCACAGGTTTGGCTGAGCAAGAGATCCTCGCGCCGCCAATGCTGCGCCAAATCGTCCGGCCAACTGAGCCGTTCCGGCGCCGCCGGCAGCCCCAGCCGCAGCAGCTTGCCGCGCAAGACCTGCCAGAAAGCGTCGGCCTGCTCCCGGCCAACGCCGTACATCGGTAGAGACACCTGCATCATTTCCCCCTTACCCCGCCGGAGTGGCCGCCAGCGTCTGCTGACGCCAGGCGGTGAGATAACGCACCCAACGTTCGAACAGCATATCGGTGATAATAGCCAACAACGCCACAACCGCCGCGCCCTGGATCACATAGGCGGTGTTAAACCCGGTTAGGCCGATGATGATCGGCGAACCGAGCGTTTTGGTACCGACGGTGGAAGCGATGGCCGCCGTGCCGATGTTGATGATCACCGACGTGCGGATCCCGGCGACAATCACCGGCGCCGCCAGCGGCAGTTCAACCCGCCACAGTATTTGCCAGGCGCTCATCCCCACGCCGCGGGCGATCTCGCGCGTGGCGGGCGGCACCGATTCGATGCCCGCCAGCGTGCCCTGCAGGATCGGCAGCAAGCCGTACAGCACCAGCGCGATGATCGCCGGCTGCTCGCTGAAGCCCATCACCGGCACCGCCACCGCCAACACCGCCACCGGCGGGAAGGTCTGCCCCACCGCCACCACCGTTTCCAGCAGCGAACGAAACTCCCGGCCGCCGCGTCGGGTCACGCCGACGCCCGCCGCCACGCCGAGAGCCACCGCAATCAGGCTGGAGATCGCCACCAGCGACAGGTGCGCCCCCACCAGCGCGATAAAGCTGTCCTGCTGATAAATGGGCCGGTCCAGATCGGGGAACCAGGCGGCAAACAGACCGCGCAGATGATCCATGCCAAACACCAGCGCCAACAGCAGCGCCAGCGTCCAGGGCAGCGGATCGCGCAGCAGGCGCCAGAGACGCCCGCTCATGACAGCGCCTGCCCGGCGATCAGATCGTGGAAGTGCAGAACCCCCAACGCTTCGCCCCGTTCATCCACCACCGGCAGGCAGTCGCTGCCGCGCGCCACAAACACCGACAGCGCCTCGCGCAGGCTCATGGCGGCGGCGATCGGTTCGCCCCCGGCGACACCGGGCCGCACCCGCTCCGCCACCGTCCCCAGCGACAGCAGCTTGATGCCGCGATCGCTGCGCCCGAAGAAGTCACGTACGAAGTCGTTGGCCGGGGCGGTCAACAGCGTCAGCGGCGTGCCCTGTTGTACCACCCGCCCCTGATCGAGCAGCACCAGGCGATCCGCCAGGCTCAACGCCTCGTCGATGTCGTGCGTCACCAGCACAATGGTGCGGCCCGAGATCTGATGAATGCGGGCGATCTCCGCCTGCAGCGCCGCGCGGGTGACCGGATCCAACGCGCCGAACGGTTCGTCCATCAACAACACCTCGGGATCGGCGGCGAGCGCGCGCGCCACTCCGACCCGCTGCTGCTGCCCGCCGGAAAGCTGGTGCGGGTAGCGACGGCGAAACAGATCCGGCTCCAGATGCAACAGCTCCAGCAGTTCGGTCACCCGATCGCGAATGCGCGCGCGCGGCCATTTCAGCAGCTGCGGCACGGTGGCGATGTTCTCCTCCACCGTCCAGTGCGGGAACAGGCCGATCGACTGGATCGCATAGCCCATGCGCCGCCGCAGATCCTGCGGGTTGAACGACTGGATCTCTTCGCCGGCAAAGAGAATCTTGCCCCGATCGTGTTCGATCAGGCGATTGATCATTTTTAACGTCGTGGACTTGCCGGAACCCGAGGTGCCGATCAATACGGTGAATTCGCCCTCGGCGATGTGCAGCGTGAGATCGTCCACCGCCGGCTTGCCCTGAAAAATTTTGCTGACTTGCTCAAAGTGAATCATCGGCGCGATACGTCCAGGATTGAAACCCAAAATTTAAACAGCGAATCGACGATGACCGCCATCATGACTACCGGGATCACCCCCAGCAGAACCAGATCCAGCGCGCTGCTGAGCAGCCCCTGGAACACGATGGCGCCAAAGCCGCCGGCGCCGATCAGCGCCGCCACCACCGCCATGCCGACGGTTTGCACCGCCAGGATGCGCACGCCGGTCAGGAACAGCGGCAGCGCCAACGGCAGCTGCACGCGCAGGAAGATCTGCCCGCGCGTCAGCCCCATGCCGGTGGCGGATTCGATCACCCCGGCCGGCACGCTTTGCAGCCCCGCCACCACGCTGCGCACCAGCGGCAACAGCGCGTACAGCACCAGCGCCACGATCGCCGGCGCCATGCCGATGCCGCTGACGCCGTGCTCCGCCAGCCAGGGCACCGCCGTCGCCAGCCCCGCCAATGGCGCGATCAGCAGGCCGAACAGCGCGATGGACGGCACGGTCTGGATAATGTTCAGCGCGGAGAAAATCGGCCGCTGCCAGCGTTCGGAGCGAAAACACAGCACCCCGAGCGGCACGCCGATCGCCAGCGCCGGCGCCATCGTCGCCAGCAGAATCGTCAGGTGCTGCAGCAGCGCGGCGTCAAACACCTCCTGGCGATTGTGGTACTCCTTCAGCAGCGACAGCTGATCGAGCTGATGCCCGAACAGCAGCAGCGCCGGCGGCACCAGCACCAGCGCGTTGCCCAGCATGCGCCACAGGTGCGACGCGGTGAGGCGCGCCATGGCGTCGGCGGCGATCAGCAGGCTCAGCGCCATCGTCAGCCAGCATCCGCTGCCCCAGGAGGTGCGCGCCAGGCGCGATCCCTCTTGCGCCAAACGTTCAGCAGCCTGCCCGCTGATCCAGAAGGCCAGCGTCAGCACCCCGCAGGCGGCCAGCGCCGCCAGCAGCGCCCGCCCCCGCGTCGGCGGCAAAAGGCTGAGGATCGCCAATGCCGCCAGCGGCAACAGCAGCCACAGCGCCGGGCCGTGCAGCAAGGAGAACAAGGAGAGGCTTTTGCCCGACAACAGGCGATTGGGGGCATAACTGAGGAACGGCAGGCCAAACGCGGCCAGCAGCAACAGCATGAACAGCGTCAACAAGACGCGATGTTTTACGGCGATAGTCAAAGAAACGCTCCGGCTCCCTCGGTTTACCCCCTCTCCCGACGGCAGAGGGGGCACCTCGGCATTATCCCTTAACAAACCCTTTCTCTTTCAGGTAAGCGGCCGCCACCTGTTTGGCGTCCTGGCCTTCCACGGCGATCTGCGCGTTGAGCTTTTGCAGCGTCGGCCCGTCCAGCGAGGCGAACACCGGCTTCAGCAGTTCAGGCAGATTGGCGTGCGCCTTCAGCGCCGCTTCGCGCACGATCGGCGCCGGTGCGTAGATCGGCTGTACGCCTTTCGGGTCCGCCAGCGTCTGCAGCCCCAGCGCCGCCACCGGGCCATCGGTGCCGTAGGCCATCGCCGCGTTGACGCCGGAGGTCTGCTCCGCCGCCGCCTTGATGGTCACCGCCGTGTCACCGCCGGCCAGGGACAGCAGCTGATCCTGATTCAGTTTGAAACCGTAGGCGTTCTGGAACGCCGGCAGCGCATCCGGCCGCTCGATAAATTCCGCCGAGGCCGCCAGCTTGAACTTGCCGCCGCCGTTGATCCACTTGCCGAGATCCGACAGCGTCTTCAGATGGTTGGCCTCCGCCACGTCCTGACGAATGGCGATGGTCCAGGTGTTGTTGGCCGGCGCCGCATCCAGCCAGACGATTTTGTTTTTGTCGTAGTCGAGCTGCTTCACCTTCTCGAAGCCGGCCTGGGCGTTCTTCCACGCCGGATCTTTCTCATCGGCGAAGAAAAACGCGCCGTTGCCGGTGTATTCCGGGTAGATGTCGATCTCGCCGGAGGTGATGGCGCCGCGCAGCACCTTGGTGGTGCCGAGCTGCAGCTTGTTGGTGGTCTTGATGCCGTTGGCTTCCAGCACCTGCACGATGAGGTTGCCGAGCAGCGAACCTTCGGTATCGATCTTGGAGCCGACGCGCACCGAGTCGGCCGCCTGCGCCAGACCGCCGGTGGCCAGCAGGGCCAGCGCGACGGCAAAGGAACGTCCGCGTGATAAGGTGATTGCCATACTTTTCCTCTGGTTATATGTTTTCCGGCTCATGGGCCGGTTAGGTTGGAAAATCCTGAGAAACACGCTTCCAGCGCGCAATAAAGTTTTTCTTCGGCCGGGCACCGCGTTCCTCCCGCCGTTCGCCGGCGCTCAGCGGATGCACGCCGACGTCGATCGGCGTCAGGGCGTAATCGCGCAGCCACTCGCCGTAGCCCTGCGCGACAAATCCCTGGCTGCGCCGCTGATATGCCTCACGCTCCGCCAGATAGACTTCGCGCAAACCATACCAGGGCAGGCCGGGCAGATCGTGATGCACTAAATGGTAGTTCAGATTGAGAAACAGCAGCCGCCACGGCTGGCCCGCCTCATTAATAATAGAACGTGCCTGCGGTGCGTCCACGGCGCGATGCTCAAAAAACGATCTTACCTTGGTCAGCGCCAGCGCCGGGTAGCTGATGGCCAGCAGGTAAAACGCCGCACCGATACCCTGCGCCTGCAGCCAGTTCAGCAACATCGCCAACAGCGACAGGTGCACTCCCCACATCACCCAGGTACGCCACTCCCCGGCGGCAAGCGCTTTCACCGCCCCAGCCAGGGTCGCGGCGATATCCAACGCCGGGCCGAGGAGCACCCGGCCGATCAGCGTATTGCGCACGGCGGCCAGCAGCGGCAACAGGCGGGGATAGCGCCGCCACTGCGCGGCGCTGAAGTAATAGCTTTCGGGATCTTCGTGCGGATCGGTCAGGTGGTCGTTGCGGTGGTGGCGCAGATGCGAATCGCGATACAGCCCATAGGGATACCACACCGCCAGCGGCAACAGGCCGAACAGCTGATTGACGCGCGGCCAGCGCGTCGGATGGCCGTGGATCAGCTCGTGTTGCAACGACAGGTACCAGGTGGTCAGGAGAATCAACAGCGGCGCGCCAAGCCACGGGCCCAGCGTTTGCCATCCCAGCGCCACGCCGAACCAGCCGCCGTACACCGCCGCCATGATCCCCCAGGTGGGCAATTCCATTCGCCAATAGCGGCGCCGATAAAGCTGCCTGATTCGTTCGCGCTGTTCGGGGTGCAAATAGTGGGCATGGGACATGCTGCGGCTCGCGGTGAGAGATTTTCTCCCAGTATCCGCGAGCCGTAGCGGCGTTCAAAATAACGAAAATGGCAAAGCTAAGTGAAAATTCAGCGGGTTGCGTACGCGGCCTGCGGTTCGCACGCCACCGGGAAATTCACCGAATTGGCGATAAAGCACAGGTGATGCGCCTTCTCATGCAGCTGTTGCGCCAGTTGCAGATCGTCGCCGTCGCGCACCGTGACCTGCGGCCGCAGCGTCACCGAGGTGAAAAAGCCGCCGCGCGCGGCGTCTTCGCGCATCACGCCCACGGCATCGTCCTGATAGGCCAGCACCGAAATTCCCGAGGTGGCACACAGATGCAAGTACCATAATTTGTGGCAAGCGCTGAGCGATGCTACCAGCAAATCCTCCGGATTCCAGCGCGTCGCGTCACCGCGGAAGGCCGGATCGGCTGAGCCGGCGATATCGGCCTTGCCCACGGCGCCGATCAGGTGATCGCGTCCATAAGCGCGATAATCTTCCGTGCCTGCGCCCAGATTTCCCTGCCAGGTCACCGAGACCTGATAATGATGCTCGCCTTTCATGTCTTTTGCTCCCGTTGGCCGGCCAATGAAAAATTGTCTGGGTGCATGCCCGGAGAACACTATTGGCGGAAAAGCGTGAATACGCAAACGACGAAACGAGAAAAAACGGGCCGCGCAGGCAGCCCGTCGGTCACATCCCTTCAGGGAACGAAATCGAGCACCACGGCGTTGAACAACGCGTATTCAGTGGCGCTGGCCATCGGCGGAAACTGCGCGCGCTGCACCGCCTCGTTGGCCGCTGCGCACAAGGGCGCATCGCCTCTTACGATCTTGCTGCTCGCCAGTTTCCCGTCCGGCCGCAGACGGATGCTGATGGTGCAGCGTTGGCCGCGCGCATGCTCCGGCAAACGCAGCTCGCGGCTCACCGCGTTATGCACCCGCACCGGATAGCTGAGCGGCGCCGCAACCGGCGCCTCGGTCTGCGGCGACGGCAAGGGGGTGCCGGCCTGACGCCCGGCGCCCGCGCCGCAGCCGCTCAACAGTAACAGCGCCAACAGGCTTAGTGTCTTTTTCATTCCCTATGTCCTTATTGGGGATTAATCTTTATCGAGCGCCCTTACTGCGCCGCTGGGTAAGCCTCACCGTCATCCGCGTAACGCTGCAGCCGCTCGCGCCACCACTTGGCCGCCAGGCCGCTGGCGCTTTCCCGCCAGCCGAAGTAGGCGATGTCGTTGCAACGTTCCGATTCGACGCGTTTCGCCACCAGTTCGCCGCTGTTCAGGTAAGGTTCCGCCAAGGCGCGCGGCAGATAGCCGCAGCCCAGCCCGGCCAACTGCGCCTGCAGCTTGGCGTCGAAGCCGAAGACCGTCAGCGTGTCTTGCTCTTCCAGCAGGTTCAGGCTCTGCGGCGCGTTGACGCGCGAGGTATCGCGCACCACCACCGCCCGGTGCTGACGGATCTCATCCTTCGGCAACGGTTCCGGCAGCGCGGCCAGCGGATGCTGCGGCGCGACGGCGAACACGTAATCCAGCTGCCCCAGGCGGCTGAACGCATAGCCCACCCGCGACGGCGGCTCGCAGATGGCGCCGATAATAATGTCGGCGCAGCCGTAAACCAGCGACTCCCAGGAGCCGGCCAGCACCTCGTGACTGAAGCGCAGCCGGGTATGGTGATGCTGCCGGTAGAACTCTTCTATCAGCGGCAACAGGCGGGCAAACGGGAAGGAGGCGTCGATCCCGAGCGTGATCTCGCTTTCCCAGCCGTTTTCGACATAGCGCGCCTGCTGTTCCAGATCCTGCGCCGCGCGCAGCAGCACCCGCCCTTTTTCCAGCATCAGCTTGCCGGTATCGGTGAACTTCGCCCGATGGCCGGAGCGATCGAGCAGGGTGATGTCGAGATCGTTCTCGAGCTTTTGCACCATATAGCTCAGTGCCGAAGGGGTTTTAAACAGTGCGGCGGCCGCGGCGGCGAAAGATCCGTGCCGGTCCAGCGCATCCAAAATCAGCAGCGCTTCCAGGTTTAATCTCATGTTTTCTCCCGTGTATAAAAAAACTCAACAAGTCGGCAAAAATTCTGCGGTATCTTTGAAATCGCCCTCTGCCTACCATGGGTTTTATCGGCGTTACACTCATCAGATGTTCAACCGAAATATCACTGGGAAGGTAAATTATGTCCAAGTTTCAACTGCTTGATAAAGACAACTCCGCACTGATTTTTATCGATCATCAACCGCAAATGGCCTTCGGCGTGGCTAATATTGATCGTCAGCAACTGAAAAACAACGTTGTTGGTTTGGCGAAGGCAGGCAAGATTTTCAACGTTCCTACCCTTTTCACCTCGGTCGAAACCGAAAGCTTCAGCGGCTATATCTGGCCGGAGCTGCTGGCGGTACACCCTGAAATCACCCCGATTGAACGCACCTCGATGAACTCCTGGGAAGACGCGGCCTTCGTCAAAGCCGTGGAAGCCACCGGCCGCAAAAAGCTGGTGATCTCCGCGCTGTGGACCGAAGTGTGCCTGACCTTCCCGGCGCTGATGGCGCTGGAAGCCGGCTATGAAGTGTATGTGGTGACCGACACCTCCGGCGGCACCTCCGTCGATGCGCACGAGCGCTCGATCGAACGCATGGTGCAGGCCGGCGCCGTACCGGTGACCTGGCAGCAGGTGCTGCTGGAGTACCAACGCGACTGGGCGCGCAAAGACACCTACGACGCGGTGATGGCGCTGGTGCGCGAACACAGCGGCGCGTACGGCATGGGCGTCGACTACGCTTACACCATGGTGCACCACGCACCGGCCCGCACGGTGAAATAATTCCCCCTGCCCCGGCCCCGCGCCGGGGTATTTTCAGGAGTCGGTTTTATGGCCCATCCGCAGCATGTCACGCTGGTGATCACCCACCGTTTGGCGCCGGGGAACGAGCAGGCCTATGAGGCCTGGCTGAACCGCATCATGCCGGACGCCGCGGGCTTCACCGGCCATCTGGGCGTCAACGTCATCCGCCCATCCGACAGCGAACAGGCCTATACGGTGCTGGTCCGCTTCGACAATGTCGATAATCTCTACCGCTGGCTCAACTCGCCGCTGCGCAAGCAATACATCGAAGAAGTCACTCCGCTGTTGCTGGAGAATGACCATATCGAGATCCGCCCCGGCGCGGAGTTCTGGTTTACCCCGCCCAACCCCGGCGTGCGCCAACCGCCCCAGTGGAAGCAGTTCATCATCACCCTGCTGGTGATCTTCCCTTCCACCAATCTGGTGCCCTGGTTTTGGGGGCTGGCGCTGCCGCAGTTGAACGGCACGCTGCTCGGCCATTTTCTCAATGACGCCACCGTGGTCGCCCTGGTGGTGTACCTGTGGATGCCCATCGTGACTCGCGTTTTTCATCAATGGCTGATCCGCCGCTAGGCGGTTCGCCGGGAGAATGTTATGAACCACCACGCTTCATTGATCCTCACCAACGGCAAATTTCACACCGTTGACCGCCAAAACCTCACCGCGCAGGCGGTCGCCATTCGCGACGGCAAGTTTCTGGCGGTCGGCAGCGAAGCCGAAGTCATGCAACACGCCGGGCCGGAAACCCAGGTGATCGATCTGCACGGCCACACCGCCATTCCGGGCCTGAACGACTCGCACCTGCACCTGATCCGCGGCGGCCTGAACTACAACCTGGAGCTGCGCTGGGAAGGCGTGCCTTCGCTGGCCGACGCGCTGCGCATGTTGAAAGAGCAGGCGCTGCGCACGCCGAGCCCGCAATGGGTGCGGGTGGTCGGCGGCTGGACCGAGTTCCAGTTTGCCGAACGCCGCATGCCGACGCTGGACGAAATCAACCAGGCGGCGCCGGACACGCCGGTATTTATTCTGCATTTATACGATCGCGCGCTGCTCAACCGCGCGGCGCTGAAGGTAGTCGGCTACACCAAAGACACGCCGAACCCGCCGGGCGGCGAGATCCAGCGCGACGCCAACGGCAACCCGACCGGCATGCTGATCGCCAAACCCAACGCCATGATCCTGTACGCCACGCTGGCGAAAGGGCCGAAGCTGCCGCTGGAACAGCAGGTCAACTCCACCCGCCAGTTTATGCGTGAGCTGAACCGCCTCGGCCTCACCAGCGCCATCGACGCCGGCGGCGGTTTCCAGAACTACCCGGAGGATTATCAGGTGATCGCCGAGCTGCACGAGAAAAAGCAGCTGACCATCCGCATCGCCTATAACCTGTTCACCCAGCGGCCGAAGCAGGAACTGGAAGACTTCGAGCTGTGGACCGACATGCTCAAGCCGGGCCAGGGCACCGACTTCTATCGCCACAACGGCGCCGGCGAGATGCTGGTGTTTTCCGCCGCCGACTTCGAAGACTTCCTGCAGCCGCGCCCGGATCTGCCGCCGGGCACCGAAGACGAGCTGGAGCGGGTGGTGCGCCATCTGGTCGAGCACCGCTGGCCGTTCCGCCTGCACGCCACCTATGACGAATCCATCAGCCGCATGCTGGACGTGTTCGAGAAGGTGAACCGCGATATTCCGTTCAACGGCCTGCACTGGCTGTTCGACCACGCCGAAACCATTACCGAACGCAATATCGAGCGCGTCAAGGCGCTGGGCGGCGGCATTGCGGTCCAGCACCGCATGGCGTTCCAGGGGGAATATTTCGCCGACCGCTACGGCATCGAAGCCACCAAACATACGCCGCCGGTAGCGAAAATGTTGGCGGCCGAGCTGCCGGTCGGGCTGGGCACCGACGCCACCCGCGTCGCCAGCTACAACCCGTGGACGGCGCTGTACTGGCTGGTCTCCGGCCGCACCGTCGGCGGCATGGCGATGTACGACGACAGCGCCCGGCTGGATCGCGAAACGGCGCTGATGCTGTGGACCCAGGGCAGCGCCTGGTTCTCCACCGAACAGGGCAAGAAAGGCCAGATCAAGGTCGGCCAACTGGCGGATTTGGCGGTGCTGTCGCAGGACTACTTCAGCGTGCCGGAAGAGCAGATCAAAGGCATCGAGTCGGTAATGACGGTGGTGGACGGCAAGGTGGTCTACGCCGCCGGCAGCTTCTCGCCGCTGGCGCCGCCGCCGCTGCCGGTGCTGCCGGAGTGGTCGCCGGTCACCCAGGTGCCGGGCCATTACCGCTCCGCGCCGCCGTCGGCGGCGGCCCGCGTCGGGGTAGTGAGCCAGGCGCACCAATGCTGCGGCCCGTGCGGCGTGCACGCGCACCAGCATGACATCGCGCGCCGCTCCAGCATCCCGGTGTCGGACGAGAATGCCTTCTGGGGCGCGTTCGGCTGTTCGTGTTTCTCGTTCTAAGTTATCAAGCCAATAACTTATTATAAAATTAATTTAATAAGCTATTAAGCTGGCAAAATAATAAATTAATGGCGCTGTCCGCGGAGAGCGCCATTTCCTTTTCAATCGCGGTTGATCTCCAGCCAGCGCCGCTGCTCGGCGGAGGCGGCTATCGCGTCCAGCACGCACGACACCTTCCAGCCCTCTTCAAAGTCCGGCCACATGCGATCGCCCGCGGCGATGCCGTTGACCAGATCGCGGATCTCTACCGTCTTCTGATCGTTAAAACCAATGCCGTGCCCGGCGCTGATGCAAAACGCCGCATAGTCCGGGTGCTTCGGCCCCACCAGCAACGTCTTGAACCCCTGCCGCTCCGCCGGTTCATCGTGTCGATACAGCTTCAGTTCGGCCATCCGTTCCTGGGTATAACTCAGCGTGCCTTTGGTGCCGGTAACCACATAGGTCAGCCCCATCTTGCGCCCGCAGGCGATGCGCGACGTTTCGATAGTGCCCATCGCCCCGCCGGCGAAACGCAGCAGCGCGCCGGCCTGATCTTCGTTTTCCACCGGATGCATACGCGACGGGTCTTGCGGATCCGGCCGCTGTTTGATCACGGTCTGCATATCGCCAGAGACCGCCACGATATCGCCCACCAGGTAGTGCGCCATATTGACGATGTGCGCCGCCAGATCCCCCAACGCGCCCAGCCCGGCGCTGGCGCGGCGGCAGTGCCAGTCGATCGGCGTGCGCGGGTCGGCCAGGTAATCCTCATTGTGGGTGCCGTAAAAATGCACCACCTCGCCGATTTCGCCGTTGGCGATGATCTCGCGCGCCAGCTGGCTGGTGGGGTTTTTCATGTAGTTGAAACCGACCAGCGTTTTCACCCCCTTGGCGCGGGCGGCCTGCACCATCTCCGCCGCGTCGGCGGCATCCAGCGCCAGCGGTTTTTCCGAATACACGTGCTTGCCGTGGCGGATCGCCGCCAGCGCCATCTCTTTGTGCAAGAAGTTGGGGGCGCAGATGTCCACCACGTCGATCGCCGGATCGGCCACCAGCTGCCGCCAGTCGCCGGTCGAACGCGCAAAGCCGAACTCGGCCGCGCGCTGCGCCGCCAGCTCGGGCGTCACCTCCGCCAGCATCTCCAGCACCAGATCCCCTTTAAGGGGAAATACCGTGGGGGCCTGCGCATAAGCGATAGCGTGACAACGCCCGATATAGCCGGTGCCGATTAACCCAACGCGTACCTGTTTCATCATCCTCTCCCGTGACCGAAATCTTGCCTGAAACCCGGCGCCCTGAGTGAAACGCGCCAGCTGATAACGGTTTTATATGGAATATAAATTTCAATAACAAGCGCACGGAAAAAGAAAGTTCGGATTCGTGATGTCGTTCATGAAACGTTGACAGGATGATGCAAAAAGGAAAATCCGAACGCGGCGTTGCCGTATTCGGATAAGGTAAAATGAACCATTTATTTCATATTACGGTAAACCGTTGGCACCGTGCTGAACGTAGCCAGGGCGTTGCAGCAGGCGCTGCTGATAGGCCGCCAGCGCCGCATACTCCGGCCGCTCGAACGACGTCATCAGCCAGCGGTTGAGCGACAGCCCCAGCACCACGTCCGCCAGCGTGAAGGCGGCGCCGGCGGCGTAAGGGCCGTGCTGCGCCAAATGCGCATCCAGCAAGCCCATCAGCCGATTCCACTCGCGCTCGGCGGCGGCCAGGCTGGCGGCATCCTGGTAATCCGCATGCCCGCGCACACGCGACATGAACACATAGCGCCAGGCGCCGTTCAGATCGGTGGCCTGCCAGTCCATCCACATCTCCACCGCCGCGCGCGCGCCGGGTTCCTGCGGCAGCAGATCGCGGCGCCCTTCCCGCCCCGCCAGATAGCGGCAAATGGTGTTCGATTCCCACAGCACCCGTGCGCCGTCGATCAGCACCGGCACCAGGCCGTTGGGATTGAGCGCCAAAAACTCGGGTTCCTGCGTGGAGCGAAAGCCGCTGCCCCAGTCTTCCCGTTCCAGCGTCAGCCCCAGCTCATGGCTGGTCCACAGCACCTTGCGCACGTTGATCGATGAGGCTTTGCCCAATAATTTCAGCATCCGCTTTCCTTATTCTCTCCAGAACGGTTTATACCCTTCCCGCCAGGCATCCGCCCGCGTCAGGCCGATATCCGCCAGTTGCCTGTCGTTCAGCAGCAGTAACTCTCTGCGCGTTCTGCGACGCAACAAATACCAACGCCAGCGTGACCAGCCTCCCCGTCGCCACGTCGTCATGCCATCAAACAGAGCCATCTTATTATTCCCCCTGATGTTTTCGCCTTGTTGTGATGATGCGCGCCGGGCAAAAAACAATACAGATGCACGTTAGCGTTATTTTTTTCATACAGCTGCATACCAAAATGCGCTGAATGGTTTACTTTTGAGGCATCTGTACCGGTTTTTCGGTTACTTTTCCTGATGAGGGATATCTGTATGACACGCTACGCCACGCTGGCCGCCATTCTCAGCCAACGCATTCAGCAAGGGCTGTATCCGGTCGGCCACCGCTTGCCTTCGGTGCGCGCGCTGAGCCTGGAACACGGCGTCAGCATCAGCACGGTGCAACAAGCCTACCGCCTGCTGGAAGAACAGCGCCTGGTGGAAGCGCGACCGAAATCGGGCTACTTCGTGCATGCGCAGCGCACGCAGGCCGAGCTGCCCGCCATGACGGCGCCGACGCAGCGGCCGGTGGACATTTCGCAATGGGAACAGGTGCTGGAACTGGTGCGCACCCGGCCGCGCGAGGGCCTGATCCAACTGGGGCGCGGCATGCCGGACATCGCCGAGCCGACGATGAAACCGCTGATCGTCGCCCTGCGCAACGCCGCCCGTCACGGCGACTTGCGCAGCCTGTATTACGACAGCATCCAGGGCGTGACCGCGCTGCGCGAACAGATCGCTCGCCTGCTGCTGGATTCCGGCTGCCAAATCGGCGCCGATCAGTTGCTGATCACCACCGGCTGTCAGGAAGCGATCTCCGCCGGGCTGCGCGCCGTTTGCCAACCCGGCGACATCGTGGCGGTCGATTCCCCCTGTTTCCACGGCACCATGCAAACGCTGAAGGGATTGGGCATCAAAGCGCTGGAAATCCCCACCGATCCGCTGACCGGCGTGAGCCTGGCGGCACTGGAGATGGCGCTGGAACAGTGGCCGGTCAAGGCCGTCCTGCTGACGCCCAACTGCAACAACCCACTGGGCTACATCATGCCCGACGCCCATAAACAGCGGCTGCTGACGCTGGCGCAGCGCCACGACGCGGCGATCATCGAGGATGACGTTTACGGCGACATCGCCTATCACTACCCGCGGCCGCGCACCATCAAATCGTTCGACGAAGATGGCCGCGTGCTGCTGTGCAGCTCGTTTTCCAAAACGCTGGCGCCGGGGCTGCGCGTGGGCTGGATCGCGCCCGGCCGTTATCTGGAGCGGGTGCTGCACATGAAGTTCATCGGCTCCGGCGCCACCGCCACGCAGCCGCAGCTGGCGATCGCCGACTTCATCCGCGGCGGGCACTATCTGAAGCACCTGCGGCGCATGCGCGCCCGCTACCAGCAAAACCGCGACCGCATGACCGATCTGATCCTGAAATACTTCCCGGCCGGCACCCGCGTCAGCCGGCCGCGCGGCGGTTTTATGCTGTGGATCGAACTGGACGAGGCGTTCGACACCCTGCGGCTGAACCGCCATCTTGAACAGCAAGGCGTGCAAATCGCCGTCGGCAGCATTTTTTCCGCCGCCGGCAAGTATCGCAACTGTCTGCGCATCAACTATGCGCCGACGCTGACGACGGAGATCGAACAGGCGGTACAACGGGTCGGCGCCACCATCCAGGCGCTGATGCCGACCGACAGTTTGGCGCAATCGGATTAAATCTTGACGCGATCGGATTATCGGCGCACGGACAGGCTGTTTTAGAGTAATGCCTTCTCTTACCACTGGCAGGCAACAACCATGAGCAGCGATCAAATTCCGGTTTCCAACGCGTTGGCGGTGCGCCTCGCGGCGCAAGGCGTCGATCTCGAACGGGTCGGTCAGTTAGCCGGCTTGCCCGCCGGGCTGCTCAGCGAGCGGCGCGTAAAAGTGCGGTTGACCACCCACCAGTTCTTCGCCGTCTGGCGCGCCCTCGCCCAACTGAGCGACGATCCCGCCTTTGGTCTGCGGCTGGGCGGCGACGTCGCGCCGGAGCATTACGATATCGCGTCAGTCGCCGCACTGCACTCCGCCACGATGGGCGAGGCCCTGCGTAAAGTCGCGCGCTACAAACGGTTGGTGTGCCCGGAAGAACTGATGCTGGAGGAAGATGGCGACAGCGTTCGGCTGCATACGCGTTGGACGATGATCGAGGACCATACGCCGGAATTGCTGATAGACACCATGTTCGCCTCTATCACCACCCTGTGCCGCCGTGGCACCGGTTTACCGCTGCAGCCCAAGGCGCTTGAGGTGACCCGCCGTCGCGATCCCCACTCACCGCTGCTGCGCCACTTCGGCTGCCCGGTGCGATTCGACGCGCCGCTGGACGTGCTGGTATTTGACCGTGCGCTGATGCAGCAGCCGCTTATCACCCACGACCAGGACATGCTGGCGCTGCTGCTGCCGGAGCTGGAGGCCGAGTTGGCCGAAGCGCGCGCCGAGCAAGACTTGCCCACACAGGTGATGACGATCCTCGGCCGCAGCATGCGCGGCCAGCGCCCCAGCGTCAACAGCGTGGCCGCGGAGCTCTATCTCAGCCCACGCACGCTGCAGCGCCGTCTGCAACGGCACGGCTACAGCTACCAGCAGTTGTTGGACAAAACCCGCCACCGCACCGCCTGCCGCTTGTTGGCGGAGACCGATCTTGAGCCAGGGGAAATCGCCTTTGTGCTGGGATTCGAAGAGCTGAATTCGTTCAGCCGCGCCTTTATTCAGTGGGAAGCGCTGACGCCCAGCCGCTGGCGCATGCAGCGCACCGCCGGCCAGTGGGAGAACAGAGCATGAAAGTGATTATCTTCGGCGCCAGCGGCATGGTGGGCCAGGGCGCGCTGCGGGAATGCCTGCGCGATCCGCGCGTCAGCGAAGTACTCAGCATCGGCCGTCGTCCGGTGGCGCAGAGCCACGCCAAGCTGCGCCAGCTCTCCCTGCCCGATCTGCGTGATCTGTCGGCGCTGGAGCCGCAGCTCGCCGGCTATGACGCCTGTTTCTTCTGCCTGGGGATTTCGTCCGCCGGCCTGAGCGAAGCCGAATATCGCGCGGTGACTTACGATCTGACGCTGGCCGCCGCCCGCCCGCTGGCGAGGCTGAATCCGACGATGGTCTTCCTCTACGTTTCCGGCGTCGGCACCGACAGCAGCGAACGCGGCCGCAGCATGTGGGCCAGGGTCAAGGGCGCCACCGAAAACGCGCTGCTGGCGCTGCCGTTCCACGCGGTGATGTTCCGCCCCGGCGCCATTGTGCCGCTGCACGGCATTCGCTCCAAAGTTCGCACATACGATCTGATTTATCGGCTGTTCAAGCCGCTGTGGCTCGGCGCATTGCGACTGTTTCCCGCGCAGGTGAGCAGCACCGAACGAATCGGGCTGGCGATGCTGGCGGTGGCGCGCCGGGAAACGGCCTTGCGCATCCTGGAGCCGCCGCAGATCAATCAACTGGCGACGCGCTGAAATACCGTCATCAACCGCGCCGCCGCCAATACTCCGCCACCCGGCGGCGCAGATGCTCGATGCCCTGCGGATGCTCAATAAACTGCGCCACCGGCATCATCCGCCAGCGCTGGCCTTCGTCGCCGAAGCGAATGGCGGCGATCTGCGCCGGGGCGATCTCGCCGGCCATAAACCAGGTCGGCGGGGAGCCGGGCAAAATGCCGGCGTAGCGCCGGCGCCAGACAACCTGGTGTTCGGCGATCGTCACGCCGAACTCTTCCCGCGTTTCCCGCTGCACGCACTGCAGCGGCGTTTCGCCGTTTTCCCGCCCGCCGCCGGGCAGATCCCACTGACCGGGCCACGGAATGCCCGGCTTGTCGTCCCGTTGGTAAACCAGCAAGAGACCGTCGCACAGCAGCGCGATCTTGGCCCCGCCAAACGCCTCGTCCGTCATGATTTCTCCGCTCCCGGCCCCATCGCCTTTGACTGAACATCATACTTCATCCCCGCGCGGCCTGGTGTATAGTGAAAATCCGTTTTCACAACAGGCGAACAATGACGATGAACTCTCCGTTTCTGGTGACTCCCCAATGGCTTGCGCAACATATCAACGATGAAAATCTGGTGGTGATCGACGTTCGGATGTCGCCGGTCGGGCTGACGCCGAAAAAAGACATGCTTGCCGAGTTCGAACGCGGCCATATCCCCGGCGCGGTCTATTTTGATATCGACGACGTGGCGGACAAAAACACTGCGCTGCCGCACATGTTGCCGACGGCGGTGGAATTCGCCGCGGCGGCGGGCCAATTGGGCATCAGCGAGCGCGATACCCTGGTGATTTACGACGAGGGCAACCAGTTCTCCGCACCGCGCGGCTGGTGGACTTTCCGCAATTTCGGCGCCGAGCGCGTTTATGTGCTGGATGAAGGGCTGAACGGCTGGACCGCGCTGGGGCAAGCGTTGGAAACCGGCCCGGCGCAGCCTGCCCCGCAGACGTTTAACGCCCGGTTCAACGCCGACGCGGTGGTGGATATGCGGCAAGTGGAGCAAGCGTTAGGCACGCCGGTGCAAATTCTCGACGCGCGCGCCGCGCCGCGCTTTTATGCCGAAGCGCCAGAGCCGCGCCCCGGGCTGCATCGCGGCCATATTCCCGGCAGCATCAACATTCCGTACGGCGAGCTGCTGGAAAACGGCCGCTTCAAATCATTGGAGGCGCTGCGCCAAACCTTCAGCGACAAGGGGGTGGACATCAACGGCCCAATCATCACCAGCTGCGGCTCCGGCGTGACGGCGGCGGTGCTGGCGTTTGGCCTGCTGTCGCTCGGCGCGCCGCAGGTCAAGCTGTATGACGGCGCCTGGAGCGAATGGGGCCAGCTGAGTGGCAAGCAGCCTATCGCCCAAGATTAAGTTTCGATCCGCTCGACCACGATCTGCGCCAGCCGCTGCACGGCGGCCGAAGGCTGATCCTCGGCGCGGTGCAGCACCACGCCGAGTTGGCCGAGAGCGGGCAGCAGATCGGGGGCCAGCGGCGACAGGCCGGGCGGCAAGCCCGCCGCCGTGCGCACCGTAACGCCCAACCCGGCGCTCACCGCCGCCCACACGCCGTTCAGGCTGCGGCTGCTAAAGGCGATGCGCCAGGGTATGCCGGCGCGATCCAGCGCCTGCGTCGCCGCGCTGCGCATCAGACAGGGTGCGTCGAACATCACCAACGGCAGCGGCTCATCCCCTTCTCGCCAGGGCGTCAGCGCGAAGCCGGGCGACGCGATCCAGTGCAACTGCCGCTGCCCCAGCGCCTGATGAAACGGCGTGCTCAGACCGCCATCCCACGCCAGCGACAGATCCAGCTGGCCTTTCAGCACCCAGTCGATCAGCTCGGCATTACGCGCGATGCGCGCCTCGATCCTCACCTTTGGATTGGCGCGCGCGAAGCTGCCCAACACCTGCGGCAGAAACGTCTCGCCGAAATCCTCCTGCAGCCCCAACCGCACCGTGCCCTGCAGATCCAGCCCACGCACCGCGGCGGCGGCTTCGTCATTAAGCTCCAGCAGACGGCGCGCGTAGCCAAGCAGAGTTTCCCCCGTCTCGGTCATCACCATGCCGCGCCCGGCCTTGCGCAGGATCGGCGCGCCAACCTGCTGTTCCAGTTTTTTCAGGTGGGCGCTGACCGCCGACGTCGAGCGCCCCAGCCGTTCAGCCGCCTTGGCGAAGCTGCCCAGCTCGACGCCGGTGACGAAGCTGCGCAAATCCTCGAGATCGAACGTTATTCGCCCCATGCTGACCATCCTGATTTTCTGAACCATCAATCAAAATAATACCGATTTTACTGATAAAGATGGCGTGTCACGCGCTCCGGGTCAATGTCTTTCCGGAGAATCCTTATACTCGCGATGCAATACCGTTTTACCCTGCCCGCCGGTTCCGCCCCTCTGTCCGCTCCCTTTGACCACACTGCGCCGCGGGTTGACAGCCCAATGTGATATTGATAATCATTATCAATATTGCATATTCATTTGCGGCTCGCGGGATGCGGGCCGCTCTCCGGGGTCAACCGCCATGTCGTCATCACCAATCACACCTTACGCCACCACCTGCTGCATCGTGGGAGGCGGCCCCGCCGGGCTGATGCTCGGCTATCTGCTGGCGCGGGCGGGGATCGACGTGACGGTGCTGGAGAAGCACGCCGATTTCCTGCGCGATTTTCGCGGTGACACCATTCACCCGTCGACGCTGGAAGTCATGCATCAACTGGGCCTGCTCGACGAGCTGCTGACGCTGCCGCATCAGCGCGCGGAATCTCTGCACGCCGAAGTCGCCGGACGCGACATCAAGCTGGCGGATTTCACCCGCCTGCCGACGCGCTGCAAATTTATCGCCTTTATGCCGCAGTGGGAGTTCCTCAACTTTTTGGCCCAGCAGGCCGCCGCCTTCCCCAACTTCAGGCTGCTGACCTCAACGCAGGTTCACCAGCTGCTGTACGACCGCGGCCAGGTGTGCGGCGTGCTGGCCGACACGCCAGAAGGCCCGATCCGCGTGCGCAGCCAGTTGGTGGTCGGCACCGACGGCCGCAACTCGGTGGTGCGCGAACAGGCGGCGCTCAGCAGCCGATCCTTCGGCGCGCCGCGCGACGTATTGTGGATGAAGCTCAGCAAGCAACCGGGCGATCCGGCCTGGTCGATGGGCCACACCGGGCCGAAACAGAACTTCATCATGATCGATCGCGGCGACTACTGGCAGTGCGGTTACTCGATCGACAAAGGCAGCTTCGATGCGATCCGCCACAGCGGGCTGGAGAAATTTTTACTGCACCTCGCTGAGGTGGCGCCGTTCCAGGACGATCGCCTGCAGGAGATCGTCGAGTGGGATCAGGTCAAACTGCTGAGCATTCGCATCGATCGTCTGGATCGCTGGGCCAAACCGGGGGTGCTGTGCATCGGCGACGCCGCGCACGCCATGTCGCCGATCGGCGGCGTGGGCGTCAACCTGGCGATTCAGGACGCGGTGGCCGCCGCCAACGCCCTGATCCCGCCGCTGCGCCAGCATCGGCTGCAGTTGAAGCATCTGCTGAGCGTGCAGCGCCGGCGCGAATTCCCCACTCGCGCCATCCAGTTTTTGCAGATCAAAATGAGCCAGCGCAAGCCGGGCGAACGCCGCGCGGCGGGCGGCTCGCGCCTGATCGCCCGCGTCGGCAACAGCCGCTGGCTGCCGCGCCTGTTCGGCCGCATCATCGGCCTGGGTTTTCGCCGTGAAACACCGCGGCATCTGTCCAACGAAACCTGCCCGCCGGAATAGCATTGGTGATTTTTTCATCGCGCCGTATAATGGTTAAATCGAACGATTTAATTAACTGGAGCGATTAAATGTACGCACTCACCGCGAACGAGGCCAAAACCCAATTCGGCGATTTGCTGCTCAAGGCGCAGCGTGAACCGGTGCAAATCAATCGCAACGGCAAACCGGTCGCCGTCGTCATGTCTGTAGAAGATTACCAGGCGCTGGAAGATCTCAAATTAAGTGCACTGCAGCAAAAAATCGCGCAGGCTACCGCCGAGGAAGACGCCGGTAAGGCGGTAGACGGCGATGCCTTCTTCAACCGTCTGCTCACCGATGAAACAGACTGAGATACCCGCGTTTCGCCTCACCCCGCAGGCCCAACAAGATCTGCTGGCTATTCGTCATTTCACCATCGAGCACTGGGGCCAAGCGCAATCTCGCCGCTATCTTGAGCAGTTGAGAGAGGTCATGCATCATTTGGCAGATATGCCGGAAGCGGGTAAAGCTCACTTCCACGATCTGGGCGAAGAGATACGCAGTTTTCCTTACGCCAGCCATAGGATCTACTACCGCAACCGCCCTGCCGGCATCACCGTTCTCGCCATTCTGCATCAGGCGATGGTGCCTCACCGCCATCTGGAACAACGGCTGTAATTTTTCTTACTCAAAGGGGCACTGATGTTCACCGTTCGTCAGGCATTGCTGGAAGATTTAACGCAAGTGCGCGATATCGGCATCCGCACCTACCGCGCCCACTTCGGTGAGCTGTGGCGCTACCCGCACGAGCTGGAGGCCTTTCTGGCGGAGGATTTTTCCGTCTCCGCGCTGGAACGGACGCTGCGCGATCCCGACGTGTGCTGGCTGTTGGCCCATGAGGATGACGCCCTCGTCGGCTATGCGCGGGTGAACTTCGACAGCCTGCTGGCACCAACCGAGCACATCGGCGCAGAGCTGCAGAAAATCTATTTTCTGCCGGGCCATGCCGGCAACGGCTATGGCCAGCGCCTGTACGAACAGGTGCAGCAGCGGGCTATCGACCGTCGGCAAAAAACGCTGTGGCTGGAAGTGCTGCAACGCAACACCCGCGCCCAACGTTTTTATCAGCGTCAAGGATTGAGCATTTGTGGCGAGACCTGCTACACCAGCGCCCAGGGCTCGATAGGCATTTGGTATATGAGCAAGGCGCTGTAACCGCGCCCCGCTCCGCCGTCGTTTAGCGCGGCTCCCGCTGCAGCATCAGGAACAGCAAGGCAAACGCATTGGGCGCCAGGTAGATCAGCGCCCCCAGCTGCACCGCCAGCGGATCCTTCTTGGCCTGCCAGGCCATAAACCAGTCGCCGGCGACCACCATAAAGCCGACGCCCCACACCGTTATCGCGCAAAGCGCCCCCAGCATCGCCCAGGCTTTGCCCTTGGCGAAAGCGGCGTAAGAGCCTTTCAATCGCCCGATCATCAGCGCCACGCCCGCCGTCGCGAATAGGCCGGCCAGCGTTTCCAGCGCGGTGATGACCGCCAACCCCAACATGCAGGCCCAGTCGGCGCTGATCGCGCGCCACATCAGCCCCGGCGTTTGATAAGTATCCTGCATGGCGAGCAGCGGCCCCACCGCATTGCGCGCGGTGCCGGCGAAATCCGCCGTATTGTTCAACAGGCTAAACAGCCCCCACAGGGCCGGAAACAGGGACAGGACGATGCAACCGAAGCGTGACACAGTGATTTCGTTCATGGTTATCCTTAATGAATAAACGGGTGGCTCCCGTCCTCATGACGGGACAGCTATTGAGATCCTGATAGTTTGACGTGCACAATGTAAGAACTAATCTTACAATGACGCAGCATAGCCGAAAGTGAGGAGGAACAATGGGCAGAACACTAACGGTAGATCTGGGTGACGAACTGCGTAGCTTCGTCGAAGACCTGGTGGCCAGCGGCGATTACCGAACGCCCAGCGAAGTCATCCGCGAATCCGTGCGCACTTTGCGCGAACGTACCGCCGCCTCAAAACTGGAAGAGCTTAGGCGCTTGATCGCCGAAGGAGAGAACAGCGGCGAAGCCGTCGAATGGGATCGTGATGTGTTCATGGAAAGAATACGGAGCAAAGCAAAAGGATGCGCAGGAGAGTAACCGTTCGTCCAAAAGCGTTGGACGATATGGAAGAGATCTATTTTTACGGGTTGGCGCACTTTGGCTTGCAGGTGGCCGAAGATTATCTGCGCCGCCTGCATCAGGCTTTCGATAACCTTAGCCACCACCAACTCGGCAAAAACATCGATGCAATCGGCCCCGGTCTATGGGTATTGCCCGTCGCCAACCACCTGATTTATTTTCGACAGCACAGGCGGGAGGTGAATATCATCAGAGTGCTGCATCATTCCCGCGATCCGCTCAGCCAATCCTTTTTCAGCTGACCCAACGTTAAATCGCCACCAACGCGCGGACGCCGTCCTGTTCCATAGCGCTGCCGGCGCCGCGCTGCACGATGCTGCCGCGCGACATCACCAGATAGCTGTCCGCCAGGTCGGCGGCGAAGTCATAGAACTGCTCCACCAGCAGGATCGCCATATCGCCCCGCGCCGCCAGCTGTTTGATCACCGCGCCGATCTCCTTGATCACCGAAGGTTGGATCCCTTCCGTCGGTTCGTCGAGGATCAACAGCTGCGGCCGGCAGGCCAGCGCCCGGCCGATCGCCAGCTGCTGTTGCTGCCCGCCGGAAAGATCGCCGCCGCGCCGATCCTTCATTTGCCGCAGCACCGGAAACAGTTCATAGATCGGATCCGGCACCGCGCGCGCGTCGGCGCCGGAAAAACGCGCCAGCCCCATCAGCAGATTTTCCTCCACCGTCAGGCGCGGAAAAATCTCCCGCCCCTGCGGCACATAGGCGATGCCCGCCTGCACCCGCTGATGCGGCTTTTTACCGGTGATGGTTTCGCCCCGCCAACGGACGCTGCCGCTGCGCGCCGGGATCAGCCCCATCAGGCATTTCAGCAGCGTGGTCTTGCCCACGCCATTGCGCCCCAGCAGGCAGGTCACCTCGCCGATGCGCGCCTCGAACGACAGGCCGCGCAGAATGTGGCTGCCGCCGTAATACTGATTCAATTCCTCTACCTGCAGCATGATTACGCCTCCTCAGCGCCCCAGATATACCTCAATCACCCGTTCATCGGCCTGCACCTGCGCCAGCGATCCTTCCGCCAGCACCTGTCCCTGATGCAGCACCGTCACGCGATCGGCAATGGTTTCCACAAACCCCATGTCGTGCTCCACCACCATCAGCGAATGCTTGCCCGCCAGCTCGCGGAACAGTTCGGCGGTGTAGTCGGTTTCAGCGTCGGTCATGCCGGCCGCCGGCTCGTCGAGCAACAGCAGGTGCGGTTCCTGCACCAGCAGCATGCCGATCTCGAGAAACTGTTTCTGCCCGTGGGACAGCAGCCCGGCGGGCCGGTGGCGCTCGTGCCCCAGCCGCAGGGTCTTCAGCATCTCGTCGATGCGGTCTCGCTGTTCGCTGCTTAAACGGGCGCGCAGGCAGGCCCATACCGACTTGCGGGTTTTCTGGGCGATCTCCAGATTTTCGAACACCGTCAGCGCCTCGAACACCGTCGGTTTTTGAAACTTGCGGCCGATGCCGGCATGGGCGATCTGCATCGGCGCCAGCCGGGTCAGATCGACGGTCTGGTCGTAAAACACCCTGCCGCTGTCCGGCCGGGTTTTGCCGGTGATCACATCCATCAGCGTGGTCTTGCCGGCGCCGTTGGGGCCGATCACGCAGCGCAGTTCGCCGACGCCAATGCGCAGCGACAGATCGGTCAGCGCGCGAAAACCGTCGAAGCTGACGTTGACGTTATCGAGCTGCAGCACCGGATCGGTTTGCTGCCGGTATTTGTCCGCCGGCAGCGGATGGGTAAACAGTTCGTCGGTCACTTGCATCGCCTTCATGAGGATTTCCTCCGACGCAGCAGGCCAATCACCCCTTTGGGCAGAAACAACGTGACGACGATAAACATCAGGCCGAGGAAAAACTGCCAGTATTCGGGAATGGCCATGGTGAACCAGCTCTTGGCGCCGTTGACGATGCCGGCGCCGAGCAGCGGCCCCACCAGGGTGCCGCGCCCGCCGAGGGCGACCCAAATGGCGGCCTCGATCGAGTTGGTCGGCGACATTTCGCCGGGGTTGATGATGCCGACCTGCGGCACATAGAGCGCGCCGGCCAGCCCGCACAGCACCGCCGACAGCGTCCAGACGAACAGCTTGAAGCCCTTCGGATCGTAGCCGCAGAAGGTCAGGCGGTTTTCCGCATCGCGCACCGCGGTCAGTACCCGGCCGAACTTGCTGCGCGCCAGCGCAAAGCCGATGGCCAGGCTGGCGGCCAGCAGCAGCACCGTCGCCAGGAACAGCGCCACCCGCGTGCCGGCGGCGGTGATGGGAAAGCCGAGCAGCGTGGTGAAACCGGTAAAGCCGTTATTGCCGCCGAAACCGGTCTCGTTGCGAAAGAACAGCAGCATGCCGGCATAGGTCAGCGCCTGGGTCATGATCGAGAAGTACACCCCTTTGATTTTCGAGCGAAAGGCGAAGTAGCCGAACAGGAAAGCCAACAGGCCCGGCACCAGCACGATCAGGCACAGCGCCCAGGCGAAATGCTGGGTGCCGCTCCAGAACCACGGCAGCTCGTTCCAGGAGAGGAACGCCATAAACGCCGGCAGCCCGTCGCCCGCCGCCTGCCGCATCAGGTACATGCCCATGGCGTAGCCGCCGAGCGCGAAGAACAGCCCGTGGCCGAGCGACAGCAGCCCGGCATAGCCCCACACCAGATCGAGCGCCACCGCCACCACCGCGTAGCACAGGATCTTGCCCGCCAGCGTCAGGGTATAGGTGGACACCGCCAGCGGATGACCCGCCGGCAACAACGTCATGAACGGCATGACCAGCAGCGCCAGCAACGCCAGCCCGCCGATGCTCAACGCCAGCCGGGGCGCTTTCTGCACGCCGGTTACGGTCAATGGTTGGCTCATCAGTCAATCACCCTGCCCTTAAGGGCGAATAGCCCCTGCGGACGCTTTTGAATAAACAGAACGATCAGCACCAGGATCAGGATCTTGCCCAACACGGCGCCGATCTGCGGCTCGAGGATCTTGTTGACGATGCCGAGGCCGAAGGCCGCCGCCACCGTCCCCGCCAGTTGGCCGACGCCGCCGAGCACCACCACCAGGAACGAATCGATGATGTAACCTTGCCCCAGCTCCGGCCCGACGTTGCCCAACTGCGACAGCGCCACCCCGCCGAGCCCGGCGATGCCGGATCCCAACCCGAAGGCCAGCATGTCCACCCGCCCGGTGGGCACGCCGCAGCAGGCCGCCATCGCGCGGTTTTGCGTCACCGCGCGCACGTTCATGCCGAGCCGGGTTTTGTTCAGCAGCAGCCAGGTCAACGCCAGCACCAGCAGCACGAACGCGATCACCGCGATGCGGTTCCACGGCAACACCAGGTTCGGCAACAGCTGCACGCCGCCCGACAGCCACGCCGGGTTGGCGACCTCGACGTTCTGCGCGCCGAACAGCACCCGCACCAGTTGGATCAGCACCAGGCTGATGCCCCAGGTGGCCAGCAGGGTTTCCAGCGGCCGGCCGTACAGGTGGCGGATCACCGTGCGCTCCAGCAGCATACCGATCCCGGCGGTGATGGCGAACGCCACCGGCAGCGCCGCCAGCGGGTAGAGCGCCAGCCACTGCGGCGCCAACTGCTGAAACAGCCCCTGCACCAGATAGGCGGAATAGGCGCCGAGCATCAGCATTTCGCCGTGCGCCATATTGATGACGCCGAGCAGGCCGTAGGTGATCGCCAGGCCGAGCGCCGCCAGCAGCAGGATCGAACCGAGCGACAGGCCGCTGAACGCCTGGCCGAGCAGATCGCCGATCATCAGGCGGTGCTGCACGCGCTGCAGGCTGCGCTGCGCCTCGGCGCGCACCGCGGCGTCCGGCTCATTGGCCGCATCGGTCAAGGCTTGCAGCCGCGCGCGGGTTTCCGGCTCGCCCGATTCCCCCAGCAGCCGCACCGCATTGAAGCGCACCTGCGGGCTGGCGTCGGCCAATTGCAGGTTCGCCAGCGCAATGCTCAGCGCGTCGCGTACCTGCGGGTCTTTCTCCTGCGCCAGCCGCCGGGTCAACAGCGGCAACTGCTCGCCCTGCGCCTCGCGCTGCAGCGCGGTCGCCGCCTGCAGCCGCACCGCCGCGTCCGCGCTGACCAACCGCTGCGTCGACAACGCGTTGGCGATCAGAATGCGCAGCCGGTTGTTCAGCCACACTTTCTTCGGCTCGCCAACCGGGGCCGCCTCACCTTCAAGCGGCAGATAGCGGTCGCCCTGGCGGATAAAGGCGCGTTTCGCCCCGTCGATCACCACGGTTTCCTGCTGCAGCCCCTGCAGCAACGGCAGGCGCGCGGCGTCCGGCTCGGCCGCCCACGCCTGCAGCAGTTTAGCCTGCTGCGCGCGAGTGGCCGCCGCGAACTCATCGGCCGGCCCGGCCTGCGCCAGCAGGGGCCAGGCGCACAACAGCCACAGCCCGGCGCGCAGAGAGGATAAAAACGGAGATTGCATCAGCTGCCTCTTCTGTTGGGCCGGCGCGCGTCGAGCCGCGCCGGCGCTGAGTGACGTTACTTGCCGCCTTTCACCGGGTAATCCGGTTTTTTGTCGTTGCCGGCGATATAGGGACTCCACGGCTGCGCGCGCACCGGCGCTTCGGTCTGCCACACCACGTTGAACTGGCCGTTGCCCTCGATCTCGCCGATCATCACCGGCTTGTGCAGGTGGTGATTGGTCTTGTCCATAGTCAGCGTGAAGCCCGACGGCGCGGCGAAGGTTTGCCCGGCCATCGCCGCGCGCACCTTATCGACGTCGGTGGTGCCGGCCTTTTCCACTGCCTGCGCCCACATGTGGAGGCCGACGTAGGTGGCCTCCATCGGATCGTTGGTGACCGCAGTGGCGTAATTCGGCAGATTGTGCGCCTTGGCGTAGGCTTTCCACTGGCTGACAAACTGTTTGTTGGTCGGGTTATCCAGCGATTCGAAGTAGTTCCAGGCCGCCAGGTTGCCCACCAGCGGCTTGGTGTCGATGCCGCGCAGCTCTTCCTCGCCGACCGAGAAGGCGATCACCGGCACGTCGGTGGCCTTGACGCCCTGGTTGGCGAGTTCTTTGTAGAACGGCACGTTGGAATCGCCGTTGATGGTGGAGATCACCGCGGTGTTGCCGCCGGCGGCGAACTTCTTGATGTTGGCGACGATGGTCTGGTAATCGCTGTAGCCGAACGGCGTATAGACCTCTTCGATATCCTTGTCCTGCACGCCTTTGCTGTGCAGGAAGGCGCGCAGGATCTTGTTGGTGGTGCGCGGATAGACGTAATCGGTGCCCAACAGGAAGAAGCGCTTGGCGCCGCCGCCGTCCTCGCTCAGCAGGTATTCCACCGCCGGGATCGCCTGCTGGTTCGGCGCCGCGCCGGTGTAGAACACGTTCGGCGACATCTCTTCGCCTTCGTATTGCACCGGATAGAACAGCAGGCCGTTCAGCTCCTCAAACACCGGCAGCACCGACTTGCGCGACACCGAAGTCCAGCAGCCGAACACCGCCGCCACCTTGTCCTGGCTCAGCAGCTGGCGCGCCTTTTCGGCGAACAGCGGCCAGTTGGAGGCCGGATCCACCACCACCGGCTCCAGCTTTTTGCCGAGCACCCCACCTTTGGCGTTGATCTCGTCGATGGTCATCAGCGCCACATCCTTCAGCGGCGTCTCGGAAATCGCCATGGTGCCGGAGAGCGAACTCAGAATGCCGACCTTGATGGTGTCGGCGGCCTGCGCGCTCCAGGCCAGGCCCAGGCCGACAGCGGCGGCGGACAGCGCAAAAGCTTTGATAAAACGACGACGTTGCATAGTTCAAACTCCTGATGTGTATGAAATCAAAATCGTTACGCCGAGCGCGCAGGCTGCTGAGCCCGCGCCTGGTGCAACATGTGCAGCGTTATTTTTCGCACTTCTGCCTTGCTGACGGCGATGTGCTCGCCGAGCAGCGTTTGCGCCTCCCCGCTTTGCCGCTGCAGGATCGCCTGCAAAATGGCGGCGTGCTCGCGGTAGGTGGCGTCCACCCGCGCCTGCTGGGTGAAATCCAGCCGGCGAATGATGCGGATCTTTTCGGTCAGTTCGCGGTGAATACGCACCATTTCGCCGTTGCCCGCCGCGGCCACCAACGCCTGATGAAACTGCTCATCGTGCTGCGACACCGCCTTGCCGTCCGCCAGACGCGGCGCTTCGGTCCAAAAACGGCTCAGCGCCGCCAGCGCGTCCGGCGTTTCCCCGGCCGGGCGTTCGCACAGCCGTTTCACCGCCTCTTGCTCCAGCACGATGCGCAGGTCGTACAGCTCTTCGAAGTAGGCGAAGTCGAACGGCCGCACCTGCCAACCGCTGCGAAACAGCACCTCGACATAGCCTTCGCGCTCCAGCCGAAACAGCGCCTGACGCACCGGCGTGCGGCTGGCCGCCATGCGCTGCGCCACGTCGCTTTCGCTGAAGCGATCGCCCGGCAGCAGGCGAAACTCGAAGATGTCGGCCTTGAGCTGCAGATAAATGCGCTCCGCCAGCCCCTCCGGGCGCGCCTTGTGCTCTCCGTTGGTGATTTGCATCATCGCTCCTCCGTTCAGACCGCCTTTTCCAGCCACAGCAGGGCGTCGCCCGGCCCGACCGGCCGCCCCTGCCGGCAGCTGATGCGTTTAACGATCCCGGCGCGCGGCGCGGTGACCGCCAGCTCCATTTTCATCGCCTCGACCACGATCAGCGGCTGCCCGGCCGCCACCGCCTGCCCCGGTTCCACCAGGATCTTCCACACGCTGCCGTTCAGATCGGCGCTGACCAAATCGCCGTCGATGGCGTCTTCTTCCTCCGGCGGCAACAGCTGCGCCTCGGCCTCGTCGTCATCGCTGCGCCAGCGCGCCACTTCGGCGCTGAACGCCTGCTGCTGGCGATGCTGGAAGTCGGCGATCGCCTCGGCGTTGTCGGCCAGGAAACGGGTGTAGGCGGCGAAGTCGAACTCGCTCTCTTCGATGCGCACCTGCATGCGCCCTTCACGGAACGCTTCGCGCTGCTCGTCCAGCTCTTGCTCGCTGACCGGGTAGAAGCGCACCTGATCGAAGAAGCGCAGCAGCCAGGGCTCACCGGCGGTGAACTGCGGGTTTTTGAGAAACTTGTTCCAGATCGGCAGCGTGCGTCCCACCAGCTGGTAACCGCCCGGCGAGTCCATGCCGTAGATGCACATGTACATGCCGCCGATGCCGACCGTCCCTTCGGCGGTGTGGGTGCGCGCCGGATTGTATTTGGAGCTCAGCAGGCGATGGCGCGGATCGAGCGGCACCGCGCAGGGCGCGCCGAGGTAAACGTCGCCCAGCCCGAGGATCAGGTAGCTGGCGTCGAACAGAATGTCGCGCACCTGCTCGCGTCGGCTCAGGCCATTGATGCGCTGAATGAAATCGACGTTGTTCGGCAGCCAGGGTGCCGAGGCGCGCACCGTCTGTTGATAGCGATCCACCGCCCCCAGCGTGGCCGAATCCTCAAACGCCATCGGCAGCCACACGGTGCGCGTCGGCACCTTCAGGCGGCTGACGTCCCCCAGCGCCCGTTCGCGCGCCAGCAGGCGCTGCAGCAGGTCGGCCTGGCTAATCTGCCGGCTGTCGTAGCGGATCTGCAGCGAACGCACGCCCGGCGCCAGCTCTGCCACGCCCGGTATCGCCTCCTCTCGCAGCGACTGCATCAGCAGATGGATGCGCAGCCGCAGCGCCAGATCGAGCACGTTGTCGCCGTACTCCATCAGAATGTAACCGTCCCCCGCCTGGCGATACGCCACCGCCGGGCGCCCTTCCGCCGCCGGCAGCGCCGCCAGCACCGCGGCGGAAACGGTCTCCGCCGGGGCCAGATCCGGCGGCGGCAGGGTGATGGCCTTCACCGCCGCCAGCGCTTCGATGCTGCCAAGCTGCGCCTGTTCCAGCGACTGCGCCTGGCGAAAGCCGATCGGATGGAACCGGATGCGGTCGCCCGGCTTCACCTGCCCCACTTTCCACAGCTCGGCCTTGGCGATGGTCACCGGGCAGACGAAGCCGCCGAGGCTGGGCCCGTCGCGGGTCAGGATCACCGGGAAATCGCCGGTGAAGTTGATGGCGCCGATGGCGTACTCGCAGTCGTGCACGTTGGAAGGATGCAAACCGGCTTCGCCGCCGTCCTCCCGCGCCCACTCGGGCTTCGGCCCCGACAGGCGCACCCCGAGGCGGTTGGAGTTGTAATGCACCTGCCAGTCGGTGGCGAAAAAGGCCTCTATTGATTCGGCAGTGAAAAAGTCCGGCGCGCCGTGCGGCCCGTACAGCACGCCGATGTGCCACTGGTCGCCGTAGTGCGGGATCAGGCTGTCGTCCATCGCCTGCGGCGCGGCGATCGGCGCCGGCGTGGTGCTGGCCGCCAGCGCCGGTTGGGCGATCGCCAACATGTCCGCCACGCGCAAGGTGCGCCCGGCGTGGCCGCCGAACTGGCCCAGCGCGAAGGTGGAGCGGCTGCCGAGATACACCGGCACGTCAAAGCCGTTGCGTACCGCCAGATAGGTGCGGCAGCCGTGCGTGGCGCGCCCCAGCGTCAGCACCTGCCCGGCCCGCACCGCGATCGGCCGCCAGTAAGCGACCGCTTCGCCGTCCAAATCGGCCGGGCAGCTGGCACCCGTCAGCGCGATGGTGGCGTCGCAGTGAAAGCGCAACGTCGGCCCCTGCAGGGTAAACTCGAGCCCGGCGGCCGCCGGGTGGTTGCCGACGATGCGGTTGGCCAGCCGGAACGCGAAGTCGTCCATCGGGCCGGACGGCGGCACGCCGATGTCCCAATAGCCGAGGCGGCCGGGATAATCCTGCACGCTGCTGTAGGTACCGGGTTGCAGCACTTCGAGGCAGTGCGGCTGGAAACGCACATCGTCCAGCAGACGCGTCCAAACGTCGCCGCGCTGAAATTGCGGCGTGGCGATCACCTGCCGCAGATAATCGAGGTTGGTGGCGATGCCGTGCAAACGGGTCGCCGCCAGCGCCACGCGCAGTTTTTCCAGCGCCTGCGCCCGATCCGCGCCGTGCACGATCAGCTTGGCGATCATCGGGTCGTAAAACGCCGAGACTTCGCTGCCGGTCGCCACCCAACCGTCGAGGCGCACGTCGGTGGGGAAATGCACCTCGGTCAGCACACCGGGGCTGGGCTGGAAGTTTTTCAGCGGATCTTCGGCGTAGAGGCGCACTTCGATCGCCACACCCTGCGGCGTGCGTTGCAGCGCCGCCCAATCCAGCGCGTCGCCCGCCGCCACCTGCAGCATGCCTTCGATCAGATCCAGGCCGGTGACCATTTCGGTGATCGGGTGCTCGACCTGTAAGCGGGTGTTCACTTCCAGGAAGTAAAACTCGTCGCGCGCGGCGTCATAAATGAATTCCACGGTGCCGGCGCTGCGGTAATTCACCGACTCGCCCAGCGCCACCGCCGCCCGATGCAGCGCCTGGCGGGTCGCCGCCGGCAGGTGCGGCGCCGGGGTTTCCTCCACCACCTTTTGGTTGCGCCGCTGCAGCGAGCAGTCGCGTTCGCCGAGCGCCGCCACCCGCCCCTGGCCGTCGCCGAAAATCTGCACCTCGACGTGGCGCGCCCGATCGACGAAGCGTTCGATAAAGGCGCCGGCGTCGCGGAAGAACTGCTCTCCCAGCCGTTTGACGCTGTCGTACGCGTCGCGCAGCGCCGCCTCGTCGTCACAGCGCGTCAGGCCGATGCCGCCGCCGCCGGCGGTGCTTTTCAGCATCACCGGGTAGCCGATGCGCGCGGCGGCGGCGACCGCCTGCTCAACGCTCTCCAGCAAGCCGGTGCCCGGCGTCATCGGCACCCCGGCCAACGCCGCCAGCTCGCGCGCCCGGTGCTTGAGGCCGAACTCGCGCATCTGCGCCGCCGTCGGGCCGATAAAGGCGATGCCCGCCGCTTCGCAGGCGTCGGCAAACTCGGCGCTCTCGGACAAAAAGCCGTAGCCGGGGTAGATCGCCTGCGCGCCGGTGGCCGCTGCCGCCGCGAGGATCTTGTCGATGCGCAGGTAGCTGTCGGCGGCCTTGTCGCCGCCGAGCGCCACCGCCCTGTCGGCCTCGGCGACGTGCGGCGCATTGCGGTCGGCGTCGGAATAGACCGCCACGCTGGTTACGCCCAGGCGTTTCAGGGTGCGAATGGCGCGGCAGGCGATTTCGCCGCGGTTAGCGATCAGTACGGTAGTAAACATGTTCATGCCCCCTTAACGCTGGCGAGATAGTCGCGCCAGCCGCCAAACTCAGTGATATCCGTCGCGTCTTCCAGCGCCCAGGCTTCGCAGATAAACCCCTTCACCCGCCGGCCGTCCGCCAGCAGCAGCGTGCCGATGCCCAATGGCGCCGGGATTTCCGCCACAAACTCGCCGAAACGGGCCAGCGGAATGTCCCACAGCTCAACGCGGATCGCCGCCCCCTGCGCCGCGCGCGCCAGCCCCGGCTTCGGCGGCTCGGTATCGGCCAGCGCATACAGGCGATAGCAGGGGGCGGTAGCGGTTTGCTCCACCTGCACCGCGTCGCGCTGCGTCAGCTGGACGTTGAGCGGCATGCCACTGAGGTGAGCGCCCACTACCGCCAGACGCACGTGTCCCAAAGACGGGGCCGGCATGGGCTGCGGCGGCAATGCCCGACCGATAGCGCCGAGCGGCAAGGCGCTTTGCCGTTGCCAGCGCACGCCAAACGCCGCCAGCGCCCGGTCATGCCAGGCGGGCGCAATCAGGGTGATGCCCGCCGGCAGACCGTCTTCGCGCAGCGGCCCCGGCAGCGCCAGCGCGCTCAGATCGGCCAGGTTGGTGAAATTGGTGTAAGTGCCGAATTGCGAATTGAACAGCACCGGCTCCTGCGCCATCTCCGCCAGGGTGCGGATAGTGGGCGCGGTCGGCACCACCAGCGCGTCGAACGGCGCCAGCCGCTGGGCGATTTGCCGCGCCAGCTCGGCGCGCAGGTATTCCGCCTTGTAGGCGTCGCAGGCGCTGTAGCCGAGGCCGTTGCCGACGATGCCGCGCACCACCGGATCGATGGCCTGCGGGCTCGCTTCCAGCACCTGCTCAATGGCCACCGTGCGCTCCGCCACCCAGGGGCCGTAATACAGCTGTTCCGCCAGAGTGCGAAACGGCGCGAAATCGAGGGGTTCCAGCGTGGCGCCGCCCGCCTGCAGCTGCGCCAGCGCTCGGTGAAACGCCCGCTCGGCCTGAACATCGCCGAAAAACTCCAGCTGGGCGGGAACGGCGAAACGCGGCGCGGCGGGGATATCCGCCGGCGCGGTATGCGGATCGGGGCGGGAATACGGGTCTGCCGCGTCAAAGCCGCTCGCCAGTTCCGCCACCAGCGCGGCATCGGCCACCGTCAGCGCGAAGACCGACACCGTATCGTTCAACCGGCAGGCCGGCACCACGCCGCGGTTGGACAACCGCCCCTTGGTCGGCTTCAGCCCGACGATGTTGTTGAACCCGGCGGGCACGCGCCCCGAACCGGCGGTGTCGGTGCCGAGCGCGAACGGCACCAGGCCGCGCGCCACCACCGAGGCGGAGCCGGAGCTGGAACCGCCGCTGACGTAGCGGCTGTCGAAGCTGTTGACCACTGCGCCATACGGTGAGCGAGTGCCTACCAACCCGGTAGCGAACTGGTCGAGGTTGGTTTTACCAAGGGCAATCGCCCCGGCGGCGCGCAGGTGGGCGACCACGGTGGCGTCCGCCGCGGCCTGATAGGTGAACGCCGGGCAGGCGGCGCTGGTCGGCCAGCCGCCAACGTCGATATTGTCTTTGATGGCGAAGGGCACGCCGAACAGCGGCAGGCGGCTGAGATCGCCGGCGACCGCCTCGAGCCTCTGTGCCAGCTGCCGGTACTGCTGCTCGCGCTGCGCCGGCGTGGCGAGATACAGCCAGGCGTTATCGTCTGGGTTCAGCCCGGCGACCAGCGTTTCGATCGTCGCACTGACGCAGGCAAGGCGTTCGCCCGCCGGGCGGGTTTGGTAATGGTGTTGCCATTCACTGAGGGTAAAACCGCACGCTACAACAGGTTCGCTCATCGACTGAATTCCATCTGGTACACAAGATGGGATTCAACAGAGCAACCGGCGTGCCAATTTTTAATCTCATGATTTCAATAAATTATAATTAAAACTTATGACAGCAGCGGCAAACAGGCTGCACCAGCGGCGCGCAGCGGGAGAACAAAAAGAGTGCAATGGCGGGATGACGCAGAGGAAAAACCGGGGCGACGACACTCGCCGCCCCGCAGGCCGATGGGGATAGGTCAGCCGTCAGCCGCAAGCTCAGTACCTACCATGTGGTGAGCGCTACCCTTCTCCAGGTATTGGCCGCCGTGCAAACATAAAAGAACGTGGAGTCTGCCGACCATTGGCCTATTTTACCGGGCGCAACGGCCGAAGCGGGGACAGCAACTCTGACACCTACAGGATCTCCGTTCACGTTCGCTGAATCATAAATATTCAACACTTTTATGTGGCCGGAGGAGAATTGGTTATTCGGCCCACCAATAGGATAAGCGCCGTTACCGGCCGGATAGATGCCATTATCCGCAACCGTTAACTGCTTGGTGTACAACCCGCTCCATTTAAATGAGGGTTGTCCTAAGGCGGTCGCGATATCCTTCTGCGGCGAAAAATCCGCCGGGGAGATGGATACGCCGCTGCTGGTCGTATTGTTATTAGCGCCAAGCGTAAACTTAGGTGAAAAACTAATTAAAGAAGCCCCGTCCTGAGCCAACCTGACGCCCGGTTCAAACCCCTGAAGGTTATTGCCTGGAGAAATGCCGCCAAAGTAATGGTAGCTGGTACTCCCTCCTTTGGCGGCATAGAACAGGTTATCGGAGCCGTCCTTGATACCATGGAAAATGGCCGGATAAGCGCCATGGCTGGCCCTGTCCGCCAAGGACCACGGAAGTTGCCTAGGAGCCATATCGGCGATTGCCGCGTTGGCGAATCTTGTCGTATTGCTCAGCATGTTATCAAACACAAATGCCGCCGCGATGCCGTTTACCGGTTCTGCAGCCACATTGTAAGTGGTATTACCCACGTTATAGAAACCGCCCCGACATTCAAAGGTGCTTCCATCACTCTGAAGAATAGTTTCACCTTCGCAAGTAAACTGCCCCAGGATGTTATCGGTGTTGGTTCGGGTGAGTTTGATCGCCGTAGCGCCGACGCCGCCGAACAGGTGGATATAGCAGAAACCGTTGTACCACGTTACGCTGTTGGCGTTTCCTCTCAACTCCAGCCCCACGCCGGCATCCGTATTTGTGCCACCATCGCCCGGATTGCCGGAGACCTTGATCTGACATTGAATTTCATGGAACCCCACGCCGTGGAAGGAGCTATCCCCGCCATTGCTTTCCATCAAGATGTTCGACAAGCCACGGTGGAACCGGCAAGAGTGAAAACTGACGAACTCGGTAAACGCACCGGCATAGCCGTTCAACAGATGTAAGTTCACAAAAAACTTCATAATCAGCAATCTTTCATGCCGCATGAAACAGGAACCATTGATCCGATAGCCGGTGCCCGTATATAACGCGCCCTTGGCCGGCGTAATCGTCACATCGCTGATATATCTGTTGGTATGGATCCCGGAACCGCCTTTCGACTCAAAACACGCATGATCATTAGACGTCGGCTTAAAGAAGAATTTCGTACTAATCCAATTTTCACCCTCTATCGCAATGCCTTTATCTCCGGTGTAGTTTTCTCCCCCTAAATTTAAGGTATCTGTAATGTAATAGTTGCCGGCAGGAACATAGAGCTTCTTGCAGCCTTGGCTAATCGCATAAGCGATAGCCTGTTTAAACGCCTGCGTATCATCCGTACCAACGCCAGCTGTATCATTCCAATCGCCCTTCGCGCCGAACATCTGAGGGGTAATGTGGGGCACGCCTTCATTCGGGAAGGAATACTGAATGAGTTGATTGCCCGTTACCCCTGCAAGCGTAGAGAGAATCGGTTTAAAAGCGCAATCCCAGACGTTCTTGCCAATGAGAGTCGTTTCGTCAAATGCCCCGCCTAACTCCAGCGCCCGAGCGGGAGAAGCAAGTTTAATCACATTCCCTTCAATAATGGCGTTTTTCCCATTCAAGAAACGGATATAACCAAACCCAGAGTCCGTGACCCGATTGCCGGAAAACACCGTACGGTCGCCGTACAGCTTGATCCATACCTGGCTGCTGGTCCATCCGGAGTTGGTTATCTTGTTGCCGGTCATCACGCAGCTATTGGTGAACAGGGCAACCTTGCAATTATTGATAATATTGCCTGAGAGGGTCGCCTCCGTTGCGGCAATGCCATTGAAGGCCGAGGAATTGGAGGTGCCGCAGAAATTTAAAAAATTATCTGCGATAACGGACTCAGCGACAGAAATATCGTTATTGCCGTGATAGTCGATGCCATTCTCAACGGTATCTTCAACGTGATTCCCGATAATTCGTGAACTATTCGTAGGGATTTTGGTGGGGTTATTCACTAAGGAATAGTCGATCTGAATGCCGAACCTTTCGATCGTTTTGATGTAGTTATTAGAGATATTAATGTCACTGATTCCACCCAGCGAGATGCCATAGCTGGTATTAACAATATGGTTATTGGCAACGGTCAGGTTAGTGAATGAATGAGGCGTACCGGTCACTTCATTATTCAATGTCACCCCGCCCCCTCTTTGCGTATGCCCGGCCCCAGCAGGTTTAGCGGGTTTATGTCCATCATGAATATGATTGTTCACAATCAAGATGTCATAAGCATTTCGGTTCACGCCCGTTTTCAGCAAGATCCCGTCACCTTGGTGATTCGTCAGTTCGTTATTCTGGATTGTAATATGGCGTCCGCCACGAACGGCGATAGGTTCTTCACCCAGATCTTTAAGTAAATTGTTCTCAAGGGTAACTGACGTACAGTCAGAAAGGCCCAAAGCATCGGTATGCATGCTGATGACGCAATTTCTCACGGTGAAGTTTTCACAACGGGTGAAAGCCATGCCGGTACACGCGCGAGTGGCATACCACCAAATAGGATCTGCATCTTTCTGAGTCACCTTTCTCGTGATCCTCAGATCTTCCACGATGAAATTCGACTGTTCCACGGTATTAAAAATGTTGATTTGAGGCGTATCGTCATCCAGGTGAATTTCACCACCGCCATAAATATGGCAGTTGCTGGGGATCTGTAGAGACTGCCAAGCCGAACCCAACGTCAACCGATAGACATTCGCCATTCTGACCTGGCGTTTTTTCATCGAGTTAGCGGCGTCAATCGCCACTTTAGCGAACATGGCGCTAACAGCGTCTCGATCGTCAGCCAGGCCATCGCCTACGGCGCCGAACTGCTCAGGGGTATACTCAGCGAATTCGCCGCCGTCATTGACCTGAGCGGCGACATTTTTTGCGTTGAGCTGCGGATCTTCTTTTGACATTTGAGCCATTGAATTACTCCTCTGGATTTTACGTTTCAATCGACATTGAATTGAACGAACCCTAAAAAAGTAACCGGATGGGCGGCACGCCCTCCATCGATGGCGGGTGGCTGAGGGCCAGTACAACAAAGGTAGGAGGGAGGAGACAAAAAAAAAGGCGCAACCTTGCGATTGCGCCTGATGTTCGGTGAACGCTGCGCGTTACTCGCCGCGAACGCGCTGCGCCAACCCTTTGAGGAAGTAGCGCAGCATCTGATCGCCGCACGGGCGGTAATTCTTGGTGCCCTCTTTGCGGAACAGCGCGCTCAGCTCCGGCTTGGAGATGCGGAAGTCCACCGCGGTGAAAATCTGGTGCATGTCGGTGTCTTTCAGCTCGAACGCCACGCGCAGCTTTTTCAGCACCAGGTTATTGGTGATCGGCAGTTCAACCGCCGGCGCCGGGAACTTGTCGTCCTTGCCGCGCTTGAAGAACACCAGGCCGTTGAGGAAGTGCGCCATCACTTCGTCAGGGCACTTCTCGTAGCCCGGCTCGCCTTCTTTGATCACGTAAGCGTCCATCGCCGACACCGCCACCTCGAAATCGTCCAGTTTGATAATCTCGACCATTTTGGCGTTGTTAATGCTCAGCATATAGCGCACGCTGCGCAGCACGTCGTTGTTCATCATGGGATTGCATTGCCTTTACTTGTCTAACGGGGACGTGCGCATTGTAAAAAAATGCCCCATACCCAAAATAATTGGAGTTGCATCGCGGCGGCAAATTTGTAAGCCCCCGGAGCATAGTTAACTATGTGACCGGGGCGCGCAAATGCAGCCAACAAAGAGGCAGCTCCAAGTATGACGGGTATGGCCGCACACCTTGAATGTGCGGCAGTATAGGGATCGGCAAGGGGTTTCTCAATCGATTTGGCTTTTTTGCTGATACAGCGGGATATCTTCGCCGATGATGTACTTGTTGCGCAGCATCGACGAGACCTTGTCCATGATCATCACCACCACCACCAGGATCAGGGTGATGAACATCACTACGTCCCAGTTCCACAGCCGCATATTCTCCGCATACACCAGGCCGATGCCGCCGGCACCGACGAAGCCCAGCACCGCCGCTGAGCGGGTGTTGGACTCGATCTGGTACAGGCTGAGCGCCAGGAAGGTGGGGAACGACTGGGTGAAAATGCCGTAACGGTGCTTCTGCAACCCGTTGGCGCCCACCGCCGTCAGGCCGCGGCTGGGGGACTTGTCCACCGCCTCATGGCCTTCGGCGTACAGTTTACCCAGCAGCCCGACGTCCTGCATCACGATAGCCAACACCCCGGCGAGCGGCCCCATGCCGACGGCGCGCACGAAGATCAGCCCCCAGATCGCCATGTCGATGCCGCGCAGCACGTCCAGTAAGCGGCGCACCAGCACCGAAATTGGCCGCAGCAGCGGCGTCGACATCACGTTGCGCGCGGCGAAGAACGACAGCGGCAGCGCGATCAGCGACGCGGTGATGGTGCCGGCGAACACGATGGCGATGGTGATGCCGATCTGCTGGAAGTAGTACATGAACGGCCAGTTGGCGAAGTCATGCCAGACGAACATGCGCAGGAAATAGCGCCCCAGCTGCTGGCAGCCGTTGATAAACTGCGGCCAGCTAATGCCGAAGACCAGGAAGAAGAACACGTAGTACAGCACGATCGCCAAGGCGATCAGGCCGACGGTGCGCAGGTAGCGCCCCTGCTGCGCGAAGATCGCCGGATGCTGCTGTTTCAACTGGCGCAGCGTTTCCGCCGATGCCGGAGTGCCCGCTGTCATTTTGCCCCCTCCACCACGCGCTTGCGCAGCTCGCCCGACACGTAGTCGAGCACGGAAACCACCACGATGATCAGCAGCAGCGTCATGCTGACCTGATCGTAACGGTCGAGTTTAATGTTGGTCATCAGCTCCTGGCCGATGCCGCCCGCCCCCACCAGCCCCAAAATGGTCGACTGACGGAAGTTGATCTCCAGCCGCATGAAGCTGTAGGAGAGAAACACCGGCTTCACCTGCGGCCACAGGCCGAAGCGCATGCGCTGCAGCGGCGTGGCGCCGCAGGCCGCCAGCCCGCGCACCGGTTTGTTGGAGGCGGTTTCGATCGATTCGTAGAACAGCTTGGTCAGGCTGCCGATGGTGTGCAGCGCCAGCGCCAGGAAGCCGGGAATGGCGCCGATGCCGAACGCCATCACGAACATCACCGCCCACGCCAGCTCCGGCATGGTGCGCAAAAACGCCACCAGCGTGCGGATCGCCAGCCGCACCGAGACCGGGGTATAGGTGTTGCTGGCCGCCAGAAACGCCAGCACGGTCGCCACCAGCACCGAGAAAATGGTCGCCGCCAGCGCCAGCTGCAGGGTCTCCCAGATCAGCGGCAGCTGGATATTCAGGCGGTAACCCCAGTAGGCCAGCGAGCCCTCGGTGCGCCCGTCGGCGAACAGTAAATGCCAATGCAGCGTCGGAATGGTTTCGGCCAGGTAGTCGAAGAAGTGCGGAATAGACACCCAGACGGTGTGCAGGTTGAACTCGGCGAGGTTGCCGGCGCCCAGGTACAGCACCACCAGTCCGAGCGACCACAGCAGCGCTTCGCGCTTTTGCTTGCTGCGGATCCGTTGGTAATAGTGTGCGAAATCGGTATTCAAAAGAGGTCTTCCATCTTTATGGAACAAGGGGTTCAGCACGCTGAACCCCTTCATTCGGACGGCCGAGGCAGCCGGGAATTAACGGTCGCCTTTAGTCAGCTCGCGCTTCATATCGATGATGTTCTGGTATTCCGCCAGGGTGGTGTCGCCGATGTGCTGTTTGCCGCCCATCGCTTTGATAAAGCACTGGTGATCGTCTTTATCCAGCTTCTTGATCGCGGTGACCACTTTGGCCTTGAAGTCGGCCGGCAGCGAGTTGCTCACCAGGATCGGGCCGTTCGGGATCAGCGGCGACTGCCAGATGATGCGGATCTGTTTCATCAGGTCAGGGTGATCCATGCGGATCATGCGGGTGAACGCGCCGCTGGTGTAGCCGGTGTTGTAGTCGCCGATCATCGACGCCCAGGTCACCGCGCCTTCGAACTGGCCGTTCAACACGCCGAGAATGTCCTGCTCGTGGCCGCCGGAGAAGGTGACGCTGGAGAAGGTGTTGTTGTATTTGTTGTCGACCGTGCCGCCGAACAGCTTTTTAAACGCCTGGTTCGGGATCAGGAAGCCGGAGGTGGAATCCGGATCGGCGAAGCCGATGGCCTTGCCTTTCAGGTCTTCCAGTTTCTGGTACGGGCTGCCGGCCTTCACCACCACCACCGAGTGGTAGCCGCGCGACTGGTCGACGTCGTCGACCGCGATGCCGACGATGTCCACCGCTTTCGGATCCTTGATGTAGACCGAAGCGAACGACGACGGCGACATGCTCAGCACCAGGTCAATCTTGCCGCCCAGCAGGCCCTGGATCACGCCGGAATAGTCGGACGAGTTGCGCAGCTTGGTATCGACGTTCAGCTCTTTATCCAGAAACTGCTTCACGCACTGGTTATCGCCGATCTGCTGGGTGGCGTTCTGGCCGCCGAGAATGCCCAGGTTCAGCTCTTTCGGCGCATCCGCTGCGGCAGCATTAAATACCATCATCGCGCCGGCCATCAGGGTGGTCAGACTCAATACTTTTTTCATTAGGTGTGCCTTGTGTGTAAAGGGTAAAGGTCAAAAGTGCTTCAATGGATCTGATTGGCTTCTTCGCCATACAGCTGGTGCAGGATCCGTTCGTTCAGTTGCGAAGGATGCCCGTCAAACACGATCTTCCCGTGGGCGATGCCGATCACCCGCGAGCAATACTCTTTCACCAGTTCGACCGAGTGCAGGTTCACCATCACCGCGATGCCGTCTTCGCTGATTTTCTGCAGCGCGTCCATGATGCGGCGGGTGTTTTTCGGATCGAGCGACGCGACCGGCTCATCGGCCAGCAGGATTTGCGGGTTTTGCATCAGCGCGCGGCAGATGGCGACGCGCTGCATTTGGCCGCCGGAGAGGTGCTCGGCGCGCTGCAGCGCGTGCGGCAGCATGTTGAGCCACTGCAACAGCTCGATGGCGCGAGCGCGGTCGGCGTCATCGAACAGTTTGAAGAAGGATTTCAGAGTGGACGTATGGCTCAGACGGCCCAGCAGCACGTTGGTCATCACGTCCAGCCGCGGCACCAGGCAGAAGTCCTGGAAGATCATGCCGCAGCGCGCGCGCCACTGGCGCATCTGGCGGCCGGCCAGCTGGGCGATATCCTGCGCCGCACCATCGTCTTCGAAGTGCAGCATCTCGCCGCAGCTGGAAGGAATGGTGCCGTTCAGGGTGTGCAGCAGCGTGGACTTGCCCGCGCCGGAACGGCCGATCACCGCCACGAATTCGCCGGCGTGCAGATCGAAATTGATGTCATCCAGCACGCGCTGCTGCGCTTTGTAGGCCTTGCCGAGCCCCTTTACCGATAACACTTTGCGGGATGCGGCGGCGTGCTGCCCTGGAAAGTCGTGCTGTGCCAATTTTAACAGTGCCTGAGCCATATGATTTCTCTGGTTTCAGTGGCTAATCATTATGGGCACCTATTAACGGATAAGTTTATGACAGTGGGATGATCGTTTTATGGCCGGGGCGTGACGCGTGCCGCCCCGGCGTTCGCCTCACGCCAGGGTGAAGAAGTCCAGCCCCAGCGCCGTCTTGACCTGTTGCAGCGTCTGTTGGCTGACCTGATGCGCGCGGCGGGTACCGTGCTGCAGGATGCGCGTCAGCTCGCCTTTATCGGCGATGAATTCGGCGCGGCGGGTGCGGATCGGCTCAAGCAGGCTCTGCAGGCAATCCTCCAGCAGCCGTTTGATTTTCACGTCCCCCAACCCGCCGCGCCGATAGTGCGCCTTCAGATCCGCCACCAGCGCGGCGTCTTCGCAGAAGGCGTCCAGGTAGGTGAACACCATGTTGCCCTCCACCCGGCCGGGATCGCTGACGTTGAGATGGCCGGGGTCGGTGAACATACTCATCACCGCCTTATGCACCTCGTCGGCGCCGGCGCCAAGCTGGATGGCGTTGCCGCGCGATTTCGACATCTTGCCCTGCCCGTCCAGCCCCGGCAGACGCCCGACGTTGCTCAACAGCGGCTGGCACTCCGTTAATATCGGTTGGCCGACGATGTGGTTGAAACGCCGCACGATCTCATTGGTTTGCTCCAGCATCGGCAGCTGATCCTCGCCGACCGGCACGTGGGTGGCGCCAAAGGCGGTGATGTCCGCCGCCTGGCTGACCGGATAAATCAAAAAACCGGCCGGCAGGCTGCGGGCGAAATCCTTCTCGGCGATTTCGTTTTTCACCGTCGGGTTGCGCTCCAGCCGCGCCACGCTGACCAGGTTGAGGTAGTACATCGTCAGCTCGGCCAACGCCGGCAGCGCCGACTGCAGGCAGATCGTGGTCTTATGCGGATCGATGCCCACCGCCAGATAGTCGGCCACGACGTTGAGCACGTTGGCGCTGATTTTTTGCGGGTTGTTGCCGTTGTCGGTCAGGCCCTGCAGATCCGCCACCATCACCGTTTGGTTATGCTGGTGCTGCAGTTCGACGCGCTGGCGCAGCGAGCCGACGAAGTGGCCTAAATGCAGTGGGCCGGTGGCGCGATCGCCGGTAAGAATGGTGTAGCTCATGACAGTGCTCCTGAAGGTCTGTAGACCGCCGGATCAACGCCACAAAAAATAATGCCGCCAAACCGGCGGCATTAAAAAGAGATGTGAATACTCGTGCCGCCTCAGAAGAGGCGCCACCATGACTGATTGTGGGTGGAGTGCATCGATATATTCATGCCATCAAGGTATACCCGCAGCGGCAGCGCGTCAATAGCCCGCCGCCGGCGCGTAAGACGGCGTTACACTCCGGCATTTGCGTTCCTGGCCTGGCGCGCTAGGGTAAAACCTTCAACCTGAAAAAGGAGCGCATGATGAAGATCGGATTTGCCGGACTGGGTGGGATGGGCAGCGCCATGGCGGCTAACCTGGTGAAGGCGGGATTTGCGTTGACGGTATGGAACCGTTCGCCGCAGGCGGCGCAGCCGCTGGTGAGTGCCGGCGCGCAGCAGGCCGAACGGCCGGAGCAGCTGGCCGATGCCGACGTGCTGATCACCATGCTGGCCGACGATGCCGCCACGCAACAGGTGGTGGTTGACAGCGGGTTGCTGCAACGGATGAAACCGGGCGCGCTGCATATCAACATGGCAACCATCTCGGTCGAACTCGCCCAGCGTTTGACGGCGCTGCATGCGGAACACGGCATCGGCTATCTCGCCGCGCCGGTGCTGGGACGGGTCGACGTGGCCGCCGCCGGCAAGCTGAATATTCTGGCGGCCGGCGATAGCGAGCTACTGAAGCAAGCGCAGCCGCTGTTCGATGCCCTCGGCCAGAAAACCTGGCACTTCGGCGCCGATCCGGCGCAGGCCAACGTGGTCAAAATCGCCACCAACTTTACCCTGGCCAGCGCCATTGAAGCGATGGCGGAAGGCAGCGCGCTGGTGCGCAACTACGGCGTTTCCGGCGCCGACTACCTGCAGATGCTGAGCGGTACCGTCTTCGCCGCCCCGGCCTATCAGGGCTATGGCGCGCTGATCGCCGCCGAGAAGTATTCACCCGCCAGATTCCGCTTGGCGCTGGGGCTGAAGGACGTCGGGCTGGCGCTGGCCGCCGGCGCCGACAGCCATACGCCGATGCCGTTCGCCGGGGTGCTGAAAGACAATTTCCTCGACGCGATGGCGCAGGGGGATGCGGATCTGGACTGGGCGGCGCTGGCCAAGGTAGCGGCGCGACGAGCGGGCCTGAAATAACGAACGGGGGCGTTGGCCCCCGTTTTCCGTACTCAGAACACGATGTCCGCCGCGGGCACGGCGCGGATCGGCACGCCGAAGCTGTCGATATTCGACAACGTCTCGTTATGGTGGGTACGGATCAGCAAACCATCGGCATAGGATTTGTCGTGGCAGGTATGCGCATCCGCCGCCAACGTCACCGGATAACCGTGCGCCGCCGCGCTGCGCACCGTGGTATCGATGCAAAACGGCGTGGAGTAGCCGCAAACCACCAACTGCGATACGCCGTTGGCGATCAGTAACGCGCCGAGCGAAGTGCGCAGGAACGAGTCCGGCGTGGTTTTATCCACCCGATGGTCGCCCGGCGCCACCTTCAGCGCCGCGAGCACTTGCCAGGCGGCGCTGCCGTGCGGCAGTTCGTCGTCCGGCGTATGGTGCTGAATCACGATCACCGGCACACCCGCCTGGCGGGCGCGCTCGCTCAGTTGGTTGATGCGCGCAACGGTGCCCGCGGCATCCGCCGGCGGCGGCGTAAACAACCCTTCCTGCACATCGATAATCAACAGCGCGCTGGTCATGGCGGCTCCCGAAGAGAAGACAAGACAAGTCGCGTCAGCACACCGGCTGGCGCGGGCGGAAAATATGGTCGACGCCCTGCTCGCGCAGCCTGTGCACCAGATCGTGCCCGCCGTTCGGCGTGGCGTGCGCCAGCTGGCGCTCGGCGGTAAACACCGGGCTGGCCCAGAACAGGTTCACCGGGTCGCCATACTGCTGAGGCAACGTCAGGTGCGCGTGATGCGGGTAGAAGGACGACGATAAAATATAGCCTTCATAGCCCAACGGCGCCACGTCGGACTCCAGCGTATGCCCTTCGCCGATCCAGGTCAGCCGCGCCCAAGGGGCGTGAGCGAAACCGGCCAGCGCGCTGGCCATCTGCACCGCGTTGTCTTCGGTCATGTATTGGCTGTCGATGGCGATCGCCATCTCCATGCGGCGATAGCGCGAAGCCTCATCGTTGAACAGGATCTCCACCCACGGCATCGGCCGAATGCTGACGCCCATGGTGAGGAAGTAATAGATGCCGTCGCGCTCGTGCTGAGTGATGGCCATCGGCGGCCACTTGCCCTGATCGATGGCGTAGTATTTTACCGAAGGGCCGAAATGCTGCTCATAGCGCGCCTGAAAATCGCGCTGCATCTTCGGCCACGGATTGCCCTCTTCACGCTGCCAGCTGCGCCAAAACTGGCGGGTGCTTTCCGCCTGCGCATATTGCGTGTTGGTCGAGGCCGAACCGAGCGGATAGGCCAACGGGCTCTCCTTGATGCAGCTGGCCGAATAGCACACCGAATGGTCGATATACAGGCTCCAGCCGGGGATCACCGCCAGCAGTTGGCCGTAATACCACAGGGCCGCGCCGTCGTCGCTTTCGCTCCACACCACCATCAGCCCTTCCGGGTTCAGCGGCGCTTCCCCTTCCAGGTTGCGGCAAAATTCCGCCGCCAGCATCGGCGGTTGCCCCTGCTCCAGCGCGGCGCGATCTTCCTGCAACGGCGCGGCGGCCAGATTGCGCAGCCAGCAGGCGCGCACCTGATAGCGATCGCTGTAGGCTTCGGCGGGATAGATGTAAAAATAGGCTGCCCGGTGATCTTGCTGAACCACCGCGACCAGCGTCTGGTTCTCATTGCTGACTTCAGCAAGTACGTATGACTCGTTCATATCACCTCAATAGGGTCAGGGCGCGGCAGAATCGGCTGCGCGCAAAAAATGGAATGTGGCTTTGCCCTCAAGTGTAAAACGCATTACTGGCCGGATCACCCGTAAAAGTCTCAAAAACGGCCGTAAACGAAGATAAACAAAGGTTAATTATAGCGGCTGCGGCTCATGACGCCTGAGTGATGCGCCGCACCGCGCGCTGATAGGAACCGTTGCGCATCGACGCGCCCAGCACTTTGCCGAGGCCTGCAGCCCCCGTTCGCACCAGCCGCCGCCGCAACGCGCCCGGATGAAAGCCGAACTGCCGCTGCGCCCAATCGGGCAACAGATCGATGCCCGCCTGCATCACCACCCCGCCGAGCGGGCGCGCCAACGCGCTCGGCGCCGGCGCCTTCAGCAGAATGCGCGCCACCTCTTGGGTGCGTTCGTCACAGACCAGCTGCGGCCGCATCGCCTGCAGATAGTCGTCTACTTCCGCGCAGGACTGAGGGATAGCGGTCGCCCCCAGCGCGGCGGCCACGCGCGCCGCTTCGCGATAGTATTGATCCTGCAAATCGCGGGAAAGATGCGGGTTGCGGTAGCGCAGGTGGCTGGCCAGAAAACGGCTGCTCTCCGCCACGTGCACCCAGGTCAGCAGCGCCGGATCGCTGGCGGCATAGGGCGTGCCGTCGCTGCCGACGCCGGTCACCCGCAGGTGGATGGCTTTGACTTTGGCGATCAGCCGCTCCGCCTCGGCGGTCGGGCCGAAGGTGGTGACCGACACGAACTGGCTGGTGCGGCGCAGGCGGCCAATCATATCGTCGCGGAAGTTGGAGTGATCCCATACGCCGGCCAGCGCCAACGGGTGCAGCATTTGCAACAGCAAGGCGCTGACGCCGCCGCACAGCATCGGGGTGAAATCGCGGTGTACCTGCCAGATGACAGACTGCGGGCCGAACAGCCCCGGATCGCCGGGCGGATTCTCAAAATCGACGCCGCCGAGCGCCAACCCGGTCAGGCTGAGCACCTGTTTTTCTATCGCTGCGCGTACCGCTTCCATCCTGCCGCCCTCTTGCTCATTCAGCGGCCAGTGTATCACGCGGCGAGCGCCTCATTGCGCCCTGCGGCGGTTGAAAGCTTTAACTTACTGAATTACAGTTGTTATACCGCTTGCAACCAGGCGGGCCTATTCGATCCACTGCAGAGGCGCTTTGCAGGGCGTTAACCCACGTTAATTCGGCACTAACCCCACAAAACCTCTATCTAGTTTCTTTTCCTTCAACTTAGATAGCAGAGAGTTCGATGATTACCATCAGAGCACGCGCGGCGGAAGACAACGCGCAATTGGCAGATATCTGGCTGCGTTCGGTGCGCGCCACTCACCACTTTTTAACCGAAGACAACATCGCACAACTGTTCCCGCTGGTGCTGAACGACTATCTGCCGGCGGTCAACGTTTGGGTGGCCGAAGAGCAGCCGGGGCATCCCTGCGGCTTTATCGGTCTGAACGGCAACAAGGTGGAGATGCTGTTTATCGACGCCGATCAGCGCGGCAAAGGCGTGGGCAAAGCGCTGCTCACCCACGCGGAAACGCTGCACGATGAGCTGCAGCTGGACGTGAACGAGCAAAATCCGCAGGCCAGCGGCTTCTACCGCCACTACGGTTTTGTCATCACCGGCCGCTCACCGCTCGACGGCCAGGGCAACCCGTTCCCGCTGCTGCACATGAAGCTGGAAAAACGCTAGTCCGCCCCCGCCGGCCGCCCTGCGGCCGGTTTTCTCCCCCTTCTCTCGCCCGCCGCCTAATATATCAAATCAGAATAAGTAATAGATTTTACATTCTTCCTGTCACTATCAACCCTCGGTAGGATTGCCCGGTATTCACCCGCAACAGAGGTTCCGTCCGTCACTTCCCGCCGGGTTGTGCCCCGCCGAAAAGCCGAACGATCCTTGTCCGGCGCGACGCGCCCCGGACGGAATGCTGTGATGTATCAATAAGGATCCGCTTCGCTATGATCGTTCTTTCGAACGTTTGCAAAACTTTTGACAGCGCACAGGGCCGCGTCGTGGCGGTTGACGACGTCAGCCTGGCGATAGAAGCCGGGCAAATTTACGGCATCATCGGCTACAGCGGCGCCGGCAAAAGCACGCTGATCCGCCTGCTCAATGGCCTGGAAAAGCCCACCAGCGGCCGCATTGACGTGGGCGGATTCGATATCGCCCGCGCCAAAGGCAGCCACCTGCGCCAGGCGCGGCTGAAAATCAGCATGGTGTTCCAACACTTCAACCTGCTGTGGTCGCGCACCGTCAGCCAAAACATCGCTTTTTCCATGCAGATAGCCGGCGTCCCCAAGGCGCAGATTGCCCCGCGCGTGGCGGAACTGATCGCGCTGGTTGGCCTGCAGGGGCGCGAAAACGCCTACCCGTCGCAGCTCAGCGGCGGCCAGAAACAGCGCGTCGGTATCGCCCGCGCGCTGGCCAATAACCCGAGCGTGCTGCTGTGCGACGAGGCCACCTCGGCGCTCGATCCGCAAACCACCGACGCCATTCTCGACCTGCTGCTGGCCATCAATCGCCAGCTGAAATTGACCATCGTGCTGATCACCCACGAAATGCACGTGGTGCGCAAAATCTGCCACCGCGTGGCGGTAATGGAAAACGGCCGCATCGTCGAAGAGGGGCCGGTGCTCGAGGTGTTCACCCGGCCACAGCAGCCGATCACCCGGCAGTTCGTCAAACAGGTGTCGCAGTATGCGGACACGGCTGAGAGCTTCAACCCGCAGCTCACCGCCCACCTGCCGGGGGCGATCTTCAAGCTGACCTTCGTCGGCGAACAAACTCATCAGGCGGTAATCGCCGAGGTGATTCGGCGCTACCCACTCACCGTCAACATTCTGCACGGCAAGATCAGCCACACCCTCAACGGTTCGTTCGGCGAACTGTACATCCACGCCGAAGGCAACGAACAACACGTCGCCGACATGCTCAGCCTGCTGAACGAAAGAGACATCGCCGTCGAGGTTATCCAACATGATTGAATCCCTGTTCCCCCACCTGCGTCTGGACCAACTGTGGGACGCCACCTGGGAAACGCTGTACATGACCGGCATCGCCGGTTTGGCCACGCTGGTGCTGGGCATCGTGCTCGGCGTGCTGCTGTTTTTAACCTCGAAGGGGCAGTTGCTGCAAAACCGCACGGTCTACACCCTGATCTCCGTGCTGGTCAACGTCTTCCGTTCCATTCCGTTCATCATTCTGATCGTGCTGCTGATCCCGTTCACCAAGTCGCTGATCGGCACCATTCTCGGTGCGGACGCCGCCCTGCCGGCGCTGATCGTCGGCGCCGCGCCGTTCTACGCCCGGCTGGTGGAGATCGCGCTGCGCGAGGTCGACAAAGGGGTAATCGAAGCGGCGCGCTCGATGGGCGCCAAAAACCGCACCCTGATTTTCCGCGTCTTGCTGCCGGAGAGCTCGCCGGCGCTGGTTTCCGGCATCACCGTTACCCTGATCGCGCTGGTGAGCTACACCGCGATGGCCGGGGTGATCGGCGCCGGCGGCCTGGGCAACCTGGCCTATCTGGAAGGCTTCCAACGCAACCACAGTGACGTGACGCTGGTGGCGACGCTGACGATCCTGCTGATCGTTTTCGTCATTCAGTTCATTGGCGACACCCTGACAAGAACGCTCGATAAACGTTAATTAACCAAGGAAAACGATGATGAAAAAGCACCTACTGATGTTGGCTTTCGCCTCTGTCGCCACCCTCGCCTCTTACGGCGCCGCCGCGGCAACCAAGCTGGTGGTTGGCGCCTCCAACGTGCCGCACGCCGAGATCCTCGAACAGGCCAAACCGATACTGGCGAAGGAAGGCATCGATCTGCAGATCAAGCGCTTCCAGGACTACATCCTGCCGAACACCGCGCTGGCCAGCCACGACATCGACGCCAACTACTTCCAGCACGTGCCTTACCTGAACTCGGTGCTGAAAGACCACGCCGACGACAAGAGCTACGACTTCGTCAGCGCCGGCGCGATCCATATTGAGCCTATCGGCATCTACTCGAAGAAGTACAAGAGCCTGAAAGATCTGCCGGAAAACGGCAAAATCATCATGCGCGACGCGGTGGCGGAAGAAGGCCGCATTCTGTCAATCTTTGAACGGGAAGGCGTGATCAAGCTGAAGCCAGGGGTGAGCAAGGTGGATGCACGCATCGCCGACGTGGTGGAAAACCCGAAACACCTGAAGTTCCAGGCTAACGTTGAAGGCGCGCTGCTGCCGCAGATGTACAACAACAACGAAGGTGACGCCGTGGTGATCAACGCCAACTACGCCATCGACGCCGGGCTGAATCCGACCAAGGATCCGATCGCGGTCGAAAGCGGCGAAAACAACCCGTACGCCAACATCATCACCGTGCACAAAGCCGACGTGAACAAGCCGGAGATCGTGGCGCTGGTGAAAGTGCTGCACTCCAAGCCGATTCAAGACTTTATCCGCGAGAAATACCAGGGCGCGGTGATCCCGGTCAACCAGTGACGCTGTATACGGCCCGGTAAAAACCGTAATGCTGGTCAGTTAGCGTTTTTATGCAGGCGTTCGTGAAATTTTCGGTCGATAAAAGTGAGATGCCCCATGTGGCTCCCACACCTCGACCGAGCCAGGGGCCGAAGGCGCGGCCCCTGGCAACCCGCGCCTTTGCCCTGTCAGACGGTTGGCTTTGCCAACTCCCCTCCCTCCGCCATAGCGCATTGAGGCCGGTTGCGACAGGCGTCCCTGCCTGTCTCACCTGAAACCGCCGTCCATGGCGGTTTCGCCTAATGCGCTACGTCTGCGTTCGGCGTCTTCAAGGGCGCCCAACACCGTGCTCATCTCCAACTTCTCTACCACAACCTCATAAGCGACAGATTTCCCGGTAGCTGCCAGCTCAGGTGTTGACCTTGGGCGCGCATCACCGGCTGCCGAGCAAGACGGCGTTGTCAGGGGCAACCGGCCAGGGAAGGCCGGTTGAGGCGAGACTAACAGGGACGTTTGTCGCAGCCGACCCGCCAGACAATGCAGGCGCGGCGAGGGTATCCGCATAGCGGACAGACGGTGTTAAGCAAAGGCGCGGGTGGAGGGGCCGCGCCATCGCCCCTCCAATTGCCGTTCATGTTGGCCATAGAGAAATGCAGGACATTTACGGCAATTCCCCTGCACAGAACGCCCAGAAGCTGGATAAAAAAATGCCACTCAGGATTAACTGATCAGCATTGCGGTAAAAACCGGGCCTGTTTCTACACCTTATTGCCAATCTGGCTGAGACGCGGCCACACCAGCATCAGCGCCTCCAGCAACCGCAACAGATCGTCCCGGCTTGCCCCTTCTCGCGCCTGCACCGACATGCCTTCAATGGTGCAAATCACGTATTTCGCCAGCAGCGCGGTATCGGTTTTCGCCAGCAGCTCGCCCTGTTGCACCTTGCGATCGAAGCAGGCCTTCAGCGCCGCTTCCTGCGCATGATGCTTTTTGCGCAGCATCTGGGCGACGTCGTCGGAAGCGGACGACAGCGCAGCGGAGGCGCACACCATAAAGCAGCCGGAGGGGGTATCGGGATCGGTGAAGACCTGAACCGAAGAACGCACGTAAGCCTCGACGATCTCGGCTACCGGCACATCCTGTTCCAACAGCTGGTTGGTGCAGGTGGTGTATTTTTGCAGATAGCGCTCCACCGCCGCGCGGAACATCCCTTCTTTGTTGCCGAACTCGGCATATAGCGTCGGCGCCTTGGCGCCGGTCACTTCCACCAGATCGGCCAGCGAGGTGGCTTCATACCCGTGCCGCCAGAACAGATCGAGTGCGCTTTCCAACGCCCGGTCGCGATCAAATTGTTTGGGTCTGCCACGGCTTTTCTTGCCGCAGACCGCTTCATTGATGCTCATCGTTCCTCTCCTATCCCGCTCCACAGCAGGCTTAGCACAAATAACTTAACGATCATTATAAAAAAATATTGCGCCCTCGTCGAGAACCGATTAGCATTTAGTTATCGATCGTTAATAAAAATTAGCGAACCGGATTAAAACCCTCTATTGACCGTTATCGAAAAGGAATTAACATCATGAAAAGCTTAAAACTAACCTTAGCCGCCCTCACTCTGGCCAGCGTTTCCTTCGGCAGCTTCGCCGCCGATTTGGTCACTAGCCAACCGGCCGACCAGCAAAAAGTGGGCGTCATCACCGTCAGCGGCGCATCCGATTTGACCTCGCTGGAAAACAGCCTGGCCGCCAAAGCCGATCAGGCCGGCGCCAAATCCTTCCGCATCACCAGCGCCGGCGGCAACAACCAGCTGCATGGCACTGCAGAAATCTATCAATAACAAAGCATTAAGCCTGTGGACTGCATATCCTTATTGCTCACAACGCCAGGGCGTAAAAAAAATTAATTAACGAGCATTAAAAAAATACTTGCAATCCGTCAAACCGGCATCTAACATTAAATTATCGATCGTTAATTAATTTAACGACCTTACAAAACAAACATCGTAAAGAACACTGATAGGAAATAAGACCATGAAAAACCTGAAAATGACCATCGCAGCCATCGCACTGGCTTCCGCCTCCTTCGGCAGCTTCGCCGCCGAACTGGTTAACACGCAACCCGCCGACCTGCAAAAAGCCGGCGTCGTTACCGTCAGCGGCGCGTCCGACCTGAGCAGCCTGGAAAACAAACTGGCGGCCAAAGCCGACGCGGCGGGTGCCAAATCCTTCCAGATCATCGCCACTACCGGTGACAACAAACTGCACGGCACCGCGATCATCTACAATTAATGGCCGGATCGGCAATCGTGCAAAAGGGCGGCTCAGGCCGCCTTTTGTTTGCTTTAACGCCAACGTTCTGTTGTAAGCTGTAGCGACCTCTTCCCGCTGAGCCGAGCAACGCCATGACTCCCCTGCTGTTTCACAAATATCACGGTCTGGGCAACGACTACCTGGTATGCCACCGTTCGGTCGCCGATCGCCTGAGCCAGGAACAAATCCGCCTGCTGTGCCACCCGCATTACGGCATCGGTTCCGACGGCCTGCTGATCGACAGCGGCGACGCCGTCAATCCCACCCTGCGCATCATCAACCCGGACGGCTCCGAAGCGGAGAAAAGCGGCAACGGCTTGCGTATCTACGCGCGGTATCTGTTCGACAGCAAGCGCGTGGCGCATCAGCCGTTTCTGGTGCACACCGCCGGCGGCGACGTGCGTTGCCAGGTGGCGGAAGACGCGCATCAGATAACCGTGGAGATGGGGCGCGCCAATTTCAGCCCGGCGGCGCTGCCGGCCTTGATCGATCTGCCGGAGGCGCTGAACTATCCGCTGCCCCTGAAGGAGGAGACGTTAAGCGTTTCGCTGGTGTCGATGGGCAACCCGCACTGCGTGGTGCCGGTGGAAAAACTGGATCTGGCGCAGGTGCATCGGCTCGGACCGCAGATTGAGCTCCATCCGCTGTTCCCGAAACGCACCAATGTACAACTGGTGGAAGTGGTCGATCGCCAGACGCTGCGCATCGGCATCTGGGAGCGCGGCGCCGGCTTTACCCTCGCCTCCGGCAGCAGCAGCTGCGCCGCCGCCAGCGTGATGCGCAAGTTGGGACGAGTCGGCGAGCGGGTTAGTGTGCGGATGCCGGGCGGCGAACTGCAGATCGCCTTCAGCGGCGATTTTCAGGTCAGCATGCGCGGACCGGTGCATAAAATCGCCACCCTGACGCTGGACGAAGACTGCTTTGCCGGCGGCGCGGGGCTGTTTACGGGATCCACCCCAGCAGCCTGAACCACAGATAGTCCAACGGCACCAGCAGTGCGAAGCTGAGCGCGGCCAACAGCAGGCACAGCTTTAGCCCTTCGCGCGCCGGCACTTTGCCCATCCCCATCGCCACCACGATCGGCGAGGCCTGATACGGCAACAGCGGCGTGGCGTAACCGATCACCTGGGTCATCAGCACCGTCAGCAGCGGCAAGCCGCTGCCTGCGGACAACGCCTGCGCCAGCGGGGTAAACAGCGCCGGCACGCCGTTGGCGGTCACCACGAAATTCAACAGCGCGGTGATCCCCACCAGCGAACCGAATGCGGCAAACGGTTTGCCGTGCAGATCCGGCATCATCGCCAGCAGCGCGCCGCCCAACCGATCGCCGAGCCCCGAGTGGCTGACCAATGCAGTCAGCCCCAGGATCCCCGCCACGTAAATACAGGTGCGCACGTTGACCCCGGCGGCGAACTGCTCGCCGTTGAGAAAACCGATGCGCGGCAACAGGCAGAAGCAGGCCGCCGCCAACCCTATCCAGGCGGGGGCGATGCCGTGCCAGCTGTCGGTCATCCACAACAGTACCGTAATGCCCAACAGCGCGATCAGCCGCCACTCGGCGGCACTGAGCGGCGTTTGCCCCGCCTCGGTCGCCACCGGCTGCGGCCGCGCACGGAACAGGCCGCAGATGCACAACGTCAACAATGCGCCTTTGGCCACCCCGAGCACCGGGGCATGCAACAGCAGATAAGAGAGATAGGCGAAGTGGCTGCCGTAGGCGCTTTCTGCCGCGCCGCTCATCACCAGGTTAGGCACGTTGGCCGGCAGGATGCTGGCGGAAAGCTGGAAGGTGCCGAACCCCACCGCCAGCGCCAAACCGATGCGGCCGCGCGAACCTTCAGTCAGACCGGCGCGCTCGGCCAACGCCATGACGATCGGCATCAGCAGCGTAATCCGCCCCATGTTGGAGGGCATGACAAACGCCAACGCGTAGCTTATCGCCACCACGCCGCCCACCAGGCGCGGCCAGGAACCGGCCAGATGCGGCAAGAGTCGGTTGGCCAGGCGATCCGCCAAGCCGGTGCTGCGGATGGCGGTGCCCAACACGAAACCGCTGAGCACCAGCCAGAATGCGGAAGACGCGAAACCGGAAAAGGTCACCGCGGCGGGTGCCAGCTGCAATACCATCACCGCCGCAAAGAACAGCAACGCGACCAAATACTCCGGCAAACGGGCGCTGGCCCATAGCGCGATGACCACCAGCGTGACCAGCGCAGACAGCGCCATGGGATCCCCCAACATAATTCTCCTCCCTGATAAAACGTTGTGATTGTTATCAAACGGTTAACAGGGTGACACAAGGCGCGGGCGTTAACCTTGAAACCGCTCACATATCGTCGTTCTGCAGATTTTTCAGCATGCACACATTGCAGCCGTGGTGGCCGGTATTGCCGCGCCGTTCCGTCAGCAGCGTGAAACCCAGCGCGTAATACAACCCGATCGCCTCTTTCAATTGTTCGGTGGTTTCCAGATAGCAATAGCGATACCCTGCCGCCCGGGCCGCCTTCAGCGCCTGCACCACCATATAGCGCGCCATGCCCAACCCGCGCGCGCCGGGTTTGAAGAACAGTTTCTGCAGCTCGCAATAGCCGGGCTCTTCGCCGGCCAGCGGCGCCATGCCGACGCCCCCCACCACCTGCCCGTCCCGCTCCAGCACCCAGTAGCGGCCGCCGTTGTCGCGATACAGGCCGGTCAGCCGATCGAGATCGGGATCGTGCAGGCTGACGCCTTCCATCTTGTCCATGCCGTACTCGCGAAACACCTCGCGAATGATCGCCGCCATCGCCGCATCGTCGCGCTCGGCGATCGGCCGCACCCGCAGATTGGCGTCGCGCTGTTTGCGTGCGCTCCGCAGCGCCGCGGTCATCTTTTTCATCGCCGCAGTGGTGCTCGCCAGCTCATCGTCACCCAACTGCGCCAGCGCCGCCTGCATAAAACCGTCGGCGTCGCTCTCGATGCCGGCCAGCGCCTTGCCGCCCTGTTTACTCAGCCGATGCAGGTTGTGCCGCCTGTCATCCGGATGATCCACCGTTTCTATCACGCCGGCGGCCACCAGGCTGCGCAGCGCCCGGCTGGCGCTGGCCTTGTCGATGCACAGCCGGGCCGCCAGCTCGGTGACGCCCAGCGGCTGCTCGCTGACTTCGATCATCAGATGGATCTGCAGCGGCGAAAAGCGCGAGCCGTTGCTCTGCTTGTTCAACATGCCGAATTCTCTGACCAAATTGCGCGCCAATGCTCTGAAATCCCTGATGTTCACAATTGATATCCCCAATTAGCTACCGATAAAAAATGAGATTTAGTTGATAGTGTTACCTAATTCTCACTACCTTAACGGATCATCAAACCGCCATGAACCCCGGTATAACAGAGGAGCTGATGCAAAACGTTACATTACCCAATACAGTAAACTGATTAATTCAAAAAAATCAGAATAAAAATTCATTAATTTAATGTTGATAAAACAATAAACCAGTTAAAAAACATACAATCGTGAAAAAATCTGCGGATGAGAGAAGAAATCGATATCAATTCATTGCATTACAATAGGTTACAACAATGTTAATAGCGGCATTAATGCCGATATCTTGTTGTAATTTGTTACATATTCATGGCAGGATCGCGGCGCTTCCATAACGGCGACAATGCTCGTTATGGAAACATCGGGCGCGGGTTGCTCCCGCGCCGTTTTATGCTCATGGAGAGATCGCATGCCAATGAAAAAATCACTCGCCGTCTGTTCCGTCGCCCTTTCCGTCACTTTGCTGGCGGGCTGCGCGACCGAATCCTCCCGCTCTTTGGAAGTGCCGAAAGTGGCTTCCTACAACACCACTTATCAGGGCCCACGCAGCCCTATCGCCGTCGGTAAATTCGACAACCGCTCCAGCTACATGAATGGCATCTTCTCCGATGGCGTCGATCGGCTGGGCAATCAGTCCAAGACTATCCTGATCACGCATTTGCAGCAGACTGGCCGTTTCAACGTGCTGGATCGCGCCAACATGGAAGAGTTGAAAACTGAAGCCGGCATTAAAGGGAAAGCACAAACGCTGAAAGGCGCCAACTATGTGATTACCGGCGATGTCACTGAATTCGGCCGCAAAGAAGTCGGCGATCATCAGCTGTGGGGCATTTTGGGCCGGGGTAAATCACAGGTCGCTTACGCCAAAGTTAATCTGAACGTCGTGAACGTACAGACCTCAGAAGTCGTCTATTCCTCTCAGGGCGCCGGTGAATACGAACTGTCCAATCGCGAAATCATCGGTTTCGGGGGCACCGCCAGCTACGACTCCACCCTTAACGGCAAGGTGCTGGATCTGGCCGTGCGTGAAGCCGTCAATAACCTGGTTACCGGTCTCGAAAACGGCGCATGGCGCCCTGCTAACTAACGGACTAGAAGCAGAAAGATGATAACTAAAAAAATGGGCGGGGCGCTGTTTGCAGCGACCCTGTTGGCCGGCTGCGCCGCGCCGAAAACGCTTTACAATTGGGATGGCTACCAAACTTCTCTTTATCAATACTACCAGCAGGATGGGCAAAGCCCTGAGCAGCAGATCGCTACGCTGAAAGAGATCGTCGAGAAATCCCGCGCCAAGGATAAAGCCGTACCGCCGGGGCTGCATGCGCAACTGGGGCTGCTGTACAGCAAAACCGGCAACGACGGACAAGCCATGAGTGAATTCAACACGGAAAAAGCGCTGTTCCCGGAATCGGCATCGTTTATGAATTTCCTGATGGCCAAGGATAAGGGGAGCTTTAAATGAAGCGTGTACTCACTTTCCTCAGCGTTACCGCCATCCTGTTGCTGAGCGGCTGTGCTAAGCAAACGCCTTATGACTATGCGGCATTCCATGAGAGCAAGCCGAAGTCGATCCTGGTCTTGCCGCCGGTTAATCAGTCGCCGGATGTCAAAGCCAGCCACAGCGTGCTCGCCAGTGCAACCTTACCGCTGGCCGAGGCCGGTTACTATGTGCTGCCGGTCGCTGTAGTGGAGGAAACCTTCCTGCAAAACGGTCTAACCAACGCCAACGACATCCGCGCCGTCAGTCCGAAAAAACTGCACCAGATTTTCGGCGCCGACACCGTGCTGTACCTGGATGTCACGCAATACGGTACCAGCTACATGGTGATCAGCAGCGAAACTCGCGTTACCGTAGCCGCTCGCCTGGTTGACCTGCGCAACGGCAAACAGCTGTGGGCCGGCACCGCCACCGCATCCAGCAACGAAGGCAACAACAATTCAGGTGGCCTGCTGGGCATGGTGATCAGCGCCGCGATTTCACAAATCGCGGATACCATCAGCGACAAAGGGTTCGACATTGGTGCCATCGCCAACACTCGCCTCCTGTCGGCAACAGGTCAGAACGGCGCCATTCTTTATGGCCCGCGCTCACCTCATTACGCCAGCCAGCGTTAAGCAGTCTCTCGGGCGGCCTTCTCGGGCCGCCTATGCCAAACTTGTCCCTTTTGCCAAAAGTAGCCCATGCTTTAACTGCTCCTTTCCTTCTGGCTAACCGGGACGCTGGCTCATGACGAAAAAAACCACCCTGCTGCAATTCTTCCACTGGTACTACCCCGACGGCGGCAAACTGTGGCAGGAGGCCGCCGAACGCGCCCCGCACCTCGCCGAACTGGGCATTACCGATCTGTGGCTGCCGCCCGCCTACAAAGGCGCTTCCGGCGGTTACTCCGTCGGTTACGACACCTACGATCTGTTCGATCTGGGCGAGTTTGACCAGAAAGGCAGCGTGGCCACCAAATACGGCGACAAGGCGGCGCTCGAACACGCCGCCACTGCGCTGCGCGAACACGGCGTGGGGGTGCTCTACGACGTGGTGTTCAACCACAAGCTCGGCGCGGACGAGAAAGAACGGGTGCACGTGTTCAAGGTGGACGCCAACAACCGCAACGACATTGACGACCAGGGCTTCGACGCGCTGGCCTATACCCGCTTTACCTTCCCCGGCCGCCAGGGCGCGCATTCCGAGTTTATCTGGGATTACAAATGCTTCAGCGGCGTCGATTACGTTGAGCAGCCGGACGATAAAGGGGTGTTTAAAATCGCCAACGACTACGGCGACGACGGCTGGAACGATCAGGTCGACGACGAGAAAGGCAACTACGACTACCTGATGGGCGCCGACGTGGAGTTCCGCAATACCGCCGTGACAGAGGAGCTCAAATACTGGGCGCGCTGGCTGCTGGACACGCTGCCGTGCGACGGCTTCCGCCTCGACGCCGCCAAACACATTCCCGCCTGGTTCTTCAAAGAGTGGGCGGATCACGTGCGCGACAGCGCGCAGCGCGATCTGTTTATCGTCGCCGAATACTGGTCGCACGATCTCAGCGCGCTGCAACAATACATCGAGTTGGTGGACGGCAAAGTGATGCTGTTCGACGTGGCGCTGCACCTGAAGTTTCATCAGGCGTCAAAACAGGGCGACGGCTTCGACATGGCGCAGATCTTCACCGATACCCTGACCGCCGCCGATCCGGCCCACGCGGTGACGCTGGTCGCCAACCACGATACCCAGCCGCTGCAATCGCTGGAGGCGCCGGTGGAACCCTGGTTCAAACCGCTGGCCTACGCGCTGATCCTGCTGCGCGAACAGGGCGTGCCCTGCGTGTTTTACCCCGACCTTTATGGCGCCAGTTACCGCGATAAAGGGCGTGACGGCGGCGAGTACCAGATTGACATGCCGGCGATCCCGGAGCTGGAGAAGCTGATTGCCGCTCGCCAGCGCTTCGCCAACGGCCCGCAAACCGACTACTTCGACGACAGCCACTGCGTGGCCTTCAGCCGCGCCGGCACCGCCGACGCCCCCGGCTGCGTGGTGGTGTTGACCAACGGCGGCGAAAGCGGCAAGACGGTCGCGCTCGGCGCCGATCTGGCGCGCACCGCCTGGCGCGATTTCCTCGGTAACCGCCAGGAGGAAATCACCACCGACGACCAGGGCAGCGCCCATTTCCCGGTCAACGCCGGCAGCGTCAGCGTCTGGGTGCCGACAGGCAGCCTGTGAACGCCCGCCGCCGCGCAATGATGCCGCGGCGGCAAAACTAATGTTTGCCTTTCGGGTCTAACTTACGCTATCAACTGCGCAAGCCATTCACACCGGAGCCTAAATAGGGTACAAGGCTGCATGAAAATTCCAAAACGACTCCAGCCGCTGGTGGATGACGGATTAATCGACGAAGTCATCCGCCGTTTGAAAAGCGGCAAAGAAGCCGACGTGTTTATCGTGCGCTGCGGCGATGAGATCCGCTGCGCCAAAGTGTACAAAGAAGCCGAGAAGCGCAACTTCAAGCAGGCCGTGCACTATCAGGAAGGGCGCAAGGTGCGCAACAGCCGCGACGCGCGCGCCATGAGCAAAGGCTCCAAATTCGGCCGTCAGCAACAGGAAGAAGCCTGGCAGAACACCGAAGTGGACGCGCTGTATCTGCTGGCCAGGGCCGGGGTGCGGGTGCCGCAGCCGGACATCTGCCTGGACGGCGTGCTGCTGATGGAGCTGATCACCGACGAGGAAGGCCTGGTGGCGCCGCGTCTGAGCGATGTCATCCTGACGCCGGAACAGGCGCGCGCCGATCATGCTCTGATGATGAACTACGCGGTGCGCATGCTGTGCGCCGGCTTGGTGCACGGCGATCTGTCGGAATTCAACGTGCTGATGGATAAAGACGGGCCGGTGATCATCGATCTGCCGCAGGTGGTGGACGCCGCCGCCAACAACCACGCCAAAAGCATGTTCGAGCGCGATATCGACAATCTGGCGGAATATTACGGCCAATTTGCGCCGGAGCTGCGCGACAGCCAATATGCCAAAGAGATCTGGGCGCTGTATCAGGAAGGCACGCTGACGCCGGACAGCGTCCTCAGCGGCCGATTCAGCGAAATCCAAAAGCGCGCCGACGTCGGCTCGGTGCTGGAAGAGATCCAGGCCGCCAGCGAGGAACATCAGCGCCGCCTCATGGCGCGCAACGCGGAAGAGTAACGCCCGCGCTACTCGACGCGAAACACGTCCGGCCGCTGCGGGGTCGCGGCTTCGTGATAGATATCCCCCAGATAGCCGGCGATCTCCTCTTCGCGCAGATCCGCCGGCAACACGATATCGTAGCTGGGGGCATATTTGCGCTCCGGCAGCGTCACGCGGAACAGCCGCCATTCGTCCCCGATACGCTTCACGCCTACCAGGCGGCCGAACACGTTAAAAATCATCATCCGCCATTCCCCTTTTCGTCGCTTTCAGGCTATAACACTGTGATGCCGCCGCAGTGAAAAGGAAAGCGCATGAGTGAAAAAACGCCCCAGTTCTGGCGCGACCCGCAGTTGCCTTTTGTCGAAGCGCGCGCCATCAATGATGGCCGCAAAGTGTGCTACAGCCTGCACAGCCACGAATTCTTTTCCATCGGCGCCATCACCGGCGGCGTCAGCACCTATGTCAACGGCGAGCGGCGCATGCAGGTCGGCGCCGGCGATGTGGTTGTCATCAATCCGCAGCAGGCGCATGCCTGCAACCCGATCGCCGACCGCCGTTGGTCATACATCATGTTCTATCTCGATCTCGCCTGGCTCGGCGCGCTGCAGCAGGAAATGATGGGCGGCGACGGCGACCGCTTTGTCCCCTTCAGCCGGCCGCTCAGCCGCGATCCGGCGCTGTTCAACGGGCTGAACCAACTGTACGCGCTGCTGACGAACGCGCAGTGCGGCGCGCTGGAAAAACAGATCGCCCTGGTGGAGTATTTCAGCGCCCTGCAGCTCGCGCTGGGCAGCGGCCGCCATCCGGAGACGCCGCCGCACCCCCGACTGGAAGCGGCGGCGGCGTTTATCGACGCGCACTGCACTCAGTCGCTGACGCTGGAAGACATTTGCCACGCCGCCGCGCTCTCGCCCTCCTACCTGATCCGCGCCTTCCGCCAGCGCTACGGCATGACGCCGCACGCCTATCTGGTCAATCGCCGCGTGCAGCACGGCCATCGGCTATTGAAAAGCGGCCTGCCGATCGCCGCGGCCGCCAGCGAAAGCGGCTTTGCCGATCAGGCGCACTTCCAGCGCACCTTCAAACAGTTGCTGGCCGCGACGCCCGGCCAGTATCAAAAACCCTCCGCCAACAGATAGCAGGCGCTGGCCGCCAGCAACGCCGCCATCGCGCGATTGAAACGCTGTACGTTGCGCGCCTGCCTGAGCAGGCCGCGCAACATCGCGCCAACGTAAGCCCAGCAGGCCACCGAAGCATAGCAAATCACGAAGTAGAGCCCGGCGAACTGCCACAGCAACCGGATGTCACCGTCGCCGACAAACGCCCCGAGACTGGCCACCGACGCCAGCCACGCCTTGGGGTTCAGCCATTGCATCAGCGCGCCGTACCAACAGGAAGGCGCCTGCGCCTCGCCGTTGCCCAGCCTGCCGTCGTCAAACGCCAGCCGGTAGGCCATAAACAGCAGGAAGGCCACGCCGGCCCATTGGATCAAGCGGGTCAACGCCGGCCACAGGATCAGCAGTTGGTGCATGCCCAAACCCAGCAGCACCAGCAACAGGGTAAACCCCAGCGTGGCGCCGACCACGTGACGCTGGGTCGCGCCAAAGCCGAACTGCGCCCCAGCGCTCAATGCGACGATGTTGACCGGGCCGGGCGTGATGGAGGCCGCCAGCGCAAATGCGGCCATGGAAAGGTAGATATTATTCATGAGGGCACCTGAGGAAAAATTCACAGGCGCCAGAATGCCGGGCCGCGCCGACAACGTATTGAACAGAATTGCCCTGTTAGGTTTAGCGCACCGCGACGGCCCGTCGGCGCGGCAACCCGAAGGTATTGACCGCCATGCCGGCCAGCACCAGCAACGCGCCGCCGAACTGCGCCGGCGACAGCGCTTCGTCCAGCAGCAGCCAGGCGGCGAACAGCCCGACCAGCGGCACCAGCAGCGTCAGCGGCGCGACGCGCCAGGTTTCGTAGCGCCCCAGCAGGCTGCCCCACACCGAATAACCGAACAGCGTGGCGGCGAACGCCAGATAGGCAACCGCCAGCCAGGTGCCGACCTGCACATGGCTCAGGCTGGCCAGCACCGCCTGCGGGCCGTCGAACAGCCAGCTGCAAATCAGGAACGGCAGTACCGGGATCGGCGCGCTCCACACCACCAGCGACAAAATGTTGCGCTGCGGGAAACCGGCCAGGATCTTCTTGTTGGTCAGGTTGCCCAGCGCCCAGGAGAACGCCGCCGCCAGGGTCAGCAGCAGGCCCGCCAGGGGGACCGCGCCGCTGCCCGGCTTATGCAGGCTGGCCTGCGCCAGCGCCAGCATGCCGCCGCTGGCGATGGCGATGCCGACGAAATGATTCACGCGCAGCTTTTCGCCCATCAGCACGACACCTAACAGCAGGGTGAAGAACACCTGCGCCTGCAACACCAGCGAGGCCAACCCCGCCGGCATGCCCACCTTGATGGCGACAAACAGAAAGGCAAACTGCGCGAAGCTCATGGTCATGCCGTAGAGCAACAGCCATTTCCACGGGATGGTCGGGCGCGGGATAAAGAAGATCGCCGGCAACGCCACCAGTAAAAAACGCATCCCGGCCAACAGGAACGGCGGCATCCCCTGCAGGCCGAACTTGATTACCACGAAATTCACGCCCCAGATCACCACCACCAACAGCGCCAACAGCCGATCGCGCAATGTCATCCTCGCCCCGCTTATCCCATTGAAAATTCGCTTTGCCTTGCAGGTTACAACCAAACCGGGCGCATGGACACCGGCAAACGCCGGCGTTTATTCCGGCATCAGGCCGATGAAGGTGGTTTTCTTGCGCGGGCCGGTCATCAGCGCTTCCAGCTTCTCCACGCACTGCAGATAGTGTGGGGTCTGCTTGTGCGCCGCCACCGCCTGCTCGTCGCGATAGGCTTCGTAGATGTAAAACCGCGTCGGAATATGCTCATCCTGCAGCACGTCGAAACGCAGGTTGCCCGGCTCTTCGATCGCCCCCAGGTGATTGGCGCGGAAAACGTCGATAAATTCGTCGATCTTGTCCTGTTTAACGTTGATCTCTACCAATGTGACGTGCATGACAGCTCCTTGTTTAAACGGCGCGCCGCAGCATGGCGCTTTCCAACCATAGGTTTATTCCCGTCGATTGCCCTGCCGCAACGGTAATTTTGCCGCCTGGCTCACAAATCGCACCGGCGATGCCCACCCCGCCCCCGGCGAGGGAAGACGGCGGCATCTATAGTTACTATTCCTCCCCCTGAGAGCATAGGCTATGGATAACTACTTGATGGCGCTGGACGCAGGAACAGGCAGCATCCGCGCGGTGATCTTCGATCTGGCGGGCAATCAGATCGCGCACGGCCAGGCCGAGTGGCAACACCTCGCGGTGCCGGGCGTACCCGGCTCGATGGAATTCGATCTCAACCGCAACTGGCAGTTGGCCTGCCAGTGCATCCGCCAGGCGTTGCAGCGCGCGGGGCTGAGCGCGCAGGCGATCCGTGCGGTAGCCTGCTGCTCGATGCGTGAAGGCATCGTTCTGTACGATCGCAACGGCGTGCCGATCTGGGCCTGCGCCAATGTCGATGCGCGCGCCAGCCATGAAGTCAGCGAACTGAAAGAGTTGCACAACCACGGCTTCGAACGTGAGGTCTACCAGTACTCCGGCCAGACGCTGGCGCTGAGCGCCATGCCGCGCCTACTGTGGCTGGCGCACCACCGGCCGGACATCTATCGCCAGGCGGCGACGCTGACCATGATCAGCGACTGGCTGGCCTACATGCTGAGCGGCGAGCTGGCGGTCGATCCTTCCAACGCCGGCACTACCGGCATGCTGGATCTGACCAGCCGCGACTGGCGGCCGGCGCTGCTCGATATGGCCGGGCTGCGCGCCGATATTCTGTCGCCGGTGAAAGAGACCGGCGTCGTGCTGGGGCGCGTCACCGAGCAGGCGGCCCAGGAGAGCGGGCTGCTGCGCGGCACCCCGGTGGTGATGGGCGGCGGCGACGTGCAGCTCGGCAGCCTGGGGCTCGGCATCGTGCGCGCCGGGCAGACGGCGGTGCTCGGCGGCACCTTCTGGCAGCAAATCGTCAACCTGCCGGAACCGGCCATCGATCCGGAAATGAACATCCGCATTAACCCTCACGTCATTCCCGGCATGGCGCAGGCGGAATCCATCAGCTTCTTTACCGGCCTGACCATGCGCTGGTTCCGCGACGCTTTCTGCGCCGAAGAGAAACTGCTGGCGCAGCGACTGGGGATCGACGCTTACAGCCTGCTGGAAGAGATGGCGGCCAGGGTGCCGCCGGGCGCCTACGGCGTGATGCCGATCTTTTCCGACGCCATGCATTTCAAAACCTGGTATCACGCGGCGCCGTCATTCATCAACATGTCTATCGATCCTGAACGCTGCAACAAACAGACGCTGTTCCGCGCGCTGGAGGAGAATGCCGCCATCGTCTCCGCCTGTAATCTGGAGCAGATCGCCGCCTTCTCCGGCGTGCAGGCCCGCTCGCTGGTGTTCGCCGGCGGCGGTGCGAAGGGCAAACTGTGGAGCCAGATCCTCAGCGACGTCACCGGCCTGACGGTGCGGGTGCCGGTGGTGAAAGAAGCCACCGCGCTGGGCTGCGCGATCGCCGCCGGGGTCGGCGCCGGGCTTTACGCGTCGCTGGCCGAAACCGGTGAGCAGCTGGTGCGCTGGGAGCGCGAGCATCAGCCGGATCTCACCAACCATGCGCGGTATCAGGAACAGAAAGAAAACTGGCGGCGAGTCTACGCCGATCAGCTGACGCTGGTGGATAGCGGCCTGACCACCTCATTGTGGAAAGCGCCGGGGCTCTAGCGCCGCGCGCGGCCCGGTCATAACCTTATACCGTTTTATTCCTTTCCCCTCGGCGCGGCGCAAGCCGCGTTTTAACTCGCTGCCGTCATTGTTCCCCCTCAGAAACAGTGTAACCACCGCAGATGGATTTATCTGCGCCTTCAGCCTGCCGTAGATTGTGACTTTGATCACGCCGCGCCCCGAGCGCGGCCTGCGCATTCACCTGAGAAGAGCGGCATTATGCTGAATAATAAAGATAACCCTGCATCATCCCCGTGGCCGGCGATCTTCTCGCTGACGGTCGCCTGTTTTGTCATGGTCACCACCGAGTTTTTGCCGATCGGCCTGCTGACCAACATCGCCCCTTCGCTCAGCGTCAGCACCGGCACCGCCGGGCTGATGGTGACCATGCCCGGCATCGTGGCGGCGGTGGCCGCGCCGGTATTGAGTCTGGCTTCCGGCCGGCTGGACAGACGCCTGCTGATGCTGGGGCTGTCGTTGCTGCTGATGGTGTCCAACCTGGTGGCGGCACTGGCCGTCAACTTCCCGATGATGCTGCTGGGCCGCGTGCTGCTGGGCATCTGCGTCGGCGGCTTCTGGTCATTCGCCGCCAACTACGGCCGCCATCTGGTGCCGGAAGCCAGCCAGGGCCGCGCCACTGCGCTGATCCTCAGCGGCATCTCGGTCGGCGCGGTATGCGGCGTGCCGGCCGGGGCCCTGATCGGCGATCTGTTCGGCTGGCGCGCCGCCTTCTTCGGCGGTGCGGCGCTGGCAGTCGGCGTACTGTTGGCGCAGCTGCGTTTGCTCACGTCGGTACCGCCTTCCCGACCGGTCACGCCGCGCGATCTGGTGCTGCCGCTGCGCCTGCCGATGGCGCGCATCGGCCTGATCGCCATCGTGCTGTTGTTCATCGGCCACTTCGCCGCCTATACCTATCTGCGGCCCCTGCTGCAGCAGGTGTTCGTGCTCAGCCCATCGGCGATCTCGCTGCAGCTGTTGGCCTATGGCGCCATCGGCCTGCTGGGCACCTTTCTCGGCGAGCGTCTGGCGGAACACAGCCTGCGCGCCACCTTCATACTGATCGCCGCCATGCTGGCGGGCATTTTGATCGTTTCGCCGCTGCTCAGCGGCCTCGCCGGCGCCACTTTGATGGTGCTGGTATGGGGGCTGGCCTTTGGCGCCGTGCCGGTCTGCGCCACCAACTGGATGTTCGCCGCCGTGCCGCAGGCGCCGGAAGCCGGTCAGGCGCTGTTGGTGTGCGTCATCCAGATCGCGCTGGCCTCCGGCGCACTGCTGGGCGGCGAGGTGGTGGACTGGCAGGGCGTCAGCAGCGCCATGCTGTTTGGCGGCGCGCTGATCCTCTCCGCCACGCTGGTATTTGGCCTCAGCTTGCGCTCCGGCGCGATTGGCGCTAAACAGTGTTAATCATTATCTATCTGCAGAAACATGCCCCGGCCACCGCCGGGGCATGGCGTTGAGAACCTATGGACCATCATTTGCTCGCTATCCGGGTCTTTAACCGCGTCGTGGAAACCGGCGGCTTTACCCGCGCCGCCGATTCGCTGGGCATGCCGAAAGCGACGGTCACCAAGCTGATCCAAAATCTGGAGGATCACCTGCAGACCAAACTGTTCCAGCGCACCACCCGCAGCGTGTCGGTCACCCGCGAAGGCGAATGCTATTACCAGAATACGGTGAAATGGCTGGCGGATTTGGAGCAGATGGAGGGCTGTCTGACCGAGTCGCAGAATTCTCCGCAGGGCGTGCTGCGCATCGATACCGGCAGCGGCACCGCCCGCCAACTGCTGTTGCCGGCGCTGCCCGGCTTTTTGGAACGCTACCCGCAAATCCAGATCGATCTCAGCATCGGCGATCGCGTTATCGATTTGATCAGCGACAGCGCCGACTGCGTGATCCGCAGCGGTCCGTTGGCCGATTCCAGCCTGATCGCCCGGCGTCTGTTCGATCTGGACTGGGTCAGCTGCGCCACCCCGGCCTATCTGGCGCGCCACGGCACCCCGCGCCATCCGTGCGATCTGGAACAGGGTTTTCCGATGGTGCACTACCGCCATCCAGTCAACGACCGCATCCATCCGCAACGCTATGTCGAGCGCGGCAAAGAGATCGCCATCCAACAGCGCTACCCGGTCAGCATCAATGAAGGCAACGCGCTGCTGGCGGCGAGCCTGGCCGGCTTGGGCATCATCCAGATCTATCGGTTTATGGCGCAGCCGCACCTCGAGCGCGGCGAACTGGTCAGCCTGCTGCACGACTGGCAGCCGCCGCCGGAGCAGATGTACGTGGTCTACCCGTCCAATCGCCACCTCAGCGGCAAGCTGCGGGCGTTCATCGACTGGGCGGTGGAGACGTTTCATTAACCGGCCGCTTAGGCAGGAGCGGCTTTTTTCCCGACTTTAAAAAAAATAGGCACATCATGCATATCGAACCGCTGCTCGCCCATCGCCGGCGCATTGAGGAACTGGCCGCGTTGCTGCACCAGGAATGGGGCGCCTTTGCGCAGTGGAGCAGCCGCGATACCATCAGCCGGCGGCTGGCTGAACGCTGCGCACCCGAGAGCCAAGGCGTCGTGTTGCTGGCGCTGTCGCCACAGCAACAGATCGTCGGCACCGCCAGTTTGACGCTATATGAATTGACAGATAAACCGGAGCGCCAATACTGGCTGAGCGAAGTCTTTACCCACCCGCAGCACCGCGGCCAAGGCATTGCCCGCAACCTGATCGCGCGCTGCATCGAGCACGGTCGAATCCAGGGCATCAGCGAACTGTATCTGTATACGCCCGACCAGCAGACGCTGTATCAGAAACTCGGCTGGCGCCCTCTGGAGCAACGCCAGGTCGCCGGTGAAACCGTCACGGTGATGAGCCGCACGTTGTAGCCGCACGCACTGTGGTATTATTGGCCGCATAGTGATTCACGACGGACGACCACCATGGCCTATATCCCCAAAAACTATGCGAAGCTGGAAACCGGCTACCGCGAAAAAGCGCTGAAACTGTTCCCCTGGGTATGCGGGCGCTGCTCGCGCGAATTCGTTTATTCCAACCTGCGCGAGCTGACGGTGCATCACATCGATCACGATCACAGCAACAACCCGGAAGACGGCAGCAACTGGGAAATGTTGTGTCTGTATTGCCACGACCACGAACACTCGAAATACACCGAGGCCGATCAATACGGTTCGACGGTGGTGGCCGGTGAAGATGCGCAAAAAGATATCGGTGTCGCCACCCACAACCCGTTCGCCAACCTGAAGGCGATGATGAAGAAGTAACGCCATCGACAGCTTAATGAGCCACTAACTTATTAAGCTGTTAAACTAACAAAAGGCGCTTCCGTTCCGCCACTTCCCAGAGAATTCCTACTTACCCATCCGGTCCATTCACCGCAAAATAAGCTGCGCAGTTAACAACATACTGGCTTGGCAAGCCGCCGCAGTTGGTGCATATTGTTCGCGAGTTGTTCTTGTTAACCTGTTTGATTATCAACCTAATAAGCACATTAACTTAATAAGTTACCCGCTTAATAACTTGAGAGATGGCAGCATGATTGTTCTGATTGGCTCGCAAAAAGGCGGCGTCGGCAAATCGACGAAAGCAGTGAATATCGCCGGGTATCTGATTCTTAAGCAAGGCAAGACGGCGATCATCGTCGATGCCGACGACCAGAAATCGATCATGACCTGGTACAACGACCGTCAGAATGTCGAGGGGCTGCCGCACATTCCGGTGGTGGCCGCGTCGGGTAAAATCAAGGAAACGCTGCTGGAGCTCGATCGCCATTACGACTACGTGATCGTCGATACCGCCGGCCGCGACAGCGCCGAACTGCGCTCCGGCCTGCTGGCCGCCGATCTGTTCCTCTCGCCGCTGCGCCCTTCGCAGATGGATCTCGACACCATCGGCTATCTGTCGGAGATGTTCTCCACCGCGCAGGAATACAACGAGAAGGTCAAAGGCTACATCGTATTGAACATGTGCCCGACCAATATCTTCATTAATGAAGCCAACGAAGCGGCGCAGGTGCTGAGTGAATACCCGGAGTTCACCCTGGTGAGCAATCGCCTGTGCGACCGCAAGATTTACCGCGATGCCTGGGGTGAAGCCATCACCGTGCACGAAGCGAACAATGAAAAGGCGCAGACCGAAATTGAATGCCTGGTGAAAGAGGTGATCCTGTGAAGAAACGCACCCCCACCCACCGCATGTCGGAAGACGAATTCATCAACAGCGCCACCTCGCATACGTTGCCGGTTGCGGCGCCCGCGCCGGAAGCCAAGCCGGCCGGCCGCAAGCGTACTTATAAGGCGATCTCCGTCAGCCTGACGGACAACCACATTGAGGCTATCGATGAAGTGATCGTGCAGGCGGCGCGCAACGGCATCGTGCGTATCACCCGCTCCGACATCATCAAACTGGCGATCGACGGATTGGCGGAGAAAAGCGAAGCGCAACTGCTGGCGCTGCTGAAAAAGCTCTGACCGCACGGCAGCCGCCGGCTGATCGAGCCGGCGGGCCGTTACACCGACGAGAACTCGCGTGGGAACGGCATAGTACGATAGGTTTTGCCGGTGGCCTTATGCAGCGCGCTGGCCATCGCCGGGGCGACCACCGCAGTCGACACTTCCCCGCATCCCTGCGGCGCTCGCGCGCTGTCGAGTATCACGACCTCCACCTTGGGCATTTCGGCGATCGCGAGCAGCGGATAGCGATCGAAATTCCCTTCCACCACGCCGCCCCGTTCAAAATGCAGCTCGCTGTGCAGACAGGTGGTCAGCGCAAAGCCGATGCCGCCCTCTACGTTGGCGCGCACCAGGTTCGGGTTTATCACCTTGCCACAGTCAATCGCACATACCGCGCGCAGCACCCGTAGTCGCCCCTCCTGAATGGCGATTTCAACCACCAAACCGACGTAGGTGGTGAAAGCATTATTGCGGCCGACCCAAATATTGCACGCCATACCGCGAGAAACGCCCGACGGCGGTTCATGCTGCCAACCGGCCGCCGTGGCGGTGGCGTCCAGGACGCGCAACGCTTCCGGGCTGTCCTGCAACAGATGCCGCCGATACGAATACTCGTCCCGGTTGGACTTATGGCTGAGTTCGCTGATAAAGCTTTCCAAAAAGAACAGACTGGCGACGCTGCCGACACCGCGAAGATAGCTCAGGGAGATCGGCTGTTCGACGATGCCGGCCTCCACCTTCAGATGAGGGATGCGATACGGCGTGCTGTAAACGCACTCCACCATACTTTCATCCCATCCCCCGGCCTCGTTGACCGTTTCGCGCCGCATTTGCCAGAAGAGCGACTGCCCGGCATAGCGCGCCCACAGCGCCTGCGGGTAGCCGTTTTCATCCAACAGCGCCCGATAATGGCTGATGCAGGCCGGACGATAGTATTCATGCCGCATGTCGATCTCGCGCGGATAGACCACTTTGACCGGTTTCCCCACCGCCCGGGAGGCGGCGGTAGCATGCATCACGGCATCCGGCAGATATTTGCGCCCAAAGCTCCCCCCCAGATAGGTCGTATTCACCACCACATCCGTCGGCTTCAGCCCGAACATTTTCGCCAGAACGTTGCGCACCATGTCCTGCCCCTGGAAGGGGCCCCAGGTTTCGATACGGCCCTCGCCGTAATGGCTGGTGGCATTGCAAGGCTCCAGGGTGGCGTGCGCCACATAAGGTGCGCTGTAACGCGCCTCATGCAAGCGCGAACCTTGTTCAACGCCACGAATCAACGCCGACGCCTCGCCGCGATCGACCGCCGGCACCAGCGTATCGCCATCCAGCATCGCCAGATTCTCTGCCGCAATCGCGCTATCGGTCAGCGCTTTTCCTGCGCCCGGCAGCCAGTCGACCTCCAGCAAATCAGCCGCCTTTTTGGCCTGCCAGTAACTCGCCGCCACCACGATCACCGTATTGAGCGACATATCATGATCCAATCCGACCATGTTGTTCATCGACCACTGCCGGGTCAGCACCAGATCCACCACGCCCGGCATGGCCCGAATCTGTCGTTCATTACGCACGGCGACCAGCTTTCCGCTAAGGTCGGGCACCATCCAGGGGACGCCGATCAGCATCTCCGGCAAGTCGATATCAATACCGTAAATCGCACTGCCATCTACTTTCTCCGGCGTATCGACCCGCAACAGCGGCTTGCCAATGACACTCTCTCGCTCTTGCGCCTCACTCTTTAAAGCAGGCTGCGGATCCAACGGCAGTTCGGCGGCATAGCGCACCAAATCGCCATAGGCGACCTTGCGCTTCCCGCCTTTCTCAAGCACCCAGCCTTTCTCCGTGCGGCACTGCGATGGTGAAAGCGCGAAATGTTTTGCGCCGGCCCGCAGAAAGAAATCTCTCGCCTGTGCGCCGGCCAGCCGGGCACGCTGATAAAATTTGGTCATGGAGGTTGAGGCGGCGACAAACTGCGCGAAAGCCTCGCCCCCGGCAACCTGACGGTAAGCGTCACGGCCGGTGACGAATTTCACCGTCACCTGCGCCCAATCGGCATCCATCTCCGCCGCCACCACTTCGGCCAGGCCGGTGTAAATCCCCTGCCCAACCTCACATTGCGACACGCCGATGACGATGCGCCCATCGCGGTCGATCCAGATCCAATCGTTCAATTCATGCTGACTGTCCGGTGGCGCCACGTCTTGTGAAACCACGGCCGCCAGGCTGCGCGTCGATATCGGCAGCAACATGGCGGCCACTGCCAACGCGCTGCCTTTTATCAAGGTTCTGCGGGTGATCGCCATACTCAGGGTTCTCCCTTGTCGGCGGCGCGGTGCACCGCCGCACGGATACGGTGGTAAGTGGCGCAGCGGCACAGATTGGTCAGGCCCGTATCTATCTGCCGATCGTCCGGCCTCGGGTGTTCCGCCAGCAGCGCGCTGACCGCCATGATCATGCCTGATTGGCAGTAGCCGCACTGCGGCACGTCCTCCGCAATCCAGGCCTGCTGCACCGGATGACGGCGATCGATGGACAGCCCTTCGATGGTGGTCACCTGCCGATCGCGCACCAATTGCAGCGGATAACAGCATGAACGCACAGCCTTACCGTCGACATGTACCGTACAAGCGCCACAGGCGCCGATACCGCAGCCGAACTTGGTGCCGGTTAATTTAAAATGTTCTCGGATCACCCACAGCAGCGGCGTATCCGGCTCGCCGTTAAATTCGACCGCCTGGCCGTTCAGATTGAACTTCATGCCATCCTCTCTTGGATCAGTGCTTCACCCGACGTTTCACCCACGCCCCAATGACGATCAATACCAGCAATACGCCGCCCCAGAACACATAATGCAATGACGTAATCAACAGCGGTTTTTCACCGCCCGCCCGCTGCAGAGCCACTTGCTCCGGCGTTATCCTGACCGCCGGATTGCCGAATTGCTGCAATACGTAATTGCCCAATTCAGCCAGTTGCCGGTCATCCAGACTATCGGCGAACCCCGGCATCCAGGTCTGCAGCGTCTCCCCCTGACGCTGCACGCCATACAGCATCACCATGATCAGGTTATTGGCCCGTTCGCTGCCTACGGTGGTGTTGTGCGTCAAAGAAGGGAAATGGCCGTCATAAGCCCCCTCGCCGCCCAGACGATGGCAGCTGGCGCAGGAAACGGCATACAGCGCCTGTCCGGCGGCACGGCCTTTACCGCCCCCCTGATATTGATAGGCCGCTTTCGTTCCTTGTACGGTGACGATCGGCGGCGTTTGTTTAAGCCAATCGGCGATGGCGCCGAGGTCGTCGTCACTCAGGAAACGCAGGCTATGCTCCACCGCCTCCGCCATGCCGCCGGCAGCCTGAGCTTTGTCATTGCGGCCGGTACGCAGATACTGCACCAATTCTTTCTGGCTCCAGCCGCCGATGCCGCTCACGGGATCCGAGGTGATATTCGGCGCGATCCAACCGCCGGCTTCTCCTCCTGCCAGATAGCGATCGCCGCGTTCCGCCATCATCCCGTTACGTGGGCTGTGACACGCCGAGCAATGCCCCAACACATCCACCAGATAGCGGCCACGCGCCTTCCTCTCGTCTGCATCGACGGGCGTCTTTTTCAGAAACAGCCAGTTCCAGCCGTGGATCGCATAACGCCAGGAAAAAGGGAACGTCAGTTGGGTCTCAGGCACCGCACGATCGACCGGTACGACACCGGCCATAAAATAGCGATACAGCGCGTGCAGATCGTCATCACTCAGCCCCCGATAAGCGGTATAAGGCATGGCGGGATACAAGGGTTGGCCGTCCCGCCGAATGCCCTGCGTTAACGCGCGGCGAAACTCTTGTTCACTGTAGTCGCCAATGCCGGTTCCTTTGGCGGGCGTGATATTGCTGGCGATGATGTCGCCCATCGGCGACGCGATGGCATAACCGCCGACATAGGGGGCGTCCTGTTGATTGCTGCCGCGGTGACAAGCCGCGCAATCTGCGGCGGTAGCCAGATATTTTCCCCGTGCGATGACCTGTTGGTCATTCTGGCTGGCGAAGACCGAGCAGGAGAAGATCCCCAACGCGATAACGCACAGCTGTTGTGCTCTCCGCCAGCGGCCGTTCACGCTTCACCTTCCGGCTTCATCGCACCCGCTCGCTCCTCCGCCAGAAGAGCAAACTCGTCCGGCAACAGATTTTCCTGTTCGAGCATCGCTATCGCGTTATGCTTGATGCCAAACAATACGCGGTAAAAAGCCTCCAGATCGTTGGCCGAAATGCCGTTGAGCAGTTTTTGCCGCGCTTGCTGGCTGGAATGATCCAACTGCGCCAGCATCTCCTGCCCGGCCTCGGTCATTCTCACCCCTTTGGCGCGCTTATCTTCGGACAGAGCATCGCGGGCGATAAGCCGATTTTTTTCCAGAAACAGCAGCGCGCGCGACATCGTCGAGACTTCGGCGTTCAAATGCTGCGAAACGTCTTTCAACGTGCAGCCATCCCCCAGATCGGCAATCGCACTCAGCGCCAGCCAATGCGGGCGCGTCAGATTGGTCATTTTCACCGACTGGTCCATCGCCGTGCGCCACAGGCGATTGGTCACATCCAGATGGATGCCCAGTGCAGCAGGAAGTTTACGTGGTTGTGACATGTCGGGTTACTCTCGATTATTTATTTGCTTGTGCAAACAAATAGTAGATCGAACATGAGAACAGGATCAAGCAGAGGAGGGAGAATAAAATAAAAGCAAGTTAATACATTTGGTTAGTTTGTATCGCACGGCGTACGCTCCCCAACGACGGGGAGCGATAAGAAAAACTCAGTTCCCCGCGACCTCGCACCGGTAGTCCTGAATTTCACCGGCCGACCCCAGGTTGAGATCGGTCAACTTCAAACGGTTTGCCAACAGCAGCATCTCGCCCTGCGGGCTGATCGCCAGCGCCAGGCCGTAATTGCCGATGCTGTCGCCCTGCTCGACCACGTAGTTTTGCAACAAGCGGAAAGGATCTTCCTGGGTTAAATCGGTGCCCGCCAATTTTCTGGCCAGATATTGATGGCCGACCAATTTCACCGCCAGCGGCCGCCACTGTTGATCTAATTGCTCAGCCTGTTCCCCCAGCGCGTTATAGACATCCTGGCGCAAGCAGGCAACGTGAATATGCAACTGATTTTGAGAGCGGCCATATTTCGAATTGACCGCCAGAGAAACCCATGCGTCTTTTAACGGTTTACCCAGCTCGCTGGATATATGTTCGCGGTTATTCCAGGCCTGGGCGAAATAAGGCGGCGTTCGATCCGCTTGCAATATCGGGCTCTCGATGCCGCTGACCTTTTCGGTCGGCATCACCAGATCGTGGTAAGGGCCCTTGCTGTCCTTAAACAGCACATATCCTTCGGTTAAATCCACCTTTAAGCAGGGTGCAGGATCGTGGTTCTGCTGCTGATTGGGCACGCACTGTTGGCTGACTATCTGCCACAGCGCATTCGGATTGCCGCGCCCGAAGAACCACCACAGCACCGCCGCCAGCAGCAAAATGACAAGCAAAATAATTAATAGTCTGAAAAGTCTTTTCATCGCGACTCCCTGTTTATCTATTCCATACCGAAAGGAGCGCCAGCATAAACCAAGGCTCCGGCATCGACCAGAATATTATCCTTAATGTCACCTTTTATTGACGTCTTGTTAGCAATGGATAATTAAAAATAAGCCTCCACCTGAGTAATTTACGGTAAATTAATACCGTGGGTTGAATATGAGTGTGATATAAGCAGCCGGGACTCTTTTTATATAAGGAACCGATAAGATGCCAACGATGGGCAAATCCCTGCATTATCTCGACGTAGGTTCAGGCTTTCCATTGCTGCTGGGCCACAGCTATCTGTTCGATCTGAATATGTGGGCGCCGCAGTTCGAAGCGCTGGCTAAACGCTACCGCCTGATCGTACCGGATCTCTGGGGCCACGGCGATTCACCGGCGCTGCCACCCGGGCGAAACAGCCTGTCGGATATCGCCGCCGATCATTTGGCGCTGATGGATCATTTGGATATTGAAGAGTTCGGCATCGTCGGCCTGTCCGTCGGCGGCATGTGGGGCGCCGAACTGGCGGCGCTGGCGCCGGAGCGGGTGAAAGTGCTGGCGCTGCTGGACAGCTACCTGGGCGACGAAACTCTAGAGGCGCGGCAGCGCTATATGGGCATGCTGGCCGCCGTGGAACAGGCCGGCGCCATCACGCCGCCGCTGCTGGAATATATCGCCGCGCAGTTCTATTCCGACGAAGTGCCCGCTGCGCTGTCGCAGCCGTTGCTGGCCCATCTGCAAAGCCTGCCCGCCGAGCGCCTGCGCGAAAGCATCGTGCCGCTGGGCCGGATGATCTTCGGCCGCCCCGACAAGCTGGCGCTGCTGGAACACATCACCGCCGCCAGCATCGTCATCACCGGCGCGCAGGATAAGCCGCGCCCGCCGGCGGAAGGCCAGCGCATGGCGGATCTTCTCGGCTGCCGACATGTGCTGATCCCCAACGCCGGGCATATCAGCAACAAGGAAAATCCGGCGGCGGTCAATGAAACGCTGCTGGCGTTTCTTGCCGAAAGCACCACGCCGCTGTTTTGGTAAGTCGCTCCGGGCCGCCAGGCCCGGACCTGCCATGCCATCGCTCAGACGACGTGGCTATCGCCATTTCCCTGACCGAACTCCCCCAGACGCAACCAGCGGTAAAGCTCCGCATCGCGCTGAAAATGCATCTTTCTCATCACCGCCCGTTTATGCGTGCTCACCGTCTTGATGCTGACCCGAAGCCGACGGGCAATGGCGGTCGGCGTCATTTCCCAACTCAGGTAACGCATCACTTGTTTTTCCTGCGGCGTCAATGGCAACGGCTGGCACCAGGCGCAACAAGAAAAACCGCAGGCGCCGCCGGTTCGGCCTTTTATCACCCGCGCTACCGTGTGCAACAGCTTTGCGACGCCTTCATTGCGGTACACCCTGCCCGCTTCCCTCAGGCACCCCGAAATGGCGCGAATGCGGGCTTCTCTGAGATCGTAAACGGCGAGATAAAGGGCGTGAGGAGCATGGGGAGGATGGCAAAAACGCGCCATGTCGCCTTTGGCGATCGCCTGGAACACAAGGTCGGCATTCATCGGCTCGCTGCAGCGCGCCTCGATGCCACGTTCACTAAAATAGTCGCTCAACGCCCGATACGCCCCGGCGACAAAAAAGCGGTCGATATCCAGGAAGGCGATATTGATGACCGTGTTCACGCCGTTTCCCTCCGCGCGAAAACAAACCGGCAAAACCGGCCGGCATTGAGCCTGCTGCGCCCATCCAACGTAACGAGCAGCAGCGTCAAAACCGCCCATTGGATGAGCGACAGCCCGAACGGGTAGGAAAACTGCGCGCACAGCAGCAAGGGAATGCCGCTCGCCGCCAACGCGGCCTCTTCCCCGGCGGCCGGGCTGTGCAAGCGGGCGGCGATGCGCTCCCGTCGCCATGTTTGGCGCACCAGCGCCGCCACGCCCGCCAGCAGGCACAACATGCCCGCCAACGCAACGACGCCGCCTTCTATCCACCACAGCAGGAGCTCATTATAGGGTTGCCGCGCTGCGCCTGCCCGCGCCACCGCGGGCAGCGCATGGGCCTGTAAATGCTCAAAGCCATGCTCGAATCGGCCATAGCCCCATCCCAACCAGGGCCGCTCTACCACCAGCGCCAGCGAGTCAAGCAGCGTATCGCAGCACGGCGCGGCGTTCGACAAACGAACGCCAGCGTTCAATTCATCCGCCAATATCGCCAGACAGAATCCCAATGCCGTCATCAGCAGCGCGAGCACGCAATGCAGCGGGTATCTGCGCACAAACATCAGGGTCAACAGCGCGGCACCCAATAGCACGCTGAGACAAACGGTCTGCGATGCCCCCCAGCCCAGCGCGGCGGATAAACCGATCAAGAGCGGCAGCAAGAGTAAAATACGCCATCGCTCGTTATCTCGGCGCAACATGCGGAACCGAGGCAACACCGTCAGACCCCATCCCGCCAATAATCCGCTCGCCAATAAACTGCTCGCGGCATCCGGCCAACGCCCCCCGCTGCCGGCATAGCCCGCCGCCGCCTCGGCCGGGGAGGAAAAAAGCCAAATGCCTCCCACGGCAGCGGCTAATACCAGCGTATAGATAAACGCAATACGCACGTGTTGCATGACCCGATATTGCAATAGGATAAAGTAAATAATCCAACTGCCAAACAGGCAGGCCATTCGCCCGACGGTAAGCACGCCCCACTCGGCACGAGAATAAAAAAGGGGCAGCAGCAATATCACCGCGCCCAGCGCAAAGAAAAAACACGCGGGGGTCATCCCCCACGCTTTTCGCAAAAAAAGGAGCGCGCCGCCGACGCCCAATAAAGCAAACAGGACAACCCCAATCACAAGAGAATATGGAAACGTCAGCGAGAAATAGTTCATATCATAGTGATAAATATAGCCACCCAACAAAAGCAATACGCTGACATAGACCATCACCATGAACTTTAAACATGGAATAGACATAATAATTTCATCCCAAAATATCTATCTGAAAAATCATCAGAAAAGGCTAAGCCATTTTTCAATTGCAATAAAAGAAATGCCTGTCAGCAACACCAGCCCGGTAACTATCGCCATCACAATCCCGACAGATTGAATAGCTTCAAAAAGCTTTCGCCTGTAGCGTAAAAGCGTCCAGTTTCTTTTAAACATACCTTTTCCTCTTGGCCATTCAGGCTTCAAGCAAAGAAATCCCGCAATTTAAACGTGGATTACCGGCAAAATCCTGTCGCATTTCCCAGCGAGTTCCATAGTATCGCCGCAGCCAAAATCAAGATATATGTATTAAATTTAACCATAAAAACAGTTTTTAATTCCTAAAGATAATAAAAATAAGGAATTAAAAACCAAAACAAAGAAAACCTAATATTATAAAACTGGCGCCCCCCGTACGTTTGAACTTTCGCCAAAAATTTCACAACATGAAAAAATCGCCATCATCTTGACGGGTGAAAAATAATAGATAACTCTGTCCTCGCTAAATTTCACCGTCGCTATAAGGGCAAGCAGCACATTATGGAATACGTCATTAATCAGATGATTATTTTCTCACCTGCCGAACGCGCATTGTTCATCATCAATGAACGGGAATCTTTTATGCCGTTATCTAACCCTGCCACCCGCTTGTTGTTAGAGTTGGTTACCCATCATAAAGAGATGCTCACCCGCAGGCATTTGATGCAGCGGGTCTGGGAAGATAATGGTTTTGTGGGTTCAAACAATAATCTGAATGGTTGCATCAGTGAGATAAGAAAAGCGCTTGAGTCGTTGGCGCTGGATCCGCAAATCATTATTACCATCCCCAAACTGGGGTTCATTCTTGAAGCGGAAATTACCTCATGCGAAAACATGCGCTCACCGGACAACCAAGAAGCGGTTATTCCCACCCTGTTGACCCGGGCCGGCGCACTGTTAAAACGGCGTGGGAATATCTGCCTGGCAAATAAAGCGCCCCTTGCCGCAGCATTGATGATGATTGCGTGCTTTAGCCTCGTCTGCGCTTTATTGTGGTTCAACCGGCCGGTTCACGCGTTCAAAAACGCCAGGGTCGATTTTTTTTATCGCCATGAGCAGTGCAACGTTTTTACGTTGGAAACCGCCGCGCTGAACGATCGGCGTGAAACGCAAGCGCAAATTGCCGCTGCATTGAAAGCTGAAGCGACCGACTGCGGCACAACGCCCGCCGATCTGTTCTACACCAAAATCGCCAACCCCAATCTTCCTTTTCAGATCACCTTCATCGCCATCTGCAATCTGGCGCAACCTGGTCAATATGGCCGGTGCCGCACGATCAAAAACACCGACGGTATGACGCCATGAACAAAAAAACACGCTTTATCGTCGGCTTGTTATTATTGATGGCACCCCTGGCAAGCCAGGTCGCCCAGCTGTCGCACCATCCTAAAACCTTACTGCGTTGCGAAGCGGAGATCACCGCGCGCAACCGCTATGGCCCAGCCATGGAGCCCGCCGCGGTTTTAAAAGCAAAGATGTATTTTTTCCTCTACCACAACGGCACTGGCTTTATCAGGCTCAATGGTTTTATCGAGCGGCAAGAAAAAACCTATGTGCTGAACCGCGAACTTCACTATGTGTATGACACCCCCGGCGATGAGGCGGCTGAAGAGGATGGCGGCGGCGATGGGTACACGCTGCGATTCGCCGCCGACCGTAAACATGCCGGAGATACGGTTCCCGCCCCCCTTTGGGCGACCTTTTTGCAGTCGGAAGATCCCCGAATCTCCTACCATGTCGCCATCGAACACGTACTCGGCAATCTGTATGTGGTCACTACGCTTCAAAGCCCGACCTTTGTCTGCCGGCGTTATTAGGCTATGCGTTGCGAGTGTTGCCTATCGGAAGAAAAGCCCGCAAGCGGCAGCCATTTCAGCGGTTAATTGAACGCGCCATGCGGCTGTAGGTGTGGCGCACGCCGCGAATCGCCACGCTGTAGGCGAAGATGTTTTCCGGCAGTGCCAGCCCCAAATAGCCGGTATCGCCGATATGGTGCAGATCCGCGCCGGCCATTTTGCTCATCAGCGCAATCTGCCGCACGGTCTGCACGTCGGCCCCCTCTTGCGAGGTGCCGATCGCCGTCATCGCCAGCGCCCCCTGCCGCTGGGCAAAGGCGATCAGCGCCGCCACTCTCTCCTGCGACATACCGGGAATGGTGCCCGGAGCAGGCAGCAGCACGATGTCCGCACCGTTCTCCACGAACAGCGCGATGTCCTGCTCGCCGATCAGTTGGCTGCCGCTTTCGCGCACAATGCCGGCGCCGTGCATTTTGCCGGTCACCAGCACCATCTCGTCGCCCACTTCATCGCGTATCGCTTTCAGCGCGGCGGCGATCGCCTGATTGCTGACGCCGTTGTTCGGGTTGCCGGTCAACACCAGCATGCGCGCGCCAAGCTGATACAGCTTGCGCGCATTCTCGGCGGTGGCGGCGCGGCCCGCCGTCATCTGCCAAAAGTCGTTATGTTCGCTGGCGAAAGCCGGATCGACGGCCTCCAGGTTCACCCCGATCACCCGCCCGGTCAGTCGCTGCAGCGTGCGCAGCGCCTCCTGCGGCGGCACGTCGGCGGGCAGGCCCGCGATATGTGGACGATCGACGTCGAACAGGTTCAACAACAGCAGGTCGGCGCCCTGGCTGGCCGCCAGTTCGGCGTTGGTGACGTTATTGAGCAGCGGCTGAGTGACCGCGATGGTTTCGCTGACCAAGATGCGCCCTTCGCTGGCGCGGATGGCGTAGAGCAGATCGGCTTTGCCGATATCGGCCAGATCGCTGGCGCTGCAGTCCAGATAGCGTTTCATGAGGCAAGCTCCGGTGACGTTAGCGGAAAGGGATGGATGCCCCCTCTCCCACCGCAGTGAAAGAGGGGGAAAAGGTTACTTCAGCGTAAAGCTTTGCGCCTGCACGTTGTCGGAATCCAGGCCGACGAACACGTTGAATTTGCCCGGCTCCGCCCCCCACTTCAGGCTGGCGTTGTAGAACTTCAGATCGTCTTCGCTAATCGGCAGCTCAACCTGCTGCGACTGACCGGCCTTCAGCGTCACTTTCTTGAAGTTGCGCAGCTCTTTCACCGGGCGGCTGACCGACGCGGTGACGTCCTGCAGATACAGCTGCACCACCGTGGCGCCGTCGTACTTGCCGGTATTCTTCAGCGTGACGCTGGCGGTTAACTTGCCGTTGCGCGCCATCGTCGGGCTGGATAACTTCAGATCCGACAGGCTGAAGGTGGTGTAGCTCAAGCCGTAACCAAACGGATACAGCGGGCCGTTCGGCGAATCGAAGTAGCGCGAGGTGTACTTGCCCGGGTTCTCCTTGCCGAACGGCCGGCCGGTGTTCAGGTGGTTGTAGTACATCGGGATCTGGCCGACCGAGCGCGGGAAGGTCATCGGCAGCTTGCCCGACGGGTTGTAATCGCCGAACAGCACGTCCGCCACCGCGTTGCCGCCCTCGGTGCCGCTGTACCAGGTTTCCAGCATCGCGTCCGCCTGCTCGCTCTCCCAGCTCAATGCCAGCGGGCGGCCGTTCATCAGCACCAGCACCAGCGGCTTGCCGGTGGCTTTCAGCGCGGCGATCAGATCGCGTTGGCTCTGCGGGATCGTGATGTCGGCGCGGCTGGAGGCCTCGTGCGCCATGCCCTGCGATTCCCCCACCACCGCCACCACCACATCGGCCTTGTTCGCCGCCTGCACCGCTTCGTCGATCATCTGCTGCGGCGAACGGGTATCGAACGCCACCGCCGGCTCATACTCGTTCAGATAATCGATGATGCCTTTATCCTGCGTGACGTTGGCGCCCTTGGCGTACAGAATGCGCGCCTTGTCGCCCACCGCCCGCTCCAGCCCCTCGCGCAGGGTGACCGACTGCTTGACCACCCCGGCGGCCGACCAACTGCCCATCACGTCGCGCTGGCTGTCGGCCATCGGCCCGACCAGCGCGATGGTCGCCTGCTTGCTCAGCGGCAGCGTCTGCTTATCGTTCTTCAGCAGCACCATCGTCTTGCGCGCCACCACCCGCGCTTCGGCGCGGTGCAGACGGCTTTCGGCGTTGGTGTCCTGCGGATCGGAACCCGCCGGGCCCAGATGCACGTAAGGATTGGTGAACAGCCCCATGTCGTATTTGGTGTTCAGCACGTCGCGGCAGGCGCGGTCGATATCGCTTTCAGACACCAGTCCGTCCTTCACCAGACCCGGCAGGTATTTGTCGTAGAACTCGTCGCTCATGCTCATGTCGACGCCGGAGGTGATCGCTAGGCGCACCGCATCGCGCGCATCGGCGGCCACGCCGTGCTTAATCAGTTCCTTAATCGCGCCGTGGTCGCTGATGGTGATGCCTTTAAAGCCCCACTGCTCGCGCAGCAGATCTTTCAGCAGCCACGGGTTGGCGGTGGCCGGCACGCCGTTCACCGAGTTGAGCGACACCATCACTCCGCCGCTGCCGGCGTCCACCGCCGCTTTGTAAGGCGGCAGATAGTCCTGATGCATGCGCAGCGGGCTCATGTCGACGGTGTTGTAATCGCGGCCGCCTTCGACGGCGCCGTACAATGCAAAGTGCTTGACGCTGGCCATCACCGAACCGGGTTTGGCCGGATCGCCGTTCTGGAAACCGTCGACCATCACCTTGGCGATTTTCGAGACCAGCCAAGTGTCTTCGCCGAAGCCTTCGGAGACCCGGCCCCAGCGCGGATCGCGGGTGATATCGACCATCGGCGCGAAGGTCATGTTCAGGCCGTCATCGCTGGCCTCTTGCGCCGCGACCCGGGCGCTGAGCGCGATGGCTTCCAGATCGAAGCTGGCCGCCAGCCCCAGGCTGATCGGGAACACGGTGCGCTGGCCGTGCACCACGTCATAGGCAAAGAAAAACGGGATTTTCAGGCGGCTGAGCTGCATCGCCTGATCTTGCATCACCCGGATATCCGGCCGGGTGACGGTATTGAAGATGGCGCCGATCTGCCCTTTGCGGATCCCCTCGCGGATCGCTTCTTTCGGGTTATCCGGCCCGACGCTGATCAGCCGCAGCTGGCCAATCTTCTCTTCCAGCGTCATCTGCTTCATCAAATTGGACACGAAGGCGTCGCGCTGCTGGGCGTGAATGCCCTGCGTTATCGGCGTTTCCTGCGCAAAAACCGGGCTGAGGGCCAGACCGGACAACATACTCACCACACAAAGCCATTTCATCTTGTTTTATCTCAGGCGTGTTTCCGCCGCCAACGCCGCGGAGTTTAATCGGAGTGAAGAAACAGTTTGCCACACTCTGTTTCATCGCCAAGGGAATTCGCATCGCTAATGTTTACAAAGCATTACAGGTTATCGGCAGGTAATTCTGCAGCCGGGCGCGGCTGTCGGCGGCCTCCGTCGCCAGAAAATCGATCAGCGCGGTTAACGTCGGCGGCGCCACCGTGCGTTCAGGATAGACCAAATAATAGGCCGCGCCGCTGCTGACGCAGAGCGGGAACGGCGTTACGATGCGCTGCGCCTGAATATCCTCCTCCAGCAGGCACAGATCGCCGATGGCGATGCCGAATCCCTGCAGCGCGGCGCTCATCGCCAGATCGAGGGTATCGAAATGCTGGGCCTTGCCGGACGGCAACGCATCGGCGCCCGCCGCCTTCAGCCAGCGCAGCCAGTCGCGCCGATCGCGCGTCGGGTGCAGCAGGGTTTTGTCCGTCAAGTCCGTCAACCGGGCTGCCGGCGGCAGGAACGTCGGCGTGCAGACCGGCGTGAGGATTTCGTCGAACAGCAAGTGCGCGGTCAGCTTTTTACCCGGCGGCCGGCCGAATACCACCGCGGCGTCAAACTGCTCGGTACTGAAATCCAGGCCGTGCGACACCGAGGCGGTCAGCTCGATATGCATGTCCGGCCGTTCATTTTGCAGGCGAATGATGCGCGGCAGCACCCAGCGCATGGCGCAGGTCGGGCATTTGATGCGCAGCGCCCCCGGCGGAGCGGCGGCCCGCGTCAGGGCTTCATCCAACTGCCCCAGCGCCTGCTGTACCGGCGCCAGCAGCTGCGCGCCCTGCGGCGTCAGCGCCAAACCGCGCGCCTGACGGCTGAACAGCGGATAGCCCAGACGCTGTTCCAGCCCGAGAATTTGCCGGCTGACCGCCCCCTGCGTCAGGTGCAGCTGCCGGGCGGCATGGGTAAAGTTGAGGCGTTGCGCCACCACCACAAAGGTTTTCAATACGTCGAGCGACGGCAGGGATATCGGCATAGCGTGCCTCGATTAGGTATGATCGTAGTGCATGGCAAGTATGACAAACTTTCCCTTGTCCGCCTACGCCGCCTGATGCTTAATCGCTCAACACTTCCCTGTTTGCCTGGAGCCCATCATGCAGAGCGCCTGCTCATCCCGCTCGAAGCTGCCGGACGTCGGCACCACCATCTTCACCGTCATTGGCCAACTCAGCGCCGAACATCAGGCCCTCAACCTGTCTCAGGGCGCGCCCAACTTCGCCGGTGACCCGCAGCTGATCGAGGCAACGGCACAAGCCATGCGCGCAGGTCATAACCAATACGCGCCGATGAGCGGCGTGGCGGCGTTACGTGCTGCTCTGGCGGAAAAAGCTGAACGATTGTATGGCGCGCGCTATGACGCCGACGAAGAAATCACGGTGATCGCCAGCGCCAGCGAAGGGCTGTACTCGGCGATCAGCGCGCTGGTGCATCCCGGCGACGAGGTGATCTATTTCGAACCGGCGTTCGACAGCTATGCGCCGATCGTACGCCTGCAGGGCGCCACGCCGGTGGCGATCAAACTGTCGCTGCAGGACTTTCGCGTCGACTGGGATGAAGTGGCCGCCGCCATCAACGGCAAAACGCGCATGATCATCGTCAACACGCCGCACAACCCGACCGGCGCAGTGTTCGACGCGCAGGATATCGACCGCCTGACCGCCCTGACCCGCGACACCGACATCGTGATCCTGTCCGACGAGGTCTACGAGCATGTGGTGTTCGACGGCGATATTCACCACAGCATGGCGCGCTACCCGCAGTTGGCGGAACGCAGCGTGATCGTGTCGTCGTTCGGTAAAACCTACCACGTCACCGGCTGGCGCGTCGGCTATTGCCTGGCGCCGGCGGCGTTGATGGACGAAATCCGCAAGGTGCACCAGTTCATGGTGTTCTCCGCCGATACGCCAATGCAGCACGCCTTCGCCGCCGCGCTCGCCAACCCGCAGAGCTACCTGGGGCTGGCGGCGTTTTACCAACAAAAGCGCGATCTGCTGGCCAGCGCCCTGCAGGATTCGCGCTTTGAGCTGCTGCCCAGCCGCGGCAGCTTCTTCATGCTGGCCCGCTTTAGCAGCTTCAGTCACGAAAGCGACAATGATTTCGCCGTGCGCTTGATCCGCGAAGCGAAGGTGGCGACGATCCCGCTGTCGGCGTTCTACAGCGACGGCACCGATACCGGCCTTATTCGGCTGAGTTTTTCCAAAGATAACGAGACCCTGCTGGAAGGCGCGCGCCGCCTGAGCCAGGCGTAATTTTTTGTCCGACCATGGGAAAGGGGCACTGCCTATGAAAGCACTGAAAACGCTGTTCGCCGCCGGATGCCTGCTGGCCGCCGGCACTTCGCTGGCGGCGGAAAACAGCCTGCGCTTCGGCCTGGAAGCGCTGTATCCGCCGTTCGAATCCAAATCCGCCAACGGCAAACTGGAAGGGTTCGACATCGAACTGGGCGACGCGGTATGCGCCGCCGCGCAGTTGAAATGCAGCTGGGTGGAAACCTCGTTCGACAGCCTGATCCCGGCGCTGCAGGCGCGCAAGTTCGACGCCATCAACTCGGCGATGAACGTGACCGAACAGCGGCGCCAGGCCATCGCCTTTACCGACGCCATCTATCAGGTGCCGAACCGCCTGATCGCCAAGGCCGACAGCGGCCTGCTGCCGGACGCCAAAGCGCTGGCGGGCAAACACGTGGGCGTGCTGCAAGGCTCGATTCAGGAGATTTACGCCAAAAACCATTGGGCGCCGGCGGGCGTGGATGTGGTGTCTTACCAGGATCAGAATCAGGTGTATCTCGATCTGGCGGCCGGTCGGCTCGACGCCACGCTGGTGATGGCGCCGTCGGGGCAAAGCGGCTTCCTGTCGCAGCCGGACGGCAAAGGCTTCGCCTTCGTCGGCGAGGCGGTGCGCGACGACAAAATCCTCGGTGAAGGCATCGCCTTCGGCCTGCGTAAAGGGGATGAGGCGCTGAAGAAAAAACTGGATGCCGCCATCGCCAAAGTGAAACAGCAAGGCACGGTGGCGGCGCTGTCTAAGAAGTATTTCGGCGATATCGACGTGACGGTGAAGTGATGGACGGGGGCGGCACCGCCGCCCCCTGCCGCGTTTAGCGATCGAACACCGAACTGTTCAGCGCGCGATCCTGCTGGTGGCGCTCCAGCGCCAATTCGATCAGGCGCGTGATCAGCGCCTGGTAGCTGACGCCGCTGGCGGCCCACAGCTTGGGATACATGCTGATGTTGGTGAAGCCCGGCAGCGTGTTAATCTCGTTGATCACCACCTGGTTATCCGGCGTCAGGAACACATCCACCCGCGCCAACCCGAAGCACTCCAGCGCGCGGAACGCCTTCAGCGCCACCTCACGGATGTGGTCGCTCACTTCCGGCGCGATCGCCGCCGGCACCACCACCTGAGCGCCCTGCTCATTGATGTATTTGGTGTCGTAGGAGTAGAAAGCGTCGCTCAGCACGATCTCGCCGCACACGCTGGCCTGCGGATCGTCGTTCCCCAGCACCGCGCACTCGATCTCGCGGCCGACGATCGCCGACTCCACCAGTACTTTATGATCGAAACTGAAGGCCAGTGCCACCGCCGCGTCAAACTCGGCGCGGTTCTCCACCTTGCTGACCCCGACCGACGAGCCCTGGTTGGCCGGCTTGACGAACAGCGGCAGGCCGAGGCGCTCGCTCAGTTGCTCAAACGTGAATCCGGCGCGGTTGGCGCGCGTCAGGGTGACGAACGGCGCCACCGCCAGCCCGGCGTCGCGCAGCAGGCGCTTGGTCACGTCTTTGTCCATGCTGACCGCCGAACCGAGCACGCCGGCGCCGACGAACGGCATATTGGCCATGCGCAGCAGCCCCTGCAGCGAGCCGTCCTCCCCCAGCGTACCGTGCACGATCGGGAAGATGACGTCCAGTTGGCCCAGCGCGCCGGCGCTGCCCGCTTCGATCAGCTGTTGTTTTTCCTGGCCCGGGATCAGCGCCACGTTCTTGTTCGAGCGGTTCAGCGCGATCAGCGCCGGGTTCTCGGCGTTGAGCAGGTAGTTGGAGGCGTCGTTGATGTGCCACTGCCCCTGTTTGTCGATCCCCAGCAGCGTGACGTCAAACTTCTCTTTGTCGATTGCATCCACAATGTTTTTGGCCGACTGCAGCGACACCTCATGCTCTGCCGATTTACCGCCAAAAATCACCCCAACACGTAGTTTAGTCACGCCTTAAATCCTTCTGAAAAATCATGGCAAAAAAGTCGTTCATCACAATAAACGCATTGCCTGGCGGCGGCAATCGTTGTTACCAGAATCTTCTTACGCCACAGAATGCCACATCGCGACCATCCAAAACGTATACACTTCGTATATCGTTCATTTATGGAGACGCCGATGGGCATCGTAAAAATTTCGGACGCGCTGCATGACGATCTGCGCCTCGCCAGCCTGACCATGACGCGTTCGATCAACGCGCAGGCCGAGTACTGGATCAAGATCGGCATGCTGGCGGAGTTCCATCCGGAACTGACCTACCCGCAACTGGTAAAAAAAATGATGAAAGATAATGCGCTGACGCTGAAGGAGATTGTCGGGTGAAACAGATTGTGATTAAAACGCCGGAAGAGATTGCCAAAATGCGCCATTCCGGCGCTCTGCTGGCTAAAGTGTTTGCTATGCTCGATGAGGTCATCGTCGAAGGCATCTCCACCATGGAGATTAACGACCGCGCCGAGGCGTTTATCGTCGAAGAACTGAAGTCGCGCCCGGCCAGCAAGGGGCAGTATGATTTCCCCTATGTGCTCAACACCTCCGTAGACGACGTGGTGTGCCACGGGGTGCCGTCGGCCAGCAAAATCCTGCGTTCCGGCATGATTGTCAACGTGGACATCACGCTGGAAAACGGCGGCTACATCGCCGACTCCAGCAAGATGTACTGCATCGGCCAGGTGACGCCGCTGGCTAAACGGCTGGTGAACAACGTCTATGAATCGATGTGGCAGGGCATTCGCGCGGTGAAACCGGGCGCGACCCTGGGGGATATCGGCCACGCCATCCAGCGCCACGCCGAGCAGGCCGGCTACAGCATCGTGCGGGAGTATTGCGGCCACGGCATCGGCCGCGACATGCACGAAGAGCCGGCGGTGCTGCACTACGGCCAACCCGGCAGCGGCATGGCGCTGCAGGAAGGCATGGTGTTCACCATCGAGCCGATGATCAATCAGGGTGACCGCCGCATCAAGCAGAAGAAAGACGGCTGGACGGTGGTGACGCGCGACAAAAAACTGTCGGCGCAGTGGGAACACACCGTAGCGGTCACCGCCGACGGCGTGGAAATCCTGACGCTGCGCGACGAAGAGCGTCGGGCCGGTTACGCCGAACGCTACTAAATCCGCAAGCCATTAGCTTAATAAGCTAATTGCTTGATAATTTATTTAATTGATAGCCTCTTAGCTGACTGCGCGGCACTCCGGCGCCGCGGTTAAAGCGACGGGGATGACAGGGAGACAGGCAGCATGCAGTCAGGCAATCAGGCGTTTCTCAACCAGCTTAAGGACATCGTCGGCGGCCCGCAGTTGTTGACCGGCGATCGCAACACCGAACGGTATCGCAAAGGGTTCCGCTCCGGCGAAGGCCAGGCGCTGGCGGTGGTGTTTCCCACTAGCCTGCTGCAGCTGTGGCGCATTCTGCAGGCCTGCGTGGCCGCCGATAAAATCGTCATCATGCAGGCCGCCAACACCGGCCTGACCGAGGGCTCAACCCCCAGCGGCAACGACTATGATCGCGATATCGTCATCGTCAGCACCCTGCGCCTCGACCATATTCAGGTGCTGGACAACGGCAAGCAGGTGGTCGGCTTCCCCGGCAGCACCCTGCACCACCTCGAGAAATTGCTCAAGCCCTACGGCCGTGAACCGCATTCGGTGATCGGCTCTTCCTGCATCGGCGCCTCGGTTATCGGCGGCGTGTGCAACAACTCCGGCGGCTCGCTGGTGAAACGCGGCCCGGCCTATACCGAAATGGCGCTGTACGCCCAGTTAGGGGAAGACGGCCAGCTGCGCCTGGTGAACCATCTGGGCATCCGGCTTGGCGACACGCCGGAAGAGATCCTCACCCGGCTGGAAAAAGGCGACTATCGCCCGAGCGACGTCGAATACGGCGAGCTGCGCGCCTCGGATAACGAGTACGCCAGCCGGGTGCGCGACGTCGACGCCAACACCCCTTCCCGCTTCAACGCCGACAAACGCCGCCTGTACGAAGCCTCCGGCTGCGCCGGCAAACTGGCGGTGTTCGCGGTGCGGCTCGACACCTTCGAGAAAGAGGGCAAAGAGCAGGTGTTCTATATCGGCACCAACGACACCGCGGTGCTGACCGAACTGCGCCGCCACATGCTGAGCCAGTTCGAAAACCTGCCGGTGGCCGGTGAGTACATGCACCGCGATATCTTCGACATCGCCGAGGTGTACGGCAAAGACACCTTCATGATGATCGACAAGCTCGGCACCGATCAAATGCCGCGCTTCTTCACCCTGAAAGGCCGCATGGACGCCAACCTCAACAAGCTGCCGCTGCTGCCGCACAACCTGACCGATCGGTTAATGCAGGGCCTGAGCCACCTGGCACCGAGCCACCTGCCGAAGCGCATGAAGGAATACCGAGAACGTTTCGAACACCACCTGCTGCTGAAGATGGCCGGCCCCGGCGTAGACGAAGCGCAGCGCTACCTGACCGACTATTTCGCCCAGGCCGAAGGCGCCTTCTTCGCCTGCACGCCTGACGAAGGCAAAAAGGCCTTCCTGCACCGCTTCGCCGCCGCCGGCGCCGCCGTGCGCTACCATGCGGTGCACGCCGATAAGGTAGAGGATATTCTGGCGCTGGACATCGCCCTGCGCCGCAACGACACCGACTGGTTCGAAACCCTGCCGCCGGAAATCGACAGCCAGCTGGTGCATAAGCTGTATTACGGCCACTTTATGTGCCACGTCTTCCATCAGGACTACGTGGTGAAAAAAGGCGTGGACAGCCACGCGCTGAAGGAAAAGATGCTCGAGATCCTCAACCGGCGCGGCGCCGAGTACCCGGCGGAGCATAACGTTGGCCACCTGTATCACGCCAAACCGGATCTGCAAACGTTCTACCGCGCCGCCGATCCGACCAACAGCTTCAACCCCGGCATCGGCAAAACCAGCAAACGCAAAGGCTGGGCCGAAGACCCACGCTAAACGCCACCCGATCGGCCCGCCGCCCACCCGGCGCGGGCCTCACCGCCCCTGCCCGCCTCGTCGAGATCTTTGCGCCCATAAAGATGTATTCTTATTGCAACTTATAAAATTCCCGATTACCATTCATCGCAAATGAGAATTAATTACAAAGCTGTCGTGACGGATACATGACATCCGCCGTGGCATTCACCGCGAACTTAATGAGAAGGAACCTACCATGAGTCAGACCCTCGATTCCGCCCAGCTGTTGGCCGCGCTCGATAAAGTGATGGTGATCTCCACCACCGATCTGCAGGGCACTATCACCTACGTCAACGACCTGTTCTGCCAACTGACCGGCTTTTCCCGGGAAGAGCTGGTGGGCCAGCCCCACAGCATCGTGCGTCACCCTTCCGTACCGAAAGCCGTTTACAAAGCAATGTGGGACACCATCAAGGCGGGCGGCATCTGGACCGGAATCATCCCGAACGTCGGCAAGGGCGGCGTGCTGTACGTGGTCGACACCACGGTGCAACCGCTGTATGACGCCCAAGGCAATATCGAGGCTTATATCAGCATCCGCCGCGTAATTAACGATCTGATGACCGACTTCGAATCGGTGGAATTCGCCAAAGAACAGTTCGACAACCACTACGACAAGTAACCGCTATGGCCGACATCATCGAACGCATCCTGATTGGTTACGGTTCGGAGTCGGGCAACGCCCGGGCGCTGGCGATGCGCCTGGGCGAGCAAAGCAGCCTGCAACCCTACCGCCCCGTCGTTAAAGAACTCAACGCCATCCAGCCCGCCGATGTGGGCAAACGCGACGCCCTGTTGATTGTCTCGAGCTCATTTGGCGACGGCGAACCGCCCGCCAACGCCGAACGTTTCCCCGACGCGCTGGCGCAATGGCCGGATCGCCACCGGTTGCGCTACGCCATCTTCGGTCTCGGCGACACCGCTTACCCGCATTTCTGCGGGTTTACCCAGGCGCTGGATGCGCGCCTGACGCAATACGGCTCCCGTGCCATCATCAATCGCGTTGACGCCGACGTTAACGTCGAACGGTTCTTCACCACCTGGCTAACGACGCTGGATAAGGTGCTGGCCGGCGATGCCCAGGCGGGCCGCGATTTGCATCTGCGCGTGACCGCCTACGGTGAAGACCATGCGTTCAACGCCGCCCTCCTCGAACGGCGGCCGCTTAGCGCACGCACGCCGCAAGCCTGGCATCTGCGGCTGAATATCGCCGGCAGCGGCATCGTTTACCGGGCAGGGGATACCGTCTATCTGTTGCCGGAGAACGACGAAGGATTATTGATCCGGCTGGCAGAGTGGCTCGGCAGGCCGGAGGCCATCGACGCACTGCGGCGCCGGGAGCTGCGCCAGATCAGCAAAACGACGCTGCGCGAACTGGCGCAGTTGGCCGACAGCGAAGAGCTCAAAAGCCTGCTCAAGATCCGTCAGCGCAAATCCCTGGAGAGTTATCTATACGGCGCCGATCTGCTGGACGTGCTGCACGATTTTTGCCCGCCGCACGCGATCACGCTGGAGAACCTGTTGGCGCTGCTGCCCATTTGCCTGCCGCGCGCCTACTCCATCGCTTCGGCAACGCGGGAAGAGAGCCTCGATCTGTGCGTGCGCGACGTGCGTTATGAACGCGGCGGCCGCACGCGGCGCGGCACGGCGACCGGCTGGCTGCTCAAGCACCCCGGCCCTTTCCGCCTCTTCTGCCGCGCCAACCCCGGCTTTTACCTGCCGCGCGACACCGCCTTGCCGGTGCTGCTTATCGGTACCGGTACCGGCATCGCACCGTTGATTGGCTTACTGCGCGAAATGGCCGCCCAGGGCGAACGGCGTGAAACCGTCCTGATCTTCGGTGAGAAAAGGCGCGATGAAGACTTCCTGTATGGCGAGGAGTTGGTCACGCTGAACGCGACGGGCGTACTCACACGGCTCATCACGGCATTCTCGCGCGACGCCGCCGACAAGTATTACGTGCAACACGCCATCGACGATCACGCCGATGCCGTCAGCGGCCTGCTGCAACGGGGCGCGCATGTCTACCTGTGCGGCAATCGCCAGTATCTGGAACATGCCGTGGCGACGGCGCTGGAGCAAGCCTGCGGGGCGGAAAACCTGTGGCAGACGCTGATTGAGCAGCAGCGCCTGCACCTGGAACTCTATTGAGACAGGGCGGCGTTCACCGCTCCGCGCGCAACAGCAAGGAGACGATGAACGCGCCCCCCAGCCCCGCCGTAATGATGCCGATGGGCAGCTCCTGATTGGGGATCAGGCTGCGGCTGAGCATGTCGCCGCCGGTCAGCAGCATCGCCCCCAGCAGGCCGCACATCGGCACGGACAAGCGGTGGCGCACACCTACCAGGCGCCGGGCCAGATAAGGCACCATCAGCCCGACAAAACCGATCACGCCCGTCAGCGAAACGAGAAACGCCGTAGACAATGCGCAGCACAGAAAGGTCTCGGTGCGCAGGCGCGCCACGTTGACTCCCATCGAATGGGCGGTTTGCTCGCCCGCCAGCAGCGCGTCCAGCGCCCGCCAACGCAGCGCCGTAAATCCGGCCAGCAGCGCGAAACTCACCAGCGGAATGAACAGATTATCCCAACGCGCCAACCCCAAGCCGCCCAGCGACCAGAACAACACTGAACCGGCCGCCCGCTGATCGCCGGAAAAGACCAGATAGCTGGTGAGCGCGCTGAACAAAAATGAGACCGCCAGGCCGCAGACGATAAGCTGCTCGGCGCGCCTGACCCGGCTGACGCGAAACAGGATCATCACCGCCAACGCGGACAGAATGCCGCCGACGAAAGCGGACAGCGGCAACGTCAGCGCCCCCAGCGCATCGCCGAAGCGCGTGATGACCAGCACCGCGCCGGCGGCGGCGCCGGAGGAGAGCCCAAACAAAAAAGGATCGGCCAGCTCATTGCGGGTGGTGGTCTGCAGCAGCGCGCCGGTCATCGCCAGCCCGGCGCCGGTCAACGCCGCCAACAAGGCCCGAGGCACGCGCAGTTGCACGACGATAGTGTCCAGCATGCCGGAAAGCGGCGCCGAACCTATCCCTAACGCCGCCAACGCCTGCCGCCATGACAGCGCGACGCTGCCCAATTGCAGGCTCCAGACCATTAATCCGCACAACGTCAACAGCGCCAGCGGCGCGAGCACCATAAACCGCCGTGTCGGCGAGTTCATTCAGCCTCCGGCGCGTACAGCGCCCGCGCCAACTTTTCCACCGCGCCGATGTTGGCCGGCCCCGGCGTCAGCTCCGCATACTGCAGTTTCAGATAACGATGGTGCCGTACCGCAGGTGTCAACTTCATCAACGGATGAGACTCGAGGAAACGCCGCAGCGCCTCGGCGCCTGACCCGGTCTGGTAATCCAGCAGAATGATGAAGTCGGGTTCCGCCGCCGCCACCGCCTCCCAAGATGCCGTCGTCCAGCTCGCCGCCAAACCGTCCATCACGTTGCGGCCGCCCGCCGCTTCGACAATCGCCGTCGGCATGGCGTATTTACCGCTGGTAAAAGGCTTCTCTTCTCCCGAGTCATACACGAACACCTTGAGCGGCGCCTGCCCCGCCGGTCTGGCGGGCAGCGCGGCTAACCGGCGGCGCCAGCCCTCAACCAGCGCGGCGGCCTCTCGCTGCTTGCCGAAAATCTTGCCGAGCTTCAGCTCATCGTCATACAGCAGGTTCATATCGGCCTTCTGCGGCCGACCGCCGGCCTGTACGCAGCTCTCGCTCAGCACCAGCGTTTTGATGCCGAACGGCGCGAGCGTCTCCGGCGTGACGTCGCCGCCGATCTTCATGCCGTAATTCCAGCCGGCGAAGAAAAAGTCCGGCTGCGCCGCCAGCAACGTTTCCAGAGCGGGATACTTCGGCGCCAGTTCGGGAATGGCGCCCATCGCCGCCTTGAAATCAGGCGTCAATTTGTACCAGCCGGTGATGCCGGTCAGCCCGACGATCCGATCCTGCAGATGAAGCGCAAAGGCCATCTCGGCCATATTGATGTCGTTGATGACGGCGCGCTGCGGCGCCTGATTGAAGGTGATCGGCTTCCCGCAGCTTTCTACGGTGACGGGAAATTTTTCAGCCGCTGCCGCTCCGCCGGCCAACAGCAGGAGCAAGGGGAATACGCGTATGTTCATGTTTCTCTCTGGTTTATCAAGCGCAATGGGGAACTTCAAAAATACGCAGCGTTTTCCCGCTGACGGGATGCGCCACGCTGAAACTGTGCATGCCGAACACCGGCAGAATTACCGGGGTTTGCAACACCGCCGCGGGCGAGCCGCAGGCCACCTGGCGGCTTTCGTTGAGCACCAGGATCCGATCGGCGAACGCCTCCGCCACGGGCAGGTCATGCAGTACCGCAATCACGGCGATGGCTTTATGTTTTACTAACGACAGCAGCGCCGAACGCCCGGGAGGATCGAGGTGATTGGTCGGCTCATCCAACAACAACAGGTCGGGAGTCTGCGCCAACGCCCGGGCCAACGCAGCGCGCTGACGCTGGCCGCCCGAGAGCCGCCCCAACGGATGGTGCCTGAGCGGCGCCAGGCCGGTTTCCCCGATGATCTCGTCAACGATGCGTTTTCCCGCCGCGGGCCGTTCGCCATGCGGCAAACGCCCTAACGCCACATAGTCCTCCAGCGACAGCCGCAAATCCGGCAGATCGTTTTGCGCCAGAAAGGCGATGCTTCTGGCGCGTTCCGCCGCCGACAAGCCGGACAAAGCGCGCCCTCGCCAGTAAATCTCGCCGCTGTCCGGCCGCGTTTCGCCGATCAGCGTGCGCAACAGGCTGGATTTGCCGCTGCCGTTAGGGCCGATCACCGCCAGCTTCTCACCGGCGCGCAGCGTGAAATGGATGTTGTAGAGTATCGAGGCCCCGCCGTGGCCGGTCAGGCTAACCCCATCAACATGGAGGATGTCGTGAGCTGAATTCATTATGTGTTAATTGTTATATTATAACATATCAATATTTTTATCACGATTGCGCGCCCTCTGCAAAAATGAATCGTAAAGTCTCTTGCCGCACGCATGACGGGAAACGGCGGCGGGGAGCCTACCCCCTTGCGCCTCGCGCTGGCGCTAAAACTGCGTTTTTGCAGCAACATAGCACACCTTTAATTTAATGATAATGATTTTCATTATCATTTATGATTCTGTGATTTTCGGTTGCACGCCACGCTGAACTTGGCTATGTTTGAAGCGATTGGTTTCATTCACGGTTTTCTGGAACTCACATGACCTACCTGGCGCACAGCACAGATCCGACAAACGCGACCGTTCCGGCCGTCGTTTTGCTGTGTGCTTCCTCCGCTCCACCCGCCGTTTTCTCTGTCGTTTCCGCGGTTGCCGCTTACCCGCCACGCCTTGTGGTCGTGCGCTAAGCCACACCGACTTTTACCTCCGGCTTATGTTGATTTATTGCGTTCAGGCGTAGACCGCCGCGCGCGCCGGAGCCTGTAATTTTCACGACAGGTGAAATTGATATGCGATTACCTTCTCTCTGGGCCAATGCCGGCCTGGCTACGCTGTTCGTCCTGCTTTGGAGCAGCGGCGCGATCTTCTCCCGTTGGGGGTTGGAGCACGCCTCCGCCTTCGCTTTTCTGTTCTTCCGCTGCGCCATCGCGCTGGCGGTGCTGTTGGCCATCGGCCTGTGGCAGCGCCAGTGCCTGCCCGCCGCCTGCACCCGTCGGCGCGTCGCGTTGATCGGCGTGCTGATGATCGGCAGCTATCAGATCTGCTATCTGCTGGCCCTCGAACGGGGCATTACCCCCGGCGTGCTGGCCACGCTGCTTGGCGTACAGCCGATCCTGACCCAGTTCATTACCGAACGGCGCTGCGCCGGGCTGCGCGCGCTCGGGTTGGCGCTGGCGTTGGCGGGGCTGACGCTGGTGGTGTACCAAAGCCTGATGGTGGCCCATTTCTCGCTGAGCGGCATGCTGTTCGCCTTTATCGCCTTGGGCTGCATGACCGCCGGCACCCTGCTGCAAAAGGGCATGACGCAGCCGCCGCTGGCGGTGTTGCCGCTGCAGTATGCCGTCGGGCTGTTGATGTGTGCGTTGGCGCTGCCGTTTGAGCCGCTGCGGGTCGAATGGCGGCCTGAGTTCGTGCTGCCGCTGCTGTGGATGGCGGTGGTGATCTCGGTGCTGGCGACGTTCTTGCTGTATCGGCTGATCCAGCGCGGCAACCTGGTGCAGGTGACCAGCCTGTTCTACCTGATCCCGGCGGTCACCGCTCTGCTGGATTATCTGCTGCTCGGCCACGCGCTGGCCGCGCTGAGCCTGCTGGGCATGGCGGGCATCGTGCTCGGCGTGATGCTGGTTTTCCGCCGCGCATAGCCTAAAAACAAAAGCCCCCGCGCCGTTCCACCGGCGCGGGGGCGATAACAACAACCGTTAACTCAGAACAACCAGGAACCGTACCCCCACAGCAGCACCGTCACCCCAAGCAGCAGCTCGAGCAACAGAATGCCGATGGCGAAGGTCGAGCTGGAGAAGATGAACCCTTCCTTACTGTCGATATTCAGGAAGTGCGGGATCCCCAGATTCAGCAGATAGCCCGAATAGCACAGGCCGATAATGCCGACAAACAGACACAGCCAGACGACCGGATAAAGCGCCACTACCCCGCTGAGGAACATCGGGGTCGCCACGTAGCCGGCGAACACCATGCAGCGGTGCAGGCTTGGGCGCGATTCATAACGCCGCGCCATCCAGTGAATGACTTTCCCCATGGCCGCTACGCCTGCCAGCATCAGCAGGTAGAACGCCACGGCGGTATAAAACGCGGTAAACATGTCGAGCCTGATGGCATGTCCCTCGCCGGAGAGCCAGCCCAACTGGGTGGTGCCGATAAAGGCGCAGACCACCGGGATTGCTGCCAAGAGCAACACGTGATGGGTGTATAGGTGCGAGACGCTTTCATTCTCGCTTTTGATCTGTTCGAACTCGGCGCTGGGATGCGCCAGAAGTCCCCAAACATGACTGACCATGAGACACCTCCTATCTCGCCGTAGGCCGCGATCGGCGAACGAATTTCACACCTCTGACGGACAGCTACCCGTGCGAGGATTGCGGCCACGGGGCTCTCTCCCCTGTACTAATTATAGTCTTTTGGCGAAAAAACGTGCGGAAAGCGAAAGGCGCGGCGCTTTGTCTTATACTCCCCCCATTAAACCCAGGCTGTGAGGAAGGTTATGTCATCCGCTATCATCACCCGCCAGGCGGGGATCGTCGACGTCGACGCCGGGCGCAACGTCACCGTGGTAGAACCCTGCAATCTTTACGGCTGCCGGCTCGGCGACGATGTCTTCGTCGGCCCGTTCGTCGAGATCCAGCGCCACGTCAGCATCGGCGCGCGCAGTAAAATTCAGTCGCACAGCTTTATCTGCGAATACGTTACCCTCGGCGAAGCGTGCTTTGTCGGCCACGGCGTCACCTTCGCCAACGATCTGTTCAAAGACGGCGCGCCCAACGCCGATCCGGCCAGCTGGGGGCGCACCTGCATCGGCGATCGGGTGTCCATCGGTTCCGGCGCCACGATCCTGGCGGTGACGATCTGTAGCGACGCGGTGATCGGCGCCGGGGCGGTCGTGACCCGCGACATCACCCGCAAGGGGATCTACGCCGGCAACCCGGCGCGTCTGCTGCGGGAGCTGCCGTAATGAACCCGACCATCCGCATCGCGGCCATTGAGACGTTGCCCGACGATTATCTGGCCCGCGGCGATTTCAGCTTCACCATCGCCTGTTACGCCCTGCCGCAGTTCGACAGCCCGGTGGACAGCTGGCCAACCCGCCCGGTGGCGCCGTTTCGCAAACGCTATCCCCTGGCGCCGTTCGCCAACGAAGACAGCGTGACCTTCCTGGCTTATCGCCAGAACGACGCCGTTGGCCACATCACGCTGAGCAAAAACTGGAACGGCTACACCCTGATCGACGAGATCGCCGTCAGCGCTGACGCGCGCCGCCAAGGCATCGCCGGGGCGCTGCTGGACTGCGCCAAACAGTGGGCGCGGCAGCAGGAAACCTCAGGTATGATGCTCGAAACGCAGAACAACAACCTGGCGGCCTGCCGCTGCTACCAGCACTATGGGTTTATCCTCGGCGGCATCGATCGCTTGCTGTACCGCGCCGAACCGGAGATCGCCGATCACGAAATCGCGCTGTTCTGGTATTTGCCGTTCAATAGCGAAATCGGTTACTGATTTATCGATTGCCATTGAGGTTATGTTTACTTTTTAACCCCTACCATCGGATGAGAACTGTTATCACTTACTCTGATAAACCAGCGACACCCATGGAGGGCCGTATGAACAAGAACAAGGCTGTTTTACTGATGTTAGCTATCGCCATGAGCGGATGCGCCGATCGCCCCACCGCCGTCACCCCCGCAACGCCGCCGACCGACGCCGCCGTTTCGCCGCCGAACCTGCAACCGCAGATGGATGACAGCACCCGCAGCAAGCTGCGTGAGATCCTCGCACTGCGCGCCGGTTGGCCCGCCGCGCAGCCGCATGGCCGCACCGTCGATTTGATTTCGCGCGAATTCCTCGGCACGCCCTATCTCGCCAACCGCCTGATCGGTTCGCAGAGCACGCCCGAGCAGTTGGTGATCGACTTCCGCGGGCTGGATTGCTTCACCTACATCGATTATGTCGAAGCGCTCAGCACCGCCCGCAGCGAAGCCGAGTTCGTTCAGCGCCTGGTGGACATCCGCTATGTCGACGGCAAAATCGCCTTCCCGCAGCGCAAACACTTCTTCACCGACTGGGCGCAGCGGCCGAAAAAAGTGGCCGAAGACATCACCGCCCAGCTCAGCCCGCACGCCGTCAGCCTCGTGAAAAACCTCAATCAGAAAGCCGACGGCGGCAGCTACCTGCCCGGCTTGCCCGTCGTGCAGCGCAGCGTGACCTACATTCCCAGCGACCGCGTCGACGACAAGGTGCTGGCCCAGCTGCGCACCGGCGACTACATCGGCATTTACACCAACCTCGCCGGGCTGGACGTGACCCATACCGGCATCTTCGTCATGACCGACAACGGCCCGGTGCTGCGCAACGCCTCATCGCGCAAGGCCAACATGCAGGTCGTCGATTCACCCTTTATGGATTATGTGATGGCCACGCCGGGCATCGTGGTGCTGCGTTCGCTCAGCCGATAATCCCCCATCGCATAACGGCTATAAGCTATAGCCGTTTATGCTGAACGAGCGTTTGACTTCATCGGCGGTTCAGGCTTAGCTGTAAGAACAAAAACCAACTGATTTTATTGTTCTTTTCAGGGAGAGTTCGATGACCTTACGCTGGCGTATCACCCCTCTGGCGGCGGCCTTCGCCGCCGTCTTGGCGCTTCAGGGCTGCGATCAAAAAACCGACCAAAACCATATCAAAGTCGGCGTCATCAACGGCGCGGAACAAGACGTGGCAGAAGTCGCCAGGCAGGTGGCGAAAGAGAAATACGGGCTGGACGTCGAACTGGTCGGTTTCAGCGGCTCGCTGCTGCCGAACGACGCCACCGACAAAGGCGAACTGGACGCCAATGTGTTCCAGCACCGCCCGTTCCTCGAACAGCAAAACAAAGATCACGGCTATAAGCTGGTGGCGGTCGGCAATACCTTCGTCTTCCCGATGGCCGGCTACTCCAAAAAGATAAAATCGCTGAAAGAGTTGCCGGACGGGGCGGTGATCGCCATTCCGCTCGATCCGACCAACCTGGGACGCGCCCTGCTGCTGCTGGAAAAAACCGGGCTGATTAGCCTGAAGCCTGGCAAAGGGTTGCTGCCTACCGCGCTGGACATCAGCGCCAACCCGCATCATTACCAGATCATGGAGCTGGAAGGCGCGCAGTTGCCGCATGTGCTGGACGATCCGAAGGTCACCGTCGCCGTCATCAGCACCACCTACATCAACCAAACCGGCCTGTCGCCGACCAAAGACGGCATCTTCATCGAAGATAAAGACTCGCCGTACACCAACATCATCGTCACTCGCGAAGACAACAAGGACGCGCCGAACGTGCAGAACTTCATCAAGGCCTATGAATCGGATGAAGTGGCCAAAGCCGCCGAAAAAATCTTCAACGGCGGCGCGGTGAAAGGCTGGTAATGCCAGGCAAACCGCCTCAGGGGCTCTCCCCAAAGAGCCCCTTCCCGCTCATCATCGCCTTTTCTTATCTCACCATAAGAAAACCCGATTTATCCCGGCGGCGAGCAGCGCGCATAATGGCGTTTATCCGCTGATTTTCAAGGTAAACAGACACGTGACAACGCTCTCCGCCCCCGTACTCAGCCTTCTTGACGCCACACCGGACGATATGGCAGCCGTGCTGCGTATTTACACCCAGCACGTGCTGTACGGCGCGGCCTCATTTGAAGAGCAGCCGCCGACGCTGGCGGAAATGCAGCTGCGCCTGAGCAAGGTGCGGGAGGCCGGCCTGCCCTGGCTGGTGGCGAAAAGCGCAGGCGTCATTGTGGGTTACTGTTATGCCACGCCTTATCGCCCCCGGCCGGCTTACCGCTTTACCGTGGAAGACTCGGTGTACATCGCCGAAGGGCAACAGGGTAAAGGCATCGGCAGAGCGCTTCTGAGCGCCTTGATCGCCCGCTGCGAACAAGGCCCCTGGCGCCAGATGCTGGCGATCGTCGGCGATTCCGCCGCCAACCGCGGCTCATTGGCCTTGCATCAGTCACTCGGCTTCACCAGTGCAGGAACGTTAAAAGCGGTGGGGTTCAAGCTGGGGGAATGGCGCGACACGCAGATTATGCAGCGCGCGCTGGGCGCGGGCGACAAGCGCCGCCCGTGAAGGCATGACGACGCACGATAGAGAGATAGCGTCTATAGTGAAGAATGATTTCATTAAGTTAGCGCCAATCGCGCCCCACCTTTAACCGGTAAGGAAGAAGCCAATGAAAATTATTCTGTGGATTGTCGCCATCATCTTCATCGTGGGTTTGTTGACGATTACCGGCGTTCTCAAACTGATCTTTTAATTCGTCTGATACGTCCCGCCCCTCCCGGGGCGAGACTTTTCATCAAGCCTTGAAACGCGCGCGCACGGCGCCCAGCGCCGACACCACCGCCAGCACGACACCGCCGGCCACCAGCCCGAACGCCACGTTCAACAGCGCCGGGATCACCCCCTGCAAAAGATGGCCAAACGTCGGCACCACAGTGGTGTACGAGGCCCAGTCTTCGAACAGATGATGCACCGGCGGCAAACCGTGGGTCAGAATACCGCCACCGACCATAAACATGGCGACAGTGCCGACGATCGACAGCGTTTTCATCAAATAAGGCGCGGCGCGCACGATGCCGCCGCCGAGGGAGCGCGCCACCGCGCTGCGTTTGCGGCTCAGATACAGCCCCAGATCGTCCAGGCGGACGATGCCGGCGACAATGCCGTACACACCGAGCGTCATCACGACGGCGATGCCGCACAAGACGATCACCTGCTGGCTGAAGGTGGCGCCGGCGACCGTGCCCAAGGTGATGGCGATAATCTCGGCGGACAGCACAAAATCGGTGCGTATCGCCCCCTTCACCTTGCGTTTTTCATAGGCCGCGGCGTCCTCATTGGCGCCGGGCCCGTCCGATGCCTCCTCCTGCGCCGCCTTGCCGGGGCTCAGGCTGTGGAACACCTTTTCGAACCCTTCGTAACACAGGTAGGCGCCGCCCACCATCAGCAGCGGCGTAATCGCCCAGGGCGCGAAGGCGCTGATCAGCAGCGCCAACGGCACCAGGATCGCCTTGTTGATCAGCGAGCCTTTGGCGACGCTCCACACCACCGGCAGCTCGCGGTCGGCTTTAACGCCGGTGACCTGCTGCGCGTTGAGCGCCAGATCGTCCCCCAGCACCCCGGCGGTTTTTTTCGCCGCCATCTTGCTCATTAAAGAGACATCGTCCAGCAATGAGGCGATGTCGTCGATGAGAGTGAGTAAGCTACTTCCTGCCAAAATGATTCATCCTTTTACATTCACATTTATTATTTGTTTAGCATAGCGGTTAAGTGCCATGCAGGGATATAGGATGAGAGAGGAAAACGCCAGGCCAGCAATGGCCGCCCCGCGCCGACGTTAAACCCCCTCGCCCGCCGGCCCCTCATCGGATCCGGTAGCGGCCGCACGCGAGATATGTTGAAGGACAAGGGGATGGGCATCAAATACGCACGATAAATGCGTGCTGCCTTCAAGCAAACCAAAGGCGGTTTGGGCGTTGCCATGCTGTTCGACGAAGCGCTGCATCGCTTGCGCATTGAACAACTCATCCTGCGCTGCCGCCAGCAGCAAGGTCGGTAATCGCAGCGCCGCCAGTTGCCTGGCCGGGGCGCGAGGCGTCAACGCGTTAGCCATATTGACGCTGTATTGGCAGACAAAATCGGGGGCGGCGGCCAGCACAGCCGGGGGAAAATTCAGGCTGACCGCCCGAACGTGCCCAAACCAGCGCCCGCCGCTGAGCGCATTGGCGACAAACGGCCATTGACGCACCTGCGCAAAACGGGCCGTCGCCGCCAGATCGCGGGCCATCCCGGAAAATGGCCCCAGCTCGGGCGCCAGCATGATCAGGCTATCCGCACGCTGTTCGCCTGGGTAACGGGTCAGGTAGTTGAGCAACATCCCGGCGCCGCTGGAATGGCCCAGCAGGTGCCTGCGCGCCAACGGAAACCGGCGGCGCATTTCCGCCAGGATGACATCGACATCGCGCCAAATACGCTCAGGCCGCTCAACCGTCCCCCGCTCTCCCGTGGAATCGCCATGTCCGCGGATATCCACCAGGCACACCGCGAGCGTTGGCTCGGCCGCCAACTGGCGCGCCAGGACGTCATACCCGGCGGCGCTGTTAACCCCGCCGCCGTGATAAACCACGATCGCGTCTTCACTCTCGGCTGCGTGCCGATACAGACGATAGCTCAACCCCTCGACGCAACCGGACGACATGTCCACATGCCCGCCCGGCCACTCGCCGTAAGACTTCGCTTGCTCAACATAGCGGTCAAAATCAATCAAAGCGCACCTTTCCATGATGTTGTCGGTATTGCCCACGGCAGAGAGCCCTGCCGCCATGGCGATAAGCATATGAAACAACAGTAGGCGCTACCATCCCTTTTGCACGCCGCGCGCTGAGCTCAGGGCAGATCGCCCGCCGGCACATTGAGCTGCCAGGAAAGGCCGAAACGATCGTTGAGCCAGCCGAAACGGGCGCTGAAGCCGTAGTCATCGAGCGGCATCAGCACCTTGCCGCCCTCCGCCAGCCGGTGGAACGCCCGCTCCAACGCTTCTTCGTTAGGCAGGTTGATGAACAGCGACACCGCCGGGGTAAAGCTGAAGTCATGGCTGATCGGGCTATCGGTAAACACCAGGTTCTGCCGATCAAAATCGATGGACGCATGCTTGATCAACCGCCGGCCGTCCGGCGTCGGATCGTAATGCTGCACCTGCATGAGCCGAAAACGCTCGAACACCTGGCTGTAGAGATCGATCGCCCGCTGCGCCTCTCCCTGGAACATGACAAAGGTCGAAACCTGACTCATAACATCCCCTCCGGCAAACGTTGTGGTATTAATGGAGGATAGCGGATTACCGTTGAAGCGGCGGAAAGGAGCAACCATGAGCATCATTCATCGCCTGGCGCAGCCGGACGATCTCAACGGCCTGTTAGCCTTGTATCGCGAGCTGCGCCCGCAGGACGCGCCGCTGCGCGCCGACGATGCGCGCCGTACCCTGCAACGCCTGTTGGACGATCCGGCGATCCGTCTGGTGGTGGCGGCGAAAGAAGAACACCCGATCGCCACCTGCATGCTGGCACTGATCCCGGGGCTGGCGCATCAGGCACAACCGTTCGGCGTCATCGAACACGTGGTGACGGCGGAGCCCTACCGCGGCCACGGCGTGGCGCTCGCCATGATCGAATACGCGCTGCAGCTGGCCTGGCGCAAAGGCTGTTACAAGGTGATGCTGTTGTCGGGGCAGCAACGCACCGGCGCGCACCAGCTCTACCTGAAAGCGGGCTTCGACGGCGATCGCGAGCGGGGATTTGTCATCAGACGGCCCGAGGGCCGATAGCGGCCCGCCGCAAACGGGCGGACCGCCAGGCGGGTTATTCGCTGTCGTTCTTCGCCAGACGGGCGTCTTTTTGGCGGCGATAGTCACGCGCGGCGGCCGGGATCGGCGTCACCTTGCCGGTTTCAATCCAGCTGCGCAGACGGTTGGCGTCGGCGAAGTGGGTGTATTTGCCGAAGGCGTCCAGCACCACCAGCGACACCGAGCGGTTGCCGATCACGGTACGCATCGCCAGGCAGTGCCCCGCCTGGTTGGTGAAGCCGGTCTTGGTCAGTTGAATGTTCCATTTCGGGTTGTACACCAGGTGGTTGGTGTTGCGGAACGGCAGCGTGTAGTTGGGATCCTTGAAGCTGGCCATGCGTTCGGTGGTGGTGCTGAGCTGGCCGATCAACGGATATTGCTTGGTGGCGATCAGCAGTTTGGTCAAATCGCGCGCCGTCGACACGTTATGAATAGAGAGCCCGGTCGGTTCCACATAATGGGTATTGGTCATGCCGAGCGCCCTGGCCTTGGCGTTCATCGCTTTGATGAAGGCGTTGTAGCCGCCCGGATAGTGGTGCGCCAGGCTGGCGGCCGCGCGGTTTTCCGACGACATCAGCGCCAGCAGCAGCATATCCTTGCGGCTGATTTCGCTGTTCAGCCGCACCCGCGAATACACCCCTTTCATCTCCGGCGTCTGGTGGATGTCCACCGACAGCATCTCGTCGAGCGGCAGGTGCGCGTCCAGCGTGACCATAGCGGTCATCAGCTTGGTGATCGAGGCGATCGGCACCACCTCATCCGGGTTGCGCGCGTACATCACCTTATGGGTTTGCATATCGACGACCATCGCGCTGCCGGAAGCCAGCTCCGGCTGGGTGGCGTGCACGGCGGCGGCGTTGTCGCTGGCCAGCGCGCGCGGCGCAAAGCCCGCGCCCGTCTGTAAAGCGAGCAGAGTCAGAACCAAAACACGTATTTTCACAGGCATTACTCTGAAATGGGGGCTTGAATTCAGCGAATTATATGTGAGGGTTCAGCGCTTGGCACTGGGATTGTATGGCGGATTTGTGACAAATTCTGTCGGCCGAAAATCGGTACAGCCCGCGGGCGCTCTGGGATGAACGCCCGCGGGGAAAAAGTTACAGTGCCGGCTGCCACGCCGACTGCGGCAACAGGTACAGCCCCGGCGTTTGCCGCGCTCCCGCGCCGACGATATGGCCGATGCCGGCCGCCATCACCGCCAGCGTGACGTCGAAAGCGTTAAGGCTGTCGCCATAGCCGGCGGTCAGGTTGAACATCGAGCCATTGGCCAGCAAATAGACCGTCTTTTCATTCAGTTGGTAAGCATTCACATAAGGCATCGGCTCGTGGTGCGGCAGGCTCTTGAGGAAGCCGACATCGATCTCTTCGGCCACGTGGCCGACGTTGAGGATAAATACGCCGTCCTGCGCCTGTTGCAGATGCTGCGCCGAAAGCACGTTTTTCGCGCCGGTCGCGGTGGCGATAACGTCCGCCTGCGCGACCGCGCTCGCCAGATCCACCACCTGCCAGCCGTCATAACGCGCCTGCAGCGCACGCGCCGGATCGATTTCCGCCACCATCACCTGGCCGCCGTACGCCCTGGCCGCCGCCGCCGTGCCCTGCCCGACCAGGCCGTAACCGATCACCAGCACGCGCTTCTCGTGCAGCGTCAAATGGGTGGTCTGGAAGAAGGTATGCCAGGCGGTCAGCCCAACCATGTGCCGGTTATGCAACCCTTCTTTCACCGGCAGATCGTCCCAATTGAAGATCGGGTAGCGCGGCGCCACGCCGTTCAACCGGCTGATGCCTGAACCGGTGGCCTCCAGCCCGGCAACGATCTGCGGGCCGTTCGGCGATTGGTGCAGACGGGTGGTCAGATCCGCTCCCATTTCGCACAGGTGAGTCGGCCGCCAGGCCAGCGCGCGATCGAAAGATTCCGACCATTCGCCGGCGTTCATATCGCGCCAGGCGTAAGCCTGCGCGCCCCGCCGTTCCAGCCAGGCCACCACGTCGTTCTGTACCGTGGTGGGATTGCAGGTGGTCAGAAAGATCGCCGCGCCCTTGTCCAGCAGGCCGGCCACCAGCGGCGCCATTTTCAGATCCAGGTGCATATTGCACGCCAACCGCACCCCGTGCAGGTCCGGCAACGCCGCCACCGCCGCCCGGGTGCGCGGCATATGACGCATCGCCCAGCTCAATTCGCTCTCAAAATCCTGATACATCCGTTGCTCCTCTGATGCGCCCCGCCGCCAGGCGTGGCAAAAAAGTTATCCCGCGCGGCCAAGCCGGCGGATCGCCTGCGGAGACAGGCCAAATACGCGGATAAACGCCCGCCTCATACGCTCCGGATCGCTGAACCCCACCGAGCGGGCGATCGCCTCCAGCGGTTCGGCGCTCTCTTCAATACGCCCTCTGGCCGCCTCTACCCGCAGCTGCTCGATCACCTTGGCCGGCGTCTGCCCGGTTTCGGCGCGGAACAGCCGGCCGAATTGCCGCTCGCTCAGGCAGGCGGCGTCGGCCAGATCCGCCACCGACAGCGGCAGATGCAAATGCTCGCGCGCGTACGACAGCGCGGTGCGCATGCGATCCGACGACGGATTCAGCGCCAGCAGCAGCGAGTACTGCGACTGCCCGCCGGGGCGGCGGTGATAGACCACCAGCTGCCGCGCCACGGCCGCCGCCAGGGTGGCGCCCAGATCGTCTTCGATCAGCGCCAACGCCAGATCGATGCCGGCGCTGATGCCGGCCGAGGTCCAGATATCCCCGTCGCGAATGAAGATGCGGTTGCTGTCGACGCGAATGCGCGGGTAGTTCTGCTGCAGCCGCGCCGCGTGATACCAGTGAGTGGTGGCGCGCTTGCCGTCCAGCAGCCCGCAGGCCGCCAGAATAAACGCGCCGGTACATACGCTGGCGATGCGCCGCGCTCGTCGGCTTTGGTTGGCCAGGAACGCCGCCAGCGCCGGTGATTGCGCCGCCATCACGTTGCCGCTGCCGCCGGCCACCACCAACGTATCGAAACGCTCGTCGCCGCACGGCTGCGTGGCGATTTCCACCCCGGCCGAGCTGGCGACCATGCCGCCCTGCGGCGAGATCGCCACACAGCGGTAGGCCGGCGGGTCGGTGAACTGGCTGACGTTATCGAACGCCGCCAGCGGCCCGGCAAAGTCCAGCAGGTTAAAACCGGGAAAAACCACAAAACCGATCGTTTTCATGATGGCGCTTTTTGAGGGTTATCTGTCATATCAGCCAAAAACAGGGCGGCTATTATGACCCAGGTCCAACGATAAAAATGAGGCGAATATCATGTCTGAATCACTCGTGATTGTATTTCCCATCTATCAAGGCGTCACCCAGCTCGACTTCACGGGCCCCTTGCAGTTCCTGCGCCGCATGCCGGGCGCGGAAATCGTCGTCGCCTCGGTAGACGGCGCGGATGTCGAGTCGGAAGGCTTGCACTTCACCCAGCTGCGCCCGCTGCCGGAGATCGCGCGCTGCGACGTGCTGTGCGTGCCGGGCGGCAGCGGCTGCACCCAGGCGCTGCAAGATGAGGCCTTCATGCAGCAGATCCGTCGGCTGGGCGCCGATGCCCGCTACCTGACCTCGGTGTGCACCGGTTCGCTGATCCTGGCCGCCGCCGGTCTGCTGCAAGGCAAACGCGCCGCCTGCCACTGGTCGATGCGCGACAGCCTGAAGCTGTTCGGCGCCGTGCCGAGCTCAGCGCGCGTGGAGCGCGACGGCAATGTGATCAGCGGCGGCGGCGTCACCGCCGGCATCGATTTCGCGCTGGCGCTGATCGCCGAACTGCACGGCGAAGAGACCGCCCAAATGATCCAGCTCTATCTGGAATACGCCCCGGCGCCGCCGTTCGAGGGCGGCACGCCGGAACTGGCCCCGCCGCACATTTACGCCAGGGTACAGGCGCAGATGGCGGAGAGCCTTCAGCGGCGCAGAGCGTTGGTGGCCCAGATCGCCCAAGGTTAGCAATCGGGCGTATACTTGCCCTTATGCGTCAGCCACATAAGGAGTAAGGAATGACCGATTTAGCCCACTATATTACGGACTACGGTTACTGGGCGTTGTTTATCGGCTGCCTGGCGGAAGGGGAAACCATCACGCTGCTGGGCGGCATCGCCGCTCATGAAGGGCTGTTGCACTGGCCGTGGGTGATCGCAGTGGTGGCGCTGGGCGGCATGATGGGAGACCAGCTGCTGTACTTCGCCGGCCGCCGGTTTGAAGGCCGCGTCATCTCGCGGCTCAAGGGACAGGAAAAGCGCATCGCGCGCGCCAGAAGGCTGATCGCCCGCCACCCGATGCTGTTCGTTATCGGGGTGCGTTTCATGTACGGTTTCCGCATCATCGGCCCGGTGTTGATCGGCGCCAGCCGTCTGCCGCCGTCGCGCTTCGTGCCGTTGAACATCCTCGGCGCCATTTTATGGGCGACGATCTTCGTCATGCTCGGTTATTTTGGCGGCCAGGCGATCGAACGCTTCGTTACCGGCTTCGACAAAAAGCTCTCCAGCCTGCTGTTTGTCGCGCTGGCGATCGCCGCCATCCTGCTGGTGCGTTTCTGGTGGCGTAAACGCCACCCGGAGTAAGCAAACACAGCGGGCGTCAGCTTTCCTGCGGCGCCTCGCGCATCAGCGCGACCAGTTCGCGCGCCGCTTTGTCCAACGGACGATTCTTAAGCCAGATCAAATGCATCGGCAAGCGCAGCTCGTTCTTGGTGTTTTTGAACTTCAGCCGCACCAACCGCCCCTGCGCCAGCAGCGGCTCGGCCAACGACAGCGGAAAATTGCCCCACCCCAGACCCGCTTCCACCATGTTCAGCGCCATCGGCAGGCTGTCGGTGCGCCAGTAAGCCTCCGCCACCTGGGGACGCAGATCGCCGATCGGCAGATCGCGACTGGCCACAATGATCTGCCGCACGTTGACCAGATCCTCGAGAAACAGCTCGCCCGCCGCGCCGTCCAGCGCCGGGTGCTGCGGCGACAGCATCGCCACCAGCGATTCCGCGCCCACGAAGTGGAACTGTTCCGCGCTGTTGACGTTCAGCCCGCCGAACGCCAGACAAACGCCGATGCGCCCCTCGTGCAGCATGTGCAACACGTCGTCCTGCGGCGCGCTGAGCACTTCGATGTTCAGCAGCGGATAACGTTGCGACAGCGTTTTCACCGCTGCCAGCAGGCCGGCGCCGTTGATATCCGACGCCACGCCGATCGAAAGCCGGCTCTCCAGCCCCTGGGACAGTTCGATGGCATGCACCTGCAGCTGCTTGAGCTGCCCGGCGATCAGGCGGGCGTGCGGCGCCAGGGCCAACGCCAGCGCGGTCGGCGTCGGTTCACGGTGAGAACGGTCGAACAAGGCGAAACCGAGTTCCGCCTCCATGTTGGCGATGGCCATGCTGACGGCGGAGGGCACGCGCCGCAGCGCGCGGGCGGCGGCGGAAAACGAGCCGCGATCGAGCACCGCCAAAAACAGTTCGATGTTGTCGCTGGAAAAATTCATTGTTCAACCTGTCAGATTAACTGACAACTCCTGACTTTTTCTATCAATGTGATTGACGTTATCTTAGCCGCCGTCGCCACAGAGGCAACTAAAAACAGATCGGGAGAAAACGATGCAAGGCGTCAAACGCAAACTGGTGTATGTCACCGCTTATGAAATCATCGGCATGGCGATCTCGGCGTTGGGGCTGGCGCTGCTGTCGGGCCATGCGCCAAGCAGCACCGGGCCGCTGGCAGTGGTGATCACCACCATCGCGGTAAGCTGGAACTTTATTTACAACTATGTATTCGAGTGGTGGGAAAGCCGCCAGGTGTCGCGCGCCCGCACGCTCAAACGCCGCATTTTGCACGCCGTCGGCTTTCAGTTGACGCTGGTAGTGTATCTGATCCCGCTGATCGCCTGGTGGATGGGCATCACGCTGTGGCAGGCGCTGCTGCTGGATATGGCGTTGATCGTCATCATTCCCTGTTATACCTTCGTGTTCAATTGGGCATTCGACAAGCTGTTCGGCCTGCCCGCATCGGCTCTGCCGGCCAGCGAATCGGCCTAAGACTCGTTACGCGCCCACCGACCCGCTGCTGATGCCATTTTCTGCGCGGGTCGCCATTTCCTTTCCCCTTATTTCTCACCGCGAAATATAAGAACAACACCCTGTAATTTGCACGGTAATTATTATTTTGTGATTTTAATCACTTTTTATTCCTCGATATTTCCGTCTTGATAAAACATCACATCTTTTTGAATAATATATCCTTTTATATTTGGATTAAAAAATAAACACACTTGTTCACGTTTTATGCGCAGTATTTTTTGCCACCATTACGGAGAAAAGGTAGCATGCTTCGCCGTTATTTTAATGATGGCTGTATACACAATAAACAGCGGAATGATGCCACGACCTCATTCTCATGACGATTGGTCATAGCAATCGTTTGCTCTCGCTAAGAGCAGGGTTAACATAGACAGGTAAACAGGACGGATAATGCACTCACAAAAACAGTCTGCGGATGAAAAACACGCCGCCAGAAGACGCTGGCTAGACTCTCATGAATCCGGTTATCACAAAAGCATGGGCAACCGGCAAATCCAAATGATCGCCATCGGCGGCTCCATCGGCACCGGCTTGTTCCTCGGTACCGGCGGCCGTCTCGAACTGGCCGGGCCGGCGCTGGCGCTGGTCTATCTGGTGTGCGGGATCTTCTCTTTCTTCATCCTGCGCGCACTGGGCGAACTGGTGCTGCATCGCCCTTCCAGCGGCAGCTTCGTTTCTTACGCTCGCGAGTTCCTCGGTGAAAAAGCCTCTTACGTCGCCGGTTGGATGTATTTCCTCAACTGGGCGATGACCGGCATCGTCGACATCACCGCCGTGGCGCTGTACATGCACTATTGGGGCACCTTCGCCGACGTGCCGCAGTGGCTGTTCGCCCTCGGCGCGCTCGGCATCGTCGCCACCATGAACATGATCGGCGTGAAGTGGTTCGCCGAGATGGAGTTCTGGTTCGCGCTGATCAAGGTCGCCGCCATCGCGCTGTTCCTGATTGTCGGCGTCGTCTTCCTCGGTACCGGCACGCCGGTGGCCGGCCACACCACCGGCATGCACCTGATCACCGAAAACGGCGGCATGTTCCCGCACGGCCTGCTGCCTGCGCTGGTGCTGGTGCAAGGGGTGATCTTCGCCTTCGCCGGCATCGAGCTTATCGGCACCGCCGCCGGCGAGTGTAAAGATCCGGCCAAAATGATGCCTAAAGCGATCAATAGCGTGATCTGGCGTATCGGTCTGTTCTACGTCGGCTCCGTGGTGCTGCTGGTGCTGCTGCTGCCGTGGAACGCCTATCAGGCCGGCCAAAGCCCGTTCGTCACCTTCTTCAGCAAGCTGGGCGTGCCTTACATCGGCACCATCATGAACATCGTGGTGTTGACCGCCGCGCTGTCCAGCCTCAACTCCGGCCTCTACTCCACCGGCCGCATCCTGCGTTCGCTGGCGATGGGCGGCTCCGCGCCGAAGCTGATGGCCAAAATGAGCAGCCAGCAGGTGCCTTACGCCGGCATCCTGGTCACCTGCGGCATCTACGTGATCGGCGTGGTGCTCAACTACCTGGTGCCGTCGCAGGTGTTCGAGATCGTGCTGAACATCGCCTCGCTGGGCATCATCGCCTCCTGGGCGTTTATCATCGTTTGCCAGATGCGCCTGCGCAAAGCCGTGCGCGAAGGCCGCGCTCAGCCGGTGTCGTTCAGAATGCCGGGCGCGCCGTTCACTTCGTGGCTAACGCTGGCGTTCCTGCTGATCGTGGTGGTAATGATGGCCTTCGACTACCCGAACGGCACCTGGACCATCGCCACCATTCCTGTGTTGGCGGTGCTGCTGACGCTGGGCTGGTTCGGCCTGCGCAAACGCGCGCAGGAAGTGAAGCTGGAACAGCAGGCTCACGAAGAGCAGAACCCGCACTGAATCGACAAACCGCCCTCCGGGGCGGTTTTTTTATCCGCTATAACCGCCCGTAGAACGTCATTCTGGCGCTTTCCGACAGCATCACGTCCGGCTGCGCATTGTAGGCCAGCACCACCAGCATGCGCGTGGTGTCGCCTTCGGTCGGCGTCACCCGGTGCATGGCGTTGCGCCCGCGAAACAGCACCAAATCCCCCTCCTCCATCGCCAGCTGTTTGACCGCCCGCTCGCCGTCCAGCACCTGCGTGACCCCGGCATAGTTCATCTCGCCGCGATCGGCGTCGCGCAGGTTCTCCACGTATTCGAAGCGCCCACCCGCCTGCGGTTTCTGGATCAGGAGCGTGATGGCGAACGAGGAGTTGTCAAAATGCCAGCCAAGCTCCTGGCCGGTGTGGGCGTAATGCAGGTTGATCGACGACAGCCGATCGGCGTAGGGATACAGCTGCGCCTCATCCAGCACCGCGCACAGGAACGCGCGAAACGCCGGAGCGTCGTACAACGCGCGCAGCGGCGACTGCGGCGGAATATCCTCGTCGGTAATACAGCCCTTGGACGACACCACCAGCCGGTTGCGCGCATGGTCGGCCGGCAGCGCGTCGTCCTGTGGCCGTAGATACACGTTGTGTTTGCTGGTGGCGTAAAACGCCGCATGGTGCTGTTCGGCGCCTTCCAGCCGCACCGTCGCCAGCGCGGCTTCGCGCAGAAATCCCGGCAGCACCAGCGCGCCGGCGCGCGCCAGCGTTTGCCGGCAGCGGACGCGGAACGCGGCGTCGTCGATGGGGTGGGCTGACAGATCGATAATATCGGCAAGTTGCGGCATGACGTTCCCCTCGTGTGCGAAAGCCGGATGCCTCCCACTGTAGCGAATGCCGCATTGCCGCCATAACAAAAATACGTTATGGATAAGCTAACGAATTCTTAGCGATAAGCCCTGCTCATGCACTCACCGTCCCGTGCGCGCTTGCCCAAGCTGAGCGCCATTCTGGCGTTCGAAACCGCCGCCCGCACCGGCAGCCTGGCCCGCGCGGCGGATACGCTGGCGCTGACCGCCGCCGCCGTCAGCCAGCAGATCCGCCAGCTGGAGCAACATCTGGGGATCACGCTGTTCATCCGCGCCAAAAGCGGCGTCACGCTGACCGAACAGGGCGCGGACTACCTGGCCTACGTGCAGGAGGCGTTCGAAACGCTGCGCGTGGCGCAGCAGCACGTCGAGCGCCAGCGCGGCAAACAGGCGCTGACGGTATTCGCCCTGCCGGCGTTGACCTCCAAGTGGCTGAACCCGGCGCTGGGCGACTGGCTGGCGCAGTGCCCCGACGGCGATCTGCGGCTGCACGCGACCCATGCGGCGGTCGATTTCGCCCATTCGGCGGCGGACTTCGCCCTGTGCTTCGGCGATCAGGACTATCCGCTGCTGGAAAAGGTGCGGCTGTTTCAGGATCGGGTGCAGCCGGTGTGCAGCCCGGCGCTGCGCGATCGCGGCGACTGGACGCAGCTACCGCTGATCCACGTCGACTGGGGCAAGGAGAGCCAGTTTCTGCCGGGCTGGCACGAGTGGTTCACCGCCGCCGATCGAATGCCGCCGCCGCGCCGCGGGCTGACCTATAACCTGACTTCGCTGGCCATCGACGCCGCCGTGCAAGGACGCGGGGTGCTGCTCGGCCAGCGGCGGCTGATCGCCCGTGAACTGGCGGAAGGCCGGCTGGTCACCCTGGCCGAACCGGCGCTGCCGCTTAGCAAGCCCTACTACGTAGTTTACCCGCCGCGCACGCTGGAAAAACCCGGCGCCGCAGCGTTTTTGGGCTGGCTGCAAGCACTCGCCCTCGCCGCCAGCACCTAAAATCCGCAACGTGATGTTTGCTGGCGTCAGACACAACCCTGGACGCTTAATGCCCTCGCCTTAGCCTGTTAATTTATTCCTGCCGACCGGGATCATGAACGGGCTCCCTCTTCGGTCACAATGCCACTTACTTAAGCCTCCGCCTCTGCAACTGCCACATATTGCATCGGCCTCTTATCGTACCAAATGAGGGTTATTCCATGATTTCATTAAATGATTATGCCAATCTGCGCAACTATGCCGGCAGCGAAACCGCAGTGATGCTCGAAAACCGCTACCACCATGGCGTATTTACCCGAGACGACGCGGATTCCACCAGTCAGGATAACGGTGTTACCCTGCTCGTCGACGCGCAAAACCGCCGCTGGAAGCGCATCATCAATGACGGCGATTACAGCATCGATTGGTGGCACCTGCCGGGCGATGAGCTGGATTACTCTCTGACCATCACCCGCGCTTGCAACTTCTTGCAGGTCAAAGGCGAAGAGTGGTGGCAACTGCCGATCCCGACGACCCCTGCGGGGATTACTCTGGTCGGCCCCGGCGGCGTACGCCCTTGTAAAACCACCGCCAACCTGAAGCTATGGAAAAACGCCGTCGATTTTAAGGGCACCATTCTTGATTTCAGCAGCGCGGCCAATATCGAGTGCGTACGCGTGCAATACTCTTTGGGTGCGCCGGCGATTTACAACCTGCGCATCGTCGGAGCGCCCGGCGCGGCGGCCAATCTGCGCGGCCTGTGCGTCTACAGCGATGCCTCGAACATGCACGGCCTGCCGGCCTGCCAACTGCTGGTGCAAAACGTCTGGCTGACTAACCTGCACAAGGGCATCGTCTTCGGCAACAACGCCTATATTCAGAGCTGGCACAGCATCATGGTGCGCGGTTGTGTGTGGCCAATTTGGTCGGAAACCACCGCCAACGCCGGCGAAAAAATCGTCTTCTACAAATGCCTGTTCGGCGACAGCCGAAACTACTATCAGGGCGTGCATACTTTGGCCTTCCGAGATTGCTCTTTCGATTACAGCGGCTTTAACAATGAAACCGAACAGTTGGCCAATACCGATTACGGCTTGTTTGATCTCAAAGGCGGCACGCTTGACTTTAAAAACTGCCACTTCGAATGGGGCAACGCCAACTGCCGCAACTATCGACCGGTATTTACCAGCGACAACGGCGGCACGGTAAAAATCAAAGACAGCCAATGGCACAGCGTGATGACTAACAACACCGATACCGGCAGCAAGGTGCCTTATCAATACGTTGAATATTTCTACTTCGATAAATCCAGCGATCTGAGCGGAAAATGTTATATCGATGGGTTCGATCTGGTGAACGCCGACATTAAAAAAGGCTGGTCCAACAACCACATCGAAATGAAAAAGATCGTCGCGCCTGGCTATGTCAACATGTGGCGTCTGCTCTATCTGGGCGATGGCGTCAACCATCTGCCGGAACCCACCTGGAAAGAGAGCAGTGCGCTGGCGCTGAATAATGTCTACGCCTTCGGCGGCGCACGCGTTTCGCAAACGGAAACCGCCGATTTGGCAGTAACGCTGCAAAACGGCGTGCTCACCGCCACCACCAAAACGGCGACAACGGCCGACAAGCGCATCGAGATCTACTTCCCGGTCGCGAAAAACGATCTGGTGCTGTGGCGCGCCACGTTGGCAAACCTAAAAGGCCAGAACAGCCTTGATGTCACAATCGGTACCTACCAAGGAAAGTATGTGCTGAACGGCGATGCCGGCGTCACCACCTTGCTGGAAAAAGTCTGTCAGTGGGGCCGCACCGGCACAGTCACCCCGACCACTTCAGCAACGATGACCTCGGATCGCATTACCGCGCTCGACGTTGCCGAGTATTTGCCGCTGCCTGAGGGCTACGTTAATTACGCCCGCATCGCCATCGTGCTGAAAAACTTTGTCGGCAGCGCCGCTCAGCCAACCTCGGTGGACATTACCAAACTGCTGTGTCAAAAGATCGACATCGTCTCCCGCAACCCGCATAAATCCTGGTAACTGCACAGGCCCCATCAGGGGCCTGTTTTTGTTAATGCGTGGAATAACCGCCGTCGATGCAGTAGAACGCGCCGGTGGCTTTCCCGCTATTTCTTTCCTGTCCTGTTTTCAACGCATCCAACTTGGGATGCGCTTCATGACTGAAGATCGCCTGCGCCACGAAACGACACTGCATTCGAAGAGGAACGCCGCGGCGTTTTTGGGCTGGCTGCGGGAACTGGCCCAACGCTCGGCATAGCGTTCAGGTTTTGGCCATCAGCTCGCCCAGCAGCAGGTTCGTGGCGCGCGGTTGGTACACTTCATTGCCTGCACCGGGGGTGAGCGTCAGCTCGCCGATATAGAGCCTGTCTTGCGTCAGGTAGAAATCGACCCGGCAGTAGTCCAGATCGGCGGCAACGGCTTGGGCGACTTCAATCATCTCATCCCAAAAGTCAGGCTTCGCGTGCAACGTGTTGATCTGGGGAATATCTTTCTGGGTAAAAAAGCAGTGATGCGCATGGCGGTCCAAAAACTCCAGCGACGTCGGCTCCGGGCCGCCCCGCAGCAACTCCACGAACAGATAAGGCTGGCTGCCGTTAAAAACATGCACTTTATAGTCGATCAATTCACCGTCGCGTTCGATGTCCAACAGGTTTTCAACCACAATTTGCAGTGGGATCTTCGCATAGTGCTTCTCACGAAAGCGCTTCCAATACGTTATTTTTGACCATTTCTTGAGAGTGCTTGCAATCTCATCATAACTCACTCGCGCTTTATCTCTGACAATCTTAACTTGCTGCGAGGCATTATTTGTTTTGATAACAAAAGATTGAGGCAACGACAAATAGTCTTGCTCAGTGAAGTTCTCCGTTATCATGATGACCGGCGTTAGGTATTTTTCCGAAACGCGACTGGATATATAATCCCTCACCGCCACCTTGTCCGCCAACAGGCTGAACTCTTCGCGCGGGTAGCGCATTCTGTGGTAAATCCTTTCGGAAAAACTTTTAGGATTCAAAAAGTTGACAAAGCTTCCGTGAGCAAAATAATGCGACAGCTGATAATAAATAAAGTCAGGCGAAACCTTATAGAGGTATTTTACGAATTTTCTCATTCCGTTGATTCATCCATTAATCCAACATAACAAAAGACCCAGCTAAAGTTTAAATGCAATTGACTTCAATTGTAAAATATAAAAAAAGCCTTGGTGATTATTAAAGGATAAAAAACGGAATAATCCTATATCATAAGGTATTCAGGGAAGCGTCAGTGAAACTAAAGATCATAGACTTCAGCATAATAAGAAACGCTTCCTGGATGATAGCGGAAAAGACGGTATCAATCCTCGGCGTTATATTCATCACCGCCTACATGGCCAAATATATTGGGCCGGAAAGCTTCGGAAAGATTACCTTTGCCACGGCGATTTTCGCCATTACCCAAACGTTGGCGCTGCTGGGGTCGGACACCATCCTCTTCAAACGCATTAGCCGTAATCCGCGCTCCGGCGCAGCGCTGATGTTCTCCACCAACCGGCTGAGGCAAGCCTGTTTCCTGGCCTTTTCTGCGATCATCTTGCTTTATACCGGGCTGCGGGAAGACTTCACGACCTTTTACTTTTGCGCCGCCACATTCCTGGCCTCGTTTTTTTCACTCAAAGACGTCTTCGCCATTTACCATGACGCCCGGCTGGAATCGCGTTTCAATACCCTGGCCAACGTGGCCGGCTTAGCCAGCGCATTGTTGGCTCGCTGGCTGATCGTGTTTTTTGATCTGCACCTGTACTTTCTGGCCATCCCTATCGTGATGGTGTACCTCATCCCCTATCTGATCCGTCATCACCTTTATCATCGCCGCCATCCGGGCTTTTCGGCCCCCGGCCGTATTCGGCGCAAATATGTGCGCTATCTGCTCGCCAGCGGCCTGCCGTTGGCGGTATCCAATGTTTCCATCGCCATCTATACCCGGCTGGCGCAGCTGTTTTTGATGTGGTTCGTTTCCGCCGCGGTGCTGGGCATTTACTCGGTCGCCATTACCCTGGCGACCGCCTGGATGTTCGTTACCGATGCCGTCATCACCTCGTTCTTCGCGAAAATATTCGCCTATCGGCGCGAAGACGCGATGCGCGCCGCGGCCAAACTGAATGGGTTGGTGCTGGCCATCGCCTTAGCCATCGTCGCCGGGATCGTTTGGCTGGGCAAACCGGTCATCGCACTGTTGTACGGCGAGCAATACCTGGCGGCCTATGCCGCCATGGGGGTGTTGGCCGTCGCCACCCTGCTCTCCGCCCTGGGGACCGTGGCCTATAAATACATCGTGCTGTTTTCCGGTTACGGCTTCCTTTCCCGCAAAATGTTGTTGGTGTTTATCATTAACATTCCTCTGTCATACGGCCTGATTCGGCAATACGGCATGATGGGCGCCGCTTACAGCACCTTGCTGACCGAACTGCTGTCATTGACCGTACTCAACTATCTCTTTCAACGGGGTACCGTACTGAAAATGCATCTGCGCTCACTGAACCCGGCGCTTTACCTAAGACGCCCGTCGGGAAAGTAATCCGGCTGCCGAGGCGCAGCACGTAATGCGCTCACAAACGCCACAAAGCCCGCTATTTTAAGCCTACTTTTTCTCATGCGAGACTCCCTGTGGATACCCAACGCTACCTGCAGCATATCGGCTTTACCGGTGCCGCCCGCCCAGACCTCCCCACGTTGCAACAGCTGCACCATCGCCACATGCTGAGCGTCCCGTTCGAGAACCTGAGCATTATTTATCATCAGGGCATTCAACTGGCGCCGGAGGCGCTGTTCAGCAAGGTGGTCGAGCGTAACCGCGGCGGTTTCTGTTATGAGCTGAACACGCTGTTCGCCCTGCTGCTGCGAGAGCTCGGCTTCAAGGTGAGCTTCATCTCCGGCGAGATCCGCGCGCGCGACGGCCATTTCGGCCCGCCCTACGACCACCTGGCGCTGCGGGTGGATCTGGAAGATCAAGCATGGCTGGTAGACGTCGGTTTCGGCGATTCCTTCCTGACGCCGCTCAAAATCGTCGTTGCCGAGCCGCAACCGCAGGCCAGCGGCACCTTCCACCTGGAGCAGGAAGGCGAGTATTACCTGCTGGAGCGCCGCAACGGCGACCAACGCTCGCATGCCAAAACCCTGTATCGCTTTACCGTTCAGCCGCGCGAATTGCATGAGTTCGACGAGATGTGCCACTTCCACAGCACTTCGCCGCAGTCGCATTTCACCCAACGCCTGGTGTGCTCACGGCCGACGGAACACGGCCGGGTGACCCTCAGCGACATGAAGCTGATCGTGACTGAAGATCACCAGCGCCACGAAACGACGCTGCATTCGGAAGAGGAACGCCGCGCCGCGCTGTGGCAGCATTTCGCCATCGATGTGGATCGTTGACGGCGCGGGCGACGCCCTTTTATTACGATTCTGTTACATCGATTGCATAACCGCGCTTGGCTGATTGCCAGCATCGCGGCGGCAGGCATCATAGGATCATGATTCGGCAACAGAGTGCGAAAAATGATCCGTGTGATACTGGTCGATGACCATGTGGTGGTGCGCTCCGGCTTTGCGCAATTGCTCAGCCTCGAAGCAGACATCGACGTAGCGGGGCAATACAGCAGCGCGGCGGCGGCCTGGCCGGCGCTGCTGCGCGACGACGTCAGCGTCGCGGTGATGGACATCGCCATGCCGGATGAAAACGGCCTGAGCCTGTTGAAACGCCTGCGGGCGCAGAAGCCGCAGTTTCGCGCGATCATACTCAGCATTTATGACTCCCCCACCTTCGTGCAGAGCGCGCTGGATGCCGGCGCCAGCGGTTATCTGACTAAACGCTGCGGGCCGGAAGAGCTGGTGCAGGCGGTGCGCTCCGTCGATATGGGCGGCCATTACCTGTGCGCCGACGCGCTGCGGGCGCTGCGCGGCGGCGAGCAGCCGGCCACGGCGCTGGAAGTGCTGACCCCGCGCGAGCGTGAAATCTTCGAGCTGCTGGTCAAAGGCGACAGCGTAAAGGAGATCGCTTTCAAGCTCGATCTCAGCCATAAAACGGTACACGTACATCGCGCCAACGTCCTGGGCAAGCTGCAGTGCAACAGCACCATTGAGCTGGTGCATTTCGCCCTCGATCATCAACTGCTGGCGGGGCATTGATGTCACTCCGCTCACGGCGCTGGGTTATCTCGCTGTTTATCCTGTTGGCCTGGGGCAGCGGCTGGCTGATGCTGTGGACGCTCGGCTTCTATCTGACCCACAACGGCAATCAGGCGGCGCTGTTTCTGCCCCACGGTGTCTATCTCGCGCTGCTGATCTTGCTGGCGCGCCGCTATTGGCTCGCCCTGATAATACCGCCGGTGCTGCTGCTGTTCTGGCTGCACGGCGAACGCCTGCTGAGCGGCTATGGCCTGCTGGCCGCGCCGTTCATCACCCTGCTCCCGGCCGCGCTCGCGCAGCGATTCTGGCGCCGTTTTCCGCTCTACTGGCAACGGCTGACGCTGCTGCTGGCCGCAGTGACCGCCGCCTCGCTGCTCAATACCGCCCTGCTGTCGCCTTTCGCGCAGAGCCCGGCGATGCTGCTCGGCCTGGCGTCGTTTACCGGCGGTGTTTTGTTGACCCCGTTCGTCTACCTGATCTTTGAATTTCTGCGCCAGCAGCACCGCTACCATCTGCTGGGGCTGGACACCGCCAACCCGCCGCTGCGCGCGTCCTTAATCATCTGGTGCAGCCTGTTTTTCGTTATCGGCATCGGTACGCAGATGGTGCTGTCGCCGGAAATCGAGCGCCTGCTGCTGATCGTGGTGTTTTTGCCGAACGTGGTGATGGCGTGGAAGTTCGGTTGGCAGGGCGGCGTGCTGTCCGGCCTGCTCGGCAGCATGATGATCACCCTCGCGCGGCAGGTCGGCGTGGGGTTCGGCAATCTGGTCGAGCTGGAAATCTTTCTGGCGACCCAGGCGCTGCTCGGCATCGGTCTGGGCATCGCCATCAGCCGTCAGCAGCACCTGGCGCAAAACCTGCACCACTATCGCCGACGCCTGGAAGAAGAGTTGGCGGCGCGGCGGGCGTTGACCGAAAAACTGATCCACACCGAAGAAGACACGCGAAAGAACCTGGCGCGCGAGCTGCACGATGAAATCGGCCAGAACATCACCGCCATTCAAATTCAGTCGCAGCTGGTCAAGCGGGCGCGCGATCCGGCGCAAACCCAGGCCGCCGCGAACCAGATAGGCGATCTCGCCCGGCGCATTCATCACTCCACGCGCCAGCTACTGCGCCAACTTCGCCCGCCCGCGCTGGACGAGCTGGCGTTCAAAGACGCGCTTCACCACCTGCTGAGCGAATTCGCCTTTAGCGAGCGGGGCATCCGTTGCCGTTTCGACTACCGCCTGACCGACACGCCCGCCGGCGAGACGGTGCGCTTCACCCTCTACCGGCTGCTGCAAGAGCTGCTCAACAACGTGTGCAAACACGCCGAGGCCAGCGAAGTCGCCATCGTTTTGTATCAGCAAGGCGCCATGTTGCACCTCGAGGTACGGGACAACGGCGTCGGCATCCATGCGGGCAACGCGCCGGGCTTCGGCATTCAGGGAATGCGCGAACGGGTCAGCGCGCTCGGCGGCGAACTGACGCTGGAAACGCAGCGCGGCACCCGGGTAATTGTTAACCTGCCCACAAATTTGCAACAAACCGCCGACTAACTAGGAAAAAGTCTTAGCCACTCCGGACTTTATCTCATCCCCTTTCCTTTTCACCTTCTTATAGTCAGCACCAGGGAGGCGGCTATGCAAGCACGCTCAGCATCTGAAATCGATCATCGTTACCGCGCGCTGCGCCCGCGGCTGCTGCTGTACATGGTCATCGGGTACGCCGCCTTTTACCTGACGCGCAAAAGCGTGAATTACGTGCTGCCGGCGCTGCAAACGGATTTGGGGCTGGATAAAGGAGACATCGGCCTGCTCGGCTCGCTGTTTTATCTGAGCTACGGCCTGTCGAAATTCGTCGCCGGGTTGTGGCACGACGGCCATGGGCAGCGCGGGTTTATGGGGATCGGCCTGTTCGCCACCGGTTTGCTGAACGTGGCGTTCGCCTTCGGCGAATCGCTGACGCTGCTGCTGGCGGTCTGGGCGCTGAACGGCTTCTTTCAGGGCTGGGGCTGGCCGCCCTGCGCGCGGCTGCTGACCCACTGGTATTCGCGCAACGAGCGCGGCTTCTGGTGGGGCTGCTGGAATATGTCGATCAACCTCGGTGGCGCGATTGTGCCGCTGATCAGCGCCTTCGCCGCCCAGCGCTGGGGCTGGCAGGCGGCGATGTTGATCCCGGGGGCCGTCAGCATGGTGCTGGGCATCTGGCTCACGCGGCAGCTGACAGGCACGCCACAGGAAGAAGGCCTGCCGTCGGTCGGCCAGTGGCGCCACGATCCGCTGGAGCTGCGCCAGGAACAGCAAAGCCCGCCGATGGGGCTGTGGCGAATGTTGCGCACCACGATGCTGAAGAACCCGATGATCTGGTTGCTCGGCGTCTCTTACGTGCTGGTCTACCTGATCCGCATTGCGTTGAACGACTGGGGCAACCTGTGGCTGACGGAAAGCCACGGCGTCAACCTGCTCAGCGCCAATGCGACAGTGATGCTGTTCGAGATAGGCGGCCTGCTCGGCGCGCTGTTCGCCGGCTGGGGCTCGGATGTGCTGTTCGGCGGGCAGCGCGCGCCGATGATTTTGCTGTTCACGCTCGGGCTGATGGTTTCCGTCGCCGCGCTGTGGCTGGCGCCGGTGCATCACTACGCGCTGCTGGCGGGCTGTTTCTTTACGGTGGGCTTTTTTGTCTTCGGCCCACAGATGCTGATTGGCCTCGCCGCCGTGGAATGCGGGCACAAAGGCGCCGCGGGCTCCATCACCGGCTTTCTCGGCCTGTTCGCCTATCTGGGGGCGGCGCTGGCGGGCTGGCCGCTGTCGCGGGTCATCGAAGGCTACGGCTGGTCAGGCATGTTCAGTTTGCTGTCGATCGCCGCCGTTCTTATGGGTTTATTGCTGATGCCGCTGCTGATGGCGAGCGTTACCACCTCTACCGAGAGAAGGATAAAACAATGAAAAAAACGTGGGTCACTACCCTGATAGCGTCCGGCATCGCGCTGGCGACCCTGAGCGGCGCCGCGCACGCCAAGGGCCGCCTGGTGGTCTACTGCAGCGCCACCAATGAAATGTGCGAAGCGGAAACCAAAGCTTTCGGCGAGAAATATGACGTGAAAACCGCGTTCATCCGCAACGGATCCGGCAGCACGCTGGCAAAAGTGGACGCCGAGAAGAAGAACCCGCAGGCGGACGTCTGGTACGGCGGTACGCTCGATCCGCAATCCCAGGCCGGTGAAATGGGGCTGCTGCAGCCGTACAAATCGCCGAATCTCGACCAGGTGATGACGCAATTCCGCGATCCGGCCAAGCTGAAAGGCAACTACTCCTCGGCGGTCTACGTCGGCATTCTCGGCTTTGGCGTCAATACCCAGCGCCTGAAAGAGAAAAATCTGCCGGTGCCCAAGTGCTGGAAAGACCTGACCAAGCCGGAATACAAAGGCGAGATTCAAATCGCCGATCCGCAAAGCTCCGGCACCGCCTACACCGCGCTGGCGACCTTTGCCCAGCTGTGGGGAGACGATCAGGCGTTCGCTTACCTCAAACAGCTGAACGCCAACGTCTCGCAGTACACCAAGTCCGGCATTGCCCCGGCGCGCAACGCCGCCCGCGGCGAAACGGCGATCGGCATCGGTTTCCTGCATGATTACTCGCTCGAAAAGGAACAGGGCGCGCCGCTTGAGCTTATCTCGCCGTGTGAAGGCACCGGCTACGAAATCGGCGGCGTCAGCATCCTCAAAGGCGCGCGCAACCTCGACAACGCCAAGCTGTTCGTGGATTGGGTGTTGTCGAAAGAGGCGCAGGAGCTGGCGTGGAAGCAAGGCAAGTCCTATCAGATCCTGACCAACACCACCGCCGATACCTCGCCGAACTCGCTGAAGCTCGACGACCTGAAGCTGATCAACTACGACATGGACAAGTACGGTTCGACCGACGTCCGCAAGGCGCTGATCAATAAATGGGTCAGCGAAGTCAAGATGGGTAAATAAGCCCACATTCTGCGCCTGTTGCCGGGTAAGCCTCACGGCTTGCCCGGCCTGAACATCCGGGAAACTTATGTCACATACACATGCACTCCATCTCGTGAAAAAACGAGATGCGATATCCCTTTGGGTTTTGCTTGGCTGGCTGGCGTTCGCCCTGCTGCCGAGCTGGAGCCTGGATTACGGCCTGCTGGAGTCCACCGGCGAAGAGATCCTCGCGGCCTACGGCTGGTCACACCGCAATATCAGCTGGCTTTGGTGCCTGCTGCCAAGCCTGCTGCTGTTGCGCCCTTACGCTGCGGCAGGCCGTGAGCAGCGGCGCCGCCACGCGTTCGATGCCGGCTGGGCGCTGCTGTGCATGGCCTTTATCGTTGTCAGCGCCACGGTGGCGGGACGCGGTTTAGGCTACGCCACCCTGGTGCAGTTGACCGCGCTGGGCGCCATCATGACGCTGGCGCTGACCCGCCTCGACTGGCTGGGCGGCGACCGTTTCGTTATCGGCGCGCTGGTCACCATCGTGGCGCTGATCGGCGTCTTCATCGTCTGGCCGAGCATCGCGATTTTCATTCCGATGTTCACCGACCAGACGGGCGCTTTCGCGCCGCTGGCCTTTATGAACGTGCTGTCGCAGGCGCATATCATTCAGGTGATCCTCAACTCCATCGCCCTGTCGATCGCGGTGGGCGCCGGCTGCACCTTTTTCGGCCTGGTGCTGGCAATTTACACTACCCGCATCGCCAAGCGCAGCGCCATTATCGGCCGCATCTTCTCCATCTTGCCCATCGTCACGCCGCCGTTCGTCGTCGGGCTGGGCGTCACGCTGATGATGGGGCGCTCCGGCTATGTCACCGAGTGGATGGTGGCCTGGTTCGGTTTGACCAACACCAACTGGCTGTACGGCTTTACCGGCATCTGGCTGGCGCAGGTGCTGGCGTTCACCCCGATGGCGTTCATGATCCTCGACGGCGCGATCAAGACCATTCATCCTTCGCTGGAAGAGGCCTCCTACACCCTGCGCGCCAGCCGCTGGCAAACCTTTAACGGCGTGTTCGTGCCGCTGCTGAAACCGGCGCTGGCCAACGCGTTTTTGATCGTGGTGGTGCAATCGCTGGCTGATTTCAGCAACCCGCTGGTGCTCGGCGGCAACTTCGACGTGCTGGCGACGCAAATCTATTTTTACATCACCGGTTCGCAGCTCGATTATCAGGCCGCCAGCACCCTCGGCGCCTTCCTGCTGCTGTTCTCACTGCTGGTGTTCTGCATCCAGTATATGTGGATCGGCAAACGTTCCTACGTCACCGTGTCCGGCAAATCGTATCGCGGCGACGTGCAGCCGCTGCCGGTCACGCTGGTGTGGGGCGTGATCGCGCTGCTGGCGGTGTGGGTAGCCTTTAACGCCCTGCTTTACGGCAGCATTTTCTACGGCAGCTTCACCGTCAACTGGGGAGTGGATTACACGCTGACGCTGGATAACTTCATCAAACTGTTCGGCCAGGGCATGAGCGACGGCGCGTGGCCTTCGCTGCTCGACACGCTGCTGTACGCCGGGATCGCCGCGCCGATCACCGCCGCGTTCGGCCTGCTGATCGCCTGGATCGTGGTGCGCCAACAGTTCAAGGGCAAAAAGACCATCGAGTTCACCACCATGCTGTGCTTTGCGGTGCCGGGTACCGTGGCCGGCGTCTCTTACATTCTCGCCTTTAACGGCGCGCCGGTGTACCTCACCGGGACGGCCGCCATCGTGATTATTTCGATGGTGATGCGCAACGTGCCGGTGGGCATTCGCGCCGGGATCGCCGGGCTGGGCCAGATAGACAAATCGCTGGACGAAGCCTCGCTCAGCCTGCGCGCCGGCTCGCTGCGCACCATCACGCACATCCTGCTGCCGCTGCTGCGCCCGGCGATCCTGTCGGCGCTGATCTACAGCTTCGTGCGCGCCATCACCACCGTCAGCGCCATCGTCTTCCTGGTCACCCCCGATACCCGCGTGGCCACCGCCTACATCCTCAACCGCGTGGAAGACGGCGAATACGGCGTGGCGATCGCCTACGGTTCAATTCTGATCGTGGTGATGCTGGCGATTATTTTCCTCTTTGACTGGCTGATCGGCGAGGCACGCATCTCCCGTTCAAAAGCCAAAAACCAGGCGTAATGGAGCCCATGATGAGCCAGAAAAATTTCGTTGAACTGCGTAACGTCTCCAAACGGTTCGGCAGCAACACGGTAATCGATAACATCACGCTCACCATCCCACGGGGGCAAATGGTGACGCTGCTCGGCCCTTCCGGCTGCGGCAAGACCACCATTTTGCGCCTGGTCGCCGGGCTGGAAAAACCGAGCGACGGGCAGATATTCATTGATGGTGAAGACGTCACCCATCGTTCCATCCAGCAGCGTGACATCTGCATGGTATTCCAGTCTTATGCCCTGTTCCCGCACATGTCGCTGGGGGAGAACGTCGGCTATGGCCTGAAGATGCTCGGCATTCCGCGCGCCGAAGTGAAAGCGCGCGTGCAGGAAGCGCTGGCGATGGTGGACTTGGCGGGGTTCGACGATCGCTATGTCGATCAGATCTCCGGCGGCCAACAGCAGCGCGTGGCGCTGGCGCGCGCGCTGATCCTCAAGCCGAAAGTGCTGCTGTTCGACGAGCCGTTGAGCAACCTCGACGCCAACCTGCGCCGCAGCATGCGCGAAAAGATCCGCGAGCTGCAAAAGCAGTTTGATATCACGTCGCTGTACGTCACCCACGATCAGAGCGAGGCTTTTGCAGTCTCCGACACCGTACTGGTGATGAACAAGGGGCATATCATGCAGATGGGCTCGCCGCAGGATCTCTATCGGCAGCCCGCCTCGCGCTTTATGGCGAGCTTTATGGGGGACGCCAACCTGTTCCCGGCCAGCTTCAGCGCCGATCATGTCGATATCAGCGGCTATCGCCTGCCGCGCCCGGCGCATTTTGCCGCCCAGGGCGCCGGCACGGTGGGCGTGCGGCCGGAAGCGATCACGCTGAGCGAGCATGGCGATGAAAGCCAGCGCTGCGAGATCCAGCATGTCGCCTACATGGGGCCGCAGTATGAGGTGACGGTGGCGTGGCACGGGCAACAGATTTTGCTGCAGGTTAACGCCACCCGCCTGCAACCGAACGTCGGCGAGCAGTATTATCTGGAAATTCACCCCTACGGCATGTTTATGCTGGCGGACGCGGCATAGTCGGCCTCACGCTTAAGGGGTAGAATAACGGCCATCCCATACGGGATGGCCGAAAATAATCGCCAAAAACACCGTATTTATCTATTTTTACAATTCCACCCAAGTCCTTGTTCAGCCGAAAAATAAATATAGCCACACCCACTCAAAAATAACCACCCAGACCACTCAGGGTGATATTTTTATTTAAATAGGGTAAGCTTGATCCCGCAGTCGAAATTATTTAACGGCCAACTCAAGGAGAAATTCATGAGCAACAATGCAAATGCACAGGCGCAGCTGGATAATTTACGCAATGTCGCTTCCCAGCTGAAGGAAATGCGCCACTACGCGCAGTCGAATATCGAGACGCTCTCCGCACACTGGCTGGCCTTCGATCAGGGGGAATGCAAAAATAAGGCATTCGCCGAAGCCATTAACGACCTATTGAATAAACAGGGCGCCTGTCTGGAAGGACTGGAAAAAACCATTCAGGATATCGAGATAGAATTAAACCGTCTTGATAAAGCCGCCTGATAATGCCGATTTAAATAAACCCGCCACGCGCGGGTTTATTTTCAGCTGCGGCAGATGACGCGCGCAATATCCCCGGACGTCGTCAGCGCGCGTATTTCGCTGAACAGTTCAGTTGCTTCATCATATTCTTTACGCAAATAACCCAGCCACTGTTTAATGCGCGCCACGTGATACAGGCCGGTGTCGCCCTGCTTTTCCAGATGGACGTATTTTTGCAGCAGCTCAACCACCTGCGGCCAGGGCATGCGCGGTTCGTTATATTTCACCACCCGGCTCAGGTTCGGCACGTTGAGCGCGCCGCGCCCCAGCATGATGGCGTCGCAGCCGGTCGTCTGCAGGCAATCCTGCGCGCTCTGGTAATCCCAGATCTCGCCGTTGGCGACAACCGGGATGCTCAGCCGCTGACGGATCTCGCCGATCGCCGCCCAGTTGATGCGATCCGCCTTGTAGCCGTCCTCTTTGGTGCGGCCGTGCACCGTCAGTTCGCTGGCGCCCGCCTGCTGCACCGCATCGGCGATTTCAAAGCTGCGATTGGAAGAGTCCCAGCCCAAGCGCACCTTCACCGTGACCGGCAGATGGGCCGGCACCGCCGCGCGCATCGCTTTGGCGCCCTGGTAGATCAATTCCGGATCTTTGAGCAGCGTCGCCCCGCCGCCGCTGCCGTTAACCAGCTTGGACGGGCAGCCGCAGTTGAGATCGACGCCGTAAGAGCCCAATTCCACCGCGCGCGCGGCGTTCTCCGCCAGCCACTGCGGGTACTGCCCCAGCAGCTGTACCCGCACCAGCGTGCCCGACGGCGTGCGGCTGGCGTGACGCAGCTCCGGGCACAGCCGATAGAACGACTTGGCCGGCAGCAGCTGATCGACCACGCGCAAAAATTCGGTGATGCACAGATCGTAGTCGTTCACTTCGGTGAGTAACTCACGCACCAAAGAGTCGAGAACGCCCTCCATCGGAGCCAATAATACGCGCATGACCAATCCCAGCTAAAAAAAGACCCGCAATAATACGGGTGAATGCCCGCGCCAGACAAGCCTCTGCGGGCATTAAAAACGCCATCAGCCCAGCCGACGGATCGGTTGACCGGCGAGAAACGCCGCAATGTCCTCGACCGCCTCGGTGAAGTAGGCGCGGTAGTTATCGTCCGCCACGTAACCCACATGCGGCGTCGCCAGCACGTTGGGCAGTTGACGAAACACATCGTCGGCCGGCAGCGGCTCCGTCTCGAACACGTCCAGCCCGGCGCCGGCAATCTTCCGCTGTTGCAGCACGTCCACCAGCGCCGCCCGATCGACGATCCCCGCGCGCGAGGTGTTGATCAGGTAAGCGGTGGGTTTCATCGCCGTCAATTCGTCCCGCCCTACCAGCCCGCGGCTGCGATCGCTCAGCACCAGGTGAATGGAGACAAAATCGCTCTGCTCGAACAGCGCCCGTTTGGACGGTGCCAGCAGGGCGCCCTCCTGCGCTGCCCGTTCCGCCGTCAGGTTCTGGCTCCAGGCCAGCACCCGCATGCCGAACGCCTGTGCCACCTTGGCCATTTGGCCGCCGATCTTGCCCAGCCCCAGCAGCCCCAGCGTCTTCCCCTGCAGCGTGACGCCCAAGCCCAGCTGCCACGGGCCGTTGTTCCGCAGCCCGGCGCTTTCCGGCACGATATGCTTGGCCAGCCCGAGCAGCAGCGCCCAGGTCAACTCCATCGGCGCCGCCGACCCGCTGCGGGTGCCGCACACCACTACGCCGCGCTCAGCGGCGGCGGCCAAATCGATAGCGGCATTGCGCATGCCGGAGGTGATCAGCAGCTTCAGCTGCGGCAACCGCGCCAGCAGCGAGGCGGTTATCGGCGTGCGCTCGCGCATGATGACCAGAATGTCGCATTCCTGCAGATGCACCGCCAGCTCCGCCTCATCGGTAAAGTGCGCGCTGATGGCGGACACCTCCACCCGATCGGCCAGCGCCGACCAGTCCGCCATCTTGAGCGCCACCTGCTGGTAATCATCGAGAATTGCGCACTTCAATTTCATCTCCGTCTCCTGGAATGTAGGGGTAGCCACCGTCCAGCCTAGTACGAAAATGCCGTTCCGCCAGGCAAAAAAAAAAGCCGCCCATACAGGCGGCTTGCTTTTGCGCAATCGGGCTTATTCGGCCGGTTTGCGACTGCGCGGGCGACGCGAGGCCGGCGCGCCGGAACGGCGCTGGCCGTCACCCTGCGGGCGAGCGTTGCCGTTACCGTTGCCACGGTTTTCACGCTGGCCGCCGTTGGCGTTACCGCTGCGCTGACCGCCGCCGTTGCCGGAACGCTGGCCACCGCCGTTGCCGCGCGGCGCGCCGCGTCCACCACCCTGGCGGCCGTTGATGATCGGCTCGGCCTTGATGGTCGGATCCGGCTCGTAGCCCGGCAGCGCAATGCGCGGAATTTCACGCTTCAGCAGACGCTCGATGTCGCGCAGCAGCTTGTGTTCATCCACGCACACCAGCGAGATAGCTTCGCCGGTGCGCTCCGCGCGGCCGGTACGGCCGATGCGGTGCACGTAGTCTTCCGGCACGTTAGGCAGCTCGTAGTTCACCACGTGCGGCAGCTGGTCGATATCCAGGCCGCGCGCCGCGATGTCGGTCGCCACCAGCACGCGGATGCGGCCGTCTTTGAAGTCGGCCAGCGCACGGGTACGGGCACCCTGGCTCTTGTTGCCGTGGATCGCCGCTGCGGTGATGCCGTCTTTGTTCAGCTGCTCCGCCAGGTGGTTGGCGCCGTGCTTGGTGCGGGTAAACACCAGCACCTGTTTCCAGTCGCCTTCGCCGATCATCTGCGACAGCAGTTCCCGCTTACGCTTCTTGTCGACGAAGTGCACGCTCTGCTCGATCTGCTCAGACGCGGTGTTGCGGCGCGCCACTTCTACCGAAGCCGGGTTGTGCAGCAGCTTGTTGGCCAGCGCCTTGATGTCGTCGGAGAAGGTTGCGGAGAACAGCAGGTTCTGACGCTTGGCGGGCAGCTTGGCCAGCACGCGGCGGATGTCGTGGATAAAGCCCATGTCCAGCATGCGGTCCGCTTCGTCCAGCACCAGAATTTCGATTTTGGACAGGTCAACCGCGTTCTGATGTTCCAAATCCAGCAAACGGCCCGGCGTTGCCACCAGGATATCGACGCCGCCGCGCAGCTTCATCATCTGCGGGTTGATGCTCACGCCGCCAAACACCACCAGCGAACGCAGGCGCAGGTGTTTGCTGTAGGCATCGACGTTTTCGCCGATCTGCGCCGCCAGCTCACGGGTTGGCGTCAGGATCAGCGCGCGCACCGGGCGACGGCCCTTGACCGGATGGTCATGCTTGCTCAGCAGCTGCAACAGCGGCAGGGTAAAACCGGCGGTTTTACCGGTGCCGGTCTGGGCGCTGGCCATCAGGTCACGACCTTCCAGCACGACAGGGATAGCCTGACGCTGAATTGGCGTCGGTTCGCGATAGCCCTGTTCTTCAACAGCGCGCACAATTTCAGCACTTAAGCCGAGGGTTTCAAATGACATAAAGAGAAAAACTCCAGATCCCCCCTAACCTAACAGTGTTCGGTGCAGTTTCCTGGGAGGATGATCAGACGGGGCATTAAGCATGACCACGAGGGATTGGCACAAACTGCAGTGCACCAGGCGGCGATTGTAACAGAAGTCGCGCAATAAAAAGTACTTTTACGCACCCAGAGCACAATCTGCCGTAAATTCAGCATTGTCTGAAGCCGATCACATAACTCATTGTGATTAGCGGTTGCGTTTTAAACAATCTGGCATAAAGTTAATCATATGATTGATTAACTTTGAGCGTGCCCCATGCCAGCTTCCGTCCCTCATCAGGCCGCCGGCCGAGCGCGCGGCGAGCAAACGCGCCGGCAGCTGCTCGCCGCAGCGACCGACCTGTTCGGTGAATATGGCCTGCAGGGCGCCACCACCCGCGATATCGCCCAGCGCGCCGGCCAGAATATCGCCGCCATCACCTACTACTTCAGCTCCAAAGAGGGGCTGTATCTGGCCGTGGCGCAGTCGCTCGCCGATTTCATCCAGCAGGCGTTCGCCCCGCTGGCCGAAGAGGTCGATCGCTTTGGGCAGCAGCCTGCCGCACAGCGATCGCCCGACGCGGCGCTGCGTTTGCTGCAGCGTGGCCTGCTGGCCTTCAGCGAGCTGATGACCCAGCCGCACACGTTGAATCTGAGCAAAATCATGTCGCGCGAACAGCTTGCCCCAACCGACGCCTACCCGCTGATCCACCGCCAGGTGATCGCGCCGATGCACGAACGGCTGTGCCGCCTGCTGTCGGCCGCCACCGGCATCGACGAACGCGCCGCCCGCCTCGTGTTGCATACCCATGCGCTGATCGGCGAGGTGCTGTCGTTCCGCGTAGCGCGGGAGACCATCCGCCGTCAGGCCGGCTGGCAAGAGATTGGTGAGGGCGAAGCGGCGCAAATCGCGGCGGTGCTGAGCGAGCATATCGAGATTTTAGTTATTGGGCTGCGCCAACGTCACGGCGCGTAAATTCAGGCAGGGAGTGTTATGAACAAAAAACGCAGTGCCTTGATCGTGTTGTTGATTCTGCTGATCGCGGCCGTCGCTTACGGGGTATGGCATTACCAACAGCAGCAAGAGCGGCCGCTGACGCTGTACGGAAACGTCGATATCCGCACGGTCAACCTCGGCTTTCGCGTCGACGGCCGCCTGGCGTCGCTGACGGTGGATGAAGGCGATACCGTTCAGCCGGGCCAGCTGCTCGGCAAGCTGGACGATGCTCCCTACCGCAACGCGCTGCAACAGGCCGAAGCCAACGTCGGCAGCGCGCGCGCCAAACTGTCGCTGCTGCAGGCCGGCTATCGCAGCGAAGAGATAGCCCAGGTGCAGTCAGAAATGGCGCAGCGCCAGTCCGCTTTCGCCTACGCCGACAGTTTCCTGAAGCGCCAGCAAGGGCTGTGGGCGAAAAACGCCACCTCCGCCGACGCGCTGGAGGATGCGCGCACCGCCCGCAATCAGGCGCAGGCCAATCTGCAAGCGGCGAAAGACAAACTGTCGCAATACCGCAGCGGCAACCGCCCGCAAGAGATTGAACAGGCCAAGGCCGAGGTGGCGCAAAGCGAAGCGGCGTTGGCGCAGGCGCAATTGAACCTGCAAGACGCCACGCTGCTCTCCCCTTCAGCCGGCACGGTGCTGACCCGTGCGGTAGAGCCGGGCACCATGCTCGGCGCCGGCGGCACGGTGTTCACCCTGTCGTTGACCCGGCCGGTGTGGGTGCGCGCCTACGTCAACGAAACCAGCCTGAACCAGGCGGTGCCCGGCACCGAGCTGGAGATCTACACCGACGGCCGCCCCGGCAAGCCCTACCACGGCAAGATCGGTTTCGTCTCGCCGACCGCGGAATTCACGCCGAAAAGCGTTGAAACGCCGGATCTGCGCACCGATCTGGTGTACCGCCTGCGGGTGATCGTCACCGACGCCGACGATGCGCTGCGTCAGGGCATGCCGGTCACCCTGCGCTTCGCCAAACCCTGAGGCCGGCTATGGAACAGGCGCACACCATCGAGTTGGAAGGGCTGGAAAAGCGCTTCCCGTCGCTTGAGAAACCGGCGGTCGCCAGCCTGACCACCACCCTGCGCAGCGGCGCGGTCATCGGGCTGGTCGGCCCGGACGGCGCCGGCAAAACCACCCTGCTGCGCATGCTGGCCGGGCTGCTGAAGCCAAGCAGCGGCAAACTGCGGGTCGCCGGGCTGGATCCGATCGGCCAGGATCGCCAACTGCATGCGATCCTCGGCTACATGCCGCAGAAATTCGGGCTGTATGAGGATCTGACGGTGATAGAGAACCTGACGCTGTACGCCGATCTGCGCGGCGTCACCGGCGATCTTCGCCGCCAGACCTTCGAACGGCTGCTGAAATTCACCGATCTGACCCGCTTCACCGGGCGTCTGGCGGGCAAGCTGTCCGGCGGCATGAAGCAGAAACTGGGACTGGCCTGCACGCTGGTGGGCGAACCCCAGGTGCTGCTGCTGGACGAACCGGGCGTCGGCGTCGATCCGATCTCGCGCCGCGAGCTGTGGCGCATGGTGCACGAGCTGGCCAATGACGGCATGTTGATCCTGTGGAGCACCTCTTATCTCGACGAGGCCGAGCAGTGTCGCGAAGTGCTGCTGCTCAACGAGGGCGAGCTGCTGTTCAGCGGCGCGCCGCAGGATCTGACCCAGCGCATGGCCGGACGCACGGTATTGATCGCCGCGCCGCCCGGCAGCCATCGATCGTTGCTGCAGCGGGCGATCTGCCTGCCGGCGGTCACCGACGGCGTGATCCAGGGCAAGTACCTGCGCCTGATCCTGAAAGAAGGCGAAGATCATCGGCAGCTGCTGCAGACGCTGGATCTGCCGGACGCCGAACTGGACGAAGCGGATCCGCGCTTCGAGGATGCGTTTATCGATCTGCTCGGCGGCGGCCCCAACCATCGCTCGGCGCTGGCGGAGATCATGCCGACCGTTGACGGAGAAAGCGGTGAAACGGTGATCGAAGCGGTGCAGCTGACCAAGAAATTCGGCGATTTCGCCGCCACCGATCACGTCGATTTTCAGGTGCGGCGCGGCGAAATCTTCGGCCTGCTCGGCCCGAACGGTGCCGGCAAGTCCACCACCTTCAAAATGATGTGCGGCCTGCTGGTGCCGTCCGGCGGCAAGGCGCTGGTGCTGGGGATGGATCTGAAGACCAGTTCCGGCAAGGCGCGCCAACGCCTCGGCTACATGGCGCAAAAATTCTCGCTGTACGGCAACCTGACGGTGGCGCAGAATCTGAAGTTCTTCTCCGGCGTCTACGGCCTGAGCGGCAAGGCGCAGCGCGACAAAATCAACGAGATGTCCCGCGCCTTCAACTTCGCGCCGATCCTCGATCAGACGCCGGATGCCCTGCCGCTCGGCTTCAAGCAACGCCTGGCGCTGGCCTGCGCGCTGATGCACGAACCGGATATTCTGTTCCTCGACGAACCGACCTCCGGTGTCGATCCGCTGACGCGGCGCGAGTTCTGGCTGCACATCAACGGCATGGTCGACAAGGGCGTCACGGTGATGGTGACCACCCACTTTATGGACGAGGCGGAATACTGCGACCGCATCGGCCTGGTGTATCGCGGCAAGATCATCGCCGCCGGCACGCCGGACGATCTCAAACAACAGGTAGCGCGCGACGACAACCCCAACCCCTCGATGGAACAGGCGTTTATCGAACTGGTGCAGGGCTACGACGAGGAGGAACCGCGGTGAGCGACAACCGAGCCCCAATCGACGACGGCGGCTTCTCCTGGCGCCGACTGCGCGCGCTGTGCCTGAAGGAGACGCGGCAAATACTGCGCGATCCCAGCAGCGGCCTGATCGCCTTCGTTATCCCGCTGATGCTGCTGTTTATCTTCGGCTACGGCATCAACCTGGACTCCAGCAAGCTGCATCTGGGCATTCTGATGGAGCAACAGAGCGAAGACGCGCGCGATCTGGCCCAGGCGTTCGCCGGTTCGCCCTATATCGAACCGACCATCAGCGACAACCGCCGGCAGTTGATCCAGCAGATGCAGGCCGGCACGATCCGCGGCCTGGTGGTGATCCCGGTGGATTTCGACCAGCGCATGGCGCGCCCGCACGACAGCGCCCCCATCCAGGTGATCACCGACGGCAGCGAGCCGAACACCGCCAACTTCGTGCAGGGCTATGCCCAGGGCGTATGGCAAGTTTGGCAGCAGCAGCGCGCCGCCGATCGAGGGAGCAACGACAAGCCGCTGATTGACGTGCAGATGCGCTACTGGTTCAACCCGGCGGCCATCAGCCGGCACTACATCATTCCCGGCGCCATCACCATCATCATGACGGTGATCGGCGCCATTCTCACCTCGCTGGTGATCGCCCGCGAATGGGAGCGCGGCACCATGGAAGCCCTGCTCTCCACCCAGGTGACGCGCAGCGAGCTGCTGCTCTCCAAGCTGATCCCGTATTACTTCCTCGGCATGATCGCCATGGCGCTGTGCATGGCGGTGGCGGTCTGGGTGCTCGGCGTGCCCTATCGCGGTTCGCTGCCGATCCTGCTGCTGATCAGCAGCCTGTTCCTCGCCAGCACCCTCGGCATGGGCCTGCTGATCTCCACCCTCACCCGCAACCAGTTCAATGCGGCGATGGTGGCGCTGAACGCCGCCTTCCTGCCGTCGATCATGCTGTCCGGCTTCATCTTCCAGATCGACAGCATGCCGGCCATCGTACGCGCGGTGACCTACATCATTCCGGCGCGCTACTTCGTCAGCACGCTGCAAACGCTGTTCCTGGCGGGCAACGTCGGCACCGTGCTGCTGATCAATCTGTTGTTCCTGATCGCTTCCGCCGTGGTGTTCATCGGCCTGACGGCCTGGAAAACCCAGCGCCGGCTGGATTGAGGAGAAAGAGCGATGTTTCATCGTCTGTTGACGCTCATCATCAAGGAAATGCAGGCGCTGCTGCGCGATCCGCAAACCCGCGCCATTTTAATCATGCCAGTGATCCTGCAGGTGCTGCTGTTCCCGTTCGCCGCGACGCTGGAAGTCACCAACGCCACCATCGCGGTCTACAGCGAGGACAGCGGCCAGGCCTCGGTAGAGCTGACCCAACGCTTCGCCAAGGCCAAAGCCTTCTCCCATGTCCTGCTGCTGCGCAATCCGCAGGAGATAAAGACCACCATCGACAACCAGCGGGCGCTGCTGCTGATCCGCTTCCCGGCGCAGTTCTCGCGCGATATCGCCGTCGGCAATACCGCGCCGCTGCAGCTGCTGCTCGACGGGCGCAACTCCAACAGCGCGCAGATCGCCGCCAACTACGTGCAGCAGATCGTGCAGGAATATCAGAACGAGCTGCTCGGCAACCGCGCGAAACCCAACAACAGCGAACTGGTGGTGCGCAACTGGTATAACCCGAATCTGGACTACAAATGGTTCGTGGTGCCGTCGCTGATCGCCATGATCACCACCATCGGCGTGCTGATCGTCACCTCGCTGTCGGTGGCGCGCGAACGTGAACAGGGCACGCTGGAACAGCTGCTGGTCTCGCCGCTCACCACCTGGCAGATCTTTATCGGCAAGGCGGTGCCGGCGCTGATCGTCGCCAGCTTCCAGGCCAGCATCGTGCTGTTGATCGGCATCTTCCTGTATCAGATCCCGTTCGCCGGATCGCTGCTGCTGTTCTACGCCACCATGTTGATCTACGGGCTGTCGCTGGTCGGTTTCGGCCTGCTGATCTCGTCGCTGTGCGCCACTCAGCAGCAGGCGTTTATCGGCGTGTTCGTGTTCATGATGCCGGCGATCCTGCTCTCGGGGTATGTCTCGCCGGTGGAGAATATGCCGGTGTGGCTGCAGGATCTGACCTGGGTGAATCCGATACGCCACTTCACCGACATCACCAAGCAGATCTACCTGAAGGACGCCAGCTTCAGCATTATCTGGCGCAGCCTGTGGCCGCTGCTGGTGATCACTGCCACCACCGGCAGCGCCGCCTACGCGCTGTTCCGCCGCAAGATCGCATAAAAAAAGCTCTGCATGTCACATGCAGAGCTTTTTGATCGCCAAATACCCTAAGGCATGAAAGACGACGGATTTAGCGGCGGTTGCCGAAAATGCGCAGCAACATCAGGAACAGGTTGATGAAGTCGAGATACAGCGTCAGCGCGCCGACGATGGCGTACTTGCGGAAGCCGTCTTTATCATCGGCGTTCAGCTGCTCGCCCATCGCCTTGAGTTTCTGCGTGTCGTACGCGGTCAGGCCGACGAACACCACCACTCCGATGTAGGTAATCGCCCACATCAGCGCGGTGCTTTTCAGCCAGATGTTCACCAGCGAAGCCAGCACGATGCCGATCAGCGCCATGAACAACATGCTGCCGAAGCCGCTCAGATCGCGCTTGGTGGTGTAGCCGTACAGGCTCATCGCGCCGAACATGCCGGCGGTGACGACGAAAGTGCTGGCGATCGAGCTGTAGGTGTACGCGATAAAGATGCTCGACAGCGTCAGCCCGGTCAGCGCCGAGTACAGCATGAACAGCGAGGTGGCCACCGCGCCGCTCAGGCGGTTGACCATGCCGGAAATCACGAACACCAGCGCCAACTGGGCGATGATCAGACCGAAGAAGGTGATCTGACTGGAGAAGATGAAGTTGAGGATCGCGGGCGTATTGGCCGCATACCAGGAAACGAACGCCGTCAGCAGCAGACCGCAGGTCATCCAGCCGTAAACCTGCGCCATGTAGGCCTGAATGCCGCTGTTGGCACGTTCGACGATTGAACCATTAGAGCGTGGATATCGGTCCATGACGGTTACCTTTTGCGTTGTAAACAAGATTCCGAAGCCCCGTAAACGGGGCTTCGCCTGCTATAAGCGTACCACAGAATAGGCCGCGCGAAAGCGGCAAAGGTCTTGATTTGTTTCCGCTGTTGAGGCGTTATTTAGCCGCGTCATGCCAGCGCTGCGCGGCCTGACGATCGCTGTCGCGAGCGTCCACCCAACGATCGCCCTGGCCGGTCGCTTCGCGCTTCCAGAACGGTGCGCGGGTCTTCAGGTAGTCCATGATGAACTCGCTGGCGGCGAACGCCATGCCGCGGTGCGCGCCGGTCACGCCGACGAACACGATCTCATCGCCGGGATACAGCGCGCCGACGCGGTGGATCACCGTCACGCGCTGCAACGGCCAACGGCTGCGCGCCTCGGCCACGATCTCCGCCAGCGCCTTCTCGGTCATGCCGGGGTAGTGTTCCAGCGTCAGCGCGCTGACGTCGTCCCCGAGGTTATGGTTGCGCACCTTGCCGGTGAAGGTCACCACCGCGCCGTCGGCGTCGCACTGCGCCAGCCACTGATACTCGTCGCCGACGTTGAACGGCGCTTCGCCCACGCGAATGCGGGTGTTTTCCATGCTTACCCCCCGGTAACCGGCGGGAAGAAGGCCACTTCATCGCCGGCGCGCAGCGGGTGATCCGCCGCCACCAGCGACTGATTGACCGCCGCCAGCAGTTTGCCGGACTCCAGCGCCAGCGCCCAGCGATCGCCGCGCGCGCACAGCGCCTGACGCAGCGCCTCGACGGTCGGGTAATCCGCCGGCATCGACAGCGCGCCGGTGCCCACCAGTTCGCGCACCTGCGCGAAGAAAAGAATATCGATCATGCGTTCACCTTAAAATCACCGGATTTGCCGCCGCTTTTCGCCAGCAGGCGCACCGGGCCGATCACCATGTCTTTCTGTACCGCTTTGCACATGTCATAGATGGTCAATGCCGCCACCGAGGCGGCGGTCAGCGCTTCCATCTCGACGCCGGTTTTGCCGGTCAGCCGGCAGCAGGTTTCAATGCGCACCCGGCTGTGCTCCGTTTGCGCCTCCAGCTGCACTTCGACCTTGCTCAACATCAGCGGGTGGCACAGCGGGATCAGTTCCCAGGTGCGTTTGGCCGCCTGAATGCCGGCGATGCGCGCCGTGGCGAACACGTCGCCCTTGTGATGGCTGCCGTCGACGATCATCGCCAGCGTGGCGGGCAGCATGTCGACGAAGGCTTCGGCGCGCGCCTCGCGCACCGTTTCGGCCTTGGCGGAAACGTCAACCATATGGGCTTCGCCGGCGGCGTTAATGTGGGTTAGCTGTGTCATGACTCAGGGCTTCTTCAAATGGGGCTGGAAGTTGCACGGGCGATGGCGCGCGTCCAACTGCTCTTCGATAATCCGCTCCCAGGCGGTGCGGCAGGCGCGGGTGGAGCCCGGCATGGCGAAAATCACCGTGCGGTTGGCCAGGCCGGCCAGCGCGCGCGACTGGATCGTCGCGGTACCGATCTCTTCGTACGACACCATGCGGAACAGTTCGCCGAACCCTTCCACCTCTCTGTCGAACAGTGGCAACAGCGCTTCCGGCGTGTTGTCGCGCGCGGTAAAACCGGTGCCGCCGGTGATCAGCACCGCCTGCACGTTGTCATCGGCGATCCACGCGGAAACCCGTGCGCGGATCTGGTAAATGTCATCTTTGACGATGGCGCGATCCACCACCTGATGGCCGGCTTCCTGCGCCGCTTCCTGCAGATATTGGCCGGAGGTGTCTTCCGCCGCGCCGCGGCTGTCGGACACGGTCAGGATGGCGATATGCGCCGGAATAAACTCGCTGCTCGCATGGCTCATGGTTCAATAAGCTCCTATTGGCTGTCAGCCGCCGATAAACGACAGGTTCTGGGTGATCCCGCTGTTGCCCTGATGCAGGAAATGGGTCTGCTTCTTGCTCAGCAGCCCGCTCTGAATGCGCGCCTTCAGCGCGTCGAGCTGGCCGTCGTCCGCCAGCAGATCGCGCAGGGGCACCCCCTGCTCGCCGAACAGGCACAGATGCAGATTGCCGATGGAAGAAACGCGCAGCCGGTTGCAGCTGGCGCAGAAGTCTTTTTCATACGGCATGATAAGACCCACCTCACCCTGGTAGTCCGGGTGGCTGAACACCTGCGCCGGGCCGTCGCTGCGGCCGCGCGCCTGGCGCTGCCAGCCCTGCTGCTCCAGCTGCAGGCGAATCACTTCGCCGGAAACGTGGTGTTTGCGAAACAGTTCGCCCCCCTCGCCGGTTTCCATCAGTTCGATAAAGCGCAGCTGGATCGGCCGATCCTTGATCCAGGCGAGAAACGCGCCGAGTTGCTGGTGATTGACGTCGCGCATCAGCACGGCGTTGACCTTGACCTTGCTGAAACCGGCGCTGAAGGCGGCGTCGATACCGTCCATCACCTGGCGGAACTTGTCCTGACCGGTAATGGCGTGAAACTGGCGGGGATCCAGACTGTCGATGCTGACGTTGATCGCCGTCAGACCGGCGTCACGCCAGGCGGCGACGTCGCGCGCCAGACGGTAGCCGTTGGTGGTGACCGCCAGCGTGCGAATGGCCGGATTTTCCCGCACGGCGGCGATGATCTCGGTAAAGTCGCGGCGCAGCGAAGGCTCGCCGCCGGTCAGACGCACCTTTTCGGTGCCCAGTTCGGCGAACGCGCGGCTGACGCGGCGGATTTCATCCAGCGACAGGAAGCTTTTCGGGCTGCCGCTCGGCTTGTAGCCGTCGGGCAGACAGTAGGTGCAACGAAAGTTGCACACGTCGGTGATCGACAAGCGCAGGTAATAGAACTTGCGCTCATAAGCATCAATGAGTTGCGGTACCATAACACCTTTCCAAAGTCGGGAGATGCGAGCGTTTCCCCTCTGCACCCTGGTGGCTGACTTCGCCACGGCCCAGGCGCCATATCGTTCCGGATGAACAACGTAGGCGCAGGGGCTAGGAGTTTGATTTCTCTTCCCGCTACCTTGAGTAGCCGGAATGAAACCGTGGTTTTCAGCAGAATTCTAGCGCTAATCGGCAACGATAGCCAACGCGTTAATTCGCTATATAACTGTCTATACAGCGTTTTTAGACGCCGCGTAATCGGGTAAACCATGATAAACATCGCTTACGAGGGCGAATTGACCAGAATCACGCAAATGGCACTCTTTATCCCCTAAATAATGGGCGTCGCCTCCCGACGGCAAGCCCGCTCCCCCCAGAGGCAACGTCAAGGATAACGGGTATATCGCGTTTTTACGCCGGATCCGCTACCTTATGCGGGCAGTTCAGCCCCTTTGTAAGGAAATTTATGCGTAATCGTACCCTGGCCGATCTCGACCGCGTGGTGGCGTTGGGCGGCGGACACGGCCTGGGCCGTGTAATGTCGGCCCTGTCGTCCTTAGGCTCCCGCCTGACCGGCATCGTTACCACCACCGACAACGGCGGTTCCACCGGCCGCATCCGCCGTTCGGAAGGCGGCATTGCCTGGGGCGATACCCGCAACTGTCTCAACCAGCTGATCACCGAGCCGAGCGTCGCCTCGGCGATGTTCGAATACCGCTTCAGCGGCAACGGCGAACTGGCCGGCCATAACCTCGGCAACCTGATGTTGAAAGCGCTGGATCACCTGAGCGTGCGCCCGCTGGAAGCGATCAACCTGGTGCGCAGCCTGTTGAAGGTGGACGCGGCGTTGATCCCGATGTCGGAACAGCCGGTGGATTTGATGGCGCACGATCACGAAGGCAACCATGTTTACGGTGAAGTGAATGTTGACCAACTGACTCATATGCCGCAGGAGCTGATGCTGTCTCCCCCGGTCAACGCCACGCGCGAAGCGCTGGACGCCATCGCGCAGGCCGACGTGATCCTGATTGGGCCGGGCAGTTTTCTCACCAGCCTGATGCCGCTGCTGCTGCTCGACGATCTCACCCAGGCGCTGCGCCGCAGCAGCGCCAGCATGATCTATATCGGCAACCTCGGCCGCGAGCTGAGCGTGGCCGCCGCGGCGCTGTCGTTAAAGGACAAGCTGACGCTGATGGAAGAGAAGATCGGCCGCCGGATGATCGATGCGCTGATCGTCGGCCCGGCGGTGGACGCCAGTGAAGTGCAGGATCGGGTGGTGATTCAGCAACCGCTGGAAGCGAGCGACATCCCTTATCGCCACGATCGCCAGCTGCTGCGCCAGGCGCTGGATCAAGCGCTGGTAGAGCTGGCCGACCGCCGCTAACCGAATTTAACCGTCTCGCCCGCGCAGCCAGGGATTATCGCTGGCTGGGGCGGGATGGCTGACCATATCGATATACAGATCTTCCACCTCTTTACGCGCCCAGGGCGTGCGACGCAAAAATTTCAGACTGGACTTGATGCTCGGATCGCTGCGGAAGCAGTTGATGCGAATGCGCGCGCCCAGCTCGGACCAACCGTAGTGATCCACCAGTTTATTCAGCAGTTGCTCCAGCGTCACGCCGTGCAGCGGGTCTTTAGACTGGTGTTGGCTCATGTTCGGTACTCTTCGTGGTCAAATCGGGCCGCACACCATAACAGCTTTGACGCGGCCGACAAGGAATTTTGACGCCCACAGCGCGGGCGCCGTCCAACGGTCAGGAAATCGCGATGAACTGCTCGCGCAGCTGGTGGATCTCGTCGCGCAACGCAGCCGCCTGCTCGAACTCCAGATTTTGCGCATGGGTATACATCTGCGCTTCCAGATCGCGGATTTTCTGATCCAGCGCTTTCGGCGTGAGGTTCTGCAGCTGAGCGCCGCTGTCCGCCGCCTTGCCCCTGCCTTTACCCTTGGCGCGGTTGACCGGCTGGCCAATCTGCAGAATGTCGCCGATCTTCTTGTTCAGCCCCTGCGGCACGATGCCGTTGGCTTCGTTGTAAGCCTGCTGCTTGGCGCGCCGCCGCTCGGTTTCACCGATCGCTTTGGCCATCGAATCGGTGATGCGATCGCCATACAGGATCGCCTTGCCGTTCAGATTACGCGCCGCGCGGCCGATGGTCTGGATCAGCGAACGTTCGGAACGCAGGAAGCCTTCCTTGTCGGCGTCCAGAATCGCCACCAGCGACACCTCAGGCATGTCGAGCCCCTCACGCAGCAGGTTGATGCCCACCAGCACGTCAAACTCGCCCAGACGCAGGTCACGAATGATTTCGACGCGTTCCACGGTGTCGATATCCGAGTGCAGGTAGCGCACGCGCTCACCATGCTCTTCCAGGTATTCGGTCAAGTCTTCCGCCATGCGTTTGGTCAGGGTGGTCACCAGCACGCGCTCGTTGATCGCCGCACGCTTGCGGATCTCGGAGAGCAGATCGTCCACCTGAGTGGCGACCGGCCGCACTTCCACGATCGGATCCAGCAGCCCGGTCGGGCGCACCACCTGGTCGATCAGATCGCCGCCGGATTTCTCCAGCTCATATTTGCCCGGCGTGGCGGAGACATAGATGGTCTGCGGCGCCAGCGCCTCGAACTCCTCGAAGCGCAGCGGGCGGTTGTCCAGCGCCGACGGCAGGCGGAAACCGTACTCCACCAGCGTTTCCTTGCGCGCGCGGTCGCCCTTGAACATCGCGCCGATTTGCGGAATGGTGACGTGGGATTCGTCGACCACCAGCAGGCCGTCCGCCGGCAGGTAATCGAACAGCGTCGGCGGCGGCTCGCCCTCGGCGCGCCCGGAAAGGTAGCGCGAGTAGTTTTCGATGCCCGAGCAGTAACCCAGCTCGTTCATCATCTCCAGATCGAACTGGGTGCGCTGCGTCAGGCGCTGCTCTTCCAGCAGCTTGTTGTTGGCCAACAGCACCTTGCGGCGGTCCGCCAGATCGACCTTGATCTCTTCCATCGCCTGAATGATCCGCTCGCGCGGCGTCACGTAGTGCGACTTCGGGTAGATGGTAAAACGCGGCACCACCTGCTCAATCTGCCCGGTCAGCGGATCGAACAGCGACAGCCGCTCCACTTCGTCGTCGAACAGCTCGACGCGCAGCGCCAGCTCGTCCGATTCCGCCGGGAAGATGTCGATCACCTCACCGCGCACGCGGAAGGTGGCGCGCTGGAAAGCCTGATCGTTGCGGGAATACTGCAGCTCCGCCAGCCGGCGCAAAATGGAGCGCTGATCGATGATCATGCCCTTGGTCAGATGCAGCATCATCTTCAGGTAAAGATCCGGATCGCCCAGGCCGTAGATCGCCGACACCGACGCCACCACCACCACGTCGCGCCGCTCCAGCAGCGCCTTGGTGGCGGAAAGGCGCATCTGCTCGATGTGCTCATTCACCGAAGCGTCTTTTTCAATGAAGGTGTCGGAGCTGGGCACGTAGGCTTCCGGCTGGTAGTAGTCGTAGTAAGAGACGAAGTACTCCACCGCATTCTCCGGGAAAAACTCTTTCATCTCGCCGTACAGCTGCGCCGCCAACGTCTTGTTCGGCGCCAGCACCATGGTCGGCCGATTCAGATCGGCTATCACGTTGGCGATGGTGAACGTTTTGCCCGAGCCGGTTACCCCCAGCAGCGTCTGGTGCGCCAGGCCGTCTTCCAACCCCTCTTCCAGTTTGCGGATGGCTTCCGGCTGATCGCCGGCCGGTTTGAAATCAGAATGCAGTTTGAAAAGTTTACTCATTGCTCGGCTACCCTGTGGAGATGCGCGCGCTCAGGCGGCCAGCCGGCTCTGCGCCGGACGTGGCCCCTAATTATGGAAAGTGTCGGCGATTTGCGCCAGTGCCCATGATACTGGATATAAAACCAGCTTCAAGCGGATTCGTCGCTGCGCGCGGCAGCGCGGCAACGCCGTTGCACCGTGAGGTTACAGCGGGGTGACATTTTTATTGTCAATAACAGATTTATCCCCAGAACTTGCCGAAAATTAACTTATTGATAGCACCGCGGCGAAAAATCACACATAGAAACCCGATCAATGCCCTGGCGTCTTGATTTTAGTTAATTTATTGATAATTAATAGTTTTAATAAAAAGACGAGATTGCGGACAAAGCGAACAGAACCCGCGTCGGCTCTCGCTTTACAGCGTTTTTCTAAATCTAATGCACAAGGTTATCCACAGGAATAGTGGATAACTCTCACCGCCCCGCCCGTGGCGGGAGTTACAGAAAGAAAGCTTTTCGCCCTTTACACTCGCCAAAATGGCTTTTTTAGTTATTTTTTCATAAAAATATCGCTTTGTTTATGCCGATTAATACTAAAAATCCCCATTGCCAAAATCGCATTGCCCCCTTTCACGCCGATCGCGCTTGACGGCGGCGCAACACCTTGCACCACGCCCACGCCGGAGAGCACCACAAGAGTGCAAAAAACGTCCGGGTTAACTTCCCGGCGTATTTTCAGGCCGCCGCGGCAGAGCGCGTCGGGCCTGACAGGCGGTTAACAAAGCGATAACACTCCCTCTTTTCGGCCAGTGGCAAAACTGGCCTGGGAGTTGCTTTATCTTCCCGCGTGCGAACGAGGCGCGACAGCATAATGCGCTGCCGAATGCGGCGTGCAACCGCCGCCTGGCTATGCCTCGTAAAAGCGCGAGAACGACACCAAGTCGTCATAAACGTCGTTTTTCACGACATATTGACTGTCTTTCCGTCCACCGCAGACATTGCTCAGGTGAATCGGAGGGACGGCATTTTGTTCCGGACATTGCCACACTCGGGAAATCAACCGCCAATGCGGCCTTTGCAGCACCCCACCAACGAGTGGAACGGGCGCCTATGTCTATGAGGAGAATGCCACATGCTGAGTCTGAGATCGGTCAATCAATTTTACGGGCAAAATCATACCCTGTGGGACATCAACCTGGAGCTGCCGCGCGGCCAGTGCACCGTGCTGCTCGGGCGCAACGGCGTGGGCAAGACCACGCTGGTCAACTGCATCATGGGGCATTTGCCGGTGGTGAGCGGCAGCATGACCTGGCAGCCGGCGGATCAGCCGCCGCAAAACCTGCTGCTGCAACCGATGGAGCGCCGCGCCGCACTCGGCATCAGCCACGTCCCGCAAGGGCGGCAACTCTTCTCGCAGCTGAGCGTGGAAGAGAATCTGCAAGTGGCGCAGATGGCCGTGCGCGGCGCCCCTTACCGCATTCCGCCGCTGATCTACAGCCTGTTTCCCAATTTGCGCCAGATGCGCACCCGCCGCGCCGGCGATCTGTGCGAAGGCGCTCAGCGCCAGTTGGCGATTGGTCGTGCGCTGGCGCAGGAGCCGGCGCTGCTGATCCTCGACGAACCGACAACGGGCGTACCGCCCTCGATCGCCGCCGACATCGGCAACGTGATCCGCAGGCTCAACTATGAGTTGGGCATGACCATTTTGCTGGTAGAGCATCAGCTGCCGTTCGTGCGCCGGGTGGCGGATCGTTTTTGTCTGCTCGATAGCGGGCGCACCGTGGCGCACGGCGCGCTGGCGCAGCTGGATGAGGCGCTGATCGGCGCCGGGCTGGCAGAGTGAGTGCTCGGGTTAGCGATTAGGTTGCTGTTGTATCAGTCACGGCCGGTCTGCGCCCAATAGGCATGGACCGGCCATCTTTTCATACTCGATAGGGGTCACACCGACACCATAATATCGAGGGATGTAAGCATGACAGACAACAACGCGGCATTTATTCAATACGCGGATTTGCGCAACAAAAACTGGAGCCTGCAGGAACGTCTTAATATTGAAGGCATTTACGTCAGTTCGCGCGACGAACTGGTCGGCGCACAAGACTTTATCATCAAAACGTTAAAACGCCCTGCGATTGTCAGATTCGCCGCGCCTTTTGCCCTTTGGACGGCGCCTAAAACCGATATCAATGTCGGATTCGTCTATATCGACGGCAACGGCGTCAACATCACTACCGAGATCCCCAACGGCACGGAAAGCGACCATAACTATTTCCTGCGCTGCTATACCAGCAGCGGCGCGCTGGATAACAACGTTCCTATTCGCCCGGCGCCTATCATGAAAGATTTCACCGTAAAGGGCATCGGCGCCAGGATTAACAACAGCAAAGATGAAACGACGATCGAATACACCTATATCGACGGCGTCCGTTTCGATTCGCCTGAAGGCCCGCTGGGCAACTTTTCCGTCAATAACGTCTATATTTCCGGCTTCTACTACGGCCTGTACTACGGTACCAATGCCTATATCGCCCACCACTACGCCTGTGAAGTCATTCGCTGTTTTGAGTGCCTGCATATGCCTTCAACAAACAGCGGCGCCCAAAACTTCGGCGAAGGCATCAACTTCTTCGGTGGCACCCTCGGCAATTCCCAGGGGCTGGCCGTTCGCAACGCTAACCCCAACGGCGCCTTCCGCCTGTTCGGCACTTCGATCGACTATGCCGGCTCGATTGCCGACGTTGAGGCCGGTAGCATTGAATTGCATGGCTGCCATATGGAATTCAACAACGGTAATAGTCCGCTCACGGAAATTCCCTTCCGTTGCAGCGCCAATCAAAATGCATCGCTGTTGATTCACGGCGGCGAAATCATCGTCGCCGGCGGCCGACTGGCGCAAGCGTCGCTGTTTTACGCCGAGGCCGGCAGTAGCGGGATTATCGTCGACAGCGTGAAGTTCTATGGCGTACGAACCGCCAGCGGCCGCTATTTCAGCGGTACCGGCGACTTTGTCATCGTCAATAGCCGACTGGATGGCGGTGGGGGTGGCGCCGGGATCCAGACGCTGGTCGGCGCCGTGAATAACAAGTTAAAAGACGGTGAGTTCGCCTTTTCCGCTAAGCCGTTTGGCTGGGAAGTGACAGGCGGCACGATCAGCGAGCCCTTTACCTCAGACGCAGTGACTATCAGTATCGAAGCCGGCGCGGGCGTCAACGGCAGCAATGCCCTGAAAGTGACCAAGTTGGGCAACGCCAATACCAACGCCGGAGTGAGAGTGATCGTGCCCGCCGCGCAATATGAGCAGCTGGGCGCCTGTTTTACCCTGAAAACGGTCAACGGCGGTACCGGCAATCTGTTCGCGACGCTGCAATATGCCTGTATCCAGGACCATGCGGACAACGGCGTCTCGCTCATCGCCAAAGCCGCGCCGGCAGCCTGGGACGCCGCCTTGAAAGCCGATGCTTACGCCGAGTACACCGAATATCGTTTCAACGCCAATCGACGAAAAGTCCCGGTCTGGGCGACCCATGTCATCCTGACGTTCAACCTGTTTGCCCTGGCGAAAAATGGCGTGCTTTATCTCGATAACGCCTGTATTACCGCTATGTAAAAGCCAACGCCGGGTCATAAGACCCGGCGTTGTGATTCATCAGCCAGAACCTCTCACTGCGCCAGCAAGCTGATATCCAGATACTGCCCCAGCGGCGCCCGTTCGGCCTGCGGCAGGTGCGGGATTTCGCCCAGCAGCGGCGCGGGCAGCATACGGTGCAGCGTAGCCAGGTATTCCTGATGCCGCCGCCCCGGCGGCGCCACGTCGTTGGCGATCCAACCGGCCAGCTTCAGCCCGGCCTGTTGCACCGCCTGGGCCGTCAGCACCGCGTGGTTGATGCAGCCCAGCTTGATGCCCACCACCAGGATCACCGGCAGTTGCTCTTGCCGCACCCAGTCGGCGAAGGTGTACTCCGCCGACAACGGGGTAAACCACCCGCCGGCCCCCTCGACCAGCACCCAGTCGGCGCGCTGCTCCAGCCGGCGCAGGCCGTCGGACAGCCGCGCCGCGTCGATCGGCCGGCCTTCATCGGCGCTGACGATATGCGGCGAGGTCGGTTCGGCAAATACGTAAGGGTTCACTTCGTCGTAATCCAGCGCCACACCGCTGTTGGCCTGCAGCGCCAGCGCGTCGCCGTTGCGCAGCCCCTCGGCGGTCATCTCGCTGCCGGAGGCCACCGGCTTATAGCCGGCGCTGCGGTAGCCCGCCCGGTTGGCGGCCTGCAGCAAGGCGCTGCTGGCGACGGTTTTCCCCACTTCGGTGTCGGTGCCGGTCACGAACCAACGTTTACTCACGATAAATCACTCCATAAGCCAGATGATAGCTGAGCGGGAACTGCCCCTGCCGGCACGGGTAAGCCGCCTGCAGCGCGGCGAGGCGGCCGCGCGACATCAGGCCGCCCTCGCGCCCCTGATGCAAATGCGTCGCCCCGATGCCCTTGAGCGAACGCATCAGCGTCATCACGTCCGGGTAGTTCAGGATACGCAACTCCGTCACCAGTTCGTGTCGATAGGCGGCGCAGGCGGTGCGGATCTGCGTCAACGGCAAAAAGGCGTTCACGTGACGTTCGCCGTCCACCTGTTGCCAGGCGTCCCCCAATTCCTGCAGCGAGCCCGCCGCCAGCGTGGAAAACAGGATCACGCCGCCGGGACGGGTCACGCGATACAGCTCTGCCAGCGCGGCAGGCAGATCGCTGCACCACTGCACCACCAGGCTGCTGAAACAGATGTCCATCGCCGCATCGGGCAGCGGCACCTGTTCGATATCGCCCAGCAGATAATGATGCGCCGCCTGCCGTTGGCGGGCGACGTCCAGCATGCCCGGCGCCAAATCGAGCGCGGTCACCCGTTTGCCGCGCTCACGCCACATACGGCTGAAATAGCCGGTGCCGCAGCCGGCGTCCAGCAGCTGTTCGCCCGGGTGGGAACTCCCCATCCCCAGTAAGCGCTCGCCAACGTCACGCTGCAGCTCGGCGGCGGCGTCGTAGCTGCCGGCCGCGCGGCTGAAGGCCGAGGCGACCGCCTGTTTGTTCACTGTGTCATTGGCTGACGTCATTCAGCACCTCCAGCAGGCGATCGATATCCTGCGGCTGATGCGCCGCCGTCAGGGTAATGCGCAGCCGCGCGCCGCCCGGCGGCACCGTCGGCGGGCGGATGGCGCTCACCCACAGGCCGCACTCGCGCAGGCGGGTCGCCAGATCGAGCGCGCGCTGATTATCCCCCACCAGCAGCGGCTGGATGGCGGTGTCGGAATCTGTCAGGGTCAGCGCCAGCGGCGCCGCGCCCTGACGGAAACGCCGAATGTTGTCCTGCAGCCGGGCGCGCAGGTCATCGCCCTCTCGAATGCAGACCAGCGCCGCCTGCAGCGCGCAGGCCTGCGCCGGCGGCATCGCGGTGCTGTAGATCAGATGGCGGGCGAACTGCAGCAGATACTCGGCGGTCGCCTCATCGCACAGCACCGCCGCGCCGCTGACGCCGAACGCCTTGCCGAAGGTCGCCACCAGCAGTTCAGGGCGCACGCCCTGCTGCCAGCAGCTGCCGCGGCCTTGTTCGCCGCGCACGCCGATGCCGTGGGCGTCGTCCACCATCAGCCAGGCGCCCGCCGCACGGGTTAAGCGATGCAGCTCTGCCAACGGCGCGCCGTCGCCATCCATGCTGAACACCCCTTCGGTGACCGCCAGCCGCTGCCCGTCGCAGGGTTTGGCCAGCAGATCCGCCAAGGCCTGCGGTTGATTGTGCTGGAACCGGCGCAGCTCGGCCGGCGACTGCGCCGCCGCCTCCAGCAGCGAGGCGTGGCTGAGACGATCGGCCAAAATGCGATCGCCCTTTTGCATCAACGCCGCCAGCACCGCCTGGTTGGCGGCGTAGCCGGAGATGAACAGCAGCGCGCGCGGATAGCCGAGCCACGCCGCCAGTTGCTCTTCCAGCGCCTGATGCGCTGCGCTAAAACCGGTCACGTGGCCCGAACCGCCGCTGCCGACGCCATAACGCTGCGCGCCCTGCTGCCAGGCGGCGATCACCCGCGCATCCTGGCTCAGCCCCAGGTAGTCATTGCCGGAGAAGTTCAGATAGAGACGATCGCCGAGCCGGATCTGGCGGCCATTGCCGCCCTCGGTGGTCTGTCGCCGGCGGTAGGCGGCGTTGAAGCGCCGCTCTGCCAGCGCCTGCTCGATGCGTTGCTGCCAGCTCATCACGGCGCCGCGTTGTAAAACTCGGCGGTATCGGCGTTCAGCAGTTGCTTGGCCAGCACCTGCTGTTGCTGGTTGTCGCCGTGTTCGGTTGCGGTCTGCTGCGGGTTGAGCCCCAGCTTGCGGAACAGCTGCAGGTCTTTGTCTTCTTCCGGATTCGGCGTGGTCAGCAGCTTGCAACCGTAGAAGATCGAGTTGGCGCCGGCCATGAAGCACATCGCCTGCGTCTGTTCGTTCATCTGTTCGCGGCCTGCGGAGAGACGGACATAAGAAGATGGCATCATGATGCGCGCCACCGCGATGGTGCGGATGAAATCAAACGGATCGACGTCATCGTTATCCGCCAGCGGCGTGCCTTTCACCTTCACCAACATGTTGATCGGCACGCTCTCCGGTGGTTTTGGCAGGTTGGCCAGCTGCACCAGCAACCCGGCGCGATCGCGCACCGTTTCACCCAGCCCGACGATGCCGCCGGAGCACACTTTGATGCCGGCGTCGCGCACCTTGTCGAGCGTATCCAGGCGCTCCTGGTAGCTGCGGGTGGTGATGATGCTGCCGTAGAACTCCGGCGAGGTGTCGAGGTTATGGTTGTAGTAATCCAGCCCGGCCTCCGCCAGCCGCTCGGCCTGGGTGCCATCCAATGTGCCCAGCGTCATGCAGGTTTCCATGCCCATCGCTTTCACGCCCTGCACCATTTGCTGCAGATAAGGCATATCGCGCTCGTGCGGGTTCTTCCACGCCGCGCCCATGCAAAAACGGGTCGAACCGTTCGCCTTGGCCTTGCGTGCCGATTCCAGCACCTGCTCGACCTGCATCAGCCGCTCCGACTCCAGGCCGGTCTTGTAGCGTGAGCTCTGCGGGCAGTATTTGCAGTCTTCCGGGCAAGCGCCGGTCTTGATCGACAGCAGCGTGCTGACCTGCACCTGACGCGGGTCGAAGTGCTGGCGGTGTACGGTTTGCGCTTCGAACAGCAGTTCCAGCAGCGGTTTATCAAACAGGGCCTGGGCTTGCCCTACTGTCCAGTGAATGCGGTCGGCCATCATGGCGTCTCCAAAACGAAAAAGTGTCGCCAGTTTAAATATTGTGGATATACTGTCAACCAATCTTAATCCAATTTGGTTTACAACAATGTCTGTCACCGCTTCCGACCTGGCGTTTGACCAACGCCATATCTGGCACCCCTACACCTCCATGAGCCGCCCGTTACCCTGTTACCCGATCGAATCGGCCAGCGGCGTCGAACTGCAGCTGGCGGACGGCCGGAGTCTGGTGGACGGCATGTCCTCCTGGTGGGCGGCGATCCACGGTTACAACCATCCGCGCCTGAATCAGGCCGCCAGCCAGCAGTTGGAGAAGATGTCGCACGTGATGTTCGGCGGTATTACCCATCCGGCCGCCATCTCGCTGTGCCGTCGGCTGGTGGACATGACGCCGGAAGCGCTGCAGTGCGTGTTCCTGGCGGACTCCGGTTCGGTAGCGGTAGAAGTGTCGTTGAAAATGGCGCTGCAGTACTGGCAGGCGCGCGGCGAGCGCCGGCAGCGCATCCTGACGCTGCGCCACGGCTATCACGGCGATACCTTCGGCGCGATGTCGGTCTGCGATCCGGACAACTCGATGCACAGCCTCTATCAGGGGTATCTGGCGCCGCACCTGTTCGCCACCGCGCCGCAGTGCCGCTTCGACGAGGAATGGCGTGAAGAGGATATCGCGCCGTTCGCCGCGCTGCTGGAGCAGCACGCCGGTGAAGTGGCGGCGGTGATTCTGGAACCGGTGGTGCAAGGCGCCGGCGGCATGCGCATCTACCATCCGACCTATCTCAAGCGGGTGCGCGAGCTGTGCGATCGCCATCAGGTGCTGCTGATCGCCGACGAGATCGCCACCGGTTTCGGCCGCACCGGCAAGCTGTTCGCCTGCGAGCACGCGCAGGTGGTGCCGGACATTCTCTGTCTGGGCAAGGCGCTGACCGGCGGCTATATGACCCTTTCCGCCACCTTGACTACCCGCCATGTGGCGGAGACCATCAGCAACGGCGCGGCCGGCTGCTTTATGCACGGGCCGACCTTTATGGGCAATCCGCTGGCCTGCGCCGTGGCGGACGCCAGTCTGGCGCTGCTGGCGGAAAATCGCTGGCAGGCGCAGGTGAGCGCCATCGAAACCCAGTTGAAGCGGGAACTGTTGCCGTTGGCGGCGCTGCCGAAGGTGGCCGACGTGCGGGTGCTGGGCGCGATTGGGGTGGTGGAGATGCGCGAACCGGTGGATGTCGCCGAGCTGCAGCGCGGGTTCGTCGAGCGCGGGGTATGGATCCGGCCGTTCGGCAAGCTGATTTACCTGATGCCGCCTTACATCATCGAAGCGGAACAGCTCAGCCGCCTGACCGCCGCCGTGGCCGACGCCGCGCGTTAATGCCTTACCAATGCTGGTCCAGATAGCGGGCCAGCAATCCCAAACACAGCAGCCACAGTAAAATGATCATCGCCGCCGCCATGCGGCCGGTGGGATTATCGACGCGCTTTTGCGCCTTCTCGCGCAGCTCGGCCATCAGCGGTTTGGGGATCAGCCGCACCGCCAACATGATGCCCAACGGCACGATGATCACATCGTCCAGATAGCCCAGCACCGGAATAAAATCCGGGATCAGATCGATCGGTGAGATCGCATAGCCGGCGACCAGCAGCGCGATCAGCTTGGCGTACCACGGGGTGCGCTTATCACGGGCGGCCAGCCACAGCGCGTAGATATCGCGCTTGATGCCTTTGGCCCAACGGCGCAGCCAGCCGAACCACGGCGTGCGTTTTTTCAGTGAAATCATGATTACTTCATATAAGAACGTAAAACGGTCATCAATTGCTCGATGTCCTGCTCGCGCTGCTGCGGCGTAGCGTCCGCGGCAGCCAGATGTTCGCGCACATGCCCTTCCAGCACCTGCGCCATCAGACCGTTGACCGCGCCGCGCACCGCCGCGATCTGCTGCAGAACAGCCGAACATTCGCCGCCGCTCTCCAGCGCGCGTTCCAGCGCTTCGGCCTGCCCTTTAATGCGGCGTACCCGCGCCAACAGCTTCTTTTGATCTCTGTGGGTATGGCTCATCATTTCCGCCTGATTGTTATTTACTATACTGGGGTATAGTATATTTCAGCACACTATCTTTTGCTGAGGAACTTCACCATGACGTCTCACGCGCCCGTTTTGCACCGCGAGCACAGCCACGTTTTTGACGATGGTAACCCATTGGCCGAAAGAAACACCAGATGGGCGGTGATACTCACCGCCAGTATGATGGCTATCGAGATCGCCGGCGGCTGGCTGTTTAACTCGATGGCGCTGCTGGCCGACGGCTGGCACATGAGTTCGCACGCGCTGGCCCTGGGCCTGTCGGTGCTGGCTTACGGCGCCGCACGCCGGCTGGCCAAGGATCGCCGCTTTAGCCTCGGCACCTGGAAGATCGAGGTGCTGGCCGGTTACACCAGCGCGGTGTTGTTGGTGCTGGTGGCGGCGCTGATGCTGTTTCAGTCTGGGCAGCGGCTGCTGAATCCCAGCCCGATTCATTACAACGAAGCCATCGCCATCGGCGCGATCGGGCTGGCCGTCAACCTGCTCTGCGCCTGGCTGTTGCGCGGTGGCGGCCACCATCATCATCACGGGGATGACCACGACGACACTCATCATGACCTCAACCTGCGTTCTGCCTATGTTCACGTGCTCGCCGACGCCGCCACCTCGGTGCTGGCGCTCGTCGCGCTGTTCGGCGGCAAGCTTTGGGGCGCCGCCTGGCTCGATCCGCTGATGGGCATCGTCGGCGCGGCGATGGTGGCCGCCTGGGCCTATAGCCTGATGCGCGATAGCGGAAAGATTTTGCTGGATGCCGAAATGGACGCCCCGGTGGCGCAAGACATCCGCCAGGCCCTGGCCGCTTCCGGCCACGCGCTCACGCTGACCGATTTGCATGTAGGCCGCATCGGCAAAGGAAAATATCATTGCGTCCTCGCCCTGAGCAGCGCCGATCGCACCCTCACCGCCGATCGGGTGCGCCAACTGTTGGCCGCGCATCCCGAACTGGTGCATGTCACCGTCGAGATCAACCGTCCGCCGCTGGCGCAAGGGGTTGTATTGTTCCACCGAAAAGATCTAGCTTAAGGGTCCGCGTTTATCGACAACTGGGAGTCATTATGGCTTTTCGTTTGTACAGCAACGATCTGCAGGACGGCGGCACAATGCCGCAGACGCAGGTCTTCAACGGCATGGGCTACCGCGGCGATAACCTGTCGCCGCACCTGGCCTGGGACGGCGTGCCCGCCGGCACCAAAAGCTTCGTCGTCACCCTGTACGATCCCGATGCCCCGACCGGCTCCGGCTGGTGGCACTGGGTGGTGGCCAATATTCCGGCCGACGTGCGCGAGCTGCCGCAGGGCGCAGGCTCCGGCAAAGCGCCGCTGCCGAGCGCCGCGCTGCAAACCCGTACCGACTTCGGCTCGGCCGGTTACGGCGGCGCCGCGCCGCCGAATGGCGAACGCCACCGCTATCAGTTCACCGTGCATGCGCTGGACGTGGAAAGCATTGAGGTGGATGAAGGCTCCAGCGGCGCGTTGGTGGGCTTTAACGTGCATTTCCACAGCCTCGGCAGCGCCACGCTGACGGTGATGTTCAACTGATTGATCTCCGCCCATAAAAAAGCGCGGCTCAACCGAACCGCGCTTTTCTGCTCTGCCCGCCGAATTACTTCGCCAGCACGCTTACCCACATCGGGCCTTTGCCCACCGGATAACGCGCCAACATAGTCAGCTGACCGCTGGCCTGATCAATTTCATGCACCGCGATGTGATCGGACTTCTGGCCGGACGAAATCACGAAGCGGCCGCTGTGATCGATATTGAAACCGCGCGGTTGCGCTTCGGTCGGATAATAGCCGACCACGCTCAACGTGCCGCCGTCTTCGGAGACGCTGAAGAGGGTCAGAATGCTGGCGGTGCGATCGCTGGTGTACAGGAAGCGGCCGTTCGGCGTGATATGAATGTCCGCCGCCCAGCGGGTGCCGTCGAAATCGTCCGGCATGATATCCAGCGTTTGCGTCACGGTGTATTTGCCGCCGTTTTCCGAAATGGCCAGCACGTCCACCGTGCCGTTCAGCTCATTGACGCAATAAGCGAACTTGTCGTTGTGGTGGAACGCCATATGGCGCGGGCCGGCGCCGGCGGCGATATCCACCGCGTCCTGCGCGTGCGGCGTCAGCTGGCCCGCCAGGCTCAGGTTGAACAGACGGATGCGGTCTTCTTTCAGACACGGCACCAGCACCAGCTGGTTGGTCGGATCGATGTTGGCGGAGTGCGGCGCGCTCAGGCCGTCGATCTGTTGGATCGGCGCCGTGACCACGCCGTCGTGGCCGATCGGGCTGATGCTGGCGCAGTTGCCGCTGTAGGAAGCGGAGAACAGGTAACGCCCCTGCAAATCGGTGGAGATATGGGTCGGGCTGCCCGGCAGCGGCGCCATGCCGGCCTGCTGCAGCGTGCCGTCCGCCTCGATGCGGTAACTGACGATGCCGAACGCCGGACGCACGCCGACGTACAGGTGAGTCTTGTCCGGATGAAGGGTCATCGGCTGCACCTGGCCCGGCACGTCAACGGTTTGCAGCAGCGTCAGCGCGCCAGCGTCGTCCAACTGCCAGACGTGGATCTGCTGGCTCTCCGGGCTGGCGACATAAACGATTTGCTTCATGTGTTCTCCTTGCAAAGGGTAAAAGAGGAACCGGTTTCAGGCCGTTCGATTGTCCCTAGCTTACCGCACATCCACCGCATGGCAACCCTGCTTAGCACCGGAAGCTCACGCGGTTTTCTCCATTGGCTATCCGGTGTACCATCGGATTAATTTTATGGCTAACGATAACGAGAACCCTATGAGCTACCGCGTCATCGCCCTCGATCTTGACGGCACCCTGCTGGACAATCAAAAACGCATCTTACCGCAGTCGCTGGAAGCGCTGGCGCAGGCGCGCGCCGCCGGCGTCCAGGTGGTGGTGGTCACCGGCCGCCATCACGTCGCCATCCATCCGTTCTACCAGGCGCTGCAGATTGACACCCCGGCCATCTGCTGCAACGGCACTTACCTGTATGATTTTCAGCAGAAAAAGGTGCTGGCCGCCGATCCCTTGGCGAAGGAGCAGGCCAAACAGGTGCTGCAGATGCTCAAACAGACCGACATTCACGGGCTGATGTACGTTGACGACGCCATGCTGTATCAGGAACCGAGCGGCCACGTGACTCGCTCGCTGGCCTGGGCCGAAACCCTGCCTGCGGCGCAGCGCCCGACGCTGCTGCAGGTCGGCAGCCTGGCGCAGGCGGCCGACGACGCGCAGGCGATCTGGAAATTCGCCACCTCGCACGCCGATATTCCGGCGCTGCGCGAGTTTGCCGACACGGTGGAAAAAGAGCTGGGGTTGGCGTGCGAATGGTCCTGGCACGATCAGGTGGATATCGCCAAAGGCGGCAACAGCAAAGGCAAACGCCTGCGCCAATGGGTGGAGTCGCAGGGGCTGAGCATGGATCAGGTGGTGGCGTTCGGCGACAACTACAACGACATCAGCATGCTGGAAGCGGTCGGTTTGGGCGTGGCGATGGGCAACGCCGATGACGCGATCAAGGAACGCGCCGATCTGGTGATCGCCGATAACCTGCAGCCGGGCATCGCCGAGGTGATCCGCACCCGCGTGCTGTAGTCTTTTCGCCCTCCCGCCGGGAGGGCCCGCCTTAACGGCTCTCGCGGCTGATCGACACGCTTTTCACCTGCGCGTACAGCCACTGCCCGGGGCGGATCGCCAGTTCGTCTCGCGCCCAGGGCGTGATGCGCGCCCACAGCACGTGTTCCCCGACCGCCAGCTTCACCTCCACCTGCCCGTCCACGTCCAGACACTCGCTGACCTTGGCCGGCAAGACGTTGCGAATGCTGCTGTTGACCGGCGGCTGCAGCACCAGCGAGACGTCGGCGGCATTGATGCGAATGCGCAGTTGGGTGCCCAATTCGGCGTCGATGCCGCTGACCCACAGCCGCTGATCGCCGAGCGCCAGCGCGGTCATGGCATAGCGTTGATGATGCTCGATCACGCTGACGCGCAGCACGCTGCTCTGATCTTCACGTTGTAGCCACGGCCGCAGCGCGCTGCTGGCCCAGACGGCTTCCAGCCCGCCGAACGCGCGCACCTCGCCGCGATCCAGCACCAACACCTGCTCGGCCAGGCGCAGGATCTCGTCCAGGCTGTGGCTGACATAGAGGATGGGGATGTTCACGTCCTGCGCCAGCCGCTCCAGATACGGCAGCAGCTCGCGTTTGCGCGGCAGATCGAGCGAGGCCAGCGGTTCGTCCATCAGCAGCAGTTCCGGCGCCGTCAGCAGCGCGCGGCCGATCGCCACCCGCTGTTTTTCACCGCCGGAGAGCGTCAGGGGCAGCCGATTAAGCAGCGGCCCGATGCCCAGCAGCTCGACGATGGTGTTGAACTGCGCGCGCATGCCGGCCGCCATGCCGTACTGCAGGTTGCCGCGCACCCGATAGTGCGGGAACAGGCGCGCATCCTGAAACACGTAGCCGATACGGCGCTTTTCCGGCGGCAGGCAGAGGCCCGCGGCGGTATCCACCAGCGTGCGGCCATTGAGCGCGATGCGCCCCTGCTGCAAACGGGTCAGGCCGCCGATGGCGTTGATCAATGAAGTTTTGCCCGCGCCGGACAAGCCGAAAATCGCGGTGATGCCCTGCGCCGGCAAATCGGCGCGGACGTTGAGATTGAGATCGCCCAGCTGCTGCGAGAAATCCAGCTCCAGCATTTACACCCCCATCCGTTTGCGGCCCCAGCGGGCCAGCCATTCGGACACCATCAGCGAAGCCAGCGACAGCACGATGGCGATCACGCACAGACGCGCGGCGGCGGCCTCCGCCCCCGGCGTTTCAATCAGCGTATACATCGCCAGCGGAATGGTGCGAGTTTCACCGGGAATGTTGGAGACGAAGGTGATGGTGGCGCCAAACTCCCCCAGCGAACGGGCGAAGGCCAGCACCACGCCGACAATGACGCCGGGCAGCGACAGCGGCAGCGTGATGGTGAAAAATACCCGCCACGGATTGGCGCCCAGCGTGCGCGCCGCCTGTTCCAGCCGGGTATCCACCGCCTCCAGCGCCAGCCGAATGGCGCGCACCATCAGCGGAAACGCCACCACCGCCGACGCCAGCGCGGCGCCGCGCCAGCTAAAGCTGAAGCTGAAGCCGAACCAATCGTACAGCCGCTCGCCGATGACGCCGCGCCGCCCCATGGCGATCAGCAGCAAATAACCGACCACCACCGGCGGCAGCACCAGCGGCAGGTGAATGACGCCATCGAGCAGCGCCTTGCCGGGAAAACGGCAGCGCACCAGCACCCAGGCCATCAGAATGCCGAACGGCAGGCTGCAGACTACCGCCAAACCGGAAACTTTCAGGCTCAGCTCAACCGCCTGCCACTCGTACTCGCTCAGAATCATTTACGCGGGGTGAATCCATAATGTTCGAAAATAGCGGCCGCTTCCGGGCTCTTCAAATAGGTATAGAAAGCGCTGACCGTCGGATTTTGACGATCTTTCACAATCGCCATCGGATATTCAACCGGTTTGTGGCTGTCTTCCGGGAACACGCCCACCACTTTCACCTTGTCGCTGGCGACCGCGTCGGAACCGTAGACGATGCCGAGCGGCGCTTCACCGCGCTCCACCAACGCCATCGCGCTGCGCACATTGTTGGCGCGCGCCAGTTTAGGCTCCAGCGTGCGCCAGGCGCCCAGATGCTCCAGCGCCTCTTTGGCGTAGATGCCGGCCGGCACGTGATCCGGATCGCCCACCGCCAGACGGCCGCCGTTCAGCAGTTTGGCCCAATCGGTCTGCTTGTCGATGGCGATCTTGTCTTGTTTATCGTTCTTGGCGGCGATCAGCACCAGTTCGTTGCCCAGCAGCGTGTAGCGGGTGTCTTTCACCATCTGCTGTTTGTCGATGGCGTAATCCATCCACTGTTGATCGGCGGAGATAAACAGATCGGCCGGGGCGCCCTGCTCAATTTGGCGCGCCAGCGTCGAGGACGACGCGAAGGAGGAAACCACCTGCACGTCCTTGCCTTTTTGATACTGGGTGGCGATGTCCTGCAGCGCGTTGGTCAGCGACGCGGCGGCGAACACGGTGATCTTTTCCGCCGCCGAGGCCTGAGTCACCAGGCCCGATGCCAACACGATCCCGCCAACCCATTTGGTCCATTGCTGTTTCATTGTTTTTCTCCGCAAGTTAACGTGCATTATCACTCTTCGTTATATAAAAAATAATATAACGTTGCGCGAAAGCTTGTCATGCGGTTTATCGGCAAAGCGTGAGATAACTTGAGGAATGCCCGCCGGGCGATGCCGACGGGTATCGGGATGGGGAACGGTCAGTGCTGGGTGCGGTTTTCTTTCGAACGGCCCACTTTGGAGAAGACGTTGAACACTTCGCCAAAACCGTAGATCAAGCCGAGAATGAGCGCCATGACCACCGGCACCATCACCACGGCGAATAACAGACTTTTCAATAATTCCAACATGATAGCCTCGCTTAACTGCCCATTGAGCGGCAAATGCCTTTCACCGCATATCAGGTTATTCTAACCCAAAAAATCGCTAAAACCGGAGTTATTTTAGCCAGCGAGGCGAAATTGTGATCGGCCAAACGTGCCCTTTGGCGCTTTGCCGCCAAATCGGCGACAATACGATTTTTGCCGCCGACAGGATGCGCTATGCAGGCCGAAATTCTTCTGACTCTCAAACTCCAGCAAAAGCTGTTCGCCGATCCGCGCCGCATCGCGCTGCTGAAACAGGTGCAGCACACCGGCTCCATCAGCCAGGGCGCCAAACTGGCGGGCATCAGCTACAAAAGCGCCTGGGACGCCATCAATGAGATGAACCAACTGGCGGAACAAACGGTGGTGGAACGCGCCACCGGCGGCAAAGGCGGCGGGGGCGCGCATTTGACGCACTACGGCCAACGGCTGATCCAGCTGTACGATCTGCTGGGCCAGGTGCAGCAAAAAGCCTTCGACGTGCTGCAGCAGGACGATCTGCCGCTCGACAGCCTGCTGGCGGCCATCTCGCGCTTCTCGCTGCAAACCAGCGCGCGCAATCAGTTTTTCGGCACCGTGATCGAACGCGACCACCAGCAGGTACAGCAGCATCTGGCGATCCTGCTGAACGACGGCAGCACTCGCCTGACGGCGGCCATTACCCAGCAAAGCGCCGATCGGCTGCAGCTGACGCCCGGCAAAGAGGTGCTGGCGCTGATCAAGGCGCCCTGGGTGCGTCTGAGCGTCGATGCGGCCGATAACGCCGACGCGGAGAATGCGCTGGCGGGCGTGGTGGCCGGCATTCAGCCGGGCGCCGAACACAGCGAGGTGCTGGTGACGCTGGCGGGCGGCGAAACCCTGTGCGCCACCCTGACGACGGCGGAGCTGCAGCGCCTGCAGCTGAGCGTCGGCGACGCCGTATACGCCCTGTTCAACGCCGATCGGGTGATTGTCGCCACGTTGTGTTAAGCGCAACGTGATGTTGCGTTTTTGTTGATTGACATCACCCTGCAATGCGCCTATTTCTAAGGAAAATAATTGCAAAAAAAGGAACAGGTGATGTCGTCGTTGCACATTTCGCAAGGTTCATTCCGCTTGAGCGATACCCGCACCCTGACGCTGGAAGCGCTGGCGATCCAGGCCGGTGAAAGCTGGGCCTTCGTCGGCGCCAACGGCAGCGGCAAATCCGCCCTGGCGCGCGCGCTGGCCGACGAACTGGTTCTGCTGCGCGGCGAACGCCGCAGCGACTTTCAGCATGCGGTGCGCATCTCCTTCGAACAGTTGCAAAAGATGGTCAGCGACGAGTGGCAACGCAACAATACAGATCTGCTCAGCGCGGACGAAGACGACACCGGCCGTACCGCGGCGGAGATCATTCAGGAAGAGGTGAAAGACGCCGCGCGCTGTGAGCGACTGGCCGCGCAGTTCGGCATTACCGCCCTGCTGACGCGCCGCTTCAAATACCTCTCCACCGGCGAAACGCGCAAAACCCTGCTGTGCCGCGCGCTGATGCCGCAGCCCGACCTGCTGATCCTCGATGAACCTTTCGACGGGCTGGACGTCCACTCACGCGCGCAGCTCGCCGCGCTGCTGAGCGAGCTTTCCGCCCAGGGGCAGACCGTGGTGCTGGTGCTCAACCGTTTCGACGAAATACCGGATTTTGTCCGGCAGGTGGGCGTGCTGGCGGACTGCACCCTGACCAACCGCGGGCCGCGCAGCCAGGTGATGGCGGACGCGCTGGTGGCGCAGCTGGCGCACAGCGAAAATCTCAGCGGGCTGGCGCTGCCGGAAACGGAGGATCCGGCGCATAAAGTGGCCCTGCCGGCGGATCGTCCGCTGATCGTCCTGCGTGACGGCGTGGTCAGCTATAACGATCGGCCGATCCTCAATCATCTCGACTGGCAGGTTAACCCTGGTGAACACTGGCAGATCGTCGGTCCGAACGGCGCCGGCAAATCCACCCTGCTCAGTTTGATCACCGGCGATCACCCGCAGGGCTACAGCAACGATCTGACGCTGTTCGGCCGCCGCCGCGGCAGCGGGGAAACCATCTGGGAAATCAAACGCCATATCGGCTACGTCAGCAGCAGCCTGCATCTGGATTATCGCGTCAACACCAGCGTGCGCAACGTGGTGCTGTCGGGGTTCTTCGATTCGATCGGCATTTATCAGGCGGTCTCGGATCGCCAGCGGCAGCTGACCGAGCAATGGCTGGCGCTGCTCGGGCTCGACGGCGCGCGCGGTGACGCCCCGTTCCACAGCCTTTCCTGGGGCCAACAGCGATTGGCGCTGATCGCCCGCGCGCTGGTGAAGCACCCGGCGCTGCTGATCCTCGACGAGCCGCTGCAAGGGTTGGATCCGCTCAATCGCCAGCTGGTGCGCCGCTTCATCGACGTGCTGATCGGCCAGGGCGCCACGCAGTTGCTGTTCGTTTCGCACCATGCCGAAGATGCGCCGCAGTGCATCACCCACCGCCTCAGCTTCGTGCCCGACGGCGAGGGCGGCTACGGCTATCAACACCAGCGGCTGGAGGCAGCCTCCGCCTGAAACGCGGCGTAAACATATCCGGCAACACTTCACCGCAGCACATCACATTTGGCCTTTTATCATAGAAAGAAAGAAGGCCATTTTCTGGAGACGCCATGTCCGCTGCGTTGATTATTATCGACCTGATCGAGGATCTTATCGGGCCCAAAGGCCGCGCCAACCACTGCCGTGAACAGGTGGCGGCGACCCACCTGCTCGCCAACGTCAATGCCGCCGCGGCCTATGCGCGGGTGCGAAAAATCCCGGTAATTTGGGTGCGGGTGGGATTCGCCGACGATTATCATGACATCCCGCCTCACTCGCCGCTGTTCAACCATCTCAAGCAGATCGGCGCGCTGCGGCTAAATGGCCCGGGCTGCCGCTGGATGCCCGAACTGCATCAGGAAGAGACCGATCTGCAGTTTGAAAAAACGGCAGTCAGCGCTTTCTCCGGTAACAATTTGTTAGCCTGGCTGCGGCAACATCGGTGCCACCATCTGCTGCTGGCGGGCATCAGCACGCCGCTCGCCATCGAGAGCACCGCGCGGCAGGCGCACGACGCCGGCTTTCAGGTGACCGTATTGCACGATCTGTGCGCAGCCCCTACGCAGGAGATCCACCAGCAGAGTCTGGATACCCTGCAAAACCTGGCCGAAATCACCCGCTCGCAGGCCTGGATGAAAGGCTGACCCGCGTTGTCGCCGGTCGTGTGGGCCGGCATCATGCACAAATCCGTCACTGCCCCGACCTTTAGCGTCATTTGGGTGTGCTACTATCCGCTTTAGCGCTCAATTTCGCCATCATCGCACGCCGCAAAGGCGCTGAGCGCCGTGTACATATTTTAAAGGGACATATTATGTGGGGCGTACTGGCTGCTTCGTTATTTTTCTTGCCGTTTAATCGGCTGATAGCCTGGGTGATCCTGGCCGCCTCGGCGGGCATGGGGCTTTATCATGGGGTGCTGACGCCACTCAGCCTGGGTTGCCTGTTGGCCATCGTGGCGCTGGCGGGTCTACGTCATTATTTTCGCGCGCAGCGTAATCTGGCGATCGCGCTCGAAGGGTTGGTGATCGCCGGCTGCGTGGCGCTGTTCTTGCATCTGGTGCCTGGCATCCACAACCAGCTGATGATCGACGGCGAAAAGGCCGGCCCGCTCAGCGCGCCGTTCACCATGTATTACAACTTCGACAAGGCGATGGTGCCGTTCCTGCTGTTCGCCTGCTTGCCCACATTGTTTTCCGCCGAACGCGGCGGCAACGGCGGCAAGGCGGGCTGGATTGCGCTGCTGCTGGCCGTGCCGGCGCTGTTGCTGCTGGCGGTGGCGCTGGGCGGCTTAAAAATCGAGCTGCATGCGCCTGCCTGGATCCTGCCCTTCGTCATGGCGAACCTGTTCTTCGTCTGCATGGCCGAAGAAGCGCTGTTTCGCGGCTACCTGCAGCAGCGCCTCAGCCAGTGGCTGGGGGCCTGGCCGGCGCTGATTGTCGCCTCCCTGGTGTTCGGCGCCGCGCATCTGGCGGGCGGTACGCTGATGGTGATCTTCGCGACCCTCGCCGGGGTGATCTACGGCCTGGCGTGGATGTGGAGCGGCCGTCTGTGGGTGCCGATTCTGTTCCATTTCGGGCTTAATCTGACCCATCTGCTGTTCTTCACCTACCCGCTGTATCAGCATCCCTAACGTCTGACGCCGGCAGAGAGCGCTTCTCTGCCGGTGGCTGGATGAAAACGCTATCACAAGCGCCTCACCGCCCCGCCATCAACCGCTTTGCATGCTGCTTTACGCCGCCTGTCCGGCGCTTTTCACCGAAGTGTAAACGATTCCATTTTTCGCGTTGGATCACCTTTTTATCGCTGTAGCCATGCTATCTTTTTGCGCATTGACCACTCCCTGTTCAGCAATGGGCGTATCAAGACGGTAATTGGAAGCGATTACACCCTCGTCGACGCCAAGAAAGGAACCGTATGACGGAATTTAACCCTATCGACCATCCGCACCGCCGCTTTAACCCGCTGAGCGGCCAGTGGGTGCTGGTCTCACCGCACCGCGCCAAGCGCCCCTGGCAGGGCCAACAGGAGAGCGTCCCCACAGCAACGCTGCCGGCGCACGATCCCGACTGTTTCCTGTGCCCGGGCAACGCGCGCGTCACCGGCGATCGCAATCCGGAATATCGCGGCACCTATGTCTTTACCAACGATTTCGCCGCGCTGATGAGCGATACGCCGCCGGCGCCCGACAGCCACGATCCGTTGATGCGCAGCCAGAGCGCGCGCGGCGTCAGCCGGGTTATCTGTTTCTCTCCCGATCACAGCAAGACCCTGCCCGAACTGACGCTGCCGGCGCTGGAGCAAGTAGTCGCCGCCTGGCAGGCGCAAACCGAGGAGCTGGGCAAGCACTACCCCTGGGTGCAACTGTTCGAAAACAAAGGTGCGGCGATGGGCTGCTCCAACCCGCACCCGCACGGGCAGGTCTGGGCCAACAGTTTTCTGCCGAACGAGGCCGAACGTGAAGATCGCCTGCAACACGACTATTTTCGGGAACATGCCTCCCCGCTGCTGCTGGACTATGCGCAGCGCGAGCTGGCCGCAGGCGAACGCATCGTGGTGAACACCGAGCACTGGCTGGCGGTGGTGCCCTACTGGGCCGCCTGGCCGTTTGAAACGCTGCTGCTGCCGAAAACGGCGGTGCAGCGCATCACCGATCTCAGCGCGGCGCAGAGCCGCGATCTGGCGCTGGCGCTGAAGAAGTTGACCAGCCGCTACGACAACCTGTTCCAGTGCTCGTTCCCCTATTCGATGGGATGGCACGGCGCGCCGTTCAACGGTGCCGACAACCGGCACTGGCAGCTGCACGCCCATTTCTATCCACCGCTGCTGCGTTCAGCCAGCGTGCGCAAATTTATGGTCGGTTACGAGATGCTGGCGGAAACCCAGCGTGACCTGACCGCCGAACAGGCCGCAGAGCGTCTGCGCGCCGTCAGCGATATTCATTACCGTGAAGCCGGAGCCCAAGCATGAGCCTGAAACCGCTTACCCATTCCCTGTTTACCGAACACTTCGGCTATGCGCCGGCGTTGACCATCCAGGCGCCGGGGCGGGTGAACCTGATCGGCGAGCATACCGATTACAATGACGGCTTCGTGCTGCCCTGCGCCATTGATTACCAAACCGTTATCGCCTGCGCCAAGCGCGACGACCGTCAGATCCGCGTGCTGGCCGCCGATTATCAGAATCAGCAGGATCAATTCTCGCTCGACGATCCGATCGTCAGCCATCCCGACCAGCGCTGGTCCGACTATGTCCGCGGCGTGGTGAAGCACCTTCAGCGCCGTAACGCCGATTTCGGCGGCGCGGATCTGGTGATCGCCGGCAATGTGCCGCAGGGCGCGGGGCTCAGCTCCTCCGCCGCGCTGGAAGTGGCGGTGGGCCAGGCGCTGCAGGCGCTCTATCAGCTGCCGCTGGACGGCGTGGCGCTGGCGCTGAACGGCCAGGAGGCGGAGAACCAATTCGTCGGTTGCAACTGCGGCATCATGGACCAGCTGATCTCCGCGCTCGGCCGGCGCGACAGCGCTCTGCTGATCGACTGCCGCTCGCTGGAGACCCGCGCGGTGCCGATGCCGGACAGCGTGGCGGTGGTGATCATCAACTCCAATGTGCAACGCGGGCTGGTGGACAGCGAATACAACACCCGCCGCAAACAGTGCGAAGAAGCGGCGCGTTTCTTCGGCGTCAAGGCGCTGCGCGACGTCAGCCCCGAACAGTTTGCAGCGCGTCAACATGAGTTGGATCCGTTGGTGGCCAAACGCGCGCGCCATGTCATCAGCGAGAATGCCCGCACGCTGGCGGCGGCCGATGCGCTGGCGGCCGGCGATCTGCAACGCATGGGCCGGCTGATGGCGGAGTCTCACGCCTCGATGCGTGACGACTTTGAAATCACCGTGCCGCCAATCGATCGGTTGGTCGAGATTGTCAAAGCGACCCTCGGCCCGCGCGGCGGCGTGCGCATGACCGGAGGCGGCTTTGGCGGCTGCATCGTCGCGCTGATGCCGCAGGACCTCGTGGAAACGGTGCGCGCCGCCGTGGCGCACGAGTATCCGCTGCAAACCGGCGGATTGCGGGAAACGTTTTACGTCTGCCAGGCTTCGCAGGGGGCCGGCACATGCTGACGGTGAGCACGGAAGCGGCGCCCGATGGGCAGCCTTACCAGCTGACGCGGCTGCAAAACGCCGGCGGCATGACCGTCACCCTGATGGACTGGGGCGCCACCTGGTTGTCCGCGGTATTGCCGCTCACATCCGGCGAAAAACGCGAGCTGCTGCTCGGCTGCCGCAGCCCGGCGGACTATCAACGTCAGGGCGCCTATCTGGGCGCCACCGTTGGCCGTTACGCCAACCGCATCGCCAATGCCAGCCTGCCTATCGACGGTAAATCCCATGCGCTGCTCGCCAATCAGGGCGCGCACCAGTTGCACGGCGGCCCCGACGGTTTTCATGCCCGCCGCTGGCGCCGGGTACAGCAGGATGCGCACCAGGTCTGCTATGCGCTGCATTCAGCGGATGGCGATCAGGGCTTCCCCGGCAATCTCGACGTGCAGGTTTGCTACCGCCTGACCCTCGATAATCGTCTGGAAATCAGCTATCTGGCGCAGGTCGATCGCCCCTGCCCGGTCAACCTGACCAACCACGCCTATTTCAATCTGGACGGCCCCGGCACCGACGCCCGCGCCCAACGGCTGCAGCTGTTCGCCGATCGCTATCTGCCCGTCGACGCCGAGGGCATTCCCTGCGCCGAGCTGACGCCGGTGGACGGCAGCGGTATGGATTTTCGTCAACCGAAAACGCTGCTGCAGGATTTCCTGCGCGATCGCGACCAACAGCGGGTCAACGGCTACGATCACGCCTTTCTGTTGCACCGCATCTGCGGCGCGCTGGAAAGCCCGGCGGCCCATTTATGGTCCGCCGACGGGCAGGTGCAAATGAGCGTGTTCACCGACGCACCTGCGCTGCAACTCTACAGCGGCAATTTTCTGGCCGGCACGCCGGCGCGCGACGGCGGCAGCTATGCCAACCATGCCGGCGTGGCGCTGGAAAGCGAGTTTTTGCCGGACAGCCCGCACCATCCCGAGTGGCCGCAGCCGGATTGCTGGCTGCAGCCGGGGAGCCGCTACCGCAGCGCCACGCATTATCAGTTTTATCCTATCTAACCCGCCATGCCCCTCGCCGTACGGCCGGGGGCGATTTGTTATAAATGCTTACCTTTTAGCCCTATCCCCCCGCCGGCGCCCACCTTCCCTTATTCCAAAGCGCGCACTACACTCAGGCTACCGTGATAAGCACAACGCCTTGTGCAACGTCACAATTTTCGGCCGATGGCGGCCAATCAATAGCTGAAGGAACACCTATGCGTCTGATTACTGCACTTCCATTGCTGGCGGGCTTAATGCTGAGCACCAATCTGATGGCGGCCGACGCGACGACGGCGACGAAAACGCCTTCGCCGGCGCAGGCGGCCCAACAGAAACGCATGACCGATTGCAACCAGCAGGCATCCACCAAGTCGCTGAAAGGCGCGGACCGCTCCACCTTTATGAGCACCTGTCTGAAATCCGAAGGCGCCGCTGCAACGGGCAAAACCCTGACGCCGCAGCAGCAGAAGATGAAAAGCTGCAACGCCGACGCCAAGACCAAGGATCTGAAGGGCGACGCGCGTAAAACCTTCATGAGCAACTGCCTGAAAAAATCGGCCTGATTTTCCCTCTGCCACGGCGCGTCCGAAGCGATTCCGACGTGCCGTTTCTCCCCCTTCCGCATCAGCCTGAACGATTCAGCTTTTTCCTTTCTCCAGCCCTTACTTTGCGGCAAGAAATTGGCTATGGTTAGACACTATCGATTGCCGAGCCCCGGCCCGCGGCAATATAATGATTTTCGTTATCATTGAAATGTCAGATTATTAAGGAGTTAAGCTATGGCTGTAACTAAGCTGGTTCTGGTGCGTCACGGCGAAAGCCAGTGGAACCAAGAAAACCGCTTCACCGGTTGGTATGATGTTGATCTGTCCGACAAGGGCCGCACCGAAGCGAAAGCAGCAGGCAAGCTGTTGAAAGAAGAAGGTTTCACTTTCGACTTCGCTTACACCTCCGTACTGAAGCGCGCGATCCACACCCTGTGGAACATCCTCGACGAGCTGGATCAGGCCTGGTTGCCAACCGAAAAATCCTGGAAGCTGAACGAACGTCACTACGGCGCGCTGCAGGGTCTGAACAAAGCCGAAACCGCTGAAAAATACGGCGACGAGCAAGTGAAACAATGGCGTCGCGGCTTCGCGGTGACCCCGCCGGAGCTGACCAAAGAAGACGAACGTTACCCTGGCCACGATCCGCGCTACGCCTCGCTGAGCGAGCAAGAGCTGCCGCTGACCGAAAGCCTGGCGCTGACCATCGATCGCGTTATCCCTTACTGGGACGAAGAGATCCTGCCACGCATCAAGAGCGGCGAACGCGTGATCGTTGCGGCGCACGGCAACTCGCTGCGCGCGCTGGTGAAATACCTGGATAACCTGAGCGAAGACGAAATCCTCGAGCTGAACATCCCAACCGGCGTGCCGTTGGTGTATGAGTTCGACGAGAACTTCAAGCCAACCAAACGTTACTACCTGGGTAACGCCGATGAGATCGCTGCAAAAGCGGCGGCCGTGGCGAACCAGGGTAAAGCGAAGTAATTTCGCCGGTTCACGAAAAAGCCCCCGGTTTTCACCGGGGGCTTTTTTATTTCTGCTGCGCCATCGCCTCATTTACCGCATCCAGCCGTTCCTGCATCGCCGGATGAGTGCTGAGCCAGGCAGGCAACGCCCAGTCATCGGTCTTTTCTCGTTCAGGCGCCTGCGCCAACGCGCGGTAGATCGCCGCCATTTCCGCCAGCGAACGCCCCTGGCGCTGCATTTCCGCTATCGCAAACGCATCCGCCTCACGCTCCATCCCGCGAGAAAACTGCATCTCATTTACGAAGGATGCGGACTGCAGCAACGTGTCGCCGATGCCGCTGACGTCACCCGTCATCCACATCAGCGTCAATGCCACCAGTGACGAGCGCACCAACATGCGCATCGGATGGCGATAAGCGTGATGCCCCATTTCGTGCAGCATCACCGCCGCCAAGCCATCGTCGTTTTTCGACAAGGTGACCAGGCTATCGCTGAGCACCAGCGTGCCGTCCGGCAACATAAAGGCGTTCGGCGCGCCGGGCGCCGCCATCAACTTCAGCGAGAGCGGCGTGCGCTCTTGGCGCATGTCGGCCGGCATCACCTGCCGGAACAGCTGCTGCAGCGCCCGTTGCCGTTCGGCCGGCAGTGCCGAGGGCGCGAAGCCACTCTGCTCCAAGAACGTCTGCGTATGTTCGCCCAGCTTCTGTTCCACCGAGGTGGGGATGCGCATGGCGATCTCGCTGCTCGCCCACGGCAGCACCACGTAAACGTAAGTCACTACCGCCAGCAGCGTCATCAGCAGCGCCAGGGCGACGCCGCGTTTATGGCGTTCCAGGCGATGCACCCAACCCGGCGAACGGCGCTGATAGAACCAGCGGCGAAAGGCCGCGTCGTCATCGGGCACAAAACGCCCGCCGCCCTTGAAGGTAAGCGTCAGCGGAATATTGCCCAGCGCGGCAGAAACGGTGATGTCCGTCAGCGGGATGTAACGCTGTTCATCCTGCCGCTGCAACGTCACGCCTTCGCCGCTTTCGTTCACCAGCAGACGAGCCGCCTCACGTGCGGCCCGCCCCGGCAACTGATAAGCGCCTTCAAGGATCATCGGCGCCTCAGAAGCTGCCGCCCAGATCCAGCGCCTGCACCGCTTCTTCGGCCACCGCGCTGTTGGCGGTTTCCTGATGCGCCGTAATGTCCAGCAGCGCCAGATCGCCTTCAACCGCCGTGCACGCCGCCAGATAACGGGCATGACGCACTTCCGCCACCGGCGCCGCCAAACCGAGCGAGAACAGGGTAATCAGGGTATTGGTGATCAACAATCCCATGTACGGCAGCGTTTTCATTGAGGAATGCAGCTTGATGTCGCCGTTCAGCCTTGCCTGGTTAAACAGGTAGTTGCGTTGGGCGACAACCTGGTAGCTGCTGGCCACCAGGGCGCCGATCAGCAGCACCACCATCATCAGCAGAAGGCTGCTGATATTGTCCAGCACCAGCACATCGATGGCTTCGTTGGTCAACATGCCCATCAATACCATCTGATAGAGGGTAAAGAAGAACGAACCGATGCACACCAGCGCGACCAACATGAACGGCAGGAATATGAGCAGGCCGATCAAGGCAAATTTGATAAAGGCCGATTTCTTCAGTTCGGCAATAAACGGCGTGTTCCCGAAAAACAGGTTATTAACGTACAAATCATGCTGCAGTGCGCTAATAATGCCGTTTACCGCCGCAAATGCCGGCACGGCCAAAATCAGCGTCAGCACCAGCATAAATGCGATGGCGTTGATGCTGCCAAGACCGCTGCCAATGCCGAGCAAGACGATCAGACCGACATACAGTCCGATAATCAGCAATAACGGGCAGAATAGCAAAGCCCAATAGGCGCGCCCGGTGCGGCAGACATAATTAAAGCGCACGCCGCGATAGCTCGACATAATCGCATTGTAGCGCCAGCTGCGGATAACGATCCACGGCAACAGGGCAAGCAATACCAGCAGCGCCAACAGCCCCAGCAATGGCGTCACCGCCAGCAGGAAATAAAATACGATGATGCCGCCGATCACCAACAGCCGTCCTTTCAGAATTTGCAGCGGCTGCGCATGATAATCGAAACGATCGCCGTCCAATTCCGTGTTGCCGTAAAAATAGCGACGACGACGCACCGTCGCCCAGGCGGAATAGATGCCCAGGGTCAGAGCGGTCAATAACGCGTTGACTAACCAAATAGCGAAGTACTCACCACCTTTCCCATGGAATTTAATCCGGTGCAGCCCCAGCGGCTGCGAGGTATTGTTTGTCATAATTCTTTCGTCCTGAAAGGAATAGGTCATACCACTCCCCGCTTATTCGTCATGCGGAGTTTGTGGAATAAAAAAGCGTCTTATATAAGCACAATGCCGAGAGCGGTGACAATTATTCTTTTATTAAATAGGAATAATGCGAATACGGCCGCTTAAAGATTTAATAAGCCTATTGACTGTAGGCCTTAAATTGACAGGAGATATAAAATTTTAAGGTAAATAGAAAAAGGGCCCGCTGACGAGCCCCTTCTTTACGCGATTAACCGCGGCGCGCTTTCACCGCCGCCGCCAGATCGCGCAGCACGGTTTCGGTATCCTGCCAGCCGATGCAGCCGTCGGTGACGCTCTTGCCGTAAACCAGCGGCTCGCCGCTTTCGAGGCTCTGGTTGCCTTCCACCAGGTGGCTTTCGATCATTACACCGATAATCGCTTTTTCACCGCCGCCAATTTGCCCGCAAACATCGGCGCTCACGTCCATCTGTTTTTTGAACTGTTTGCTGCTGTTGGCATGGCTGAAGTCGATCATCACCTGCGCCGGCAGCCCCGCTTTGCTCAGACCGGCTTTGACGTCCTTCACATGCGCCGCGCTGTAGTTTGGCTCTTTGCCGCCGCGCAGGATAATGTGGCAGTCACCGTTGCCGCTGGTGTTAACGATCGCCGAGTGGCCCCATTTGGTCACCGACAGGAAGCAGTGCGGCGCGCCGGCGGCGTTGATGGCGTCGATCGCCACCTTGATGGTGCCGTCGGTGCCGTTCTTGAAGCCGACCGGGCAAGAGAGACCGGAGGCCAGTTCACGGTGCACCTGCGATTCCGTGGTGCGCGCGCCGATGGCGCCCCAGCTCATCAGATCCGCCAGGTACTGCGGCGTGATCATGTCGAGGAATTCGCCGGCGGCCGGCAGCCCGCTGTCGTTGATCTCCACCAGCAGCTTGCGCGCCAGGCGCAGGCCGTCGTTGATGTTGAAGCTGTTGTCCATTTGCGGATCGTTGATCAGGCCTTTCCAGCCCACGGTGGTGCGCGGTTTTTCGAAGTACACGCGCATCACCACTTCCAGCTCGCCGCTCAGTTCTTCACGCAGCGCCAGCAGGCGCCCCGCGTACTCTTTGGCGGCTTGGGTATCATGGATGGAGCAAGGGCCAATTACCACCAACAGGCGATCGTCGCTGCCGCGGAGGATATTGTGAATTGCGCTGCGGGCCTGGGACACCGTCTTTGCCGCGCGTTCAGTGGCCGGGAATTTCTCCAGCAAAGCCACCGGCGGCAGGAGTTCCTTAATATCATTAATGCGTAAATCGTCGTTTTGGTAATTCATAGCTTTTCCATTCGGTATCGTGGAGTATTTCGCAGTGCGTAACGGTGTAGATCCCAACAATCTAGCCTGTGAGAATGGCGCTGTAAATCACCTTTGCCCCCCGCCGCTGGAACCGCCAAATTAACAGCAGATTGTGCTGTTTCATCTGGCGAGCGCAGAGCCTCCTTTTTCGCTATGCTAGCGATCAGAATATAAAGTGACCCGAGTTGAACATGCCCTCTCTGCTATTAGTTGATGACCACCCGGTGGTTCATGTCGCACTGGAAGCGGCGCTAATGAAATCATCCCGCCCCTACCGCCTGCAGGCGGCGCAGGATGACGTACAGGCGCTGGCCCTGCTGGCCGAGGCCGCTTTCGGCCTGGTGATCCTGGATATCGGCCTGCCGCAGGTCGACGGGCTGCAGCTGTTGAAAAAAATCCGCCGCCGCTATCCGCAACAAAAGATCCTGATCTATACCGCGCAGGAAGCCGATGTCTATGCGCGCATGGCGCATGCCGCCGGCGCCGACGGTTTCGTCAATAAAGGCAGCTCGCTGGCGGAGTTGGTGCAGGCGATCGAACAGGTGCTGGACGGTGAAATCAGCTTCCCCGCCGCCGCGCTGGCCGAAGAGGCGCCGACGGCGGACGGCGGGCTGCTCACCCCTAAGGAGCTCGAGGTGCTGGGCTTGCTGAGCCAGGGGCTGTCCAACCTGCAGATCGCCGACCGGCTGCACATCAGCAACAAGACTGTCAGCACGCACAAAAAAAACATCCAGCGCAAAACCGGCGCCGGCAACCTGCTGGAACTGGTGGCGGTGTTTAAAGAGCTGGCGCCATGATGCGCCGCGCCCTGCTGCTGCTGATCCTGTGGTGCGGCCTGGCGCAGGCGGCGGAGCCGGTGCGCTATCAGCTGGTCAGCAACCTGAATACCCCCGAGAATATGCTGATCGTCGGCGAGAAAAATCCCTGGCGCGATCGCACGCTGCGCGTCGGCATCATCAGTGAGAACACCAGCCCGTACAACATCATCGTGGACGACGATCTGTATGGGCTGAACGCCGACTACCTCGGCTATATCCAGCAGGTGACCGGCATCCGCTTCGCCATTTACGGCTTCGCCGATCTGACCCAGCTGGAACAGGCGCTGCACGACGGCAAGGTCGATCTGCTGTACGGCATCCCGCAGAGCGAAGCGCTGCACGGGCTGGAGATCTCCCAGCCTTACTACATCAGCAACCTGCGCGTATTGCGCGATCGCAGCAACGATAGGCCGGTGATGCTCAATTCCGCCAACGCCCGCGTCGCGATCGGCGCGCTGACCGACATGCAGTCCGGCGGCGCCCTGCAGGCGGTGGCGTCGCAGATCCAGCGCTACGACAACAACCTGCAGGCGGTCTATTCGCTGCTCAACGGCAGCAGCGACTACTTTATCGCCGACGAGGCCAGCGCCAGCTTTATCATCGACCAACTGCAGCTCGGCCAGCTCTATCAAATTGAAAGCAACGAGAACCTGGGCAACCTCTCCTTCGTGTTCGCCGCCGCCGACCCGCGCCTGATAGACACGCTGGACACCGCCATCGCCGACGCGCCGATGGAACTGATGAATGCCCTGCAGAGCCGCTGGAGCAAAAAGATCCCCAGCTACCTCGATACCGGCAATGCCGATCTGACGACGATGGAGAAGAATTGGGTGGCGAGCCACCGCGTGGTTTACTATGCCGCCATCGAGAACAACTTCCCGTTCGCCTACCGCGGTTCCGACGGCCAGCCGCGCGGCTACGCCATCGATATTCTCAACATCATCGCGCAAAACACCGGGCTGCGTTTCGCGCCGCTGTGGGCGCGCAACGCCGAGCAGGCCGATCAGCTGGTGCAATCCGGCCAGGCCAGCTTCCGCGCCGCCCTGCCGCTGGCGCGCGGCGTCAAGGCGCGCTATGGCGCCAGCATGCCGATCCACCGTTCGCTGTGGGGCGTTTACGTCGGCCAGTATGCCAACGGCGTCTCGACCTGGAGCGATCTGGCCGGCAAGCGCATCGGCGTGCTGCAGGGCGATTTGGCTCAGGGGCTGGTGCCGGAGCAGGAACAGACCGTCAGCTTCGCCGACAGCAAGTCGATGTACGACGCGCTGGCCAACGGCCAGTTGGATGCGCTGGTGGATAACGTCATTTCCGCCAACTTTTTGGCGCTGTCGCGCTATTCCGGCACCATCAAACTGGCCTTCGCCGCCAACAACATCCCCTATCCGGTAGCGTTCGGCGTACGCCGCGATCAGCCGCTGCTGCTGGCGATCCTCGATAAGAACCTGATGCAGATCCCGGCGGATACCCTGCAATCGCTGCGCGACGAGTGGATCGTCGACCGCAGCAACCTTATCGACGCGGTGAACGACAACCGCATGCCGCCGCAGACCACCTGGCTGCTGGCGCTGTTGGCCGCCGCCACCGTGCTGCTGTTGGCGCTGACGCTGCGCCGTTTCATGCTGCAGCGCCGTGAAAAACGCGAACGCGAAGAGCTCGAGCAGGCGCGCCGCCGCGCCGAAGCGGAAAACCGCATGAAGAGCAAATTCCTCGCCACCGTCAGCCATGAACTGCGCACGCCGATGCACGCCATCCTTGGCCTGCTGGAACTGGAGCTCAAACGCCAACCGGCGCCGGAAGGCCTGCCGGTGATTTACAGTTCGGCCTCATCGCTGCTCAACCTGCTCAACGACCTGCAGGATCACGCCCGACTGGAAACCGGGTCGTTGACGTTGGCGCCAAAACCGGTGGCGCTGCGCCCCTGGGTCGCGCGTATTGACGCCCTTTACCGGCCGCTTATCGGCGAACGGCCGTTGACGTTGAAAGTGGCGGCAGATCCGGCGCTGCCGGAGGCGGTGGTCATTGATGGTGAGCGTTTACTTCAGGTGGCTAACAACCTGATAAACAATGCGATAAAGTTCACGACGCGCGGAACCATTCAGGTCGAGGTCGGCTGGCGCGCGCAGGATGAACGACGGGGAGAGTTGCAGTTAACGGTGAACGACAGCGGCTGCGGCATCGCCGCCGATGAGGTAGGCAAGCTGTTTCAACCGTTTTACCGCGCGCGCGGCGCGCAACGCATCTCGGTGCAAGGTACCGGTTTGGGCCTGTCTATCTGCAAAGAAATCGTCGAACAGATGGGCGGCCGCATAGAGCTGCACTCGCAGCCGGGCGTCGGCACCCGCGTCGAGGTAGTGATACCGGTCGAGCTGAGCGGCGACGCGCCGGCTGACGCCCAGGAGGAGCACACCTTCGCTCTGCCGTCTTCCGCCTTGCGTACCGCGCTGATCGACGATCATCCCACCAATTTGTTGCTGCTGGAACGCCAACTGCGCCACTTCGGGCAGCAACCCGCCCGCTTCGAACAAGGCTATGCGCTGCTGAAGGCCCAGCGACGGCAGCCGTTTGACCTGCTGTTTATCGACTATAACATGCCGCGCCCGGACGGCCTGACGCTGGCCAGGCTGATCCGGCGCGACGAACAGCGGCTGCAGCGCCCGCCTTGCCGCATCGTGCTCTGTTCGGCGGACGTGCAGGAGTTTACCCGCATCCCGCCGGGGCTGGTGGCGATCGATCACTTCCTGACCAAGCCGATTTCGCTGACGGCGATCGGCCAGGTATTGGCTCAGCAACCGCAGGCTCAGGAAGAAAAGTCAGTCCTTACTGACCTACGGCAAACGCTGGCCGACATGGCGGGCGGCGATCGCGCCATGCTGCAGCGGCTGGCGCAGACGCTCGGCGATACGCTGCGGCAAGACCGGCAGCGGCTCGCGGACGCCGTCGCCGCGCACGACTGGCCTCGCCTGGAGCAGGCGGCACACCGCATCAAGGGCAGCCTGCTGATGCTGCAGCTGCCGGAAGCCGCGCAGCTGTGCCAACAGCTGGTGGATACCGCACGTCGGGGCGAGCTTGCCGCCGCCGCTTATACTAAATTAAAGGCGTTAGTGGCGCAGATAGAACCGGAGCTGGACGCTCTGCTCGCCGCCGCCCCCTCTTTCGCTATGCATAAGGATGAATAATGTCGGACACTCCACACGTACACCTGCCGAAAGACAGTAATAGTAAACGCCTACTGACCGCTTTTTTAGTCACCGCCGTCTTTATGGTGGTCGAGGTGGTCGGCGGCCTGTTGTCCGGCTCGCTGGCGCTGTTGGCCGACGCCGGCCATATGTTGACCGACGCCGCCGCGCTGCTGGTGGCGCTGATGGCGGTGCACTTCTCCCAGCGTAAACCCAACGCGCGCCACACCTTCGGCTACCTGCGCCTGACCACGCTGGCGGCCTTCCTCAACGCCGCGGCGCTGCTGGTGATCGTGGTATTCATCCTGTGGGAGGCGATACGGCGTTTCTTCGAACCACAGCCGGTGATGGGTACCCCGATGCTGATCATCGCCATAGCGGGGCTACTGGCGAACCTGTTCGCCTTCTGGCTGCTGCATCGCGGCAGCGAAGAAAAGAATATCAACGTGAGGGCGGCCGCGCTGCATGTGCTGGGCGACCTGCTCGGTTCGGTGGGCGCCATCGTCGCGGCCATCGTTATTCTCGCCACCGGCTGGACGCCGATTGATCCGATCCTGTCGGTGCTGGTCTCCTGTCTGGTGCTGCGCAGCGCCTGGCGACTGCTGAAGGAGAGTTTCCACGAACTGTTGGAAGGCACGCCGCAGGAGGTCGACATCGCCAAGCTGCAAAAAGACCTGTGCCTGAATATCCCGGAAGTGCGCAACATCCACCACGTACACGTCTGGCAGATCGGCGACCAGAAGCTGATGACGCTGCATGCGCAGGTGATCCCGCCGCATGACCACGATGGGCTGTTGCAACGCATCCAGGCTTATCTGTTGGAACACTACAAGATCGGCCACGTGACCATTCAGATGGAGTACCGGCACTGCGAGACGCCGGACTGCGGTATCAATCGGGCGCCGGAGCCGAGTGAACACTCACATGCCGAAGCGCATTCGCACCTGGGGCATCGCCACTAAGCCAAGAGGGCGCCATCACGGCGCCCTCTGCGTTGTTACGGAGCGGAAGATAACGGATTGGAATGGTTGCGCCCGGCGCTCTTGATCCACAGCCAGGAGCCGTTCAGCGCGATCAACGTCAGAATGACGTACTCCAGCGCCATCGCGTAAACGCCCTGGTAAGCGAAGATCGCCACGCTGATGACATCGATCACCACCCACAGCAGCCAGTTTTCCACGTACTTGCGCGTCATCAGGATCATCGCCACGATGGAGAGCACCATCATCGCCGAATCCCAGAACGGGAAGGCGTCCGGCTGCAGCGTCGGCATCTGTACGTTCAGCCCCAGCCCTTGCATCACCGCCACCGCAATCTGCGTCAGCCAGGCGAACACGCGGTCGATGTTAAAGGTCATCAGGCCAATGCCGATGACGCACACCGCCGCCCAAGCCAGCGCTTTCGGCAGCGGCAGCCAGCGGATCTGCAGCTCAGCCTGATTATCCTGGGTCTGGCGGCTCCAGGCATACCAACCGTAAATGTTGGCGACGAAGAAAAACAGCTGCAGCAGCAGGCTGGCGTACAGCTGGATCTGGAAGAAAATCACCGCGAACAGCGTGACGTTGATCAGGCCGAACAGGTAGTTGACGATTTTTTCCTTGCTGGCGTACCAGATGCACAGCAACCCGAACAGCGTGCCGATGGCTTCGATCCACGACAGATCGTAACCGCCCGCGCCAAGCGGAATGTGCACCAGAATATTGCTGGTACTGAAGAAGCTCATGAGGTCATCCTTTTAAACGGTTAAGCGTTGCCTTTAACCTGCATCTTAAGCTGAGCGGCGAAATCCAGCATGCGGTTCAGCGGTACCAGCGCCTTTTCACGCAACGCAGCGTCCACGTGGATCTCATGCTGTGCGCCCCCCTGCTCCAGCCCTTCGGCAATCGCCTTCAGGCCATTCATCGCCATCCACGGGCAATGCGCGCAGCTGCGGCAGGTCGCGCCTTCTCCGGCGGTCGGCGCTTCGAACAGCTCCTTGTCCGGACAAGCCTGCTGCATCTTGTAAAAGATACCGCGATCGGTGGCGACGATCAGCTGTTGATGCGGCAATGTTTTCGCCGCCTGAATCAGTTGGCTGGTCGATCCCACCGCATCCGCCAACTCGACCACCGCCTGAGGCGATTCGGGATGCACCAGGATGGCCGCCTGCGGATAGAGCGCCTTCATGCGCCGCAGCGCCTGGGTCTTGAACTCGTCATGGACAATGCAGGCGCCTTGCCAGCACAGCACGTCGGCGCCGGTCTGCTTCTGCACGTAGCTGCCGAGATGGCGATCCGGCGCCCAGATAATTTTCTCGCCCAGGCTATCCAGATGCTCGATCAGTTCGACGGCGATGCTGGAGGTCACCACCCAGTCGGCGCGCGCTTTGACCGCCGCCGAGGTGTTCGCATAGACCACCACGGTGCGATCGGGATGGCTGTCGCAAAACGCATGGAACTCCTCTTCCGGGCAACCCAGGTCAAGCGAACATTCGGCAAACAGGGTCGGCATCAGCACCTGTTTTTCCGGGCTGAGGATCTTGGCGGTCTCCCCCATGAAGCGCACGCCGGCCACCAACAACGTGGAAGCCGGATGGGCGCTGCCGAAGCGCGCCATTTCCAGCGAATCCGCCACGCAGCCACCGGTTTCTTCCGCCAGCGCCTGGATTTCCGGATCGGTATAGTAGTGGGCGACCATCACCGCATTGCGCTGCTTGAGCAAGGTTTTGATCTTTTCGCGATAAAAGGCTTTTTCCGCTACGTCCAGCGGTACCGGTTTGGGCGGGAAAGGATACACCGCCGCGTTGACATCAAACATTTCACTCATCGCTGCAATCTCATGCTAGGCTGGGCGCCTGCCGCGTGAATATCGCCTGCCGCAACACCCTTAGTTTTATATACTAAACAAAATACCTAAAACTGCGCGAAAAGTCCGCTGATATTTTCATATTTGCGCACCTATTGTTTAATGAATTAAAAAAACAGGCGTTACCGCGCAGTTCACAGCGGATTAACAGCCTGGCGAGAACGTATAGCCGTTCAGAAAAGAGCGGGATGACGATCGGTGTGGTGTTGAAACGAGAAAGCAGCGGATTTAGATTGCGATGACGCAGATGCGAAAAAAGCGCCAAAAGGCGCTTTTTTCTGAATTGGTGGGTCGTGCAGGATTCGAACCTGCGACCAATTGATTAAAAGTCAACTGCTCTACCAACTGAGCTAACGACCCGCAGTGTGGTGGGTGATGACGGGCTCGAACCGCCGACCCCCTCCGTGTAAAGGAGATGCTCTACCAACTGAGCTAATCACCCACTGCTGTGGTACTGCTATTTTTCACACCTTGCTCTATTAAAGAGTGGTGGGTCGTGCAGGATAACTCGGCCTTTGGCCTCGCCCTTGCGGGCCATCACCGGGGTGATGTTGTCTCGCTTTGCGAGACTCGAACCTTTACGGTTCTCATCCTGACGATTTAACACCTTGCTCTATTAAAGAGTGGTGGGTCGTGCAGGATTCGAACCTGCGACCAATTGATTAAAAGTCAACTGCTCTACCAACTGAGCTAACGACCCACTGATGTGGTTTACTGCTGATGGCGAATAGGTTATTGGAACCGACTCGCGGAAAACAAGGATGGGGATGTTCAGGACAACTCGACGGGTACTCGACTCGGACCTTTACTTTGCCACATCAAACCGATTCTGAAGCTGCCATTCTCTAAGAATGGTGGGTCGTGCAGGATAACTCGGCCTTTGGCCTCGCCCTTGCGGGCCATCACCGGAGTGATGTTGTCTCGCTTCGCGAGACTCGAACCTTTACGGTTCTCATCCTTTACGATTCTCTATCGCAGCCATTCTTAAAGAATGGTGGGTCGTGCAGGATTCGAACCTGCGACCAATTGATTAAAAGTCAACTGCTCTACCAACTGAGCTAACGACCCATAACAGTGGTGGGTGATGACGGGCTCGAACCGCCGACCCCCTCCGTGTAAAGGAGATGCTCTACCAACTGAGCTAATCACCCACTGTTGTGGTTACTGCTACTTCAGAAATTGGTGGGTCGTGCAGGATTCGAACCTGCGACCAATTGATTAAAAGTCAACTGCTCTACCAACTGAGCTAACGACCCAATTTCCCTGCCGCTTTAACATCTTGCAAGATGTCTTGGCAACGGCGGCATATATTACTAATTTATCTTGGCAGCGCAACCTAAATTTTTTACCGATGCGTTCAACTGCTTGTTCTTCACGCGAATGAGCCCAGAAATCGGTCAAATCGACTAACTTCTGGGCTCATTTTTCTAACCGTTAACCGCCTACGCGACTTTTCGCCTGCTTGGCCGCCGCACTGGTTGGGTATTGTTTAATCACCTGCTGGAACACGGCCTTGGCTTTATCGGCCTGCCCTTTTTCCTGCATGATGATACCCACCTTGTACATGGCGTCCGGCGCCTTCGGTGATTTAGCGTAATTCTTCACCACCACCGCAAAATAATAGGCCGCATCGTCTTTTTTACCCTTGTTGTAGAACAACTGGCCCAGCCAATAGTTGGCGTTGGGCTGGTAAGTAGACTTCGGGTACTGTTTTACGAAGGACTGAAAGGCGGAAATCGCCTGGTCATACTGTTTTTTTTCCAGCGCCAGAGAAACAGCGGCGTTGTAGTCGCTGTTCTCATCACCGCCGCTCGGCGTTGCAGAAGCGGCTGCAGGCGCGCTGCTGCCCGCATCGGAAGATGCGCCTGCGGCTGCCCCGCCGGCAGCGCCCGCTGCCGCAGAGGCGCTCTGAGCGCCGCCCTGGCTGAGGCTATCCATCTGTTGATAGATTTGCTTCTGGCGTTCAACGACCTGATTCAACTGATACTGGCTTTCCTGGATTTGCCCACGGAGAGAATCAATGTCGCGTTGATTGTCAGAGAGTTGTTGCTGGAGTTGGTTTAAAAGCTGGCCTTGAGCATTGCTGATGCGCTCAAGCGAGGTGACGCGGTCTTCGACCGAGCCGGAGCCGACATTACTGATTGGCGCTTGGGCAGTAGCGGCCCAAGGGGCCGCTACGCCAACCAGTAACGACAGACTCAACAGGTGACGTCTGAAGTTACTGTTCATGCGATTCTCTTAGTAAACCAGAACGGCACGACGGTTTTTAGCATAAGCCGCTTCGTCGTGGCCCAGTACTGCTGGTTTTTCTTTACCGTAAGAAACGATAGAGATCTGGTCAGCGGAAACGCCTTTACCCTGCAGGTACATTTTAACGGCGTTAGCACGACGCTCACCCAGAGCGATGTTGTATTCCGGCGTGCCGCGTTCGTCAGCGTGGCCTTCAACGGTCACTTTGTAAGACGGGTTGTTACGCAGGAATGCAGCGTGCGCGTCCAGCATCTGAGCGAATTCGGAGCTTACGTCATACTTGTCCAGGCCGAAGTAAACGATGTTGTTCTTCTGCAGTTCTTGCATCTGCAGACGAGCTTGTTCTTCGGAAGACAGGTTGCTGCTGCCGTTTTCCATACCAGTGCCGGCGCCAGCGCCCATACCAGATTGGTCGTTGTTCGCGCTTTTGTTAGAACTACAAGCTGCTACAGCCAGAACTGGCAGTGCCAGCAGAAGCCCTTTCAGCACTTTGTTCAGTTGCATTTCTTTGATCCTTTTATAGTTTGCCATACATATTTACACATGCATCACAGATACGGCGACCAGGCAGGGAATTTGACCTGTCCATCAGTTGCCGGAAGACGCGCTTTGAAACGCCCATCAGTTGACACCAACTGCAGCACGGAGCCCATACCTTGCGTGGAGCTATAGATCACCATGGTGCCGTTTGGCGCAATACTAGGCGTTTCATCCAGGAAGGTGCCGGTCAAAACCTGAACGGCGCCTGATCCAAGATCTTGTTTGGCGATGTGTTGTGCACCACTGTTGGTGCTGACCATCACCAGGAATTTACCATCGGAGCTGACTTCAGAATCCTGGTTCTGAGAGCCTTCCCACGTCAGACGCTGTGCGGCACCGCCGCTGGCGCTGATTTTATAAATCTGCGGACGCCCGCCCTGGTCGGAGGTAAACGCCAGAGACTGGCCATCCGGGAACCAGGTCGGTTCGGTGTTGTTGTTGCGGCCATCGGTCAGCTGCGTGATCTGGCCGGAGCCGAGGTTCATCACGTACAGGTTCAGGCTGCCGCTCTTGGACAGCGCGAACGCCAGCTTGCTGCCGTCCGGCGAGAACGCCGGCGCACCGTTGTGGCGCGGGAAGGAAGCGATCTGGCGGATGGCGCCGTTAGCCAGGGTTTGCACCACCAGCGCGGAACGGCCGCTCTCGAAGGTCACGTAAGCCAGTTTGCTGCCGTCCGGCGACCAGGCCGGCGACATCAGCGGCTCAGGCGAACGGTGCACCGTGAACTGGTTGTAACCGTCGTAATCCGCTACGCGCAGCTCGTACGGGAATTTCCCGCCGTTGGTCTGCACCACGTAGGCGATACGGGTGCGGAACGCGCCCTTGATGCCGGTCAGCTTCTCGAACACTTCGTCGCTGGCGGTATGGGCAGAATAACGCAACCACTGTTTGGTCACTTTATACTGGTTCTGCGCCAATACGGTGCCCGGCGAACCCGAAGTATCCACCAACTGGTAGGAAATCAGGTAGCTGCCGTCGGCGCCAGGTTGAACCTGACCGACCACTACGGCGTCGATGCCCAATGCAGTCCAGGCCGCCGGCGTCACTTCAGACGCGGAGGTAGGTTGCTGCGGCATGCGCGCCACGTCGATCGGGTTGAATTTGCCGCTGTTGCGCAGATCCGCGCCGACAATCTTGCCGATATCTTCCGGCGGCGTGCCTGGGCCCGCCCATTTAAACGGCACCACGCCAATCGGACGAGCGGAGTCGACCCCTTGGGTGATTTCAATGCGAACTTCCGCGTGCAACACGGACGCCCACAGAATTAAAAAACCTAGCGCTACTCGAAATGCCTGCTTCATCTCATCTCCCTTATCCAGGCGGGATGCCTGCGATAAATTAGCAGAATTTTAACAAACCAACTTACGTAAAACTACATAATCCCTGTTGGTTACCTTAGTACATCCCTGTGATAACACTCACTCAATCAACCGTTATTGCGGCTTGAATTCAAGTATAGAATTCTTAAAGTGCTGATAAACGGCATCGCTCGGCGGCTTCGGTATATGCGCCAACTTGGCGGCAGACACCGCAGCTTGACACAGAGCAGGATCGCCCCCCGCTGCTTGTACGCTTATCAGCAGGCCGTCCGGCGCCAGCTTGATACGCAGGTCGCAGGTTTTGCCGGCGAACGAACTGGCGTCATAGAACTTGCTCTGAATCGCCCCTTGAATCTGCCCCATATAACCGCTGATATCCGCCCCGCTGGCGCCAGCCGTCTTGGCATTGCCCTGCCCGGCCGGTTTACCGTCGCCCTTCGATTTGGCACCGCCGCCTTTCGGCGCGTTCTTGCCATCCGCCAGGCCGCCAAACAGATCGCTAACTTCCTCCGATTGTTTCGCAGCCTCGGCGGCGGCCTTCTTCTTGGCGTCCGCAGCGGCTTTTTTGGCGGCAGCGGCTTTCTCGGCCGCCGCTTTCTTCTCTGCCTCGGCAGCAGCCTTCTTCTCGGCTTCCGCTGCGGCTTTTTTCTCGGCTTCAGCAGCCGCTTTCTTCTCCGCGGCCTCTGCAGCTTTCTTTTCTGCCGCGGCGGCGGCGGCTTTCTTCGCCTCTTCCGCCTGTTTCTTGGCGGCGGCGGCAGCGGCCGCTTCTTTCTTGGCTTCCGCTTCGGCTTTCTTCTGCGCGTCCGCCTGCGCCTTGGCGACCTTGTCCGCTTCGGCCTTCGCCTTGGCGGCGGCGGCTTCGGCGACCTTCTGTTGCTCTTGGGCCTTCGCAGCGGCGGCTTCCGCCGCTTTTTGCTGCTCGGCGGCCTGTTTCTGCTGCTCCGCCGCCTTCTGCTGTTGCTCAGCCTGCGCCTTGGCGTTCTGCGCGGCTTTCTCCTGCGCCGCCAAACGCTCTTTCTCCAGCTCTTTCAGGCGCTGCTGTTGCTCCGCCTGCTTCTGCTGAAGCTCTTCGGCCTGTTGCTCCGCTTTTTTCTGGCGCTGCTTCTCGGCACGCTGCGCATCGTTGCTCTGCTGCTGCTGGCGGTTGTACTGCTCCACCACCGCGCCGGGATCGACCATCACCGCGCCCACCACGGTACCATCACCGCCACCGCCGGCGCCCATGTCGACCTTTTCCTGCAGCGATCCCCAAATCAGCAGGGCAATCAATATGAAGTGCAGAACGACCGAAACAATAACGGCGCGGTTCAGCTTATCGTTTTGCTCAGTTGCCTTTACCAAAATAGATTCCCAAAAACTGGTGTTGCTTATACGGGGTTCCTGAGCCGCAGCGCAGGAACCGGGTTGCCGTTGGCCTTACGGTCAGATCGGCTGGGTCATCAGCCCCACGGAAGCCACGCCCGCCTGATGGAGAATATTCAATGCCTTGATAATCTCATCGTAAGGGACTTCCTTCGCACCGCCGATCAAAAAGACCGTTTTCGGGTTAGCCGCCAAACGCGACTTGGCTTCGGCCGCGACTTGTTCAGGCGGCAGCAGCTCCATACGGTTGTGATCCACCACCAGGGTGTATTGACCTACGCCGGAAACCTCGAGGATCACCGGCGGATTGTCATCGCTGGACACCGTCTTGGAATCGGTGGCGTCCGGCAGGTCAACCTCCACGCTCTGCGTGATGATTGGCGCGGTTGCCATAAAGATCAGCAGCAGCACCAGCAACACGTCGAGCAGCGGAACGATGTTAATTTCGGACTTCAGCTCGCGCCGACTACGTCCACGTACTCTCGCCATGCTACCTCCTACTTATTTGCTGTCGCTGGAGAAGGCCTGACGATGCAGAATAGCGGTGAACTCTTCCATAAAGTTGTCGTAATTCTGCTCAAGCTTGTTGACGCGCTGGTTGAGACGGTTGTAGGCCATTACCGCCGGGATAGCGGCGAACAGACCGATCGCGGTGGCGATCAGCGCTTCGGCGATACCCGGCGCCACCATCTGCAGCGTGGCTTGCTTCACCGCGCCCAGCGCGATAAAGGCGTGCATGATCCCCCACACGGTGCCGAACAGGCCGATATACGGGCTGATCGAACCGACGGTGCCGAGGAACGGAATATGGGTTTCCAGCGTTTCCAGCTCGCGGTTCATCGAAATGCGCATCGCGCGCGACGCTCCTTCGATCACCGACTCCGGCGCATGGTTGTTGGCGCGGTGCAGGCGGGCGAACTCTTTGAAGCCGGAATGGAAGATCTGCTCGGAACCGGTCAGGCTATCGCGACGCGCCTGACTTTCCTGGTACAGACGGGAAAGCTCGATACCGGACCAGAATTTGTCTTCAAAGGCTTCGGCGTCACGCGTCGCCGCATTGAGGATGCGGGTGCGCTGAATGATGATCGCCCAAGAGGCTACCGAGAAGCATATCAAAATCAACATGATAAGCTTAACCAGCAGGCTCGCCTTCAAGAATAAATCTAGGATGTTCATGTCAGTCACTGCTTAAACTCCGCGACAATAGACTTAGGAAGCGCTCTTGGCTTCATTTGGTGTGGATCAATACAGGCAATCAGGACATCTGCCTGGCTCAGTAGGGCCCCGTCAGAATTGACAATGCGTTGAGCAAACGTGAGAGAAGCCCCGCGCAGAGAGGTGATTTCACTCTGGACCTCCAGTTGCTCGTCGAGACGAGCCGGAGCCAGATAATCCACCGTCATGCGCCGGACGACAAAAGCGACTTGTTCACTGAGCAGCTGCTGTTGATGAAAGTTGTGCTGACGCAGCATCTCTGTGCGCGCTCTTTCAAAAAAGGCGACGTAGCGGGCGTGATAGACCACACCACTGGCATCGGTATCCTCGTAGTAAACGCGAACCGGCCATCGAAACAACGTATTACTCACTCTACTTCCCAGCAATGCAATTTAACGCTGCTACTATACGCAAGACAGATCGGGTTGGGAATGGGTTACAAGATGGGAATGAAAATAATTATGGGCCGTGAGGGCCCATAACGTGGGGACATCGGGGAGATTATAAAGAAACGTAAAGTAATCCTGCGCACAAGATCACAATTGCAGGAAGCGGCGCGAAAAAAGCGCGCCAGACGCTGCGCTGCGGGCGGAATCCGAAGCCGTGGATCACTCCGGCGCATACGGCCCAAATCAGCAACAGCCCTTCCCAAATCTCCAGCGAGCTGGTTTTGGCGGCGAAACGCGTCGGATCCCAGAACACGCACCCCGCCAAAATCAACGCCAGCACCAGGGAAAGGGCCCGAACCGGGCCCTTGTCGGTGACAGCGTACAGCTTGTCAATCACGGACGAGCTCATTACTTACCGTCTTGCTGAGCTTTGGTCGCTTCGCTCTGCTCAAGCGCCAGCGCCGTGATGATGCCGAAGGCGCAGGCAAGAAGCGTTCCGAGAATCCAGGCAAAATACCACATGGTTTAGCTCCTTATCCTTAGTACAGCGAATGCTTGTTGTTTTCGATGTAGTTCTTGTCGAGACGACCGAACATTTTGTAGTACGACCAGCTGGTGTACGCCAAAACGATAGGCACGAAGATCGCCGCCACGACGGTCATCACTTTCAGCGTCAACAGGCTCGACGTCGCGTCCCACATGGTCAGGCTGACGTTAGGCACGGTGCTGGACGGCATCACGAACGGGAACATGGTGACCCCGGCAGTGAGGATGACGCAGGCGATGGTCAGCGACGAGGTGACGAACGCCAGCGCGCCTTTCTCCAGACGCGAGAACAGGATTGTGAACAACGGCAGCACTACGCCCAGTGCAGGCAAGGCCCACAGCAGCGGATACTTGTTGAAGTTGATCAGCCATGCGCCGGCCTGATGCGCCACTTCTTTACGCAGCGGGTTGGATTCCGCCATGGTGTCCAGCGCCGAAGTGATCACGTAGCCGTCGATGCCTTTAACCAGCCACACACCCGCCAGCAGGAAGCATACCGCCATGATCAGCGTCGCGATCTGCGCTGCGGCGCGTGACCGCAGGTGGATCTCGCCGGTGGTGCGCATCTGCAGGTAGGTCGCGCCCTGAGTGACCAGCATGGTCAGACTGACCACGCCTGCCAACAGACCGAACGGATTCAGCAGTTGGAAGAAGTTGCCGGTGTAGAACAGACGCAGGTACTCGTCCACATGGAACGGCACGCCCTGCAGCAGGTTGCCGAACGCCACGCCGAACACCAACGCAGGCACGAAGGAACCGATGAAGATGCCCCAGTCCCACATGTTGCGCCAGCGGCTGCTCTCCAGCTTGGAACGGTAGTCAAAACCGACCGGGCGGAAGAACAACGCCGCCAGCACCAGGATCATGGCGACGTAGAAGCCCGAGAAGGCCGCTGCGTAGACCATCGGCCAGGCGGCGAACAGCGCGCCGCCGGCGGTGATCAGCCACACCTGGTTACCGTCCCAGTGAGGGGCGATGGAGTTGATCATCACCCGGCGCTCGGTATCGGTTTTACCGATGATGCGCACCAGGATGCCGACGCCCATGTCGAAACCGTCGGTGACGGCGAAGCCGATCAGCAGTACGCCAACCAGCACCCACCAGATAAATCGCAGTACTTCATAGTCAAACATACGTGGACTCCTGTTTAGCGCGCTTCCTGCACGGCGGCAGTCGGTTGTTCAAAGTGGTAGCGGCCGGTTTTCAGGCTGCTTGGACCCAGACGCGCAAACTTGAACATCAGGTACATTTCAGCCACCAGGAACAGGGTGTACAAGCCGCAAATCAGCCCCATCGAGAACAGAATGTCGCCCGCGGTCAGCGAAGAGTTGGCGACTGCGGTCGGCAGCACCTCACCAATCGCCCACGGTTGACGGCCGTATTCCGCCACGAACCAGCCGGCTTCCACCGCGATCCACGGCAGCGGCAAGCCATACAGCGCCGCACGCAACAGCCATTTTTTCTGGCCGATGCGGCCGCGCACCACGCTCAGGAATGACAGACCGATAATCAGCAGCATCAGCACGCCACAGGCCACCATGATGCGGAAGGCGAAGTACAGCGGCGCCACGCGTGGAATGGAGTCCTTGGTCGCCTGCTGGATCTGCGCTTCCGTCGCGTCGCTGACGTTCGGGGTATAACGCTTCAGCAGCATGCCGTAGCCCAGGTCTTGCTTGGTTTTGTTGAATTCCGCACGCACCGCAGGATCGGTATTGCCGCCGCGCAGCTCTTCCAGCAGCTGGTAGGCTTTCATGCCGTTGCGGATGCGCACTTCATGTTGCGCCAGCAGATCTTTCAGGCCGGTGACCTGAGTGTCGGTGGAACGCGTGGCGATCAGGCCAAGCGCATACGGGATCTGAATAGAGAAGGAGTTTTCCATCTTGTCCTGATCGGGGATGCCGAACAGGGTGAAGGACGCCGGCGCCGGCTGGGTATCCCACTCCGCTTCGATGGCGGCCAGTTTGGTTTTCTGTACGTCGCCCATTTCGTAACCGGATTCGTCACCCAGCACGATCACCGACAGCACCGCTGCCATGCCGAAGCTGGCGGCGATGGCGAAGGAGCGTTTGGCGAAAGCGATGTCGCGGCCCTTTAGCAGGTAGTAAGCGCTGATGCCCAGCACGAACATGGCGCCGGTGGTGTAGCCTGCAGCCACGGTGTGAACGAATTTCACCTGCGCAACCGGGTTAAGCACCAACTCGGAGAAGCTGACCATCTCCATGCGCATGGTTTCGAAGTTGAAATCCGACGCGATCGGGTTCTGCATCCAGCCGTTGGCGACCAGGATCCACAGCGCGGACAGGTTGGAGCCGAGGGCCACGAACCAGGTTACCGCCATGTGCTGCACCTTGCTCAGACGATCCCAGCCGAAGAAGAACAGGCCGACCAGCGTCGATTCAAGGAAGAACGCCATCAGACCTTCGATAGCCAGAGGGGCCCCGAAGATATCGCCGACGTAATGAGAGAAATATGACCAGTTAGTCCCGAACTGGAACTCCATGGTCAAACCGGTGGCCACACCCAGAGCAAAGTTAATCGCAAATAACTTTCCCCAGAATTTGGTCATGTCTTTATAGATTTGTTTGCCAGACAGGACATATACCGTTTCCATAATTGCCAGCAAGAACGCCATACCGAGCGTTAATGGGACAAATAAGAAATGGTACATCGCCGTTAAAGCAAACTGTAAGCGCGACAGTTCGACAATATCAAACATCTTGACTCCTTGCTCCTCGCAGGAAGACTCCGACACGCGGTTATCGGCACGCTTCTTTCAAAGCCGCCAGTAACGCCCCGCAGTGAATGCCCTTAAACACAACAAATTTGATCCAGCTTCTCCGCTTTCAACCGCACACTCGGCCAATAGCCCACACGGGCCGTCGACAAGCACGCCACTGAAAACCGACAACGGGTAACAAATGCAACAAGATCAACCATCCATAATCACAACATGGATGATACTCGCCCAATCCCACACAATAAATAGGTTTTTACGTGACGTGGGTTGGACTTTTGGTTACAGGTCAAATCTTAGCCGAAAGAGGTACTTCGGCCTAATTTGATCTGAGACAATTTAAGCCTATCCGCATATTATTTCCATATTCATCAGCACATTTCGCATAATTTTCTTAGGGTCATGTTGCGCAATGGTTTAATTGTTTTTTAATGATATTTTTGTGTTAAATAAATGTAATTCAAAAGAGCCGCCATTGTATTATTACGAACTTATTATGCGACATAATTAACCTTTTATTTCCAATAAGCCGTGACAGTGATAGCAGTCACAAAACAACAAATCTCTCTCCAATATTAGTCTATTTCTCGCAATGGGATCGTAAAGGTTGCGATTTTGTAGCAAAATGACCACTTATGTTAAAATTGCATTGAGTGACAATAACTTATGAAAAAAATCATCTTTGCCTCTGTCTTGGGACTCTCGGGAAACGCCATGGCCGCCGAAACGGTAAATATCACCCTGTTGGGCACCTCCGATCTGCACGGCACTTTCGTGCCCTGGGACTACGCCAGCGACACGGAAAACCTGGCGGGCAGCCTGAGCCAGATAGCCACCCAGGTCAAAAAGGTGCGCGCCGAACAGCCCAACCTGATTCTGGTGGACGCCGGCGACACCATCCAGGGCAACTTCGTCGAAACCTTCAAACAGGAGGCCGTCAGCCCGATGATGCTGGGCCTCAACGCGCTTGACTACGACGTTTGGGTGATGGGCAACCACGAATTCGACTTCGGTCTGCCGGCGCTGGCCACGCCGCTCAAACAGTTTAAAGGCGCGGCGCTGGCGGGCAACATCGTCTGGGACAGCGGCAAACCTTATCTGCCGGCCTATACCATCCTCGAACGCCAGGGCGTGAAGATCGGCATCATCGGCATGGACACGCCGATGACTGCGGAATTCGCCAAGGGCACCGATCGCATCAAAGGGCTGAACTTCACCGATCCGGTACAGGCGGTGAAACAGGTCATCAGGCAGATCGACGGCCAGGTCGACGCGATCGTGCTGGTCGCGCATATGGGCATCGACAACGAGAACCAGCGCCCCGGCACCGGCGTGGCGGACATCGCCAACGCCAACCCGGAGCTGACGGCGATCGTCGCCGGCCACATGCATGTGAAAATCGACAAAGCGGTGGTGAACGGCGTCATCATCACGGAGCCGGATAAGTACGGTCGCGCGCTGTCACGCATTGACCTGCAATTTGAACGCCGCGATGGCAAATTCACGCTGATCGACAAAAACAGCTACACCTATTCCATCAAGGGGCTGGCGCCGGACAGCGCCATGCAGGCTCTCTACCAGCCGTATCATGACATTTTGCGCGCCAACGCCAACCGAGTCGTGGCGAAGCTGAGCGGCAGCGATCTGGTGCCTGCCGACGAGTTCCGCGGCATTCCTCAGGTACACGTTCAGGATACCGGCATCAGTGAGTTATTTCAGCAGGCCGCCCGTCACTATGCACCGCTGGCGCAGGTGATCGCCCTGCAGATCGACAACGATCGCGCCAAACTGGATGTCGGCGACATCAAGGCCAAGGATATCGCCTTTAACTACCAATACGCCGGCGGCGAGATCACCGTTTATCAGCTCAACGGCAAAGCGCTTAAACGCTACATGGAGTGGTCTGCCGATTATTTCAATCAGCTGCAGCCGGGCGACGTCACCTACAGCTTTAACCCGGCGCGGCGCTCGTCCAAATATTCCACCAACGATTTCTTCGACGGCGTCACTTACACTATCGATCTGCGTCAACCGGCCGGTTCACGCATCGTCAGTCTGCGCCTGGCAGACGGCACGCCGGTCACCGATGACATGCCGATCCGCCTGGGCATGAACAGTTACCGTATGGGCCATCTGACGCAGAAGGGCGGCGCGCTGGAGGGGCAATCCTTCCCGGTGCTGTTCGACAGCAAAGCGCAATACGGTGAAGAAGAAGGCACCATTCGCAACCTGACTCTGCGCTACCTGACGGAAGTGAAACACGGCCAGTATCAGAGCGTGCCGCCGCAGCGCTGGAAACTGGTTGGCATGGAAGGATACGAACCGCAGCGGGCGATCGTCAAACGGCTGCTCAATGAAGGCGTTATCCAGGTGCCGACCACCGACGACGGGCGCTACACCAACGTCGCCTCGATCAACGTCAAAGACGCGCTGTTCAACAATGCCGACGATTACCGCACCGCCCTCACCTCGCTGGAGCAACAGTGGCAAACCGCCGCGGATCCGGTGCGGCAGCGCCGCCTGCAGGATCGGATCGCGCTGATCAAGGCGCTCAACGATTTCTGATCTTCACCCATAAAAAAGGCCACCCAATGGGTGGCCAAACATGTCGAGATAGTGTTATTTCGTACTCAATGCTTAGCGCTTCAGCACCGCTTTTACCGCGTCGCCGATGTCCGCCAGGCTGCGAACGGTTTTCACGCCCGCCGCTTCCAGCGCAGCAAACTTCTCGTCCGCCGTGCCCTTGCCGCCTGCGATGATGGCGCCCGCGTGGCCCATACGCTTGCCTTTCGGCGCGGTTACGCCGGCGATGTAGCCGACAACCGGTTTGGTGACGTGTTCTTTGATGTAAGCTGCCGCTTCTTCTTCAGCGCTGCCGCCGATCTCACCGATCATCACGATCGCTTCGGTCTGCGGATCCTGCTGGAACATCTTCAGGATATCGATGAAGTTGGAGCCCGGGATCGGGTCGCCGCCGATGCCCACGCAGGTGGACTGGCCCAGACCGGCATCGGTGGTTTGTTTCACCGCTTCATAGGTCAGGGTACCGGAGCGTGAAACGATGCCCACTTTGCCCGGCAGGTGGATGTGGCCAGGCATGATGCCGATTTTGCACTCGCCCGGGGTGATCACGCCTGGGCAGTTTGGCCCGATCATGCGCACGCCGGCTTCGTCCAGTTTCACTTTCACGGTCAGCATGTCCAGAGTCGGGATGCCTTCGGTGATGGTGATGATCAATTTGATGCCGGCATCGATCGCTTCCAGAATGGAGTCTTTGCAGAACGGCGCTGGAACGTAGATGACAGAGGCCGTCGCGCCGGTCGCTTCAACCGCTTCGCGCACGGTGTTAAACACCGGCAGACCCAGGTGCTGAGTGCCGCCTTTGCCCGGGGTGACGCCGCCAACCATTTTGGTGCCGTAAGCGATAGCTTGTTCGGAGTGGAAAGTCCCCTGGCTACCGGTGAAGCCCTGGCAAATTACTTTGGTGTTTTTATCGATTAAGATGGACATTATTTACCCTCCACTGCTGCAACAACTTGCTGAGCCGCATCAGTCAGGCTGGTCGCAGCAATGATATTCAGGCCGCTGTCCGCCAGTTTCTTGGCGCCCAGTTCGGCATTGTTCCCTTCCAGGCGCACAACGACCGGGACGTTAACGCCCACTTCAGCCACTGCGCCGATGATGCCGTCGGCGATCAGATCGCAACGTACGATACCACCGAAGATGTTAACCAGAACCGCTTTCACCTTGTCGTCGGACAGGATGATTTTGAACGCTTCGGTCACGCGCTCTTTGGTCGCGCCGCCGCCAACGTCCAGGAAGTTGGCCGGTTCGCCGCCGTGCAGTTTAACGATGTCCATGGTGCCCATCGCCAGACCGGCGCCGTTCACCATGCAGCCGATGTTGCCGTCGAGGGCAACGTAGTTCAGCTCCCACTGAGCCGCACGGGATTCACGCTCGTCTTCCTGCGAAGGGTCACGCATTTCACGCAGTTCAGGCTGACGGAACAGGGCGTTGCCGTCGGCGCCCAGTTTGCCGTCCAGGCACACCAGATCGCCCTGCTTGGTGATCACCAGCGGGTTGATCTCAACCATCGCCAGGTCGCGCTCCAGGAACAGCGTCGCCAGACCCATGAAGATCTTGGCGAACTGGCTGACTTGCTTGCCGGTCAGGCCCAGTTTGAAGGCCAGCTCACGGCCCTGATAAGGCTGTGGACCCGCCAGCGGATCGATGGTCATTTTGTGGATCAGTTCCGGGGTTTCTTCCGCCACTTTCTCGATTTCCACGCCGCCTTCGGTAGACGCCATGAATACGATGCGACGGGTCGCGCGGTCTACAACGGCGCCCAGGTACAGCTCTTTATCGATGTCGGTCGCCGCTTCTACCAGGATCTGGTTAACCGGCTGGCCCAGCGCGTCAGTCTGGTAAGTCACCAGACGTTTGCCCAACCAGGCTTCCGCGAAGGCACGGATATCTTCTTTGCTGTTGACGACTTTAACGCCGCCCGCTTTACCGCGGCCGCCAGCATGAACCTGACATTTCACCACCCACGGGCCGGAGCCGATTTTGGATGCGGCTTCTTCTGCTTCACGCGGAGTGGTACAGGCGTAACCGGTTGGTGCCGGCATGCCATACCGAGCAAACAGCTGTTTTGCCTGATATTCGTGTAAATTCATGATGTTCTATCCATTCAGTTCTGAAGGTTTTTAGCCGGACCATTATTACGCGGTAAACCGCATGGTTTTCCGGCCACATAGCACAGAGTGCGGGCGCGGCATGCCGCGCCCGGCAAGGGTTACTAGACGTCCAGCAGCAGACGAGCCGGATCTTCCAGCATCTCTTTGACCGTCACCAGATAACCGACGGATTCTTTACCGTCGATCAGGCGGTGGTCATAAGACAGCGCCAGATACATCATCGGCTGGATCACCACCTGACCATTGACCGCCATTGGGCGATCTTTGATGGCGTGCATGCCCAGGATGGCGCTCTGCGGCGGGTTGATGATCGGGGTGGACATCAGGGAGCCGAATACGCCGCCGTTGGTAATGGTGAAGTTACCGCCGGTCAGCTCTTCCACGGTCAGTTTGCCGTCGCGGCCCTTAACGGCCAGCTCTTTGATTTTCTTCTCGATGTCAGCCATGCTCATGGCGTCCACATCGCGCAGTACCGGCGTCACCAGGCCGCGCGGAGTAGAAACCGCGATGCTGATGTCGAAGTAGTTGTGGTAAACCACGTCGGAACCGTCGATCGACGCGTTCACTTCCGGGAAACGCTTCAGCGCTTCAACCACCGCCTTGATGTAGAAGGACATGAAGCCCAGACGCACGCCGTGGCGTTTCTCGAAGGCTTCGCCGTACTGCTTGCGCAGATCCATGATCGGCTGCATGTTGATTTCGTTGAAGGTGGTCAACATCGCGGTGCTGTTTTTCGCTTCCAGCAGACGCTCGGCGACGCGTTTGCGCAGGCGGGTCATCGGCACGCGTTTTTCGCTGCGGCCGGCCAGAGCAGGCTGCGGCGCGGCTTCAGCGGCGGCTGGTTTGGCAGCGGCGCCGCCTTTGGCCAGGTGCGCTTCCACGTCTTCACGCGTAATGCGGCCACCCACGCCAGTGCCTTTGATGGCGCCGGCATCGAGATCGTGTTCAGCAATCAGGCGGCGAATCGCCGGGCTGAGCGCGTCATTGCTTTCTTCTTCCAGGCTCGCGGTCGCGCGCTGTGCAGGCGTGGCTTCTTTCTCCTGGCTCTTCTCAGCGGTCGGCTTGCCGGAGCTGTCGCCCGGACGGATGCGGCCGAGCAGCTGGCGAGACAGTACGGTCGCGCCCTCTTCTTCCACGATAGCATCGAGAATACCCGCTTCACTGGCCGGCACTTCCAACACCACTTTGTCGGTTTCGATTTCAACCAGGACTTCGTCACGCTGAACGCTGTCGCCCGGTTTCTTGTGCCAGGTGGCTACGGTCGCATCGGCAACCGATTCAGGAAGGTCAGGAACCAGAATATCTACGCTACTCATTTAGCTTTCCCTTAAGTTTTTTATCATCTGCTTGCCGGCCCCTCGGCCGGCAAGCGAGCGAACATTAGTCAATATTCAGCGCATCATTCACCAGAGCCTGCTGCTGCTTCTGGTGTACGGACATATAACCCACCGCCGGAGAGGCGGAGGCCGGACGTCCTGCGTAACGTAAAGAAGCCCCGAACGGCACCACTTCACGGAAGTTGTGTTGGCTGCAGTACCAGGCGCCCTGGTTCAGCGGCTCTTCCTGACACCAGACGAAGTCATGCACGTGCGAGTATTGCTCCAGCACGGCCTGCACGGCCTGATGCGGGAACGGATACAGCTGCTCGATGCGCACGATGGCCACGTCTTTCTGCTCGTTCTTGCGACGCTGTTCCAGCAGGTCGTAGTAAACCTTACCGGAGCACAGCACGACGCGCTTGACCGCTTTCGGATCCAAATCGTCGATCTCGCCGATCGCCGGCAGGAAGGTGCCATTGGCCAGCTCGTCCAGCGAAGAGACCGCCAGCGGGTGACGCAGCAGCGACTTCGGCGACATCACCACCAGCGGACGACGCATACCGCGCAGCGCCTGACGACGCAGCATGTGGTAAACCTGCGCCGGCGTGGACGGGACGCACACCTGCATGTTCTGCTCAGCGCACAGCTGCAGATAACGTTCCAGACGCGCGGAGGAGTGCTCTGGGCCCTGGCCTTCATAGCCGTGCGGCAGCAGCATCACCAGGCCGCACATACGGCCCCATTTTTGCTCGCCGGAGCTGATGAACTGATCGATAACAACCTGCGCGCCGTTGGCGAAGTCGCCGAACTGCGCTTCCCAGATGGTCAGCGTGCGCGGTTCCGCCGTGGCGTAGCCGTATTCGAACGCCAGCACCGCCTCTTCAGACAGCACGGAGTCCCAGACCTTGAATTCGCCCTGGCCGCTGTGGATATTCGCCAGCGGAACATAGACCGAACCGTTTTTCTGGTTGTGCACCACCGCGTGACGGTGGAAGAAGGTGCCGCGGCCGGCGTCTTCGCCGGAGATGCGGATTGGAATGCCTTCATCCGCCATGGTGGCGTAGGCCAGCGTTTCGGCGGCGCCCCAGTCGAACGGCTTGTTGCCCGCCGCCATCTCGGCGCGGTCAGCGTAGATTTTCGCCACGCGTGACTGCATTTCGATCGCTTCCGGCACGGTGCTGATGCGGCGGCCCAGTTCCTGCAGACGCTTCATCTCAACCTTGCTCGGGTACTCTTCGTCCCACTCGTGGTTCAGGTACGGCGACCAGGTGAAGGAGTGCAGATTCATCGGACGCCATTCTTCAACCACACAATCGCCGCGGTCGAGCGCATCACGATACAGGTTGACCATTTCCGTGGCATCTTCCAGGCTGGCCACTTTCTGTTCGGTCAGAATGTCAGCGTAGATTTTGCGCGGCGTAGGGTGTTTCTTGATCTTCTGATACATCACCGGCTGGGTGGCGCTCGGCTCATCGGCCTCGTTGTGCCCATGGCGACGGTAGCAGACCAGATCGATCATCACGTCACGCTTAAAGGTGTTACGGAAATCCAACGCCAGGCGAGTGACGAAGGCCACGGCTTCCGGATCGTCCGCGTTAACGTGGAAGATCGGCGCCTGAACCATTTTGGCGATGTCGGTGCAATATTCGGTAGAGCGCGCATCCAGCGGGTTGGAGGTGGTGAAGCCAACCTGGTTGTTGATGACGATGCGCACGGTGCCGCCCACTTCGTAGCCGCGAGCCTGAGACATGTTCAGGGTTTCCTGAACCACGCCCTGGCCGGTAATGGCGGCGTCGCCGTGGATGGTGATCGGCAGCACCATGTTGCTGCGCGCTTCGTCCAGACGATCGCGACGGGCGCGAACCGACCCCATGACCACCGGGCTGACGATCTCCAGGTGCGACGGGTTGAACGCCAGCGCCAGGTGAACCATGCCGCCTTCGGTTTCCACGTCGGAGGAGAAGCCCTGGTGATATTTCACGTCGCCGGTGCCGAGGTGTTCTTTATGCTTGCCGGCGAATTCGTCGAACAGGTCGGCCGGCTTTTTGCCCAGCACGTTGATCAGCACGTTCAGACGGCCGCGGTGGGCCATGCCCAACACCACTTCACGCGTGCCGTTCTTGCCGGCGTGGCGCACCATCTCTTTCAGCATCGGCACCAGCGCGTCGCCGCCTTCCAGCGAGAAGCGTTTGGCGCCCGGGAATTTGGCGCCCAGGTAGCGTTCCAGGCCTTCCGCAGCGGTCAGCTCGTTCAGGAAACGGCGTTTTTCGTCGGCGGTAAAGCTGGCGCGCCCCACCACCGACTCGATGCGCTGCTGGATCCAGCGTTTCTCTTCGGTGTTGGTGATGTGCATGTATTCAGCGCCGATCGAACCGCAATAGGTCTGCTTCAGCGCGGCGTACAGATCGCCCAGCTTCATGGTTTCTTTGCCGATGGCGAAAGAGCCCACGTTGAAGGTTTCCTGGAAATCGGCTTCGGTCAGGTTGTGGTAAGCGGGCTCAAGGTCAGGAACTTGCTCACGCTGCCACAGGCCGAGCGGATCGAGGTTGGCATGCTGATGTCCGCGGAAGCGGAAGGCGTTGATCAGCTGCAGTACCTTGACCTGTTTGGCGTCGGTTGCCGGATCGGTGATGGTGGTGTTGTAGCGCGCGGAGTCTTTCGCCAGGCGGCGGAAGTAGTCGCGCGTTTGAGAGTGGAGCTGATCGGGTTTGACACCCGCGGTTGGTAGCTGTTGAAAAATGGAACGCCAGCTATCTTCAACGGAACCCGGATCGGTTAAGAAATCTTCATAGAGCTGCTCTATGTAAGACTGGTTCGCGCCCGCCAGATAGGAGGAATCCAGCCAGGCCTTCATTGCGCCGTTCTGCATCATGATCCCTTAAGCTTTGAAGCTTTAGTTTTCGCCGTGGTTAACATAATTACCGTGATGAATACGGTTTGCCGTAAAACGGTTCACTCGACGTACTTGCGGCCATGACGGCCCGATACGTTCTGTTATGGACCTTGCGGTCCCTTACAAGGAACCTCTAAAAACCGGCGGAAGAACCAGGCTGCATAGCGCCGCAGCCGCGGGTCAGTTTTTAGAGGTTCCCTCCCCTATGGGATGTGCGCCGGAAAAGAGCCCGGCGCAGCATCTCATTCCGTTTATGCGCCGCGTTGCAGCAGCATGGACTTGATATGCCCGATCGCACGCGTCGGGTTCAAGCCTTTAGGACATACACTGACACAATTCATAATGCTATGGCAGCGGAAAACACTAAAAGCATCGTCCAGATCATCTAAACGTTCTTGCGTTTCCGTGTCACGGCTGTCGATCAGGAAGCGATACGCCGCCAACAGACCGGCAGGCCCGATGAACTTGTCCGGGTTCCACCAGAACGATGGGCACGAAGTCGAGCAGCAGGCGCACAGGATGCACTCGTACAGACCGTCCAGCTTGGCGCGCTGTTCCGGCGACTGCAGGTGCTCACGCGCCGGCGGATTCTTGCCGTCGTTCAGCAGGTATGGCTTGATCTTTTCATACTGGGTGTAGAACTGCCCCATATCCACCACCAGATCGCGCACCACCGGCAGCCCCGGCAGCGGACGGATCACGATCTTGCCGTTGCCTTTGCGCAGCGACGAAACCGGAGTGATGCACGCCAGGCCGTTTTTACCGTTCATATTCAGGCCGTCGGAACCGCACACGCCTTCACGGCATGAGCGACGGAACGACAGGGTCGGATCTTTTTCTTTCAGCTGGATCAACGCATCCAGCAGCATCATGTCACGGCCTTCTTCCGCTTCCAGGGTGTAGTCCTGCATGTGCGGCGCGTCGTCGACATCCGGATTGTAGCGATAAATGGAAAATTCGAGTTTCATCTGTCGATCTCCGCAATTAGTAAGAACGCACTTTCGGCGGGAATGCCGGGCGCAGCTTCGGTTGCATGTTCACTTCACGACGCGTCATGCTTTCCGATTGCGGCAGATACAGCGAATGGCACAGCCAGTTGGCGTCATCGCGTTCCGGGTAGTCGAAGCGGCTGTGTGCGCCACGGCTCTCGGTACGGAAGTTGGCCGACACGGCGGTGGAATACGCGGTCTCCATCAGGTTATCCAACTCCAGGCACTCGATGCGCTGGGTGTTGAACTCGCTGGAGGTATCGTCCAGGCGTGCGTTCTTCAGACGTTCACGGATCACTTTCAGTTCTTCCAGGCCCTTGGCCATCGCATCGCCTTCGCGGAATACCGAGAAGTTGTGCTGCATGCAAGACTGCAGCGCTTTGCGAATTTCGACCGGGTCTTCGCCGGAACGGGTGTTGTTCCAACGGTTCAGACGGTCCAGCGAGGCTTCCACGTCGGAGTCGCTGGCGTCACGGCTCACGCCCTGCTCTTCCAGCGATTCCTGCAGGTGCATGCCGGCGGAACGGCCGAACACCACCAGGTCGAGCAGCGAGTTGCCGCCCAAGCGGTTGGCGCCGTGCACCGATACGCAGGCGATTTCGCCCACGGCGAACAACCCCGGGATCACCACGTCTTCGCCTTTCTCGTTCACGGTCAGCGCCTGGCCGGTCACTTTGGTCGGAATGCCGCCCATCATATAGTGACAGGTTGGGATAACCGGGATCGGCTCTTTCACCGGATCGACGTGCGCGAAGGTGCGGGACAGTTCCAGGATGCCCGGCAGACGGGATTCCAGTACCTCTTTACCCAGGTGATCCAGCTTCAGCTTGGCGTGCGGGCCCCAAGGACCGTCGCAGCCGCGGCCTTCGCGGATTTCGATCATGATCGAACGGGCAACCACGTCGCGCCCCGCCAGATCTTTGGCGTTCGGCGCATAACGCTCCATGAAGCGCTCGCCGTGTTTGTTCAGCAGGTAACCGCCTTCGCCGCGGCAGCCTTCGGTCACCAGCACGCCCGCGCCGGCGATGCCGGTCGGGTGGAACTGCCACATTTCCATGTCCTGCACCGGCACGCCGGCGCGCAGCGCCATGCCGACACCGTCGCCGGTGTTGATGTGGGCGTTGGTGGTGGACTGGTAAATACGGCCTGCGCCGCCGGTCGCCAGCACGGTGGCCTTGGCTTTGAAGTAAACCACTTCACCGGTTTCGATGCAGATAGCCGTGGTGCCGACCACCGCGCCGTCCTGGTTTTTCACCAGATCGAGCGCATACCACTCAGAGAAAATGGTGGTGTGGTTTTTCAGGTTCTGTTGGTACAGGGTGTGCAGCAGCGCGTGGCCGGTACGGTCGGCTGCGGCTGCGGTACGCGCCGCCTGCTCGCCGCCGAAGTTCAGCGACTGACCGCCGAACGGACGCTGATAGATGCGGCCGTCGTCCAGGCGAGAGAACGGCAGGCCCATGTGTTCCAGTTCCAGAATCGCTTCCGGGCCGGTTTTACACATATATTCGATGGCGTCCTGGTCACCGATATAGTCGGAACCTTTCACCGTGTCGTACATATGCCATTCCCAGTTGTCCTCGTGGCTGTTGCCGAGCGCGACGGTGATGCCGCCCTGGGCGGACACGGTATGGGAACGGGTCGGGAAAACTTTGGACAGCAGGGCACAGGTCGAGCCCGCTTGGGAAATTTGCAGCGCGGCACGCATGCCCGCACCGCCGGCGCCGATTACGACGGCATCAAACTCTCTGACTGGCAGTTTCATTTAAGCACCCCACACTACGATTGTTCCGTACAGTAAATAGACCAGCAACGCGACCACGACAGCCAGCTGCAACACCAGGCGAACCGCCAGCGGCTTGACGTAGTCCGTCAGCACCTGCCACAACCCGATCCAGGCGTGAACCAGAATCGACAGCAAGGTCAGCAGAGTGAACACTTTCGTAATGGAAGTGGCGAAGAAACCGCGCCAGATGTCATAAGTGAGTTCCGGAGCCGTGACGAAAAAGCCCAGGATATACAGGACGTACAGGGTGATGATGATAGCGGAAGCACGCAGCAGCAGCCAATCGTGCACGCCGTTGCGCCCTAATGCAGAAACGTTGTTTACCATACGAGGACTCCAGCCAGAACTGACAGCACGACGGTCAGACCGATCGCCACCTGGGCGGAACGGGTGCCGGCGGCCAAACTCTCTTCGATGTAGCCAAAATCCATTAACAAGTGACGGATGCCACCGCAAATGTGATAGGCCAGCGCCGTGAGGATGCCCCAGAATATGAATTTGACGATGAAGCTATTCATGATGGCGGCCGCCTGCAGGAACCCCTCTTGGGAAGAGAGTGACAGGCCCAGCAGCCAGAGGAGGATACCCACGGCAACGAAGGTAATTACGCCAGAGACTCGGTGTAAGATAGACGCTATCGCAGTTACGGGGAACCGGATCGTTTGCAGATCCAAGTTGACAGGTCGTTGTTTTTTCACGTATTTGCCCACACAGCTCTTATTATTTTCCTTCCTCCGGGCCTGGGCGGGGATCAGACAGCGTTAAGAGCCTAAAACCCTTACACGTCACGCGCTCAAACATCAACATCCTCTGTGCTCAAACGGCGCGCATTTATAACGCTGGGTGCTCCTACTTCAGGGTAATCCGGAGACCTGGCGGCAGTATAGGAGGATCACATTCTGATTACAATTCTCATACAACCGCTTTGATAACATTTCCCCCGAACAGTGATTCAGATCACGGATTTCACAATTAGTGCAAAATTAATTATCTGATTTGACAAGAGATCAACATTTCCATTACATATAGGGGCACAAACGGTCCTATGATGCGCTACGGGTCAGCAGATACACTTCCCCCCGGGTTCGAGTTATGCAACAGTGTATTTGGCGAACCTATCCCAATAGCCGTTGTTTCCCGCTCGATTTTGCCGGCGTCAAAAAGCAAATAAAGCAAATAAAAACAGTTTATTGGGATAGGTTCACATCTCTTCGAACAGCTCATAGGTAAGATTAACAGACTATAACGAATTACTCTGAATCGTTAACAACTGGTCACCCGTCTCGTTCGCCTGGTCAGCACTCTGTACCCTACCCGCGCACAGTTGCGCAGTCGCTCACAGAGTTAGCGTCCGCACCATTTTTTGCGGGCAACCTGCAGAGATTTAAGGTATTTCAGTTGTTAGTGGTTTTTAAAATAAGGCGCTAAGGAGACAGTAAATGACTGATAAGAAAGCGACGCTAACCATTAACGACAGCGAAGCTCCGATCGAACTGGGCGTATTGACACCGACACTGGGCCCTGATGTCCTCGATGTCCGCGCTCTGGGTTCCAAAGGTTATTTCACATTTGATCCCGGCTTTACCTCCACCGCTTCTTGCGAATCCAAGATTACCTTCATCGACGGCGACAAAGGCGTGCTGCTGCACCGCGGCTTCCCTATCGAACAGCTGGCGAAAGAATCTTCCTACCTGGAAGTGTGCTACATCCTGCTGTACGGCGAGACCCCGACGCCGGAAGAGTTCGAGACCTTCAAAACGACCGTAACCCGCCACACCATGATCCACGACCAGATCACCCATCTGTTCCGTGGCTTCCGTCGCGACTCGCACCCGATGGCGGTGCTGTGCGGCGTGACCGGCGCGCTGGCGGCGTTCTACCACGATGCGCTGGACGTCAACAACGAGCGTCACCGTGAAATCACCGCGTTCCGTCTGCTGTCCAAAATGCCGACCGTGGCCGCGATGTGCTACAAATACTCCCTGGGCCAGCCGTTCGTTTATCCGCGCAACGATCTGTCCTATGCCGGCAACTTCCTGCACATGATGTTCGCCACCCCGTGCGAAGAGTACGTGGTGAACCCGGTATTGGAACGCGCCATGGATCGCATCCTGATCCTGCACGCCGACCATGAGCAGAACGCCTCTACCTCGACCGTGCGCACCGCCGGCTCTTCCGGTGCCAACCCGTTCGCCTGCATCGCGGCCGGCATCGCCTCCCTGTGGGGGCCGGCGCACGGCGGCGCCAACGAAGCGGCGCTGAAAATGCTGGAAGAGATCAAGACCGTCGATCACATTCCGGAATTCATCAAGCGCGCCAAGGACAAGAACGACTCCTTCCGCCTGATGGGCTTCGGCCACCGCGTGTACAAGAACTACGATCCGCGCGCCACCGTGATGCGCGAGACCTGTCACGAAGTGCTGAAAGAGCTGAACAAGAAGGACGACAACCTGCTGCAGGTGGCGATGGAGCTGGAGCACATCGCGCTGAACGACCCGTACTTCATCGAGAAGAAACTGTACCCGAACGTCGACTTCTACTCCGGCATCATCCTGAAGGCGATGGGCATTCCTTCTTCCATGTTCACCGTGATCTTCGCCATCGCGCGCACCATCGGCTGGATCGCGCACTGGAACGAAATGCACGACGAAGGCATCAAAATTGCCCGTCCGCGTCAGCTGTACACCGGCTATGCCGAGCGTGATTTCAAATCCCAGCTGAAAACCAAGTAAGCCGCTTCCCCGGCTGAAACCGCACAGCGCCGCCCCTTCGGGCGGCGTTTTTTTGCTTATTTCTGGCAGCCCGGGCACCAATAAAACGGCCGCGACGACAGGTCGGTGCGCACAATCATCGCGCCGCAGCGCTCACAGGGCTCGCCGCTGCGATGAAACACCTTGAAGCGAAACAGCGCGCCGTGATGGCGGTTCTCATCCGCCTGCCCACGCGTCTGATAGGAAAGACGCGGCACCGCCAGCAGCGCCTCCGCCAGACGCCAAAGCGCTTCCGGCGCCAGATCCTGCGGTTTGTGCTGCGGCGCCAGTTCGGCCTGCCACAGAATTTCGGCGCGCAGATAATTGCCCAATCCGGCGAGAAACGCCTGGTCGAGCAGCATGCCGCCCAGCTGCCTGCGGCGAAAACGCGGCGTCAGCAAACGCTCCTGCACCTCATCCACCGTCAACGTCATGTCCAGCACGTCGGGGCCGATGCGTTGCAGGAACGGGTGCTGTTCTATCTCCTCGCGCGGCCCGACGGTGATGTCAGACGCGCTGTAGAGCAATATTGCGCTGCGAGCGGTTTCCAGCCGCACCCGCAGATCGCGCTTGGTCTCCGGCGTCTCTCCTGCCGCCGCCACTTTCCACACGCCATACAGCTGGTTATGGCTGTACATCGTCAGCCCATTGGAGAAATGGGTCAGCAGCGCCTTGCCGCGCGGCTCGATGGCGACGATGCGCTCGCCGATCAGACGCTGGCGATAGTGTTTCAACTGAGGAAAAGCGAAATCGACGGCGGTCAACGGCTGATCGATCACCGCCGCCGCCAGTTTGTCCGCCGCCCGGCGAATCTCCGGTCCTTCCGGCATAGACCACTCCTTGCGTAGGCCCGGCGCAGCCCGGTGCGCCGGGAGTGTTCTTGATTAATGCGTTGCGCCACCCACCACTTTCAGATCGTGTTCCACCTGCAAAGCAATGGAAACGGCCAGCTCCAGCGCAAACAGCACCGTCGAAGCCGCCATGCTCGGCGCACCGGGGTGGGCCGCCGCCTGTTCCGGCAGGTACGGAATATGGATAAAACCGCCCTTCACCTCACGCTGGCCGCTCAAACGGTGCAGCAGCCCATACATCACATGGTTGCACACGTAGGTGCCGGCAGTCTGCGAAACGGCGGCCGGAATGCCGGCCTCGCGCATCGAACTGACCATCGCTTTGATCGGCAAGGTGCTGAAATAGGCCGCCGGACCGCCGGCGACGATCGGCTCATCCACCGGCTGCTGCCCCTGATTGTCGGGAATGCGCGCATCGTCGACGTTGATCGCCACCCGTTCAATCGTGATATCGGTGCGGCCGCCGGCCTGGCCGATAGCCAGCACCATCACCGGCTGCACCTCATCGATCGCCGCATTGAGCGCCTCCAGCGCCGCGCCGAACACGCACGGCAGCTGGCGCGCCACGATGCGCGTGCCGACCAGCTCCATATCATTGAGCTGCTTCACCACTTCCCAGGAGGGGTTAAGGCGCTCACCGCCAAACGGCTCAAAGCCGGTAATCAATACTTTTTGCATCCTTACTCCTACAGGAACATCAGGAAATACAGCAGGAACACGTTAACCAACAGCAGCAGCACGCCGGTCGGCACCTGCGCCTTGATCACCGCATTCTTGTCCGGCAACTCCAGCAGCGCCGCCGGCACAATGTTGAAGTTCGCCGCCATCGGCGTCATCAGGGTGCCGCAATAGCCGGAGAACATGCCGATCGCCGCCATCACCGCCGGGTTGCCGCCGTGCTGCAACACCAGGATCGGAATGCCGATGCCGGCGGTAACGATCGGGAAAGCGGCGAAGGCGTTGCCCATCACCATGGTCAGCACCGCCATACCGATAGCGTAGACCGCCACGGCGATAAAACGGTTATCGACCGCCAGATATTCCTGGGTCAAATGCGAGATCGCGGTGCCGACGCCGGCGACGGTAAACAGCAGCCCCAGCGTGGCGAGGATCTGCGGCAGAATGAACGCCCAGCCGATCGAATCCAGCAGGCGCCGCGCTTCCTGTATCGGCTGCAGCGCCTTCTCATGGGTCATTGTCACCGCGATCGCCAACCCGATCAGGCAGCCGACGGTCATCGAGAACAGGGTAATTAGCGTCGCGTGGTTACCGCTGCCGAATACCGCGTTTTGCAACGCCGGCACGTTGTTGAACAGCAGCACGCCGACCACCGTCACCACCGGGATCGCCAGCGCGGGAATGAACAGCTTGTTGCCCAGGCGCTTGGCGCTCGCCTCGCGCTCCTGCGGCGTCCGCTGGTGATAGCTGCCGAGGCGCACGCCGCCGAAGCCGGCAATCAGGGCCATCACCACCACCACCGCGCCAACGATGATATGCAGCATGCGTTTTTCGTTACTGCCCTCGCCCAGTACATCGCCCAGCAGGCGATAAGTCCAGTCGCCGACCAGGAATACCAGGCCGTACAGCCCCCAAAACAGCCCGGTGGTGATGCGGCGCGGGTTGGCGCGATCGCGCAAGGACATCACCGCCACAATCAGCAGCACCGCGCCGGCCAGCCAGTAAAGGTATTGTTGCTGGAAGTTCATCGCGCTTCCCCCTTCGCCTGCAGCGCCGCCTGATTCAGCTGCGCCAGCTCGGCGCTCAGCTGTTTATCCATCCGATACAGCCGGAACGCGTGGATCAGGAAAGCGAAAATGGCGGTCGGAATGCCCCACAGCGCGATATGCAGCGGCTCGGTCTGAATGCCGCCGGACTCCAGCATAAAGTTATGCATGAAGATGATCGCACCGAAGGCCACGAAGATATCCTCGCCGAAGAACAGCCCGACGTTGTCGGTAGCGGCCGACATGGCGCGCAGGCGGTGGCGGGTACGCTCCGGCAGCTCGCCGTAGCGGTTTTCCGTCGCCCCTTCCGCCATCGGCGCCAGCAGCGGCCGCACCATCTGCGGATGCCCGCCCAGGCTGGTCAGCCCCATCGCCGCGGTGATCTCGCGCACGAACAGGTACACGATCAGCAAACGGCCGGCGGTGGCGCTTTTGATCTTGGCGATCCACGCCTGCGCCCGCTCTTTCAGCCCGTGACGTTCCAGCAGGCCGATCACCGCCAGCGGCAGCAGCAGGATCAGCGGCAGGTTTCGGGTATTGAGAAAGCCCTCGCCGAGCTTTTCCAGAATGACGTCCAGCGGCATCAGCGCCGCCAGACCGGTGATGATGCCGGCGGCGATCACCACCAGCACCGGATTGAAACGCAATACAAACCCGACCACGATCGCGGCGATGCCGATCAGTGGCCAGAGATTCACGGCCTGTTCCATAGTCTTCCCTCGATATTTTCTAATAATTTTTTGTTTGTGATGTTGTGTCTTGCTTTACTGCTCTGCGCTGACGCGGATGCCCTGTTGAACAAAACTGTCCCGCAGCTTGCGCGCATACGCCAGCGCATGCTCGCCGTCCCCGTGCAGGCAGACGGTCTCCGCCTGTACGGCGGTCCAAACGCCATCGACGCTGCGCACCCGGTGATGGCGCACCATCTCCAGGGTTTGCGCCAGCGCTTGTTCATCATCCTCGATCAATGCCCCCGGCAAACCGCGCGGCACCAGCGTGCCGTCGGCCTGATAACCGCGATCGGCGAACACCTCCTGCCGGGTGGTCAGACCGAGCCGTTGCCCGGCGCGGATCAGCTCGCTGCCGGCCAGCCCCACCAGCCGCAGCGCCGGATCAACCGCCTGCACCGCCCGGGCGATGGCTTCCGCCAGCGCCGGCTCAACCGCCGCCTGGTTGTACAGCATGCCGTGCGGCTTAACGTGCACCATCACCCCGCCCTCGGCGCGGGCGATGGCCGCCAGCGCCCCGAGCTGATACACCACCTGCGCGTACACCGTTTCCGGCGGCAGCTGCATGCGGGTGCGGCCGAAGTTCTCCCGATCGGGAAAACTCGGGTGAGCACCGATCGCCACGCCGTACTGCAATGCCCAGCGCACCGACTGACGCATGGTCTGCGCATCGCCGGCGTGGAAGCCGCAGGCGATGTTGGCCGAGCTCACCAATTGCAACAGCGCCTGATCGTTGGCGCAGCCTTCGCCGAGATCGGCGTTCAAATCAACGATCATGTAACCCCCAGGCAATCTGTCGAAGGAAGAGATCCTGCTCGGCTTTGGCGCGCTGCGCCTCCGTCAGTGAGCAGAGAACGAAGTGGATCGGTTCGCCGAGACGGATCTGCGCCAAGTGGTAGAGATCGGCTTCGATCACGCAGGCGATACGCGGGTAACCGCCGGTGGTTTGCGCATCGGCCATCAACACGATCGGCTGGCCGTTGTGCGGCACCTGCACCACGCCGGGCAGCAGGCCGTGCGACAGCATCTCGCGGTCGGTGGTGCGCTCCAGTGGCGTACCGCCGTGCAAGCGGTAGCCCATGCGGTTGCTCTGCGGGCTGAGCTGCCAGGCGGTGCGCCAAAACGTATCCTGCGCCTCTTCGCTGAATTCGGCGTACTCCGGCCCCGGCAGCGCGCGGATGCGGTTGGTGAACAGCAGCTGTTTCACGCCGCAGCGATGTTGCGGTTGAGCGGCAGATTTGCCCAGCGGCAGCCGATCGCCGTCCTTCAGGTTACGGCCTTCGTGGCCGCCAAAGGCAGCTTTCATGTCGGTGCTGCACGAGCCCAGCATTTCCGGCACGGCGATACCGCCCGAGATCGCCAGGTAGCTGCGCATGCCGCGTTTCGGCGTGCCCAACGCCAGCCGCTGCCCCTTTTTCACCGGGTAGCGCCAGCCGGTCCACAGCGGCTTACCGTCCAGCTGCGCGTCGCAGCCGGCGCCGGTCAGGGCGATCCAGCCGGGGCGGGTAAACTCGGCGCTGAACTGGCCGAGCGTGATCTCCAGCCCGGCGGCCTCCGGCGCATTGCCCACCAGCAGGTTGGCGATCTTCAGCGCCGGTTGATCCAGCGCCCCGCCGGTGCTGATGCCCAAGCGGCGGAATCCCTCGCGGCCCAAATCCTGCACCGTGGTATAGATGCCGGCACGCAGAATAATCAGCATACGCCCTCCTTCTGCGGCACGAAGCGCACGTTATCGCCCGGGCGCAGCAGCGTCGGCGGCATTTCATGCGGATTGAACAGCGCCAGCGGCGTGCGGCCAATCAGTTGCCAGCCGCCGGGCGTCACCAGCGGATAGATGCCGGTCTGGCCGCCGCCGATGCCGACGGAGCCAGCCGCCACCGCCAGACGCGGCTCAGCGCGGCGTGGCGTCGCCAGTTGCTCCGGCATGCCGCCCAAATAGGAGAAGCCCGGCTGAAAGCCGAGGAAATAGACCACATAGGCCGCCGCCGCGTGGCATTCCACCACCTGCCGCGGCGTCATGCCGGTATGGCGCGCCACGTCATCCAGATCGGGGCCTTGCTCCCCGCCGTAGACCACCGGAATATCCACCTGGCGCGATTCCGGCGTCAGGCTCTCTTTGCTTTCCCAACCTTGCTGCAGCAATGCGAGCATCGCTTCGGCGTCGGCCTGCGGCGTATGCAGCAACAGCGTCAGGTTATTCATCCCCGGCACCACTTCCCGCACGTCGGGGTGGTGATTCAGCTTTTCCGCCAGCGCCCAGATGCGCTGCTGGCTCGGCAACGTCACCGGCGGCGACAGTTCAAGCACTACCGCTCTTTCACCTAAAAGGTAATAACGCGCTTGTTGCACCCTTATTCTCCTTATTATTATCGCGCTGAAAAACACACCAGTTATGCGTGACGCAGCCCCGGCTGTCAATAGAACGCAACCATAAGGAAAATAAGGAAATAGCGCGGTAAAAGGATTCAGCCGGCGCGCAGGCCGGGCTGGATCCGACGCAGAAAAAAATCAGGCGGGATTCGGGATATCGATAAAGGTCACATCAAAACCGTGGCGCTGAGCCAGCCATTCCCCCAGCGCTTTCACGCCGCCGCGCTCGGTCGCGTGGTGGCCGGCGGCAAAGAAATGCACGCCCATTTCGCGCGCGCTGTGAATGGTCTGCTCAGACACTTCACCGCTGATGAAAGCATCGACGCCGAAGCGCGCCGCGCTGTCGATAAAGCCCTGGCCGCCGCCGGTGCACCAGGCCACTCGGCGAATATGCTCAGGCGCGTTATCGCCGCAGTGCAGCACCGCGCGCCCCAGCCGGCTTTCGATGCGCTGTTGCAGCGCTTCGCCGGTCAGCGGCTGCTCGAATTCCCCGTGCGGCACCAGCGGCTCGACGTCGCCAATCACCCGAATGCCCAGCGCCTGCGCCAGCTGCGCGTTGTTGCCCAGCACCGGATGCGCGTCCAGCGGCAAGTGGTAGCCGTACAGATTGATGTCGTGGGTCAACAGCGTTTTCAGGCGGTTGCGCTTCATGCCGCGCACCGCCGGCGCCTCGTTTTTCCAGAAATAGCCGTGATGCACGATGATCGCGTCGGCCTGATGCGCCACCGCGGCGTCCAACAGCGCCTGACAGGCGGTGACGCCGGTCACGATGCGCTGCACGTGCGGGCGCCCTTCCACCTGCAATCCATTGGGGGCATAGTCCTGAAACGCCGCGGCGTTCAGTTCCGTGTTGATCAGTTGTTCCAGATCGAGGTTACGCATTCTCTTCTCTCTTCATAGTCAAAATGTCTGCCGGTCGCCCTGCGCCATCAGGATGAATTTCACCCCCAGATCGTTGCCCTGCGCCAGCTGCTGCGCAATGGCGGCGCGCGCCTCTTCGCCCTGCTTCAGGCTCGGTTTGATGTGGCTGATCACCACCGGCAGACCGTTCAGCGAGCCTTCGCCGCCGCTGTACTGCGTCAGGTTCTTCAGCTCCTTCAGCAGCCAGGCCGGCGTCAGATGGCCGTACAGATGTTTGTCCTCCACCCCGTTAGGGTAAGAGGTTTCGATAATCATGCCCTTGAGCTTTTTCTGCTCGACAAGCGGCCCCAGCACGCGCCACACGGTATCGAGATCGCGCGACTGCTCCACCTTGTCCGGCCCGGTATCGCCGAAGTAGGCGAAGAACTCGTTGCCGTTGGAAATCAGCAGCATTGACGACGGGTAGCGATCGTGGCTGAGCGGGTACATCACGCCGGTCAACCCGGTCAGGCCGAGGGTAAAGCGCTGCTGCGGCCGCACCGTTTGCAGCCGGTAGGTGCCCAGCCGCGAACCGTTGCCGGCGTCGGTAAAGTTCGGCCAGGCCTTCCAGTTGAAGTAATGGTTGCGCAGGGTCAGCACGGTGTCCGCCTGGGCGTAAACGGTTTTTTTATTATCCTCGGGCGAGCCGACGATCAGCCCCGCCACGTGGTCCAGATGGCCGTGGCTGATGAAATAGCCGCCGATCAACTGCCGGAACACATAGCCCTGCGGCGTATAAGGCGCGGCCAGCTCGGGGGTCACCTGCGGGAAACTGCCCTTCTCCAGCCCTTTGGCGATGCCCGGCAGCAGCGAGCCGGCGTCCAGCGCCACATACTGCGGCTGATTATCGCTGCGGATCAGATAAGAGGTCAGGTTGCCGTCGCTGACGCCGCCGTCGACGCCCAGCGCCACCACGTCAAAGCCGGCGATCGCCAGCGCGGAATAGCCGCTCAGGCACAGGGCCAGCACCTTTTTCATCATTACGTCGCTCCTTGCAGTTGCCTCAAGACTCTCCCCGTTTCGCCGCCTCGAACGCCGCCAACGTCTCCACGCGGGCTTGTTTGTGATCGACGATCGGCAGCGGGTAGTTCAGCGTACGGCGCTGCTTTTCCGCCCAGCGGTGGGGGTAATGGATGTCATTGTCGGGCACATCCGCCAGTTCCGGCAACCATTTACGGATGAAAGTGCCTTGTGGATCAAAACGTTCACCCTGGGTGGTCGGGTTAAAGATGCGGAAATACGGCGCGGCGTCGGTGCCGGTGGAGGCCGCCCACTGCCAGCCGCCGTTATTGGCCGCCAGATCCCCGTCCAGCAGTTGCGACATGAAATAGCGCTCCCCGGCGCGCCAGTCGATTAGCAGATCCTTCACCAGAAAACTGGCGCTGATCATGCGCAGCCGGTTGTGCATCCAGCCGGTGGCATTCAGTTGGCGCATGGCGGCATCAACGATCGGATAGCCGGTTTCGCCCCGCTGCCAGGCCTGCAGCTTCGCCGCGTCATCGCACCAGCTCACCTTGTCCGTCCAGGCGATAAACGGCCGATGGCGACACAGCTCGGGATAGGCCACCAGCAGATGGCGGTAGAACTCGCGCCAAATCAGCTCGTTCAGCCAGGCGAAAGCGCCGCTCTCGCGATCTTCCAGCAGCTGCGGGCATTCGGCGCGCAGGCGGTTAAAACACTGGCGCGGCGACAGCGCGCCGATCGCCAGATAGGGTGACAGGCTGCTGGTGCCGGCGATGGCGGGCAGATCGCGCTGCCGAAGGTAATCTTGCACCTGCTCACGACAAAAGGCGCGCAGCCGCTGCAGCGCGGCCTCCTCGCCGGCGGGATAATCATCCCCGATGTCCGCCGCGGGATAATCGAACGCCGCCGGCGCTTCAGGCGCAGGCAACGCGCCATCGGCACGGATCTTCGGCGCCGGCAGGCAGCTCACGTCGGACTCAGTCAGGCGCTGAATGAAGGCGTTGCGAAACGGCGTATAAACCTTGTACATCTCGCCGCCGCCGGTTAGCACGCTGCCCGGCGGCAACAGCAGACTGTCATCAAAACCGTGGCACGTTACCCGTCCATTCAACTGCTGCTCCAGCCGCGCATCGCGTCGCCGTTCATTCAGTTCGTACTGGCGGTTGTAAAATAGCGCGTCCACCTGCTCTCGCCGGCAATACTCCGCCAGCCAGTCGATCGACGCGGCAAAGTCCGTGCCGGCATGGCAATGCAGCGCAATGCCCTTTTGCGCCAGCGCCTGCTGTACCGCCCGCAGGCTGGCGTGGATCAGCGCCGCCTGCCGCGGCGCCATCTCATGCTGCCGCCACTGCTGCGGGGTGGCGATAAACACCGCCAGCACCCGGGCTTTGGGATCGCTGCAGGCAGCGTGCAGCGCTTTGTTGTCGGTGATACGCAGATCGTTACGCAACCAGACCAGATGCGTGGTCATAAAATTCCCTTGTCAATCAATGGCCGTAACGCAAACGCAGCGCCTCCGGATAAGGTTCGAAATAGCGTTGTTCCGCCAAATAACTGTCGGGATATTCCGCCATGTAATGCTTAAGCAAGGCGATCGGCGCCAGCAGCGGCTGCATGCCCTGCCGGTAGCGGTCGATCAGGTGCGCCAGCTCCTGGCGCTGCGCCGCGCTGAGCTGGCGGCGGAAGTAACCCTGCACGTGCATCAGCACGTTGGTATGGTTGCGGCGCGTCGCCTTGTGCGCCAACAGCGCCATCAGGCGGCTGCGGTACTCCACGGCGAAGTCTTCCAGCGAGTCCCAGCGATGAATGTCGGCGACGAAACGCCCCAGTTCGCGGTACGCCGGCTGCGAATGCGCCAGCAGCGACAGTTTGTAGCGGCTGTGAAACGCGATCAGCCCGCCGCGGGTCAGCCCCTGACGCCACAGCATGTTCAACTCATACAGCGCGTACACTCGCTCGATAAAGTTTTCCCGCAGTGCCGCGTCCTGCAATCGTCCGTCTTCTTCCACCGGCAGCCACGGCATCTGGCGCAGCAGCTCGGCGGTAAACAGCCCGACGCCGTTTTTACGCGAGTCCTTGCCGTTCTCGCTGTAGACCCGCACCCGCTCCAGGCCGCAGCTCGGCGACTTGGCGCAGACGATATAGCCGCACAGGTGCTGCAACGCGGCCACGCGCTGCGCGGAGAAACTGCGCATCTCCTCGGTCAGATCCACGCCGGCGTCGTTGCTGTAGCGCATCGCCGGCCACGGCTGCGCCTGTTTCACCAGGCGCAGCGCCGGGCGCGGCGTGGGCAGGCCGATCGCCATTTCCGGGCAAACGGGCTCAAAGCGCACATAGGGCGCCAACTGTTCCACCGCGAAGGCCAGCCGCTTGTGGCCACCGTCGAAACGCACCGCGTCGCCCAGTAAACAGGCGCTGATGCCGATAGGGATCTTGTCACTCATACCGTTCTCTCGTGGTGTTGGTCGATGGGGAAAGTGTAGAAGAATGGCTTGCCAAATACGACCTTGCGCTGGACGGCAGCGGGCTTGGGGCATAAAAAAACCCCCGCCGCAGGGCGAGGGTTGTTCGTGAGTCGGCAGTGACTCAGTAGAAGTCGCAGGACGCCAGTTCCGCCTGCTGCAGCCAGACCGGCTTATCGCTGGTTTTTGACCAGACGCGGTGCAGGTAGCTGTAAAAACGCCCGCGATCGCTGCGGAACAGCATCACCGGCAGGGCCAAAATGCCCGCGATCACCACTGCGCTGCGGCGCAGGAGAATCCGATGCAGTGAATAAGCGTGATAGGTCGTAGACATGCGAACCTCCTTAAAAACGCCTGCCGTTGATTTGTCAGGGAAAACGGCGTGGGCGTATCAAATGAACAATCGGTAATTTGGTAACTGGACAAAATTTTAGCGCACTTGATGAAAGTTTACTACTCATCCGACCACTAAATCGCACAAAAAATCGCTAATCACCGCGGCGATTCGTAATTTTGTTACAACCAAGTTAATTTTTAACTTAACATTGGTTACGTTGTGGTTATTATCCGGTTCCTGCTTCCACGCCGCTGCCCTTGCTTATTCACTCATCAGGCGCAATCTCGCCGCCAACCTGCTGGTTGAAATGCTCAATTTTTGCTGAAATTTCAGCCATTTTTATACTTTTTTTACACCCGCCTGCGCGATTTTTTCATCTTCTTTCTACCCCGCTCCCTACACTGCCTCTATCAAAAACAACACCTCTGGAGGTGTCCCGTGAGTTTCAGCGTTATTGGTGGTGCGCTGTTGGTTCTGCTGCTGTTGGCCTATCTGGTCTACGCCCTGTTTAACGCGGAGGATTTCTGATGGCGGCTTCAGCCTTTTTACTGATCGCCAGTTTTCTGCTGGTGCTTCTGCTGCTGGCCCGGCCGCTGGGCGGTTTTATGGCGCGCCTGATCGAAGGTGAGCCGCTGCCTGCGCTGCGCGCAGTGGAAGCCGGCGTCTGGCGCGCCTGCGGCATCCGCCCCACCGAGATGAATTGGTGGCAGTACGCGCTGGCGATCCTGGCGTTTAACCTGCTCGGCCTGGCGCTGCTGTTCGCCCTGCTGATGGCGCAGGGCTCGCTGCCGCTCAACCCGCAAGGCTTCCCTGGCCTCTCCTGGGATCTGGCGCTCAACACCGCCGTCAGCTTCGTCACCAACACCAACTGGCAAGCCTACAGCGGTGAAAGCGCCCTCAGCTATTTCAGCCAGATGGCCGGGCTGGCGGTGCAGAACTTCGTTTCCGCCTCCACCGGCATCGCCGTGGCCTTTGCGCTGATCCGCGCCTTTACCCGCCGCGCCGGCAAGACCGTCGGCAACGCCTGGGCCGATCTGTTCCGCATCACGCTGTATGTGCTGCTGCCGATCGCGCTGCTGATCGCCCTGTTCTTCGTCAGCCAGGGCACGCTGCAAAACTTCCTGCCTTACCTACACGTCACCACGCTCGAAGGCGCGCAGCAGACGCTGCCGATGGGGCCGGTCGCCTCGCAGGAAGCGATCAAGATGCTCGGCACCAACGGCGGGGGGTTCTTCGGCGCCAACTCGGCGCACCCGTTCGAAAACCCGACCGTGCTGACCAACTTCGTGCAGATGCTGGCCATCTTCCTGATCCCTTGCGCGCTGTGCTTCTCTTTCGGACAACTGGCCGGTGAAAACCGTCAGGGCCACGCGCTGATCTGGGCGATGGCGCTGATCTTCGTGGTGGCGGTGGTGGTGGTGATGTACGCCGAGCTGGCGGGCAACCCGCACCTGAGCGCGCTGGGCGCCGACAGCAACATCAATATGGAAGGCAAAGAGTCGCGCTTCGGCATTCTCGCCACCAGCCTGTTCTCGGTGGTGACCACCGCCGCGTCCTGCGGGGCGGTCAACGCCATGCACGACTCCTTCACCGCGCTGGGCGGCATGGTGCCGATGTGGCTGATGCAGATCGGTGAAGTGGTGTTCGGCGGCGTCGGCTCCGGCCTGTACGGCATGCTGCTGTTCGTGCTGCTGACCGTATTTATCGCCGGTCTGATGATCGGCCGCACCCCGGAATATCTGGGCAAGAAGATCGACGTTTACGACATGAAGATGACCGCGCTGGCGATCCTGGTCACGCCGACGCTGGTGTTGCTGGGCAGCGCGCTGGCCATCGGCACCGACGCGGGCCGCGCCGGCATCCTCAATCCGGGCGCCCACGGCTTCAGCGAAGTGCTGTATGCCCTGTCCTCCGCCGCCAACAACAACGGCAGCGCCTTCGCCGGCTTGAGCGTCAATACGCCGTTCTACAACCTGCTGCTGGCCTTCGCCATGTTCGTCGGCCGCTTCGGGGTGATCCTGCCGGTGCTGGCGATCGCCGGTTCGCTGAGCGCCAAGCCACGCCAGCCGGCGGGCAACGGCACCCTGCCGGCCTATGGGCCGCTGTTTATCGGCCTGCTGATCGGCACCGTGCTGCTGGTGGGCGCGCTGACCTTCGTGCCGGCGCTGGCGCTGGGCCCGGTGGCCGAGCATTTGCAGCTTTGGTTGGCAAACTAACAGACGTCACAGAGAGAGAATAAGAGATGACTCGCAAACAACGCGCGCTGTTTGAACCGGCTCTGGTGCGCACCGCGCTGATCGATGCGGTGAAAAAACTGGACCCTCGCGTTCAATGGCGCAACCCGGTGATGTTCGTGGTGTATATCGGCAGCCTGCTGACCACCGCCATCTGGCTGGCGATCCTCGCCGGCCAAACCGACGGCGCCGCCGCCTTTACCGGCAGCGTCTCCCTGTGGTTGTGGTTCACCGTGCTGTTCGCCAACTTCGCAGAGGCGCTGGCCGAAGGCCGCAGCAAGGCCCAGGCGGAAAGCCTGAAAGGCACCAAGAAAACCAGCTGGGCGAAAAAACTGGCCGGCCCGCGCCGCGACGGCGCCACGGAGAAAGTGGCCGCCGAGAGCCTGCGCAAAGGCGATATCGTGCTGGTGGAAGCCGGCGACACCATTCCGTGCGACGGCGAAGTGCTGGAGGGCGGCGCCTCGGTGGATGAAAGCGCCATCACCGGGGAATCCGCCCCGGTGATCCGCGAATCCGGCGGGGACTTCTCCTCGGTCACCGGCGGCACCCGCGTGCTGTCCGACTGGCTGGTGGTGCAGTGCAGCGTCAACCCGGGGGAAACCTTCCTCGATCGCATGATCGCCATGGTGGAAGGCGCCAAACGCCGCAAAACGCCGAACGAAATCGCGCTGACCATCCTGCTGGTGGCGCTGACCATCGTGTTCGTGTTGGCCACCGCCACCCTGTTCCCGTTCTCGCAATACAGCGTCGAGGCGGCCGGCAGCGGCAGCGTGGTCACCATCACCGTGCTGGTCGCCTTGCTGGTTTGCCTGATCCCCACCACCATCGGCGGTCTGCTGTCCGCCATCGGCGTGGCCGGGATGAGCCGCATGCTCGGCGCCAACGTGATCGCCACCAGCGGCCGCGCGGTGGAAGCCGCCGGCGACGTGGACGTGCTGCTGCTGGATAAAACCGGCACCATCACGCTGGGCAACCGTCAGGCTTCGGAGTTCCTGCCGGCGCCGGGCGTGAAAGAGCAAGAGCTGGCGGACGCCGCGCAGCTGGCTTCGCTGGCGGACGAAACGCCGGAAGGCCGCAGCATCGTGGTGCTGGCCAAACAGCGCTTTAACCTGCGCGAGCGCGATCTGCAGGCGCTGAACGCCACCTTCGTGCCCTTCTCCGCCCAGACTCGCATGAGCGGCGTCAACGTGCAGGAGCGCATGATCCGCAAAGGCGCGGTGGACGCCATTCGCCGTCACGTCGAAACCAATCAGGGGCACTTCCCGCGGGCGGTGGACGATCTGGTGGAAAGCGTGGCGCGCACCGGCGGCACGCCGCTGGTGGTGGCGGAAGGCGCACGGGTGCTGGGCGTGGTGGCGTTGAAGGATATCGTCAAGGGCGGCATCAAAGAGCGCTTCAATGAGCTGCGCAAGATGGGCATCAAAACGGTGATGATCACCGGCGATAACCCGCTGACCGCGGCGGCGATCGCCGCCGAAGCCGGGGTGGACGACTTCCTGTCGGAAGCCACGCCGGAAGCCAAGCTGGCGCTGATCCGCCAGTATCAGGCGGAAGGCCGTCTGGTGGCGATGACCGGCGACGGCACCAACGACGCCCCGGCGCTGGCGCAGGCCGATGTGGCGGTGGCGATGAACTCCGGCACCCAGGCCGCCAAAGAGGCGGGCAACATGGTCGATTTGGATTCCAACCCGACCAAGCTGATCGAAGTGGTACATATCGGCAAACAGATGCTGATGACGCGCGGCTCGCTGACCACCTTCAGCATCGCCAACGACGTGGCCAAATACTTCGCCATCATTCCGGCGGCGTTCGCGGCCACCTATCCGCAGCTGAACGCACTGAACGTGATGCACCTGCACTCCCCGGCCTCCGCCATCATGTCGGCGGTGATCTTCAACGCCCTGGTGATCGTGTTCCTGATCCCGCTGGCGCTGAAAGGGGTGAGTTACAAACCGATGAGCGCCGCGGCCTTGCTGCGCCGCAACCTGTGGCTGTACGGGGTCGGCGGCCTGCTGGTGCCGTTCGTCGGCATCAAACTGATCGACCTGATCCTGGTCGCGCTGCACGTCGCCGGTTAACCATTGAGGGAAATGAACATGACGTATTTACGACCTGCGCTGGTGATGCTGATCCTGCTGACGCTGATCACCGGCATCGCCTATCCGCTGCTGACCACCGGGCTGGCGCAGCTGCTGTTTCCGGCGGCGGCCAACGGTTCGCTGCTGTACCGGGACGACAAGGCGGTCGGCTCCGCGCTGATTGGCCAGAACTTCACGCGCGCCGACTATTTCTGGGGCCGCCCGTCGGCGACCGGCGATTCAGCCTATAATCCACAGGCCTCCGCCGGCAGCAACCTGGCGGCCACCAACCCGGCGCTGGATAAGGTTATCGCCGAACGCGCGGCGCAGCTGCGCCAGGCCAATCCGGCCATGAGCGGCCCGATCCCGGTGGATCTGCTGACCGCCTCCGGCAGCGGGCTGGATCCGCAGATCTCGACCGCTGCGGCGCGGTATCAGCTGGCGCGGGTCGCGGCGGCACGTCATCTGCCGCCGGAACAGGTCGCCAAACTGATCGAAGACAACACCGATCGGGCCACGCCCAACTTCATGGGCGAATCGGTGGTCAACGTGTTGAAGCTGAACCTGGCGCTGGATGCGTTGAAGTAACGCACCGTATTCAGCATAGTGATAGGGTTCGGCGTGCCGAACCCCTTTTTGCTTGGTAACACAAGGAATTGTCATGGTCGAAGAAGAACAGCAGCGTCCCGATCCCGATAGCCTGCTGGCGCTGGCCAATGAAAAACCGCGCGGCCGGTTGAAGGTATTCTTCGGCGCCTGCGCCGGCGTAGGCAAAACCTACGCCATGCTGCAGGAGGCCCAGCGTTTGCGCGCCCAGGGGCTGGACGTGCTGGTCGGCGTGGTGGAAACCCACGGCCGCAGCGAGACCGCCGCCCTGCTCGACGGCCTGGCGCTGTTGCCGCAAAAGCGCATCCAGCATCGCGGGCGACTGGTGCATGAATTCGACCTCGACGCCGCGTTGGCGCGCCATCCGGCGCTGATCCTGATGGACGAACTGGCGCACAGCAACGCCCACGGTTCGCGCCACCCCAAACGCTGGCAGGATGTGGAAGAGCTGCTGGACGCCGGCATCGACGTGCTGACTACCGTCAACGTACAACATTTGGAAAGTCTGAACGACGTGGTGGGCGGCGTGACCGGCGTGCGGGTGCGCGAAACGGTGCCCGACCACGTGTTTGACGAGGCCAGCGAAGTGGTGCTGGTCGATCTGCCGCCGGACGATCTGCGCCGACGGCTGCACGAAGGCAAAGTGTATATTCCCGGTCAGGCCGAGCGCGCCATCGAGCATTTTTTCCGTAAAGGCAACCTGATCGCCCTGCGCGAGTTGGCGCTGCGCCGCACCGCCGATCGGGTCGATGACCAGATGCGCGAGTTTCGCGACACCCAGGGGCGCGAGAAAGTGTGGCACACCCGCGACAGCATTCTGCTGTGCGTCGGCCACAACAGCGGCAACGAAAAGCTGGTGCGCATCGCCGCCCGGCTGGCGGCGCGGCTCGGCTGCCACTGGCATGCGGTCTACGTGGAAACCCCCAAGCTGCACCGGCTGCCGGAAAACCAGCGCCGCGCCATTCTGCGCGCGCTGCGGCTGGCGCAGGAGCTGGGCGCCGAAACCGCCACCCTGGCCGATCCGTCCGAAGAGCGCGCAGTGCTGCGCTACGCCCGCGAGCATAACCTCGGCAAAATCATCATCGGCCGCCGCAGCGAGCAGCGCTGGAAGCTGCGCGGCAGTTTCGCCGATCGCCTCGGCCGGCTGGGTCCGGATCTCGATCTGGTGATCGTCGCGCTGGACAGCGACGCCGCACAGCCGCCGCCGGGCAAGGAGCACGACGGCCGCAGCTTCAATGAGAAATGGCGCATGCAGCTGCGCGGCTGCGCGGTAGCGGTGGCGCTGTGCGCGCTGATCACCCTGCTCTCGCAGTGGCTGCTGCCGGGCTTCGATCAGGCCAACCTGGTGATGGTCTACCTGCTCGGCGTGGCGATCGTCGCGCTGTTCTTCGGCCGCTGGCCATCGGTGCTGGCGGCGGTGATCAACGTCGCCAGTTTCGATCTGTTCTTCGTTCAGCCCGAATGGTCGTTCGCCGTCAGCGATATGCAGTATCTGCTGACCTTCGGCGTGATGCTCGCCGTCGGCATCATCATCGGCAACCTGACCGCCGGGGTGCGTTATCAGGCCCGGGTGGCGCGCTATCGCGAGCAGCGGGCGCGCCATCTGTACGAAATGTCACGCGGGCTGAGCCGCGCGCTGACCGTGGCCGACATCGCCAACACCAGCCGTCATTTCCTCTCCAGCAGCTTCCAGGCGAAAACCGTGCTGCTGCTGCCGCAGGAAGACGGCCGGCTGCAGCAAATGATCGGCGAGGAAGGCGGGCTGCTGTCGGTAGACGAAGCCATCGCGCGCTGGAGTTTCGATAAAGGCTTGCCGGCCGGCGCCGGCACAGACACCCTGCCCGGCGTGCCTTACCAACTGCTGCCGCTCAATACCCCCAAACAGACCTTCGGCCTGTTGGCGATCGAACCCAACAACCTGCGCCAGCTGATGGTGCCGGAACAACAGCGGCTGCTGCAAACCTTCGCAGTGCTGATCGCCAGCGCGCTGGAACGGCTGCACCTGGCGCGCAGCGCCGAAGAAGCCAAGCTGGACGCCGAACGCGAACAGCTGCGCAACTCGCTGCTGGCGGCGCTGTCGCACGATCTTCGCACCCCGCTGACCGTGTTGTTCGGCCAGGCGGAAATTCTCACGCTGGACCTGGCGGCCGAAGGTTCCAATCACGCCACCCAGGCCAGCCAGATCCGCCAGCAGGTGCTGAGCACCACCCGGCTGGTGAACAACCTGCTGGATATGGCGCGCATCCAGTCCGGCGGTTTCAGCCTGCGTAAAGAGTGGCAGTCGCTGGAAGAGATCGTCGGCGCTTCGCTGCACATGCTGGAGCCGCTGCTCAGCCAGCATCCGATCGAGGTCGATCTGCCGCCGGAACAGATCCTGGTCAACTGCGACGGCAGCCTGCTGGAACGGGTGTTCACCAACCTGTTGGAAAACGCCAATAAATACGCCGGCGCCGAGGCCACCATCGGCATTCGCGCCCGCACGCTGCCCGAGTGGCTGGAAGTCGAGGTCTGGGATAACGGCCCCGGCATCCCCGCCGATCAGCTGCAGCTGATTTTCGACAAGTTTTCACGCGGCAATAAAGAGTCGGCGATCCCTGGCGTCGGCTTGGGGTTAGCGATTTGTCGTGCCATTATTGAAGTGCATGACGGCCGCATCTGGGCGGAAAACGGCGCCAACGGCGGCGCCAGCTTCCGCTTCGTGCTGCCGCTGGAAAAACCGCCCGAGATCGACGGCGACGCCTTCGATCTGTAATCAACGCAGGGGAAACGTGAGCATAACGCCAACCAACATTCTGATTGTTGAAGATGAAAAAGAGATCCGCCGCTTCGTGCGCACCGCGCTGGAGAGCGAAGGCCTGCGGGTGTTTGAAAGTGAAACGCTGCAGCGGGGGCTGATTGAGGCCGGCACGCGCAAACCGGATCTGATCATCCTGGATTTGGGGTTGCCGGATGGCGACGGGCTGAGCTACATCCGCGATCTGCGGCAGTGGAGCGCCATTCCGGTGATCGTGCTCTCGGCGCGCAACGCCGAAGAGGACAAGATCGCCGCGCTGGACGCCGGCGCCGACGACTATCTCAGCAAACCGTTCGGCATCGGTGAGTTGCTGGCGCGGGTGCGGGTCGCGCTGCGTCGCCACTCGGCTAGCCAACAGGAAAGCCCGCTGGTGAGCTTTTCGGCGATCACCGTCGATCTGGTGAATCGCCGGGTGCTGCGCAACGACGAAGATCTGCATCTGACGCCGATCGAGTTTCGCCTGTTGGCGGAGCTGCTGGCCAACGCCGGCAAGGTGATCACCCAACGCCAGCTGTTGAGCCACGTCTGGGGGCCGAACTACGTGGAGCACAGCCACTATCTGCGCATCTACATGGGCCATTTGCGGCAGAAGCTCGAAGCCGATCCGGCCCGGCCCAAACACCTGCTGACCGAAACCGGCGTCGGCTATCGCTTCATGCCTTAACCCCGGAGGGCGCGGTTTGCCGCGCCTTTACGCCGCCGGGCCCTTCTTCAATCCGACCATAAATTCCTTAAACGCCTCGCGCAGCGGAGCGAACACCGGGTGTTTGCGGTTTTCGATCATCACTTCGGAGAACAGCTTCAACCCCACGGCGAAGGCCGCGCTCTGCTCGGGGCCGAAGTTCAGATCGTCACGCGCCCGAATGCGCTCGACGATCTCGAGAATATCGTCGTGGTTGCTCACTTCAAAACTCAGCGGCGCTTTCTCGACGGGATTGCCCTGGCGATCGCTCAGGGCTTCAACGGTAATGTTAAAACGGTGGCCGGGCATCAGTTCTTCTCCTGTTGCGAAGGTTGAATCTGCATTTCGCTTTCGATCGCCGCCACGGCGGTCAGCAACGCGGCGTTGATGCGCTCCACCTGCTGCGGCGTAAGATCGGCGCGCATCACGTTGCCGCGCAGCAGGCTGCGCAGACGGTTCATGGCGTCGTAGATGCCTTCCGCCAGGTTGCCGTGCCGATGACGCTCGCGGCCGGCGCCCGCCAGACGCGCCAGAATGACCTCAACCACCTGTTGATGCTTTTGCAGCTCGCCCTCGCCCGCCGCGGTGATGCGGTAGCTTTTGCGGCCGTTGCCGGTGGTGAGCGGTTCGAGGAAATCCTGCTCTTCCAGCAGCGTCAGCGTGGGGTAAATCACCCCCGGGCTCGGCACGTACAGGCCGGATGACGCTTCCTCGATCGCCTTGATCAATTCGTACCCGTGGCTGGGCTTGCGCGCCACCAGCGCCAGCAGCACCAGGCGCAGATCGCCGTGTTCGAACAGACGATGACGCCCGCCCCGGCCGCCGCGCCCACCCCGGCCGTGCTCTTCGCCTTCGCCGCCGAAGTGATGGCGCCCGCCGCGATGACGACGACCCTCTTCGCATTCATGGTGATGATGATGCCGGTGTAAGCCTAATCGATGAAACATAAGGTGAGACCTCGCTTTAGTAGGGAACATCAATACGAGGTTGTTTAGATATATCTAAACAGCATCGATAGCGCTAATCTAGATCGATATATCTAAATGCGCAAGCGCGTGCCGTGAAAAAGATATATCTAAATAGCGCCCATAAAAAAAGCGCTGTAAAAACAGCGCTTTTTATCAATCAAGAAAAGTGATTACTTGGCGGAAGCCAGCACTTCGCTGACGATCTCGACCGCTTCGTGCTCAATCTTCTCGCGGTGCTCCGCCCCGAGGAAGCTCTCGCAGTAGATCTTGTAAGCCTCTTCGGTGCCGGAAGGACGAGCCGCGAACCAACCGTTGTCGGTCATCACTTTCAGGCCGCCGATCGACGCGCCGTTGCCCGGCGCTGCGGTCAGACGTGCGGTGATCGGGTCCCCGCCCAGCGTACTGGCCTTGACCATCTCCGGCGACAGCTTGGACAGCGCCGCTTTCTGCGCATGGGTTGCCGGCGCCTGGATGCGGTTGTAGCTTGGCGCGCCGAAGCGCTTGGCCAGATCGTCATAGTGATGCTGCGGGTTCTCACCGGTTACCGCGGTGATTTCAGCCGCCAGCAGGCACATGATGATGCCGTCTTTGTCGGTCGACCACGGCTGGCCGTTGAAGCGCAGGAACGAGGCCCCGGCGCTCTCTTCGCCGCCAAAGCCCAGGCTGCCGTCGAACAGACCGTCCACGAACCACTTGAAGCCGACCGGCACTTCCACCAGCTTGCGGCCCAGATCGGCCACCACGCGATCGATCATCGCGCTGGACACCAGCGTTTTACCTACCGCAACATCGGCGCCCCACTGCGGGCGATGCTGGAACAGGTAGTTGATGGCTACCGCCAGATAGTGGTTCGGGTTCATCAGACCCTTCGGCGTGACGATGCCGTGGCGGTCGTAATCCGGATCGTTGGCGAACGCCAAATCGAATTTGTCGCGCAGCGCCAGCAGGCCGGCCATCGCCGACTCCGACGAGCAGTCCATGCGGATGATGCCGTCGTGATCCAGGTGCATAAAGCGGAACGTCTGATCGATGGAATCGTTCACCAGCGTCAGATCCAGCTTGTAGTGTTCCGCCACCCGCTGCCAATAGGCGATGCCGGAACCGCCGAGCGGATCCACGCCCAGCTTCAGGCCGGCGCGTTGGATGGCCGGCATGTCGACCACCTCCACCAGCCCTTCGACGTAAGGCTGCACCAGATCTTTGGCGTGCAGGTGGCCGCTGTTCCAGGCCTTGTCCAGCGACTGACGCTGCACGCCTTTCAGCTGCTGCGCCAGCAGTTCGTTGGCGCGCTTTTCGATCACCGACGTCAGGTTGGTGTCAGCCGGGCCGCCGTTCGGCGGATTGTATTTGATGCCGCCGTCTTCCGGCGGGTTGTGGGACGGCGTAATGACGATGCCGTCGGCCTGCGCGCCGCCGCGGCGGTTGTGGCACAAAATGGCGTGCGATACCGCCGGCGTTGGCGTGAAGCCGTTGTTTTCCTGCACGATCACATCGACGCCGTTGGCGGTCAGCACTTCCAGCACGGAAATGAAGGCCGGCTCGGACAGTGCATGGGTGTCTTTGCCCACGTAGCACGGGCCGGTAGTGCCTTGCTGATGACGAACTTCGGCGATCGCCTGAGCGATGGCGAGAATGTGCGCTTCGTTGAAGCTGTGGCGCTGCGCGCTGCCGCGGTGGCCGGAGGTGCCAAACTTCACCGCATGTGCGGCATTGCCGGCTTCCGGTTGCAGCACATAGTACTGCGACGTCAGCTGGGCTACGTTGATCAGATCGCTTTGACGGGCGGGCTGCCCGGCACGTGGATTATTCGCCATCGACATATCTCCCTCATCCCTGTCGGTGACCGGGCAAATACGTCGCGCACGGCCATCATGACGGGCTGTTCGCTAAATTAGACGGTACCGCAAACTTTCTCGATCAGTTCCGCCGGGAACTGCATGGCCTGCATGATGTGTTCGATCATGCTGCGTTTGCGGCCGGTATTGGTATTGGTGATCACCCAGTAAGGGGTGCCCGGCACATGCTTCGGCTTGGTATGCGTGCCGTTGGCCAGCAGGGTCTGCTGATCGCCGGCGAAATAGGTGCGGGTACGGCCGGTCAACGCCTCGGTGGCGGCGGCAAAACCGGCGGCATCGAGGGTGTACAGCGTGGACAGCACCAGCATGAAACGGTTGACCGCTTTGTTCTGCTCGGCGTATTCATCCGACAGCAGCAGTTCACGCACGGCGCGTACGCGATCGCGCGGGCGCTGAACCGGCGCCGCTTTTTCCGCTTCGACGGACGGCGACGCACTGGCGGCAGGCAACGCGCGCACCGGCTGACCGGCGGTGAATTTCAACATGCGGCGTAAAATATCGGACGCGCTTTCACCGATGTGTTGCGTGTGGCTGGCAATATAACGGTAAAGCTCTTCGTCGACTTCAATAGTTTTCATCTTTATCCAATACTGTTTTTTCTACTTAGAACCTGAAGCCAGATCCTGCATTCAAGCCATGGGATTATAAGGTTAAAAGCGCTGGGGCGAACACAACAATGTGCCTCCGGACGGCAAATGCAGACTAATACCTATAGCCGGCACTGCCAAGCCCGCGCCGCGAAAATTCCGCATGATTCATCGTGCGATTCAATCATGATACCCTAATCTGAATCTCTCTCAGTATGAACTTCGCCATGAAATTACATTATCAACTGCTGGCCGCCGAGTCAGACGCGCTGCCGGTGCTGCTGATCCACGGGCTGTTCGGCAATCTGGACAACCTGGGCGTGCTGGCGCGCGATCTGCATCAGCGTCACAGCGTAATTAAGGTCGATCTGCGCAACCACGGCCTCTCCCCGCGCGCCGACGAGATGAACTACCCCGCGATGGCGCAGGATCTGCTGGAGCTGCTCGACGAACTGCGGCTTGAGAAAGCGATCGTCATCGGCCATTCGATGGGCGGCAAAGCGGCGATGGCGCTGACCGCCATCGCGCCCGAGCGCGTCGCCAAGCTGATCGTCATCGACGTCGCGCCGGTGAATTACCAGACCCGACGTCACGACGAGATTTTCGCCGCCCTGAAGGCCGTCAGCGCCGCCGGCATCACCCAGCGCCAGGCCGCCGCCCAGCTGATGCGCGATTACCTGCAGGAAGAAGGCGTGATCCAGTTCCTGCTGAAGTCCTTCCATAACGGCGAATGGCGCTTCAACCTGCCGGTGCTGATTGAGCGCTATGATGACATCACCGGCTGGCAGGACGTGCCGGCCTGGCCGCACCCGACCCTGTTCATTCGCGGCGGCCTGTCGCCGTACGTGCAGGACAGCTACCGTGCGGACATCGCCCGCCAGTTCCCGCAGGCCCGCGCGCACGTTGTTGCCGGCACCGGCCATTGGGTGCATGCCGAAAAACCGGAGGCGGTGCTGCGTGCCATCCACCGTTTCCTCGACGAAGCCTGAAAAATACGCTCACCTGGCGAAAAAACGCGCTAAAGATAACGGCTTAGCGCGTTTAGCCCGCAGTTAGGCATTGTCGCCGCTCCATCTGCTGGGGTAATATGGCGCGCTATAATTTTGCCGCCGCGCCAGCGCGTTCGCGAACGCCGGGTCGGGGGTGAATTTGGGTTAGGGTTTATTGGCCCGAAGTGTGTTAACCGATGCCTCCGGAAGCGTGCGAGCGCTTTTTGATGCAAACTCCCTTGCAGTACCGCTACCTATGGCAAAAGAACAAACGGATCGCACGACGCTGGATCTGTTCGCAGATGAACGCCGTCCGGGGCGCCCGAAAACCAACCCGCTTTCCCGCGATGAACAGCTTAGAATCAATAAGCGCAATCAGTTACGGCGCGATAAAGTGCGTGGATTGCGGCGCGTAGAGCTGAAAATCAACGCGGATGCGGTGGACGCCCTGAACAAACTGGCGGAACAGCGCAACATCAGCCGCAGCGAACTCATCGAGCAGATGCTGTTGGCGCAACTGGCGGAAGAACAGCCGGAACATTGATCTCTTCGGCCGCACGCGCGGCGCGGCGTTAAGGACAACGCCGGATCGACACGCTTTTCTTCATCTCCGGCATCGCATAAATGCGATAAAACCCCGGCGCCACTTTCTGGCATGATACGCATTTACCGGTAAGAGACTGCGCCTGTCGGCGCCCGCCCCCCGCGGCGAACGGCTCTTGCCATGGCATCATTTTAATCGGCGTCAGCGGCGGCAGTGCTGGCATCGAGTAATGCAATTACTTGAATTTAAAGGTTATACGCGATATGGCTACTGTAGGCATTTTCTTTGGCAGCGACACTGGCAATACCGAAAACATTGCCAAAATGATCCAGAAAATTCTCCAGAAACAGTTTGGCGACGACGTCTCTGAAGTGCATGACATCGCTAAAAGCAGCAAAGAAGACCTGGAAGGGTTCGATATCCTGCTGCTGGGCATCCCGACCTGGTACTACGGTGAAGCGCAGTGTGACTGGGACGATTTCTTCCCGACGCTGGAAGACGTCGATTTCAACGGCAAACTGGTGGCGCTGTTCGGCTGCGGCGACCAGGAAGACTACGCGGAATATTTCTGTGACGCGATGGGTACCATCCGCGACATCATCGAACCGCGCGGCGCGGCCATCGTGGGCCACTGGCCGACCAAAGGCTACCACTTCGAAGCCTCCAAAGGCCTGGCGGACGACAACCACTTCATCGGTCTGGCGATCGACGAAGACCGTCAGCCGGAGCTGACCAACGAGCGTGTCGACGCCTGGGTCAAACAGATCGTCGAAGAGCTGAGCCTGGCCGATATCGTCGGCTAAACGCCGGGACTGGCGAAAGGTTGAACAAAGGCCCTGTAAAGTGCATAGTGTGCCGACAGGGCCGTCATCGGCAACAGGGATTGCTGCGATAGAAGCTACAGATTTGTAACTTCCCACCCCGTCACGGTAGACTGAGATATCGGTTTATCCCATCCATCAAGGCGTTGCATGCAAAACATGCAATAGTGCAATTATATCTTTGTTAACAACCGGCGGTTTCCATTTAGTACAACCGGTTCTATAATGAGACGCATTAACTCTTTGTGCCGACCGATGCCACAGGCGAGTACGCCTCAACTTGATTAGCATAGTAACAGGACTGAATTCGCATGACCGACAACAACATCGCATTGAAGAAGGCCGGCTTAAAAGTCACGCTTCCGCGACTCAAAATCCTGGAAGTACTGCAAAATCCGGAATGCCATCACGTCAGTGCGGAAGATTTGTACAAAAAACTGATTGATATGGGCGAAGAGATCGGGCTGGCGACGGTTTATCGCGTACTGAACCAGTTTGACGATGCGGGCATTGTGACACGTCACAATTTCGAAGGCGGCAAGTCCGTGTTCGAGCTGACCCAACAGCATCACCACGATCACCTGATTTGCCTGGATTGCGGCAAAGTGATCGAATTCAGCGACGAATCCATCGAAGTGCGCCAGCGTGACATCGCCAAGCAGCACGGCATCAAGCTCACCAACCACAGTCTGTACCTGTACGGCCACTGTGAAACCGGTGACTGTCGCGAAGACGAAACGCTGCACGACAAGAAATAAGCCCTGACCGGCTATGAAAAACCGCCTCATTTTGAGGCGGTTTTTTTATGCCCGCCGTACAGCGGGAAAAAAATCCCCGGACCAGCCGGGGAAAATCATGTCATGAAATACCACAATTGCAGCGGCACAGCGACTCCACGTACTACTCTCACTACAACGTCCGCCTTGCGCCGACACGCGCGGGCGAACGCATTCCCCCTTCGTTATGATGCGGCCCGCCGCCAAAACTGCGGGCCGCACCGCCCTTCTTAGACCTTCTCGGCGCGGCTGTAGCGTTTGCCGTCCGGGCTGACCGAGCGCACCTGTACTTCGCCGGAGACCGTAGGTTTAGCCTTGGCATCATAGCGCTGCCACTGCTTACCGCCGTCGGTGGAGTACTCGATGCCCAACCCCGGCAGCGCGATATTCGCCTCCAGCTTGCCGCCCGCCACGCGAGCGCCCGGCACCGGCAGACGATAAGCCACGCCGCCTTTGTCCAGCTTGGCCAGTTCACGCTGGCCCAGAATATTGGCGAAGCGTAGCCAATCTTTCTCCAGCGTCTTGGTATCGACAAAGTGGGTTTCCCCGCCTTTGTATTCGCGGCCGGCGCGATAGTCCTGCTCCCAACCGGCGCGATGCCAGGCGCGCTCCGCCACCGACAGCGCGCGTGGGAAGATCATGTATTCCATCTGCGGATCGGTGCGCTGGGTTTCGCTCCACAGCTGAGCGGAAAGTCCATATGCCCCCGGCCACGGCTTGTCGCTCTTGGCGTTGAAGTGGTTGCCGTCTCGGTCAACCGAGGTTTCCGCGTTCTGTGGCATGTTGTCCGGCGCGAAGCTGAACACCTTGCGCTCGTCGCTGAAGCGGGTGCCCCAGTAGTAACCGCGCTCGTCCGGGTTCACCTCGTAAGGGAAGTCCATATAGACGTAGTCCGGGTTGGAGACCACCACTTCATACCCTTTGTTGGCCCAGTCGTTGACGCTGTCGAAACCGCCCCAGTACAGGGTGTCCCAGAAGTTGACCCCCACGCGCGAGGTGGCGAACGCCTTCGAACTCTCGGCGTCTTTCAGGCCGTCTTGCCAGGCCTGCATTCTGTCGATGCCGTGCGCCTTCACCAGCTTGCTGACCTCTTGGCCGAAGTAGCTCGGCAGGTGCTCCATGTCGGCCACTTTGCCCTCTTTGATCATCACCTGGCACACCTGAGACTTGGCCCACGGCTTGTCTTCATTGCTCTGGTCAATGATGCCTTTACCCGGTTCCGGTTTCGCCTTGTCGGTGTAGCCGGCGCCCAGGCGGATGTTTTTCGCTTCGTCGCCGCCAAAGTGCCAGGTCTTAATCGGCTGGCCGGCTTCTTTATGCATCTGGGCAATCTCGCCAATCACCTTGTCGACAAAGCGCTGGGAGGAATCCAGGCACGGGTTCAGGTAACTCTGACGGTTAAAGAACTGCACCGAGGTGGTATTGGAGGTATCGGTCGGATCCACCAGGCGGAACTCGTTGGCCTCCTGCTCTTTGCCGGCGGCATGCAGTTTCTTGTAGCGCGCTTCCATCGAGACCACCGCCGCGCGGGCGTGCGCCGGCATGTCGATCTCCGGGATCACCTCAATCTGGCGCGCCTGGGCGTATTTGATGATGTCGATGTAGTCCTGACGAGTGAAGAAACCGCCGTAGACATCCGGCCCCTGGCCGTACTGCGGCAGCAGGCAGGTGGTTTCGCTCAGATCGTGGCAGCGCTGGCCGCCGACTTCCGTCAACTCAGGCAAGCCGGGAATTTCGATACGCCAACCTTCGTCATCGCTCAGGTGGAAGTGGAATTTGTTGAGCTTGTAAGCCGCCATCTGATCCAGCAGGCGCAGCACCGCATCCTTCTTATGGAAGTTGCGCGCCACGTCGAGGAAAATGCCGCGATACTGGAAGCGCGGCGCATCGCTGGCGTCGAGCGTGGCGATCTTGCCGCTGCCGTCGGTCGGCACTAACGACAGGATAGACTGCAACCCGTAGAACACCCCGGCCTGATCGAAGCCGATCACCCGCGCCTCTTTCTTGCCGATCTTCAGCTCATAAGCGCCCGGCACCGCCATCGCGCCTTTAAACTTGCCCGGCTGGATGTCGGTCTTGATCGGGTAACCGTTGGCCTGAACCGGCACGCCCAGCAGCGCGAAACGCTGGTTGACGACATCCGCCGCCGGCTTGACCAACGTGCTCAGATCCGGCGATACCCCTTTGCGCAGATCGGCGTCCTGCGCGTGCACTTTCACCTGCATCGGCGTCGGCACGATCTGGCCGCGCAGCGCGCCGGCGGGCAGCGTCTGCAGATCGGCGTTGCTGACAAAACGCGAAGCCGGCGTCATCAGAATATTTTTGTCGTCCTTGGTGCGCTTCCACTGATCGCCGGTAAACGGCGCCACAAACTGATCCAGATTTTCGGTGTCGGTATTCGCCAGCATTTTCGGCTTGGCGTCGCCGGACGTGGCATACCAGCGGGGCAGGAAGTCGTTTCTGAACAGCTGCCAGTATTCGGCGACCACCGGGATTTCCACCGCCTTACCGGCCGGGAAACCGCTGAATTTGGCGGTCGGCTCCAGCTTGTACAGATCGCCGGTGAGGTGAGCGATCTTGAACTGATCGTTGTCTACCCGCAGAGTCTGGCGCGGGCTGTGGAAATAAATGATCCAGTCTTTGCCGTCGATCGCCTGCCCGTCGTTGCTCAGGGTGAACAACACCCGGTTGCATGAGGCCCAGTCTGCGCCCAGCGCCGCGCAATCCACGCCGTTTTCCCCGGCGCGGTTATCCAGCATTTTCACGTTCAGCTTCAGTTGGCTCAGCTGATCCACCAGCTGTTGATCGGCCATGGCGCTCCCCATGCCGCCCAGGAATCCCATCGTTGCCGTCAAGGCGGCCAGTGCGCTCAGTTTGAATGCGTTCATCTTCTCGTCCTTCTTAATTATTGTTATCGCGAATTTCTTGCCACAGCTTGCCGCACTTGGCGTCGTAAGCCTGACCGTTACCGCTGTGAACCGCCATAATGCAGTTCTGATAATCCATCACCCGTACCGTTTCCTGCGCGGCGAACTGCTGGTGCTGTTTCTCTTGTTTCAGCACGTTCAGCACCGCCTTGCACGGCTGCAGACGCTCCGGCGAGCCTTCCGCGGTATTGATGCAGGCGCTGTAAGCCTGTTTCAACCTGGCGTCTTCCGGCGGCGCAGCGGGTTGCGCACAGGCGCTCAGGGCCGCAGCGGCCGCCAACATCAGCATGATTTTTTTCATCGTTGAATTCCCTTAACTGCCCCGGCGGCAAGGCCGGGGAACGCATCAGAAGATGGTGAATGGCGCGATGACCATGAACTTGACGTCTTTCTCGTCCTGGAAGATGTTGCCGTAACCGCCGCCCCAGCTCGGAATGTTGGTGTGGTTGTCATACTGGGTGTAATGCAGCTTGAGCAGCGTGCCCTTGGCTCGCCCTTCCTGGATGGTGTACATCGCGTCCAGACTCCAGGCGCTCTCTTTCAGGCGCTGGCTCTGATCGTAGATCGGGTTGGTGCTCGGCTTGGCGTCCCAGGCGTAAACGTAAGAGCCGCCGACCGCCATGCCCGGCAGGTTCCAGTTGCTGAGGTCATACATCACGCCGGCATACACCGCTTTTTCGCCGTTGGCGTTAAAGTCGGAGCGGTTATCCCACCACACGTCCAGGCGACCGTTTGACGAGGCGTAGGTCGGGGTCATACGTTGCAGGAAGAAGCCCTGATTGCCTTCCGCCTTGACCATGGTGCCTTCCAGACGCCAGTTGAACTGGCCGGTGGTGTAACCGAAGGTCAACGCCTGCAGCCAGGCCAGGCCGTCATAGATGCTGTTCGGATCGTTCTTGTTGCTGATGCGGTCTTCCGCGCCATAGAACTGGTAACTGGTGGTCAGCGGGTTGCCCAGCAGATCGAATTTGTAAGACGCCTTGGTGAAGTACTGATTCACGTACCCCTGGGCCTGGCCGTAAGCGGCTTCCAGCACCAGATCGTTTTTGAAATCGTACTTGGCGCCCAGCGAGTGCAGGTAGGAGACACGGGTTTTCTTGTCGTTCTGACGGAAGTCGTCCATCTCGATATGCCACGGCGCTTTGTATTTGTCGGCCCACATGTAGGAGAAGCTCAACGCGCCGGCATCGCCGTAGTCGAACTTGGCGCCGGCTTCAGCCCCCTGATAAGTGCCCGGCATAAAGCTCCAGTGCGGCGCCAGCAGGGTTTGGCCGCTCGGCTGAATATAGCCGGCGCGCGCCCAGACCGGGCCGTATTTGAATTTGGCGGCGGCTTTGTACAGGCTGATACCGCCTTTATCACCGGAGTAGTCTTCGTCGTAGGTACGGTTCTTCGAGGAGAACGCGATTTCGTTCGGGTGACCGCTGGCGCTGGATTCAGCCAGTTCGATGGCGGTAAAAGTGCCGACATCCAGACCGAACATGTCCCAGGCGTAGCCCGACGCGAAATCCAGGCTCAGGTTGGCGGTAGAGTGGGACAGGTTGGTGGTGTATTGATTGTAATCCTTGCTGTCCGGATTGAGATCTTTACGGTCACGCTCACGTTGCCAGTAATAAATGCCGCCGGTCAGCGTGGAATCCTCGATAAACCCTGCGGCTTTCGCCTCAGGCGCCATGGCAAACCCTGTTCCCAACAGCGCGCCCGCGACTGCGAGCGCCAGCGTTTTACGCTGAGCACCGTGCGTACCCATATTGAAATTCCTCTTTGACTTAACTTAAAAGTTGCAGCCGCCTGTGTTCACCACTGCCCTGCACGACTGCCAATAAAAAACCCGAACGGGTAAAAAATATTGCCGACGAGATGTTATTCCCACAGCACTAATTGCTACAGACAGACTATTTTTCGCGACGCGAATTATCAAATGAAAAATGCGGAAGATTTGTCAAAGTATGACAAGGAGCACATATCGGTGATAATTTGTTACGCTGGCATTCATGGAAGGTGTCGAATAAAAAATTCAATTAAATCAGAATAAATACGGATACCAGGTCAACCAGAGACGATTAATGGTTTCAGCCTGACTAAATCCGTCAGTCAGGAGATAAAAGTTGAGAGCGCTCTCTAAATGAAATTAATTCGCATCACGAATATATAAGTAAAGATTAAGACTACTAAGCCCAATTAAGAAAACTTATTGATTAACGCACCGCAGTTAATTAAACGCAGCCCGGAAAAACGTGGCGGGAATAGATGATTTACTCAATAGCAGGCATAAAAAAGCGCGGCCTGAGCCGCGCTGATACATTAATTTTCGAGGCGATTAAGATTAGCCTTCGATTTTCGCCCAGGTGTCACGCAGACCGACGGTGCGGTTAAACACCAGGTGCTCAGCCGAAGAGTAATGGCTGTCGGCGCAGAAGTAGCCTTCACGCTCGAACTGATAGGCTTTCTCCGGCTGTGCGGCCGCCAGACTCGGCTCAACGAAACCGTGCTTGATCACCAGCGATTCCGGGTTAATGGTGGAGAGGAAGTCCTCCGCCGCGCCCGGGTTGGGCACGCTGAACAGGCGATCGTACAGGCGAATTTCCGCCGGCAGCGCGTGCGCCGCAGACACCCAGTGGATCACGCCCTTCACCTTGCGGCCGTCGGCAGGATCTTTGCTCAGCGTTTCCGCATCGTAGCTGCAGAAGATGGTGGTGATCTCGCCGGCTTCATCTTTCTCGACGCGCTCGGCCTTGATCACGTACGCGTTGCGCAGACGCACTTCCTTACCCAACACCAGACGCTTGTACTGCTTGTTGGCTTCTTCGCGGAAGTCGGCGCGATCGATATAGATCTCACGGCTGAACGGCACATCGCGGTTGCCCATTTCCGGCTTGTTCGGGTGGTTAGGCATGCTGACCATTTCCACCGCATCGCCCATGTTCTCGATGACGATTTTCACCGGATCCAGCACCGCCATGGCGCGCGGCGCGTTCTCGTTCAGATCGTCGCGGATGCAGGATTCCAGCGCCACCATTTCGACGTTGTTGTCTTGCTTGGTTACGCCGATGCGCAGGCAGAACTCGCGGATCGAGGCGGCAGTATAACCGCGGCGGCGCAGACCGGAGACGGTCGGCATGCGCGGATCATCCCAGCCCTCGACGATCTTCTCGGCCACCAGCTGATGCAGCTTGCGCTTCGACATGATGGCGTATTCGAGGTTGAGACGCGAAAACTCGTACTGGCGCGGGTGGCAAGGAATGGTGATGTTATCCAGCACCCAATCATACAAACGGCGGTTATCCTGGAATTCCAGGGTGCACAGCGAATGGGTGATCCCTTCCAGCGCATCGGAAATGCAGTGGGTGAAATCGTACATCGGGTAGATGCACCATTTATTGCCGGTCTGGTGGTGTTCGGCGAACTTGATGCGGTACAGCACCGGATCGCGCATCACGATAAACGGCGAGGCCATATCGATCTTGGCACGCAGGCAGGCAGCGCCTTCGGCGAATTCGCCGTTGCGCATCTTCTCGAACAGCGCCAGGTTCTCTTCCACGCTGCGACCGCGGTACGGGCTGTCTTTGCCCGGCGCAGTCAGGGTGCCGCGGTATTCACGGATCTGCTCCGGCGACAGTTCGTCGACGTAGGCCAGCCCTTTGCTGATAAGCTCCACCGCATACTGGTGCAGCTGATCGAAATAGTCTGAGGAGTAACGAACGTTGCCGCTCCACTCAAAGCCCAGCCACTCCACGTCGTGCTTGATAGACTCGACGAACTCGATGTCTTCTTTCACCGGGTTGGTGTCGTCGAAACGCAGGTTGCACTGGCCCTGATAGTCCTTGGCGATGCCGAAGTTCAGGCAGATGGACTTGGCGTGGCCGATATGCAGATAGCCGTTAGGCTCCGGCGGGAAGCGGGTATGTACCGACGTGTGTTTCCCCGACGCCAGATCTTCATCGACGATCTGACGGATAAAATTGGTTGGGCGGGCTTCAGCCTCACTCATTTCACTGTTCCTCAATGCAAAGCGCTACACATAACCGCCTATGATCCAACAAGCCACGTCTGGAAACAACCGTTTGTTTCACGAAAAATGCGGCGCGTTGCGCCATCGGCGCGCAGCGCACCGCCGTGGGGCGAAACGGAATAAAAAAAGCGGGAAGAGATCGCTCTCTTCCCGCCAAGTCGGGGCAAACGCCGCCATGATGCGTGCTCGGCCCCAGGCACTACTCAGGTAAAAACAGCCTTATTTCTGGATCTCATACAGCTTGGTCTGACCGGCGACCACAGAGCCGCTGGCCAGCGCCGCCAGGCCGGCGTACTCGTCAGCGTTGCTGACTACCACCGGGCTTATCATCGAACGCGCATTGGCATTCAGGTAATCCAGATCCAGTTCCAGAATCGGTTGACCGGCTTTCACTTCCGCGCCCTCTTCCACCAGGCGTTTGAAGCCCTGGCCTTCCAGCGCGACGGTGTCGATCCCCATGTGCACCACGATCTCGGCGCCCTTGTCGGTTTCCAGGCAGAATGCGTGGTTGGTATTGAAGATTTTCACCACGGTGCCGTCAGCCGGCGCCACCACGATCTTGTCGGTCGGGCGAATCGCCAGGCCGTCGCCTACCGCCTTGCTGGCGAAAGCTTCGTCCGGCACCTGTTCGAGCGCCACCACTTCGCCGGTCACCGGCGCCAGCAGCGTTTCAAACGCGGCTTTCGGCGCGTTCGGCACCGCCTGCGGTTTAGCTTCCGCGGCAGGCGCCGCCGCCGGGGCCACCGCTGCCGCTACCGGGCCGGCCGCAATCACGTTGCGCATTGCGCTGGCGATAAGTTCGGCACGGGTGCCGACGATCACTTGCACGCTCTGCTTGTTCAGGCGGATAACGCCCGACGCGCCGAGGCGTTTCGCCAATGCGTCGTTCACCAGCGCGGAGTCTTTCACGTTCAAACGCAGGCGGGTGATGCAGGCGTCGATGCCGGTCAGGTTGTCGGAACCGCCGATCGCGCCGACGTAACGACGAGCCAGGGTGGTGGTTTCGTTCTCGTCTTTACCGGCGTTGCTGTCGACGTTGACGTCGTAGCCGTCGGTTTCGTCACCGGCAACCGCCAGCTCGCGGCCCGGGGTCATCAGGTTAAATTTTTTGATGGTGAAGCGGAACACCACGTAGTAGATGACGAAGAACACCAGGCCTTGCGGGATCAGCATGTACCAGTGGGTCGCCAGCGGGTTGCGAGACGACAGCACCATATCCACCAGGCCGGCGCTGAAGCCGAAACCGGCGATCCAATGCATGCTGGCGGCGATGAACACCGAGATACCGGTCAGCACGGCGTGGATCACGTACAGCACCGGCGCCACGAACATGAAGGAGAATTCCAGCGGTTCGGTAATACCGGTAAAGAAGGCGGCGAAAGCGGCCGCCAGCATGATGCCCGCCACTTTGGCTTTGTTCTCAGGACGCGCGCAGTGGTAAATGGCCAGCGCCGCCCCCGGCAGACCGAACATCATGATCGGGAAGAAGCCCGCCTGATAACGGCCGGTGATGCCGACAACCGCTTTACCGGCTTCGATCGACTGCTGGCCGCCAAGGAAGTTCGGAATATCGTTGATGCCGGCCACGTCGAACCAGAACACCGAGTTCAGCGCGTGGTGCAGGCCGACCGGGATCAGCAGGCGGTTGAAGAAGGCGTAGATGCCCGCGCCGACCGAGCCCATTTTCTGAATGTGTTCACCGAAGTTCACCAGACCGTTGAAGATCACCGGCCAAATGTACATCAGGATGAAAGCCACCAGGATCATCAGGAAGGAAATGAGGATCGGCACCAAACGGCGGCCGCTGAAGAACGACAGCGCCTTGGGCAGCTCGACGCCGCTGAAGCGGTTGTACACTTCGGCGGAGATGATGCCCACCAGAATACCGACGAACTGGTTCTGGATCTTGCCGAACGCGGCGGGCACCTGATCGAGCGGGATCTTCTGAATCATCGACACGGCGGCCGGCGAACAGAGAGTGGTCAGCACCAGGAAGCCGACGAAGCCGGTCAACGCGGCGGCGCCGTCCTTGTCTTTGGACATGCCGTAGGCCACGCCGATAGCGAACAGCACCGACATGTTGTCGATGATAGCGGAGCCGGATTTAATGAAGAAAGCGGCGAGCGCGTTGTCGCCGCCCCAACCAACAGGGTCAATCCAGTACCCGACGCCCATCAAGATGGCGGCGGCGGGCAGCGTGGCGACCGGCACCATCAGCGCCCGTCCCACCTTTTGCAAATAACTAAGAATGTTCACCTTTTCCCCCTATGTTGTCCGCGGACGGACCCTATTAGTAGTTTATTTGGAGCTCTCACTACCTTTTTAGAAACAGCGCTTGGCACGTATCACTCATGCCGAGTGTAAAAAATTTATTTTGTATCGCAAATTAAAACCTCCCTTTTTGTGATAAATATCACCAAAAAGTAGTCTTTACCTCCCAGATTGCTGGCCATCACACAAAACTTATTTTATCATTCAAAAAATCAACCGGGCGGACGATTCACGCGAGAATCATAAAGCTGGGTTACGCTTACGACTCCCGCAGGCCCGTACAGTATAGCTTTAGTTTACTTATCCCAAGAGGTGTTAGATGAGACTTATCCCACTGAAAGATACCGCACAAGTCGGCAAATGGGCCGCGCGTCATATCGTTCAACGCATCAACGCATTCAAGCCAACCGCAGAGCGCCCGTTTGTTCTCGGCCTGCCCACCGGCGGCACGCCGCTGGAAGCCTACAAACATCTGATTGCGATGCACAAAGCAGGTGAAGTAAGCTTTAAGCATGTTGTGACTTTCAACATGGACGAGTACGTTGGCCTGCCGCAGGAACACCCGGAAAGCTATCACACCTTCATGTACCGCAACTTCTTTGATCACGTTGATATCCCTCGCGAAAATATCAACCTGCTGAACGGCAACGCCGCGGATGTCGACGCCGAGTGCCGCCAGTACGAAGAGAAGATCAAGTCTTACGGCAAAATTAACCTGTTCATGGGCGGCGTGGGCATCGACGGCCATATCGCGTTCAACGAGCCGGCTTCGTCCCTGGCTTCGCGCACCCGCATCAAAACGCTGACCGAAGACACCCGCATCGCCAACTCGCGCTTCTTCGGCGGCGACGTCAGCCTGGTGCCGAAATATGCGCTGACCGTCGGCGTGGGCACGCTGCTGGACGCGGAAGAAGTAATGATCCTGGTCACCGGCCACGCCAAGGCGCAGGCGCTGGAAGCCGCAGTGGAAGGCAATATCAACCACATGTGGACCATCAGCTGTCTGCAGCTGCACGCCAAAGCGGTAGTGGTGTGCGACGAACCGGCCACCATGGAGCTGAAAGTCAAAACTGTCAAATATTTCCGCGAGTTAGAAGCGGAAAGCGTTAAAAGTCTTTAATCTTTGCAGGGGGCTACGATGTTCGCTTTAACCCACGGCCGAATCTATACCGGCCACGACGTACTTGATGACCATGCAGTCATTATCGCTGATGGGCTGATCGAGAAAGTCTGCCCGGCGGCTGAATTGCCCGCCGGCATCGAAACGCGCGACCTGGGTGGCGCCATCCTGGCCCCCGGGCTTATCGACGTGCAGCTGAACGGCTGCGGCGGCGTACAGTTCAACGATTCGCTGGAAGCGATCTCGGAAGAAACGCTGGAGATCATGCAGCGCGCCAACGAGAAATCCGGCTGCACCAGCTATCTGCCGACGCTGATCACCAGCAGCGACGAATTCATGAAGCACAGCGTCGACGTGATGCGCGCTTATCTGAAAAAGCACCAAAACCAGGCGTTGGGCCTGCACCTGGAAGGGCCATACCTCAGCCCGGTGAAAAAAGGCACCCACAATCCGGCGTTCATTCGCAAGCCGACCCAGGAAATGATCGATTACCTGTGCGCCAACGCCGACGTGATCACCAAGGTGACGCTGGCGCCGGAAATGGTTGAACCGCACTTTATCAAGCAGCTGACCGAGGCCGGCATCGTGGTCTCCGCCGGCCACTCGAACGCCACCTACGATCAGGCTCGCACCGGTTTCGCCGCCGGCATCAGCTTCGCCACCCACCTGTACAACGCCATGCCTTATATCACCGGCCGCGAACCGGGGCTGATGGGGGCAATCTTCGATACGCCGGAGGTCTATACCGGCATCATCGCCGACGGCCATCACGTGGCCTGGGCGAGTATCCGTAACGCCAAACGCCTGAAAGGTGATAAATTGGTCTTGGTCACCGATGCCACCGCGCCGGCGGGTGCAGATATTGACCAATTTATTTTCGCCGGTAAAACAATATACTATCGGGATGGGCTGTGCGTGGATGAGAACGGCACTCTGAGCGGTTCCGCGCTGACCATGATCGAAGCGGTGCGAAACAGCGTCGAGCATATCGGCATCGCGCTGGACGAAGCGCTGCGCATGGCGACGCTGTATCCGGCGCGCGCCATCGGCGTCGATCACCGTCTGGGCACCCTCGAAGCCGGCAAGGTGGCTAACTTGACCGCCTTCACCCGTGATTTCAAGATCACCAAAACGCTCGTTAACGGTAACGAGGTTTAATTCAATGAACAGCGAGTAAAATTATTGATGAGCACTGGCGGACAAGCACAAATAGGGAACGTTGACTTAGTCAAACAACTTAACGGCGCGGCAGTTTACCGCCTGATCGACCAGCAGGGCCCGATCTCGCGCATTCAGATTGCCGAACTCAGCCAGCTCGCCCCCGCCAGCGTCACCAAAATTACTCGCCAGCTGCTGGAGCGCGGGCTGATCAAAGAAGTCGATCAGCAGGCCTCCACCGGCGGCCGCCGCGCGATCTCCATCGTGTCGGAAACCCGTCATTTCCATACCGTCGCGGTGCGTCTCGGCCGCCACGACGCCACCATCACCCTGTATGACATGAGCGGCAAGTCGCTCAGCGAAGAACACTATCCGCTGCCGGAACGCACTCAAGAAACGCTGGAGAATGCGCTGTTCGCCGCCATCGCCCAATTCATCGACGCTAACCAGCGCCGCCTGCGCGAGCTGATCGCCATCGCGGTGATCCTGCCCGGCCTGGTGGATCCGGCGCTGGGCGTGGTGCGCTACATGCCGCACATCAGCGTCAGCAATTGGGCGCTGGTGGACAACCTGCAGCAGCGCTTTAACGTCACCAGCTTCGTCGGCCACGACATCCGCAGCCTGGCGCTGGCGGAGCACTACTTCGGCGCCACCCGCGACTGCGAAGACTCGATTCTGGTGCGCCTGCACCGCGGCACCGGCGCCGGCATCATCGTCAACGGGCAGATTTTTCTCGGCAACAACGGCAACGTCGGCGAGATCGGCCATATCCAGATCGATCCGCTGGGGGAACGCTGCCACTGCGGCAACTTCGGCTGCCTGGAAACCGTGGCCGCCAACGCCGCGATCGAACAGCGCGTGCGCCAGCTGCTGAGCCAGGGCTATCCGAGCAAACTGACGCTGGAAGACTGCGGCATCAACGCCATCTGCAAGGCCGCCAACCGCGGCGATCTGCTGGCCAGCGAAGTGATCGAACACGTAGGCCGCTATCTGGGCAAAGCGGTGGCCATCGCCATCAACCTGTTCAATCCGCAGAAGGTGGTGATCGCCGGTGAGATCACCGAAGCGGACAAGGTGCTGCTGCCGGCGATCCAGAGCTGCATCAATACCCAGGTGCTGAAGGACTTCCGCAAAAATCTGCCGGTGGTGACCTCCGAACTCAATCATCGCTCGGCGATCGGCGCTTTCGCCCTGGCCAAACGCGCGATGCTCAACGGCGTGCTCTTGCAGCGATTGCTGGAAAGCTGATCCGCCGCTTCTGGCAGGCGTGTTATCGTCATCCTTCGCCTGCCGTAATCATGAGAAACAGCGACAAATGAAAATCAAAAACGTTATATGCGATATCGACGGCGTGCTGCTGCATGACAATACGCCGGTGCCCGGCGCCGATCTGTTCCTGGCGCGCATCCAGGAACAGGGCATGCCGCTGGTGGTGCTGACCAACTACCCATCACAGACCGCACAGGATCTGGCGAACCGCTTCGCCGCCGCCGGGCTGGAAGTGCCGGAGAGCGCGTTCTACACCTCGGCGATGGCCACCGCCGATTTCCTGCGCCGTCAGGAAGGCAAAAAAGCCTATGTGGTCGGCGAAGGCGCCCTGATCCATGAGCTGTACAAAGCCGGTTTCACCATCACCGACATCAACCCGGACTTCGTGATCGTCGGAGAAACCCGCTCTTACAACTGGGACATGATGCATAAAGCCGCCTACTTCGTGAGCAACGGCGCGCGCTTTATCGCCACCAACCCGGATAGTCACGGCCACGGCTTCTCGCCGGCCTGTGGCGCGCTGTGCGCCCCCATTGAGAAGATCACCGGCCGCAAGCCGTTTTACGTCGGCAAGCCCAGCCCGTGGATCATTCGCGCCGCACTGAACAAAATGCAGGCGCACTCGGAAGAGACGGTGATCGTCGGCGATAACCTGCGCACCGACATTCTGGCGGGCTTCCAGGCCGGCTTGGAAACCGTGCTGGTGCTGTCCGGCGTCTCCACGCTGAGCGACATCGAAACCATGCCGTTCCGCCCGAGCTACGTCTACCCTTCCGTCGCCGATATCACCATCTTCTGATGCGGCCATGGCGGCCGCCCGGCCGCCATTATTTCCTTCTCCCTCAGCGTCAGTTTGAATTTAATTCGTTCATGGCCGTAAAAGGTTTCAGCCTGCCTGCGTTAAAAATCCTCATTATAACGTTACGCCCCGCCAATAGCTGATATTGCCGGCGAGCGAAAAACCCTTACCCCTAATTAATGAGGCTACCATGAGCACAAATAACACGATTAATGCCGTCGCCGCCGATGACGCGGCCATTATGCCGTCTATCGCCAATAAAAAGATCCTGATGGGTTTCTGGCACAACTGGGCCGCCGGCGCCAGTGACGGCTATCAGCAAGGCCAGTTCACCAATATGAACCTGACCGACATTCCCGCCGAGTACAACGTGGTGGCCGTCGCCTTTATGAAAGGCCAGGGCATCCCAACCTTCAAGCCTTACAACCTGTCCGACGCCGAGTTCCGCCGCCAGGTGGGCGTGCTGAACAGCCAGGGCCGCGCGGTGCTGATCTCCCTCGGCGGCGCAGACGCGCATATCGAGCTGAAAACCGGCGACGAAGACAAGCTGAAAGACGAGATTATTCGCCTGGTGGAAGTCTATGGCTTCGACGGACTGGATATCGATCTGGAACAGGCGGCGATCGGCGCCGCCAATAATAAAACCGTCTTGCCTGCGGCGCTGAAAAAAGTAAAAGACCATTACGCTGCCCAGGGGAAAAACTTTATTATCAGCATGGCGCCGGAATTCCCGTATTTACGCACCAACGGCACCTACCTGGATTATATTAACGCCCTCGAAGGCTATTACGACTTTATCGCGCCGCAATATTATAACCAGGGCGGCGACGGTATTTGGGTGGATGAACTCAATGCCTGGATCACGCAGAATAACGACGCCATGAAAGAGGACTTCCTCTACTACCTGACGGAAAGCCTGGTTACCGGCACCCGCGGCTATGCGAAGATCCCGGCGGCGAAATTCGTCATCGGCCTGCCAAGCAACAACGATGCCGCCGCCACCGGCTACGTGGTCAACAAACAGGCGGTGTATAACGCTTTCTCGCGTCTCGACGCCAAAAACCTGTCGATCAAGGGCCTGATGACCTGGTCAATCAACTGGGATAACGGCAAGAGCAAAGCCGGCGTCGCCTACAATTGGGAGTTCAAAACCCGCTATGCGCCGCTGATTCAGGGCGGCGTCACCCCGCCGCCGGGAAAGCCTAATGCGCCGACGGCGCTGACGGTCGCCGAGCTGGGCGCCACCTCGCTGAAACTGAGCTGGGCCGCCGCCACCGGCGCCTCACCGATCGCCAGCTACACCGTCTACCGCAACGGCAACCCGATCGGCCAAACCGCCGGTCTGTCGCTGGCCGACAGCGGTCTGACGCCGGCAACCCAGTACAGCTACTTCGTTACCGCGACCGACACCCTGGGCAATACCTCGCTGCCGAGCAGCGCGCTGGCGGTCAAAACCGCCAATGACGGTACGCCGCCCGATCCGGGCGCGCCCGAGTGGCAGAACAACCACAGCTACAAAGCCGGCGACGTCGTGAGTTATAAAGGCAAGAAATACACCTGTATTCAGGCGCACACCTCCAATGCCGGCTGGACGCCGGATGCCGCGTTCACCCTCTGGCAGCTCATCGCCTAATCGCTAATCGATTGCCGGTCAAACTGGCTGGCAATCCCGCCATCACGCTAAAAATTGCATAATCGATAATTTTTCACGCCGATAACTGAAAATCCGTTAAAAACCCCAGCTACGCAAACAACTATTTCTCAGCGCAGGGCTAAAACGCTTGCATCCTCTGCAGCTTTTGGCGCATTTTCATAACCACAGCGCAGCAAAACCGCGTTATCGCTGATAAATCGGCAATGCTGCCCATAACAGTAAAAACAACATCACAGTCATAAAAGCCCGTTAGGAGAGTTGTATGTGTTCTATTTTCGGTGTGCTCGATCTGAAGTCCGATCCCGTTGAACTGCGTAAGAAAGCGCTGGAGCTGTCACGTCTGATGCGCCACCGCGGCCCGGATTGGTCCGGCGTTTACGCCAGCGACAAAGCCATTCTGGCTCACGAACGCCTGTCGATCGTCGACGTCAACAACGGCGCTCAACCGCTGTACAACGCTGCGCACACCCACGTTCTGGCGGTCAACGGCGAAATTTACAACCACCAGGCGCTGCGCCAACGGCTGAGCGACCGCTATGCCTTCCAGACCGGCTCCGACTGTGAAGTGATCCTGGCGCTGTATCAGGAGAAAGGCCCGGAGTTCCTCGACGATCTGCAAGGCATGTTCGCCTTTGCCCTGTATGACACCGAAAAAGACGCCTACCTGATCGGCCGCGATCACCTGGGCATCATCCCGCTGTATATGGGCCATGACGAACACGGCAACCTGTACGTTGCCTCGGAAATGAAAGCGCTGGTGCCGGTGTGCCGCACCATCAAGGAATTCCCGGCCGGCAGCTACCTGTGGAGCCAGGACGGCCAGATCCGCGAATACTATCGCCGCGACTGGTTCGATTACGACAGCGTCAAGGACAACGTGACCGACGCCGCCGCCCTGCGCACCGCGCTGGAAGAGTCGGTGAAAAGCCACCTGATGTCCGACGTGCCTTACGGCGTGCTGCTCTCGGGCGGGCTGGATTCCTCGGTCATTTCGGCGATCACCAAGAAGTACGCCGCGCGCCGCGTGGAAGATCAGGAACGCAGCGAAGCCTGGTGGCCGCAGCTGCACTCCTTCGCCGTCGGGCTGGAAGGCTCGCCGGATCTGCGCGCCGCGCAGGAGGTGGCCAACCATCTGGGCACCGTGCACCATGAGATCCACTTCACCGTGCAGGAAGGGCTGGACGCCATCCGCGACGTGATTTACCACATCGAAACCTATGACGTCACCACCATCCGCGCGTCGACGCCGATGTACCTGATGTCGCGCAAAATCAAGGCGATGGGCATCAAGATGGTGCTTTCCGGCGAAGGCGCGGACGAAGTGTTCGGCGGCTACCTGTACTTCCATAAGGCGCCGGACGCCCGCGAATTCCACGAAGAGACCGTACGCAAACTGCTGGCGCTGCACATGTTCGACTGCGCGCGCGCCAACAAGGCGATGTCCGCCTGGGGCGTCGAAGCCCGCGTGCCGTTCCTGGACAAGAAATTCCTCGACGTGGCAATGCGCATCAACCCGAAAGATAAAATGTGCGGCAACGGCAAAATGGAAAAACACATCGTTCGCGAATGTTTCGAGTCCTATTTGCCCGCCAGCGTGGCCTGGCGCCAGAAAGAGCAGTTCTCCGACGGCGTCGGCTACAGCTGGATCGACACGCTAAAAGAGGTGGCTGCGCAGCAAATTAGCGATCAACAGCTCGAAACCGCGCGTTTCCGCTTCCCGTACAACACGCCGACGTCGAAAGAAGGCTACCTGTACCGCGAAATCTTCGAGGAGCTGTTCCCGCTGCCGAGCGCCGCCGAATGCGTGCCGGGCGGCCCATCCGTCGCCTGCTCGTCCGCCAAGGCCATCGAGTGGGATGAATCGTTCAAGAAGATGGACGATCCTTCCGGCCGCGCCGTCGGCGTGCACCAGGCCGCCTATAAATAATCGTGCGGCATTTTCCCCGAGGCGGGCCTTTTGGCCCGCCTTTTTGTTGCCTTTTCCGCCCGCCAACTGCCTGAATTGCCGATTTTATCGCCATAATGTTCACAACCCAGACAAACGGCGCTTCCGGGCGCTTTTTCGGGAAAAAACTTGTTGACGCAAATCGGTCATATACGCATAATGCGCCCCGCAACGCCGATGAAGGCAAAGCAAAAAAAGAGGGCTACGTAGCTCAGCTGGTTAGAGCACATCACTCATAATGATGGGGTCACAGGTTCGAATCCCGTCGTAGCCACCATCTATTTTTTGTATTTGCGGGAGTGGCGAAATTGGTAGACGCACCAGATTTAGGTTCTGGCGCCGCAAGGTGTGCGAGTTCAAGTCTCGCCTCCCGCACCATTTCTCTTCATCGTCGGCGCAGTATGTTGATGGGGTATCGCCAAGCGGTAAGGCACCGGTTTTTGATACCGGCATTCCCTGGTTCGAATCCAGGTACCCCAGCCATATTCTTTCGGGAACGGGGTTTCAACATAAGATTTGTTTGCAGGTGGGGTATCGCCAAGCGGTAAGGCACCGGTTTTTGATACCGGCATTCCCTGGTTCGAATCCAGGTACCCCAGCCATAACAAACTGCTTGCAAATCAAAGAAGTAAAAAGTAACATCGGCTACGTAGCTCAGCTGGTTAGAGCACATCACTCATAATGATGGGGTCACAGGTTCAAATCCCGTCGTAGCCACCATAATTGGGGTGTCGCCAAGCGGTAAGGCTCTGGTTTCTGATACCAGCATACCCAGGTTCGAATCCTGGCACCCCAGCCATATTTAGAAAAGCCCGCTTCGGCGGGCTTTTTGCTGTCTGCCGTTCAGCCAACCTTAAATAGGCCCAGCCACCGCTGAGCCCTGTCGGTTACAATCCCAAAGCGTACTTCAACGCATGCTCTTTCAGCTTACCCGCCCGCTGCGCGGCCATCAGCGCCAGATTGCGCGCCACGGTCAGCGGCGCCAGGTTATTGCTGAAGGCGGTATAGAACAGATCCATGCCGCTCTGCATCAACAGATTGTCGGTACGGCGGCGGCGTTGATAGCGCAGCAGCACCGCCTCGCCGCTCCAGTCTTCTCCCTGCTCCCGCGCCTCGCTCAGCACGTTCAGCAAGGCATCCACATCGCGATACCCCAGATTGACGCCCTGCCCGGCCAGCGGGTTGATGGTATGCGCCGCATCGCCCAGCAGCGCCAGGCCCGGCAGCACGTAGCGCTGCGCATGACGGCGCGTCAACGGGAACGATCCGGCGGCATGCACCTTGACCGGGCCCAGTCGCGCCGGAAAAGCGGCGGCGATCTCGCGCTCCAGCTGCGCCGGCGGCATCGCCTGCAGTTGGCGAATGCGCTGCGGGCTGTCATACCACACCAGCGACGCCCAGCTGTCGTACAGCGGCAGGAAAGCGCGCGGCCCTGACGGGAAGAAGCGCTGCCAGGTCACATCCTGCTGCGGCGCGCCGGTATCGACGGTGATCAACATGCACGCCTGACGATACTGCCAGCCGTTGGTGCCGATCGCCGCCAGCTTGCGCACCTGCGAGTTGGCGCCGTCGGCGCCGACAACCAGCCGCGCCTGCAGCGTTTCACCGCTGTCCAGCGTCAGTTGCCAGGCCTTGTCCGCCCGCTGCAGCGATTGCAGCCTGGCGGGGCACAGCAGCGTCAAATTGGCGCACTGTGCGAACTGCTGCCACAGCGCCAGCTGCAAAATGCGGTTTTCCACCATAAAGCCCAACTCCGGCAGCCCCAGCGATAGCGCATCGAACGCCACGCGCGACGACGCCCATTCCCAGGTCTCCAGCCGGCGATACGGCACCGTGCGCATCGCCGTCACGGCGGGCCAGGCGCCGAGCTGTTTCAGCAGCCCCACCGAGGTGCAGCCGATAGCGGAAATGCGCAGGTCCGGCGGGCTTTGCGCCTCGAACGCCTGCGGCGCCTGATGTTCCAGCAACGCCACCGACCAGCCCGCCTGCGCCAGGCCCAGAGCCGCCGCCGCGCCGACCATGCCGCCGCCCACCACCACCGCGTCGTACCGATTTTGAGATGTCTTCATATTGGCTATGTTTTCTATGTGAATGCTCGCCATCCCACCCGACATGGCGTTTTGCGCAGTGTACCGGATTTTCGCTTCGGCTTCAGGTTGCATGCCATTTTCCCCCGCGCTGGTCACAACGGCGGCAAATGATTACAATACGCGCCCTGCATGTCGCGTAACGCAACTTTCGCTCCGCACTGAGTAATGGCAAGTCAATGACGAAAAAACTACATATCAAAACCTGGGGCTGCCAGATGAATGAGTACGATTCATCGAAAATGGCCGACCTGTTGAACAGCACGCACGGCTTCGAGTGGACCGACAACGCCGAGGAAGCGGACGTGCTGTTGCTGAATACCTGCTCGATCCGTGAAAAAGCGCAGGAAAAAGTTTTCGCCATGCTGGGGCGCTGGCGCTTGCTGAAAGAGAAGAACCCGTCTGTCATCATCGGCGTCGGCGGTTGCGTGGCCTCGCAAGAAGGCGAACTGATCCGCAGCCGCGCGCCTTGCGTCGACGTGGTATTCGGCCCGCAGACCCTGCACCGCCTGCCGGAAATGATCAACCACGTTCAGGGCACCCGCAGCCCGGTAGTCGATATCAGTTTCCCTGAGATCGAAAAGTTCGACCGCCTGCCGGAGCCGCGCGCCGAAGGCCCGACCGCGTTCGTGTCGATCATGGAAGGCTGCAACAAATACTGCACTTTCTGCGTGGTGCCGTACACCCGCGGCGAGGAAGTGAGCCGCCCGAGCGACGACGTGCTGTTCGAAATCGCCCAACTGGCGGCGCAGGGCGTGCGCGAAGTCAACCTGCTCGGCCAAAACGTCAACGCGTACCGCGGCGCCACGCATGACGGCGATATCTGCTCGTTCGCCGAACTGCTGCGCCTGGTGGCCGCCATCGACGGCATCGATCGCATTCGCTTCACCACCAGCCACCCTATCGAGTTCACCGATGACATCATCGCGGTGTACGAAGACACGCCGGAGCTGGTCAGCTTCCTGCACCTGCCGGTGCAGAGCGGTTCGGATCGCATCCTGACCATGATGAAACGCGCCCATACCGCGCTGGAGTATAAGGCGATTATCCGCAAGCTGCGCAAGGCGCGCCCGAACATCCAGCTCAGCTCCGACTTCATCGTCGGTTTCCCGGGCGAGAGCCAGGCCGACTTCGAACAGACCATGAACCTGATCGCCGACGTCAACTTCGACGTTAGCTTCAGCTTCATCTATTCGTCGCGCCCCGGTACGCCGGCGGCGGACATGGTTGACGACGTCAGCGAAGAAGAGAAAAAACAGCGGCTGTATATTCTGCAGGATCGCATCAACCAGCAGGCGCTGCAGTTCAGCCGCCGCATGCTCGGCACCGTCCAGCGCATTCTGGTGGAAGGCACCTCGCGCAGAAGCGTGATGGAGCTGGCCGGGCGCACGGAGTGCAACCGTGTGGTAAACTTCGAAGGCACGCCCGACATGATCGGCCAGTTTGTCGACGTGGAAATTACCGAGGTGCTGACCAACACCCTGCGTGGCGCAGTGGTGCGCACCGAACAGCAGATGGATCTGCGCGTACATGAATCCCCGCAGTCGGTGATCGCCCGTACCCGCAAAGAAAACGCGCTGGGCGTCGGCATTTACCAGCCCTGACGCCGCGGCGGCCCGCATTATCGCCGCCCGTTCGCGCTACTCCTTACCGTTTCTCCGCCGGGCGTCCGCGCCCGGTGATGTTCTTTTTTTTATTTTTTATTGTTGAAGAGGCGACATAACATGCAACTCCCACACTGCCCGAAGTGCAACTCCGAATACACCTACCAGGACAATGCCCTGTTCATCTGCCCTGAGTGCGCCCACGAGTGGAGCGACAGCGCCCCGGCGGAAGATCAGGACGCGCTGATCGTCAAAGACGCCAACGGCAACCTGCTGGCAGACGGCGACGCGGTCACCGTGATCAAGGACCTGAAGGTTAAAGGCAGCTCCTCGATGCTGAAGATCGGCACCAAGGTGAAAAACATTCGTCTGGTGGAAGGCGACCACAACATCGACTGCAAAATCGACGGCTTCGGCCCGATGAAACTGAAATCCGAGTTCGTGAAAAAGAACTGATTCTCGGCGGCCTTGTTCTGTGATGACGCGGCGGGCTTTGCGCCCCGCCGCGTTTTTTCCTTATCTTCCCTTGAATTCCGCCGACGGCGCACAGATAGATCAGCGGTAAACTTGCGCCGTTGCGGCGCACCATGAATAATTCAAGAAAGAGAGTATTCAGGCTCGCCCTGAACGCGCGCGTCCCGGACGCGCTATGTGACATCAACCAGGCCCGATGTGACCTAGAGGAATAGTTTGAACGTCGCAACACAAGAAATTATGTTGGAGCCCGCAGACAACCAGCGTTTGCTCAGCCTGTGCGGCCCGTTTGATGACAACATCAAGCAACTCGAGCGCCGATTGGGCATCGAAATCAATCGTCGCGAAAACCGCTTCAAGCTGGTCGGCAAAAACCTGTGCGTGGTCGCCGCCGCCGATATCCTGCGCCATCTGTACGTGGATACCGCGCCGATTCGCGGCGTGATCCCGGATATCGATCCGGAGCAAATCCATCTGGCGATCAAAGAGAGCCGGGTGCTGGAACAGGTGGCGGACAGCGTGCCGGATTACGGCAAGGCGGTCACCATCAAAACCAAGCGCGGCATGGTGAAACCGCGCACGCCTAACCAGGCGCAGTACATCGCCAACATTCTCGATCACGACATCACCTTCGGCATCGGCCCGGCCGGTACCGGCAAAACCTACCTGGCGGTCGCCGCCGCGGTGGATGCGCTGGAACGCCAGGAAATTCGCCGCATTCTGCTGACCCGTCCCGCGGTCGAAGCCGGCGAAAAGCTGGGCTTCCTGCCGGGCGATCTGAGCCAGAAGGTCGATCCTTATCTGCGCCCGCTGTACGACGCCCTGTTCGAAATGCTGGGCTTCGAGCGCGTGGAGAAGCTCATTGAGCGCAACGTGATCGAAGTCGCGCCGCTGGCCTATATGCGCGGCCGTACGCTGAACGACGCCTTTATCATTCTGGATGAGAGCCAGAACACCACCATCGAGCAGATGAAGATGTTCCTGACGCGCATCGGCTTCAACTCTAAGGCGGTCATCACCGGCGACGTCACCCAGATCGACCTGCCGCGCAACCAGAAATCCGGCCTGCGCCACGCGGTGGAAGTGCTGTCGGACGTGGAAGAACTGAGCTTCAACTTCTTCCACAGCGAAGACGTGGTGCGCCACCCGGTGGTGGCCCGCGTGGTCATCGCCTATGAGGCCTGGGAAGCCGCCGAACAGAAACGCAAAGACGCGATTGCCGAACAACGTAAGCGCGAGGCGCTCGCCGCCTCCGAGCAGGAGACACCATGAGTCAGGTGATTTTGGATCTGCAGATTGCCTGTGAAAGCAGCGACGGCCTGCCGGATGAGGCCACCTTCCAGCGCTGGCTGGAAGGCGTGCTGCCGCAATTTCAGGAAGAGGCCGAGGTGACCGTGCGTCTGGTGGACGAAGCGGAAAGCCACGAGCTGAACCTAACCTACCGCGGCAAAGACAAGCCGACCAACGTGCTCTCTTTCCCGTTCGAGGCCCCGCCGGGCATCGAGCTGCCGCTGCTCGGCGATCTGATCATCTGCCGCCAGGTGGTTGAGCAGGAAGCGATTGAGCAAGGCAAAACGCTGGAGGCCCACTGGGCGCATATGGTTGTCCACGGCAGTCTTCATCTGCTAGGGTATGACCACATCGAAGACGATGAAGCCGAAGAAATGGAGTCTTTGGAAACCGAAATCATGCACGGACTGGGCTACCCTGATCCGTACCTGGCGGAAAAAGACCCCGTCTGACGTCAGCCGTTTACCTTACAGCCCCTAACGGGGCTGTCGCTGACGCCCCTTAACTCTGACATGAGTGACAGTAACGAAAACGCCATGAGCGACGACCATTCACAAAGCAATGACAGCCCCAGTCCCAAGAAGGGGTTCTTTACTCTTATCCTTAACCAGCTGTTCCACGGCGAGCCCAAAAACCGTGGCGATCTGGTCGAGCTGATCCGTGATTCCGAACAAAACGACCTGATCGATCCCGATACCCGCGACATGCTGGAAGGCGTGATGGATATCGCCGAACAGCGCGTGCGCGACATCATGATCCCCCGCTCCCAGATGGTGACGCTCAAGCGCAACCAGACGCTGGAAGAGTGCCTGGACGTGATTATCGACTCCGCCCACTCGCGCTTCCCGGTGATCAGCGAAGACAAAGATCACATCGAAGGCATCCTGATGGCCAAGGATCTGCTGCCGTTCATGCGCGCAGACTCCGAGCCGTTCAGCATCGACAAAGTGCTGCGCACCGCGGTGGTGGTGCCGGAAAGCAAGCGCGTCGACCGGATGTTGAAAGAGTTCCGCTCCCAGCGCTACCACATGGCGATTGTCATTGACGAATTCGGCGGCGTGTCCGGCCTGGTCACCATCGAAGACATTCTGGAACTGATCGTCGGCGAGATCGAAGACGAATACGACGACGAAGACGATCTGGATATCCGCCAGCTCAGCCGCCACATGTACACCGTACGCGCGCTGGCCCCGATCGAAGACTTCAACGAAGCCTTCGGCACCCATTTCAGCGACGACGAGGTCGATACCATCGGCGGTTTGGTGATGCAAGCCTTCGGCCATCTGCCTGCACGCGGGGAAACCATTGAAATCGAAGGTTACCTATTTAAAGTTGCCATGGCAGACAGTCGACGTATCATCCAGGTTCATGTAAAAATTCCGGACGACTCTCCACCACCGAAACTGGAAGATTAAATCCAACATGGCTAAAGCCTCATTACTTGAACGCCAGTGGGTTCGCGCCCTGCTGGCGCTGTTGTCAGGTGCCGGCGGGACGCTGGCGTTCTCTCCCTACGATTTCTGGCCCGCGGCCATCGTCTCCCTGTTCGGCCTGCTGGCCGTTACCCTCAATCGCACCACCAAACAGTCCGCCCTGCTCGGCTTTGTCTGGGGCTTCGGGTTGTTCGGCAGCGGGATCAACTGGGTGTATGTCAGCATCGCCGATTTCGGCGGCATGCCCTTCGCCGTCAACGTCTTCCTGGTGGCGCTGCTCGCCGCTTACCTGTCGCTGTATACCGGGCTGTTCGCCGGGCTGCTGACCCGCCTGTGGCCGGCTACCCGCTGGTGGCGGCTGGCCATCGCCGCGCCGGCGCTGTGGCAGGTCACGGAATTCCTGCGCGGCTGGGTGCTGACCGGCTTCCCATGGCTGCAGTTCGGCTATAGCCAGATCAACGGCCCGCTGAAAGGCATCGCGCCGCTGCTGGGCGTCGACGCCATCACCTTTGTGCTGATGGCCATCGCCGGCCTGCTGGTGTACGCCGTCAATCAGCGCCGCCTCTCGGCGGCGGTGATCGCCGCCGCGCTGCTGTTGTTGCCATGGCCGCTGCGCCAGCTGCAGTGGTTTACTCCGCAGACTGATAAAGCGGTGAATATCGCCATGGTGCAAGGCAACATCGCTCAATCGATGAAATGGGATCCGAAAGCGCTGGTCAGCACGCTGCAAACCTATCTGGACGAAACCCGTCCCTACATGGGTAAGGCACCGATCGTTATCTGGCCGGAATCCGCCATCCCGGATTATGAAGCCAATCAGAACGGCTTCCTGACGATGATGGACGACCTGATGCGGGCGAAGAACAGCAGCCTCATCACCGGCATCGTCGACGTGCGCGCCACGCCGCAGGGCCAGCAAATCTACAACAGCGCCATCGTGCTCGGTGAACCGACGCCGTACAGGTACCCAGCCAACGATCGCTACAACAAGCACCACCTGGTGCCGTTCGGCGAGTTCGTACCGCTGGAGACGCTGCTGCGGCCGCTGGCGCCGTTCTTCGACCTGCCGATGTCCTCCTTCAGCCGCGGCGACTACGTACAACCGCAGCTCAGCGTACGCGGCTACAACCTGACGGCGGCCATTTGCTACGAAATCGTGTTGGGCCAGCAGGTGCGCGATAACTTCCGCCCGGACACCAACTTCCTGCTGACCATCTCCAACGACGCCTGGTTCGGCCACTCCATCGGCCCATGGCAGCACTTCCAGATGGCGCGCATGCGGGCGCTGGAACTGGGCCGGCCGCTGCTGCGCAGCACCAACAACGGCGTCACCGCCGCAGTGGACGCGAACGGCGACGTGATCGCCGAGATCCCGCAGTTCACTCGTCAGGTGCTTGAAGTGAGGGTCACACCGACCACCGGCGTCACGCCTTACGCGCGTTTCGGCGCCGCGCCGCTGTGGGTGATCACCCTGTTGCTGGGCGGTTGGGCGCTGATGTTGGGCCTGCGCCGCAAATAGTCCTGTTCGCCGGGGCGCGCCCGCCGCGCCCCGCGTTTCCGTAAACGTTCCCCCACCTCGGTCAGAAAACGTCGTTAAATCAACGCGGCTGGCACACTCCTTGCTTTATCTAAGGTGACATCGCACGTCGGTTAACTTTTGCTGACGTTTTGTCGCACCCGTGCACATTTTGGAGGCGCCGAACGCACCATGCAGGTGCGTCGGGGTTTGGTTGCATTGATTTGGTGCGCGCGGCGTCTCAAAAAATGAAACATTTTAGTTTCAAGATATTCACAATCGGTTATTTTTTAACGGCTATCCGTTCTAAGACTATCTTTATAACTTGAGCAATAAATAGTCGATTTAACCTGACGCTCTTTAGTCAGAGCCACCACAACAGCAAAGGAGTTGGACCATGCAAATGCGTAAATTGGCGTTATCGTTACTGCTGCTCGGTATGGCAGGTAGCGTGGCGCATGCGGAAGACCTGTCCGGTACGCTGAAGAAAATCAAAGACAACGGCGTGATCGTTGTCGGCCACCGCGAATCGTCAGTGCCCTTTTCCTACTACGACAACCAACAAAAAGTTGTGGGCTACTCTCAGGACTACTCCAACCAAATCGTTGAAGCTGTTAAGAAAAAACTTAATGCACCGAATCTGCAGGTGAAAATGCTGCCGATTACCTCGCAGAACCGCATCCCGCTGCTGCAAAACGGCACCTATGACTTCGAGTGCGGCTCCACCACCAATAACCTCGAGCGCCAAAAGCAGGCCGCCTTCTCCGACACCATTTTCGTGGTCGGCACCCGTCTGCTGGTGAAAAAAGGCTCCGACATCAAAGACTTTAAAGACCTGGCCGGTAAGCCGGTGGTGGTCACCTCCGGCACCACCTCCGAAGTGCTGCTGAACAAGCTGAACGACAGCGACAAAATGAACATGCGCATCATCAGCGCCAAAGACCACGGTGACTCCTTCCGCACCCTGGAAAGCGGCCGCGCGGTGGCCTTCATGATGGACGATGCCCTGCTGGCGGGCGAGCGCGCCAAGGCCAAGAAGCCGGATCAGTGGGAAATCATCGGCACGCCGCAGTCGAAAGAAGCCTACGGCTGCATGCTGCGCAAAGACGATCCTGAGTTCAAAAAGCTGGTCGATGACACCATCGCCCAGGCGCAAACCTCCGGTGAAGCGGCCAAGTGGTTTGACAAATGGTTCAAGCAGCCTATTCCACCGAAAAACCTCAACATGAACTTCGAACTCTCGGACGACATGAAGCAGCTGTTCAAAGAGCCTAACGACAAAGCGTTGAACTAAATAGAACAAGAGCCGGGGCGGCCGCAGGCCAAACCGGCCCAGTTGATGACTGGGACAGACAGGTATGAGGGGGGCCGTTCCCCTCCCTCATTTTCCCCAACGCGCATCACCGATCTCCGCACACAACAAGCCAGCCAGACTGGCCGCACGGCGATCGGCGCTCATCAAGTCATCAATCTTCGGCGCCCTGCGCCCGTTTACCGGAGTTTGTTATGTCAATAGATTGGAACTGGGGTATCTTCCTGCAGCAGGCCCCGTTTGGGAACACCACTTACCTCGGCTGGATTTGGTCCGGCTTTCAGGTCACGGTGGCCCTCTCCGTCTGTGCATGGATTATCGCTTTCTTCGTCGGTTCGCTGTTCGGTATCTTGCGTACCGTGCCCAACCGCTTTCTTTCCACTCTCGGCACCTGTTACGTCGAACTGTTCCGCAACGTGCCGCTGATCGTGCAATTCTTTACCTGGTATCTGGTGATCCCCGAGCTGCTGCCGGCCAATATCGGCACCTGGTTTAAAAGCGAGCTGGATCCCAACGTGCAGTTCTTCGTCTCCTCCATGCTCTGCCTGGGGCTGTTTACCGCCGCCCGCGTATGCGAGCAGGTGCGCGCCGCCATTCAGTCCCTGCCGCGCGGCCAGAAAGCCGCCGGGCTGGCGATGGGCCTGACGCTGCCGCAAACCTACCGCTACGTGCTGCTGCCGAACGCCTACCGGGTGATCGTGCCGCCGATGACCTCGGAAATGCTCAACCTGGTCAAAAACTCCGCCATCGCCTCCACCATCGGGCTGGTGGACATGGCCGCGCAGGCCGGCAAGCTGTTGGATTACTCCGCACACGCCTATGAATCCTTTACCGCCATCACGCTGGCTTATATCGGCATCAACGCCGTTATCATGCTGTTTATGCGTCTGGTCGAAAAGAAAGTGCAGTTGCCTGGCAACCTGGGGAGTAAATAATGTACGAATTTGACTGGGCGTCGATCGTCCCAAGCTTCCCTTATTTGCTGCAGGGCATGGTGATCACGCTGAAGATCACCGTGACCGCCATCGTGGTCGGCATTCTGTGGGGTACCGTGCTGGCGGTGATGCGTTTGTCGCCGTTCAAACCGATCAGCTGGTTCGCCACCCTGTACGTCAACCTGTTCCGCTCGGTGCCGCTGGTGATGGTGCTGCTGTGGTTCTATCTGGTGGTTCCAAGCTTATTACAACAGGTTCTAGGGTTATCGCCGAAAACCGATATTCGCCTGATCTCGGCTATGGTAGCCTTTTCCCTGTTTGAAGCGGCCTATTACTCGGAAATCATCCGCGCCGGCATTATCAGCATCTCGCGCGGCCAATCCTCCGCCGCGCTGGCGCTGGGCATGACCCATTGGCAATCCATGCGGCTGGTGATCCTGCCGCAGGCGTTTCGCGCCATGGTGCCGCTGCTGCTGACCCAGGGCATCGTACTGTTCCAGGATACCTCGCTGGTTTACGTACTGAGCCTGGCCGACTTCTTCCGCACCGCGTCGACCATCGGCGAACGCGACGGCACCCAGGTTGAAATGATCCTGTTCGCCGGCTTTGTCTATTTTGTTATCAGCCTCGCCGCCTCGGCGCTGGTAAGCTATTTGAAGAAAAGGACTGTTTGATGATATCCCTGAAAAATGTTTCTAAGTGGTACGGTCACTTTCAGGTGTTGACCGATTGCACCACCGAAGTGAAAAAAGGCGAAGTGGTCGTCGTCTGCGGTCCTTCAGGTTCCGGCAAGTCCACCCTGATCAAAACCGTCAACGGCCTCGAGCCGATCCAGCAGGGCGACATCCTGGTGAACGGCACGCCGGTCAACGACAAGAAAACCAACCTGGCGCAGCTGCGTGCCAAGGTCGGCATGGTGTTCCAACACTTCGAGCTGTTCCCGCACCTGTCTATCATCGACAACCTGACGCTGGCGCAGGTAAAAGTGCTCAAGCGCGACAAGACCGCCTCACGCGAGAAGGGCCTGAAGCTGCTGGAACGCGTCGGCCTGTCCGCCCATGCCAACAAGTTCCCCGGTCAGCTCTCCGGCGGCCAGCAACAGCGCGTCGCCATCGCCCGCGCGCTGTGCATGGATCCGATCGCCATGCTGTTCGACGAACCGACCTCGGCGCTCGATCCGGAAATGATCAACGAAGTGCTGGACGTGATGGTCGAGCTGGCGAACGAAGGCATGACCATGATGGTGGTGACCCACGAAATGGGCTTCGCCCGCAAGGTGGCGAACCGCGTGATCTTTATGGACGAAGGCAAAATCGTCGAAGACCGCAACAAAGACGATTTCTTCAACAACCCCGAGTCCGATCGCGCCAAGGACTTCCTCGCCAAGATCCTGCACTAAGTTCTCACTATGCGCCCCGCCAGGGGCGCATCTTTTCTCCCGGCACGAAAAGCGCTTGTATCTCCTCGTTTTTGATCCGATGCTCGCCGGATAACAAACAGAGGAGAAAGAACATGCCCCGCCCTATTATCATCGATTGCGATCCCGGCCTCGACGACGCCATCGCGCTGGCTATGGCGCTGCGCTCGCCGGAGCTGGACGTCAAAGCCATCACCACCTCCGCCGGCAACCAGACGCCGGAGAAAACCCTGCATAACGCGCTGGGTCTGTTGACCCTGATGCAGCGCGAGGACATCCCTGTCGCCGCCGGCGCCGCTCGCCCGCTGATGCGCGAGCTGGTGATCGCCGACTATGTCCACGGCAAAACCGGCATGGGCAACACCCACCTGCCGACGCCGGCCCTCAAACCCGATCCCCGCGGCGCCGTCGAGCTGATCGCCGACCTGCTGCGCGCCAGCCCGCAGCCAATCACCCTGGTGGTGACCGGCCCGATGACCAACATCGCCCTGCTGTTGGCCCAGCACGCCGAGCTGAAAAGCCGTATCGAGCGCATCGTGTTTATGGGCGGCGGCATGAATGCCGGCAATACCACGCCGGTGGCGGAATTCAATATCTTCGTCGATCCCGAAGCCGCCGAGATGGTGTTGAAATCCGGCGTGCCGCTGACCATGGCTGGGCTGAACGTCACCCATCAGGCGCTGGTGTTGCCGCAGGATATCGAGCGCATTCGTCAGATAGCCAATCCGGTCGCGCAGGCGGTGGCGGAGATGCTCGATTTTTACCTGCCGCTGTATCTCAGCCACCCGCGCGGCCTGCCTGGCGCGGCGATGCACGATCCCTGCACCATCGCCTGGCTGCTGGCGCCGCAGCTGTTTACCGGCGTTGAACGCTGGGTCGGTGTGGAAACCAAAGGGGAGTACACCGTCGGCATGACGGTGGTGGACTATTTCCAGCAAACCGGCAACGCGGCCAACGTGGAAGTGCTGACCGGCATCGATCGCGCAGGCTTTATCGATCTGCTGGCCGAGCGCGTCGCGCGTTATTAATCCTCTCGGGGCGCGCTCGCGCCCTCATTCAACTTTTTTGATTTAACTCAGCGAATTTTTGCGCTATCACTGTTGATGGCTTGCCTCTACCATGCGTTTACACCGATTGACATCGTTACCAATTACACTTCGCCTGGAGATAAGCCAATGAGCCGCGTACTGGTCCTGAAATCAAGTATTCTGGGTGAATATTCCCAGTCTGGAAAATTAGTCGATTTTTTTGTTGAACAATGGCGTGAAGCTCATCCGGAAGACACTTTCACCGTGCGCGACTTGGCCAACCCAACGCTGCCGGAGCTGGATGGCGAAGTGATGGCCGGCTTTACCGCCGGCGACAAACCGTTGACGCCGCATCAGCAAAGCACCCTGGCGCTGTCCGATGAGCTGATTGCCGAGCTGAAGTCGCACGACACGCTGATCATCAGCGCCCCGATGTACAACTTCAACATCCCGACGCAGCTGAAGATCTACTTCGATCTGATCGCCCGCGCCGGTCAGACGTTCCGCTACACCTCCGCCGGCGCCGAAGGGCTGGTGACGGGCAAGAAAGCGATCGTCATCTCCAGCCGCGGCGGCATCCACGCCGACACGCCGACGGATCTGATCACCCCGTACGTGAAACTGTTCCTGGGCTTTATCGGCATCACCGACGTTGAATTCGTGCTGGCGGAAGGCTTCGCCTACGGCCCGGAAGCGGCGGAGAAAGCCGCCCAGGACAGCCGCATCGCGGTCGCGCAGAAAATCCCGGCCGGCGTCGCCGTCCCGGCCAGCGCACCGGCGCCGGCAAACGTCGCCCAAGAAGCCGTCAGCGGCGGTTTCCTGAGCAACCTGCTGAAGAAACTGTTCCGTTAACGGTAAACGTCAGCGTCCCCCGCCGCGACGGGGGACGTCATCAGGGTTCAAATGGCCGACGCTGGAATTGGTCGTGACCGCATTTCGGGCAGAGCGGCAGCACTTCCGGCGTGTAAAACGCCAGGTGGTAGTGACATTGTTCGCAGACCAGATTGCCCAGCCCCACCACTTCACCGCTGTGATACACGCCGTGGTGGCTGACATCCTTGAACACCTCGCGCCACTCCAACTGGGTTTTATCGGTGATATCCGCCAGTTCCTGCCACAGGCTCTCCTTAATCACCCGCATAAACACGCTGTCGGTAAACTCGTCCCGGCTTTCCTGATAGCTGCGGGCGAACTCTTCCAGATCGCGCCGCACCGCCTGCGTCACCTGCCGCACCTCGTCGCGCGTCAGATCTTCGGCCTCGTTCAACCGCCGCTCCGCGCTGGCCACCAGTTCGTCGATATCGCGTTCGCCGTTTTTCAGACGTTCGGTCAGCGATGCCACCAATTCGCGGTAATACTGAGCAACCTTGTTCATAGACTCTCCTCGATAAACGCTGCGCCGGACTTGGCCATGGGGATACCCTTAAGCTACTTGTTCTTATTTTAGCCGTAAATGACTGATGTCACTTGGCAAGACGCGGGATCCGCAGGTTGTGAGCCGCGTCATGGCGGCGTTTTTTTTAAATGCGCCGAGTCAGGCGCTTGGAGTTGTTGCCGGGAGGTCTTATCAGCTATGCTATGCGGATCTACGAATACTAAATGTTCATTGCGTTGCCTCTGACCGGGGCAACGGTTTACACCTACAGGACCACCGGCCGCCATGCAAGAGCAATACCGTCCAGAAGACATAGAATCGAACGTACAGCTTCACTGGCAAGAGAAGCAGACTTTCAAAGTTACCGAAGACGACAGCAAGGAAAAGTACTACTGCCTATCCATGCTGCCTTACCCGTCCGGCCGACTGCACATGGGCCACGTTCGTAACTACACTATCGGCGACGTGATCTCGCGCTATCAGCGCATGCTGGGCAAAAACGTACTGCAGCCGATCGGCTGGGATGCGTTCGGCCTGCCGGCGGAAGGCGCGGCGGTGAAAAACAACACCGCACCGGCCCCGTGGACCTACGACAACATCGAATACATGAAGAACCAGCTGAAACTGCTGGGCTTCGGCTACGACTGGGATCGCGAAATCGCCACCTGCCAGCCGGAATACTATCGCTGGGAACAGTGGTTCTTCACCAAGCTGTATGAAAAAGGCCTGGTCTACAAGAAGACCTCGGCGGTGAACTGGTGCCCGCACGATCTGACCGTGCTGGCCAACGAACAGGTTATCGACGGCTGCTGCTGGCGCTGCGACACCAAGGTCGAGCGTAAAGAGATCCCGCAGTGGTTCATCAAAATCACCGCCTACGCCGATCAGCTGCTGAACGATCTGGACACGCTGGAAAGCTGGCCGGAGCAGGTGAAAACCATGCAGCGCAACTGGATTGGCCGCTCCGAAGGCGTGGAAATCACCTTCGACGTGGCTGGCAGCGAAGAGAAGCTGACGGTTTATACCACCCGTCCCGACACCTTCATGGGCGCCACCTACGTGGCGGTCGCCGCGGGCCACCCGCTGGCGCAACAGGGCGCACACAACAACCCGGCGCTGACCGACTTCATCGACGAATGCCGCAACACCAAAGTGGCCGAAGCCGAAATGGCGACGATGGAGAAGAAAGGCATGCCGACTGGCCTGTTCGTTGTCCATCCGCTGAGCGGCGAGAAGCTGCCGGTGTGGGTCGCCAACTTCGTGCTGATGGAATACGGCACCGGCGCCGTGATGGCGGTGCCGGCGCACGACCAGCGCGACTGGGAATTCGCCACCAAATATGATTTGCCGATCAAACCGGTGATCCTGAACCTCGACGGCAGCCAGCCTGACGTGAGCGCCGAAGCGATGACCGACAAAGGCGTGCTGTTCAACTCCGGCGAGTTTGACGGTCTGGACAACGAAGCGGGCTTTAACGCCATCGCCGACAAACTGGTCGCCAAAGGCGTCGGCCAGCGCAAGGTCAATTACCGTCTGCGCGACTGGGGCGTTTCCCGTCAGCGTTACTGGGGCGCGCCAATCCCGATGGTGACGCTGGAAGACGGCACCGTGATGCCGACGCCGGAAGACCAACTGCCGGTGATCCTGCCGGAAGACGTGGTCATGGACGGCATCACCAGCCCGATCAAGGCCGACCCTGAGTGGGCGAAGACCACCGTCAACGGCCAGCCTGCGCTGCGCGAAACCGACACCTTCGACACCTTTATGGAGTCCTCCTGGTACTACGCGCGCTACACCTGCCCACAGTATGACCAGGGCATGCTGGATCCGGCAGCCGCTAACTACTGGCTGCCGGTCGATCAATATATCGGCGGCATCGAGCACGCCATCATGCACCTGATGTACTTCCGCTTCTTCCACAAGCTGATGCGCGATGCGGGCCTGGTGGATTCCGATGAGCCGGCCAAGCGCCTGCTGTGTCAGGGCATGGTGCTAGCCGACGCCTTCTACTACACCGGCAACAGCGGCGAGCGCGTCTGGGTATCCCCGGTTGACGCCACCGTCGAGCGCGATGACAAAGGCCGCATCATCAAGGCCACCGATCCGCAAGGCCGTGAACTGGTCTATGCTGGCATGAGCAAAATGTCGAAGTCGAAGAACAACGGCATCGACCCGCAGGAGATGGTGGAAAAATACGGCGCGGACACCGTGCGTCTGTTCATGATGTTCGCTTCACCGGCAGAAATGACGCTGGAGTGGCAGGAATCCGGCGTGGAAGGGGCTAACCGCTTCCTGAAACGCGTATGGAAACTGGCCTACGATCACGTGGAAAAAGGCGCGGTACAGCCGCTGGACGTGGCGTCGCTGAACGAAGAGCAGAAAGCGCTGCGCCGCGATCTGCATAAAACCATCGCCAAAGTGACCGACGATATCGGCCGCCGCCAGACCTTCAACACCGCGATCGCCGCCGTGATGGAGCTGATGAACAAACTGGCCCGCGCGCCGCAGGAGAGCGAGCAGGATCGCGCGCTGCTGCAGGAAGCGCTGCTGGCCGTCGTTCGCATGCTGTATCCGTTCACCCCGCACGTGTGCTTCGCCCTGTGGCAGGCGCTGGGCGGCGAAGGCGACGTGGACACCGCGCCATGGCCGGTTGCCGACGAGCAGGCGATGGTCGAGGACTCCAAGCTGGTGGTGGTGCAGGTGAACGGCAAGGTTCGCGCTAAAATCACCGTATCTGCCGATGCGACCGAAGAGCAAGTGCGCGCGCGCGCTGCCGAAGAGCATCTGGTGGCTAAATATCTGGACGGCGTCACGATTCGCAAAGTGATCTATGTTCCGGGCAAACTGCTTAACCTGGTTGTGGGTTAACACAAGGAGGAGTTGTGCGACAACGTATTCTGACGCTGTTGCTGGGGTTGGCGGTGCTGGTCACCGCCGGCTGCGGTTTTCACCTGCGTGGCACCACGCAGGTGCCTAATGAAATGAAAACGCTGATCCTGGACAGTTCGGATCCTTACGGGCCATTGACGCGCGCGGTGCGTGAGCAACTGCGTTTGAACGCCGTGACCATCGTCAGCGATCCGAAGCGTAAAGACGTGCCTTCTCTGCGCATCGTCGGCGCGACGGAAAGCCAGGATACCGCCTCGATCTTCCAGGACGGTAAAACCGCCGAGTATCAGCTGGTGCTAACCGTGCAGGCCCAGGTGCTGATCCCGGGGCATGACCTGTATCCGCTGTCGGTGAAAGTGTTCCGTTCGTTCTTCGACAACCCGCTGACCGCGCTGGCCAAAGACTCCGAGCAGGAGATCATTCGCCAGGAAATGCGTGAGCAGGCGGCGCAACAGCTGGTGCGCAAACTGCTGACCGTGCACGCGGCGGAAGAAGAAAACCGGCAGAAAGCCGCTGCCGTCGGCGAACGAGCGGCAAGCCAAACCGCACAATGATCCGCATTTATCCGGAACAACTTGCCGCGCAGCTCCGAGAGGGGCTGCGCGCTTGTTATTTATTGAGCGGCAATGAACCGCTGCTGCTGCAGGAAAGCCAGGATCTGCTCCGGCAGACCGCGCAACAGCAGCAGTTCAGCGAGCACTACAGCATTTCCCTCGACGCCCACACCGACTGGGACGCCATCTTCGGCATCTGCCAGGCGATGAGCCTGTTCGCCAGCCGCCAGACGCTGCTGCTGATTTTCCCGGAAAACGGCCCGACGGCGCCGATCGGTGAACAGCTGACCAAGCTCGCCACCCTGCTGCACGACGACATCCTGCTGATCTTGCGCGGCCCGCGCCTCACCAAAGCGCAGGAAAACAGCGCCTGGTTCAAGGCGCTCAGCCCGCACGGCGCCCTCGTCAGTTGCCAGACGCCGGAGCAGGCACAGCTGCCGCGCTGGGTCGCCGCGCGCGCCAAGGCGATGAAGCTGGAGTTGGACGACGCCGCCAATCAGCTGCTGTGCTACTGCTACGAAGGCAACCTGCTGGCGCTGTCGCAGGCGTTGGAGCGGCTGTCGCTGCTGCACCCGGACGGCAAGCTCACCCTGCCGCGCGTCGAGCAGGCGGTGAACGACGCCGCCCACTTCACGCCGTTCCACTGGCTGGACGCCTTGCTGGCCGGCAAGAGCAAGCGCGCCTGGCATATTTTACAGCAGCTGCAGCAAGAGGATGTCGAGCCGGTGATCCTGTTGCGCACCCTGCAGCGCGAACTGCTGCTGTTGCTGACGCTGCAGCGCCGCATGGCGTCCGCGCCGCTGCGCACGCTGTTCGATCAGCACAAGGTCTGGCAGAACCGCCGCCCGCTGGTGACCCAGGCGCTGCAACGCCTGTCCGGCGCCCAGCTGCAGCAAGCGGTACAGCTGCTGACGCAAATCGAGCTGACCCTCAAGCAGGACTATGGCCAGTCGGTCTGGCCGGAACTGGAAACCCTGTCGATGCTGCTGTGCGGCAAACCCCTGGCCACGAGTTTTACCGATGCCCACTAATCCGGAACACCCCACCGTATTGCACGCGCTGTTTGGCGGCACCTTTGATCCGATCCACTACGGCCATCTGCGGCCGGTGGAGGCGCTGGCCGCCGAAGTGGGCCTGAATCGCGTCACGCTGCTGCCTAACCACGTGCCGCCGCACCGCCCGCAGCCCGAGGCCAACGCACAGCAGCGCTTGAAGATGGTCGAGCTGGCGATCGCCGGCAATCCGCTGTTCGCGGTCGACGATCGCGAACTGCATCGCACCACCCCCTCCTACACCATCGAGACGCTGGAAACGATTCGTAAAGAGCGTGGCGCCGCCCAGCCGCTGGCGTTTATTATTGGCCAGGACTCGCTGCTGACGCTGCATAAATGGCATCGCTGGCAGGCGCTGTTGGACGTCTGCCATCTGCTGGTGTTGGCGCGCCCGGGCTATAACGATCGCATGGACACGCCGGAACTGCAGCAGTGGCTGGAACGTCATCGCACCGCCGACCCGGCGCTGCTCAGCCGCCGCCCGCACGGCCATATCTATCTGGCCGATACGCCGGAGCTGGAAATTTCCGCCACCGAGATCCGCCAGCGCCGCCATCAGGGCCTCAACTGCGACGATCTGCTGCCGCGCCCGGTGCAGCGCTATATCGAGTTGCAGGGTTTATATCGCTAGCGAAAGGTGCGTGATATACTGCGCCGCTATTTTTCAGGTATCCGCTGAAAACCCCGGAAACCTTAGCTGGCCGGGCAGTCACCAGTTAGCTGGCTTTCAGCGGCAGCCTGCCGAAACCTTTATCCGGTTACGCCGCGGCGCGCGCATGTTGCCCGCCGCAGCCGACTGAACAGAACATACCCGAGGGGGAACCTTTGCAAGGTAAAGCGCTCCAAGATTTCGTCATCGATAAAATCGATGACCTCAAAGGCCAAGACATTGTCGCTCTGGACGTACAGGGCAAATCCAGCATCACCGATTGCATGATCATCTGCACCGGCACGTCGACTCGCCACGTGATGTCGATCGCCAGCCACGTGGTGCAGGAATCCCGCGCCGCGGGCATGGAGCTGTTTGGCATGAAAGGCCAGGAAGCCTCCGACTGGATCGTGGTCGATCTGGGCGAAGTGATCGTGCACGTGATGCAGGAAGAAAGCCGTCGCCTGTACGAGCTGGAAAAACTCTGGAGCTAAGCGGTGAAACTGCAATTGGTGGCGGTCGGCACCAAAATGCCAGACTGGGTGCAAACCGGCTTTATGGATTACCTGCACCGCTTTCCCAAAGATATGCCGTTTGAGCTGACCGAGATCCCGGCCGGCAAACGCGGCAAAAACGCCGACATCAAACGCATTCTGGACAAGGAAGGCGAACAAATGCTGGCGGCGGTGGGCAAAGGCAACCGCATCGTTACGCTGGATATCCCAGGCACGCCGTGGGAAACGCCGCAGCTGGCGCAGCAGCTTGAGCGCTGGAAGCAGGATGGCCGCAACGTCAGCTTGCTGATCGGCGGCCCGGAAGGGCTGGCGCCCGCCTGCAAAGCCGCTGCCGAGCAGAGTTGGTCGCTTTCTCCGTTGACACTGCCGCATCCTTTGGTGCGCGTCCTGGTGGCCGAAAGCCTCTACCGCGCCTGGAGTATTACTACAAATCATCCTTACCACCGGGAATAGCCGGTGGTGACCGTGACAGAGTGAAATAAAGCAGCGGGATGAAAATAGAACGTAACCCTTTTCGCGACTATACGGCTGAATCCGCCCTGTTTGTACGCCGCGCCCTGGTGGCGTTCTTGGTCATCCTGGTGCTGTCCGGCATCCTGATCGCCAACCTGTATAATCTGCAAGTGGTCCGCGTCGAGGATTACCGCACCCGCTCCAACGAAAACCGCATCAAGCTGGTGCCCATCGCGCCCAGCCGCGGCATTATCTACGATCGCAACGGCACTCCGCTGGCGCTCAACCGCACCATTTATCAGCTGGAACTGATGCCGGAAAAGGTCGACGATCTCAAAGCCACGCTGCAGGCGCTGCGCCCGGTGGTCGACTTGACCGATGACGACATCACCAATTTCGAAAAAGAGCGCAAGCGCTCGCGCCGTTTCGTCTCCATTCCGGTGAAAACCGCGCTGACCGAGGTGCAAGTCGCCCGTTTTGCGGTCAATCAGTTCCGCTTCCCGGGTGTGGAAGTGAAAGGCTACCAGCGCCGCTACTACCCCTACGGCTCCGCCCTCACCCACGTCACCGGCTACGTGTCGAAGATCAACGATCGCGACGTCGAGCGGCTGGACAAAGACGGCAAACTGGCCAACTACGCCGCCACCCACGATATCGGCAAGCTGGGCATCGAACGCTATTACGAAGACACGCTGCACGGCAAAACCGGCTATGAAGAGGTCGAGGTCAACAACCGCGGCCGGGTGATCCGCCAATTGCACGAACAGCCGCCTTCCGCCGGTCAGGACGTCTACCTGACGCTCGATCTTAACCTGCAGCGCTATATCGAACAGCTGTTGGTCGGCAGCCGCGCCGCGGTGGTGGTGAGCGATCCGCGCACCGGCGCCATCCTGGCGATGGTCTCCAACCCGAGCTACGATCCGAACCTGTTCGTCGACGGCATTTCCAGCAAGGACTATCAGGGGTTGCTGAACGATCCGAATCGCCCGCTGATCAACCGCGCCACCCAGGGGGTCTACCCGCCCGCCTCGACGGTGAAGCCTTATATCGCGGTGTCGGCGCTGAGCGCCGGGGTGATCACCAAAAACACCGTGGTGTTCGATCCCGGCTGGTGGCAATTGCCCGGCTCGGAAAAACGCTTTCGCGACTGGAAGAAATGGGGCCACGGCCGCCTGAACGTCACCAAGGCGCTGGAAGAGTCCGCAGATACCTATTTCTACCAGGTCGCTTATGACATGGGGATCGATCGGCTGTCGACCTGGCTGACCAAATTCGGTTACGGCCAGTACACCGGCATCGATCTGTCCGAAGAGCGCTCCGGCCTGATGCCGACGCGCGAATGGAAGCAGAAACGCTATAAAAAACCGTGGTATCAGGGCGACACCATTCCGGTAGGCATCGGCCAGGGTTACTGGACCGCGACGCCGATCCAGATGGCCAAGGCGCTGAACACCCTGATCAACGACGGCACCGTCAAAACGCCGCACCTGCTGCAGAGCACCCGCATCAACGGCGCGCTGGTGCCGTTCAAACAGGAAGAAAACACGCAGATCGGCGATATTCACTCCGGCTTCTGGGAAATTGCCAAAGACGGCATGTACGGTGTGGCCAACCGTCCGAACGGGACGGCGCGCAAATACTTTGCGGACGCACCTTATAAAGCCGCGGCGAAATCGGGTACCGCACAGGTATTCGGCTATGAAACCTACAACGCCCACAAACTGGCGGAGCACCTGCGCGATCACAAACTGATGACCGCCTTCGCACCGTTCAACAACCCGACGGTGTCGGTCGCCATCATTCTGGAAAACGGCGGCTCCGGTCCGGCGGTGGGGACCATCACCCGCCAGATCCTCGACCACATTCTGCTGGGCGACAACAATACGCAATTGCCAAGCGAAGCTCCGCTGCCGCCTGGCGTAGAAGGTGACTAAGGTAGAACATGACTGAAAGCCAACAAAAAGGCTCGATCTGGACCAAAATCCACATCGACCCGACGTTCCTGCTGCTGATCCTGGCCCTGTTGGTCTACAGCGCCTTCGTGATGTGGAGCGCCAGCGGCCAGGACATCGGCATGATGGAGCGCAAGATCGGGCAGATCGTCATGGGGCTGATCGTGATGGCCGTCATGGCGCAGATCCCGCCGCGCGTGTACGAAAGCTGGGCGCCCTATCTGTATATCTTCTGCGTGATTTTGCTGATCCTGGTGGACGCCTTCGGGCAGATCAGTAAAGGCGCGCAGCGCTGGTTGGATCTCGGCGTAGTGCGCTTCCAGCCGTCGGAAATCGCCAAGATCGCCGTGCCGCTGATGGTGGCGCGCTTTATGAACCGCGACGTCTGCCCGCCTTCGCTGAAAAACACCGCCATCGCGCTGGTGCTGATCTTCCTGCCGACGCTGCTGGTGGCCGCGCAGCCGGATCTGGGCACCTCTATCCTGATCGCCGCTTCCGGCCTGTTCGTACTGTTCCTGTCCGGCATGAGCTGGAAGCTGATCGCCGTCGCCGCCGTCGCGCTGGCGGCCTTCATCCCGGTGCTGTGGTTCTTCCTGATGCACGGCTATCAGCGCGACCGCGTCATGATGCTGCTCGATCCGGAGAGCGACCCGCTCGGCGCCGGTTATCACATCATTCAATCCAAGATCGCCATCGGCTCCGGCGGCCTGTCCGGCAAGGGCTGGCTGCACGGCACCCAGTCACAGCTGGAGTTTCTGCCGGAGCGCCATACCGACTTTATCTTCGCCGTCCTGGCCGAAGAGCTGGGGCTGATCGGGGTGCTGGTGCTGCTGGCGCTTTACCTGCTGGTGATCATCCGCGGGCTGATGATCGCCGCCAAGGCGCAAACCACCTTTGGCCGCGTCATGGTCGGCGGCTTGATGCTGATTTTGTTCGTTTATGTCTTTGTTAACATCGGTATGGTCAGTGGCATTTTGCCGGTAGTTGGCGTACCTTTGCCTCTGGTCAGTTACGGGGGTTCGGCGCTGATAGTGTTGATGGCCGGTTTCGGCATCATCATGTCGATCCACACGCATCGGAAAATGCTGTCTAAAAGTTTATAAGAGGTGAGTAATGCGTAAGGAATGGCTTTGGATCGGCGTCGCGGCGGTGTTGCTCTCCGCCTGTACCGCCCCGACCACGGAACAGCAAGCCCCTCCGCAGCCGTACAACGGCCCGGTGGTGGAAATCGGCGGCGTCGAGCCTCAATATGAACCCTATAACCCTAATAACATGCAGGATTATAAGGTTAATGGCGATACTTACCGCATCGTAAAAGATCCGCAGAACTTCTCGCAGACCGGCCTGGCGGCCTGGTATGGCGAAGAGGCCAACGGCAACACCACGGCGCTGGGCGAGCAGTTTGACCCCAACGGCCTGACGGCGGCGCATCCGACCCTGCCAATCCCAAGCTATGTGCGCGTCACTAACCTGGCCAACGGCCGTCAGCTGGTGGTGCGCGTCAACGATCGCGGGCCATACACCAAGGGCCGCATCATCGATCTGTCGAAAGCCGCCGCCGACCGCCTCAACCTGTCCAACAACACCAAGGTCAAGGTAGATTTCATCAACGTGGCGCCGGACGGCACGCTGAGCGGCCCCGGCACCATCGGCACCATCGTGGCGAAACAGAGCTACGCCCTGCCGGCGCGCCCGGATCTCGGCTCCAGCGGCATGGGCACCCCTATTCAACAGGAGGCGCCGATCGCCAGCGGCGCGGCGGTGCGCCCGATCGATAACAGCACCCTGCGCACCGACGACAACAGCTCCCCAGCTGCCGGCGGCAATGCCGCCAACGGCCGCAGCGGTTTCCTCGGCGCGCCGAGCGCGGTGCCGGCCGGGGTGCTGGAAGGTTCCGAACCTGAAGTCGCCGCGGTAGCCGCACCGGTCGCGGCCGGCGCGGCGGCTGTCGGCACGGCTGCTGCCGCCTCTTCCGGCGGCTACGTGGTGCAGGTCGGCGCGCTGAGCAGCGCCGAACGCGCCCAGAGCTGGCAACAGAGCCTGAGCCAACAGTTTGGCGTCCCGGGCAAAGTGGCGGCTAACGGCAACGTTTACCGCGTCCAGCTTGGCCCGTTCAGCAGCCGTCAACAGGCGGCCCAGCTGCAGCAACGCCTGGCGAGCGAAGCGCAACAACAGTCTTTCGTTACTGCTGCACCCTGAGCGTTAAGCCCGGCGGGCATTCACGGCCGATAAGCGGTTATTTAGCTGAAACATTTTCTTGCAGCTAAAAGGGCACTAACCGCAATTAGTCAGATGAATGGGTAATGCCTGCCGGGATCGCATCTGCTATAGTGTGGCTCGTTTTTTAACTTTACTTTCACGGATGTTGTAGTCCCGATCATGAAACAAGTAACTTCTTTTCGCTTAATCAAAAGCATCGCCCTCGGCACCGTTATCGCAATGAGCGCAGCCTCCGTTGCGCACGCCGATGACGTTAACATCAAAACCATGATCCCAGGTGTCCCGCAGATCGATGCGGAAGCGTACATCCTGATTGATTACAACTCCGGCAAGGTGCTGGCCGAGATGAACGCCGATGCGCGTCGCGATCCGGCCAGCCTGACCAAAATGATGACCAGCTACGTCATCGGCCAGGCGCTGAAAGCGGGCAAAATCGGCCAGGACGATCTGGTGACCGTCGGCCAGGACGCCTGGGCGACCGGCAACCCGGTGTTCAAAGGCTCCTCGCTGATGTTCCTGAAGCCGGGCGATCGCGTGCCGGTCTCCAAACTGACCCGCGGCATCAACCTGCAGTCCGGTAACGACGCCTGCGTGGCGATGGCCGACTACGTCGCCGGCAGCCAGGACGCGTTCGTCAACCTGATGAACACCTACGTCAGCAAGCTGGGCCTGCAGAATACCCACTTCCAGACGGTGCACGGCCTGGATGCGCAGGGCCAATACAGCTCGGCGCGCGACATGGCGCTGATCGGCCAGGCGCTGATCCGCGACGTGCCGGAAGAATACGCGATCTACAAGGAAAAAGAGTTCACCTTCAACAATATCCGCCAGATGAACCGCAACGGTCTGCTGTGGGATAACAGCCTGAACGTCGACGGCATCAAAACCGGCCATACCGACGCGGCGGGCTACAACCTGGTGGCTTCGGCGACCGAAGGCCAAATGCGCCTGATCTCCGCCGTGATGGGCGGCCGCACCTACAAAGGCCGTGAAGCCGAAAGCAAGAAACTGCTGACCTGGGGCTTCCGCTTCTTCGAAACCGTGGCGCCGCTGAAAGTCGGTAAAGAGTTCGCCTCCGAGCCGGTCTGGTTCGGCGATGCCGACCGCGTTGAGCTGGGCGTGGACAAAGACGTCTACCTGACCATTCCGCGCGGCCGCATGAAAGACCTGAAGGCCAGCTACGTGCTGAACACGCCGGAAATTCACGCGCCGCTGGCGAAAAACCAGGTGGTGGGCAGCATCAACTTCCAGCTGGACGGCAAAACCATCGACCAGCGTCCGCTGGTGGTCATGAACGAAGTGAAAGAAGGCGGCTTCTTCAGCCGCATCGTGGACTACATCAAACTGATGTTCCACCACTGGTTCGGTTAACGGTTGAAACGGGCGAAATCGTCCCCATATAGTGAATAACACTAACTCCCGCCCCGGCGGGAGTTATACTTTATAGATTAGCTAGCACTCTGGAGCGCACGCACATGCAAAAAACTAAACTGAACGAACTGCTCGAATTCCCTTGCTCGTTTACCTACAAGGTAATGGGCCTGGCGCAGCCTGAGCTGGTTGACCAGGTGGTTGAAGTGGTGCAGCGCCATGCGCCGGGCGATTACAACCCGCAGGTCAAGCCAAGCAGCAAAGGCAACTACCACTCCGTCTCCATCACCATCAATGCCACTCACATCGAGCAGGTCGAAACCCTGTACGAAGAGTTGGGCAACATTGAAATTGTTCGCATGGTGCTGTAATTCCAGCATAAACCCCTGCTTATCAACCCGGGATGGCGCAGCGTCTTCCCGGGTTGCGCATTTTTGGTCAGCGAAAGGCTGGTCGCAGGCCGGAGCGCCCGGTATAATGGCTTTACCACTTCTGTAACCTGACGATGACTCTTTTGCAACCAGACAAGATCATTTTGCGTCAGCTGGGGTTGCAGCCCTACGCGCCTGTATCCCAAGCCATGCATAACTTCACCGACAGTCGTACCGAGACCACGCCGGACGAGCTGTGGCTGGTGCAGCATCACCCGGTGTTCACCCAGGGTCAGGCTGGCAAAGCCGAACACGTGCTGATGCCCGGCGACATCCCGGTTGTCCAGAGCGATCGCGGCGGCCAGGTGACCTACCACGGGCCGGGTCAGCAGGTGATGTACGTGATGGTCGATCTGAAACGCAACAAGGTCGGCGTACGTCAGTTGGTCACGGCGATAGAAGATACGGTTATCAACACTCTCGCCCACTTCCGCCTCGCATCGCGCGCCCGTCCGGATGCGCCCGGCGTGTACGTGGGGGAGCAGAAAATCTGTTCGTTGGGTTTGCGGATCCGCAAAGGCAGCTCATTCCACGGCCTGGCCCTGAATGTGGCAATGGATCTCAGCCCCTTCCAACGCATCAACCCTTGCGGTTACGCCGGTATGCAGATGACGCAGGTCAGCGCGCTGGCGCCCGGCGTTGGCATTGAAGACATACACCCAATCCTGGTACAGGAATTTGTTCATTTACTCGGCTACCAGACGGTCGAGCTTCGTAACTGGAACCTGCACGATTATGAGTAAACCAATTCAGATGGAACGCGGCGTCAAATACCGCGATGCTGACAAAATGGCGCTGATCCCGGTCAAAACGGTGGTCACCGAACGGCAGGAGCTGTTGCGTAAACCCGAGTGGATGAAGATCAAACTGCCTGCCGACTCAACGCGCATTCAGGGCATCAAAGCCGCGATGCGCAAGAACGGCCTGCACTCCGTCTGTGAGGAAGCCTCGTGCCCTAACCTGTCCGAGTGTTTCAACCACGGTACCGCTACCTTTATGATCCTCGGCGCCATCTGCACCCGCCGCTGCCCGTTCTGCGATGTGGCCCACGGCCGCCCGATCGCGCCGGACGCCAACGAGCCGGAAAAGCTGGCGCAAACCATCGCCGACATGGCGCTGCGTTACGTGGTGATCACTTCGGTTGACCGCGACGATCTGCGCGACGGCGGCGCTCAGCACTTTGCCGACTGCATCTCCGCCATCCGCGCCAAAAGCCCGAACATCAAAATTGAAACGCTGGTGCCGGACTTCCGCGGCCGTATGGACCGCGCGCTGGAGATCCTCACCGCCACGCCGCCGGACGTATTCAACCACAACCTGGAAAACGTGCCGCGCGTCTACCGCCAGGTGCGTCCGGGCGCCAACTACGAATGGTCGCTGAAGCTGCTGGAGCGCTTTAAAGAAGCGCACCCGGATATCCCGACCAAATCCGGCCTGATGGTCGGCCTGGGCGAAACCAACGCGGAAATCATTGAAGTGATGCGCGATCTGCGTCGCCACGGCGTGACCATGCTGACGCTGGGTCAGTACCTGCAGCCGAGCCGCCACCACCTGCCGGTGCAGCGCTACGTCAGCCCTGCCGAGTTTGACGAGATGAAAGAAGAAGCGATGGCGATGGGCTTCACCCACGCCGCCTGCGGCCCGTTCGTGCGTTCGTCTTACCACGCCGATCTGCAGGCCAAAGGGATGGAAGTGAAATAACGCGTAATAGTTTGTTACGCTATAGACGGCGGAAACGCCAAAAAACGGATGTCCGCAAGGCATCCGTTTTTTATTGCGCGCAGTCAGACGGGGTTAAACGTCTTTCTTTTCGACGCTCTGCTGAGCGGACTGGCTTTCGGCGGCGTTGTTGCCGGCGGCCGGCGGCGTGCTGTCATCGCCCACGGCTTTTTTAAAGCCTTTCAGCGCCGCGCCAAGATCGGCGCCGAGCGTACGCAGTTTGCTGGTGCCGAACAGTAAAATCACCAACACCGCAATCACCAGAAGTTTGGTAATGCTGATACCTTCCATACTCACCTTCTTATCATAGAGCGCTGCGTGAACAGCGAGAAAAACTGACCTTGCCTGCGAATATTTAGCGACTTTCCTTCGGCTCGCACAACCGCAACATGTAACAGAGTGAGATCGGTCGCAGTAATGCCACAGGGCCTCTGGACGTGAATCCCAGACTATTCTTAGTTTATCACCCGCATGATACGCTGCCATGATACTCATCAGGGAGATGCCGGATGTATATTGCCCCACCCATTTTCGATGCCCGAAAATCCGGCCTCAGCTTCGCCAAACGCACCTACCTGCCCCGCGCCGTCGGTCTGGGGCTCGGCTTTATCTGCGTCTGCGCCGCGCTCTACCCCCTGGCTCCGCCCGCGGCGGTCTGGCTATTGCTGGCCTTTCACGGCTTTCTCTGGCCGCATCTCGCCTACCGCCTGGCCCGCCGCGCCAAAGATCCGTTCAAAGCCGAAATTCGCAACCTGTTGATCGACTCCGCTTTCGGCGGCTTCTGGGCGGCGATGATGGCGTTCAACGCGCTGCCCGCCATCGTCATCCTGTCGATGATGAGCATGAATAACATCGCTTCAGCCGGCAAAACGCTGTTTGTAAAAGGATTGGCCATGCAACTGGCCACGGCGGTGTTCACCGCCGCGCTGCTCGGCTTCCCGTTTCACCCGTACAGCACGCCGTTGCAGGTCTATCTGTGCCTGCCGATGATCTACCTTTACCCGACGCTGCTCGGGCTGGTGACTTACCGCACCGCCAAGCGGCTGGCGGAAAAGAAACAGGAGCTGCAGCGCATCAGCACCCGCGATGGGCTGACCGGCTTATACAACCGTCGCCACTGGGAGCATCTGCTGCATCGTCAGTTCGACAGTTGCCGTCGCTACCAGGATAAGGCCACGCTGATCCTGATGGATATCGACCGCTTCAAAACCATCAACGACACCTTCGGCCATGCTTTGGGGGATGAGGCCCTGGCGGCGCTGGCGGAAGAGCTGCTGATCGGCTTGCGTAACGTGGATATCGTCGGGCGCTACGGCGGCGACGAGTTTGGCGCGGTGCTGCCGAACACCAACGCCGAGCAGGCGGAAATCGTCCTGCGACGCATCCAGCAGCGGCTGGATGCGGTCAGCTTCAAGGAGGCGCCGCAACTGCGGCTGCAGATCAGCGCCGGCATCGCCAACTACCACCCCGCGTTGGGCGGCTATCTGGACTGGCTGAAAGCGGCCGACAGCGCGCTCTATCGGGCGAAGCAAAACGGCCGCAACCGGCTGGAAACGGCAGTGCCGCCAGGGGAGTAACTTACTGACTTAATAACTTGGCAAAATACTTCGGCGCTTCAACAAAGCCTTCGCGCAGGTAAAACGCATGGGCCCGCTCGCGGCGACTGTGGCAATGAACCTCCAACCGATCGCAGCCGCGACGGTGCGCCAACGCCTCTCCCTCCGCCAACAACCGCCGCCCCACGCCCGCGCCGCGCGCCCGATCGTCGACGCAAAAATAGCTGATGCGGCCAATGTCGCCGGCCAACGCCAGCTGCGGCAGGAAATGCAGCGACAACACGCCCAGCACTTGCGCCCCGTCCGCCGCCACCAGCAGCGCCTCGTCCGGGTGCGCCAACAGTTGCTGCATGCGCTGCGTCAGAAACGCCTCGGTGCCGGGATAGCCCAACACCGTCATCAATTCGGCGATAGCGTGCCGGTCGCCCAGACGCGCCGCTCTGATTTCCATCGGTTTTACCTCGCAGGGGGTCGATACTACAAAATAGACGGCGTTAGGTGTAACATCCATCGGGTACGGTGAAAAAGGCCGTGCGGCACGCTGGAGATGACATTCCTCCCTAACCGCCTTCACAGGCTGATGATGTCTACGTAACCTCTCGGAGAGAGGCGCGTAGCGTTACGCCTGTCCCTTTCCGAGCCCGTGAATTTCTCTGTTTGAAAGGGAGTTGCCCCATGTTGAGTTCTTTACTGGCCGTCTTTATCGGCGGCGGCGTCGGCAGCGTTTTGCGCTGGGCGGTAAGCATGAAAATGAATCCGCTGAACGCCCACATTCCGCTCGGGACGCTGATGGTCAATCTGATCGGCGGTTTTATCATCGGTCTGGCGATGGCGATTTTCACCCGCATGACACACCTGGATCCCACCTGGAAACTGCTGATCACCACCGGCTTCTGCGGCGGCCTGACCACCTTCTCCACCTTTTCGCTGGAGGTGGTGTATCTGATGCAGGACGGCCGCTTCGGCTGGGCATTGGCCAACATGCTGCTTAACCTGGCCGGCTCGCTGGCGATGACGCTGCTGGCCTTCATGCTGGTGATGTGGGTCAACGGGCGCTAAGCCCTTAATGTTTCCTTAATCTTGCATGCGCATAATCTCATCCAGAACTCCTGACTGGATGAGAAATCGCTATGTTTAGCCTGCCGAAAACCACCGCCGAAGCGATCGCCGTTGCGCTGTGCGTGCTGATCGTCGCCGCCTTTATCAACGCCTACCTGTTCGCCTAAACACCTTTTCCCCGCAACGCGCGTTCATCTTGCGTCCTCCCCATCCGTTACACTACAATTGAGAATGAACGTTCACACCCAAAATTGTGAACCCGGCTCACGCGCAGCAAAGGATCGGGCAGATGCTCTCCCCCAACGACAGTAAACAGGCCAAAGTGCAGGCGCGCCGCGATCAGATCGTCGAAGCGGCGAAAACCAGCTTCCGCCGCCACGGCTTCCATGCCGCCAGCATGGCGGAGATTGCCCAGGGCTCGCAGCTCAGCGTCGGGCAAATCTATCGCTATTTCGCCAATAAAGACGCGATTATCGAAGAGATCGTCAATCGCATCATCACCAGCAAGATGCAGCGCCTGGAAAACCTTGGCGATCACATCAACCTGATCGCCGGCACGCTGGCGGCGCGCACGCTGTTTCAGCAACCGGGCGAGAGCGAAACCGATCACATGCTGATGCTGGAAGTGACCGCCGAGGCCACGCGCAACCCGGTGGTGGCCAAACTGCTCAGCGATGCGGAGGCGCGGCTGTTTCGCCACGTGTGCCACAACCTGCAGCGGCTGTATCCCGATTTCAGCGCGGAAGAGATCGCCGCGCGGGTGGAGTTTATCGCCGTCATGAGCGAAGGCACCGGTTACCGTATCCTTACCACGCAAAAAGCCGATGCGTCCCTGCTGCGCGATCTGTATCAGCAGGCCATTTCTCACCTGTTCAGGAAATCTTAATCTCCCATGACCAAACACTTAGCCAGACAACGTCTGGTGTACGCCGTCGTGCTTGGCCTGTTGGCCGCGCTGGGGCCGCTGTGCACCGATCTCTATCTGCCCGCCCTGCCGGAAATGGCGGGCGAGCTGAATACCTCCACCGCCGCCGCGCAGCTCAGCCTGACCGCCGGGCTTCTCGGCCTGGGCGTCGGCCAGCTGATTTTTGGCCCTTACAGCGACAAACTGGGCCGTATGCGCCCGCTGCTGCTGTCGCTGATCCTGCTGCTCGGCGCTTCGCTGTGGTGCGCGCTGGCGCCCACCATTGACCAACTGCTGATCGCCCGCCTGCTCCAGGGCATCGCCGGCGCCGGCGGGGCGGTGATTTCCCGCGCCATTGCTCGCGATCTGTACGCCGGCCACGAGCTGACCCGCTTCTTCGCCCTGCTGATGCTGGTTAACGGCCTGGCGCCGATCGTCGCGCCGGTGCTGGGCGGCGTCATGCTGCAGGTGATGAACTGGCGCGGCATCTTCGGCGTGCTGGCGGCCATCGCCGTGCTGCTGTTCAGCCTGTCGGCGCTGAAGCTGCGCGAATCCCTGCCGGTAGAGCGCCGCAGCCAGGGCGGCATTCTGGCGATGCTGATGTCGCTCGGCGGGTTGCTGACCCAGCGCTATTTCATGGGCCTGTGCCTGACGCAGGGCTTCGTAATGGCCGGCATGTTCGCCTATATCGGCGCTTCGCCTTTCGTCTTGCAGCAGATCTACGGCCTCAGCCCGCAGATGTTCAGCCTGTGCTTCGCCATTAACGGCGTCGGGCTGATCATTGCGGCGCAGCTGGCCAGCCGTCTCAGTTCACGTTGGGGGGAACGCCGGGTGTTGAGGGGCGGATTAACGCTGGCGGCCGTCGCATCGCTGTTGCTGCTGTTGGCCGCCGCGCTGCATGCGCCGCTGGTCGTGTTGCTGGTGCCGCTGTTCTTCTCGGTGGCGGTGATCGGCATCGTCGGCCCGACCGCCTCGTCGCTGGCGATGCAAAGCCAGGGGGACAAAGCCGGCAGCGCGTCGGCCTTGATCGGCGTGTGCATGTTCGCGCTCGGCGCCTGCGCCGTGCCGCTCACCGGGCTGGGCGGCACCTCGGGCCTGTCGATGGCGCTGACCATCGTCGGCTGTTACGCCATCGCCATCCTGCTGTTCAGCCTGTTGGCCCGCCGCAGCGACGCATAACGCGCCCAATAAAAAACCCGCTCAATGAGCGGGTTTTAAGAAATTCAGCTACGCAGCTTAGATAGCAGTAACGTTAGCGGCAGATGGGCCTTTGGCACCGTTCGTGATTTCAAATTCTACACGCTGGCCTTCAGCAAGCGTTTTGAAACCGTTGCTAACGATGGCAGAGAAGTGAACGAAAACGTCCTTGCTACCATCTTCCGGAGTAATGAAACCGAAGCCCTTGGATTCATTAAACCACTTAACGCTACCTTTAATCTTAGACATCAAACTTACCTTTAACGTGAATGAAAGACACAAAACCTGTGTCGATTACAGTACAGCAAGCAGGCAGGATTTTGTCCACCACCGCGATCACAGAAATCCGATAAAGAGTGAAAAAATCCGTGTTGTCCGGTGTAAATGAATGACACCGGTTGCAGTAAGTTACCGTTCCAGGTCAATCCTCTCCCTGCGCCGGCGAACAACGCGCGAACGCCTAAACCTGCCCCTTTCCCCCATCGTTGACGCGCCGTGCAAACACAATCGCTATGAAATATAACCAGATGGTCTTTTTGCTTCGGCGGCCCCTGCACTAGGGTTAGGGTTTATTTCCCACTGTGAGCCAAGCCTATGACCAGCCAGTTGGCAGACAAGATCATCGCCTATCGGCGTGAACTGCACCAAAACCCGGAGCTTTCCAATCATGAATTCGCCACCACCGCCCGCCTGACCCGCTGGCTGCAAGAGGCGGGCATTCGCCTTCTGCCGTTGGCGCTGAAAACCGGCGTCGTGGCGGAGATCGGCAGCGGCCAGGGGCCGATCATCGCGCTGCGCGGCGACATCGACGCCCTGCCGATCGACGAAATCGCCGACGTGCCCTTCAGTTCGCAAAACAGCGGCGTGATGCACGCCTGCGGGCACGACTTTCACACCTCGGTAATGCTCGGCGCCGCACACCTGCTCAAAGCGCGTGAAGCCGAACTGGCGGGCACGGTGCGCATCTTCTTCCAGCCGGCGGAAGAGACCTTCAACGGCGCCCGACACCTGATCGACGCCGGCGCGCTGGATAACGTCGCGGCGATATTTGGCCTGCACAATGCGCCGGAGCTGCCCACCGGTACCTTCGCCACCCGCGCCGGGCCGTTCTACGCCAACGTCGATCGCTTCCAGATCCGCATCACCGGCAAAGGCGCCCACGCCGCCAAACCGGAACAGGGTGTCGATACCATCGTCACCGCCAGCCAGATCGTCGGCGCGCTGCAAACGCTGCCCAGCCGCAGCTTCAGCTCGCTGGAATCGCTGGTGGTGAGCGTGACGCGCATCGAAGGCGGCAATACCTGGAACGTGCTGCCGCAAACCGTCGAGCTGGAAGGCACGGTGCGCACCCACAGCGATGCGGTGCGCCGCCAGGTGCCGGATAAAATTCGCCAGGTGATCGACGGCGTTGCCGCCGCGCTCGGCGCGCAGGCCGAACTCCACTGGCAGCCGGGGCCGCCGGCGGTGATCAACGACGCCCATTGGGCGGCGTTCAGCAAAACCGTCGCCGCCGAGGCCGGCTACCGGGTCGAAGAGGCGGAGCTGCAGATGGGCGGCGAGGATTTCGCGCTGTATCTGCATCACGTGCCGGGCGCGTTCGTCAGCATCGGCTCCGCCAGCGAATTCGGCCTGCACCATCCGCGTTTCAATCCCGATGAGCGCGCCCTCTTTCCTGCCGCCCACTATTTTTCGCTGCTGGCGGAGCGCACGCTGCAGCAATTAACCCCCGCAGCGAAAAAAGCCCTCAGCAACGCCTGAATAACGTGAAATAGTATTTCCCCGACGCCGCTGATGCCGCGCCGGGGATTATTATTTTCGCTCGCCGTGATATTTGCAGTTTTCAACATTTGAATATGCTGTTTTGTTGTTTTACATCCCGCCAGCGCTCATCAATAGTGGACGCATCAGACACCGCGCGCCTTTCGGCGCATGACAGGATAATCACGATGAGCGACAACGCGAATAATCAACGGCAATTACGGCTGGGCGCCATTCTGCACGGCGCATCGGGAAATATGTCCGCCTGGCGCCACCCGGACGCCACCGCCGACGCCAGCATCAACCTCGAATTTAATATCGCCTCGGCGAAAAAAGCCGAACAAGGGAAATTCGATTTCGTCTTCGTCGCCGATGGCTTATATATCAACGAAAAGTCCATTCCGCATTCTCTTAACCGTTTCGAGCCGTTGACCTTATTGGCCGCGCTGTCCGCCGCCACCGACAAAATTGGCCTGGTGGGCACGCTCTCCACATCCTACAGCGATCCGTTCACCGTCGCCCGCCAGTTCGCCAGCCTCGATCACCTGAGCAACGGCCGCGCGGGCTGGAACGTGGTGACGTCGCCGCTGGAAGGTTCGGCCAAAAACTTCTCGCGCGCCGAACACCCGGAGCACAGCCTGCGTTACCGCATCGCCGGCGAGTTTCTCGACGTCGCCAAAGGACTGTGGGACTCCTGGGAGGACGATGCCTTCGTGCGCAATAAGGCCAGCGGCGAATTTTTCCGCGCCGGGAAACTGCACACCCTCAATCATCAGGGGGAGTTCTTCTCGGTGCAGGGGCCGTTGAACATCGGCCGCACGCCGCAGGGCCGCCCGATCCTGTTCCAGGCCGGCGCCTCCGAAGACGGCAAACGGCTGGCGGCCAAGCACGCCGATGCGATCTTCACCCATCACGACACGCTGGAGCAGGCGCAGGATTTCTACCAGGACGTGAAGCGGCAGCTGGTGGAACAGGGGCGCGAACCGGACGACCTGCGCATCTTCCAGGGCGTGAGCGTGATCGTCGGCGACGACGATGCGGACGTCGAGCGCCAGTACCAGGAGACCGCCCGTCTGGTCAGCATCGAGAACGCCCTCAACTACCTGGGCCGCTACTTCGAACATTACGACTTTTCCCGCCATCCGTTGGACGCGCCCTTCCCGGACATCGGCGATCTGGGGCAAAACAGCTTCCGCAGCACCACCGACGCCATCAAGCGCAACGCCCGCGAGCGTAACCTCACGCTGCGCCAGGTGGCGCTGGAGGCCGCCTCGCCGCGCCCGGTGTTCAGCGGCACGCCGGAAGCGGTGGCGGACGGCCTGCAACGCTGGTTCGACGGCGAAGCCGCCGACGGCTTCATCATCAGCGGCGGTACGCCCAACGCCTTCGGGCACTTCGTCGATCGGGTGGTGCCCGTCCTGCAACGGCGCGGCCTGTTCCGCCAGGCGTACCACGGCGATACGCTGCGCGAGCACCTGGGCCTGAAGCGTCCGTTGAACAGATTCACCCAATAATAAGATCGTTTTCAGGGATAACCGCTATGCAGAAAACCGTTACCGCCGCTCTCGTGGCGGCCTTGCTGAGCCTGACCGGCGCCGCGCAGGCGGGCACCGGCATCGATTTGCAGGCCAATGAAACCCCTATCCATGCGCCGAAAAACCCGCAGGCGATCGCCAAGCTGCCGGCCGATTTCCGCTTCGTGAAGCCGGGCCGGTTCACCGTCGCGATCGCCGCGCTCAACACGCCGCCGCTGGCGCTGTTCGCCGCCGACAACCGGCGGCTTATCGGCAGCGAAGTGGATATCGCGCAGTTGGTGGCCGACAGCCTGGGGCTGGAACTGAACGTAGTGCAAACCTCGTGGGAAGACTGGCCGCTGGGGGTGGTTTCCGGCAAGTATGACGCGGCCATCACCAACGTCACCGTCACCAAAGAGCGCAAAACCCGCTTCGACTTCGCTACCTATCGCATCGACTCGCTCGGCTTTTATGTCAAAACCGGCGGCAAGATAGCGACGATCAAACAGCCTGCCGATATCGCCGGATTAAAGATCATCGTCGGCTCCGGCACCAACCAAGAAGCCATCTTGCTGGCATGGGACAAGCAGAATCGGCAGCAGGGGCTCAAACCCTTCCAGCCGATCTACGTGACCGACGATGCGGCCGCCACGCTGGCGATCCAGTCCGGCCGGGCCGACGCCTATTTCGGGCCCAACGTGCTGGGCGCCTATAAAGCGGCGCTGAATGGCCGTACCCGGCTGGCGGGCACGGTGGAAGGCGGTTGGCCCAAGGCGGCGCACATCGCCGTCACCACCCGTAAAGGCAACGGGCTGGTGCAGGCGGTGAATGAAGCGCTGAACGGCGCGATCCGCAGCGGACAGTACGATCAGGTGCTCAACCGCTGGGGCGAGAGCGTCGAACGCCTTGCACAGTCGGAAATCAACCCGCCCGGTCTGGGCGATTAGGAGCGCGCGATGACGCAAGACACTTTCATTCAGACGCTGCCGACCGACCCGCTGATCGCCCCGGTGATCGAGGGGCTGTTCGGCGAATATCGTCAGCGCTACGGCGACTATTTTGGTGACCAGGAACCGGAACCGCTGGACCTGTACGCGCCGCCGCAGGGCGCCTTCATCGTGCTGCTGCGCGCCGGTGCGCCGATCGCCATGGGCGCCTTCAAGCGCTATGACGGGCAAACCGCCGAGCTGAAGCGTATCTGGACGCGGGGCGATCTGCGCCGCCAGGGCCTGGCGCAACGGGTGTTGCAGCAATTGGAAACGCTGGCGCTGGCGCAGGGTTATCGCCGGCTCTATCTGACCACCGGCTTTCGCCAGCCCGAAGCGGTGGGCCTGTACCTGAGCAACGGTTATCAGCCGCAGTTCGATCCCACCGTCGACAGCGAGGTTTACAGCCGCCCGCCCTACGATGGCCGCCTGCCGTTCCGCAAAAGCCTGATTGCAGAGGACGCCTGTTGTTGCGCGTCGGAAAGGAAAATCGCCTAAGGCCCCTTTATCTGTATCAGGAGACATGACATGTCCAAACAAGAAGTCTTGAAAGTGGTGCCCGCCCGCTATCCGCTGCGGCTGATCGGCGCGCTGTTTTCGCTGTTTATTCTGGCCGCCATCGTGCAATCGGTGGCGGGCAACGCGCGCTGGGAATGGGGCGTGTTCGCCGAGTGGTTCTTCGCCCCGGCGGTGCTGGCGGGGCTGGGACAGACCCTACTGCTGACGCTGCTCGGCACGCTGTTCAGCATCCTGTTCGGCACCCTGCTGGCGCTGGCGCGGCTGTCGCGCTCTTACCTGCTGGCGTCGCTGGCCTGGGGGTATATCTGGCTGTTTCGCTCGCTGCCGCTGATCCTGGTGCTGATCATCCTGTATAACTTTTCCTATCTGTACGATGCCATCTCGCTGGGCATTCCCTTTACCTCGGTGGTGTTCGCCAGCTACCCGACCATCGATATCCTCGGCCAGTTCGCCGTGGCGGTGCTGGGTCTGACGCTGGTGCAGTCCGCCTATACCGCCGAGATCATCCGCGGCGGCATCCTGGGTGTGGATTACGGCCAGCACGAAGCGGCGGCGGCGCTGGGCCTGCCGGGCTATCGCCGCACCTTCCGCATCATTCTGCCGCAGGCGCTGCGATCCATTATTCCGACCGGATTCAACGAGATCATCAGTCTGGCGAAAGGCACCTCAATCGTTTATGTGCTGGCGCTGCCGGAGCTGTTTTACACCATCCAGGTGATCTATAACCGCACCCAGCAGGTGATACCGCTGCTGATGGTGGCCACCGTCTGGTATCTGTTCATCACCACCGCCCTGTCGGTGATCCAATACTACATCGAACGCTATTTCGCCCGGGGTGCGGTGCGCGAACTGCCGCCGACGCCCTGGCAGAAACTGGCCGGCTGGCTAAAACGTTAGGAGACCCGCATGTCTGAAGCCATTGATTATTACGCCTTGCCCGAACAGCCGGCACGCAACCTCACCCCGGTGCCGGCGCGCGGCCTGATCGAAATCAGCAACGTCAGCAAATTCTTTGGCAAACACAAGGCGTTGGACGACGTCAGCCTGACGCTGCAGCCGGGCACCGTGACCGTGATCCTCGGGCCTTCCGGCTCCGGAAAATCGACGCTGCTGCGGGCGATCAACCATCTGGAGCGCGTCGACGAGGGCTTTATCCGCATTGACGGCGACTACGTCGGCTATCGCCGCAAGGGCAACCGGCTGTACGAGCTGAAGGAAAAGGCCATCCTCCGGCAGCGCATCAACGTCGGCTACGTGTTCCAAAACTTCAACCTGTTCCCGCATCTGACGGTGTTGGAAAACATCATCGAAGCGCCGGTGGTGCACAAGATCCACTCCCGCGAACGGGCGAAAGCGGTGGCCTATGAGCTGCTGGATACGGTCGGGCTGCGCCACAAGGCGGACGCCTACCCGCGCCACCTCTCCGGCGGCCAACAGCAGCGCATCGCCATCGCGCGCGCGCTGGCTCTGAACCCGAAGGTGATCCTGTTCGATGAGCCGACCTCCGCGCTCGATCCCGAGCTGGTCGGCGAAGTGCTGGACGTGATTAAAGGGTTGGCGGATCTGGGCGTCACGCTGGTGGTGGTGACGCATGAAATCGGCTTTGCGCGCGAAGCGGCGGATCGGGTGGTGTTTATGGTCGACGGGCAGATCGTCGAGCAGGGCGATGCCAGACAGGTGCTGGCTCAGCCGCAGCACCCGCGCACCGTCAACTTCCTCAACAAAGTACTGTGAGCGTCGGGGCGCCGATGCGCCCCGCGCAGGAGCAGGTTAGAGGCCGGCGAAACGCCGCTTCTCGGCGGCGAAATCCAACGGGCGGATCCCCTGCTGGTTTTTGTCCTCTTCGGTCAGCAACGCCGGGGGAATAAACCAGGTCACCTCAAACAGCAGCCCGTCCGGGTCGTGACCATAAATGCTTTTGTGCACGCCGTGATCCTCTTCCAACCCGAGAATGCCGCGTTCGGCCAGCTGATGGCGAATGCGCTCCAGCTCTTCCAGGCTGTCCACTTCCCAGGCCAGATGATACAGCCCGGCCGGCGGCTCATGCTCCGCCGGCGGCTCGCCGTTGGCGCGAAACACCCCGGCGCGCTGCTGGCCCAGGTTCTTGCTGAACAACGCCAAATCGTGATCGTTGTCCGAGTCGGCGGCCTGGGTAAATACCGCCCGATCGGGGCTGTCGGACGGCTTCAGCTTGAAGCCCAATACCTGATGATAAAAGTCGGCGCTCTGCCGCACGTCGCTGACGTACAGCACGGCGTGATTGAGACGTTTGATGCCCATCGCTATTCCTTTTTGCGCATTGAATAAAGTCAGCATGAACATAGCATGTCGCTGGGAAGCCGCTAAATGCCGTTATCGCATGACTAAATGCCGCCCGCGCAATCTGTCGCTGCAAGGCATTCCGCGCTATCATAAGCGCTGTATTGAACCTTTTTGTGAGAATAGCGATGAACGGCAAGATAACGACTTTTTTTGAAGACAAAGGCTTCGGCTTTATTACCGACGAGAACGGAGAAAATCGTTATTTTCACGTGATTAAAGTGCAAAACCCGGAGCTGATTAAGAAAAACGCGGCGGTGACCTTCGAACCGACCAACAACACCAAAGGCCCGTCGGCTTATGCGGTCAAAGTGTTGGCGCCCAGCAAATACATCATCATCGCCAACGAAAGAATCAAGATCGCCAGCATCAAGTCTTTCAACACTTTCACCAAGGAAGTGCCGGTCAAAGCCGACGTGGATAAAGAGAACACCGTGCTGTCGGTCGGCCTGCTGATGAACCGCATTCGCCCGCAGTCCGAAGACCAGGCGCAGACCATGCAAACGCTGCGCATGCTGACCATTACCACTTTCCAGAACACCACCCATACCTTCTCCGAGCACGAGATCGATATGGATGAGACCATCAAGGCGCTGAAAAGCCTGTAAGCGCCGGTTGCCCAGCGTCGAGCCCTAGCGGAACAGGATATGCTCGACGCTGTTGCCGTTCACCACGTTGAACGACTCCACCCGATTACGCCCCTGCGATTTGGCGCGATACAGCGCGATATCCGCCATATTCATCAGCTGCTCCAGCGATTTCACTTCGTTCATCGCCAGGCTGGCTACGCCGACGCTGATGGTGATTTTCAACGTCTGCTTGCCTTCCTCCTGCAGCTCCGTCTGCTCCACCAGCCGGCGCAGATGCTCCCCCAGCGCCACGCCCTGCGCCGCCAACGCGCGCGGTAGCATGATGGCGAACTCTTCCCCGCCCAAGCGGCCGAATAGCTGATCGTGCCGCAGCTCGCGCCGCACGATATGCGCGAACGACGCCAGCACCTGATCGCCGGCGCTGTGGCCGTGCGTATCGTTGATCTGCTTGAAATGATCGATATCGATCAGCAGTAACGACACCGCTTCTTTGGAACGGTGCTTGTGCTCCAACAGCTCGCCCGCTTTGCGCGTCATCGCGCTGCGCGCCAGCACGCCGGTCAGGAAATCGTGGTTGGCGCTGTGCTCCAGACGCCGCATAAGCTTACGGTTGGCCGCGATGGAACTGGCGAGGATCAGCGGCCCCATCACCAGCATGGCGATACCCAATCGGGCGGACATCAGCGTGTCGAGGAAGGCATTATGGTTGTTCGGCGTTTCATACAGCACCAGGTTGGCGGAGATGCTGCTGATCTCAGACATACCGGTCAACAGCGTCAGCAACGTCACCGGGAACAGCTGGTAGCGCACCGCGCACCACAGCAGCGCCGGGATCGGGAAGGCGATCGCGCCCGGCCCGCCGATATAGACGCTGAACGCCAACGACAGCAGCAACGCCAGCAGCGGCAGGCAGCCTTTCAAGCGCCAACGCACCTGCATGCGCAATAGCTGTTTCAACCGCGGCGCCGCCATCAGCACCGGCAGCAGCAGCAGGGTCGTCGAAAACTGTTCGCTGAACCAGGCCAGCCAGGCGACCACCACCGTGTTGTTGTACAGGCTATCGTTGCGCAGCACGGACAGCGTCGACGCCACCGCCGCACCGGCCAGGCTGGCGCTGAACATATAGAGTATCGCCTGGGGTTTACCCATGCGCCGTTGAGATTGCGGCAGCATCAGCATGATGCCGTAACCGACGACGATCAGCGACATGTTGCAGGCGTTCAGCCACAGCGCCAAAGACCAGCCCTCGCCGGTGCTGAGATCGGCGGCAACCATGCCCAGATAGGTCGTGAGCCAGCCGAGCGGCGTGGCGTAAGCGGGTTTGCGCAGCAGCAGGCCGAGCAGAATCGCATTCACCGGCCAAAATAAAGAAAGCGAGCCAATCGGCCGGCTAAGAATGCCCACCAGGGAAAGTAAAAAGGCCAGCATGAAAAGATTGATAAGCTGAACCGTAAGCGGCAGGCCATGCCTGGCGTTTATTCTGGCGTTCATCGCCTCGCCCATATTTTGCTAATAACCAGAATAATAATGTGCATACTCTCTCGCCCGGCCAGTGAGGGATAATCAACCCGGATTTCAACCAAAAAAGCCAGACAAATCAATAATAAAAAGCATTAACAATTAATTAACAGACTTTTCTTAACCTAATGTGGCGGCGGTGGACTCCCCCGCATACCGTCGGAAAATAATGCTCAGCTCTGCTGACAGCATAGCGCAAAGCGTAATAGGCCGCCGACGACGTTAATTACATTAATAATATTGTGGTTATTACTCGTTGAATGATATTTGAATAACTACGTGATTATTTTCCTGCAACTGGGCCGCTCGTGCAATAACAACCCAAAAAAAGCCCGCCTTAAGCGGGCTTGCTTGAACAACAGCAAATCGACAGTTACGACATAGCCATTCATTGCATGCCTGTGCTGCCATGCAGTGTAGCGGCGAAAGCTTAAGCAGACCTTAGCAACAAAAAACCCGGCCTAGGAACCGGGAATATTTGTACGAAATGCAGCGTTAGCCCAAGCAGGCTAATAACATTTCGCAGCTTACACGCCAAATGTGCAGAGAAAATGAACGCTGCACGCGGCAAGGCCTTACGCCAGTTTGGCGGCAAAGCCCGCCACGCGCTGGCCATAGAGCTTGGCGGTTGCCAGATCGCCCGACAGCATCTCGTCCACGCCGGCATCCGACGGCGTTTGCACCAACAGCCCCACCGAACCGCCCAGGTTGTTGACATCGGTACGCTGCGCCGATTTGGTGTTGGCCGGCAGCAGCCCCAGGCTGACCCACAGGCCGCCATGTTGCGAAGCCAGCGTTTGCAGCGCTATCAGCGTGACCTGTTTGTCGCCGTTCAGGCTGGCGCTGTTGGTAAAGCCGCCGAACACTTTGTCCTGCCACTTGCGGCCGAACCAGGCTTTGGAGCTGGCGTCGGCGAATTTCTTGAACTGCCAGGACGGGCCGCCCATATAGGTCGGTGAGCCAAAGATGATGGCGTCCGCCTCATCCAGCTTCTGCCACGCTTCATCGCTGATATCGCCTTCCTGATCGATAGCGATCAGTTCGGCCCCAGCGCCTTCCGCCACCACTTTCGCCAAACGCTCGGTATGGCCGTAGCCGGAATGAAACACCACTACTGTCTTCGCCATAGAAATTCTCCACTCATTGCACAGAGGCGCCGACGACGCCCATCTCGCGTTCAATCTAATCAAGCGCGCAACGGCTGAATACTGAATAAAACTGACGGTGTTATTCAAAAAAATCGCGCTACGCGCCGCCGGGTATGCGCAGATAAAAAAAATCCCGCACAAGGCGGGATAAACTTAACAGGGATGGGGTAATACACTACAGGGAATGGATAACACACAACATCATCGGGTAGAGCTACAGTACCAATCCCAATGTATAGAACTGTCATCCCCGCGTAAGTTTGCTCGGCCAGATGTAACGCCGAATGGGAAATATGACATTCCGCTCAAGGCACCACGAATAGCCTCGACTCGAAACCGCCGCTTTTGAAGGTGCCGGTATTGACCCACCCCGGCGGCGAACGGCCGAAGTCCTGATTGAAATCCCCGCCGCTGACCAGCCAGACCCGGCGATAGCCTTTCGCTAACGCACTGAGGTTATCGACGTAGGTCTGCGCCGCCCGATCGTGGAAAAAGGTGCCGAAACCATAGGCATTGGGCTTGCCCGAAATGCCGTTGGGCCTGGCGGGGGTATACAGCAAGGCGCGATAGCCCTTCTTGTTGTAATACACATAGCTCAGGTAGTTGAACATGTTGCTGACCACCACCGCATCGTTGGGCTGATAGTTACTGTTGATGTAGTGCACCATCACCTTGAATTCATCTTTCTCGACCGGATAGTCGTTGCGCACGCCGCAGCCGAACAGCAGGCTGAAGAACAGCAGCAAAGAGATCCCGCGCACCCGGCTTTTCGTACCGGCGATCAGCACGCCCAATACCAGCGGAATGCCGAGCGCGGCGGAATAAAGGTAGCGATCGACAAACAGCGGCGAACGCCAGGAAATGGCGAATACCAACGTCACCGGGATCAGCATGCCGCCGAGCAGCAGCAGCGCATATTTTCTCGGCATCTGGCGCCGCCACAGCAGCAGTGAACATAAGGCGACAAACATCGCCGGCAGCAGCCAGAGAATGATCGTGGGATAGTTGCTGCCATCATGCCCGGTGAGAAAACGCCAATACATCGCCGGCAGATCGCCCCAGGCAACCTGAGGGATCCAACCGACGTCGCCGCCGACCCGCAGTTCGGCAATATGCGCCAGCAGATTGAGCAGCACCAGCAGCCAGGGAATATAGGCCACTCCAATCGCCGCATTGGCCCCCCACCACGCCGGCAGCCTGATGTAACACTCGCCTTCGCGGCGGCACGACAGCGCCAACACCACCAGCCAGTGCGCGATCAGCGTGAAAATCGTGAAGTAGTGAGTATAAAAGCTCAGCGTCATCAACAGCGCATACAGCGCCAGATAGCGGCGGTTATCCGGCGTTTTCAGCCACTTCGCCAGCGCCATGGCGGCGGCGATCGCCAGCAGCCCCATCAGCGCGTACATGCGCGCCTCCTGGCTGTAACGCACCGCCATCGGCATGATCGCCATCAGCCATCCCGCGGTCAACGCCGCCCGCTCGTTGGCCAACCAACGGGTAAAACGCATCGCCAGCGCCACCGTCATCACGCCGAACACCAGGCTCAGCGCGCGGGCCGCCATAATGCCGTCGCCAAACAGCACCATCCAGCCATGCAGCAGCAGGTAATAAAGCGGCGGGTGAACATCGAAGGAAGCATGGTACAGCAAAGCGCCCACATCATAGCGGCTGGTCAGCACGCTGGAGGCCTCGTCGCACCAAAAATACCGATCCGTTAAGGAAATAAACCGCACGATCGCCGAAAACGCCACGATCGCCAACGCGTAATGTTTGTAACCGATGCCTTTTAAGCCGTTATTGCTCAAAGAAACATTCGATACCTGTTGCAGTGACATAACCGCATTCCGCCCAAGAGAACCACACAGTGTGGAGACGCAGCGTCATCATTGCCGACGGCGGGTAAATGGCGGGTAAATCAGTGCGAAAAAATCGGCGCAATCACCGCGGCGGCGCACGGCCCTCAGCGGATTTCAACGGTGATGTCCGGGTAGGCCTTCTCCCCGTCGCTGAGGTAATGCCCCAACGCCCGGTAAGCCATGACGTACAGCACGGCGGCGCCGCACAGGCACAGCAAGGTCACGAGAAAGAATCTGGATTTGCGCACGATAGGCTCCATGGGGAAATTTTCACCTATTGTAACGCGGCAAAATAAACGAAGGTTCAATTGGCGGCGGGTCGTTTGCCCTACGGCCGCTCTGTCGATCCATCAAAGCATTGGAGCGAGCTGAGCGGCAGCGTTATTGGCCATACGAAAACATGCTGCGCAGCGGGCCGACACAGCGCAGCCTGGCATGCGTCATGTTCCCGGGTACGGATGGGTCTCGCGCCAATGGTCCGCTATCTGCTGCCGCGTACAGACCCACACCCGTTCGTGTTGCTGGATATAATCGAGAAAACGCTGCAGCGCGCGAAAACGCCCCGGCCTGCCCAGCAGACGACAGTGCATCCCCACCGACATCATCTTCGGCGCCTCCTCGCCCTCAGCGTACAGCACGTCGAAGCTGTCTTTCAGATAGGTGTAAAATTGCTCGGCGGTATTAAACCCCTGAGCGGTGGCAAAACGCATGTCGTTGGCGTCCAGCGTGTAAGGAACGATCAGGTGCGGCCGACGGCTGCCGTCGCCGCACGCCACTTCGCTCCAGAACGGCAAATCATCGCCGTAATAATCGCTGTCATAATCAAAACTGCCCTGCTCCACGACCAGTTGCCGAGTGTTGGGGCTGTCGCGCCCGGTATACCAACCGGTAGGCGCTTTGCCGAACAGGTCGGCCAGCACTTGCACCGCTTTTTGCATATGCTCGCGCTCCTCAGCGATATCCATATGTTGATAATGGATCCAGCGCCAACCATGGCTGACCACATCGTATTTCGCCGCTTTGATCGCCGCGACAATCTCCGGCTGGCGCGCCAGCGCCATCGCCACGCCGAAGACCGTCAACGGCAGGCCACGCCGGCTGAACTCGCGGTGGATCCGCCAAAAGCCCGCCCGGCTACCGTATTCGTACAGCGAATCCATCGACATATGGCGCGCCGGATAGCTGGCGGCGCCGATAATATCGGAGAGAAACTGTTCCGATCCCGCATCGCCATGCAGCACATGATTCTCCGCGCCCTCCTCGTAATTGAGCACAAACTGCACGGCAATCCGCGCGTTGCCCGGCCAGCGCGCATGCGGCGGATCTCCGGCGTAGCCTCGCAGGTCACGGGGGTAATTCTCATCGACAATGACCATTCTTCATCCCTTTAAAATAGATTTAACGACTGAAATTGACCGCTTAACGCTTTGGTTTCGGGATAGGCCAAGTCCCCTTGTTTGCTGGTCGATAACCCCAACGCCACCAGCGACTCCACCATTTTTACCGCCGCGCTGACGCCATCAATCACCGGCGCCCGCAGCTCGCGGGTCAGTTCCTGCGCCAGCGTCGCCATTCCGCCGCAGCCGAGCACAATCGCCCCGCAGCCATCCTCTTTCAGAGCACGGATGCAGCGCTCGCGCACTTTCTCCTGCGCCAGCCCGCTGCCGTCCTCCAGCGCCAGCACCGGCAAGTCAATGGCGTGCAGCGCCGCGCAATGCTGATGAAAACCGTACTGATGCAGCAGGTGGCGGGCGATAATCAGCGTGCGCGGTAACGTGGTGACGATCGAAAAACGGGTCGCCACCATCGACGCCATATGCATCGCCGCTTCCGCAATGCCGATCACCGGCCCCTGCGCCAGCTCGCGCGCGGCCAGCAATCCCGGATCGCCGAAACAGGCGATCACATGACCGTCAACGCCCTGCCGTCGCCCCGCCCTCACCTGTTCCAGCACGCCGATCGCCGCGATGGCTTCGTCAAAGTGCCCTTCAATGGACGGCACCCCGTCGCGCGGACACACCGCCAGGATCTCGGTGCCCGGCGCGGCGGCGGTGCGCGCGGCAGCGGCGATGGTGTCGGTCATCGCCTGACTGGTGTTGGGGTTGATAACCTGTATGCAAACAGAAGACATCACGGCTCCTTGTAACCGGCGAACAGCCGGGAAAAATCGGGCAGGCTGACGCCATCGCGCTCAAAGCGCAGGCTGGCGACAATATGATCAAAATGGCGCATCAGGGCGTCGCTCAGAGGCTGCAGCGCTTTATCCCGCAACAAACCGACCAACTGCTGATGATCGTCGCAACGGCACCCCTGCCGCCACGGCGCGCCCCAGGTGGCGATGACCAGGGAAGAACGCTGGCAAAGACGCGTCACCATGTCGGTGATAACCGAATTGCCCGAGATCGCCTGCAGCTGAATATGAAAATCGGCGGAATAGCGAATCGCCGCCGGGCCGTCGTAAGCCTCATGCACCTGCTGTTCCAGCTGAATAATGCGCTCCAGTGCCGCCAGATGGGGCGCCCGACAGCGGGCGATAATATCGGGAAGGTTGGCGACCTCCAGCAGCGCGCGCGTGCGGAAGATAGCCTGCGCCTCTTCCACCGTCGGGCTGGCGACATATGCACCACGTTTGGGCTTCAGGCTAACCATTTGCACAGCGGCGAGTCGTTGCAGCACCTTACGGATGCCGGTGCGGCTCACGGCAAACACGTCGGACAACGCCTCCTCCGGCAATTTGCTGCCCGGTGGCAGCTGATGCTCGACAATCGCCGTCATCAACGCCTGATAAATGGTTTCATCTTTGTCCTGCAGCGCTGGCGCGGCCTGGAGACAATGTTCAGTATTCATTCACCCACTCCGGTTTCACCTATCGATAGCAAAATCGTATACATAACGCTCGGTTTCTGTATGCAAAATCAGCCATTGTGGCCTGGATCCTGCAATAGCCTCAGCAATCCACATAACAAGAGGAGCAGGTTTCATGCCACATTCAACACACATGCATCAGGTTTCGGCCAAAGACGCGACCGCCGGCTACAGCCCGCGACTGTGTAATGAAGATCTCGCGCCGACGCGCGACCAAAACTGGAGCTGGTACAACATTTTTTCATTCTGGATGTCGGACGTGCACAGCATGGGGGGCTATGTGGTCGCGGCGAGCTTTTTCACGCTCGGGTTGGCCAGTTGGCAGGTGCTGCTCTGCCTGCTGATCGGCATTTGCATCGTACAGCTGTGCGCCAACCTGGTGGCGAAGCCAAGCCAAATGGCCGGCGTGCCCTATGCAGTCATCTGCCGCCAGGCGTTTGGCGTCTTTGGCGCCAATATCCCGGCGGTGATCCGCGGGCTTATCGCTTTCGCCTGGTATGGGATCCAGACCTACCTTGCGGCCAACGCCCTGATGCTGGTGCTGCTCAAGTTCTGGCCGTCGCTGTCCACGCTCACCGGAAGCGGCTTCCTCGGCCTGTCGCTCCTGGGCTGGCTATGCTTCGCCACCATGTGGCTGCTGCAGGCGATGGTCTTTTGGCACGGCATGAACGCCATTAAGCGCTTCATCGATATCGCCGGGCCGGCAGTCTATGTGGTGATGCTGGCGCTGGCGGGCTGGATTGTATACAAGACCGGTTTTGACGGGATTTCCTTTACCCTGGCCAGCAAATCGCTGACCGCCGGGGAGCAGACCTGGCAAATGATCACCGCCACCGCGCTGGTGGTCTCCTACTTCTCCGGGCCGCTGCTCAACTTCGGCGATTTCTCCCGCTACGGCAAAAACATGGGCGAGATCCGCCGCGGCAACCGCTGGGGCCTGCCGTTCAACTTCCTGCTGTTCTCCATCGTCACCGTAGTGATTGTTTCCGGTACACAATCGCTGTTTGGCCACATGATCACCGACCCGATTGAAACCGTCAGCCGCATTGGAAACGATCTGGCGGTCGCCATTGGCCTGCTGACGATGATCACCGCCACCATTGGCATCAATATCGTGGCCAATTTCGTCTCGCCGGCCTTTGACTTTTCGAACTGTTCGCCGCAGAAAATCAGCTTCCGCACCGGCGGGATGATTGCCGCCGTTGGGTCGATTCTGCTAACGCCGTGGAATTTGTTTAACTCGCCGGAGCTTATCCACTACACCCTCGACGTGCTGAGCGCCTTTATTGGCCCGCTGTTCGGCATCCTGATCGCCGATTTTTATCTGATCAAACGCGGCCAGGTATCCGTGGACGATCTGTTTGATGACACCCCGAAAGGCAAATACTGGTACCGCAACGGTTTTAACCCGAAAGCCATTGCCGCGCTGCTGCCATCGGTGGCCATTGGCCTGATCATCAGCTTTATTCCGGCCCTGCACCAAGTGGCCAACTTCAGCTGGTTTATCGGCGTCTTCCTCGGCGCGACCGCCTACCGCTGGCTGGCCCGCGATGAGCGCACCGCCGTGGCCGGTCCGGCGTTCCGGGCGAAGGTGATGGCGCAAAAAGAGTAATTCCGCCCACAGCAAACTGCGTCGGAAGGGAAAAAAGCCATCCGCAACCGTGCCGCCTCGGCGTTAACGCCGGGGCGGCCGTTGTGAGCGAACCAGTCGGCCGCTGGCTTTTCACCGATGCGCGGAGGAGCGCTGAGCGCCGCGATCAAGCGCGTATTTTCGAAGCACTTCAACCCCCTATCGCATCTGGGGTTGAGGCAAGTCTGCATGAAGAGACGGCGGAGTGGTGAGGGAAAGCCCGGCCAGCAAGGCGGCGATAATGACAAACAGGTGCCCTTCGGACGAGTCCAGCAGGAATGAATTGAACAGATGGCAGGCCATGTAGCTGCTGAGCACCGCAACGAACAGATTTCGGCGCGCCGGCGGCAAGCGCCAGGCTGCACGGTAGCAACTCCACATCCAGGTGAGGAACACCATCAATCCCAGCAAACCGCTCTGCACCGTTTCCAACAGGTATTCATTGTGCGGATTATGCACGCCATAGCCGGTGGATGGATTGCCGTACCAAAAGCTGCCGGCGCCGTTGCCCAGCAGCGGGGATTGCTTTATCAGTCGCAGGGCTTCGCGGGCGAAGGCGGTGCGTTGCCCCATGGAGTTGTCGCAGGCCGCATAAGCCGTTTGGGCCGGGGCGAAAACGCACCCCTGAATTTGCTGGACGCCCAGCGTCAGGCGCTCCATGGCGCGATTGGGGGTCATGACCAGCATCACGACAGCCAGTATGCCGCAGGCGAGCACGGCCACTTGCTGCTTGCGCCGGAGGGTAAGCAATAACCAGATACCCATGCCAACGGCCAATGCCACATACCCGGTACGCCCCTGCACCATCAGCAGAACATTAACCGTCGCCAACAACACCAGTCCCGCATACCCCCAGCGCCGTTTTCCGCTACAGGCAAAAGCACGCGACAACCAGACCAGCGCCGCCAGCGCCATAAACACGTTTTGGGTGATTTGCAGCTTAAACACCGTAGGGTTGTCGGGGTTCAGCCCGCCCAATGTGACATGGCCAAGCCCGCTCATGAAGCTGATGGCCAATATCGCGGCATTGGCCCACAAAAAGCCGCGGACAAATTGCGTCATCAGCCGCGAGTCGGCCAGAAAGAACAGCGCCAGCGGCAGGACATACAGCAATTTTTGGTATTTGCCGACCATTTTGGGGCCGTAGGCGTGAGCATGCGTCAGCAATGACAACGCCAGCAGCGCAAATATCAGGGCCGGCAACCAAACCAGGGGATGACAAACCAGTGCAGCCCACGGCCGGATATCGCGCAGCCAGAGCAGACAGACGACAACCAGCCCCAGTGAGATATTCATCAGGGGATTGGAGGTCGGGAGGGAGGCTCCCAGCAAAAAGGCGGTAAATGCAAACAACCGTTGCTGAAGGGGCGTTTGTATCGACGAGGAAACTGCTGAGTTGAATAGCATCGTGACGTACTCATTGATAAGAGAAAAAACACGGTGGAAGGCCGCGCAGGATTAACGCTGCGCAGACCCGACGAGGGATGCCAGTTGCCTGTTAACCGCCTGTATCACATCGCCGGCCGGGATGGCCGCGAGGTAACGCTCGCAGGTGTTGGTGTCAACGGCTTCCGGGGCGGGCAGCGGACGATAGTCTCCGGCCCACAGCAAAGTGTGGGGCGCCTGCCACGGGGACCATCGCGCGAGGTCGCTGGGTCCGAACAGCACCACCGAGGGCGTATTCAGCGCGGCGGCCATGTGCATCGGCACCGAATCGACCCCGATAAACAGCCGCGCCCGGTCAATCAGCACCGCGAGCTCCGGCAGCTCCAGACGCCCGGCCAGATTAATCACCCGCCGCGGTAACAGGCAGCGGGCCATAATGGCGCTTATCATCGCGGATTCATCTTGCGTGCGTCCGCCGGTGAGCACCACCGTTCTGCCCTGGGCGGTCAGGTGGTTAATCACGGCGCTGAATCCGTCCACCGTCCAGGTCTTGAAAGCCCAGCGTGCGGTCGGCTGTATCAGCACAAAATCGGTCAGGTGATGGCGTCGACTGAGCCGGTCAACGTCATCCACATCAGATTGCCGCCAGGCTTGCGTCACCTGCGTGATTGTCGTGGGCAAGGCCAGTGGCGCCAGAATGCTGAGATTATTCAGCACGGTGTGCTGCGCCGGGCCGGCAACGTCGACCAGTAGCGAATGGCAGGCCCGCCAGAGTCGATTGTCGCGTTTGGGGTAGCGAAACCCCAGACTGAAGGTCGGTTTGAGAAAACGGCAATACAACGCCGCCCGCCACTGATCGGAGAGGTTGATCACCAGATCGTAATGGCCGGTCCGCAGGCTGTTCCATAACGCATATTCGCCGCGGTATTGCGCTTTCAGCCCTTGGCGCTTGAGCTCTCGATCCACGGTAAAGGCCAGATAAACATCCTGATTGCCGGCCAGCATCGCCTCGGTGCCGTCATAGACCAGCACATCGATCAGCGCATTGGGGTAGTTGACGCGCAATGTGCTGAGCACCGGCGTCATCAGCAGGACGTCGCCAAAGTGGCGCAGCTTGATGACGAGAATGCGTTGCACGCTATCCCGGTGCAAAAGCGCATTGGGCACCCGGCGATCGGGGAGTGTGGCCAGCGGGGATGCGGGGCGTTTGCCGGTGGTGCGATGGGCATTCATGGTTCGTCGCCTCAGAAAAATACAAAAGGCCGCTGCAGGGCCGAAAGAGTCCGTGAGGATAAAAATAGCGCTGCGCCACGGTTCGAAAACCCGAGAAGGCTGCAGGGAGAAAACGCCGTTCTCTCTGCCGTGCTCCCTGAACCGTCAATCTCGTTATCGCGGGAAAGCGGGCGATTAGCAGACGTTCTCGTCATGGCTGAGTACGGGGGTTTTATCCTGATAAATTGTCGAGCGCTACGTGGTATTCACCGGATGAATAAAGAGTTACCGCCGAATAATATCCTGCCCGATCTTAACGGCGACCGTGTAGCAAAGATAATTGGTTGTGCAGATCAATAAGATCTTACCGATCGTTGAAAACGATCAATCCTTTACAAATTGCAGGGTTACCGAGAAAATTCCTAACCTATTGAGGTTATTAATGTCTTTTATTGCTGCACCGTGCGGCGCGTGCTGAACTCACTCCCCGACCGGAGAGCCCGGTGCGGGAAGTGAACCATCGTTAGCGAATAAACGTGGGAGGGAGAAATAGGAGTTTTCACCGGAGGAACAGCGGCGCCGCGGCCGGATACCTAATCACTCGCCAAGCGCAGAAATTGCACGACCGTCGAAAAGCTGAGCTTTGGAGAATAGACCGGCTGGGAGAGCATCGAAATGGTACAGCGATACGCTCACCTTGCACCGAACCATCTCACTGAGCATGCGAGACAAATTGATGCGATTTTCGGAGGTTTAGTCCCAAATCTGTCCCATGATGAAATTGGAAAGACGGGATGAAAGGCGTAACTCATTGATACTTAATGGCACGCCCTATAGGATTCGAACCTATGACCTACGGCTTAGAAGAAAGTGACATAAAGATTAACCTATTGTAATTAAAGGCCGTTCTGCATTCACAGTGACATGAATCGGCAAGTGATGACATATTAGTGGCGCCTTAATGGCACCGTAGTGACGTCACCAATATGACACCATCCCTACCCCTCAATCCCACCACCAGCTACCATTACTGCAAAACCACCAATGGAGCGCAGCAATGGGCAGTATCACCCTCGCCGGCCGGCAGATCTTCATACTCAACGAAAACGACAGATATCCAGAACCAGAACATAATAGTCCTCAGATGTTCGCAATAAGAGAAGATGAGGAGCAGCAGCACTGGCTTTATGTTTGGCATAAAGGGCGCTGGCCCCTCGTATCAGAAACGCCGTTCGAAACCCAGGGCAAAGCCGTTGATGCAGCGTTAAAATTTGATACCGCTACAATCCCAATGCGTCCGAGGCGAAATAGTTAGAAATGCGATCGTTTTTGACGATCGATAGAGAGAAATTGATCTACAAAACCAATTTGATGGATTGATAGGCAAACTACAACATATGGGCACTATCACAAGGATGACACATGCTCATAAAATCTCTCGTCCGCCTCGCAGCATTGATGTCTGCCATTTCCATTTGCACAGGCACAACCAGATGGCCAGACAGTTTGTTTATTTCCAGTATTGTCATGCTGCTCATCTGGTTGCACGCTGAGTGGGATTGGTGGAACAAGAAAGGTTAAATTTTCTTCCCTAATGCCGCGTAATGGTTTTTGTACGCCTGATAAATCAATGACATCTCCTCATCTGTGATTGCCCGGTTAAAAGCCAGTACCGCCATAATTTTTCCCGTTACTGTTGTGCCGTGGTCAATACTTGCCCCTATCAGGATGTTTCCAGTGATGCTGGCAGGGGCAACAGTCCCGTATGGGACAAGCGCATGCTGGCCAGTTGCAGGAATATCTGCATGGATACCGAGCCGGCCAGTCCCATCTTTGATATCTACTACTGTTCGAGAAACTGCAAAGATGCTATCCAGCGCTAACGCCTCTGTTGGCGTCGTATCGAGTACAGAAATCCAACCAGCTCCGGCAGAGTTTAACCACCGGCCGCCCACTCGTTTTGCTATCTCATACTCATGACACCTGGTGCGCATAGGTGGGGATACCTGCATTACCCCCACGACGTTAAACTTGCCGCCTGGGTTCTTGCTGATACCAATAAATGTCATATCACCGGTAGAATATGGCTCAATGTTTATTCCGGTATCAATATAATTTGTTTCATTAAGAGAAACTTCATAATCACTAACAACGGGAGAGCCAATAACTGTCATGTCACTGCCTACCCTATTACGCACAAGAGACCCAGTAGAGTCCACATCAAATTGCAAAAGCATCCCTGGAACTAAATTTGGTAGCGCGGTAATTGGAAATGTAATTCTCCCAAGAGATCGTGTGGCTGTAACCGTGCTATCGATGTAAACGCGAGTAGTTGTCATTGTGACCTCTTAGAAATTTAGAAAGATTTGTTGAAAGCGATAAGATCATTGTAAAGCGGCAGGCCTGAAACTGGTGAAACGTCAGTAGACGAATCCCTAATACACCCTCGGTTTCCGGTATTGGCACCTGGCATATTAGATTTATTACCTACATATGCATAGTTCACTGCGGTTGCCGTGCCAGTTTTTGCAATCCTTACTGTATTACCATTATCAATGGTAACGCTGGTTATAGTGGCGCCAACAAGACGAAAACCATAATTCCCGGGATCTGACACTCTTGATGTGTCTATCACTGCATTACCTACACCACCCAATAGAGGAATGACAATTTCAGAAGATGTTTGAGTGATGTTTGAATCATCTGGTCTGAGCGCAATATTGTTACCATCATTTAAGTAGTTAGCAATAGCGACACCTGCAATTTCCCCATCAGTTCGATAACCATTACTTGACAGATGATCTTTATCGACATAGGGGCGAGTATATTGTGTGCCTGTAAGGATGAAATCATCATTATCACGGCAGATTTCATATTGCGCATTCCCAATTATTAGATTCACATCAGCGCCTGCTGCTCCGGCCTGAACAGTTGCATTACTAAACTGCTGAACAAACATCTTCAGGTTTAGATTTGGATTGTCTGTAACGTCTCGTAGATAATCCTCATAATCCATACGAAGAGTTAACATAAGATTTTTGTAGTCTTGAGCGCTTGTATTATTCACAGCATCCGCATTGCCGTGAATGAAGAGCATGCACGGACGATATTCCATCCCCAGGCTTGTAGCTATTTCATATGCTCTCCGCATCACCATTTGTGTTGAGATAAATGATGGCTTACCTTTTGAAATATTAGCCAGCGATGTTCCTGATGATCCAGTTGCAGAAACCAAGCATGTAATACCCGAGAGCTCAAAAATTCGTTCTCCAATGCCACTACAATCAGACTCCTGACCACCACATTTCCCAATGTTTTCTACAGAGGATACTAAGTAGTCCAGATCTGAAAGGTCAACTGACTTTGCCGGATATGCGCTGTCGTATTTAGGGCCACCATTAAACGTTACTGCCCCATATGGATGCCTGGCCGAAGTTGTCACAGGGGATTGAACCACTGATGCTCCGCCAACTGACAGGGATTGCCCAACTAATATAACATGAATTAATGTTGAATTTCCCTGCTTAATGCGAGAAAGGCCATCTGGCTTGATGCGATGTATACTATAATCACCGTTCCCACCTTCTTTAGACGCAAACTTTACAAAATAACTATCGTCTACTGCCTTGAAAGTGACTGGATTTTTATTTCCGGAATCAGATGTAATACTTGTGTTTTCACCATTGCTGGATATGAACTTAATAAATCCATCATCCTCTATTGCTAGACCACCATCTGATGAGACAACCGGGCTTGTCTGTTGTGTATCCCTATCGCGAATATCAATTACTGATCCATCTCGCTTAACTATCTTGAAGATGTCTCCATTCTTATCAACATGTACCTCGGCGTAATCAGGGTACTCATTAGAGAAGAACGTGCTGTATTTAAGCATTCCAATGCTACCATCTTCAGATAGCGAAAGAATCAACCCTCCTGAATCTCTTGATTGAAATGTTGACCCGTTAGCGCCCTGCACTTGCTCAATTCGGCTACCAACCATAACGGCAGGAAACTGCGATGTACCATCTTCTAATCGCCGGTAAGTTACATTACCTTTTTTATCTGTCGCCATCTCAGCTACCCCTGGGAACCCAGAAACGTTTTTGGCATTGCTGTCATAAACGAAATCAACTTTGTTTTGTAGTTCAAAAACAAATTCACTTGATGGGTAGCTTTTCCCTGTTTTCTGACCAACTCCATTAACGTTCTGCCATACATCAGCAATATTATTGCTATCTTGCGACCAAACAAAATAATACGCTAGATTCGGGATCTCACCTGACGCAATAGCAGCCTCTGCTTCTGACACAGTCCATGGATGCCCCAGAGGTGCAATATTTGCCAACGCTCCAGACCATGTGTATCTTTCAACTCCAAACCTATCAACGTATTTTCTATTGTCTGAGTTTACTATTTCATCAATCTTCCCGGTATTAAACCTTAAATCATTCAAAGATTCGCTTGGGATTGGGTTACTTGTCGGTGTGGTAGCCATTTATTCAGTTACCTCGTAATTATACATTTCATCGTTGTATTCAGACATGGTTAACGAGGTTGTCCCGTCGCCATTCGGTTTCTTTTCAGTGATCGTCCATTTCGTTGCATCCATCTCCACCTGAGAGGCGATGACGTAACGAGACGGCGACTGGACGTTGTAGCCGTCAAATATATTGAGGTTTATTACTGGCACTGCAGCGGTAAAACCAAAATTCGTATCGCTGCGGGGGTATGCCTGAACGCGCGCCGTTGGAGTGCCACTTGCATCAGTGATGACGACAAACATATCTCCGGCCCATTTGATGCGCTCGCTTGTGTCGAAGTTGTTGCCGTTACGCGCAACGATATAGCCATCCTGCTGATTAGCATCGTAGATATCGGCTACCTGCACCATCTGCCCGACATTCACCCATTCACCATCGGCCAGCGCGCGGATAGCCATCGTTTGCCGTGAGTACAGCAGCCGGCGAACTTCTTTCAATGCCCGATCCCGTGCCTGGAAAGAATTGCGGATAAACAGCATGTCGAACTTCTTCGCCTTTACCGGCTCGCCCTCTTCTATCGAGTTGCCGACGATCCGGTAGCGGATGAATGCCTGTTTATTCGTGGACGGGTTTCGATACTTGACCTCTACCCCATCAAAACCACCGGGTAGCGTCATGTCGTAGGAAAGGCTGTAATCCTCCGCTTTCATGTTGGCGCGGTTGAACACCGTAGTTGCACCTGGCTTCCACTCATCGCGTGTGAAGGACAACACCCCGCCATCCCAAAATGCGGTCACCGTCGCCGCATCACAGATTGTCTGAACCCGAGAGCCCAGCGAGATGTCTTCGTCATCGAAGGTGTAATCGAAGTAGCCCAGGCGCGGCTCAGGAAGCGATGCCGCGATAGAGTAAAGCTCGTAGATGTCGATGCTTGACTCTGGCTGCCCCCCCATCTTTAGCCAGGTGTGCAATACCGCGTCTGCAAACGAGCGTGACGGCCTTTCTGTGTAATCGACCGTCTGTGTAGCCAGGTTGTAGCTAATGACGTGACGGGTGATTAGAGCGTTATATTTTCGCTCCCTCGCACTGGTTGCGCGCTCTGTCGCAGTGACAGTAACGGTTACGAGCGTGTCATTGGGGTAAACAACGTTGGTGCGCGTCCTGACGATGTGAACAGCTTCTACTTTCAGGATTGAGTGATCGTTGCTGTTGTTGGTGCGGATGAACGTTACCGCATAACGGCCATTACCAGATACTGGCGTGAATTTGAACGTGCCATATTTTGTATCCGCGTTCTCATCATCGTTGTTAAGCCCGATGTTGTAGCTTTCCAGCGTGCCGGGAATCTGGTTGTTATCATCATCAACCTTCCAGAATGTAACGCTGGTTCTGGCGTAGTCCCCATGCCCCAATTGCGCCTGCAGATGAACCCAAAGCTGAGTCCCATCAACCGGAGAGAATGATGGGCCAATTACCAGAGGTTCATTATCGTTAAGAGTGAATATCGACGTGTTGATTACCGCGTCTTCGGGGATCTGGCTGATATCGTTGCCGCTCAGATTTACAAACGTGAACTCGTAGAAATACTGCGGGTTCACTGGGGCGCCATCGTCGGTTGTCGTAGCACTGAAGAGATCGGCAAATACCGTTATATCGCGCGTTACTGGCCCTGATACCGTGTTGTAGGTGACGTTGACAACGAACGACACAGAATGAGGCTTAGGCAGGTCATAGAAGTAATCGAAATCGCTGTTCTGCTTGATTTTCACCTTTGCCTGTCCGGCGATGAACTCGCCAGAAACCATGTCGGTGGTCGTCGTCGCCGTTTCTGCTGGGAAATCACCGCTCTCGTTCGGCCCAGGAAGCTCCTGGCCGTCGATGTCGTCGAAAGCGAACCCTTCATTGATCAGCGGGATGTTCTCGCCTGGCTGGTAGATACGGTATGAGGCGCCAGCCAGCGCGCCGAGGTTCGATTCTGAGTACCTTACTGACGTGACGTCATACCGGCCCAGCCCGAAGTTCATCCACTCGGTCACCTTCTTGATATTCTTGTCGTACTCAAACAGCGACTCCTGAATCAGGTCAGGGTACGCGCGCACCTGGCCGTAGTTGTCCGGCTTTGCCTCACCGTTTCGCGCAATGTTGGTTTGCCCTTTCAGGCTGTTGTTCGGGGAGGTCTTTGCGTTGCTGCTTGTCGCCACGCCTGCACTTGGCTGGCCGAGCAATGACGTCAGGATTTTTTGGACGAACTTTATAGGGGCAAAAATTGGGCTGAGAACCTTCCCAATGGTTCCGCTTTTCGGCTGGTCGAACACGCTGATCACGTCGCCATCGTTGAGCGGGAAATTCAGCTCATCATCAGGCTGCAGCTTTACGCCGTTACGCAGAATTTCAACATCGCAGTGAAGGTTGGCCGATTTCAGCCAGGGATAGAACATGCTGCCAGCGGGAAGGTTATGACGTTCTTTAGGCAACCCCGGCACGCGCTGAACTTCGATCAACGGCATAGTCGTAAAACTCCAATTTGGTGAAAACTCGCTCCAGTGTCCGTAGCTTGTCAAAGCGCACATGCCCCGCTTCGCCGCGGCTATGGAATGCTTGCCCATCAATGACCAAACCGACGTGAGCTGGCTGACCGCCGTAATACGCGATAAAAATGCTACCGTCGGCCGCTTTCTCGGCCTGATGCCAGAACACGACATCACCGGAAAAACACGTCAGGAAGTCGCTGCCGGCTTCGTAGTCCGGCGTTTGGTGTATCTCTATGCCGAGCACATGCCGGTAATACAGCACCACCAGCCCCCAGCAATCAGCCGCGTCGAACGAGCACGCTCGTTCGCGCCATGGTTTACCCTCCATGGCGTGAATGAAGTCAGGTTTATGCATTGGCGAGCCCTGGAAATTCCGTGGTGTTGTAGAGAAAGCCGATGTTGTTGTTTAGCGGGTTCTGCAGCGTGAGCGAGCACGTTACGTCAGCCTCATCGAGAGAGGCGTCTTTCACAAAGAGCGTCCAAGACTTCAGTGGCGTGTTCATGTCCGCCGCATCGAAACGCTGATATGTGGCAGAGATCGGCGTTATGCGCGAGTGCGCGCGCCATAGCTTCAGCTGCTGCTTAAAGTCCTGTGCCAAGCGCCCGAATTTCACCGTTGAGTTGATCACCGGCGTGCTGCTCTGCTGACTCTCTGCGACCTCCATCCGGCAAGCTGAAAACACCTGGCCGGCGAACGTCTTCGGATATATCTGGTTTGCCACCAGCCGGATAGCGCCAAACGCCGGATGACTAAACGTCATCGTGTCGTAGATGATCCGGTTGGGCCGCTGTGACTGAAATTCTCGTAATGTAGGCATTCAATACTCCGGCATGTCGCGGTTGACCACTTCATCAATGATCCCCCACTGATACGGCGGAAGCTCAACAATGACGTCTGAGAACTCGTCATCCGGGTTGTAGACCTTCCGGGTGATTACGCTCGCTGTCCACGTCGTCGTATTGCCGTTGATGCTCGTTTGAACCGGCGGCGCCACGAAATGCAGTTCCTGCAGTTGCAGGCCAGAACCACCCAGATTGCACAGCATCGTGAACCACTGATTGCCATTATCCAGGTAACGAGGGCTGCGATACCACTGCTCGAATGCCCGATCCTCTTGCAGCGTGAAAATCCACGTCAGCGACCAGGTGGTTTTGAGGTCATCTGTCAGACGCTGGAATATCGGCGCGCCCACTGCCGGCTGATCGGTGCGGAACCCGGCATCAATCGTGCGGCTCTTGTTGGCCTTCTGGGGAAGTGATAGCCAGTCGGGATAAGGTATTGCCACGGTTTTCTCCCGGTAATAAAAAACCCGCCGGAGCGGGTTGTGTCTGTGTTAAATCAGCAGTGGCATACCAAATCTGGCAATGCCTGTTCAAATTTCAGGATATGCGGCCACAGCCAGGGAGGGTATGTTTGTCTTTCGCTAATACAATGGAGGTAAAAATGTCAGATATCGCAGACCCAAGCACAAACGCCGAACAGGCCGCTATGCAACTGGTTGTCGAGTTAATTCGAGCAGAGCGTGTCCCGATGCATCACAGCAACGTCGACGGCGTTCTCAGCATGTACGACCAAGCGCTCAATCACTTCAAGAAACTGAACAGCGGCGAGTCTGCTTCTTAATTAGGCGACTGTTGCTCTGAGTAAAGTCGCAGGTACGCATCACGGATGGTGTCGGCAATTCCCTGAGCCTGCCCCATCCGTTTTTCATCACCCAGAATACCGTTTTCCCGTAAAGCGCCGGACAAAGCAGCTGCGGCTTCGTGCTGCACATCTTCTGGCAGTTCAATGAATTTCATATCATCATCCTCATCGATTAAGTTATTGGGTTGCCTTACGCGGCGCCTGATGGTTGCGTGTGAATGACTGGCTTAGTGGGCCGCCATTGTCCATATCAGCAATAAATGCCGATACAGTAAGCGTGTCTCCTGCCATGCTGGCCTGATAGTCGTATGCTTTTGAACCGCCTGATTGGTCGTAAACATTAAACACGACGTTAGGCATTCCACCACCGCCTTGCATGTCCTTGTTGCTGATCACCCTGCCGTTGTCACCGGGGATCATGTACTGCTTACCAGTGCTCGCCTGGTAAATCTCTGGCTTGCCTCGCTCACCTACCTGGTACATCGCGCCAGCGCTCACAGGGCCGCCGTTATAACGCGCGCCAGCCAAAGCCAGCCCGCCAGCCAATCCCACGGTTGAGGTTATCCCTGCAGCCGCTGGAGCTGCGTTAGCGCCAAGAGTTGCCAGTGATGCCATTGCGGCCGCCGGCGCCCAGGCTGAAGCCGTTGTTGCAGCCATACCCACAGATGACGCCACGGAAGCGGCGCCAAGCGTCTGGCCGAGGATGTAGTTTTTCAACGCCTCCACACCCACCTGAACGATGCTGTTTATCACACTATTCAGGATGGTGTTGCCAAGAGACCTCATCGCCTCTTGTGCCGACATGGTGCCGGTAAGCAGCCCTGTAATAGCGTTGGAGGCATTACCAGAGAAAGCATCAACAGCGCTCGTCAGCATGTCGTAACCAAGGCTCTGCTGGCTCAACAGCTGCCACTGCGCCGCCGTCTGCTGCTCCTGGTATTGCTTCTCCTGGGCAGTGCGCAAAGCCAGGTACTGATCATCCGTGGCCTGTTTAGCCAAGATAAATTGGTCATAGCTGATTTTTCCCTGCTGGTAACTCTGCTGCAGTATCGCCTGCTCCTGCTGTTGATACTGCTGCATCAGGGCCAGCTTCTGAGCATTCTCATTCGCCAACTGCTGAACCGGATCAACTTCAGATCGTGCAGATGCAACAGGGTTAACTACAGCCTGAGCGTTAATCTTCGCTAAGTTGTTCTGATGTTCCAGCGCCATTTTCTCAGTGGCGGTGTTGTACTCCTGAAGGTCAATCTTGCCGGCATCCAGCGCAGCTTTCAGGTTCTGCATGGACTCGGCGTATGATTTATTCTCTGCCTTCTCAGGCATAGCCTTAATCGCCTCAGTGACGCCTTTGGCTGCGGCGGCCGCATCCCATGCTTTTGCGGCATATTCCCCGGCCAGGGCTACCTGTGCTTGCGTCGCGCCTTTACCGAGTGATTGCTGTGCGGTCAGGATCGCCTGCTCTCGGCTAAACTCCTTCGTGGAACTAGCAGCAAGCTCAGATTTTTGCCTAAGATTCTCTACCTTTTGAGCAGCACTCTCTGCTGCTGCAACGCCAGACTTGGTCTCAGATTTGAGTTTTTTTTGCGCTTCAAGATTACTGTATGTTGCCGCGGCCTCATCTTCCATGCGCTTGGTACGGGGGTCATCCTTTTTGAAACCAGCATCCTCAGCTGCATATTGAGCTTCGAGCCTAGCCCTTGCTTCACCCTCAAGTTTAGAAAGAGCGAGCCTGCGTTCTGACTTCTTGATTAATTCATCTTGTTTAGGGTTGGAGCCAGAATTTATCTCGATTGGTTTGCTTGCATTTTCTGAATCCTTCGCAGATTTTGCTCGAATGTGCGCTATCTCCTGCTCCACACGTTTAAGCTCGAAAGCAGCCTGCCCCCTTCTTTGTTGATAAACACTGTCAGTCTCATACCATTGCTGACCGTTTTTTAATTCCTCATTGTATTTTTTCTGTAATTCAATAAGTTTTGGCATTCTGGCAGAATCACCGACATTTCTATTATAGAAATTAAGGTTATTTGCCACTGACTGCATTAGACCAGCCAAGGTCTGTGTTAACTGTATTGACTCATTAAGATCGCCAATCACATTTTTGAAAGCCACGTCGAGACTGTTTTTTGCTCTCTCAACTGTAACTGGCATTTTATCAAATTCTTCATTTACCGATTGTGAGCGCTTCTGAATAGCATTCAAAGCATCTTCAGCCGTCAGCTTACCATCTAACATGCGCTTACGAAGCTCACCCATAGAAAGACCGAGTCCAGCAGCAATCTGTCTTGCGAGTTCAGGCATGTTTTCAAGTACAGAGTTAAACTCCTCAGCCCTCACGATACCACCAGCTATTGATTGACCAAACTGGCGTAGCGCATTGGACATTTCTTCTGCGGAAGAACCACCTACCACACCTATTTTCTGAAGCGTATCAGTCAATCTCAATACTTGTAGATTTGATGCTCCAGCCTCTTTAAGGCTTGATGTAAGTGTTTCCCATAGTTTTTCTGTGCTTGCAAGGCTGCTCCCTGTGTTTGCTGCAATAGCAGAAAGAGAGGCCATAGTTATAGTGGCTTCTTCTGTACTTGAGCTAAGCCTACGAACTCTAGCCTCTAACATTGTCATATCATCAGCTATTTTTATTAACTTCATAGCTGCCTGAATGGTGATATACCCCCTAATCAAAGATGTTAATTTGTTTAAACCACCGCCTAAACTATCAGCACTACGACTTGCATTTAAAAATCCACCACCTGCTTTTTCTGCATTTGATGCAACATTACCTAGTGAGCCTGAGGCCTTTTTACCTGATGCATCAACACCATCTAAACCTGAGCTTGCACCTCTAGCATTTTTATTTAACTGCTCCAAAACTACAGAAGCTCGTCGGCTTCCTGTAATTAGCTTTGCAGTTTCTATATCTACTTGGTAAACAAGGGTTCCGCCGTCCTGTTCTGACATTCACTTTTCTCCAGGCAATAAAAAACCTCGCCGTAGCGAGGTTTATATCATTCGATTAGTTTAGGCGTCTTCGCCACACAATGCTGTGTAGCCAACAATATCGCTTTTATCCTCTTCCGTTGATATTCTCTTATTTCCTACTTTGTAAGTGACGGCTTTACTAAAGAATCCCTTTTCTTTCATGCTTAAATCAATCATGAATGAGTGAAATCCCGCATAAGCTCCAAAGCCGTTTTTAGCGTTCACCTGACCGCATACCAATGCCAGAAGCGTACCATCATCATTCTCTTGCGTTTTTACAACGCGCGTGTATCTGAACTTTGCACTATCCGGGTCTTTCAGATCTGCTGCTACTTCCTTCTGCGCAAGCTCAATGGCTTTTTGTTCTCCAGGCTTGCATGCAGTCAACGACATAGTGGCAATTGCCAGTATTAATATCTTTTTCATTCTTCCTTGCCCACCAATCAAAGATAGGGGAATCGTAGCAGATGGCGCGCGACTGGCAACGAAAACGAGGGGCCAGAAATCAAAAACCCACCTCTTGGGTGGGTTTATTCAGCAGGCTCTAGGCCTATATCCTTTAGGGTGCAGTCACCCCTGCAAAGTGCATGAAACTTCTTGGCATCCACGCCAGCCTGTTTCGCCATGGACTTTATCAGATCGCGCGAAAAAGGGGCGTGGTGCTTATCGACTGTAACAACATGCTTCGAGTTCGCAGTCTTTCTTATCCATTGTTCATGCGAGGTTCCGGTCTTAGGTTTCATCTCGAATCCTAACGCCCTTAACCCGCTAACAACTTCAGCATACTTCAGCGGAGAAAGTTTCCTACCGAACATATGCTAGTCTCATGCAGTAGCCTCACACGGCTCGCGGAACAACTTGCTCGGCCCTTGCTTGTTGCTAAAGAAAATTCTGAAAGCGATGTTCCAGTACTTTAGCCACATCGAGAGCGGCGCTTTGCGGTTCAAAAGCTGTTTAGTGTAAGCTGGTTCAGAGAACGCCTCTTCAAGATAATCTTTAACTTGGGCATCCAATTTTTTCATTGCTTCCTGCATGGTATCTGCCTGTGCTGCCAGCGACAAATCAAGGCAGGCGGCGACAAACACCCCGTTCTGCTGATAGGCCATGCAACGTAAGGTTTTCATCTCTTCTCTCCAGTTCGGTTACCATATTGGTAACTTAACGAGAAGTTTAATACTGATACTCGCAAATGATCAATGCAGAAGTGATTAAAAAATTTGCAGAGCTAGAATGAATCGGCTTGATAGCGACTCAAACAACGTCGTTTCAAACGATTACAAAGTCGAATTCATTTTCGCTTCATCATCTTCTGCCAGCGCTTCTCATCTTCGTCCATCACCTGATCGTACTCTTCGCGCGTGAATCCTTTCTGCTCTGGGTACTTTGCCGCCAGCAGCAACTGAAACTCAGTCATAGAAAGGCGCTCTGCTTCGGCACGAGGCATATTGAAGTGGTTCCGCGCTGCGCTGATGTACTCGAAGGCGTTGAACTCGTTCACGTAGCTGTTCGACTCGTGTCGCTGCAGCTTGCGGATCTTTGCCTTGCCGATGATGCCGTGAGTGATCAGCGACTGGCCGATTACGATGATATCGCTCGCCGGCATCTTGCCGCGGCGAAACACGAAAGCCCTCTTACCTCGTTTGCTTGGCCGCAACTCTCCCACCAGCGCGCTAAGGTCATCATCACAGCATGCCTGCATGACGATCATCCCGGCGAATATTGCCGCACTGCTGAATGACGGCGCATTGATGTATGCCAGCAACCACCCAGGAACCTCACCGTATGCCTCTACAGCGGCTTCAAGTAAACGTGGCGCCTCACTGGTATGGAGTTCAGCAAATCGCTCTACAATCTCCGCTGGCGAGCCTATGCGGGTCATGTTTGCGAACGAAGGTCGAAGGAAGTAATCGCGATCGGCATCGGTGATGACCATCTCGCCTAATTCAGTGATTGGTGTCATGAGATGCCTCGAATAATTATCATCAAGGGCGCAATACGCCCTTTGTGATAGTCACGCGGTAACAGTGATCGCGCTGGTTGATGTTTTGGCGCCATCGTTGGTGGTAAATGTGATTGTGGCCGCGCCGGCAGAAACTCCAGTAACAAGCCCTGACTGATTGACGGTAGCCTTACCGGTTGCCGAGGATGACCAGGTGCCGGTTTTATCGCTGGCATCTGCCGGTGCCACGGTAGCGGTAAGCTGTTGAGTAGCCCCTACGGCAATGCTTGCTGTTGCTGGCGCCACTGTCACACCGGTAACCGGTACATCTGCGGCGACTTCAAACACGACAGTATCGGCATCAGCGACTTTCCACTCGCCGGAGAAAGTGGAGATGTCGCTCGTGCCAAAATCACCAGACCACGACGTAGTGTTGAAGTAGCCCATGATGTAGGTGCCGGAATCTTCGCCGACGAAATCGAATCGAACCCAAATCGACGGCTGCCGGCCAGCCTGCACTTCATCGAAAATGTACTTGGAGATGTTGAGAGCGCCGATCTCAGTGGTTTTGTCTTTGCGGCGGAATTCACCTTCACCGGAAATGGTGAAATCCATGTTGGTTACCAGGTTCTCCACCAACCCTTTCGCGTCGTCCGCTTCAGACGTCACGGAGTTTGGAGAGAAGTCGAAGCCCTTGGTGGTCAGCGCGCCGAGGCGCTTCCAGTCACTCAGTGCCGGCAGCGTGTCAGCACAGCCGAAAGCCATACGCAGCACCGCGACTTTACCGATCAGCTTGCCGGTATCATTTGCACAACCTTGCATGTGTTACCTCTTCAAATAAAAAAGGCCGCCCAGAGGCAGCCTGATGGATAGATATGTGCGTTATTCGCCGTAGGTGCAGCAGACTAAAAGCCGGTAGATTAATCGCCCCTCTGCTGATGGGATTGGCGTTGGAGAGCCTCCGAGCAGACGCATGGAGCCAACACAGCTATCAGCGCCCTGCTGGCTGCTGATATAGTCGGCGATTTTGTTCGCCGCGGCATCTGCTTCTGTGTTCTTCCCTTTGGCCCCGACTACATCGACCATTACGAAGAAATCTCCGCCGCGGTCGTATTGAATATCTGAACCACCACCAGGACGGAACACGATGAAGGCGTCGGATAACTTACCCGTGTCGTTCCACATCAGCGTTTGGATTGTGAGCCCCGCGGTTAGGTCTGCACTCTCGAAAAGATTTCGTAGGCGGAGATACATTGGAGGTGTCACAGCATCATCTCCTTCCTGATTATCTCGTCCACTTGCCGGCGGGTTTTCTCTGCGGCCTTGGTGAGGAATTTAGGTTCACCAGATGGATCCCAATAATTACCGCCACCTTGCGACTTAGGACGCGGCAGCCCTTTTAAGATGCCACTGGCGTTATGAACATAAACCGCATAGTTGGCCGAATACCCGATACGCCCAGTGATGCGTGTTCCATTCACTACGGGGGTGTCCTGGTATTGCGAGTTAATCAGTACCGAGGTTTTACCTATTGGGGTCATCAGGGCAGCCTCATTGCCGATGATAAACAGCGCTGTTTTGATAGCCCTGACCGCCTTTCTCGTCCTGACATCCTCAACCACGGCATCAAGACGCTGCTGGGCCTCTTTGATACCCTTTATCTTTACGCCCATCACTACACTCCCGTCAGAATGGCTATATCCTCTGCCAGGCGGTCAAACGTGTCGGCATAGCGGATCACCTGCACCACCTCATCGGCACCCGCAGCGATCGGGTCTACCATGGTAGACATGCCGATAAGCAGATAGTCGCCTTTTTTGGCTTCGGTGAATTCAGTCCAAACAGTGTTTTTTACAGTGATTTCCGAACCGATATTGTTCAGCTTCGCAGAGAGTCCGCCCTGGTAATCGCACATGATAATTTCAGGCGGAGCCCAACCCAGAGGATCGCCCGCTTCGCTATTGCCTAGATTACGCCATATCGTGGCCTCAGCCGTGTATGACCAAATGGCTAATGATGACATGTCACTCTCTCCAGCTAATCACCGCAGGCCGTTCTGCCGCGATTTTCGGGCAATTAAATTTCCACTCACCGCGGTCGTTAACGAATCCCGTGGTTTGCCTGGCCGTGTCAGTCTTCACCCAGACGCGCTCAAAAGGCTTTGGTAATCGTTCGGTGACAGGTATCCATGCCATCAACCACCACCGCACATGCAGCCACCCTTGCCGATCCATACACCGGCAAAAGCCTTGTTTGTTGGGTCAGGTGGAACCAGGCCTGTAGCGCACCCTTTTTTGTCCAACCCGCGCAGCAGGTTCAGCGCCCCCTTCCAACGATCGCTAAATGACTGATAGCGGAACGAACGCGAAGCCCCGCTTGGCGCCGTTTGAGAGCTGATGTATTTATCTCCCTGGCCTAATCCCATAAGCCCGAGAAGATAGAGTTGGATGAGTAACGCTGTTGATGCTGGGTAATTCGCATCCAAACAATCCTGAATGCTATTCACCTGCTCCACCAGCGCATCCAGGACGAAATCAGGCAAGGTGATACCCTGTGACTCCAGATATTCCTTGGCCTTTTCTTTAGTCACCATGGCTGATTCCTGTAAGAAGAAGCCCCGCCGAAACGGGGCATAAAAAAACCGCCTTGGCGGCGGCTGTTATTCAGCAGGGAACAGATTTTCGAGCTCGCCTTCAGGCAACAGTTCACCTAGCTTTTCTTCGCCGAGGTTGCCTTTGAACTCAATCCCCAGATCAGTGAGCCGCGCCTTGATAGCATCCTTGCGCGACTTTGTTTCGTTGCCGGCATCCGGGGTGGCTGGGGTCAGCTCACCGCCGGCCGCGCCACGCATCAACCGAACGTTAGATTTCAGCGCTGGGTGAAGCTTTTCCAGTTCCAACACATCCCCGATCTCTACGCCATTCCAGGGGCGAATAACTTCGTATTTGGCCATCTTTCCCCCTTACGCCAGATTGGCGCCGTAGACAACGCCGGAAAGCCCCTGATCGTCTGCAGTGATTTGCAGGCCTTCAGCAGACATGATCTGGAAGTTGTAGTTAACGTTTGGCACAGGGCGCGGCAGCGGGACAACACCCACAGCCATGCCAACCAGCGGAGAGATCACATCACGGCGACGGACGTAAGCGACGAACTCATTACCCTTCAGTGCAAAGGTCATGCGAATTTCTTTAACCGGTGCAAATGGCAGTACAGCCTGCAATACAGTGCCACTCACAACGCCGTTGACCACGTATGGCTGCGCCAGGTTTGCCCAGATTTCTGGGGATACCCACATCACGTCGTACTGAGCGACTTTGTTGGCGCGCGCCAGCGCACCGAATGCACCTTTGCCGAAGAACTCGAACAACTGAGTCATCGTTGCTGCAGTCAGATCGATGTTTGCGCCGCCGGCACCAGCCCCCAGATTGAGCTTTTTGGTGTTGCGGTGGTTTTTAATGCCCTGCGCAGGATAGGACTGAACCTGGATGTTAGGATCACCGTTGAGGTAATAGTTGACGCGCTTCTGGTTGAACTTACGCATCTTAGCCATTTGCGAGTCCAACACCAGATCGATACCCACGGAGTTCAGCCCGGCAGCATGGCGCCAGTTCACACCATAGCCGGCAGTGAATACCGGAATTGGGTCGCCATCGCTGGCGTATTCGGTGTGGTCAAAGGAGAACGGCGCCTGGCCGTCAATGCTTACCGACACGTCATCAGCAATATCACCGACCACGCTGTACAGCTTGGCAGTTTTGCCGACGGACAGAACCGTTTGCACGCCGATCAGATCGTTGATGATTTCCATGCCAACTTCCTGATCGCGCAGTTGCAGTACCTGGCGATCAATTTCAGCCCAGAAATCACGAGTAAAGCCACCAGCAGCGTTTACTGCCAACCACTCCTGCGTCATGTGGGCGCGGTTGGCAGCGATCATGGCGTTATGATTGGCGTTCCACATATTGCGGTTCGCCCACAGCTCATTCCAGTGACCACCGAGACGGCTATTAGCCGCCAATGTCTCTTTGGAGAAATACATGTGCGTTTATCCTTCTTTTAAGCGCCAGCGGCGACAGTGCCAACGCGCATACGCACGCGGATGAAATCGGTAGCGCCGGCGGCGATGGTGGCTTCGTCCTGGCTGTAACCGATCACTGAATCAGTGTCAGCAGTTGCCAGGGTGAATTGGCCGTTAGCGCCAAGCTTGATCGGGCTGTCTTTCTTGTACGCGCCAGGTACGCAGAGCAGCGCCAATTCACGGCCTTCTTCCACGTAGTTGCCTACAGCAGAGTCGCCAGCAGGAACCGCCTCGGTGATTTTCAGCCCTTGATGGTAGGCGACGTCGATGATGTAGATCCGGCCCTTTAGCGCGGTAGCCTGAGCGAATTCATCGCTGGCGTTGATGACGGCAGCAGTGCCTGGCAAAAGTGCCGCGGCAGTGGTGCGGGTTTCGGTCTTATACAGCGACTTTCCGTCGATGTTTACGCGACGATAACGTGGCATTGGATAGCCCCCTTATTTAAAGTGTTCTTCGGCGGCAGGTGCGCCATTTTCTTGCTGATGCTGACCGGAGTTTCCGCCTAACTGGGCCGAGGTACCCAGGCGCTTGAAAGCGTCATCCAACGCTTCTCCTGTCAGGGAATTGGCAGCCAGTTCACCAAGAACTACTGCAACGGCTTCGCGCTTGGTTTTCTCTTCTGCGCGGGAGTTGGCGGTCAAGGTTTCGGCCAGTTGGTTATGATTGGCCTGTAGCGCATCAACTTTCTCGGTAATAGGCTTGAGCGCCTCGGCGAAGTTGGCGGCCAGGCCTTTGCCGATTTCGGTGATCAGCTCTTGTTTCTCTTCAGTGGTTAAAGGCATGTCGCCCTCCGTTTGGTGGTTGGTTGCAGGTTGTCCCTGCGGATTGAAAAGGGATTTAACTTTGTTGGCGACGACCGTCACCCAGGATTCCTGACGCGCAACTGGTGTTCCGGTTTCATCAAAGGTGATTTTTCCGCCCTCCGATGTGTAGCCATAAACCTGGGCAGCGCCGCCGTTGCGGATGATCACCACCTGTGAGTCGGTGAAATCAGCCACCCAGGCATATTCATTTTCGCCGGGCGCGAATCTATCTTTTGCTGCGCGGTCGAGACGTTGCTCACGATCCCGGTAGGATTCGCCAATCAGCGCGCCAGAGTTAGCTTTTAACGGCGTGGCAAGATCAGCGTTAACCATCAGACCAACGCCCTGCTCAGGTGTCGCTGCGCCTACTTCATGCAGCAAGATTGCGTCATGATCCATGCCGTGAATCTTCGCCACCCACTTGGCCCCTGTGGCCTTCTGTTGCTCATTGGGCTCAAGCTGGTCGAGAAACACCGCAACGCTGGTGTGAATAGGTGGAACATCTTCGCCGTGCTCAATGGCCTCTACGCGGGAGATAAGCTCCCTACCTCCCTCGCTCTGGTTAGCGATCTGGGTATCAACCCACTTCTCCAGGTAGATCCGGTTGCCAGATTTCTTCACATTGCGATTCCAGGCGCCGATATGGCCCTGGTTGATGCCCTCCGGCGAAAATGCAGAGATGAATGCGCCATTTAGCTGAGGATGCCCCAGCGGCGCCAGCGTGCCTTCCAGCCCTTGATAATGAGCATCGATTTCGCTGGCCGTATACAGCCCATCATTCATGACCACGTTTGCCGGCAGTGTGTAGCTCGGCAAAACAAGATGCTCGCGGCCGTTGTATGACTCCCGGCGAATTGCCTGGCTGTTGACCTTCGTGGTGACGTTAACTTGAACTTTCATGGATTAACCCTCTGCCCATTTGTAGCCTCTCTCCTTCATGTCGTTGAACGTCTGCTTGGCCTTGTCGATGACCGAAGGAGTGAGAGGGTTTCCTTTGTCATCCACCAGCACGGAAAGCTGCGAGCATTTGCAGTTGATGGCGTTTCCGTTCTTCGTGTACCACTCCCTCACCTCATCCTGCGTGTACAGATGAGCATGCCTGGCGGCGTGCGTTGCTCGGGTGGTAGGGCTTAATGCGGAGATGTGAAGCAGCTTGGTCTTAATTCCGTAGCGGTCTTGCGCATCCTGAGCTTCATCCCACCGCGCGCGCCGCAGTGCGGTAGTGATCTCAGTCCTGGCAATGCGATTCGCACGCCGGGTTTCAATACCGGTTTGCTCGTTGAGTTTTTTGGCTACGTCACGCGGGTTGAGCCCCCTGGCAATGCCATCAGTCAGAATTCGCGCCATATCGCTCTTAACCTGAGCGCTGAGCCCTTTCATCTCTTCGAACTCGCGCGCTCTGACCAGAATCAAACGCAACTGATAGGGCTCACTCAACAAGATGTTGGGAACATCCTGCTGGCCGGCAGCGTAAGCAGAGGATTGCTGGGAGAGGTTGTAATACTCCTGCGCCGTTCCTCGCTGGTAAGCCACGGACACATAGCGGCCAAAGAACCACAGATTGAACTCCCCACCCTCCAGCAGAATTTCGTCCACCAGCGCTTCTCCGTTCTGAAGCAGCATCGACAGAAGCCCCTGATCAAGACGGAAGGTGTAGCGCTCGTTTACGACTGGTTCGGCGGGGATGCGGTTGAGGATGTCGATATAGCCTTTCGTTATCAGCTTCATGCGCTTTGCAAACTCACGCATGGCACCACGCTCTAACTTATCAACTCCTGTGGGATCTTTGATGTTGCTCGGCAGGATTGGAGGCTTAGGTTTCGTCGTCATCCCCTGTCTCTCCAAGCGGGTCGTCGCCTTCAGTTTCGAATCCTGCAGCAGTGCGAATTTCCTCACCGCTGAACGGCGCCGTATCACCGCTTTCAACCATAGCCTTGTTCACCTCTGCCATGGTCTTAGAGTCCGCCAGGCGCTCAGCGCGAGTCTGTTGATTGAGGTCGTCCCAGATGACCGTTTTCTGGCCGACAGAATCGATAATTCTCAGGTCGATCAGCTTGTCGCAGAAGTCCTCAATTTCGAACGACAGATCACCGCGGCGACTCTGGCAGCGCCCGTTCATGTACTTTTGGTCTTCGGTACTTGAGCGCTCAGCCTGCTGGTTGCCTACAAGTATCCGCGAAGGAATATCAACGCCGGCAGAAGCAGTCTGCAGGTTCACGGCATAGGTTGGGCTTGGGTCAGACACAGGAGAAACAAGGGAGGTAACAGCTGCACCCTGTAGGCTCATCAGCACATCGTTGCCGCGGTTCATCTCGCGCGCGGCTTCATTGAACTTGTCCTGCAATTCGTCAACGCTGACGCCATACATAGACGCCAAACTGCCGAAGTCGATCTCTTTGTCGAAGCTAAGCGCCAACTGCCGCGCTGCGTTCTTCAGGAATGACTCACCGGAACCGCCCTCTACTTTCTCCAGGCTGACGAATGCGTTGTATGCTGGCTCAAGAAACCCGATAGCGTCGTCGGTGTAGTCGCCAAGGATGAAGATCCGGTCTGGATGGATTTCGACACGTCGTGAGGCTCCATTTGTAAGCCGCTCCGTGTATTGCCACATCTTCGGCTGTCCGTATGTTTGCGAGTTAAGCCCGGTATCCCACTCGCTCACGTTTAGTGAACCAGCCCAGGCTACTGTGACTTTCTCGAGGCCTCGCCCTCTGGCTACTTCGGTATTCCATGGTTTGTTATCGCGGATGTGCAGCAAAATGCCAGAGTAACGCCCGACAAGCCGCCGGCGGTCAGCCTCTGCAAAAGCGCGCCATAACCGATTCGTGAATACCGGTTTGAGTTTTTTCTCCCAGGCAGTTTCCGCGCGTTTCTCGTCGGCCTTATCTCCCTCGATGATCTCCGGGTTGGTCTGCCAGCATTTGCCCACCAGCTTTTCCACGGCGCCATGCGCAATACCACCGCGGCGATACAGTGAATAAAGATTGTCGTAAGTGATCTGCTCAGGAAAGCCGTATTCGCACCAGGCGGAGCCGCGTTTATTATCCAGGCCCATAGATGGCCCAAGCATCGCCATACGAGCACGCTCAATCCTGGCGTCGTTCAACGCGTGGTTGACGGCCAGTTGGAGATTTTTGTTCATGTGGTTTCCGTTTGGAGTGGTTTACTGTAGCCGCTTAGGGAGCATCATCCCTCTCGGTTGAGAGCCATTGAGTTCAGTCAGCGCATAAACCATGGCATCAAGGCGGTCTGGTGACTTTTTGGCAGTCGTCGGTATGTACTCCATCAGCTGATTTTCCAGCACGTAGAGATTCCCCTGATTCAACACCCTGCCTTGCTCGTACAGGGCTGATATTGGTTCCGCTCGGGCATACTTCCCCTTACTGGCGTGAACTCGAATAATCCTCCCTTTGAAGCCTGCATTGCGTAGTGTCTCCTCCGCCATGTCACCACCCTGGTTTGTCTCTATGACGATCGCATCTGCCTGATGATGTTCATACGCCCATATCGCTTTTTTAGCCCATCCTGCTGGGGAATATTTACCGCTGTAATCCCCATCAACCGAGAATTGCTTTTTGTCTCCAGCGCCATAGGAACTTGCAGCAACTATCCCTGTTTCATCACTCTCATCGCTGTTGGTTGCCTGCGGGTCAATCGCCACTACAGTGCGAACCTTGTCATGCTTGATTTGTAGTTCATGAGCAGCGCTTATCATCTGCTCGTTCCACAGCGCCCCCTCAGCATTGAAGCGGCGAGGTTTCTGCATGTACTGAGCTTCCGCAGTGCGGCGATGAGAAAACAGAGATGTTCGATGCGATTCGTTGTGTTTGAATGGCCACAGCCAACCATCAGGCAATCCGTGGTCAATCGGTATAGCGTGGGTGTTTTCTGGATACTGCGCAGCGTATGACTGACTGTTGTCGATAATCACCGGCAAGTTCAGATGATGCCATTTCTCACCACTGCCTCCGCGCAGAAGATAACCGCTCAGATCGTGGTAGTGGATGCGTTGCATAATGACAATCATCGGCGTCGTCTCGATCGCCAGTCGTGATTTGATTGTCTCGTTAAAACGGTTATTTACGCCATCGCGGACGATCTCAGAGTAAGCGTCGTCAGGTTTTACTGGGTCATCTATAACCAGAGCGCCTTGCCAGCCTGGCTCCATGTGCCCGGCTCGAAATCCGGTTACCTGGCCCGCTGCTGATGAAGCATACACGCCGCCGCCAAACTCATTCCACCACATCGCCTTGCTATCAGCATCATCTCGAAGCTCCATAGGCCACATGGATTGATACACACGAGACTTTATTATTCCTCGCGCTGTAGATGAGTTAAGAAGAGCAAGGTTGTGCGAATACGATAGATGCATGAACCTGGCACGCCTATTTAACGCCAGTCCTCTCCCCATCATATTGATGGTCGCCAGTTCTGTTTTTGTATAGCCGGGAGGGACGTTAATAATCAGACGCTTAATCTCGCCATCGATCACACGATCCAGAGTCTCCTGAATTACCTTGTGATGTGGTGCGACTATCATCTTGCCGCCAGTTCTCTGCTTGAAGAAGTAGCGGGAGAAATACATCCCATCTTCTTCACACTCTATCTTGCGGGCATAATTCCGCTGCTCAACAATCGTCATCCTCCAACATCTCCCGCCGAGCCTGCTTGTATTCGTCTTTCGTCAACGTGGCCGACTCGATGGGGCCGCCGTCTTTACCTGTGTGCTCTACCTTCTGTCGATTCGTATACGCATCGCCGCACTCTTTCGCGGCCTGCTCGACGATCTGAGCGGCCAATGCGTAGTTCTTCATGGTTTCGGTTCGCGTCGCCATGCGATCAAGAACGCGCAGCCGGTAGGCCTTGTTGGCGATCGGAATATCTGAAATTTCTGTCTTGAATCGCTCCCGCGTCGTGTAGAACAGGTCTACCCACTTCTTAGCCAGCGACTTGCCGCTAACCTTTGTCGGGTCGTGAGATTCAACCTGCTGACGCGTGATTTTTAGCCCAAACTCTTTTTGGACGGACTCTACCACCAACGTAGGGGTGTCAAAGCACGCAAGAGACTGAATGATGAAGGCTTTTACATCTGGTTTTAATGCAGCCATAAATCACCATCCGTCCAATACAGTCCAATATTTACGCCAGCCTCAACATGCAGTTACCGCACGCCCTGGCAATGTTTAGTTGTGCCACCTCCGCAGGCCTGTTGGCCGCATCAACCAGTTCCTGAACTTCCACGCTGGCGCCATACCGGCGAACCACGCCAACAAACTCTTCAACGTCGTGGCCCCGCAGCTTCAGCACCGGCTGGCCTTCCTTGTTGAATTTTGGTGCGCCGAAATCATCTGTCGCCTGTGCGATGTGGTACAGCTCATGCTCGACCAGGGCGCAGAACTCAGCATCAGAGCACTGTGAGCAGTAGTCGGCAGCAAGCGTGATGATGAATTTCGGCACTTCATCGAACCACTCATGCATCTGCTGTTCCATCCGGGCCTTCTGCCAGCCGCCGGCGCGCATCGCTACCTCTTCAGCCTGTCCGAGCACATGGCGCCCTTTCTTCTCAAACGCGGACGATGCCCACATAAAGCGCAAATCGGCGTCTGCAAGGTGTCCGTGGTCTGGGTTAAATAGGCTGCCGGCATCGTCGATGATTTGCCGCTGCATCCAGTCCTGCACTTCGTTTGCAGGTACTAGGCCGATGTATGGCATCAGTTGATGGGATTCGATGAACTGCAGGGGCGGATATGGCCGCCGAGCATGGCTTTCATCCTGCGTTTGCTTTGCCATGACTTCCTCCTGCTGGTTTATTGGTAGCATTGAATCAGCCACTCACTGAATGGCTGCTGCGATGCCTGCTATGCCTCGGTGTCGAACAGCGCCAGGGCTTCTTTGCTTTCCTGAATAGCTTTGACCGTCTTAGCGACAATCTCACTCTCCGTAAAAACACGCGCAAACTGCTGCTGGAAGATCGCGTTCTTGAGCGCATCGTCGCCGACAAACTCAATGGCTTTCGCTGCTGCCGCGGTGTCGTAATTAACCAGTTCAAGCAACCGAAGACGGATTGTTTGGGCTGGGGTGATCTCTACAGTGCCTGACATATAGATTTTCCTGTTCAAGGGGCAAAAAAAACCCGCCGGAGCGGGTTCGTTCAGTTATCGGTATGCGAGCCAGGTAAAGTCCCAGGTTTTTTTCTGCTCTTATGCTCTTTTTCAGATAAGAACTCGCTGGGCGCGTTATTAAATCCACATCCATCGCAGATATAGTCACCTGTCCAGCCGCCTCTTTGCTTATCCTTGGATACAGCAGAAGAACCGCATTTAGGGCAACACTTCATAATTCCTCCTACCATTGAAAGTATGAGGATTATAACTCAGCATTATCGGTGACACTCAGTGAATGCCACCTGTAATGCTATGCCTCAGTCGGGACAGTTTTAATCTTCATGCTGATGCATTTCATCAGCAGCCAATCCCATTTTGTTAGACACGCGATGACCAGCACCGGGGTGATCCAACGACGAATTTTGATTTCACAGACCAAATTGCATGTCATTTTTCTCTCCCAATGCTTTCCCGCCATTGGTTCATCGTGGCCACCTGACCGGCGCAGATTGATAACGCTGTTTGCAGCGCCAGCGCATGACTGCCAATGTCGCCCCAAGTGTCGCCTTGTAACGCTGGCACCTCGCAAGGCTTGAATACGGACTCAGGGGGAAACAGAACGAGCGGCGCCGGTGGCGGCGGTGTCCGTTCCGCGCAGGAGGTCAAGAACAGCACCAGGAGCAGTGTGGCGGGCGCACTCATCATTTTTAATGGCATCCTGATATTTCCTCTGGTAGTTTTCGCCCTGCTGGCGCAGCTGCTGCTCTCTCCGTTGCTGTTCGGCCATCATTGCGCGATTACGGGCGTCATCCGCGCGCAGTGTGGTGATCAGTCCTGCCTGTTGCGCCAGCGTCTTTTCCTGCTGCTTAACCTGCTCACCGGCCCGCACTGCGTTACTGTGGAAGTAAAACGCCAGCCTGCCGGCAACAATTAGCGCCACCAGTAACAGGCCGATCGCCATCATGCGGAAGCTGAATGAGGTGTTCATGACAAAAACATCTCGCGCTCTGCCGCACGACGCTTCACCAGTCCAGGCATAACCTCACCTGCCGCCTTGCGCCATTTTGGGAACTCATCCGCTGCGCCTTGCACGTCGCCGATGTTGAATTTCTTCACCAGCGTGGATTGCGCGAAGTTCGGGCCGCCGATGTTGAACGCCAGCGAGACCATCGCGTCAAACTGTTTCTGCGTCATCGGGCGTTTAATCGCGCCGTTGACCGTGAGCTCAAACACGGCCAAATCCTCGGAGAAGAACGCTTCTGCCTGTTCCTGGGTAATTCGGTCGCCTTGCATAACGCCTTTTGTGTGGCCCCAGCCAATCGTCCATGGTTTGCCGCCTGTGCCTGGGTCTGGGTATGCCTTCAGGCGAAGCTGCTCAAAACCCTTGATGAAATTGCGTCCGTTGTTACTGGTTTTCATAGCCATCACCTGCTTTGTTCAAGAATCGACGCTCCAGCGCCTTAATCAGCGACGCACCTGACCAACCGGCCATGCCACACACGCCACCCATCACTTCTGACGGCCAGTCGTAATGCAGGGCAATCATCACCATGGTTAACCCGGCGAAGATAGAAACGAAGAGCTGCAGAAACAGCGTGCGCCAACTGAAGGCCTCGCCGTTCAGCACCTTGAATGAGTAGCTCGCAATAGCACCCAGTAGGGTCATACCGAACGCAATCAGCATTGATAGGATGTTGGGTTCGTTCTTCCAGGGCATTTTCATAACCTCCCCCTTCCGGGGCTCTTTCCCGGCTTCGGGTTATGGGTAGGGTTCAGCCACCAGCCGTAAACGCTGCCGGTAAGAGGGTATGCCGTGTGTGTCGTCCGTTGGCTGGGGCTGAAATGCAAAAGCCCCGCACGATGGCGAGGCTTGAATGTTGTGTGGTGGCGGGAATCGAACCCGCACTCAGGTTCAGCATTAGCATCATGCCTGCCCTGCCGGCGAACCGGTTGATGCCTTACTCTACCCATCTAACCCGCAAGCGGGAATTGAGTTACACCACAACGGTAAGAGCACTGCATTATTCAACAGCTATCAGGCAAATTAGGTTTCTCAGGCCCGCCCGATACTGCTCACGCTCCCGCGCTGTCTATGACCCAGCGCTTGCAATCCTCTTACCTGTTGTGATCAAAAAGCCCGCACAGAGGCGGGCCTTAATTGATTGGTCATGTGACAAGCGGAAATATCACATCATGGGAATTAAACTAGTCCATTTTCGCCAAAATGTCAACACTTTGCTTTTAACGTGACGCTATTTTTCTTGATTTAGTTAAACCGTGACCGCCGCCAGCATAGAATCCGCAATGCTTTCCTCTTTGTGACACTGCGTGACAAGCTGCTCATAGAACGGCTTGTAGTCCCGGCGCCAGGTGGTTTCCGCTATCTCTAAGCCCTCCAGCGCCAGCGCCTTTCTAACCTGCTCAGCGGGCAGGCGCGCATACCCTCTACCGCTGCACTTGTCGCAGTCCTTCATCACCGGGATCCCTGTCTTATCGCTCAGCTTCTTGTCCAACACCTTGCCGCGTCCGTTACATCTGCAGGCGTTGCTGATCACCTTCTTTCCCTTGCAGGTCGGGCAAAGCACCTTCACAACCTCCCTCACCGATTTCACTTCCTCCCAGTACGACGGAAATACACCCTTAGTGATTTTCGCCCACTTCGGCGGCTTACCGTCTGGATACTGGACTTTGTTGGTGAACACCTCAGCGTCAATAAATCCCTCCCCCTTGCAGCATTCGCACATCCTTACGCTGGCCGCGCTGCGGGAGTAATCCTGGAATGCGAACGCCACCATGACGCCGATCGCTCTGTGCTGAATCTCTTCACTGTGTTTGCGGATGGCCTTGTGTGCGCTGGCGGCTTTTATCGCGTATTCCTTCAACCGTTCCAGCGCACGCTCAGGTGAGCTGATGCCCTGTTTTGCCAAAAACAAATCCAGACCGAACTCTGCCTGCGCCTGGCACATCCCGAATGCCGCCATCACGTCAGTACCGGTCAAGGAGTCCGAAGCCGTCGCGCGCGGTGAGTCGCTAAAGGTCGGTGATTTCGGTGCAAAGTATTTCGGAATCGACTCTAATCTCATGCTATTTCCCCTATAATTATTTGGCCTACTTCGCCCCAAATCTTTGTTACTCGACCATCCCAAATGCGGCAGTCGTCTTCAAAAATGGCATCCAGCAACGCCTTCTCCAGATTGTCCTTGTCCGGCTTCTGCTGATGCGGTTTTCCGGCCATCTCTGCGCGTTTCTTCTTGCTCCAGCCATCTGGCATGGGTAAAACAAACGTCACGTGATAGCCGCTCTCAGGCAGCGAGATTCGATTCAATTTCACCTCGTCGCAGAATGCCCGGTAGCGCAGAACTGGCGGGCGCTTGGCCCACCGGTCTCTTTGTGTCATTCGTGGTTTAGGGATTGGTGTGATCTGGTAAATCTTCATGCGATCGCCCCGATGCCAATGGAGTAATCCAGGAACTGCGCCAGCAAATCGGTTTGGCTACCATGTTCCGCTTCCCAGGCCGCTGGGTCGTCATGCAGTTTGCGGTGACAGGTACGGCACAGCGGGATTGTCAGGTAGTCGCTGGGCTTGGTTCCCATCCCTCCCAGGCCGTGGCCAATGATGTGATGAGGGTCATCTGCGCGGGCACCGCAGCCGCAGCAAGGCCGAGTCTTAACCCAGCGCGTATATTTGCTGTCCTCTACGCGAGTGAGCTTTGGCCGCAGCATGAAGGCCTTTTGTGGCGCTGGGTCTACGGTGAAACACTTAACCGCCTGCTTGGAAATAATCGCAGTGACCGCCGGCTGACAGTCCATGTCGGATTCTTTGCGGGTGCCGGTGATCACCTTTGGCTCCGGTAAGTCGGTGACGGTGCGAGCGACATCATCGGGGATCAGGTCGAACACGCCGGACAGCATGGCCCACAGCATCAGCTCTGGGATTGTCAGCTGCCCCTCAGACTTCAGGCGATGTTTGGCCGTGGCTACCACCCAGCGCGCCGTGTTGCGTGCAGCGATTTTTTCAATCTTCGGTGATACACCCAGGCTTTGTTTGTAGCACTGCGGGCAGATGCGAACAGCTGAATGCCCTACGCGCTCAGTGTCCAAAATAGTCGCCGGCCGATCGTGTTTGCTGTACTGGCATTTGGTGAACTGCGTCGCCCAGGCCTCAATCGCGTTAACGCCACCGCAGGCGTTCGTCACGCGCTCATGCTGGAAGAAATCCTGCAGGCGCGGGTCATTTGCGATCTCATGCTCAACCGCCGGCAGAATGCCTTCAGGCGAGCTCTTGAACTCGTCCGGCAACGTGGAAACCATCACGCGACCTGTCATGTACGGCACCAGCTTTTCGTCTACCGGGATCAGGGCAATTCCCAGATCGTGCTGCACAGCTGCTTTTACTATCGCTCTCATGTCGGTTGTCCCTGTTTTTTTGCGCGAATGCGAGCCAGCAGCTCTTCACCTTTGCGCTGAAATTTGCCGTCTTTGTCCATCAGCTCTGAAGGGGCTGGGATATGCTGCTTGTAGGCGATTTGTGGCGCTGGGGTAGGCACGCGCTCGCCCTTAGCCAGTCGTTTAGCCCAGCGGTTGAGGTGCTGTTGAATTGACTTGCGTATCTCACTTTCGGTGTGGTTGTACTGGAGCATCTGGTGACGAACGTCGATCACAATCCAGTACATGACCGGAGCCGACCAGTTGAAATCTTCTGGGCGGACGTGACCGCGATTAGCGCTGTAGCGTTTGAACTCCGCCTCAACCTCATCAACCGATGGCAGGCCGGCATTCAAAGCTGCGCCTGTCTTGCACCAGCCAATGAACTTCCCACAGCTCGGCCAGAAGTCGCTTTCCTGCTGCCGCGCCATGCGCATGCCTGCTTGCAACTGTTCGACTGAGGTGATCCCGTTTTCTGCGAATGCCAGGATCCACTGACGCTTTGCTGCAGCGACTTCTGCTGGCGTGCTCAACGCTGTCTGTTTTGCCGCAGGAAAGACTTGCATGAGGTTGGTGAACAGCAGATCAACCAATTTTTCCGCATTCCCATTGACTACCCGCGCCTGTGGCTCCGCTGGCATCATCCGCGCCAGGGCTCCACTATCGCGATTTTGAATGGCACTCATGAATTTATTCATAGCGTGTTACCCCAGGCTTCGGCAGTGTTCCAGTGTCCACCAGACGCGCCGGCAGGATTGGCGCTAAGCTTCAGCGTCAGATCATCCCACTTCTCGCGCAGCTTTGACGGGCTCAGGATGTTCTTGCACCAGAATGGATCCCGGTTTGCCTTCGCGAACAGCTCACAGATCTGCTTGTGTGTGCGTCCGTCCTGAGAGCACATCAGGCGGATTTCGTTTGCCCAGTCTGTCCAGTTAGGTTCCTTCGGTCTGGCGACTTCCCCATCGCTTTCGGCAGCTTGCTCATACAGCTTCACGATGCGAGATCGGATCCACTCCGCGCACTTCAGGTCTTCAGCACTACCCCAGATTTTTTTCTTGGCACTGAACACAGCAGCTTCAGGATGCCGAGATAAAAACTTTTCCTCGTCTGATTCGTCGGGTTGCGGAGCGACCTGACAAGAAGATTTATTGTCTTTAGGTTCTAGTGATAGGTTCTGGTGCCACGTGCTGCCACAGGGGGTGCCAGCAGGTGACACAGGGGCTGTGCTTTCTGACGCCACACCTGTGCTTTCTCCTGACCTACCTGTGTTTTTTGACGGCACAGGGGCTATGCTTTTTCCTGCCATAGGGGCTGTGTTTTCTGACGACACAGGGTTACCCAAGGTCAACTGGTAAATATTTGACGTGTTGCCCTTCCCGTTATTGCTACCAAGGCGGTTCTCTTTGGATAGCAACCCCATAGTTATCAATGCCGTGATATGTGCCTTTACCGCGCTCTTGCTGCACTCGCAATGATCGGCAATGTGTTGGTACGACGGCCAGCATTCGCCGTCATCGTTGGCGTTGTCAGCCATTTTGATGAGCACCAGCTTGCGCAGTGGGTTACCCACCTTAATTTTCATGGCCGTTGCCATCAGGATCATGCTCATACATCCACCCGCTTAAATTTCTCTTTGAACCTCTCAAGGGGCTGCATGCACTCATGCGGATAACCCTCTCGCGTGAAAATGACCTGGCGATCAACTCGATCCCAGCGGATGACGTGAACCTGCACGCCCCGCCAGTCCGTGTAATACCGGTCGAGCTCAGTGCTTTGCGAGCCGGACATTTTTCAACCCTTGACGAGATGCCGACATATCGATAACAATCAGGCTGTTCATTGCAGAACTCCCAGTTAGAAAAGTGATTGCCGACCAGCTGCAACTGCTCGGCTTTCTTCTTGCTCCAGGCCATAAAGCCCCCTATTCCGTCTTTGGTTCCCGGATGTGCTCCAGCATCGCCATTAGCCCGCGCGCCAGATCAGCGACTTCCTCGCCCCTGAACGTCAGCATGGTTTCCGAACGCTTAAAGCCAGTAGCGGCCAGCAGCAGGCTCGCTTTCTCCACCAGCCCCCCTTTGCTCTGCCAGCGGCTCACCTGCGATTTATCAACGCCGATCGCGCCGGCCAGGCTTGTCACCCCGATAGCTGCAATGCGGCTCATGATGTCACTCTGAATCGCTTGAGCTTCGTTGCGTGTTGTTGCGACTGATTCCATTTACAATTTCCGTTGTCTTACAGTGATTGGTTGATGATTGGCGGCTGGCTTTCGCTGGCTCGCGCATAACGTTTTGGGTAAAGAATTTGCAGTTCAGTGATCTCGCCGGAGTAGAATCGAGATAGCTTTTCAGCCAACTCAGGCGATGCTGTATGCACGCCACGTTCTACACGGCTCAGGTAACCAGGGTCACAATTGACCGCATGGGCTACGTCAGTGATCTTGAGCTCTTTCTTTACACGCATATTTCTAAGTGGTGTTTGCATAGCGGCCCCTTTTAATTGCGCTACACGCATATTAATGCGCATTTCATTTTTGCGCAAGACGCTTTGCGTGTGACGCACATGAATGAAAAAATGACGGCATGGAAACCGAAAAGAAGCTACCTAAAGAAATCGACCCTACTGTAGGTCGTAACATCCGGCACCTTCGCGTTAAGAAGGGGCTAAATCTTGCTGACCTTGCGAATGCTGTTGATAGCGACGTAGGGAACATCTCTCGCCTGGAGCGGGCTAAGCAGGGTTATAGTGACGAGATGATCAGGAAGATTGCTGACTTCTTTGAGCGCCCTGTTAGCGACCTTTTTAGGCCAGATTTGCCTTTCGAAAACTTATCTCCTGAGTCTGATGCTCAGCCAACCAGGCTTAAAGCCTCAGTGTGGGAGGATGGAGCTCAGGACAGCGAGGAATTTGTGGAAATCCCACTAATTGACGTTCATTTTGCTGCTGGCGATGGCAGTGTCGAAATTGTGGAAAAAGAAGAGTTTGCCTTAATCTTCAGGCGTTACTATCTACACAAGTTGGGGGTGTCTATTTCTGCGGCCAAACTTGTCCGGGTGATCGGCAACAGTATGGAGCCGAGATTGTCTGACGGTGATGTAGTAGGCATTAACACCGACGACACACGCATCCGGGATGGTAAGGCCTATGGCATCCGTCATGGTGACCTGCTTAGAGTAAAATATCTTATTGAGCAGCCAGACGGCGGTGTCGTAATCCGCTCAATGAACCGAGAAGAGTTTAAAGACGAAGTTCTTACCCTCCAACAAAGAAAAGAACAACTAGTTGTTCTTGGTAGGGTTTTTTGGTCTTCATCCACCTGGTAAACCACATATAAGCAATCAAACCGGCTCAGGCCGGTTTTTTTGTGCCTAAAAACCACTCCCTCACGCAAATTATTTAACCAGAAATTTCAATCATATGCGTAAAAACTCAATTTCATGCTTATTTTTGCGCTTGACGCATTTGCGTTATACGCATAAATTAAATCCATCGACAGCAACAACGTCACCCCAAACCACCGGGACGCTCTTTAACAATCAGAACCGCATGACAGGCTGAACGCAGCGCCCTGGCAAATTGAAATGGCGCCGGTACGGATACCAGGCAGGTAGGTGAAGCGCCCGCGGGCGATAGCTTACGCAGAGGATTACGCAGCGAGAGGCTGATAAGTCATGCACAGAAGTGGATTTACCCTGCCGCTGCCAGTGTGGGGCGGCAGGCATAAAACCACTGAAGGAGATAGCAAGTGATTGAAGTAGACGAGTTTGACTTAGCAACAGTTCGCGATTTTATCGGCCAGTCCTGGTCTGATTTTGTCGCCTTCAATGCAGAAAGAGCCGACGACGGCGAGGAAGAAGCTGACCGAATTTTCAAAGCAATCGGCGGCGAAGATTAAGGGAAGTGAACTTATCAAGCGTCCTTCGGGGCGCTTCATTAAGACCACTACAGCAGAGGGTTACACGACGATGGAAACAACCTGGAAGAAACCAACAGAGACGCCAGACATTAAGCGTGGCGATGACATTAAGGTGTGGGGGCTGGTTGATTTTTACCAGTATTCGCAAAAGTGGGGAGGCCTCGGTGCTGACGGTAAGGCCGAATGCAGCCTAACCCTTGAAAAAGTTGAACGCCGCGTTATCGAAATGCGGTATGCGCTTACCGCCGCTACAGAAGATGAGCTGGCTGAATTTCAAGAGAGCGGGGAATTTCCTGAAGGCGCTCCAGGCTGGCTTGATAATTGGGTCAGTGAAGACGGTGATTTCGTTGGCATAAACGGATTCTACCGCGATTACTTCGAAGATGGCGGTATGTACTACGACTATCTGAAGCCAGACGAAAGCGGCAGATTAGTGATTAAGCACGCCTACGGGCGGGACGAACCGAGCGCCGTTTTTCTAGCATGGGCCGACTTCATGCGCCCTTCCGTTCCCGACTCACTACCCGAGTAACACTCACCGCGCCCTACGGGGCGCACTGAGGCAATCATGACATTCAACGAAAAAGTCTGGCTGGGCGTGGTTGTCATCTGCGTCGCGTTTTGGTCGGCAGTCGGTTTTATCATCGCCGGTTGATGCCGGCGTATTAGGCTGACCACTCGCCCGATTCCTTAAATTCTGGAAGCGGTGAAGGATCCTACCTCATGAGTGGTCAGCCCAATACCTCACCTATCTGGTGGCGTATCGTTTCGGTTCCTAATTTATATCTACACAGTATAAATCCCCGGTTCGATGCGCCACCAGGTGCGTGAGAAATCACAAGCCTGCTCAGTACCACTTCCCTTGTCACATCCTTTGCCCCGCTCGCCGGGGCTCTTTTTTTCACATCACCAAAGGCGCTGCCCTGCTCCAGTGTGCTGGAACCGTAGGGAAACCGAGCGCGTGCATCAACTCAGGCAGCGCCTTTGCCCATGTGAATTTCATTGAGAGGACATGTTATGCAAACCACCACCCAACGCTGTGAACACTGCGGCCAGACGCGCGACGTAGCCAAACAGTCCGTAAGCATTCAGCGCTACGAAGACGGCAGATATAAGGCCGTGAGAATCCTCGTCTGTTCCGATACCTGCGCGCCGGTGTACGTCATTCGCCAGAACATCAGAACACTGCAGCGCCGCCTGCACACTCAGCAGCGGAGGCCAACATGGTAAGCCTCAACGCCCGTATTCAGCACAAGTACGACCTGACCGGGGGCGATTTCGCCCCTAAGCGCCACCACGGAAAACACCTCTTCTACCTTCTCATTTTTACCCTGTGCCTGCTGACTGCCGGCGCGGTCTGGAGCTAAGCATGGCTAAAAACTCAACGGAGGCCTACGGCGCCAGCGGTAAAACCAACGTGCTCAATTTTGAGCCCGAAAGGCTGCACCTGGTAACCGACACAGCACACCCGCTCTACGATGAGCGCATTCACTTGCCGCTGGATGAGTCGATGATCTTGAACATCATGGACCAAGGCGTTCTCGAGCCAATCATCGTTTGGAAAGACCCTGAAACCGGCCTGTCCTGCGTGGTAGATGGACGCCAGCGTGTTCGACACACCGTAGAAGCTAACAAGCGACTGGCAGCTGCAGGCAAGGATCTGCTGTTCGTTCCTGCCGTAACAAAACGCGGCTCAGCTGTTCGCATGGCGCAGGCAATGATCAGCGCTAACGAAATTCGGCGTTCCGATACCCCGCTGGGCCGAGCCAAGAAGATGGCCGATGCGTTGGAACGCGGCCACGATGAAGAAGATTTGTCACTGATGTTTGGCGTCGGCGTGCAGACGATCCGCGCCACACTGGCCCTGCTAGATGCCACTCAGGCCGTTAAAGATGCGATTGAATCTGGCGACATTACCGTTACCCAGGCGCGCCAGCTGGCGAACCTCACACCCGACGAACAGCGCGAAAAAGTGAAAGAGGTTGAAGCGGCAACGGCCGGCACCACCGGCCACGAAAAGGCACGGCGCCAGCGCCAGGTCATTGGCGATGCCAAACCCCGCATGAAGTCCAGAAAAGAAATCACGAAAGCCCTTGAGGATGCGAGCGGTGATTACGCTCAGGCGCTCCGCTGGGTGCTGGGAGACGAAGCATGACAACCATCAAGCGCTTTACCCCTGACTACAAAATGCATGCGGTTCGCTTTGAGGCTTTCGCACGTGAAGCGGAGCACGGCGAGCTTGTTCGGTTTGATGTCCACCAGCAGGTAGTGAGCGCCCTGAAGGCTGAGCGCGATGCGTTGGCAGATCGGGTTGAGCGCCTTAGCGGCATGCTCACCGAATCCAGAGTTGCGACAAAGTCGGCAGAAGAACGAGCCGATGCGCTGGCTGTGGAGAATGCGGCGCTGACGCGCGAGCGCTCTGAACTGAGTGCTATCGGCGAACTAATCCGCACTCAAGATAACCGCATAACGGACCAGCCATTTTTTGCAGTCATGGCTAAGCGGGAAATCGTCGGGTCTGAAGACCACGACTGCGACCGTATTTGCTGGGTTGAAAACCAGAGTGGCAATTATGTCGAAGCCACAGAGACACAGCATCGGCGCTTGGAGGCTATCTATCAGGCCAAATATGAAGTTAGAGATGGCTGGGGAAGATACGCCATGAAAGAGATTGATGTGTTTGTAACTGGCTGTTTTACCGAGCAAGGCTGCAAAGACTACATCAATAAAAATGGTCACAACCTCAATAAGCCATTCATTTATGCCTTTGGAAGCTATCGCAACGATGAATATCAGGCAGTGCGGAAATTCATCATGCAGATGCCAGAAACTCCAGCCACTGACGCAGCACTTGCAGCTATCCGGAATAAAGCTACCGTGCGAGCCCTTAATCATCTGCGTGACTGCCAGCTCATCAGCGCTACGGTCGCGGAACTTAAAGCTGACGAGCTGCGGGAGGTCAAATGAAGGTCACCGAAACCAAAGTTTTGAGCATCGAAATCACTGAGGTTGAACGCCTCGACCCTATCCGTGTTATGGCTGAGAACTACGAGCCAGGGAAAGGCCGTATCACTATCACCTGCTTCGGCAAGGCATGGACTTCTTTCTGGCCTGCAATGGGTGGGGATACTGTTCAGCAGTTTTTAATCCGCGTATCGAATGACTACCTGATCGGCTGCCTTTCGCCAATGATGCGCAGTGAAGTGGATGACGACAACGAAGCGAACCTGGAGTTTGTGAAGGCCGAAATCTGCAAGCTGCGCCGCTCTGGTGAAATCGACAACGCAAAAGCGCGGGACATGTGGGAATCAGCAGAGTGCAGTGATGACGTTAAGGCTGATTGCTGCTCCTGGAGTAATGGCTCCGTTCTTCTTGATCTGCTGGGTGATGACCCCTACTACGCCAAATGGCCAACCGTCCCTAACCACGAATACCAATACCTTGAGCGCATCCTGGATGCCGTGCGTGAAGCGTTGAAGCAATTGGAGGCCAAATGAAAGAGCGCCCAGTGATTTTCAACGGCGAGATGGTTAGCGCCATTCATCCAAAAATGCAGGATTGGAACGAATCTAGAAAAATACCCATCGATGATGAATTGGTGAAGAGAATGTTCCATTCAGGCATGACCGCAAAAGAAATAGCGCCACATTTCAACTGCAGTAAACATCCAATAAATCAGGCAATGAAAAGACTAGGCCTTCGTCGAGAGGCGAAGAGACGACCAGGGGTAGGAAGTGGTTCAGGAAACCCTGCGTGGAAAGGCGGAAGAAGAACCAGAAGTGATGGATACATAGCCATATGGACTGAAGATGGAGAGCGACTTGAGCATCAGGTCGTTATGGAAAAGCACATTGGAAGAAAGCTCGTCTCAGGTGAGGTAGTCCACCACCGAGATAGGAATAAGAAAAACAATGAGATAACCAATCTTGAGCTAATGACTCAATCAGAACACGCAAAGATTCACGCCATGGAAATGCATTCAGCGAGGTATGAGAAATGAAAGAAAGACCAGTAATCTTTAATTCCGAAATGGTGAGAGCGATTTTATCCGGCCGCAAGACCCAGACGCGGCGAGCAATCAGCGATCGGCACTTGCACCTGATCGACGTGGCTTCGCAGGTTGGCGAATGCTATCCGCTGGAGTCTGGAATCGACCATGCCAACAGCCAGAGCTATTACCGCGAGTATTGCCCTTTCGGCCAGGCAGGCGATCGGCTGTGGGTACGCGAGACGTTCGGCGATTGCGGTAATCGACTCGTATATCGCGCCGACACTGAAGATGGAGCGGCAAGCCAGGTTAAGTGCTGGGTTCCTTCAATTCATATGCCGCGCGAAGCCTGCCGCATCCTGCTGGAAATCACCGCAGTGCGCGTTGAGCGGCTGAACGATATTAGCGAAGAGGATGCAGAGGCGGAAGGAATCGACATGGAGGCACTTTATGACTCTCAGGACTGTTACGACTGCATTGCAGACCACAATATGACCGGAAGGCCAACGGTAAAAGGCGCATTCAAGTACCTATGGGAATCCATCTACGGCGTTGATAGCTGGAGCGCTAATCCCTGGGTGTGGGTTATCAAGTTCAAACAGGTCAGCGCTAGGGAGGTGGAGCGTGGCTAAGCGTAAGAGCAACAGAGCGGCGCGGAGATTGTTGTGCATGCCGGTATGGCTGAGCAACAGAAAGCAGATGTCAGGCTGGCCATCGACAATCCGCACAGTCTACTTCGCCGACAAAGGCAAGAGATCTGCACGCCAGAACAGAAAGGCCAAAGAGATTGCTGCATATAGAGCAGAACAAGCCAAGGCCCATGAGCCCGAAACGGCAAGATGCCCCGGATGCGGAAAACGTGGCGAGTCAAATCAGAAAGACGGCGGATTTTACTGCTACGGCAGTGACCGTTGCTGTCCATAGGCCCAGGAGAAAGCATTATGAATCTGACAATCCAACAAATTTGCGATATCTGCGACCTGATGGGCATCAACTACGAACAGCCTGATGCCGGTCAGTTGGAAACCGAGGTGTGGATCGGTGAGGGAACCATCGCTGGTGAAAATGGCGAGACTGACTATCACGGCCTGATTGCCCACGATGCCGAATACCCAGAAGAAGGCGCCATAGCCCTGGAGCGTGCAGATGGACAATAAGCTGAGCGAACTGAGCAAGCCGGTGGCGTGGATTCTTGGCACTCCTGCCTGCAAGCACTTAACGACCGATGAGGAGTACGCAAATTGGTACGTTGAGAAGATGAGCACCGCACTCCCCCTCTACTCGCAAGAGTACGTCTCCGCCCTGGATAAGGTGGCTAAATTTTGGATTGGAGAGTCTGCCGGATGGAAGAAACGTGCCGAGGATGCAGAGAAGCGCATCGCCGAGCTGGAAGCTGAAGGAAAGGTTTGGGAGTCGGCAGCGCTGAAGCATCTGGAGCGTGCAGAAGAAGCAGAAAAGCGGCTGGCTACGCCGGTGCGGTTGCCTGACGTGCGCCAATCATCTTCCGGCGACAGATATCAATGGTCTGATGGTGTACATAACTACCGCCTGGATGTTATCTCAATGCTTCTTGGTGCTGGTCTCACTGTAGCTGTAGAGGGGGATGAGCAGTGAGCAAGGTAACTTTCGTTGTTGAATATGAGGACGGAAAAGAGCCAATGGTCGGCTCTGGTACCCAGGTGCATGGCGGCAAGCTGGTATCCGTAGCCTGGCGGGATGCAGTAAACGAGCAGCTTAATTTGGCTCTGGATATCCTTCCCCCACCAAGCACCACTGTGCTGTTGTTTGATGCTAATGGTGAGGGCTGGATAATCGGCTGGCGGTCACTATGGCGCGGCATGGGAGGCGAAGAGACTGGCGCTTGGCAGTGGTCATTACAAATCGACGGACTGAACCATGAAGACGTAAATATTACCCACTGGTTAGCGATTCCAGACGAGCCGCGGGAGGATGCATGACACGCCTGATTAACTTCATCGGGAAATGGCTCCTCATTGCAGCTGTAATTCTCGGAATCAAGCAACTGCTAATTTTTTCTGGCTTGGCCCCTGTCGAGCCAAACTTGTCCGATTTAATGAAGCCAGAACCCGCGCCGATTGTGTTCACAATTCAGGGCTATAGGAGTAACCAGGAATGACACTAACGACCGAACGCCAGCAGTTTGAGCAATGGTGGGAAACCGCTATGCATAATGGCTATCCGCCAAGATTCGGCTGGGAACATTGGAGAGATGGCGACGGATACCGAGATGATGATGGCGAGTTCCAAGGATTGTGGCTGGCGTGGCTGGCCAGTCGCAAGTTGGCTAACCGGGAAGCGCAGCCGGTGCTGTACGCCAGCGAAGAAACCTTAGCATACGCAAAGGAAGGCGAAAAAAGCCTGGTTACTTGGTCTGAGCCGATGGGTGATGCGGTGATTCCACTGTTCACCATCCCGAAAGCGCAAACTTCTGGGGTGGTAAACCTACCAACGGAGTTCATCAGCGACGAGGGGGTTCTGGTGCGCCTGGAGCAGGTTATGGCTGCGCTTGCCTTGGTCGGCGTGAAATACGAGCGCAGGGGTGATGCCTGCCGCGCCGCAATGCTTAACCATGTCGGCGATGCCAACGAAAAGGCCGCAGAGAAATGCGAATGCTCTTCTATCGACTACTGCGAAAACTGCTTGCGCGCAATGCTGACTCAACCTGTAAGCCAGGGTTACACGTTACCGGAGGGTGGGAATGATCACAATACCCGACGATAACGAAATCATCTCGCGGCTCAGCATTGCCGGTTCCACACCGGATTCTGTCGCAAACCTCCTACGCTGTGCCGGCTACAACGGCATGACCGGGAAAGCCATCCGCCAGCGCTTGATCAAGCTGGAAAAAGAAAAAGCCGTTGAGAAAGTCCGTCGTCCTGGCATCCGATCCGCCTGCTGGGCGCCAATCACCAAATAACCCACCGGTAAAAATGAAACCACGAATTCCGCAACGAATCAGCGCCAAAGCTGAGGGGGTTCTATGCGCCTATAAGAGGGGTGAAAAGAAACCCAACCGAACCTACCAGCACAAGCATTTAACGCTGCCAGTGGCCCGCTGCTGGCGATTGCTGTCAAAAGACAACGGCAACTCATGGGAAGTCATGAGCCATGAGCGCTACAACAACCAAATCAGGATTTAAAAATGACCAATTTCGAAATCATTGAATGGCTGATTAAAGATGGCGGCCAGTACACCCGAGAGCAGCATATCACCCTGCTTCAACAAAACTTCCCAGAGCTGGATATTACCGAATCGAAAGTAACCTCTATCCGCCAATCAATGGCTACATCTCCATTTGTTAAAGCGGTGGTCGAGGATGTGAAGCCGCAAGGCAGAAAAATAAAAGTCCTTTCAGTCGATCCCGAGTACAAACGCTATTCGCGAGCTCGCGTTGATCGTCCAGAGGTAGTGGCTAATGCATGGCTGAATGAGGAACCACGCTCAGTTGTCGAGTGCATCAAGCGTGTTAAATGGTTTAACCAGCTGCTTGCTCCCGTAACCCACCAGCGCGCCTACTGATCCCGGAGATAGCCATGTCATTCAAATACAAATCATTGGCCCATCAGGCGGCAGAGGCAGAACGACGCGCCCATTTCGCAGACGCTGCAGAACTGTGGCGCCAGGCGTTCGATGCGGCGCGGGCTGTAGACGTCGTCTGGGTTAATGTCCGCATAGAGTTTTGCATCAACGCGGCCGCGCGCTGCTGGGGAGTTGAGAATTGAGCGCTGTTTTTGCCAGCAATACGCCCCCCGAACACAAAGACCGGTGGCAAACCCCAATCGAAGTTTTCAACGCACTGGATGTTGAGTTTGGCTTCTTCCTGGATGCAGCAGCGGACGATGGTAACGCGCTATGCGCTCACTACCAGACAGAGCAGGATAACGCGCTATCAATCGACTGGGTGAGTTACGGCGCCATCTGGTGCAATCCGCCATACAGCGACATCACCCCGTGGGTGATTAAGGCTGCGGAGCAATGTCACGTGCAGAATCAGCCGATCGTGATGCTGTTGCCGGCGGACACATCAACAGGCTGGTTTTCGTTGGCGCTGCAGTCAGTCGATGAAGTCCGCTTTATCACCGATGGCCGCCTGGCGTTTATTAATTCCGCGACGGGCAAGCCGGGGAAGAACGGCAACAGCAAAGGAAGCCTGCTATTCATCTGGCGACCATTTATCAAGCCGCGGTGCCAGTTCTCCACCATATCCAGAGACGAACTCCTGCGCATAGGAAAAGGCATAACGATGGAGGTAAGCGTTGCATGATATGGACTCCACCAGAAAAAACCTTCTCCGCAGTACAGCCAGAGAGCTTTTAAGAGATTTCGACTCCCCTTCCAACAATTTAACCCTCCGTCAGTTACTCGATAAGCACGCAGTGAAGATAGCCCCATATTGGCCGAATTCTCCGCCGGTGTGGCTGCGTCTTTGCTGTGAAGTTCATCGGGTACGGGAGGGGAAGTAACGAGGCCGATATGGCAGAGATAAACATAAACGATGTGCCGTTCACGCTCCCTGAAGCGGCTGCATTCATGAAGAAGTCACCGAGAACCCTTAGAGCACTGATTAAAGAGGGGTTGCTTCATGCCAACAAAAGCGGGAAGAAAGGCGGCGGCAGATGGGAGATTTTAAAGTCCGAGTGCCTTGCATATTACGCAAGAGAGACAGAGAATCGGGCCGTGAATGCAGACGGCCATCAACAGAAAGGTAACAACAGATGGCCCTCAAACAACGTTACGGAAATTGGTACTGCGATTTTGTCGAGCCGGGGAGTGGCAAAAGAATTAGACGCTGCCTTAACACGACGGACAAACTCCAGGCGCAAGAACTCTACGATCAGCTAAGGGCTGAGGCTTGGCGGGTAAACAAGCTTGGGGAGATAGCGGAGCATACTTTTGAAGAGGCGTGTCTCCGCTGGTTAACGGAGAAAGAAGAGAAAAGGTCATTGGACGACGACCGAACGAAGATAGAGTTTTTCCTTCAGCACTTCGCCGGAAAAACTCTCTCATCTATCACGGAAGATAGGATTATGGCCGCTGTCGCCAAAATGCCCAACAGGAAACATCGTCAAAGATGGGAACTGAAAAAGGCCGCGGCAGAGAGAAAAGGTAAACCGGTGCCTGCATACGAGCCTAAACCAGTATCAGCGGCAACTCGAAGCCAGCACCTCTCTTTCATGAGGGGGTTGATGAAAATTGCTGCCGATGAATGGAAGTGGCTACGTAAAGCGCCGGTGATTAAGGTAAGGAAGCCTGCAAGCAAGCGCGTCAGGTGGCTGACAAAGGAAGAGGCGGCCACATTGATCAAGTGCATGCCTGAACAGTTTAGGCCCGTTGTCGTTTTTGCTCTGGCAACTGGCCTACGCCGTTCAAATATCATCGATCTCGAATGGTCGCAGGTTGATATGCAAAGAAAGGTGGCATGGATTCACCCAGAGAACGCCAAAGCGGGCAAGGCTATTGGCGTTGCACTGAACGATACCGCATGCCGGACATTACGCGATCAGATCGGCAAACACTCACGGTACGTCTTTGTGCATAAGACAGCACGGAAACGACCTGGCGGCGGAGTGACCCCAGCAGTTAGGAAAATGCGGGTTGATGATAACTCAGCTTGGAACACCGGGAAACGGAGGGCGGGAATAACTGATTTCCGCTTTCACGATCTGCGGCATACGTGGGCGAGTTGGTTGGTTCAGGCAGGTGTGCCGCTTTCGGCACTGCAAGAAATGGGCGGCTGGGAGAGCATAGAAATGGTTCAGCGTTATGCTCACCTATCCCCAACCCATCTAACCGAACATGCGAGAAAAATTGACGAAGTCTTGGCGGGCAATGTCACTAATCTGGCACTTTTGGAAAATCTTGCAGTGGGGGAATGAGCGTAACTCATTGATACTTAATGGCACGCCCTATAGGATTCGAACCTATGACCTACGGCTTAGAAGGCCGTTGCTCTATCCAACTGAGCTAAGGGCGCATTGAGATGCGGCAACCTGTGGTTGCGGGTTGCGATTATACGGTCAGAGGTTAGCGAGTCAATGCCTTTTCATGACGTTACGGCGGCGACGGTGCTTTATGGCGTTTTTTCCGCCAGCGCCCGTGCGGCGGCCCGCGCTATGCTGCGTTGCGCCAGGCCGACAGCGGTATCGCCTGGCGTGCGTTCGGCCCCTTGCCGCCCATCGCCCCGCCGCAGGCAAAGGCGCGCGGACTGAACGACCGCCGTAATGTCGCCCCAATCGGCATGCTCAACCACCTGCATGTTGCAGGTCGCCTCCCCTCTTTTCCCCAGAGCGGAGTCAGGGCGTGCGCTGTTTAAAGAAGCCTGGCTCCACGGCGCCCAAGCCAGCAATAGCGCGCACCCTATCCATGCGCTGCCGTTCATGCGCACAGCTTCCGCCACAGGGCGCTCAGGCGCGCCCGCCACGACGGCGTCGCCTGGTGCTGACAAAGCTGATGCAGCGCGGTGAGTTGCTCACTGTCCGCCGGATGCAGCGAAGAATCGAACACCGTCTCGCCAACGTGCTTAGGCTGCGCCAGTTGCCGATCAGGCTGATGATGCAACGGATAAAGCCGGGTTATCGCTCTCATGATCCTGCCCTCTTTCGCCCTGTGTATGGCCCCAGCGTATGCAAATGCCGGTAAAAATGGCGTAGAGGTTCCTGAAGCCGGCATAAAAAAAGCGTAAATCGGTCTCGCCGACGGCGGCGAGGGTGATTCTGCGCCTGACAGCGCGCTCAGCTTCTGCCAGAATAGCGGCATCCCCGCTTTTCTTAATTGATGGATTTCCACACTGATGTCAGCAAAGATTATTGATGGTAAAACGATTGCGCAGCAGGTTAGAAACGAAGTGGCTGAGCAAGTGAAACAACGTCTGGCGGCCGGCAAGCGCGCGCCAGGGCTGGCGGTTGTGCTGGTCGGCGAGAATCCGGCTTCGCAAATTTACGTCGCCAGCAAGCGCCGCGCCTGCGATGAAGTCGGCTTCCTCTCCCGCTCCTACGACCTGCCCGCTGCCACCAGTGAAGCCGAGCTGCTGGCGTTGATCGACCAGCTGAACGCCGATGAGGAAATCGACGGCATTCTGGTGCAGCTGCCGTTGCCGGCCGGCATCGATAACGTCAAGGTGCTGGAACGCATCCATCCGGACAAAGACGTCGACGGCTTCCACCCGTACAACGTCGGCCGCCTGTGCCAGCGCGCGCCCAAGCTGCGCCCATGCACGCCGCGCGGCATCGTCACCCTGCTGGAGCGTTATAACATCGATACCTACGGCCTGAACGCCGTGGTGGTCGGCGCGTCCAACATCGTCGGCCGCCCGATGAGCATGGAGCTGCTGCTGGCCGGCTGCACCACCACCGTCACCCACCGCTTCACCAAGAATCTGCGTCATCACGTCGAGAACGCCGATCTGCTGGTGGTAGCGGTCGGCAAACCGGGTTTCATCCCGGGCGACTGGATCAAACCGGGCGCCATCGTGGTTGACGTCGGCATCAACCGCCTGGAAAGCGGTAAAGTGGTGGGCGACGTCGATTTCGACGCCGCCAGCGAGCGCGCCGCCTACATCACCCCGGTGCCGGGTGGCGTTGGCCCGATGACCGTGGCTACACTGATCCAAAATACCTTGCAGGCCTGCGAGGAATATCACGACGTTCAACCTAAATAAGTAAGGCAGTATGGAAATTTTCAATCTGGACAATCATCCCCATGTCGAACTGTGCGATCTGCTGAAGTTCCAGGGCTGGTGTGAAAGCGGCGGCGCCGCCAAAGAAGTCATCGCCGAAGGGCAGGTGAAAGTCGACGGTAAGGTCGAAACCCGCAAGCGCTGCAAGATCGTCGCCGATCAGGTGGTGGAGTTCGGCGGCGGCAAGGTCATGGTTAAACCCTAACCCGCAGCCATAGAAAAAGGCGCTGAATTCAGCGCCTTTTTTGTTTCCTTCTGCCGGATTACTTACGGCGCCAGGTGGTGCCCTGCGGGCCGTCTTCCAGCACGATGTTCATCTCGTTCAAGCGATCACGCGCGGCATCCGCCAGCGCCCAGTCCTTGGCGGCGCGCGCTTCGTTACGCTGTTTGATCAGCGCTTCGATCTCCGCCACTTCACCGTCGTCAACCTGTGCGCCCCCTTGCAGGAACTGCTCCGGCTCCTGCTGCAGCAGGCCAAGCACGTTCGCCAGCTTGCGCAGTTCCGCCGCCATGCCGCTGGCCGCCGCCATGTCTTCCCCCTTCAGGCGGTTAACCTCGCGCGCCAGATCGAACAGCGCCGAGTAGGCTTCCGGGGTGTTGAAGTCGTCGTCCATCGCTTCGCGGAAGCGGGCTTCGAACGCCTCGCCGCCGGCCGGCGCGGCATTGGCGTCGGTGCCGCGCAGCGCGGTATAGAGGCGCTCCAGCGCGGTGCGCGCCTGCTTGAGATTCTCTTCACTGTAGTTCAGCTGGCTGCGATAGTGGCCGGACATCAGGAAGTAACGCACCGTCTCCGCATCGTAATGGCCGAGCACGTCGCGAATGGTGAAGAAGTTATCCAGCGATTTGGACATCTTCTCTTTGTCGATCATCACCATGCCGGAGTGCATCCAATAATTGACGTACGGGCCGTCGTGGGCGCAGCTCGACTGCGCGATCTCGTTCTCGTGGTGCGGGAACATCAGATCGGAACCGCCGCCGTGGATGTCGAAGTGGGTACCCAGCTGTTTGCAGTTCATGGCGGAGCATTCGATGTGCCAGCCCGGACGGCCCGGCCCCCACGGCGACTGCCAGCTCGGCTCGCCCGGCTTGGACATTTTCCACAGCACGAAGTCCATCGGGTTGCGCTTAACGTCGTCGATCTCCACGCGCGCGCCGGCCTGCAGCTGCTCCAGATCCTGGCGCGACAGCAGCCCGTACTGCGGATCGCTGTCGATGGAGAACATCACGTCGCCGTTGCTGGCCACATAGGCGTGATCGCGATCGATCAGGCGCTGGGTGATCTCAATGATCTCGGCGATGTGTTGGGTCGCGCGCGGTTCGCTGTCCGGGCGATCGATCAGCAACGCGTCGAAGTCGGCATGCATTTCCGCCAGCATGCGTTCGGTCAGCTGGTCGCAGGTCTCATGATTTTCCGCCGCGCGGCGAATGATTTTGTCGTCCACGTCGGTGACGTTGCGCACGTAGTTCAGCGAATAGCCGAGATAGCGCAGGTAACGCGCCACCACGTCGAAAGCGACAAAGGTACGACCGTGGCCGATGTGACACAGGTCATAGATGGTTACCCCGCACACGTACATGCCCACTTTCCCGGCATGAATGGGTTTGAATTCCTCTTTTTGACGACTCAGGGTATTAAAAATCTTTAGCATCGGGAGATTCCGTGGTGTGCGTGATAACAAAAAAGATAACCGGGCTTCAGATTTAACGCCCGGTAGCGTATTGAAACCTGAAGCCTGATCTATTGCAAGGTTAAGGCCATGCTTTGCTGACTTCACGCGAAGAAAAAGCGCAAAATTCGCCGGCTGGCGCAATTGTTATAATATAACACAAATACAATTACCACAGACAGTGCGCGGTTGAGCCGCTGCTGACTCGCTGGGGCGGATATGTTATAAGGGCGGTCTGAATGTTCACTCGCTTTACGTGACGTCTCACTTCACCTTGTTAGGATTAAAACTATGGTTACTTTCCACACCAATCACGGCGATATCGTTATCAAGACCTTTGCTGACAAAGCGCCGGTTACCGTTGAAAACTTCCTGAACTACTGCCGCGCCGGTTTCTACGACAACACCATCTTCCACCGTGTGATCAACGGCTTCATGATCCAGGGCGGCGGTTTCGAGCCGGGCATGAACCAGAAAGCGACCAACGCGGCCATCAAGAACGAAGCCAACAACGGTTTGAAAAACACCATCGGCACCCTGGCAATGGCGCGCACCAACGATCCGCACTCCGCCACCGCACAGTTCTTCATCAACGTGGCTGACAACGACTTCCTGAACTTCCGCGGCGAAAACGTGCAGGGCTGGGGCTACTGCGTGTTTGCTGAAGTGGTTGAAGGCATGGACGTGGTCAACAAGATCAAAGGCGTGAAAACCGGCCGCAGCGGCATGCACCAGGACGTACCGGTAGAAGACGTGGTGATCAACAGCGTGACCGTCAGCGAGTAATCGCGGCTGCATGAGTACGCTGTTCATCGCAGATCTGCACTTGTGCGCACAGGAACCGGCAATCACTGCCGGTTTTCTGCGTTTTTTACGGCGCGAAGCGGTGCACGCCGACGCGCTGTACATCCTCGGCGACCTGTTTGAAGCCTGGATCGGCGACGACGATCCCGAGCCGCTGCACGCGGAGATCGCCGCGGCGCTGAAAGCGCTGCAACAGGCCGGCGTGCCCTGCTATTTCATCCACGGCAACCGCGATTTTCTGCTCGGCAAGCGCTTCGCCCGCGCCAGCGGCATGCAGCTGCTGCCGGAAGAAAAAGTGCTGGAGCTGTACGGCCGCAGGATCCTGATCCTGCACGGCGACACCCTGTGCACCGACGATCAAGCCTATCAGCAATTCCGCCGTAAAGTGCACAACCCGCTGATTCAAAAACTGTTCCTCGCGCTGCCGCTGCGCTGGCGACTGAAGATCGCCGCCAAGATGCGCGCCCGCAGCCAGCAATCCAACCAGTACAAGTCGGACGCCATCATGGACGTCAACCCGCAGGCGGTCGAGCAAACGATGCTGCGCCACGACGTGCACTGGATGATCCACGGCCATACCCATCGCCCGGCGGTGCATCGGCTGGCGTTGAGCAACGGCGAAGCCCATCGCGCGGTGCTGGGCGCCTGGCACGTCGAAGGATCGATGATCAAAGTCAGCGCCGACGCCGTCGAGCTGATCCAATTCCCGTTCTGAGTTCCGCACTGGCGCGCGGGTGAAAATTCGCGCTTTCGCCGGTGAAAACCGGCGACGCAACCGTTTTCCTTACCGTGCGCTCATGGTATGCTCTACGCCCTCATTCGGCCCTCAGCCGACGCCAGACAAATCACAGGAGCCTTACACCCATGGGAGCCAACGCCGCTTCAGCCGCCAATGCCGGGGCTAAAATCGCAATTGTAATGGGATCGAAAAGTGACTGGGCCACCATGCAGTTCGCCGCCGAAGTCCTGACCCAGCTCGATGTCCTCTTCCATGTCGAAGTCGTTTCCGCTCACCGCACGCCGGACAAGCTGTTCAGCTTCGCCGAGCAGGCTGCCGCCAACGGCTTTGACGTGATCATCGCCGGCGCCGGCGGTGCCGCGCATCTGCCGGGCATGCTGGCGGCGAAAACGCTGGTGCCGGTGCTGGGTGTGCCGGTGCAAAGCGCCGCGCTGAGCGGCGTGGACAGCCTCTACTCCATCGTGCAGATGCCGCGCGGCATTCCGGTGGGGACGCTGGCGATCGGCAAAGCCGGCGCCGCCAACGCCGGGCTGCTGGCGATGCAGATCCTGGCGCTGCACGATGCCGCCCTGGCGCAGCGTTTGGCGGACTGGCGTCAGGCGCAGACTGAAGACGTTTTGAACCACCCCGATCCGCGGGAGGACGCATGAAGCCGGTTTGCGTATTGGGCAACGGTCAGCTGGGGCGCATGCTGCGCCAGGCCGGCGAACCGCTAGGCATCGCCGTCTACCCTGTCGGCATCGATGCCGAACCCGAGGCGGTGCCGTATCAGAACAGCGTCATTACCGCCGAGATTGAACGCTGGCCGGAAACCGCGCTGACGCGCGAACTGGCGACTCACAGCGCCTTCGTCAACCGCGACATCTTCCCGCGTTTGGCGGATCGCCTGACGCAAAAGCAGCTGCTCGATCAGCTCGGCCTGGCGACCGCGCCGTGGCAGCTGCTGGCGAGCGCCGCCGAATGGCCGCAGGTGTTCGCTGCACTGGGCGAGCTGGCGATCGTCAAACGCCGGGTCGGCGGCTATGACGGCCGCGGCCAGTGGCGCTTGCGTCCGGGGCAGGAAGCCGAACTGCCGGCCGATGCCTATGGCGAGTGCATCGTCGAGCAAGGCATCAATTTCTCCGGCGAAGTGTCGCTGGTGGGCGCGCGCGGCCACGACGGCCGTTCGGTCTTCTACCCGCTGACCCACAACCTGCATGAAGACGGCATCCTGCGCGCCAGCGTGGCGCTGCCGCAGCCCAATCCGGCGCTGCAGCAACAGGCCGAGCAGATGCTGGCGGCGATCCTGAACGAGCTGAACTACGTCGGCGTGATGGCGATGGAGTGCTTTATCGTCGGCGATCGGCTGTTGATCAACGAACTGGCGCCGCGCGTGCACAACAGCGGCCACTGGACGCAAAACGGCGCATCCATCAGCCAGTTCGAGCTGCACCTGCGCGCCATCCTCGGCCTGCCGCTGCCGCAGCCGGTGGTGAGCACGCCGTCGGTGATGGTCAACCTGATCGGCACCGCCGTCAACGAACAGTGGCTGTCGCTGCCGCTGGTGCATCTGCACTGGTATGAGAAAGAGGTGCGCCCGGGCCGCAAGGTCGGCCACCTCAATCTGAACGACCCGAGCGCCGCCGATCTGCGTCAGGCGCTGCAGGCGCTGGCGCCGCTGCTGCCGGGCGAATACCAAAGCGGGCTGGCCTGGGCACAGCAGAAGCTGGCTTAACGGTTTACACCGCCGAAAAGAAGAAGGTTCAGCCCAGGCTGAACCTTTTTTATTGCCGCAAAGATCAACGCGAGCCGATATTACGCAACGGTTTGCCGGCCATCAGATTGCGCTCAATGTGTTCCAGTGAAATATTTTTTGTTTCCGGGATCAGCGCCAGCGTGATGAAAACAAACAGCACGTTAAGCCCCGCGTAAACCCAAAAGGTGTGAGCGCTGCCCAACGAATTCAGCATGGTCAGGAACGTCGCCCCCACGATCATATTGGCTATCCAGTTAGTGGCGGTGGAACAGGTGATGCCGAAATCGCGGCCTTTCAATGGCTGGATCTCTGAGCACAGCACCCAAATCAGCGGGCCGGCGCTCATGGCAAAACCGACGATAAACATCAGCAGCATGACGATGGCGAAATATTGCTCCGCCGCCGAGTTCATGCCGATGTTCATCATGGTGCCCAGCGCCCCCATGCCGACGGCCATCACGATAAACCCAAGGATCAAAGTGGGCTTGCGGCCCCAGCGGTCAACCAGCCCAATAGCGATAAAGGTGGCCAGCACGTTGACCAGACCGACGATCACCGTGCCCCACATCTGCTGTTCCGTACTGGCGAAGCCCGCCAGACCGAAAATCTTCGGCGCGTAATACATGGTGACGTTCATCCCGGTAAACTGCTGCATCACCTGAAGAAGAATGCCAAGGAAAACCGCGCGGCGGAAATTTTTATTGCCTTTGAACAACGCCCAACCGCTTTGCTTCAGTTTGAGGCTTTCACGAATTTCATTCAGCTCATACTGCGCCTGGGCACTGCTGTCGCGCAGCTTCTCCAACACCTGACGCGCTTGCTCATGGCGATTACGCGAGGCCAACCACCGCGGGCTGTCAGGCAAAAAGAACACGCCGACCAACAACAGCCCGGCCGGGATGGTGATGACGCCCAACATCCAGCGCCAGGCGCCGGTATAGCTGAATGCCGTATCAGACAGGTAAGCGGCCAGAATGCCGATGGTGATCATCAATTGATACATCGAGATCATGCTGCCGCGGATTTTCTCCGGCGCGATTTCAGAAAGATAAATCGGCGCGGTATAAGAAGCGATCCCCACCGCCAATCCCAGCAGAATACGTGAAACGATCAACACCTCCACGTTGGGAGCGAACGCAGAACACAGCGATCCCGCCACGAAGAGGATTGCGCCGATCATCAAACTGTATTTGCGCCCCAGCCGGAAGTTCATCCAGCCGCTACCGATGGCGCCGACGGCGGCGCCAAACATCATTGAGCTGACCACCCACTCCTGCTGAGAGCTGGTGATCTGAAAAGTATCGGTAATAAACGGCAGGGCGCCGGCGATCACGCCGATATCAAGACCGAACAGCAGGCCGGCCAAGGCGGCTAAAAAACAGACGAAAAAAGTCATGCCGACATGAGTCGGGCTTTTCTCCGCCGGTGTCACTTTGACGGTATCGCTCATACAGCCTCCAGGAGAAAACGGTCATCAGTGTGCGACATGATAGGAGGCAATGCGTCGGAGATAAGTGAGTGCGATCACATTAGTGAAAACGGTTACATTCCATTAAATCTTTTTAGGCCGTTTTTTATGACGGATGAATTCACTTAATACATGCGTAACCCTCTAAATCAATGCGTAAAACAGGCGAAGTCAGCCAACTATCCGCTACACCGATGACCAATGGCAAACGTATCGATATGACATAAATGTAATCGATTTCACAATGAATGGGCATGAAGAGGAATTGCGCCAGTGACGCGCGAAAGAAAATCGGCAGGCCCGGCCACGCTTGGCGGCAACGGGCCTGCGATCGCCAGATCAGCCATCATAACTGCGGAACAGCGCCGCCTCGGCCCCCACCGCCGCCGCGATGCCCGCCACCAGCCCCAGCAGGGCAAACTCGCACCACAGCGTGCGGCGCAGCAGCCGTTTACCGGCGCCCAGCGTGCGATAGACCACCAGCTCCTGCCGCCGCTGACGCATGCCGACCTGCACCTGCGCCAGCAGCAGCAGGCCGCCGCACAGCACCACCTGCACCACCATCACCTCCAGCGCGCGGCTGACCTGTTGCAGCACGCCGCCGACCTGTTTCAGGATCGCGCCGATGTCCAGCAGGCTGAGCGTTGGGAACTGGCGGTTGAGCTGGGTCAACATCCGGCCATCGCCGTCGTAGCGGAAGCTGGTGAGCCAGGTCTGCGGCTGGCCGTCCAGCGCGCCCGGCGGGAAGATAAAGTAAAAGTTCGGCTTCAGGCTTTCCCAATCCACCTGGCGCAGGCTGGTGACTTTGGCGCTGAACGCCTGGGTATCGCCGCTGAAGGTCAGCGTGTCGCCCAGCTTGATCTTCAGCCGCCCGGCGATGCCTTCATCTATCGAGACTTCGCCGCTTTTCGGCGGCCAATTGCCCGCCACCAACGGATTGTGATCCGGCAGCTCGGCCAGCCAGGTCAGGTTCAGCTCACGGTTCACCGCCTCGCCGCCCGGATCGTCCTCATGCACCCGTTCGGTCGCCACCTGCTGGTTTATCTCGGTCAGGCGCACCCGGACGATCGGGTAATAGGTTTCCGGTTTGATCTGGTGCTGCTGCAGGAAGGTTTTCACCTGCGGCACCTGCGCCTCGGTCATGTTGAGCAGGAAATAGTTCGGGCTGTCCGGCGGCAGCTGTTGCTGCCAGCGTTCGAGCAGATCGCCGCGCAGCACCAACAGCAGCGCCAACAGCATGAACGACAGCGAGAACGCCGCCAACTGGCTGATGGTCACCCACGGCTGATGCAGCAGGCGGTTGACCGCCAGCCGCAGCGCCAGACTCTTGAGCGTGATGCGGCGCAACAGCAGCAGGCTGCCCCACCCTATACCGCCCAGCAGCAGCGCCAGCACCGCCATGCCCGCCAGGATCGCCCACAGCAACGTGCTGGCTCCCATCAGCAACACCAACAACGCGACCACGATCGCGGCCGTCACCGGCAGGAAGTAGCGCAGCGGCCAGACGTTGGCCGCCACATCGCGACGCAGCACCCGCAGCGGCTGGGTGGCCAGCAACTGGCGATACGGCCGCAACCCGACCAGCAGCGAAATCAGCACCAGCGCACCGAGCGCCCACAGCCACGGCCAGACGCCGGCGGCGGGCAACGCGGCCGGCAACACCGGCTTCAGCAGGCGAATCAACAGCGCCTCGAACGCCAGCCCGATCGCCCCGCCGCACACCGCCGCCAGCGCCATCACCGCCAGCCACTGGCCGACGATCAATTTGCGCAGCGCGCCGCGCCCGGCGCCAAGGGTTTTCAGCACCGCGATCAGATCGTAGCGGCTGCGGCAATAGTGGCTCATCGCCACCGCCACGGCGGCGATCGACAACAGCAGCGTCAGCAGGGCCGACAACAGCAGGAACTGTTGGGAGCGCTGCAGCGACTTGCCGAGCGCGCTGCCGGACTCCTGCAGCCCGAACCAGCGCTGATCCGGCGTCAACTGCGGCGTCAGCCGTTCTTCGTAACGCTGAATATCCGGCTCGGCGCCGGCGAACATGTAGCGGTAGGTCAGGCGGCTGCCCGGCTGCACCGCGCCGGTCTTATCGACGTCCGCCAGGTTGATCATGATGCGCGGCGCGGTCTGGAATGGATTGAAACCGGCGTCCGGCTCCTGAATGATTTCACCGGCGATGCGCAGCGTGGTGTCGCCCACCTCCAGCGAATCCCCCACTTTCACGTTCAGCAGCGCCAGCAAACGCGGCGCCACCAGCACGCTGCCCGGTTCGGGCTGGATGTTGGCCGGGCGCGTTTCCAGCTTGCCGTACAGCGGATAGGCCAAATCGGTGGCTTTCACGTCCGCCAGCTGCGGCCGATCGCCGGCATAGGTCATGGTGGTGAACGACAGCTGACGGCTCACCTTCAGCCCTTGTTGCTGCGCGTCCAGCAGCCAGCCTTCCGGCACCGGATGCGCGCTGCGCAGCACCCGATCGCCGGCGATAAAATCGCGGCTCTGCTGGCTGAGCCCTTTGTCCATGCGATCGCTGATGCTGCCCAGCGCCAGCACGCAGGCGACGGAGAGCGTCAGCGCCAGCCACACGATCAGCAGCGACGGCGAGCGCCATTCGCGCCAGAACCAGCGCCAGATCATGCTTCCTCCCACAGCTTGCCTTCGCGCAGCCGCAGCCGCCGCTGGCAGCGCGCCGCCAGGGTTTCGTCATGGGTCACCAGGATCAGGGTGGTGTCAAAATCGCGGTTGAGGGAAAACAGCAGGTCGGCGATGCGATCGCCGGTCTGACGATCGAGGTTGCCGGTCGGTTCATCGGCGAACAGCACCCGCGGTCGGCCGCTGAAGGCGCGCGCCAGCGCCACGCGCTGCTGCTCGCCGCCGGACAGCTGCGCCGGCAGGTGATCGAGCCGTTTCCCCAGCCCCAACTGCTCGAGCAACTGCACCGCCTGCTCGCGGCTCTGTCTGTCGCTCTCGCCGCGCAACAGCGCCGGCAGTTGCACGTTCTCCAGCGCGTTCAACGTCGGCACCAGCATGAACGACTGAAACACGAAGCCGACATTCCTGGCGCGCAGCGCGGCGCGCCCCTCTTCGTCAAGCGCGGTCAGCGACTCGCCGAGCAGGCGCACCTCGCCCTCGCTGCCGTCATCCAGCCCGGCCAAAATGCCCAGCAGGGTCGATTTCCCCGATCCGGATTCACCGATCAGGGCGATCGTCTGCGCGGGTTTGACAAGCAGCTCGACTCCGGTAAGGATGGTGAGCTGATGCTCACCCTGACCAACGTGTTTACTAAGATGATGAACTTCAAGAACGTTTTCCGCTGGCATCTTCCCTTCCTTTTGCTGTTGGGATTATTCAGTTTACGCGCTGTCGCCGCCGATACCTTGTTGATTTTGGGCGACAGTTTAAGCGCCGGCTACCGCCTGCCGATCGAGCGGGCCTGGCCGACGCTATTGGCCGAACAGTGGCAGAAAAAACCGGGCGCGCCACAGCTGGTCAACGCCAGCATCAGCGGCGACACCGCCGCGCAGGGGCTGGCGCGTCTGCCCGCGCTGCTGAAACAGCATCAGCCGCGCTGGGTGCTGATTGAGCTGGGCGCCAACGACGGCCTGCGCGGCTTCCCGGCGCAGGACGTACAGCACGATCTCGGCCAGATCATCACGCAGGTGCAGCAGGCCGGCGCACAGCCGCTGCTGATGCAAATTCGCATCCCGCCGAACTACGGCCGCCGCTATACCGAGGCGTTCAGCGCCGTCTATCCGGCGCTGGCCAAACAGTTCAACATTCCGCTGCTGCCGTTCTATATGGAACAGGTGGTGGTGAAGCCGGAATGGATGCAGGATGACGGATTGCACCCCAATGGGGACGCCCAGCCGTTTATCGCCACCTGGATGGCGGAGCGCCTGGAACCCCTAGTAAAACATGAGTCTCACTAAATTAGGGTCGTACACTAGGTAAAGTTATGCAAAAAGCGGTATTGATAACCGGCTGTTCCAGCGGGATTGGACTGATTGCGGCGCAGGATCTGCGCAACCGCGGCTACCGGGTGCTGGCCGCCTGCCGCAAGCCGCAGGACGTGGAAAACATGCGCCAGCTCGGGCTGGAAGGCATCGAGCTGGATCTGGACGACAGCGCCAGCGTCGAGCGCGCCGCCGCCGAGGTGATCGCGCTGACCGACGGCCGACTGTACGGTCTGTTCAATAACGGCGGTTTCGGCGTTTACGGCCCGCTCAGCCGCATTTCGCGCAGCCAGCTGGAACGGCAGTTTGCCACCAACCTGTTCGGCACCCACCAACTGACCCAGCTGCTGTTGCCGGCGATGTTGCCGCACGGCGAAGGGCGGATCATTCAGACCAGTTCGGTGATGGGCCTGGTCTCCAGTGCCGGACGCGGCGCCTACGCCGCCAGCAAGTTCGCGCTGGAAGCCTGGTCGGACGCGCTGCGCATGGAGCTGCACGGCAGCGGCATTCAGGTCAGCCTGATCGAACCGGGGCCGATCGCCACCCACTTTAGCCAGAACGTCAACCAGGCGCAGAGCGACAAACCGGTGCACAATCCCGGCATCGCCAAGCGCCTGACGCTGCCGCCGGAGGCCATTCTGCCCAAACTGCGCCACGCGCTGGAAAGCCCGCGCGCCAAACTGCGCTATCCGGTCACCCTGCTGGCGCACGCGATGAGCGTGCTGCGCCGCATTTTGCCGGGCCGCTGTCTGGATTGGCTGCTGCGCAGCAACGCTTAATTCGCCCGACGGGGTTGAAGAATGGCGGCGCGCCCCCATCTACACCCCATGGCTCCGCACGATCAGAGAGAAAAAAGATGCTAGCTCAAGCTGTTGTTGATATTAACGAAACTAACCTGCACCAGACGCTGGAACAATCGATGTCCACACCGGTGCTGTTCTACTTCTGGTCCGAGCGCAGCCAACACTGCCTGCAGCTCACGCCGGTGCTGGACAAGCTGGCGGCGGAATACGCCGGTCAGTTCATTCTGGCCAAGGTGGACTGCGACGCCGAACAGATGATCGCCTCGCAATTCGGGCTGCGTTCCATTCCGACGGTCTACCTGTTCAAAGACGGTCAGCCGGTCGACGGCTTCCAGGGCCCGCAGCCGGAAGAAGCGATCCGCGATTTGCTGCAGCGTTTCCTGCCGAAGGAAGAAGATCTGAAACTGGCACAGGCGCAGGAGCTGCTGGCCGCCGGCAACGCCGCCGAAGCGCTGCCGCTGCTGAAAGACGCCTGGCAGAGCAGCCAACAGCGCAGCGACATCGGCCTGACGCTGGCCGAAACTCAGATCGCGCTCAGCCGCAGCGAAGACGCTGAAGCGGTGCTGGCGACCATCCCGCTGCAGGATCGCGATACCCGCTATCAAGGTCTGGTGGCGCAGATTGAATTGTTGAAGCAGGCGGCGGACACGCCGGAAATCCAACAGCTGCAACAGCAGGTGCAGCAGCAGCCGGACAACGTCGAACTGGCGGTGCAGCTGGCGCTGCAACTGCATCAGGTCGGGCGTAACGAAGAAGCGCTGGAACTGCTGATGGGGCATCTGAAGAAAGATCTGGCCGCCGCCAACGGCAGCGCGCGCAAAACCCTGATGGACATTCTGGCCGCGCTCGGCACCGGAGACGCGCTGGCCGCTAAATATCGCCGCCAGCTGTACTCCCTGCTGTACTGATATCCGTCATACTTGAAGCTGCATCCAGGCGGCAAATGTGAGAAGCCCTGGGCGCTTAGATAACTAAGTGACCAGGGCTCGAACGTGCAGCCAGCTTGAAATATGACGGGGATTAGCGATAGACCCGCACCCCGCCCTCCACGCCCGCCGGGCTGAACAACACCTGCCACAGCTGAATGTTGCGCGAACGGAACGCGCCGGCGCAGGCGTTCAGGTAATAGGTGAACATGCGTTCGAAGCGCTCGGAATAACCGCCCATCAGATCCGGCCACGCCCGTTTGAAATTCTCCAGCCAGGCCATCAGCGTGCGATCGTAATCGGCGCCAAAGTTGTGCCAATCCTCCATCACGAAACGCCCTTCGCTGGCCTCGGCGATATGCCGCACCGAAGGCAGGCAGCCGTTGGGGAAGATGTATTTGTCTATCCAGGCATCGACGTTGAGATCGGTCTGATTGGAACCGATAGTGTGCAGCAGGAACAGCCCGTCGGGCTTCAGGTTGCGCGCCGCGACGCTGAAGTAGGTCTCATAGTTTTTCGGCCCGACGTGCTCGAACATGCCGACCGACACGATGCGATCGAACTGCCGATCCAGATCGCGGTAATCCTGCAGCAAGATCTCGACGTCCAGCCCGGCGCAGCGTTCCTGCGCCAGCTTCTGCTGCTCGGCCGAAATGGTCACGCCGTGCACCGAGACGCCGTAGTTTTGCGCCGCAAACTGCGCCAATCCGCCCCAGCCGCAGCCGATATCCAGCAGCGTCATGCCCGGTTTCAACTGCAGTTTTTCGCAGATCATCCGCAGCTTGGCCTGCTGCGCCTGCTCCAGCGTCTGCGCCTCTTTCCAGTAGCCGCAGGAGTATTGCATATAAGGATCGAGCATCGCCCGGAACAGGTCGTTGCCGATGTCGTAGTGCTCTTTGCCCACCTGCCAGGCACGCTTGCGCGATTGGCGATTGAACAGCCGGGCATAGGCGATGCGCGCGATGTCGCTCAGGCTTTTCGGCAGCCGTTCATCGACGCCGGCCTGCAGAATGCGGGTGAACAGCATGTCCAGCCGTTCGCACTCCCACCAGCCGTCCATATAGCTTTCGCCGAAGCCGAGCGAGCCTTCCTGCAAAATGCGTTTGAACAGCGCCGGGTTATGCACCCGGATATCCCAGGCGCGCGGGCCGTTGATGGCGACGCCGGCTTCCGCCAACATCTCCTCCACTATGCGATACCAGCGATCGTTCTTCTGGGCGAGTTCATCAACACTGAGCGAATCCATAACAATCCTTGGCCGAAATGTCATTTCAAAAAGCATAGTCGCAAATGAAAATGACAAATTTTTGACGGTAAACACGGGGGGGTTTTTACTCTAGCCAAGGCGAGCAACATCATGAAATGAATAAAAATTATTGAAATCATGCCATTTAGGCATACTTATTTTTCAGCTGTGCCACACTTGTCGTGACAACACTCTGTTCCAGACGCGGGATCCACCGCTCGCGGGTTGCGTCAGCGCCCTGGATTAAGTCGCGGTATCAGTAGGCATTTTTCCGGCGCTGTCGTAATATCTGTTTACATATGTCTGACAGGAGGTTTGCATGCTTACTTTTATTCCCATCGTGATCGTCGTCGCGCTGATTGTGGTGTTCGCCGGCGTCAAAATTGTGCCGCAGGGGTTCCAATGGACGGTAGAACGCTTCGGCCGCTACACCAAAACGCTGATGCCGGGCCTGAACCTGGTGGTGCCGTTCATGGACCGCATCGGCCGCAAAATCAACATGATGGAGCAGGTGCTGGACATCCCTTCCCAAGAGGTGATTTCCCGCGATAACGCCAACGTCGCCATCGACGCGGTGTGCTTTATCCAGGTGGTCGATCCGGCGCGCGCCGCCTACGAGGTCAGCAACCTCGAACAGGCGATCGTCAACCTGACCATGACCAACTTCCGCACCGTGCTCGGCTCGATGGAGCTGGACGAAATGCTGTCGCAGCGCGACAGCATCAACAGCCGCCTGTTGCACATCGTCGATGAAGCGACCAACCCTTGGGGGGTGAAAATCACCCGTATCGAGATCCGCGACGTGCGGCCGCCGGCGGAACTGATCGCCTCGATGAACGCCCAGATGAAGGCCGAGCGCACTAAGCGCGCCGACATCCTGGAGGCGGAAGGGGTGCGTCAGGCGGCCATTCTGCGCGCCGAAGGGGAGAAACAATCGCAGATCCTGAAGGCCGAGGGCGAACGCCAGTCGGCGTTCCTGCAGGCGGAAGCGCGTGAACGCGCCGCCGAGGCCGAGGCGCGCGCCACCCAGCTGGTGTCCGACGCCATCGCCAGCGGCAACATTCAGGCGGTGAACTACTTCGTGGCGCAGAAATACACCGACGCGCTGCAGAAGATCGGTTCCTCCAACAACAGCAAGGTGGTGATGATGCCGCTGGACGCCAGCAGCCTGCTCGGCTCGATCGGCGGCATTACCGAACTGCTGAAAGAAAGCAAAGGCAAATAATCATGCTCGAACTGATCGCGGCGAATCCGCTGTGGTTCTGGCTCTCTCTCGGGGGCGTGTTGCTGGCGGCGGAAATGCTCGGCGCCGGCGGCTACCTGCTGTGGAGCGGCGTGGCGGCGCTGTTGGTCGGCGCCTTGATCTGGCTGCTGCCACCGCTTTCCTGGGAATGGCAAGGCGTGATCTTCGCCGTCCTGACCGTCGTCGTCGCCTATCTGTGGTGGTACTGGCTGCGTCGCCGCCCGGCGGCCGCATCCGGCGGTTCGCCGGTGCTCAACCAGCGTAACCGCCAGCTGATCGGCACCCGCGCCACGCTGACGGAGCCGATGCACAACGGCATGGGGCGCATCAATATCGGCGACAGCAGCTGGCGCGCGCAGGCGGCGGAAGATCTGCCCGCCGGCACCGAAGTGGAAGTGGTGGCGGTGGAAGGGGTCACGCTGGTGATCCGTGCCATCAGCCGTTAATTAGAACGACAACACCCCGCCAGGTTATTGATGATGGGGCACTCCGCCCCCTCGTCGCCCGGGCATTGTTCCGCCAGCGTCAACAGGCGCTGGCGCATGTTCCCCAGCTCGCTGATGTGCTTTTCGATCTCCGCCACCTTCTGCAGCGTGCGCGCCTTCACGTCGGCGCTGTGGCGGGCCGGATCGTTGAACAACGCTACCAGCTCGCGGCACTCGTCCAGGTTGAAGCCCACCTGCCGCGCCTGACGCAGCAGCGTCAGCTCTTCGACATGCTTGGCGGAATAGTGGCGGTAACCGTTGTCGCTGCGGATCGGGGCGGTAATCAACGCTTTCTCTTCGTAAAAACGAATCGTCTTGCTGGTTAAACCGGTTTTTTTCGCGACGTCGCTAATATTCATTTTCCCTCCTTGACCTTACCCTTGCTGGAAGGTTTAAGCTCCATTCTTAGTGAAAACAGGTCAGGCGGTCAACCTTTAAACACCGCCTCTACGCAAGGAGTTCAATCATGTCACACACCACTATGCTGGCATTGCAGGGGTTGTCCTGCATGAACTGCGCGCAGCGGGTGAAAAAAGCCCTGGAAAGCCGCAGCGATGTCGAACAGGCGGAGGTTAACGTCCATTACGCCAAAGTGACCGGCGAAGCGCCGGACAGCGCATTGATCGACAGCGTGATCGCCGCCGGCTATCAGGCAGAAGTCGCGCCGCGCGCCGACACCGAATTACAGCTGAGCGGCCTGAGCTGCATGCACTGCGTCGGCAGCACCCGCAAGGCGCTGGAAGCGGTGCCGGGGGTGTTCGCCGCCGACGTCGAGATCGACAACGCGAAAGTGTACGGCGATGCCGATCCGCAGGCGCTGATCGCCGCGGTGGAACATGCCGGTTATCACGCCAGCGTGGCGGGCGCCGTCGTCCCAAAAACTGAGCCGTTGACTGACGCAACACCTTCGTTGCCGGACGTTCAGCCAGCGGCGCAGCCTTCTCTTCCGGCAACCGACAGCGCGGACGACAGCGTACAGCTGCTGCTCAGCGGCATGACCTGCGCCAGCTGCGTCAATAAGGTGCAGCAGGCGCTGCAAAGCGTTCCCGGCGTGGAGCATGCGCGCGTCAACCTGGCGGAGCGCAGCGCGCTGGTGACCGGCGCCGCCGATGCGCAGGCGCTGGTGGCGGCGGTGGAAAAAGCCGGCTACGGCGCCGAGATGATTCAGGACGAAACCGAACGCCGCGAACGTCAGCAACAGACCGCACGCGCCAACATGAAGCGCTTTAGCTGGCAGGCGGCGCTGGGGCTGGCGTTGGGTATCCCACTGATGGCCTGGGGGCTGTTCGGCGGCAGCATGACGCTGACGCCGGAAACCCAGCGCCCCTGGCTGCTGGTCGGCGTCATTACCCTGGCGGTGATGGTGTTCGCCGGCGGGCACTTCTACCGCAACGCCTGGCGCGCATTGATGAACGGCAGCGCCACCATGGATACCCTGGTGGCGCTCGGCACCGGCGCCGCCTGGCTCTATTCGATCGCCGTCAACATTTGGCCCGATTTCTTCCCGATGGAGGCGCGTCACCTCTATTACGAGGCCAGCGCGATGATCATCGGTTTGATCAACCTCGGCCATGCGCTGGAACAGCGCGCCCGCCAGCGTTCTTCGCAGGCGCTGGAGCGGCTGCTCGATCTGACGCCGCCCACCGCGCGGCTGGTGACTGACGACGGCGAGCGCGATATTCCGCTGGCGGAGGTGCAGCTCGGCATGACGCTGCGGCTGACCACCGGCGATCGCGTGCCGGTCGACGGTGAAATCGTGCAGGGCGAAGTCTGGCTCGATGAAGCGATGCTGATCGGCGAAGCGGTGCCGCAGCAAAAAGGCCCCGGCGACACGGTGCATGCCGGGACGGTAGTCGACGACGGCAGCGTGCTGTTCCGCGCCGCCGCCATCGGCAGCCAAACCACGCTGGCGCGCATCATCAAACTGGTGCGTCAAGCGCAGAGCAGTAAGCCGGCGATTGGCCAGTTGGCCGACCGCGTCTCGGCGGTGTTCGTGCCGGCGGTGGTGGCGATCGCCCTGTTCAGCGCGGCGGTGTGGTACTTCTTTGGCCCGCAGCCGCAGCTGGTCTATACGCTGGTGATCGCCACCACGGTGCTGATCATCGCCTGCCCATGTGCGTTGGGATTGGCGACGCCGATGTCGATCATCTCCGGCGTGGGCCGCGCGGCGGAATTCGGCGTGCTGGTGCGCGACGCCGACGCCCTGCAGCAGGCCAGCCAGTTGGACACCCTGGTGTTCGATAAAACCGGCACCCTGACGGAAGGGAAACCGCAGGTGGTGGAGATCCTGACCTTCAATCAGGTCAGCGAACAGCAGGCGCTCGGCTGGGCCGCCGCGCTGGAACAAGGCTCCAACCACCCGCTGGCGCGCGCCATCATGGAACGCGCCGCCGGGCAAACGCTGCCGCAGGTGGCGCAGTTCCGCACCCTGCGCGGCGCCGGCGTCAGCGGGGAGATCGACGGCGTGCAGGTGCTGCTGGGCAACGCCGCGCTGCTGAAACAACATCAGGTCGCGGCCGACGAACTGGAGGCGCCGATGCGCGCCCAGGCCGAACGCGGCGTGACGCCGGTGCTGCTGGCCGTTGACGGTAAACCGGCTGCGCTGTTCGCCATTCGCGATCCGCTGCGCGAGGACAGCGTAGCGGCGCTGCAGCGCCTGCACCAGCAGGGATATCAGCTGGTGATGCTGACCGGCGACAACCCGGTGACCGCCAACGCCATCGCCAAAGAGGCCGGTATCGATCGGGTGATTGCCGGCGTGCTGCCGGACGGCAAAGCGGCGGCGATCAAACAGCTGCAGGCGCAGGGCCAACGCGTGGCGATGGTCGGCGACGGCATCAACGACGCCCCGGCGCTGGCGCAGGCCGACGTGGGCATCGCGATGGGCGGCGGCAGCGACATCGCCATCGAGACCGCCGCCATCACCCTGATGCGTCACAGCCTGCACGGGGTGGCGGATGCGGTGGAACTGTCGAAGGCCACGCTGCGCAACATGAAGCAAAACCTGTTTGGCGCCTTTATTTACAATACGCTGGGCATTCCGATCGCCGCCGGCGTGCTCTACCCGCTGACCGGCACGCTGCTCAGCCCGGTGGTGGCGGGCGCGGCGATGGCGCTGTCGTCCATTACCGTGGTCAGCAACGCCAACCGGCTGCTGCGTTTTAAACCCAGGAAGTAAGCTCCGGGGCGCCATCAAGGCGCCCCGCTGTTTTCCGGGCTTCCCTGCGCGGCGGATAGCGTTTAGCATGAATGACGATTTTCCCTCGCCTTGCACGCGAAAACGCGCACCCGTTATTCAGGAGCCACGCCGTATGGGTCAACTGTTACGCCGCCTCGCCGCCTTTCTCGGCCTGATCTCGCCCAAAAGTTACGCTTATCCGGCGCTGGACATCACTCTGCCGGGCGAGCGTCGGCTCCATCTGGTGGGCAGCATCCATATGGGCACCGTCGATATGTCGCCGCTGCCGCCCCGGCTGGCCGCCCGGCTGCAACAGGCCGACGCGCTGATCGTCGAAGCCGATATCACCGGCGCCGCCTCCCCTTTCGACCACGCAGAGCAACAGCCGGAGCTGGAACAGCGCCTGTCCGCCGAAGAATATCAACAGCTGCTGGCGCTGTGCCACGAACTGGGCGCCGATCCGCACGCCTTCGCCACCCTGCCCGGCTGGCAGGTGGCGCTGATGATGCAGGCGCGGCAGGCTCAGCGTCTGGGGCTGCGCGCAGAGTACGGCGTAGATTATCAGCTGCTGCAGGCCGCCAGAGCGCAGGACAAACCGGTGATCGAACTCGAGGGGGCGCAGCAGCAGTTGGCGCTGCTGGAACAGCTGCCGGAAGGCGGCATCGCGCTGCTGCGCGATACGCTGGAGCATTGGCATACCAACGCGCGGCTGCTGCAAACCATGGTGAGCTGGTGGCTGGACGCCAAACCGCGCGGCACGCTGGACACGCTGCCGGCCACCTTCAGCGCCGGGCTTTACGACGTGCTGATGCATCAACGCAATCGCGACTGGCGGCGTCAGCTGGAGGCGCTGCCGGCCGGAGACTATGTGGTGGCGGTTGGCGCATTGCACCTGTATGGCGAGGATAACCTGCCGGCGATGCTGCAGCCGCAGGGGTAAAAAAGTGGCCAATATCGCTATTGGCCAGTCAAAGAGGAATTTCTTGTATTCTAGTTATACGCATAGCAACCGTGTTAACGGTTACAGTAAACAGGGTAGCAACCCGGTGAATATCTTGGCAACCCGCTTTATGTAACAGCCGCTCAGGTTGCCGGGCTGGTTGGATTTTTGTATTTTTAAGGCTGGTTATCACCCTTTCCCCACCGGGGACATTTTGGACAACACATCATGACGCCCGCAGTCGTTCTGCTTGAGAAACAAAAGGTCGCCTTCACCCTCCATCCTTATCACCACGACAGCGACGAAACCAACTTCGGCGATGAGGCGGTGAGAAAGCTGGGGCTGGATGCCGATCGGGTTTACAAAACCTTGCTGGTGGCGCTGAACGGCGACGCCAAACACCTGGCGGTGGCGGTCACGCCGGTCGCAACCCAGTTGGATCTGAAAAAGGTTGCCCGCGCCCTCGGCGCCAAAAAGGCCGAGATGGCCGATCCGCAGCTGGCGCAGCGCGTCACCGGGTATCTGGTGGGCGGCATCAGCCCGCTGGGGCAGAAAAAACGGCTGCCGACGGTGATCGACAGCCCGGCGCAAGCGTTCGCTACCATTTACGTTTCCGGCGGCAAACGCGGGCTGGATATCGAGCTGGCCGCCGCCGATCTGTGCCGCCTGCTGGCCGGCAGCTTCGCCGACATCGCCAAACGCGACTGACGCCGCGTACTCAGCGGCACACCACCGTGGCGTCACAGGCCGCCAGCGTTTCCACCAGGCGGTCCTCCAGTGCCTTCACCTGCGCGCCGGGCACCAGATAGTTATTGCTGATGATGGCGAACGCCAGCGGCCGCCCGGTCGCCGAATCGACATAGCCGCTGAGCGACGATACGCCGGTCATGGAACCGCTCTTGGCGTGAGCGCGCCCCGCCGCCGCGCTTTTCACCATGCGGTTACGCAGCGTGCCGCCCACCAGCAACCCCGGCTCGCCCGCAACGGGCAAGGCGCGATACCAGTCGGCGAACCACGGCTGTTTTCTGGCCGCCAGCAGCAGCGTCGTCAGCTGTTGCGGCGTGATCTGGTTCATGCGCGACAGCCCTGAACCGTCCACCTGGCGATACGCGTCGGCCGCGATGCCCTGGCTTTGCACAAATCCGTTTATCGCCTGAAGGCCGGCGGCCCAATCCCCTTTGTCCTGCGTCTTGCGGCCCATCGCCTTGGTCAATATCTCGCCGTAGCCGTTATTGGACACTTTCAGGAAGGTAACGACCAGGCGGGAGAGCGGCGGCGAGGTTTTTTTCGCCAGCAGCTGTGCGCCGGCCGGCGTCACGCCCTCTTCAGCGTTGCCGCGCAGGGTGATGCCGTGCGCGCGCAGAGCATGTTGCAATAAAGCGCCGACGACGAGGGCCGGTTGATCGACGGTAATCAATCGCGAGCTGGCCTCCGCCTGCGCGGCGATGGTGCCGCTGACCACGATCCGGTTGCTGCCCGGCCGGCGCTCGTACGTCAGCGCGGTGTCACTGCCGGTGGTGGTGCGATTGACCAGCGTCACCGCGTCATTGGCGGGATAGAAGCTCGCCCGTCCCGGCGCGCCGGCGCGAGCGCCCGGCCGCACATCCACCTGCACCACGTTGATATCGCCGCCGGGGGTAAAGGCGTAGTTCAGCGCCGAGATCGGCGCAGCGAAGGCGAAGGGTTCATCGTCCCAGCTCCAGCCGGCGCCGAATGGCGTTTGATCGAAGGCGCCGGCGTCCAGCAACAACCGCCCCTGTATATGACGGATGCCGCGCTGCGCCAGCGCCGCGGCGAAGGTGTCGAGATCGTCCGGATGCAGCGTCGGATCGCCGCTGCCCTGCAGATAGAGATCTCCCCGCAACGTGTCGCCGCGCTGCTCGCCGGCGGTCAGCAGCCGGGTTTCAAACCGGTAATCCGCCCCCAGCACGCCGAACGCCGCCAAAGAAGTGAAGATCTTCATGTTGGAAGCCGGCGCCAAACGCTGCTCCGCGTGCGCCTGATACAGCACTTTGCCGCTGTCGGCATCGCGCACCATCACGCCGTTCGACGCCCCGGCCAACGCCTTGTCCTGGCCGAGGGCCGCCAGCGCCTGGCTGAGGGTTTGTCCATGACGTTCGCCGGATGACGAACACCCCGCCAGCGCCACGATGGCGGGCAGCAGCCAGCCTGCGGTTTTCAACATGTCATCTTCCTGTTTGCGTTATCAAAACCAAATTGTCGCTCAGGCTATCATTGGAAGGCGGCGACGTCCTGTTTTCCATTCACTGAACAACGATTTTTGCCTATTGATATTATAAAACAAGCAATAATAAGAATTGCTAAACAATCCAGGCAATAAAGTTTGAATATGAACTATATTATGTGAAACAACCTTTAATATAATGTTAATGTTTTTAATGTGTCGTGTTGACAATAAACAAAGCCAAAGCTATCGTTACTCCCCATTAAAACTCACAACCTATTATTAATAACAATTTACTTATATGAATTTTAAAATGTGATCTCACTCACTGACTTCCATAGGGAATAACACGCCATGTCTGCAAATACAGGGCCCGATGGTCATCAAGTTATTTTTGATGGCGCGGGCATCGGTGACTTTTGTCCTGAAACGTCGCTGCTTGAAAACTTTGAAAGATTAAATATCGACATTCCCAACCTATGCCGAAAGGGGAGGTGCGGCTGTTGCAAATTACTTCTAATCAGCGGAAATATACGCCATGAAAAACAGAGTGCCTTATGCGAAGAGGAGTTGGAAGAGAATATTATTCTGGCCTGCTGCGCCTATTCACAATCGGATATTGAAATAGAACTCTATTAATAAGGATTAACCGATGAGCCTCATTGAAACCACGTTGAAAAAATGGGATCGCGCCGCGATTGTCCGCTCTCGCCCGCGTCGCCTTCTCAACGAACAGGACAGCCAATCAACCCTTTTCTTCCCCCTCGAACGTCTGCCGCTGTGCCTCCATCCGCGCGTTGCCGCGCTCGGTGAACAAGCCTTGCGCTATATTCAGGTACAAACCCTCTACCATTACCTGAATGGCATCGCCAACATCGAGTTGGATATCATCAATGATTCCAGTTACAAGCTCTACAAAAACGCGGTCGGCGTAGACTTTCCGCTTGAAATGCGCTTAGACGCGCTGACCGTGGTCGTGGATGAGTCCTATCACGCCCTGGTGGCGCTGGATCTGATCAATCAGGTAGAGCAGATGACGTCCATTGCGCCGCTGCCGATGCCAAAAGATACCGAGGCCTCCTATGCCCTGGCGCAATCGTTGGCAATGGGCGACGAACGGCTGCGCGAGCTGCTGCGACTGGTTTGCGTGTCCCTGTCGGAGCAGGCGCTGACGACCGATCTGATCGATGTGATCAACAACGAAGATATCTTCCCGACCTTCTATCTGGTGATGAAAGATCACGTTGCGGATGAAGGCCGCCATGCCCGCTTCTCACAGCAGGTGCTGAGCCATATCTGGCGCCACAGCGACGCGGCCACCAAGCAAGCGTTGCAACAACCGATTTTGGCTTTCCTGGAAGGCTACGCAACCGACGCTATCGCCAAAGATTTCAGCGCCTGCATGTTGCGCCAACTCGGACTGACAGAAGCGGAAATTATCGACATCATCGCAGACACTTATCCAGCAACGCATGTTAAACCGTGGGAAACCAATAATATCGTCACGGAGCAAATGTTGGTGGCGCTGAATAAATCGGGCATTCTGGCTGATTTGCCTATCGCCGATGCGCTGCATGCAAAAATCTAATTAACCGGTATAAAAATCCAGCACCTTTGATATTCCGCAAGGGAAACCATTATTCTCAGGAAGCAAAAATGGAATTACTTCATATTGGCTATTTCGGCGACAGCGCCTGCGGTAAATTATTAACCGACGAAATCCAGGAATACGGCCATCAGGTTAGCTTTATCAGTCTCGAACACCGCCCAACCGAAAAGCTCGACCTTATTATCACCACTGAAAATAACGCTGAAACAATACGACGACTGCAACAGCAGGGAAAAAATCTGCTGACGCTCGCAACCAATAAAAAAAATATTAACGACATTGACACCCTGCAAAACCAAGAACACTTCTCTCTGTACTTTAGCTCCGCCGGCCAGGCCGCTTATCTGTGCGATGCGCTGTCGGATATGGCCGCTGACGCCCAACTTCCCCTGCTGCAGGAAAGGCTTGTCGACATTGTGGTCGAGCTGTCGCGTGGCGGTATACCGCCGGTACAAGAACTTCCCTACCGCTTGGCGCGTAAATACTATGCCGAATCACCGACGCGCATGCGCGAATTGACCGCATTGCTGATGGAACGTCTTGGCGATCAGATGCAGGGACGTTGCGGCAGCGATCTCTGCCATCTCACCTGGCAACCCGGCGCCGACTTCCATACGGTGCCGGTAGCGGACATCACGTCCCCCGCACAGCTGCAACATTTCTTCTTTAATGAAACCGGCGCGCTCAAACAGGGACGCTATGCCCAGCCACGAGTGATGGTCGACGTAGCGGCTTGCGGTGACGGCACTCAGCTTACCCTGTATGGCGACGACATGCGTTTCAACGCGTTCACCGACTATCTTGACGCGCTATTGGCAGATCCGGCCGATCCCATCGCCGCGCCCATTGTTACTCAACCTCACACGTTACATCGCCTGAGCCAATTCAACGCAACCGACGATGCCGAGCTCCTGGCGCACGACGTCATCGCTTTGTTCCGCCACGCCGCCGCCGCTCATCCGCAACAGGCCGCGCTGCATGCCGATGGCCAGACATACAGCTATGGAGAAATCGATCGCGCCTCGGATCAGTTTGCCTGTTGGCTGCTTGAACACAGCGGCGCCGCCAGTTCGGTCGTCGCCGTCTCGATGGACAAGTCAGCGACGCTGCTGATCGTGCTGTTGGGGATACTGAAAAGCAATAAAACCTATGTACTGCTCGACCCGCAGGCGCCAGCGGCGCGCAATCAAAGCATTCTTGACGACGTACAGCCCGCGCTGATTTTGGCCGACTCGCCGTTGCACTCCGGCGACGCGCCATGCATTGCGCCATCAAGCATTGATTACCGTTCGCTGAACATCCATGCGGAGCAACTCCCTCAATCGCGAGACGCTCTGGCCTACGTCTGCTATACCTCCGGGACGACAGGCAAGCCCAAAGGCGTCATGATCGGGCGTGAAGGCCTGAGCAACGTGGCGCAAAACCACCGCGATTTCATTGGACTGGCGCAAGGCAGCCGCGTGCTGGCCATCGCCTCGCTGGGTTTCGACGCCTTCGGCTGGGACGTCTATGGCGCGTTAGTCAGCGGCGCGACGCTTTATCTTGCGCCCTCGGAGCTGCATACCGATGTCGGCGCGCTGCACGACTATCTGACTCAACACGATATCGGCCATATCACTATTACGCCGGCAATTCTGGAATTGTTGCCCCGCGAAATGTGGCCGGGACTGCGGACGATGATCGTCATGGGAGATGCCCCGCCTGCGGACGTCGTTGCCTGGTGGGCCGAACGCACCCGATTGTGCAACGGTTACGGGCCGACCGAGGCTTCCATTGCCACTTCGCTGTGCGAGTATCGTCCCGGCGTTCCCTGGAACTGCATTGGCAAACCGCTGAAAAACTACCGTTGCCACATCCTTGATCCCCACCATAATCCACTGCCGGTCGGTTTTGAGGGCGAACTGTGCATCGCCGGCAGCGGCCTGGCGCACGGTTACCTGCATCAAGAGGCGCTGAGCGCAGAGAAGTTCATTACCTGTCGGCTACCGTATATGGCGGCCGAAGAGCGTCTTTATCGAACCGGCGACATCGCCAAATGGGACGAACAGGGCAACATTATTTTCGTCGGCCGCCGCGATCACCAGGTGAAGATACGCGGAGTGCGCATCGAGATGGGAGAAGTGGAAAGCGCCGTCCGCAGTCACCCACTGGTTGAAAGCGCCTGCGTGGTCGCTCGCAGCCAGCCCTCGGGCAAAATTCTCGCCGCCTTCGTGCAACCCGTTTCGCCTGAGCTGACGATCGACGCGCTGCGTCACGCGTTGGTCACACAGCTCCACCCCGCCGCGATCCCCAGCGTTTTTATTTTCTTGCCGGCGCTGCCGCTGACCATCAATGGCAAGATCGCCCGTCAACAGTTGGAAAACTGGCCGTTGGATGAGCGCAATGAGCGCTTGACGCCGCCGGAAACCGAAACGGAGGCTATTCTCGAGCGCATCGTGGCCAACGCCATCGGCTGTCCGCAAGCCGACGTCACACAGGAGTTCATCAACCTGGGTGCGCACTCGCTGACTATGAGCAAAATCGTCGCGCTCGTCGCACGCGATCTTTGCTGCCACCTGAGCATCGCCGATCTGTTCCGCCACAATACGGTGCGCAAATTGGCCGAATATATCGAGAATAAGGCCGTTGCCGCGGAGCGCGCCATCGCGATCTGCGACGAACGCCGCGCGCCGCTCAGCCCGCAGCAGAACCTGCTCTGGTACCTGAGCGCATTGAATCCTGACGACTGCAGTTACAACCTGCCGCTGGCGGTAGACATCCAGGGCCCGCTTGATCTGGGGCGCTTTGAGCAGGCGATCAATTTTATTTATGAAAAACATGAAAGCCTGCGCACTCGTTTCACCGAAACCGACGGTGTCGCCTATCAGTTGGCAGAACCACATACCCCGATTCGCCTTGCCGATCACTGGGTGGAAGGCCAAACGCTGTCGGCAGAAAAGTGGGTGCGCCAACTGTGTGCCACGCCTTTCGACATCACCGCTCGCCCGCCGCTGGTGCTTCGGCTGGTCCAGTATCATCAGCAGCACCATGTTTTGATTTGGGTAAAACACAACATTATTACCGATGCCTGGAGCGAACAACTGATCCTTAACGATCTGTGGCAGCGCTATAACGAGCTCGACAATCACAACGGCTTCGACGCACCGCAACCGCAGATTCAAACTATCGACATCGTCAATAGCGGCATCGCGTCACCCGCGCCGGCGGATGTTGCTTATTGGCAACAGCAACTGCAAGGCTGCCGCGAACTGGACTTCCCGCTGGATAAACCGCGCCCGCTAATGCCGACGCACGCCGGAGAGCGCATCCATTATCAGCTGCAGCCCGACGTCGCCGATCTGCTGGCGTCACGGGGCAAAGCGCTGGGCGCCACGCCTTTCGCCTTGCTCTGCACGGCATTAAGTTTGCTGCTCAGCCGTTATACTCAGCAGCAGGATATCGTCATCGGCACCGCCATCGCAGCGCGGGACAACCTGGATCAGGCGCAAGTCAGCGGCTTCCATGTCAATACCGTTCCGCTGCGTATCCAACTGGGCGAACAGGACACCCTCGCCGGGCTGATCGGTAACATGATGGAAACCTGCATCGGCGCCTATCAGCATCAGCAGCTCTCGTTCGACCGGATCTTGCACCAGATCGAATACGAGCGGATGTCGAACAAAAATCCGTTATTCCAAATCATGGCGATCCTGCAGAACGCCGGCGACGTATGCCAACAAAACCTGCGCGATTGCACGCTGCATCGCTTGCCGCTTTCATCGGGCTTCTCGATGTTCGATATGACCTGGAACTTCAGTGTGGAACAAGGCGCCGTCGCCATCGAACTCGATTACGCCAGCGAACTGTTTTATCCCGCCAGCATGCAGATGCTGTTGGACAACTATCAGCAAACGCTGCAACAACTGCTCACCCTGCCGGCCAATACGGCGCAGCATGCCCTTAACCCGCTATGCGAACGGGAACAAGATTGGCTGCAACAGTTGGCCGTCAACGCGGACGCAGGCTCACGTGACTCGCTGCTGGTGCAAATTGGCCGGTTGGCACATACCCAGCCTGACAGCCTCGCCGTCAGCTGCGAACGGCATCAGTACAGCTACCGTCAGCTGTGGGCGCAGTCTGAACGCGTCGCGCATGCCTTGCTGCGCATCGACAGCCGGCCTTTCTCGGTCGGCGTCATGATGGAGAAAAGTTGCCACGTCGCCGTGCTCCTGCTCGGCGTGCTGAGAGCCGGCAAACACTACGTGCCGATTGACGTACACTACCCGGCCGACCGCGTGAGCTACATGATCGAGAACGCGCAAGCCCGGTTGCTGGTGACCGATGGTGAGCCAGAGCAAGGTTGGGCCAGTCCCGCCGTCGGTTTCGACTCGCTGGTTTCTCATCCTGCAGCGGCCGACGCGTTGCCGATCCCAGCCGACGATACGCTGGCCTATATCATGTACACCTCAGGCTCAACCGGTAACCCCAAAGGGGTGATGATCACGCATGGCAACCTGAACAATTTCACCAACGACTTCGTCGGGCGGCTGGCGCTGAGCGCGCGCGATAAGGTGCTCAGCCTGACCAGCATCAGTTTCGATATTTTTGGGTTGGAACTGTTCTGCTCGCTGGCCGGCGGCGCACACGTCACGCTGTGTCCACGAGAAACCGCCATGGATCCGGTCAAGCTGTATCACTTTATCGAGCGACAGCAGCCCAGCGTGATTCAAGCGACACCTACCGTCTGGAGTACCATCGTCCACCACCTGCCGGCGGCGAGCCAACGCCCCCTGACCGTGCTATGCGGCGGCGAGAAAATGCCGGCGGCCCTGTTGACGCAATTGCGACGCATCGCGACACGGGTGCTGCAGGTGTATGGCCCGACGGAAACCACCATCTGGTCGACCTGCGCCGATCTGACTCACGAAGGCGCAAGCGACTGTATCGGCACGCCGATCCAGGCGACTGAGGTTCTGGTCATGGATCAGGCCGGCAACCCGCTGCCAAGCGGCGCATTTGGTGAGCTGTGGCTGGGCGGCGCAGGGGTATCGCCGGGGTATTGGCGCAACCCGACGCTGAGCGATAAGGTCTTTCTACGGCGTCAGGCGTTCGGCGCCGAGCGCTATATGTACCGCACCGGCGACATTGTGCGTTTTAATCGACAGGGGCAGCTGGAGTATCTCGGCCGGAACGATCACCAGGTCAAAATTCGCGGCCACCGTATTGAGTTGAGCGAAATCGATCTCAGTCTATCGTCCCTCGACAATATCGAGCGGTCACTCAGTTTAATTGTCGGTGAAGGCCAGCAGGCCCGCATCGTCAGCTACCTGCAGTTAACGTCGGGCGAAGAGCTGAATGAAAAAGCGGTACGCACGGCGCTGAAAGCCCGTTTGCCGAATATCATGATCCCGTCCGGTTTTGTGGTGCTGTCGGCCTTCCCGCTCACCAACAACAACAAAATCGACATCCGTCGGCTACCGGCGCCGGAAACCCGCTACTCGGCTTCCGAAGCGGACTACACGCCCGCGGCCAACGAGGCGGAAAGCGCCATGCAGCATATCTGGCAACAAGTATTGTCACAGACGCAGATCAGCGTCTGCGACAGCTTCTTCAGCCTGGGTGGAAATTCACTGCAGATCCCGCAGCTGCTGCACGCCATTCGTCAACAGATGGGCGTCTCGCTGACTATCCGCGAATTCATCATGCACAGCCAGATCCGCGAACTTACCGCGCTGGCCTTGAGCAAAACTGCCGAGGCCGCCGATGAAACGCATTGAGGTGTACCACCAAGGGCGTTGTCATCACCTTGACCACCGAGAGCCGCTGCGGCTCTCGGCCAGGCTGGACTTCGCCGATAACCCAACCAACCTTTATGGTGTGGCCCCCGCCGACTCGGCGCCGCTGAGTTACGGCGATACCGTCGCCAGCGTGCGTCATGGCGGGGTCTGCAACGCCGAGCGCATCAGCCTGGTGCCGCACTGCCATGGTACGCACACCGAATGCATCGGCCATATTCTTCCTGAAACGCGCAACGTGGCTGACTTGCCGCTTGAACCGTTCATTGCCGCCACCCTGATTCGCGTCAGGCCGCAGCGAGCGGACGCGACCGCGGAGAGCTATAACGCCAGCGCTGCCTGTGAAGATTGGCTGATTACCCGGGCGGCGCTCGAGGACGCGTTGGCGCCGTTGTCGGGCGACTACCTGCAGGCTTTGGTGATTGCGGTCGAGGCGCCGAGCGAATTCCGCGCCGCGTCCTGCGCGCCCTACTTCAGCCATCAAGCCTTGGCGCGCATCGTCGAACTCGGCGTCCAGCATCTGTTGGTGGACATTCCGTCGATCGACCGTCTATACGACGGCGGACGCATGGACAACCATCGCCGTTTTTGGGGGCTTGAGGCCCCCGACAGGCCGCAAGAAGGGCGCAAATACGCCTCCGTGACCGAGCTGATTCAGGTTCCCGCGCAGGCCACGGCGGGACACTATTTTCTGACCATTCAACTGCCGGATCTGAGCGGGGATGCCCTTCCCAGCCGGCCCATCTTATTTTCGTTTTCTACAGGGAAAGTGACATCATGAATTACGCCAGCTATCTGCAGCTAAACCAGCTGCTGTCGCTGCAACAGCCAGCCTCGCCGTCTGCGGAACACCGCAATGAAAACTTGTTTATCATCACTCATCAAACCTACGAGCTCTGGTTCAAGCAGCTGATCGATGAGCTTCATCTGGCGATCGCGCAGATCGAAGAAGGAGATATACCGGCGGCGATCGAAACGATGACGCGCGTCAATGCCATTACCCAAACCGTGGTGAATCAGATCGCCGTGATTTGCACGCTGAAGTTTCACGAATTCCAGCGTTTTCGCAGCTATCTCGGCACCGCCAGCGGTTTTCAATCCTACCAGTTCGCCGGTATAGAAGCGCTACTCGGCAAGGAAAATCCGAAGAAACTACAGCAGTATCAAGGTGATGAAGAGGTACAACGCCGACTGGCGGCTATCATCCAACCGGTTTCCCTATGGCAGGCAATACGCGGCCATCTGATGCGTCTCAATGACCAGCCCAATCAGGCGGCACAAGGCTTCGACGACATCATCAGGCAATCGCTGACACGTTCGAGCTGCGAGTCGCTGCTGCTCAATCAATTGCTGGATTTGGATTCACTGCTGCAGGAGTGGCGTTACCGCCATGTGAAACTGGTGGAACGTACTATCGGGCAGCGGAAAGGTACCGGCGGTTCATCGGGTTCGGATTATCTGAAATCTACGCTGTTCACGCCGATCTTCGATGAATTGTGGAACGCCATCAACTGAATGCGTTCCTTAACGCCAAGGAGGCTCAGGCTTCCTTGGCCCCCTGAAAATACGGATTTCGCCATGCATTGCACCCACTTCCCCAACGCCCCACGCAGCTTGAAACCGCTGACGCCGGGACGCCAGGGCAGCCTGCGGCTGATCGCTTTTCCCCACGCCGGCGCCGGCGCCACTGCCTTTCAGGGGTGGAGCCCCTCGTTGCATCAGGACATCGAACTCTATGCCGTGCAATACCCCGGTCGAGAGGAGCGGGCGAACGAAGCGCCGCTCTGCCACCCCCAATCACTCATCAATCAACTGATCCCAGCACTGCAGCCACTGCAGGATAAACCGCTGATCTTTTTCGGCCACAGTCTTGGCGGACGGGTTGCGCTGGCGTTAGCGACGGCGCTGCCTCAGCCGCCGCTGCAGTTGATCATTTCCGCCAGTTCATCGCCCTTCCTGGCGCGCCACAGTTCGTTGCTGAGAATGCCGCGTGCCGCTTTGTTGAACGCGCTATGTGCCGGTGAGGGTCTGGATGCGTCGCTCATCGGCGACAGCGCGCTGCTCGATTACTATCTGCCGCTGATCCGTGCCGATCTGATGCTGTCCAGCCAATTGCTTTTCCCTGCGCAACCGGGTTACCGCGCCCCGCTGGCGATGTTTTATGGTGAAAACGACGAGTTGATCGATCGGCAGGATTTGCTCGACTGGCGCCGGATCGCGCAAGGCGACTTTCAGCAGCGCACTTTTGCCGGCGGGCATATGTATATCACCACGCAGCGCGACGCCGTGATAGCCGGCATTCACCAGTTGCTGGCAGGCCACCTGAGTGAACCGGCCAGCATATAGCCGTCAGGCGTTTTCACTCTCAAGCATCGCCAAACGACGCTCGTTGTGCACCACCCGCCACGCCAACAGCAGCACGCAGAGGCTGCAGAGCGACAGCACGGCGCCCAGGTGCTGCGACAGCCCCGCCAACACCAAGCCACCGCCGAGCATCAGGTAATACATCAGGCCAAGGATGGCGCCGGCGGTGCCCATGCAGTCTTTATAATGGCGCAGCGCGCGCGCCAGAATATTGGGAATGGCGATACCGTACGCCATCACCACCAGCATCATCGGCAGAACGAACCACAAGCTCCCTTCCAGCAGCAGTACCAGCAGGCCGCCGGTCAGCGATAATCCGCAGGCCAGCATCAACAGCGCGGGGAACAGCCAGTGCTTGCCGATCAAAAACTTGTTGATCGCCGCGCCGATGCCCACCCCGGCCGCCAACACCAAACCGGTATAACCGAACCACTGTGCCGGCAGCGCCAACGCCGAGAAGTGGAATGGCGCCAGCTGGTAATAGCTGAACATGCAAATATTGAACAACGCCACCAACAGCGCGCTGAGCCAAATATCCCCGTCCTTGACCATCCGTCCCAGCGTGCCGAAAAATGAATTCTTCACCACCTGTTGCGGACGCGTCTCCGGCAGTTGCCAACCGGCATAGCCCAGCAACAGCGCCGCCAACAGCGCCAAACCGCCGAACACCCCCTGATAGCCCCAATAGTGAGTCAGCACTGCGCCGCTCAACACGCCAACCGCCGGGCTGATCGCCATGGCGATCCCCATCACCGAGAACACCCGCGCCAATTCATAACCGTCGAAGCGATCGCGAATCGCCGTTTGCGTCCCGACCGAACCGACCGCCGCGCCAAAGGCGGCCAGCACCCGCGCGGCCAGCAGTACGCTGAAGCTGCCGCTGAACAGCGCAACGAGAGAAGCCAGCAGATAGAGCGTCAGCCCGGCCAAAATGGTGGGACGGCGTCCGATGACGTCGCACATCCGTCCCCATACCACCACGCCCAGCGCAAAGGCGAAAAAGTAACAAGAGAGCGTTTGCGCCGCCATTTCCGCACTGACCCGGAAACCGTGCGCAATATGCGTCAATGCAGGGCTGTAGATGGTCTCCACCACCTGGGGAAACATCATCATCGACGTCGCCAACGTCAGCGTCAGTTTACGTTGCATAACAGATCCTGTAGCCAAGAATAGGCTGCACAAGGTAGCATCTGGTCCCAGCGCCGATTACAATATAAAAGACAATAAATTTACAAAATCGGACAGACTATGGCGTGGCTGCAGGCGCAGGACAGTTTTAATCCGGATACGCTCGACAACGGGGTGCTCGGGATCGCCGCCGAACTGGCGCAGCACGACTCGGGCACGCATTGGCATGACAGGGGGCAGTTGCTGTTCTGTCAGCAAGGCAGCATGCGCATCACGCTCAACCAAAGCATCTGCATGCTGCCGCCGGGCAGAGTCGCCTGGATCCCGCCGCAGGTGGCTCACCGCGTTCAGGTCAACGGCGTCGTCGGTTACCGTTCGCTTTATCTCGACGCCGATCGCTATGCCTGTCTGCCTGCGCAGCTTGCCGTACTGACAGCCTCGCCGCTGCTGCGCGAGGTGTTGGAACGCATCGCGTTCGCCGCCTTCGACACCGACTGGCAGTATGGGCCTTACGCCAATATTCTGGCGGTCTGCCTGGACGAGATCGCCGCCGCGCCGCGCGAACTGACGCTGCTGCCGCTGCCCAGCGACCGCCGCCTGCGCCATCTGGCCAATCTGGACATGCTTCCGCCGCTGCACGAGCTATCGCGCTATAGCGGCGCTTCCGAGAAAACCATCAGCCGGATTTTCCGCCGTGAAACCGGGCTCGGTTATCAACAATGGCGTCAGCAATGGCGCCTGATCAAAGCGATAGAGATGCTGGCCGCAGGGATGAGCCAATCCGACGTCGCCGGTCGGCTGGCGTTTTCCAGCGACAGCGCCTTCGCCACTTTTTTCAAGAATATGGCGGGCTGCCCGCCGAGGGCGTATATGGAGAGAAGGAAGTAAGACGCCGTTTAAAACGGCAACGCTGACAAAAGGCGTTGATGCAGAGGAGAAAAGCGAGGGGGGGAACGGCGCCCCCGCGACAAGCGAGAGCGCCGTTCCGCGGCGCCTCTAGCGATAGACGATTTCGCCCTTCGGCTCGTAGGCCGCCGCATCCAGCGGCGAGTGTTTCTCGATGTACTGCTTCAGCACTTCGGCATCGATAAAGCCGGTGTTGACGTAGCTCGGCAGCCCGTCCAGCTTCGGATAGCCGTCGCCGCCCAGCGCGTTGAAGTTCAGCGTCGCCATGCGGTAAGTTTTATCCGCCTGCAGCGGCTGGCCGTTGATCTTCACCTCGCTGACGCCCTTGCCGTCCGCCACCAGACTGACATTGGCGAACTGGGCATAGGCGCCGGAATCCGGCTTCATGTTGGCCACCACCGCCAGATACTGTTCAACCTCGCGCCCTTTCATATCGACATGCACCAGCGTGTTGCCGAACGGCTGCACCTTGAGCACGTTCTTGTAGGTGATATCGCCGCTTTCAATCGAATCGCGCACCCCGCCACCGCTCATCACGGCGAAGTCGGCGTCGGCGCGCTCCCTCTGCGCCGCCAGCATCACCCGCGCCAGGTTGGTCTGCACGAAGCGCACCTTGCTGCGATCGCCTTCAAGCTTGCCGTTGACGCTGCCGATCTTCACGCCCAGCTGCGCCTTGCCCTTATCCTGGAACGGCGTCAGCAGCTTCATCATGGTCGGATCTTCCGCAATCTGCTGGGTGTAGTACACGCGCTCGCTGGTGCCGTCGGCTTTCTCCACCTTCTTCTTCAGGTTCACCGGGATCAGCTGATAATGCACCAGCTTCAGCTCGCCGTTGCGGAATTCGAAATCGGCGCGCCCGACGTATTTGCCCCACTCGTGCGCCTGCACGATCCAGGTGCCGTTCTGACGATCCGGCGAGCATGGCGTGCCCGGTACGTAATCCGCCTGTTTGCGGTTGTCACCGGCCATGCACACCGGATCCTGCGAGTGGCCGCCGACGATCATGTCGAGATATCCCGCCGGCAGGCTGCGCGCCATCTCCACGTCGCCCGGCGCGTTAGAGCCATGCTCGCCGTTGTCGTAGTGCCCCATATGGGTGGCGGCGATGATCACGTCCGGCTTCTCGTCCTTGCGCAGTTGCTCCACCACCTGCTTCGCTTCCTGCGCCGGCACGCGGAACTCCATGTCGGTGAAGTACTCCGGATTGCCTATCTTGGCGGTGTCGTCGGTCGTCAGGCCGATCACGGCAATCTTGATACCCTGCTTGTCGAACAAGGCGTAAGGCTTGAACAGGCGCTGGCCTGTGCTTTTCTGGTAGATGTTGGCGGACAAGAGCGGGAAGGTCGCCCACTTCTCCTGCTGGCGCAGCACGCTCAGTGGGTTGTCGAATTCGTGGTTGCCGATCGCCATCGCGTCGTAACCCACCAGGTTCATGCCGCGGAAGTCCGGCTCGGCGTCCTGCAGATCCGATTCCGGCACGCCGGTGTTGATATCGCCGCCGGACAGCAACAGCACACTGCCGCCCTGCGCCGCCACTTCGCGGCGAATGCCGTCCACCAGGGTTTTCTGCGCGCCCAGACCGTATTCACCGTGATCGTTCTGCCAGAAGTGACCGTGATGATCGTTGGTATGCAGAATGGTGATGGCGTAGGTCTTATCCTTTTCCCAGGCACTGGCGGCCCCCGACAGCAGCGTCAGGGATACGGCCAACGCGCATGCGGTGGTTTTCAGCGAAAAACGCATGGCGGATCTCCGTGTATTAAATGGCTTTTATGATGAGGGCGAAATTGTAGCGCGAATTAATGACAGCTGATTTCAATTTTTTGCGATGTGAGTCTGATTATTTCAGATATGGTAAAAATTGAACGCCCTGCCTAAGATGTCATCTCTGTGCTCAACAACTTATCAGGCTAATAATAATATGACCGACAGTAGCCAAAGCGCGATGCCGCCCGCCAAGGGCAGTACGGTAAAGAGGACCGCTTTCTCCATCCTTGGCGCCATCAGCGTGTCTCACCTGCTCAACGATATGATCCAGTCGCTGATCCTGGCGATTTATCCGATCCTGCAAGCCGATTTCCACCTCAGCTTCGTGCAGATCGGTATGATCACCCTGACCTATCAGCTCACGGCTTCCCTGCTGCAACCGCTGATCGGCTATTACACCGATAAACACCCGCAGCCTTACTCACTGCCTATCGGCATGGGCTTTACCCTGTCCGGCCTGCTGCTGCTGTCGGTGGCGAACACCTTCCCGCTGGTGCTGCTGGCAGCGGCGCTGGTGGGCACCGGCTCATCGGTATTCCACCCGGAATCCTCGCGCGTGGCGCGCATGGCCTCCGGCGGACGACACGGCCTGGCGCAGTCGCTGTTCCAGGTCGGCGGCAACTTCGGCAGCTCGCTCGGCCCGCTGCTGGCCGCGCTGATCATCGCGCCTTACGGCAAAGGCAACGTCGCCTGGTTCACGCTGGCGGCGCTGCTGGCGATCGTGGTATTGCTGCAGGTCAGCAAGTGGTACCAACATCAGCATCGGGCGGCGAAAGGGCAGCCGAAAAGCCCCGCAATGCTGAAACTGCTGCCAAAACGTACCGTCGCCTACTCGCTGGGCATTCTGCTGGTGCTGATTTTCTCTAAATACTTCTATCTGGCCAGTATCAGCAGCTATTACACCTTTTATCTGATACATAAGTTCGGCGTTTCGGTGCAGAATGCGCAAATTCACCTGTTCGCCTTCCTGTTTGCGGTGGCCGCTGGAACCATCATCGGCGGGCCCCTTGGCGACAAGATAGGGAGAAAATACGTTATTTGGGGCTCAATCCTTGGTGCAGCGCCATTTACGCTTATTTTACCCCATGCATCCCTGTACTGGACCGGCATTTTGACGGTGATCATCGGGATTATTCTCGCCTCAGCGTTCTCCGCCATCCTGGTCTACGCACAGGAGCTGATCCCCGGTAAAGTCGGCATGGTTTCCGGTTTATTCTTCGGTTTTGCTTTCGGTATGGGCGGGTTAGGCGCGGCAGTTCTTGGTTATGTCGCGGATTTGACCAGTATCGAGCTGGTCTACCAAATCTGTGCTTTCCTGCCGCTGATCGGCATTATTACCGCGCTACTGCCCAATATGGAGCATAAACCGCAATAACCCCGCGAACTGCCCGGATGAAAGTATTTATTCATCCGGGTTATCCTACGGATAAATCAATGTTATTTGGTTTATCTGGCACAAAACCCCCTCATTGACGCGCCTTAAGCGAAATCCTCTGCTTTTTTACAAAAAAGACCAAATTAGCCAAGCAAGCCGCGAACAAATGCAATAAACTAAATGTATCTTTTCGTAACTTTGTTGCGTTTCTCCCGTGCCGCGATGCATAGCCAGAAGGAGTATGGATGCATAATTCAACACCGCTCATCACCACCATCGTCGGAGGGTTAGTACTCGCCTTCCTCCTCGGTATGCTGGCGAACCGCCTGCGCATCTCACCCCTGGTGGGATATCTGGCCGCAGGGGTGCTCGCCGGCCCGTTCACCCCCGGTTTCGTCGCCGATACCTCACTGGCGCCGGAACTGGCGGAAATCGGCGTTATCCTGTTGATGTTCGGTGTTGGCCTGCACTTCTCTTTGAAAGACCTCCTCGCAGTAAAATCTATCGCCATACCCGGCGCCGTGGCGCAGATAGCCGTCGCTACCCTGCTCGGCATGGGGCTGTCCAAGCTGCTCGGCTGGGATCTGATCTCCGGCCTGGTGTTCGGCCTCTGTCTCTCCACCGCAAGCACCGTGGTGCTATTGCGCGCGCTGGAGGAGAGGCAATTGATCGACAGCCAGCGCGGGCAAATCGCCATCGGCTGGCTGATCGTCGAAGATTTGGCGATGGTGCTGACGCTGGTATTACTGCCCGCCTTCGGCAACATGCTGGGCAACGACAACGCCAGCAGCAGCCAGCTGCTGATGGAGCTGGCGCTGACCATCGGTAAGGTCATCGCCTTCATTGCGTTGATGATCGTGGTCGGCCGCCGCCTGGTGCCGTGGATCCTGTCGAAAACCGCCAGCACCGGCTCGCGCGAGCTGTTCACCCTGGCGGTATTGGCGCTGGCGCTTGGCATCGCCTACGGCGCGGTGAAGCTGTTCGACGTCTCCTTCGCGCTGGGCGCCTTCTTCGCCGGCATGGTGCTGAACGAGTCCGAGCTGAGCCACCGCGCGGCGCACGACACCCTGCCGCTGCGCGACGCGTTCGCGGTGCTGTTCTTCGTCTCGGTTGGCATGCTGTTCGATCCGATGATCGTGATTAACGAACCGCTGGCGGTGCTGGCGACGCTGGCGATCATCGTGTTCGGCAAATCCGCCGCCGCGTTCCTGTTGGTGAAAATGTTCGGTCACTCCAAGCGCACCGCGCTGACCATCTCCGCCAGCCTGGCGCAGATCGGCGAGTTCGCCTTTATTCTGGCAGGCCTTGGCATCGCGCTGGGCATGATGTCGGAACACGGGCGCAATCTGGTGCTGGCCGGCGCCATTTTGTCGATCATGCTCAACCCGCTGCTGTTCACCCTGCTGGAGCGCTATCTGGCCAAAACCGAAACCATCGAAGAGCAAATCCTCGAAGAGGCGGTGGAAGAAGAGAAGCAGATCCCGGTGGACATGTGCAACCATGCGCTGGTGGTCGGCTACGGCCGCGTCGGCAGCCTGCTGGGCGGCAAACTGGCCGAGGCGGGCATTCCGCTGGTGGTGATCGAGAACTCCCGCCCGCGGGTGGAAGCGCTGCGCGAGCAGGGTATCAAGACGGTGCTGGGCAACGCCGCCAATCCGGAAGTGATGGATCTGGCGCGGCTCGACTGCGCGCGCTGGCTGCTGCTGACCATCCCCAACGGCTATGAGGCCGGCGAGATCGTCGCCTCGGCGCGCGCCAAGCGGCCGAACATCGAGATCATCGCCCGCGCCCACTACGACGACGAAGTGGCCTACATCACCGATCGCGGCGCCAATCAGGTGGTGATGGGCGAACGGGAGATCGCTAACAGCATGCTGAACATCCTGCAGTTGGATACCCTGAGCGAAGAAGAAAAAATGGGGGGCTGCCCGATCTGAGGCACCGCGCACAAAAAAAGGTCCGGCATGCCGGACCTTTTCTTTTTCAGCGGGTTAACGCTCCCAATAGGACTCTTCCAGGCTGTCTTCGCGCTCCGGCAGGCCGCGAGTGAGACGCGGCGAATGCTGGTTCAACACCTGGTAGCTGACGCGGTTGGCGTATTTGCACACCTGCGCCAACGAAGAGTATGTCAGGTAACTGCGCACGTGCTTGCTCGAGTTCGGCACGTTGTGGCGGTGATAACCGTTGGCGGCGATATCGTGCAGCAACGCCGACAGCGCGCCGTCGCCGGCGCCGTTGGTGTTCATGATCTTCTCCGGCCCGCCCATATACGGCGCGATGTGCGAGTAAACGCGCAGCGGATGCTCACAGTGTTCGCGACGCATGGCGCGGCTGAACTCGTAGCGGTTGAACTCGGCGATATGCCCCGGCAACAGCGGGTGCTGGGTCTGACGCTTGTTGGCCTCTTCGGTGTAGCCCGCCATATACAGGCCGTTCGGCCCGGCGGTGCACAGTACCAGATCCACCCACTCCAGCGCCATGTCCGAGGCGGTCAGCGGATCGCTCAGCCCGGTCAGCTCCAGCGCTTCGTCTTCGTTCATCGCCAGAATCGTCACGTTTTCCTTCAGGAAGTCGCGCCACCACTGCGGGTTGTCGGCGATCACGTACTTGGTGCCCAGGGTCAGCACCACCGGCACATCGTGCTTTTTAGCGTATTTGATCGCCTGCAAGGTCGCGTCCTTTATCGGCTCCCCTTCCTTGCAGCGCACCAGATAAGAGCTCAGCACCAGCGCCGACGCGCCGGCGATCACCTCTTCAGGGATGCTTTCCGGGCGCAGCTGGTTCATCTGGCCGGGGTTGATGGCGAAGGTGCGCTCGCCGCTTTCGCCGATCAGCGTGAAACAGCGGCCGATGGCGCCGTCAACGCCCTGCAGATAGTTAAGATCGGTGCGGCTGGAGGTATTGCACAGATAACGGTAGGCGTAGCTGCCGATTTTCACGTTGCTGCACATCACGCCGAGCAGCACCGAGCGGTCGTCCGCCAGCACCGAATAGTTGTGCATGGTGTTGCCGATGGTGCCGCCGGCGAACTGATGGGTGACCAGGTTGTTTTCATTCAATTCCTGATACAGCGCCTCGGCGACGTCATCTTCGATCACCAGAGAGTGGCCCAGGCTCAGGCCGTAGCGCTGGACAAAAGCGTCGTCCACTTTCGCCTCGATATCCACCAGCGTCTGGTCGATGCCGACGATATACGAGGTGCTGATTTCACTTTCGGGCTGGGCCTGCTGCAGAAGCGGATCGCGGGCGCTCACCGGGAAATAGTGTTTGGACTTGCGTTTACCAGGAAATTTCATGTGATTGGTGGTGGCGGCGGTTTAACAAGCGGAGAATGTTAACACATCCCCGCCCGATCACGATGCACCTAATAGACAGATTATGGATGATTACAGACGCTGCGCCACCAACTGCTGCATCATATCGATATGCGCCGGCTCGTCGTTCAACGCTGAGATGTATTCAAACTTCTCGCCGCCGGCTTTAAGGAAGATCTCGCGGTTCTGCTCTTTAATCTCTTCCAGCGTTTCCAGGCAGTCCGCCGAGAAACCGGGGCAGATCAGCTGAATGTGCTTCACGCCCTGCGCCGGCAGCCCTTTTAGGGTCTCATCGGTATACGGCGTCAGCCAAGGCTCGCGGCCGAAGCGCGATTGGTACGTCATCATCACCCGCTCCGGCGTCAGCGGCAGCGTCGCGCTCAGCGCACGCAGCGTATCCTCGCAGCGCTGCGGGTAGTCGTCGCCCAGCCGCGCATAACGTTTGGGGATGCCGTGGAAAGACAGCACCAGCCGGTCCGGCTGGCCGTGCTCGGCGAACGAGCGCTCCACGCTTTGTTGCAGCGCGGCGATATAGGCCGGGTGTTCGGCGTAATCGCGAATGAAGGCCACCGACGGCAAGCGGCGATAGCCTTTCAGCACCCGCGCCACGCCATCCCATACCGCCGCGCTGGTGGAACAGGAATATTGCGGATAGAGCGGCAGCACCACCAGGTTGGTCACGCCCTGCGCCAGCAGCTTGTCGATGGCTTCCGCCAGGCTCGGCGAACCGTAGCTCATGCCCAGCTCCACCGGCGTATTCGGCATGCGCGCCGCCAGCGCCCGCTGTTGGCGGCGGCTGTACACCAGCAGCGGCGAACCCTCTTCCATCCACACCGACTGATAGAGTTTAGCCACGCGCGGCGAACGGATCGGCAAGATCGCGCCGTTGAGGATCGGCCACCAGATCAGCGGCGCCGTGTCGACCACGCGATCGTCACTGAGGAATTCCTTCAGATAGCGTTTGACCGCCGACGAGGTCGGCGCATCTGGCGTGCCCAGGTTCACCAGCAATACGCCGTGTTTCTCTTGCTTCATCTCAGTTCCCCTCATTTCCTTTCCGGCCGGCATTCCGTTCTGGGTCGGGATGTCAGCAGCCATTAATGCCGGCTATTGTAACGGAAAAGTCCTGCGTCGAAACCGATAACAGCAACAGGCTATGCCTGTGGGCATCTTCCTTGCGCCAGCTGCCATACCGCCGCCACATTGCGCGCCGTCACCTGCAGATTGCGATCGGCGTCCGCCAGCGCGTCTTCCAGCGTCACGATGCGATCGAGCACCGAAAACGCCGCATCGATGCCGTGTTGATGCACCACCGGATAATCCGGCGCCAGGCTGCCGGCAATGGCGATCACCGGCACGCCGTGACGCTTGGCTACCCGCGCCACGCCGATCGGCGTTTTACCGTGGACAGACTGGCTGTCCAGCCGCCCTTCGCCGGTGATCACCAAATCGGCATCGCGCACCGCTTCATCCAGGCGCAGGGTTTCAGTGACGATTTCGATGCCCGGCCGCAAACGCGCGTTGAGCATGCCGAGCAGCGCCGCCCCCATGCCGCCCGCCGCACCCGCCCCTGGCTGGCTCAGCACGGCGCGGCCGGTTTCCCGTTCCAGCAGTTCGCCATAGTGGTGCAACGCCGCATCGAGCTGCGCCACCATCTCCGGCGTCGCCCCTTTCTGCGGCCCGAATACCGCCGACGCGCCCTTTGTGCCGCACAGCGGGTTATCCACGTCGCAGGCGGCGGTTACGCTCACCCGCTGCCAACGCGCGTCCAGTCCGGCGAGATCAAGATGCGCCAGTTGCGCCAGCGCCGCGCCGCCCATTGGCAGCGGGCGACGATCCTTATCCAGCAATTTAACGCCCAGCGCCTGCATCATTCCGGCGCCGCCGTCGTTGGTGGCGCTACCGCCGATACCGAGAACGATCGCCTTCACGCCGCGATCCAACGCCGCCAGCATCAATTCGCCGGTGCCGTAACTGGTGGTGATGCGCGGATCGCGCCGGTTGGGCGGCGCCAGATGCAGCCCGGAGGCGGCGGCCATTTCAATCACCGCGGTTTCGCCATCGCCCAACAAGCCATAGAACCCCTGCACCGGCTCCCCCAGCGGGCCGGTGACCGTCACCTGAACGATTTCACCGCCGGTGGCCGCCACCATCGACTCCACCGTGCCTTCACCACCGTCCGCCATCGGCAGCTTCACGTAGTGCGCCTGCGGGTAAATCTGACGGAATCCCCGCTCAATGGCGTCGGCGACGCCGAGCGCGCTCAGGCTCTCTTTGAAAGAATCCGGGGCAATAACCACTTTTTTCAGCGTTTTCATCACTGTTCCTTATCCCGCCAGGTTAAATACGCCAAACATCAGCGCCGAGATTGCCGCGATGGTGAACCCCACCAGCGTTTCATACGGCAACAGCTTGAGCCGCTCGTGCACCGCCATATTGACGCTGCCGCCGGTGGCGTGGAAGAAGCTGCCGTGCGGCAGGTGATCCAGCACCGTGGCGCCCGCATGGATCATCGCCGCGCCGGCCAATCCGCTCACCCCCAGCTCAAGCAGCGTGGAGCTGAACACCCCGGAGGCGACGGCGGTGCCGGCAGTGGTCGAGGCGGTCGCCATCGACATCAGCGCGCCGGACAGCGGCGCCAGCAGCCAGGCCGGCAGCCCGGTGTGCGTCAAACCGGTAATCAAGACATCCTTCAGCGCCGAGTTGGCGATAATGCCCGCCAGCGTGCCGGTACCGAGCAGCATGATCGCCACCGGCGCCATGCGCGACAGGCCAGATACCATAAACTGATTGCACTGACGAATTCGCCCCATCAGCAGCGCGCCCGCCAAACCGCCGGCCGGCAGCGCGATCAGCGGATCGACGGCGATACCGGCGATCGGCCGCAGCGACAGCAGCAGGATCGCCACCAGCGGCGCGCTGATCGCCGCTGCGAAGCCCGGCCGCGCCCCTTCGGCATGCTGAGTCAACTCTTCAGCCATCACCCTGCCGCCTTTATCGCTCAGGCGACGCGCCAGCAGATAGGCCACCACCAGGCCGCACAGCCCCGGCACGATGCCGGCCATCATCACCGAGGTGAGCGGCACGTGGAAGTTGTCCGCCGCCGCGATGGTGTTCGGGTTGGGCGACATCACGTTGCCGGCCTTGCCGCCGCCGATCATCGCCAGCAGGATCGCCGCACGAGAAATGCCGGCCTTTTGGGCGATCGACAGCGCGATCGGCGCGACGGTGATCACCGCCACGTCGATAAACACCCCCACCGCCGTCAGGATCAGTGTAGCCACCGCCAGCGCCAGCAGCGCGCGGGTTTCCCCCACCTTGCGTACGATAGTTTCGGCGATGGTGTGCGCCGCGCCGGATTCGATCAGCACCCCGGCCAATACCCCCGCCGCCAGAATGCGCATCACGGCGTTGGTGATGCCCTGCGCCCCGCCGATCATCAGCGTCACGGTCTGCACCAGATCGGCGCCGCCGCACAGCCCGCCCGCCAGCGCGCCGGCAATCATGCCGTAAGCCGGTGGAACCTTGCGTAGAATCAGGACGATGGCGACGGCTAACGCCACCAGCGCCCCCAGAGTGGATACGGTTGTCATTGTTGTTTTCTCCGTGGTTGATGTGCAGGCCAACATATCCCGCGCGCCCGGCGTTGGCCTGAGGGGAAACAACAAAAAATCGCCGAAGGAACGGCGCGGAATTTGTGGGTTGGCACAACTCAGTCGTGCATCAGCATGCCGATATACAACCGCAGAGAGTCAGTTAATTGATTGATTTTCATACCGGTTATGGCTTCGATGCGCTGCAGGCGATAGCGCAGGGTATTGACGTGAATATGCAGCTGCGCGGCGGCCTGCGTCTGATCACAATTCTGCGAAAAATAGTGGCGCAGCGTGGCGCGCAGCACGCCTTTTTCATCCTGTTCCTCCAGCGTCCGCCAGGGGCGCCCCAGCTCTTGCGCTCGCCAGTCCTCCCCGAGATCGCACAGCAGCGACGGCAGCGGATAGTCGTGGTAGAACAGCGTGGCGTGGCGCAATTTCAGGCGCTGCGCCATCGCCTGGGTGGCGCGCGCGGTCAGGCTGGAGCGGTAGGCGCTTTGCGGATCGTCGTAGAAACCGCCGACGATCAGCCGCACCCGAAAGCGGTGCTTGAGCTGGTTTTGCAGACGCTGCGCCTGTTGGCGCTCCAGCTTCAGGCTCCACTCGCCTTGCGCCATGCTGGCCGGGCGCAGCAGGGTCATTTCATTGAAGCCGGTAATGGCGATCAACGCATCGCGCTGGGTGGCCTCCAGCTCAGCCAGCAGTTCGCGCAGCAGGTGCGGCTGCGCCTCTTGCAGCTCGACGATCCAGACGATGCGCGCCTGGCGCAGATCCAATCCCAGATACGCCGCCATCGCTTCCAGCGACGCCGTGTTCGGCTGCGGCTGCAACAGCTGGTTCGCCAGCTCTTCCCGGTAGCGTTTTTCCCACTGGTGCTGATCCAGCAGCGCCGCCTGCTCCACCATCATCTCCGCCGCCATTTTGACCAACTCGGCGTAGGCGCGCACCTCGGCCGGCTCGCCGGAAATGCCGATCACTCCCACCCGCTGATTGCGAAAGCTGAACGGCAGGTTGATGCCGGGCCGCACGCCCTTCAGGTGTTCGGCGGTGGCGCGGTCGATTTCCACCACCCGATTCTCCGCCAACGCCAGCACTGCGCCTTCATGGCGCTGGAACAGGCGCTGTGGGTTGCCGGAAGCGATGATCACGCCGTTGCTGTCCATCACGTTGACGGAATGGCTGATGATGCCCATCGCCCGCTGGACGATCTGGCGCGCGGTGGCTTCCGCCAGAAGTTTGGTCTGTCTGAGCATGCCCGGCTCCCTGCTGAGGATGAAAACGCAGGCTTGTTATACGCCATTTGGCGCGGGCGATTAACGGTCACGGCCGCAACAAGCCGCCGCGATCACAATTTAACGGGAAAACGGCAAAAAAAACGCCGGGCCACAGGCCCGGCGTCATGCACAGCCAGCTTGCTATCAACCGAGGATAGTCGCCAGCTCTGCGCTCACTTCGGCCACCTTGCGGGTGCCGTCGATTTTGCGGTATTGGGTGTTGCCCGCTGCCGCTTCTTTGCTGTAGTAAGAGATCAGCGGCGCGGTCATCTGATGGTATTCCACCAGGCGCTTGCGCACGGTCTCTTCCTGATCGTCCTTGCGCGTGGTCAGCTCTTCGCCGGTCACGTCGTCTTTGCCTTCCACCTGCGGCGGATTGAACTTCACGTGGTATACGCGGCCGGACGGCGCGTGCACGCGGCGGCCAACGATGCGGTCAACGATCAGCTCGTCCGGCACGTCGAACTCCAGCACGAAGTCCACGTTGATGCCGGCTTCTTTCATCGCGTCAGCCTGCGGAATGGTGCGCGGGAAGCCGTCCAACAGGAAGCCCTTGCGGCAATCTTCCTGAGCGATGCGCTCTTTGACCAGCGCGATCACCAGCTCATCGGTCACCAGCTTGCCGGCGTCCATGATCTCTTTCGCCTGCTTGCCCAGTTCACTGCCGGCCTTCACGGCTGCGCGCAACATATCACCGGTGGAGATTTGCGGAATGCCGTATTTCTCCATGATGAATTGAGCCTGAGTACCTTTACCAGCGCCCGGAGCGCCCAGCAGAATGATACGCATTGCGTAAATCCCCTTGCTATGTAGTTTTTATAAAATTGCGAAAACGCTCAACGATACCATTTCAGGGGGGGCAGGCTCAAGGCGCGCGAAGGAAATCGATTGCGGAACATGCAAAAATTCAAGCGAACAAAAGAGGGGAAAATGCGGGGAAAAACCGGAAATGCGCCCCTAACGGTGCCGTTAAGGGCGCATATAATCAACTTCAGGCGGACAGCAACTTGTTCATGCGGCGGATGAACAGGTTCGGATCCTCCAGCGTGCCGCGTTCAGCCAACAGCGCCTGATCCAAAAGCAGGTCGATCCACTCGGCGAAATGTTCGTTATCGCCCACGTCGGATGCGCGTTTGACCAACGCATGCTCAGGATTAAGCTCGAAAATGTACTTCACTTCCGGCGCCTGCTGGCCCGCAGCGGCGAACAGCTTGGCCATCTGGGTGCTCATCTCGTCGGCGTCGGTCACCACGATCGCCGGCGTATCGGTCAGGCGGTGCGTCAGACGCACATCCTTCACGCGCTCGCCCAGCAGGGTTTTCACGCGTTCGATGAACGGTTCCAACTGCTTCTCGGCCGCCTTCTGCTCTTCGGTTTCATCCGCCAGTTTATCCAGCGTTTCATCCGCCTTGCTGACCGACTGGAACGGCTTGCCGTCGAACTCGGTCAGGTAGCTCATCATCCACTCGTCGATGCGATCGGACAACAGCAGCACTTCGATGCCTTTCTTGCGGAACAGCTCCAGATGCGGGCTGCTCTTGGCGGCGGCGTAGCTGTCGGCGGTGATGTAGTAAATCTTTTCCTGCCCTTCCGCCATGCGGCCGACGTACTCTTCCAGCGACACGGTCTGTGCCGAGCTGTCGCCGTGGGTGGTGGCGAAGCGCAGCAGTTTGGCGATCGCTTCCTGGTTGCCGTTGTCTTCCGCCGGGCCTTCTTTCAGCACCAGACCGAACTGCTGCCAGAATTTCTGGTAGCCTTCGGCGTCGTCTTTGGCCAGCTTATCCAGCATCTGCAGCACGCGCTTGGTCAGCGCGCCGCGCAGGTTCTGCGTCACGCGGCTGTCTTGCAGGATCTCGCGCGATACGTTCAGCGGCAGATCGTTGGAATCGATCAGGCCGCGCACGAAGCGCAGGTAGTTCGGCATGAACTGCTCGGCGTCGTCCATGATGAACACGCGCTGCACGTACAGCTTCAGGCCGTGCTTGTGATCGCGGTTCCACATGTCCCACGGCGCCTGCGCCGGGATATACAGCAGGCTGGTATATTCCTGCTTGCCTTCCACCCTATTGTGGCTCCAGCTCAGCGGATCGGTGAAATCGTGGGCGATGTGCTTGTAGAACTCTTTGTACTCTTCGTCGGTCACGTCAGCCTTGCTGCGGGTCCACAGGGCCTGCGCCTTGTTGATCTTCTCCCAGGTGACGGTGCCGTCTTCTTCGTTCTTGCTTTCGATCTCTACCGGCAAGGCGATGTGATCGGAATATTTGCCGATCACCGAGCGCAGGCGCCAGGCGTCGAGGTACTCATCTTCGCCTTCGCGCAGATGCAGGGTGATTTCGGTGCCGCGGGTCTCTTTGGTGATGTCGGCGATGGTGTAGTCGCCTTCACCGGCGGACTCCCAGAACACGCCCTCGTCATCGGCGGCGCCGGCCGCGCGGGTGCGCACGGTCACTTTGTCCGCCACGATGAACGCCGAGTAGAAACCAACGCCGAATTGGCCGATCAGTTGGCTGTCTTTCGCCTGGTCGGAACCGATGGATTCCAGGAACGCTTTGGTGCCCGATTTGGCGATGGTGCCGAGGTTTTCGATCACTTCTTCGCGGCGCATACCGATGCCGTTGTCGGCAATGGTCAGGGTGCGCTGCTCTTTATCGAAGGACAAACGCACGCGCAGCTCGCCGTCACCGGCGTACAGCTCTGGCGCGGACAGGGCGCGGAAGCGCAGCTTGTCGGCGGCGTCAGAGGCGTTGGAGATCAGCTCGCGCAGAAAAATTTCTTTGTTGGAGTACAGCGAATGGATCATCAAATGAAGCAGCTGTTTTACTTCAGACTGGAACCCGCGGGTTTCTTGACCTTTCATACTCATTGATTACCTCAAAGACAATGGCTACCAAAATCGAACAATGAGGATCAGATGAGGGTCAGGGTCTTGTTTTTCAAGCGGACGGCGGGAAATTTTTGGCAAAAAACAATGGGGCCGGGCGGCCCCATCCGGGAAAACATCAGAACTTGATGGCGTGGCGCCCCGCCAGCGAATGCGACAGCGTGGTGCCGTCGACCATCTCCAGCTCGCCGCCCACCGGCACGCCGTGGGCGATGCGGCTGGCGAGCACGCCATACTGGCCACACATCTCGGCGATGTAGTTGGCGGTCGCCTCCCCTTCCACCGTCGGGTTGGTGGCGAGGATCACTTCGGTGATGCTTTCCTTTTCCAGCCGTTGCTCCAGGCGATCCAGACCGATATCGCCCGGCCCGATGCCGTCCAGCGGCGACAGATGCCCCATCAGCACAAAGTAGCGCCCGGCGAACTGGCCGGTCTGCTCGATGGCGTGGATATCCGCCGGGCTTTCCACCACGCAAATCTGGCCGTTTTGCTGGCGGCGCGGATTGGCGCAGATGGTGCAGACGTCCTGCTCGGTGAAGGTGCGGCAATCGGCGCAGTGGCCGATCTCCGACATCGCGCGCGTCAACGCCTGCGCCAGACGCATGCCGCCGCTGCGATCGCGCTGCAGCAGCTGAAACGCCATGCGCTGCGCCGATTTCGGGCCGACGCCCGGCAGGCAGCGCAGCGCCTCCATCAGGGATTCAAGGAGCGGGCTGGTTTGCATCAGAACGGCATCTTGAAGCCAGGCGGCAACTGCATGCCGCTGGAGACGGAGGCCATTTTCTCTTTCTGGGTCTCTTCGATGCGGCGCGCAGCGTCGTTAAACGCAGCGGCGATCAGATCTTCCAGCATCTCTTTGTCGTCTTCCATCAGGCTTGGATCGATTTCCACGCGGCGGCAGTTGTGCGCGCCATTGATGGTGACTTTCACCAGGCCGGCGCCAGATTCGCCGGTCACTTCCAATTTGGCGACTTCTTCCTGCATCTGCTGCATTTTTTCTTGCATTTGCTGGGCTTGCTTCATCAGGTTGCCCAGACCGCCTTTACCAAACATAGTCGTCTCTCGTCGCTAGGGCCGCGCACATCGCGCAGCGTTTAAAGGGGGCGAATACTCTCTTCATCCAGATCCGCGTCGAAGAATCGGCGTAGCGTCTGAATGTTGGTATCCGCTTCGATGGACTGGCGCGCCTGCGCCAGCTTTTCCTCATAGATGGCTTGTCGCCATTCCAGCGGGGTGCGCTCCGCCGGATTATCGTCCTCCACTACGGTCAGCTCGATCGGGCTGCCGTACAGCTCACCGAGCGCGTCGGCCAGCGTCTTCTGCGCCGAAGGCGAATTCAGATGGCGCTGCGAAGACCGCAGATGGAGGCTAATCTTGCCCGGCTCCGGCTGCTGCTTGAAGGCGTTCAACGCCAGCTGCTGCACCAGTTTCGGGATCTTCAGCTTATCGATTTCCGCCGCCCAGGCGTCGCGCTCCAGCGACTCCACCACCAGCTTGGCGGCCAGCTCCGGCGTTTTCTCGTGCTCCAACGCCGTGCGCAGCGCTTTCGGCGTCGCCAGCGGTTCCGGCGCCGCCTCGGGCTCGGTCTGCGCGCGCCAACGATAGGCTTCCGGTTTCGCCGGTTTTTCCGGCACCTTCTTCTCCGCCAGGCGCTGCTGGCTGCGCTCGGTCACGGAAGCCAAACGCCCCAGCGCCGAGTTTGCCGGCCGCGCTATTCCTGGCGCCGCCGGCTCATTCTTTTTTGGTGTGGATGCTCCCTGCTGCCGTTGCAGCTGGGACCGCGCTTTCAACAGCTGGGCGGTGGCATCCGGTAAAGGAGTCGATGATTGTCGCTGCGGCGCGGCCGGCTGCCCTAGCGGCGGCGGCGCGTCCTGAAACTGCGGCGGCTGTGGCGATGCGGCCTGCTGCGGCTGCGCCATCGGCGCCGGCGCGGTCTGCACCAACGCCACCGGCTCCGGGATCACCGCTTTCGGGTGAAACGCCAGCGCGCGCAGCAGGGTCATCTCAACCCCCATGCGGCGATCCGGCGCATAGGCCAGCTCTTTGCGGCCCACCAACAGCGTCTGATAATAGAGTTGCACATCGGCCGGCGGCAGGGTGCGCGCCAGCTCGCGCAGCCGTTGTTCCACGGCGGCGTAGTGGTTGTCGAGCATCGAAGGCAGCAGTTGCACCATCGCAATGCGATGCAGCAACGCCAGCGTCTCCACCAGCAGGTTTTCCCAATCCACGCCGCGCGAAGCGGCCTGCGCGACCTGCGCCATCACCTTTTCACCGTCGGCGCTGACCAGCGCTTCGAGGATCGCCAGCGGCTGCTCGTCATCGAGCGTGCCGAGCATCTGGCTGACGGTTGCGGCCGTCACCTGCCCCTGCCCCATGGCGATCGCCTGATCGGTCAGGCTCAGCGCATCGCGCATGCTGCCGTCGGCGGCGCGCGCCAGCAGCTGCAGCGCGCGGGCGTCGCTGGTGATCTGCTCCGCCGTCAGCACAGTTTCCAGCTGCTGGCGGATCTGATCGACGTCCAGCGCTTTGAGGTGAAACTGCAGGCAGCGGGAAAGAATGGTCACCGGCAATTTTTGCGGATCGGTGGTGGCCAACAGGAATTTGACGTGCGGCGGCGGCTCTTCCAGCGTCTTCAGCAACGCGTTGAAGCTGTGGCGCGAGAGCATGTGCACTTCATCGATCAGGTAGACCTTGAAGCGGCCGCGCGCCGGCGCGTACTGGACGTTGTCCAGCAGATCGCGGGTATCTTCCACCTTGGTTCGGGAAGCGGCGTCGATCTCGATCAGATCGACGAAGCGCCCCTGCTCGATCTCGCGGCAGTTGTCGCATTGGCCGCACGGCGTGGCGGTGATGCCGGTTTCACAGTTCAGGCCTTTGGCCAGCAAGCGGGCGATGGTGGTTTTCCCCACGCCGCGCGTGCCCGAGAACAGATAGGCGTGATGGATCCGCCCCAGCGAGAGGCCGTTGGCCAGCGCGGTCAGGACATGTTCCTGGCCGACCACGTCTGCGAACGTTTGAGGGCGCCACTTACGGGCGAGAACCTGATAGCTCATTAATACCGGAGAAGTCGAGTAATCTGGAGGGTCATGCTAACACAGCCCCGCGGCAATCCGCGAGGCCGTTGTGCCCAAGGGGCGATGCCGCATCAATGACCGGCGAAGTCCACCAGGCAGTAGCAGTCGATGCCCAGCTTGTTCAGACGCGCTTCTCCGCCCAGATCCGGCAGGTTGATGATGAACGCGGCGTCTTTCACTTCACCGCCCAGACGGCGGATCAGTTTGGTGGTCGCTTCAATGGTGCCGCCGGTCGCCAGCAGATCGTCCACCACCAGCACTTTGTCGCCCGCGGTGATGGCGTCGGTGTGGATCTCCAGCTTGTCGGTGCCGTACTCCAGCTCATAGCTTTCGCTGAGCGTGGCGCGCGGCAGTTTGCCCGGTTTGCGCACCGGCACGAAACCGACGCCCAACGCTAACGCGACGGGCGCGCCGAACAGGAAACCACGCGCTTCGGTACCCACCACCTTGGTCACGCCCGCTTCGCGATAGCGCTCAACCAGCAGCTCGATGCTGGCGGCGTAGGCCAACGGGTTTTCCAGCAGGCTGGTCACGTCGCGGAACAGGATGCCCGGCTTCGGATAATCCGGGATGGTTTTGATACTGTCTTTAATAAACTGAAGCTGCTGCGCAGTAGCGGTCATAATTGTTGCCTGATAAAACTGCCTGAAAACCGGCGCGCCGCTCACCCGCCGCCCCCGGGTGAAACACACCGGAGAAAAAATGGCAGGCGATCCGCGCACGAAAACGCCCAAATCTATGCAAACTGGCGGACAAATGCAACTCTCCCCTGCATCTTTCAACCCGCAGCGTTGTTGACCGCACGCATTACTTACCTAAGTAAGCTCCCGGGGATGCCTGCGTTTGTCGCCTGGCTGCGGCTTGAAAGCTATTGAGGAGTTTAAGGTACAATCAGCGCTGTTTTTGTTGCGGCAGATCAATAACCGGCAGGCGCAGCATAAAGGTCAGCAAAATGGCCAACATCAGCAGCAACAGCCCGCGCACCCACCAGATTTTCACCAGCCACAGCGAACAGGCGAAGGTCAGCACGATCACCAGCACCGCTTTCCACTTCGCCCCCGGCGGCAGCGCGCGATGCTGCTGCCAATGGCGCAGATAAGGGCCAAACCAGGAACGGTACAGCAGCCAGTGATGAAAGCGCGGCGAAGAGCGGGCGAAGCACCAGGCGGCCAACAGCAGGAACGGCGTGGTCGGCAACAGCGGCAACACCACGCCCAACGTCGCCAGCACCACCGCCAACCAGCCCAAAATGATCAATAACCCACGCGTCATGCGGTTCTTCGCTCCTCAATCGGTTGCGGCTTACTGTAGCATCGGCGCCGCGCCGGCGGAATATGCATACGGCGCTTGTTTCAGGACGGCTTCGCGGGCAAGCTTACGCCTGTTGAAATCAAGAGGGAGCTTATGTGAGCACTCAGCGTCTATTACAGGTGTTGGCACAGCAGATTGCGGCGCTGGCGGCCGAAGTCAGCCCGCGCGGCGACGCCCCGATCCCGCAGGCGCGGTTCGACGCCGCCCTGTTCGCCAACCGCGGCACGCGGCTGCGCGACTACCTGGCCGAAGTGGAGAAAAACTTCGCCCAGCTGCAAAACGCCGCTAACGACAGCCGCGCCAGCCAGGTGGCCTTTCTGGCCGAAAAACTGGTGGCTCAGATCGCCGCCCTGCAGCGCGAGCTGGCGACCCAGGCGCTGCGGCGCAAGAATCAGCCGAAGGAAGCCCCCGAGGTCGATCTCTACCACAAGCTGGCCGAGCATCAGGATTACGAACGCCGGCTGATCGCCATGATTCAGGATCGGGAAAGCCTGCTGGGGCGCCAGACCACGCTGGCGGCCCAGCAAAAGCTGCAGCACGAGCTGGCGGCGCTGGAGGGGCGGCTGATGCGCTGTCGTCAGGCGTTGGCGCGCATCGAGCGCAATATCGAGCGCAAAGAAAACGGTTTTTGAAGATTTATCACAATATTTTAATGATTATTCCCCGGTTGCGCGCCGGGTTCACTATACTCTGCCGATACCCGAGTTATTCATCCCATTAATTAAATAAGCGCAGGTGCTATGTCTCTGGAAAACGCCTCACCCGAACTGCAGCTGGCGGTAGACTTGATTTACCTGCTGGAATGCAACGAGATCGATCCGGCCACCGCGCTGGCGGCGCTGGATATCGTCAAACGGGATTATCAGGAAAAGCTGCAGCGCGCCGGCGTCACCTCTCCCTATCTGCCTGCCGGACAGTAACCGGGGACAGCGCCGCTGTCCCTTTCGCCTCTCATTGCTTATCCGCCGCCGTCTGGCCGCCGTCGTCCGGCGACAGCGTTCTTTTCACTTCCTGCACTTCATTGCCCTGCTGGTTATGCAGATACACCTCCAGCTGGTTGAAGGCGATGTCGATGCCGTTTTCCCGGCACAAGCGGTCGATTGAGCGATTCAGTTCGTCCACCGTGTAGCTGCGATCGCGCAGTTCCCGCACATAGAGCCGCAGTTCGTGATCCAGCGTGCTGGCGCCGAAGTTGAGGAAGAACACCTGCGGTTCGGGATCGGTCATCACCCGCGGGTTGTCGTGCGCCGCCTGCAGCAGCACCTTTTTCACCTTGTCGAGATCGGAGCCGTAGGCCACGCCGACCTTGATCAGCACGCGGGTGATGGTATCGGACAGCGACCAGTTGATCAGCCGCTCGGTGACGAACGCCTTGTTCGGAATGATCACCTCTTTGCGATCGAAGTCGGTAATGGTGGTGGCGCGAATGCGGATCTTGCTGACCGAACCGGAGAAGGTGCCGATGGTGATGGTATCGCCGATGCGGATCGGGCGTTCGAACAGAATGATCAGGCCGGAGACGAAGTTGGCGAAGATCTCTTGCAGGCCGAAGCCCAGCCCGACCGTCAGACCGGCGGCCAGCCATTGCAGTTTGTCCCAGGATACGCCGAGCGATCCCAGCGCAACCACGGCGCCCACGGCGGTAATCAGGTAAGTGAGCACGGTGGTGATGGCGTAAGACGCCCCCTGCCGCAGTTGCAGCCGCGACAGCACCACCACCTCCAGCAAACCGGGCAAGTTGCGGGTGAGCACGTAGGCGACAATCACTGCGGCGATCGCCACCATCATGTTGCCCAGCGTCACCGCCTGCGACACGCTGCTGCCCGCCACGGTGCTGGTGTAATGCCACAGCGTGATGCTGTCCAGATAAGCGATGACCGTCACCAGATCCGACCAAATGGCGTAGAAGGCGCTGGCGAAAATGGCGAACAGCACCAGGGTGGTCAGGCGCAGCGACTGCTGGTTGATCTGATCGAGCGCCAGCGGCGGCTCTTCCACCACCGGTTCGCCGCCTTCGGCTCCTTCTTTCGCCACGTTTTGCCGCCGCGCCAACGCGCGTCGGTAAGCCAGACGCCGCGCCGCCACGCTCAGGCCGCGCAGCGCGGTCAGGTATACGATATTCCACAGGAAAAACAGATACAGGCTGTCTATCCAGCGGCTGGCCAGCCGCAGCGTGGTATAGAAGTAACCGGCGAACATCAGCCCCAGCAGGATCAGCGGCGTGGCGGCCAGCGCGGTGACCACCACCAGCCGCACGGCGTGCGAGCCCTTTTCACGCCAGCTGTCGCGGCACAGCGGGAACACCAGCACCGTGAGCAGCGCCAGCGTCAACATCACCACGATCTGGCCGATCACGTCTTCCACCAGACGCAGCGGCGCTTTCTCGCCCAATACCGACCAGAAGATCAACGGCTGCAGCGCCAACCCCAGCCGCAGCGTCTGACGGCGGTAATGCGCGCACAGGTTGGCGCCGAAGTTGAAATGCCGCTCGGCGATGCCGCCCGGTTTCAGCATGCGATAGCTGAAGCCGAACACCAGCCACGACAGCGCCAGCTGCTGCGACAATGCCCATATAAAGTCGCTGATGCCGAAATCCGCGCGATACATCCAGAAACCGACGCCGAGGAGTAACGCGGCGCCGGGCAACACTTTCAGCAAGGTCAGCGCGATGGCCTTCGGCGTGTGCAGTTGGCCGTCGCGCTTAAGTTGCCCCACGTCGTTGGCCAGCTTTTGCAAATGGCCGTCGATCAGCCGGTAGCGCCAGCGCAATACCCCGATCGCCAACAGCATCGGGATCAGGAACACCAGCGCATTCAGCCCGCCCTGCACCAGCTTGCCGCCGTCGAATTTGAGATCGAGACCGGCAATCTGATCGCGCACCGCCTCCGGCATCGCCTTCAGCCACGCCAGATCGACCGGCTTGTTGCTGTTAACCCAGAAAATCTGCTGGGTCAGCGTATCTTGCAGCGAACCGTAAACGCTGGTCAGCTGCTGCTGATTGATCTGCAGGTTGATCGACAGCGACAGCTGGTTGCTGAGCTGCTTGTTCAGCTGATCCAGCAGTTCGCGGCGCATATCGACGATCTCGTTTAACGCGTCGATCACCTCCGGGCCGGCCTTTTCCTTGCTTTCGGCCACCAGCTGGTTGATGTAATCCTCTCCCTTGAACAGATCGTCGCGTTGCTGATTGATATCGAACTGCTCCAGCCGCAAATCGGCGATGCGCGTGTCCATATCCGCCAACAGCGTGCCCTGCGGCAGGCTCTGCTGCTGCTGATACAGGATGCGCGACAGCACCAGGCTGCCCTTCAGCACCTGGATCTGTTCTTTCAGGTTACGCTCCGCCTGCAGCCCGCGGTCGAGCCAGTTTTTGACCCGAATGTTCTGCTGGAACAGGGTGTTGCTCTCTTCGGTGGCGGCGATCAGCCGCTGGCTCAGCTGGCGGTTGACGTCCAGTTGCTTGCTGACCAGCTGATCGTGCTGAATATCGGTGGCGTCTTCCGGGTTCTGCGCCTCTTTGGCGGTCTTTTCAGACAGCGTCAAACGTTTGCTGTTGACGATCTCCTGCAGCAACTGTACCGAGCGATCCAGCGCGTCGATATGCGCCGTGGTGTAATCACGCTGTTTTTGCAGCAGATCCTGCAGCGTGGTATTGGCTTCCAGACTTTTGCGCTGCAGCTCCAGCTGCGCGTTGAGCAACGCCTGCTCGGTGGTCAGCATCACCTGCTGGCTGTTGCGCAGCGAATCTTGCCCCGGCGTCTGGCCGCTGAGCTGGCTGCGGATCTCCTGCAGGCGCTGCGAAGCGGCGTACATGGTGCTTTGTACTCGTTCAGGCTGGGTTTGCAGCGACACCAGTTGGCTGTTGTAAGTAGAGAGGCTCTCCTGCGCGCTTTGCAGCTCGTCGAGCGTTTGATACAGCCGGCTTTCCAGCTGACGCAGCGACAGCGGCAACAGCGCGGCGCGCGCCGCCGCATTGTCTACCGGCTGCTTCAGCGCATCCAGTTCGGCGGTCACCTGATTGAGCTTCGCCGGCGCCTGCTGCACCTGCTGTTTAAGCTGCGCGGCGTCCTGCCGATTGCGCTCGATGGCGTCCAGCAGCTCCAGCGTGCGGGTTAAATCCTGTTGGGACAGCTTTTCGACCGGCGTCAGGGCTTTTTGCTTGCTCAGCGCTTCCAGCTGGCTTTGCACTTCGCTGCGCTGCGGCAAATCGCCGTTCAGCGCCGCCTGCGCCGGCGAGCTCAGCGCGCAAATCAGGAAAAGGAGTGTCGCGGCGGCGATGCGCCGCCGGCATGCGCCGACAAACGAGCGCGGCGTCAGAGAGGGCAGAGTCAACCAGCGATGCATGATTTAGCTTCGGATCGGTTAAGAAGCCTGAAGATTATCACGATCGCCGGCGGGCAACGAACAACAAAAACGTTGCCGATGATGTCCCGTTGTCGCGAAATCAGAAAGTGAGCACTTTCTCCGCCGCCAGCGTCCACTGCGCCAGTTCGACCAGCGTGCCGATCTCCACGCCGTCCGCCAGCGGCAAGCGGCTGACGCCGCGCGCGTCGGCGCAGGTCTTGCACAGCTTGACCGGCACCTGCTGCGCGGTGAGGATCTCCAGCATCTGCTGCAGATGGTATCCTTCGTGCGGCTGCTGTCCTGCCAGCCCGGCCACCACCGCGTCGGACATCAGAAACAGCCGCAGGTCGAGACTGCTTTGCTGCTCTTTCAGCGCGATGGCCAACCGCAGCGCATTGAACAAAGATTCATGGCCATAGGCGGCGCCGTTGGCGATGAGAACAACTGATGACATGAAATCTCTCCTTATAAAGGAAGGCGGTCGACGTCGGGGTTGAGGCGCAAGGTGGGGCAAAACTGCAGCATCTCCAAAAACGCATCGACCAGCGCTTCGGCTTCGGCCCGCAGATCGAAACTTTCCGGCATAAACAGCCAGTTTTCCATCAGGCCGGTGATATAACCGCGCAGGATGATCGCCGCACGGCGAGTATGCAAATCGGCGGGCAATTGCTCGTGGTGAATGCAGTTATACAGCACCGCTTCGATGCGTTCGTAGCCAGCGAGGTACAACACCTTGCGCGAATCCAGCAGCGGCATCATTTCACCGACAAACTCGCATTTGTGGAATATAATCTCCATCAACGCCCGCCTGCGGCCGTCTTCAACCGTAGACGTCAGAATGTAAATCAGAATTTCCCGGATAACCCGCAGTGGATTATCGGGAAACTTTGCCTGATACTCTGTTTCGAGCTGGTCAATTTTCGGCTCGGTAGATTCCCAAACTTCATTAAACAGGTCTACCTTATTCTTGAAGTGCCAGTAAATGGCTCCACGCGTAACCCCGGCAGCGGTGGCAATATCTGTCAGTGACGTTGCAGCAACGCCACGTTCAGAGAACTCTCTCACCGCAGCATCGAGGATTTGCTGCCGGGTTTCTTGCGCCTGCTGTTTGGTTTTTCGTGCCATGGCATTGTTATTTAGGGGGAGTGTGATTTACATACATTCGCGAATGTATGTACCATAGCACGCACATATAATTAACGCAGCAATGGGTTTTAAAGCTTGTGATCCATTGATCATTTTGAAATCGGACACTTGAGGTTTTTCTATGAACAAAAACAGAGGGTTAACGCCTCTGGCGGCCGTTCTGATGCTTTCAGGCAGCTTAGTGCTAACAGGATGTAACGATAAAGAAACCCAACAGCAAGGCGCCCAACAGCAGGCTCCTGAAGTGGGCGTAGTCACTTTGAAGGCCGAGCCTCTCAATATCACTACCGATCTTCCTGGCCGCACCGCTGCGTATCGCATCGCCGAAGTTCGCCCTCAGGTCAGCGGCATCATCCTGAAGCGTAACTTCGTTGAAGGCAGCGATATCAAGGCCGGGACGTCTCTGTACCAAATCGATCCCGCGACCTATCAGGCCAGCTACGACAGCGCGAAAGGCGATTTGGCCAAAGCGCAGGCCAGCGCTTCCATCGCGCGCGTGACGGTAAACCGCTACAAGCCATTGCTGGGCACCAGCTACATCAGCAAGCAGGACTATGACAACGCCGTGTCCACGCTGCAGCAAGCGGATGCCGCCGTGGTGGCCGCCAAGGCCGCCGTGGAAACCGCGCGCATCAACCTGGCGTACACCAAGGTGACCTCTCCGATCTCCGGCCGCATCGGCAAATCCGCTGTGACCGAAGGCGCGCTGGTCAGCAACGGCCAGGCAACCGCCCTGTCCACCGTGCAGCAGTTGGATCCGATGTATGTCGACGTCACCCAGTCGAGCACCGACTTCCTGCGCCTGAAGCAAGAACTGGCCAGCGGCGCGCTGAAGCAGGAAAACGGCAAGGCCAAAGTGAAACTGATGCTGGAAAACGGCACCGAATACGCGCAGGAAGGCACGCTGGAGTTCTCCGACGTCACCGTCGATGAGACCACCGGCTCCATCACCATTCGCGCCCTGTTCCCTAACCCGAACGATACGCTGTTGCCTGGCATGTTCGTGCGCGCCCGTCTGGACGAAGGCGTACGCAGCGATGCATTGCTGGTGCCTCAACAGGGCGTCACCCGCAACCCGCGCGGCGACGCGACGGCGTTGGTGGTAGGGGCAGACAACAAAGTTGAGCTGCGCACGCTGAAGGCGGACCAGGCGATTGGCGACAAATGGCTGGTTACCGATGGCCTGAAAGCCGGCGATCGCGTCATCGTCACCGGCCTGATGAAAGTGCATCCGGGCGCGCAGGTAAAAGTGCAGGAAGTTGACACTCAGGCGCAAAAACAGCCGCAGTCTGAAGCGCAGAAGTCATAAAAAGGAGCCTGTAATACATGGCTAAGTTCTTTATAGACCGCCCAATTTTCGCCTGGGTAATCGCCATCATCGTCATGTTGGCGGGGGTGCTTGCAATAATGAAACTGCCAATCGCGCAGTATCCCACTATTGCACCGCCGGCGGTGAGTATTTCCGCCAACTACCCGGGCGCAGATGCCAAAACGGTGCAGGATACCGTCACACAGATTATCGAACAGAACATGAATGGTATCGATAACCTGATGTACATGTCCTCCACCAGTGATTCCTCTGGTAGCGTCACCATTACCCTGACGTTTGAGTCCGGCACCGATCCTGACATCGCGCAGGTTCAGGTCCAGAACAAACTGTCGTTGGCCACCCCGCTGCTGCCGCAAGAAGTTCAGCAGCAGGGCCTGAAAGTAGAAAAATCCAGCAGCAGCTTCCTGATGGTGGCCGGCTTCGTTTCCGACGATCCGAACATGACTCAGGACGATATTGCGGACTACGTGGCGTCCAACATCAAGGACCCGATCAGCCGTTCGTCCGGCGTGGGTGAAGTGCAGCTGTTCGGTGCCCAGTACGCGATGCGTATCTGGCTGGATCCGAACAAGCTGAACAACTACCAGCTGACGACCACGGATGTGACCTCCGCCATCACCGAGCAGAACAACCAGATCGCCGCAGGCCAGCTGGGCGGCCTGCCGCCGGTGCCGGGGCAGCAGTTGAACGCCTCGATCATCGCGCAGACCCGTCTGACTTCGCCGGAAGAGTTCGGCAAGATCCTGCTGAAGGTCAATACCGACGGTTCCCAGGTGCGCCTGCGCGACGTCGCTCACATCGAGCGCGGCGCGGAGAGCTATGCCGTTACCGCGCGTTATAACGGCAAGCCTGCCGCCGGCCTGGGTATCAAACTGGCGACCGGCGCCAACGCCTTGAACACCGCCAAAGGTGTGAAAGACGAGCTGGCCAAGATGGCGCCATTCTTCCCGCAAGGGATGAAAGTGGTTTATCCGTACGACACCACCCCATTCGTTAAGATCTCTATCAACGAAGTGGTGAAAACGCTGATCGAAGCCATCATCCTGGTATTCCTGGTGATGTATCTGTTCCTGCAGAACTTCCGCGCGACGCTGATCCCAACCATCGCGGTGCCGGTGGTGTTGCTGGGGACCTTTGCGATCCTCGCGGCGTTCGGCTTCTCGATAAACACCCTGACGATGTTCGGCATGGTGTTGGCGATCGGCCTGCTGGTGGATGACGCCATCGTGGTGGTGGAAAACGTCGAGCGCGTTATGTCCGAAGAGGGGCTGCCGCCGAAAGAAGCTACCCGTAAATCGATGGGCCAGATCCAGGGCGCGCTGGTGGGTATCGCCATGGTGCTGTCGGCGGTATTCGTGCCGATGGCGTTCTTCGGCGGTTCAACCGGCGCTATCTATCGCCAGTTCTCGATCACCATCGTGTCCGCGATGGCGCTGTCGGTGCTGGTGGCCTTGATCCTGACGCCGGCGCTGTGCGCCACCATGCTCAAACCGATCCCGAAAGGCGATCACGGGGTTAAAACAGGCTTCTTCGGCTGGTTTAACCGCATGTTCGAGAAGAGCACGCATCACTATACCGACAGCGTGGGCAACATTCTGCGCAGCACCGGCCGCTACCTGATCATCTACCTGCTGATCGTGGTTGGCATGGGCCTGCTGTTCCTGCGTCTTCCTTCTTCGTTCCTGCCGGACGAAGATCAGGGCATCCTGTTGACCATGGTGCAGTTGCCTGCCGGTGCCACCGAGTCCCGTACCAACAAAGTGCTGGAAGAAGTCTCCGACTACTTCCTGAACAAGGAAAAGGACAACGTGGTTTCGGTGTTTACCGTCGCGGGCTTCGGCTTCAACGGTAACGGCCAGAACAACGGCCTGGCATTCGTCAGCCTGAAAGACTGGGGTGAGCGTCCAGGGGCCGGGAACAAGGTGGAAGCGATCGCGGGTCGCGCCATGGGCGCCTTCTCGCAGATTAAAGAAGGCCTGGTGTTCCCGTTCAACCTGCCGGCGATCATCGAACTCGGTACCGCAACCGGCTTCGACTTCGAGCTGATTGACCAGGGCGGCCTGGGGCACGAGAAACTGACCGAAGCGCGTAACCAGCTGTTGGGCATGGTTGCTCAGCATCCGGACGTGCTGGTGGGCGTGCGCCCGAACGGCCTGGAAGATACGCCGCAGTTCAAACTGATCGTCGATCAGGAGAAAGCCAAGGCGCTGGGCGTCAGCATCACCACCATCAACAGCACGCTAAGCACTGCCCTGGGTGGCTCGTACGTCAACGACTTCATCGACCGCGGTCGCGTGAAGAAGGTGTATGTACAGGCAGACGCGCCGTTCCGTATGCTGCCGGAAGACATCAACAAGTGGTACGTGCGCGGTACCAGCGGCCAGATGGTGCCATTCTCCGCCTTCTCTTCGGCGAAGTGGGAATACGGCTCACCGCGTCTGGAACGCTATAACGGCTTGCCGTCGATGGAAATTCTGGGCCAGGCCGCACCGGGCAAGAGTACCGGTGAAGCGATGAATCTGATGGAGCAGCTGGCGTCCAAACTGCCAAGCGGCATCGGTTACGACTGGACCGGCATGTCCTATCAGGAACGTCTGTCGGGCAACCAGGCGCCGGCGCTGTACGCCATCTCGATTCTGGTGGTGTTCCTGTGTCTGGCGGCGCTGTATGAAAGCTGGTCCGTGCCGTTCTCGGTCATGCTGGTATTGCCGCTGGGGGTTATCGGTGCGTTGTTGGCCGCGACGATGCGCGGCATGAACAACGACGTGTACTTCCAGGTGGGGCTGCTGACCACCATAGGTCTATCGGCGAAGAACGCCATCCTGATCGTGGAATTCGCCAAGGATCTGATGGAGAAAGAAGGCAAAGGTCTGATCGAAGCGACGTTGGAAGCGGTGCGTATGCGTCTGCGTCCAATCCTGATGACGTCCCTGGCCTTCATCCTCGGGGTTCTGCCGCTGGTTATCAGCAGCGGCGCAGGCTCCGGCGCACAGAACGCGGTAGGTACCGGCGTAATGGGCGGGATGATCACCGCGACCGTATTGGCGATCTTCTTCGTACCGGTGTTCTTCGTGGTGGTTCGCCGCCGCTTCAGCAAGAAGAACGAAGACCTGGAACACAGCCACCCGGTAGAACATCACTGATCGTTCAGTGAAGGGATCTCTACCCGATAATCGAAAAGGCCGCGCATGCGGCCTTTTTCTTTTGCTTCAGTTGCTTAATGCAAACCGTTCTCATTAATTCACTCGTGTGTGCAATTTACGCTTGATCGTGATGCCCGGTCGGCGCATAATTGTTGTTATAGTATAACATTACATGAGAGAGCCATTATGAAACCCGGCATCCATCCCGATTATCGCACCGTGGTGTTCCACGACGTCAGCGCCAACGCCTACTTCAAAGTGGGATCGACCATCAAAACCGATCGCACCATCGAGCTGGACGGCGAAAGCTGGCCGTATGTCACCCTCGACGTCTCTTCCGCTTCGCATCCGTATTACACCGGCAAGCAGAAAGACTATTCCAAAGAAGGCAGCACGGCGCGCTTCCAGCAGCGCTTTGGCCGCTTTATCGGCAATAAGTAACAAGGAACCCCCATGCAGGTATTGAGTTCATTGCGTTCGGCGAAAAATCGCCACCCGGATTGCAAAGTCGTGCGTCGTCGTGGCCGCATCTATGTGATCTGTAAAAGCAATCCGCGATTCAAAGCGGTACAGGGACGTAAGAAAAAGCGTTAACTCCAAAGTGTCATCTGTCGCAAAGCCCCGTTGCTGCTCAACGGGGCTTTTTTTATGGCGAGAAAGTACCTGCAAGCTGCCCCCGCCGGCAAGCGGGGGCGGAGATTACTTCATGCTGCTCAGCAGCGCGTCGACATTGTGCTTGAACGCCTGCTCATAGGTGGCCGCCGGGCCGCCCACGCGCGAGAGCGCTTCAGGGTACAGCTCGCCGCCCGCCTTGGCGCCGGTGGCGGCGGCAATCTGTTTCACCAGCCGCGGATCGGTCTGGTTTTCGATAAAGTAAGCGTTAACTTTTTCCTGTTTGATTTGCTTGATCAGGCCGGCCACATCGCTGGCGCTGGCTTCGGCCTCGGTGGAAAATCCGACCGGCGCAAGGAAGGTGACGCCATACTCTTGCCCAAAGTAACCAAAGGCATCATGGCTGGTGAGCACCTTACGTTTCTGCGGCGGCACAGCGGCGAACTGGGTTTTGGCCCACAGATCCAGCTTTTGCAACTGCTGAATGTATTCGGCGCCGCGCTGGCGAAAATAGTTGGCATCCTCGGGATCGGCGGCGATCAGGGCGTTCATCACGTTAGTGGCGTACTGCACGCCGTTTTTCATGCTGTTCCAGGCGTGGGGATCGGTAATCGGTTTGCCGTCCTCCTCCATTTGGCGGGTGTTGATGCCCTGTGACGCGGTAATCACCTGTCCTTTATAACCCGAAGCGCTGACCAGGCGATCGATCCACCCTTCCAGCCCCAGGCCGCTAACGAACACCACGTCGGCCTGCGCCAACGTCTTGCCGTCCTGCGGTGAAGGCTCGAAGCTGTGCGGATCGCCATCCGGCCCCACCAGTGTGCTAACCTTGACGTGATCGCCCCCTACCTGTTTAACGATATCTCCCAGAATGGAAAAGCTGGCGACGGCGTCGACGGTCTTCGCCATCGCCAATGGGCTGGCCAGCAGAGCAGCGACCGCCAGCGATATAGGTAAACGTTTCATATTTTCTCCTTGCAAATGGCACTTCTCAACGGCGCGCAAAGGCGTAAATGCCTCCACGCGTTCCAAACAGGATCGAGACAAAGAAGATGACGCTGGCGCTGAGCACGATCGCCGGACCGGCAGGCAGCGAAGCGTAGTAGGACCACACCAGCCCAGTCAGGCTGGACAGCGCGCCGATGCCCATCGCCACCGCCAGCGTCTGCGGCAGATTGCGCGCCCAGAAGCGTGCGCTGGCGGCGGGCAGCATCATCAGCCCCACCGACATCAGGGTGCCGAGGATCTGGAACCCCGCCACCAGATTGACCACCACCAGCGCCAGAAACAGGCCGTGGATCAGCGCCAACCGGCGTGGCGCGTTGACGCGCAGAAAAGTGACGTCGAAAGATTCGATCACTAACGCGCGGTACAGCGCCGCCAGCGCCAGCAGCGAAACCGAGGCGATAGCACCGACCATCAGCATCGCCTGCGCATCCACCGCCAGAATCGAACCGAACAGCACGTGCAGCAGATCTACGCTGGAACCGCGCAGCGAGACCAGCGTGACCCCCAGCGCCAGTGAGCCCAGATAGAATCCTGCGAAGCTGGCATCTTCTTTTAACGGCGTGCGGCGGCTCACCAGGCCGGACAGCATCGCCACCGCCAACCCGGCGATAAAGCCGCCCACCCCCATCGCCACCAGCGACATGCCGGAGATCAGATAACCGATTGCCGCGCCGGGCAACACCGCGTGGGACAACGCATCCCCCACCAGGCTCATGCGGCGCAGCAACAGAAACACCCCCAGCGGGGCGGCGCTGAGCGACAGCGCCAGACACGCCATCAATGCGCGTCGCATAAAACCGAAAGAGAGAAAAGGGTCGATAAGCCCATGCAACAGCATCATGGCGCCACCACCCGCAGGCTCGGCTGCCGTTCGGCGGCGAGATACCGCGGCACCTGTTCCAGCACGCGCTCGGCCGCGCCCCAATGACACGCCTGCGGGGTCAGCAACAGCACCTGCCGAAAATGCTCGGCGACCATCGACATGTCATGCAGGACGGCGATCACCGTTCTCCCCTGCTGGTGCAGCTGCGCGATCACCTGCAGCAGGATCTGCGTAGTGGCGCTGTCGATGCCGGTGAAGGGTTCATCCAGCAGGATCAACCGCGCCTGTTGGACCAGCAGGCGCGCAAACAGCACCCGCTGCAGCTGGCCGCCGGAGAGCTCACCCACCGGACTGTGCGCCAGCGCGCTCATGCCGACGCTCGCCAGCGCCTCATTAACCTGGCTCGCCGCACGCTGGTTCATACCGCCGAACATGCCGCTTTGCGGCCAACATCCCATCGCCACCAGATCGCTCACCGCGATCGGGAATTGCCGATCCAGCTCCGCCTGCTGCGGTAAATAAGCCTTGCGCGGCGGCTTTTCACCGCTAAAGTCCAGGCGACCCGCCACAGGCGGCAACAAACCGGCGAGCGTTTTCAGCAACGTCGATTTCCCTGCCCCGTTGACGCCCACCACCGCGGTTAACGAACCGGCGCTAAACTGCCCGCTCAGCGGCGGGAAAAGCGGCGTGGCGCCATAGCCTATCGCCAGCTGACGTAATGAAATCATGGCAGCGACACCGCCCAAAAAATGCCGAGCCACAGCAGAGTCAACAAAACGATAGCGCCCGCACAGCGCACGGCCGCGGAGGTGGTGAACAACGAATTCAGTGACGACGCGGCGTCATTTTGCGAAGTGGGAATCAAGGGAATAACCAAAGCAGCAGATTTATAGTTACAATATAACATCACAATTAATGGTATGTCTCAAGCGTTGCCGGACTCATTAATGCAACGGAACGTAACAGCTCGTCGCGCAGCAGGTCTCCCCCCTCGCCCCCTTATCAAACTCAGGGATATTCCCGTTCGACGCAAATGTTGGCGGAAGGTAAAAAAACAGCGGTAAATCGAAAAATTTACCGGCGCGAGTGGAAAAGGAGTAAGATGAGCAGATAACATTGTTGTTGGTCGAGATTAATGCTTGTTACCCTTGCCTGTAACCTGGACGTCAACGCACTTTCTGTTAAAAAATTAAAGAAAGTGATTAATGACAATATTGCGGAGTTAGTGCCGCCGCTGACCAGCGGACTCAGTTTTTATTCTGAAAGCGCACGCTATGCCGAAGATTCATTAGAAATACTTGATATAGTGCAACAAGGTGACAACGATTATTCAATGAGTTATCGCTATAAGTGGGGCATTTTTAATGCTTGCCTGGATATCAACAGCGAAGACACGATCAGCGATAGCGTCCGGTTCCGTGTGGCGCAACGGGGTTTAATCTTCGACATCATTGATAACTCACGCCCATCAACCGCGGATGAATTGTAAGTTTACGTAATAACTGCAGGCCAAACGCGAAAAAATGATTTATATTCATTTTACGGGAAGTTTATTTAACCACCGTTAAGCTGCCTCCGTTCATGATGTAAATCAGCTTACTCACATAGTGTTATCAACACCGCCATTAAGACTTACGGAGGGGATGATATGGATGAGTATTCGCCTAAGCGACACGACATTGCTCAACTCAAATTCTTGTGCGAAAATTTGTATGATGAAGGTATCGCCACCCTGGGAGACAGCCACCACGGGTGGGTCAACGATCCGACATCCTCCGTCAACCTTCAGCTTAATGAGTTGATCGAACATATCGCTTCGTTTGTGATGAGTTATAAAATTAAATACATGGACGAATCCGATTTGTCGGAGTTAGTCGAGGAATATCTCGACGATACCTATACGCTGTTCAGCAGCTACGGTATCAATGATTCCGACCTGCGCCGCTGGCAAAAAACCAAGGCGAGATTATTCAGAATGTTCTCAGGAGAGGACATCTGTACGACAATGAAAACTTAGGGGATAATTATTCCCGAGCTATTTTACGGTTATTAAACTAAAAGGCCACCATGACTAAAACCGACTATCTGATGCGTTTACGTAAATGCACCACGATTGATACTCTCGAACGTGTTATTGAAAAAAATAAGTACGAGCTTTCCGATGATGAACTGGAGCTGTTTTACTCAGCCGCCGATCATCGTTTGGCGGAGCTGACCATGAACAAGCTGTATGACAAAATCCCCACCTCCGTTTGGAAATATGTCAGATAATCAGCCCCCAACGCGTTGAGCCGATGCTTTTATCGGCTTCAATGTTCAAGTTGAATAGGTCATTTTCCTATTGACAACGAAATGTTAATTACACTCATCTTTGCCGTTAATAATAAATAGCAACAATTCTCGGTTAATGTCCGGGGTATTACGCCTTAACGCTATTCACGCGTGAAGATGCTCGCCTCACATTGCCTGTGTGGTGCAAATCGCGGCGAATATCCCTGAGGCCATCGCTGCCACGCCGCCGCGCCGGGCGGCGTGAACCATCACCGCCAGGCTCAGAGCATACGGCGCAAAATCGCCCGCCGGGCGAAACAGTGATGCTTAATCACCGCCGCGATGTGCAGTACAATCATGGCCGACAGCGCGATGCATGAATAACGGTGCACGGCGAAAAAGAAACGATTAACCTCAAGATTCGCAATCGGACGGGGGAAATCGATCGCGCCGAAAACCGCAAAGCCGTGCTCCAGCATAAGAAAGCCGCTCAGCAACACCACGAAAATCAGCAGGTAGAATATTTCGTGCAGCAGATGCACCAACCCCTTCTCGCGCCCTTGCAGCATATCGCCATAAGGCACTTTAGGCCGGAAAAAACGCCAGATAAAGCGCGCCGCCATCAGCGGTGTCAGCACCAAGGCCAACGACATATTGGTCACGGAGAAAAAGGCGAAGATGCGCGCATCCGTCATAAAATGCAGTGAATAACCCACGATCATGACGTAGATCATCACGGCGGCAATGCCCCAATGCAGTAACCGACTGAAAAGATCGTAACGGGCAGGTTCGTGTGACATAAAGCTCCTTTAAAAGCGGCCATCATTGGCCGCTTGACTATCCGATTCGCACTTACTTTTTCACGACCCAGGCGTCCTGCCAGTTGGATCCCACGCCCGGCTCAAACTGAGTCGCGCCGCTGTTCCACTGCATGCAGTAACCGCTGTAAGGGAAAGGTTTGCACTGATAAACCTTGCCGTCTTTCGGTTGCAGCACCGTGGTGCCGGCGGTGTATTTACTCAGCGCGTTCGGGAAGACGAAGTTGTAGTCGCCATTGCCGCCACCGCCGGTGGATTCAGCTTCCAGATTGAAGTTTTCGATATCCGGCTGAATGCTCTGCCCATTGTCGTTGCTGGCGATCACTTTCAGCATGTGATGGCCCTCGCTGACGTTGTTCAGCGCGACGGTCAGCGGCTGGCTGGCGTCTTCCAGCGTCTCTTTCACGTAGCCTTTTTCCGTCTGGCCGTGATCGTAAACGCGCGCTTCAACGGTCAATTTGCCTTTAACCTCGGCATTGAAGGTCAGCTGAGCTTTACCGTCCTTGATCTTGGTGCTGGACAGGTTGCCGATGCGGATCTCTTCGGTGATAGTCGGCGTTTCTTCCTCATAGGAGATCACCACGCTCTTCATCGTGCTGCCTTGTTTGGCAAAGACCGCATTATTGCCAAACACCGGATTGACGTTGCCTTTACCGTCTTTCACCCCGGCACGCACCGCTTTCTGTTCGGCGTTGATCTTGCTGGCCAACGCGTGGCTCCAGCGGTTTTTGTCGGTCAGCGCCTCACTGTCGATCGCCAGCTCGGTTTTCATCGTCAGCACTTCACCGTCCGCATCGAAGAAGCGGGCGATCACCTTGTCGCCAACCTGCAGGTTTTTGCCGGTGAGAGAGCCTTGCAGCTGCTTGCGCCATTCGGACACGACGCCGTCGTCCTCGAAGTTGACGTCAACCACCTGATAGAAGCTGTTCACCGTGTCATTGATTTCCCACACGCCATAAATCACCTGATAGCCGGTTCTCTCCGGCACCACGCACTGGTGCACTTCGCGATCTTTTGGCGCCTGAGCATGGCCATCGACTTCACAGAACGGCTCTTTTTCGAAAGCCTCGCGCGACAGCGGCTTATTCACGTCCCAGTCTTGTTTGGTGATGTAATAACGCCAGTTATTGGTTTTGTGCTTGGCGGTGTGGTACCAGGTGAACGTCTGCGGTCCCGGCTTCATGGTGTTCAACGCCCAGACGTTGACGCCCTGACGATCCAACGGCTCGAACCCGCCCACCCCGCCGCTGGCCAGCTGGCCGTCGCGCGGCGTCGCGCCGCCAGGGAAGCCGGAAACCTGCTCGACGCTCTGCGGTTCCCACTGCGCTCGGCCGCAGTCGGTGTTGCTGCCCAGCTTGCACTTGTAAGCGCGGCTCTCGGGCACTTCGATATAACCGTGCGACCAGGCGGCCGAGGAGGCAGTGAGCGCTGCCATCATCAGGGCGATTTTGGATAATTTCATTACGACTCCAGTTAAATTTATTGGATTCCAACTGAGTGAGAAGAAACTCAAAGAGATGCGGCGATACCGCGAGAGGAATAATAAGTAGAAGCCCTGAACGCCCGGCACTTAGAATGCATTAAAATAATAAAACCTAATGCCGTCAGAATATTAAACCGCATGATAAAGGGTTAACATATTCCTGACCTCGTAAAGCGCCGCCATGCGGCGCAAGAAAATACCGACACCGCGCCAATTAACTCCACAGGGAAAATAACGTGACATTGAAAAACATCGCCACGGCGTTCATGGCATGCCTGCTGTTATCCGGCTGTCAGCACGCCGCCAAATCGGCCCCTGACGCCGCCATCCAGCGCGACCAGCTGTCATCGCTGGTCGGCGCCGGCCAGTTTCTGAGAGAACGCTGCAACCGCGCCGATATCCCGACCAACGACCCACTCGCGGCGGCGGCGTTGCAGGCGGCGGAGAGAAAAGGCTGGGCGCCGGCGCTTAATCGCACCCAGTTGCTTGATGCAGGCAAAAACGTCGCCGCGCAGCTGGAGGCCGACGCCACGCCGTTGCAAGAGAAGTGCAGCGGACTCAACCGAACGCTGGCGCCGTTTTTAGCCCAGCTCCGTTAACCCGCCAGCGGTAGCGCAAGCCACTGGCAGGCTACCGCGCCGGCGCCCGCCGCCGCCAACCCCGGGCCGAAAGGCAGGGGCTGTGCCCCATCGCCGCCGCGCCACACCCGCAGCAGTAGCCACAGCAGGCTACCGATGGCGGCAAACAGCAGAATCGACGGCAAAACGGCATAGCCGCCCCAGGCGCCGAGCGCCGCCAGCAGTTTAAAATCGCCGTATCCCAGCCCCTCGCGGCCGGTCGCGAGACGAAATCCCCAATACAGCAGCCACAGCGTCAAATACCCCGCCAGCGCGCCGATGACCGCCGTCGGCAAAAATGCCGGGTGCGCCAGGCAATGCCACAACAGCCCGGCCCACAGCAGCGACAGCGTCAGGCAATCCGGCAACAGCTGACGCTCGCTGTCGATCGCCGCCAAGGCCAGCAGCAATGCAGCAAACGCTAACATGAAAACCCAATCCACACCGATGCCGACGCGCCAGGCCAGCGTTATTCCCATTAGCATCAGCAATAGCTCCACCAGTGGATAACGGATGGAAATAGGCGTGCGACAATAACGACAGCGACCGCGCAACAGCAGCCAACTTAATAAAGGAATATTATCGAGCGCCGGTATTTTCATTGTGCAACACGGGCAGAATGAACGCGGCAAAAAGAGATTAAATCGTTCGGCCTGCGCCATTTCCATTTCGCGCTCAAGCATGACAGGCAGCCGATAAACGACCACATTGATAAAACTGCCGATGCACAGGCTCAACACGGCGCTAAATAGCAGCCAGTGTTCATCGGCCACTGCGTTTATTGCGGATAGCATGGCTCTCTGGATCCTCTATTGTCGTCGCGTGGGTGACATCCCGGTTGCGCCGTTACCCGCAGTTGGCTGATTTGCACCACGCCCGGCGCCTGCCCCGCACGTTCTGCGGCGAGTGAGAGCACGCGGATCCCGTGCTCGCGTTGCAGGGCGGCCAGCCACGGCAACAGGCGTTCAAACGGCACCGGTGGCAGCGTGACCCGCACATCCGCTTCACTTTCCGTCAGTTCGGCGATGGCGATGCGATATGCCAGCGCACTCTGTCGCAGTCGCTCCGGCAGTTGCTCGCGCGCGGCGGCGCTCTGCGGCAAACGCGCCTGCAATTGTTGGATGACGCGCGCCTGCTCCCGCAGCGCCGCCAGCCGTTGTGCGTTTTTTTGCGCCTGTGAAAATTGATACAGGCAGTAGCCGCAGGCCATCAGCATCAACAGGCTTAACAGCACTGCCCGCCGCAGCGCCTTATCGCGCCAACCGATGTTCATCGCTCACCTCTCACCGTCAGGATCGCCTGGTTAGGCGCGCTTCCCTCGCTGAACGTCATGCTGACGCCACCGTCGTTGACCGGCGCCGGCAGCGGCGCGTCGTTTCTGTTTACCGTCACCACCAAACGATCGTCGGCGGCGTCGAAAGCCAGCGCCTGCAACTGCGGAGGTTCCCAGACAGCAAGCGCCTCGGCCGCGTAGGGCAACAGCCTGAACAGCTGCGGCGCATTCAGGGTGTCTTGCATACGCCGTGCCCACGCTTGCGCCGCCCGTTCGGCGAACGCCGGCGCGGTCTCGCCACTCGGCAGCAGGCGCTGAGTCAGCGCCGTTATCTGGCTTTCGCTCTGTCTGGCCATTAATTGGTGATGCAAGCCCCCCACCAGCAGCGAACCGCTGAGCAACAGCATCGCGCAGGCGGTCTTATCGGGCAGACGGCGCGGCCAGCGCACGCCCGGTTTGAAACGCCCCTGCAACAGCGTGGATGTGCTGTTCCAGGCCTCTTCCGCCAATCGCCACAGCGGATCCTCATCGATACGCGCCGTTTCCCAGCCCGCCGGCACCTCTCCGCCACTGTGCAGACACCAATCCGGCGTCGGCCACGGGACGCTGTCCCCCCAGGCATCGGGCAACTGCATGCCCTGCATGCCCCCCGTTCGGAGCAGCCAGTGTCCGCGCCAGCGCAGTGCGCTGCATTGGTTCGGCAACGGCAACGCCAGCACGTCGGGCAGCAGGGCATCGACGCGAATGCCGCAGGCGTTGAGGCTATCAACCCACCCTTGCATCTGCGCCAGCGCAACGCCGGCGATAGTGAAATCGCGCTGCACCTTGCCCAGCACCGCCCAATGCATCTGCTCGACATCGGTCAACAACCCGGTCTCATGGGAGTACGCCAGCGCCAGCGGCGTCGCCTGCCGGGCCTTGCCCTGGAATGTCGTTTGTCTCAGCACCACATGACGGGCAGGCACCAGCACCACGACCCGGCTGCCCTGCGCCATGGCCGCCAACTCACTACCGCCTTCGGCCAGATCGAGGCGGGCGGCAAAGCGGCAGCGCGTCTCGCCGACGCGGCCCCAGCGCACATCGGCCATCGCATCCTCGTCCAGCGCGATAAGCAGGATGGTGTTCGCCATCGTTTACCCTTCCCCTCTGTCGAACCGACGTCCGCTGACCGTGACGCCTGACGGGCCCGGCTGCAACGCGCTGACCAGCCGATAGCGTCCGTCGTTCAGCCTAAGCTGCAGCTGCGCAATCCAGCGGTTATCGTCGAAAATAAGTCGCTCGCCAAGGCCATCCTCGCCCAGCGCCTGCAGCGCTTTTTCCTGCGACAAAAACGCCAGCGTCTGCCAGCCCTGCGGCGGGCGGGCCGCCAGCAGCCCCCGCATCCGCTCATCGCTCAGCGCGTTCATCAACATCGCCCGCAGCAGCGGCAGCTGAGCTTCGTTCACGGCGTCCGGATTGAGGCGCAGCTCGGCATCCGGCGCCGCACAAAGCAGCGGCGCAAGACGCAGATAAAGCTCGCGGTCGATGCCGGCCAGCTCCCGCAGCTCGCTGACATCCCCCATCAGATACCCTTCGCCATAGGCTCTGGCGACGATCGCATCGGCAATCGCGCCCGCCTGGGCAGCGGCGATCCCCTGATTGTTCAATAGCAGCATGAATATTCGCCTCTCCTTATTGGGGGTTCCCCCCTCGCTATCGCCGACATCCGCCGGGCCGGCAGCGCGGATCAGGGCGTTGAGGTTGAAACAGGCGTCAACGCGGCGCAGACGTATCGCCACTTCCCCCTCTTCGGTGCGCATGCTGAAGGTCACCCCTGATGCCCCCCACGCCTTCCGCTGCTCTCCCGCCTGCTGCAGCCGCTGCCGGGCGTAGCTCTCGCCGCCCAGCAGCAACCATTTCGCCCTCAGTCGATCCTGTTGAGACTGGGTGCGCACCAGCGAACGCTGCCAGTTATCGTTGATATTGACCGCCACGATCGCCATCAGCGACATCATCAGCAACACCATCAACAGCGCCATACCGCGTTGTTTATTCATAATGGCCTCGCGGCAGGCAACGTGACGATGCGCCGGACTTCCCCCAGCGCGGGGGTGTCGATGGCGATTTCCACCGCCTGCGGCAGCAGCCCGCCGGCGCGCCAGGCCGTCAACCATTCGCCCTGCCGGTAAAAACGCAATTGGAACCGCGTCACCTCAGACAGCAGCAGCACGCTGCGCGCCGCCGCCTGCGGGCTGCTCAAATTCGGGTAACTGAGGCGTTCGAGCCGCCCCTGCCGGTAGCGATACGCCACCCGCTCCTGCGTGGCGCGCGGCAATCGGGCCTGGGGGTTCGGCCAGCCGTTTCGGATCAGCAACAGCTGAAAATCGCCGCCTTCCTCTCCCGCCGTCTGCAGCACCGCAAACTCCGGCGCCGCCGGCCAGCGTTTATCGCCGGTCGGCGCGCGCGCCTGCGCCTGCGTCAAATCGCGCTCGACGATCGCCAGCGCCCGTTGCAGCTGGGTCAACTGCGTCGATTTGCGCTGGGTGATTTCGTCGTTTTTCAGCACGCCTCTGAAGACCGTCAATGCGGTGAGCGACAGCATGGCGAACAGGGCGATGGCCAACAGCATTTCCACCAGCGTAAAACCCCGTTGCAAAGCGCGCTTCACAACAACGCCCTGTAGGTGAGCATCTCCACCAGCGCATTGCGATCCTGCGGGTCGCGCCTGACTTCAATCGCGATCGCCCGCATCCCGGCGTCGCTGGTCTCCCGCCCGCGATAGCGCCAGTGCCAGGTTTCACCGGCCATTACCGTGGTGCCCGAATGCCAGGCGAGCGTCGGTGGGCGGGGCTCGAGCTGCAGCAGCGTCAGCTGGTTGTCCGCCACCCACAGCGCCACGGTCTTGGCTTCGATCGCGCTCAGGCTACGCACCTGGCCGCCGGTGCTGTTGATCAGCGCCAGACAGCCGATGGCGAAGATCATCATGGCCACCATCACTTCCAGCAGCGTCATGCCCTGCTGGCGTCTCATTTTCCGCGTCATCGCAACGAATGTCCGTCGTTTCAAATACAAAGTAACCGGGCGCCTGCAATCGCCACAGACACTTGCCCTGGGATAGCTCCACGCTGAACGCCGTGGTTTCGCCCCCCGGATACAGCCACACCTGTGGCAGCGCCGCCTCTGCGGCGAGCGCGACGGTTTGCCCTTCAACGCTCAGCCGCAGCGCGACGCCGTCCGGCAGAGCGTACTGCTCCCGGCTCTCCCGCCCCGCTTCGGCGACGCTGCGCCAACCGCCGTCATCGAACGCCACGCCATACCTCACCCCTTCGCGCTCGGCCCGCTCGGCGAGGGCATTCAGCCAATGGCTCAATCGCTCTCCCTGCTGCGCCAACGGCTTCTCATCCGCCGGAAAACTCAGCATCACCAGGCCGCTGGTCACCCCCAGCAGCAGCAATACCAACATGGTCTCCAGCAGCGTAAAACCGCGTATGCGCCTCATGGCGCGTCGGCCACCCAGTTACCGATGTCATCATCGGTATCGGCGACACCGTCCGGCCCCAGCGTGAACACATCCAGCTTGCCATGGCGCCCCGGGTTGCGCAGACGATACGCTTGCCCCCAGGGGTCTTGCGGCAAGCGGCGGATATAACCGTCTTCGGGATAATTCCTTGGGATCGGTGCCAGCGTCGGCCGGGTCACCAGCGCCGCCAGCCCCTGCTCCGCGCTGGGATAACGGCCGTTATCCAGCTTGTACATATCCAGCGCGTTCTCCAGCGCGACGATATCGCTGGCGGCCTTTTGCCGATCGGCCTTCTCCTTGTTACCCATCAGGCTTGGGATGGTCAGGCTGGCCAACAGCCCCAGAATGACGATCACCACCATGATTTCCAGCAGCGTGAACCCACGCTGCCGGGACCTGCGCATATTGCTGATATGACTCACTTTACTCTCCATTAATGGCATGATTAGCCGACCATATTATTGAGCTGCAATATCGGCTGCAGGATGGCCAGAATGATAAACAGCACCGAACCGGCCATCGCGATCACCAATAAAGGCTCAAACAGCCCCAGCGCCAGCGTGATTTGCCGGCTGAAGGCCTCCTGCTGCATCGCCGCCGCCCGTTCGAGCATCATGTCCAGTTCGCCGCTGCGCTCGCCGGACATGATCATGTGTCGCATCATCGGCGAGAACAGCGCGGTGCCTTCAAGCGACGGCGACAATCCTTCCCCCTCTCGCACCCGCTCCATCGCCGCCAGCAGGCGCTCACGGGCAGCCTCGTTACCCAACACGCCGGCGCTGATGCGCATCGCCTCCAGCAACGGCACGGCGCTGGCGTTCAAAATGCTCAGCGTTTTGGCGTAGCGCGCGGTATTCACCGCCAGCGACAGTTTGCCGACCACCGGCAGCCGCAGGATGAACGCATGCCAGCGTGCGCGCCGCGCCGGATCCCGCAGGCGATAACGGAAAGCGCCAAAGCCCGCCAGCGCCGCCATCAACACCGCCGCCCCCCATTGGCGCAATCCGTCGCTGGCGCCAAGCAGCATCCGGGTCGACAGCGGCAAGGTCTGCTTCATATGCACAAACTGTTCGATCACCTTCGGCACCACTGCCGTCAGCAAGATAGCCACCACGCCAATCGCCACCGCCGTCAGCACCATCGGGTACACCAACGCCTGCACGATCTTGTTCTTCATGTGCTGGCGCTGTTCGACATAGTCAGCCAGCCGTTCCAGCACCGGCCCCAGATGGCCGGCAATCTCACCGGCCGCCACCATGGCGCAATAGAGACGGTCAAAAATCTGCGGATACTGCCCCAGCGCCTGCGCCAGCGGGAAACCCTCCAGAATGCGCTGCCTCACCTGAGTCAACGCCGCCTGCAGGCCTTTTTTCTCCGTTTGCCGCGCCACCGCCATCAGCGCCTCTTCCAGCGGCAGCGCGGCAGACAGCAGCGTCGCCAGTTGCCGGGTGAGCAGCGCCAGATCGCCGCTGCTCACGCCGCCCATCCAACGGCCGGCGAGCAGGCCGGCAAGAGCGGATCGCCTGCGCGCCTGCACCGCCAGCACCTGCCACCCCTTCTCACGCAGCCGATCGCGGGCCTGGCGCAGAGAATCCGCCTCCAACACGCCACGCCGGGCGCGCCCCTCACGATCGCAGGCGCGATAATCAAACTTCATCGCCATCCCCTTCGCGCGTCACCCGCAACACTTCTTCCAGGCTGGTCTCTCCGGCGCACATTTTGGCGATCCCATCCTGGCGCAGCGGCTGATAGCGCTCCCCGGCCAGCCTGGCGATGTCCAGCTCACCGTCGCTACGGTGGATTGCCCTGCGCATCGGTTCATCCAGCACCAACAGTTCATGCAAACCGATTCGGCCGCGATAGCCCTGCCCGCCGCAGGCCTCACATCCTATCGGGCGCCAGCAGGTCAGCGCCCGCGTCGACGCCAGCCCCAGTTGGCGCCGCTGCGCGTCAGGCAGCGCATAAGGCTCGCGACAGTGCGGGCAAAGCCGGCGCACCAGGCGCTGCGCCAACACGCCGCTCAGCGAGCTGGAAAGCAAAAACGGTTCAACGCCCATGTCCCGCAGCCGGGTCACGGCGCCGATCGCCGTGTTGGTATGCAGGGTCGACAGCACCAGATGCCCGGTCAATGAGGCCTGCACCGCGATCTGCGCCGTTTCACCGTCGCGGATCTCGCCGATCAACACCACATCGGGATCCTGACGCAGCAGCGCGCGCAGCCCGCGCGCGAAGGTCATGTCCACCTTGGGGTTCACCTGCGTCTGCGCGATGCCGGCCAGTTCATACTCGACGGGATCTTCGATCGTCATGATGTTGCGCTGTTCGTCATTGATCTGGTTCAGCAAGGTATAAAGCGTGGTGCTCTTGCCCGAACCGGTCGGGCCGGTGACCAGAATAATGCCGTGCGGCTGGCGGATCAGGCGCAGCAACGCCTGTTGGTGCGCCGCCGCCATGCCCAGGCTGGGCAGTTCGAGCCGCACGCCCTGTTTATCCAACAGGCGCATGACCACGCGCTCGCCGTGGCTGGCCGGCATCACCGACACCCGCACGTCGATCGCCCGCCCGCCAACCTTCAGCGCCATGCGCCCATCCTGCGGCACGCGCTTCTCGGCGATATCCAGCTTCGACATGACCTTGATGCGCGACACCAGCAGCGCCGCCAGCTTGCGCTGCGGCGCCAGAATGCGGCGCAGCGCGCCGTCAATACGAAAACGGATCACCAGCTCGCTCTCGTAGGTTTCGATGTGAATATCGGAGGCGCGCTCTTTGATCGCCTCACTCAGCAAGGCGTTAATCAGGCGGATAATCGGCGCATCGTCCTGTTCGTCCAACAGGTCTTGCTGCTGCGGCAGCTCTTCCGCCAACGCATAGAAATCCAGTTCGCCGCCCAGATCGTCGATCATTTTCTGCGCCTGGCCGCTTTCCCGCTGATAGTGCGCCACCAGCCGTTGTTCAAAGGCCTCCGTGTCCAGCCGGGCCAGCGTCGGCTCACCGGGCAGGCAGCGGTACGCCTCCATCAACGCGGCCTGGCGGGTCTCGGGGTGACAATACAGTTGGATGCCGCTCTGCCCGTCGACGGCCAGCACGCCATGCTGCCGCGCCCAGCCAAAAGGCAGCCGCGGCCCCACAGAACGGGGCTTCACGGGCGCGCTCCGCGCGAATAAAACGCCTCGATACGCGCGACGGTGGCGAGGAACGCCCGATTGTCGATCGCCTTCTTATCGCCGGCGATCTCGCTGCGCAGTGCGTTATTCAGCTCACGATCGTCCTGCTGCTCGGCGTCGAACTTGCCTAACTTGCGCTGGCTCTGCCGGGCATACCCCTCGGAACTGCGAATGATGGTCGGGCGGATAAACAGCATCAAATTACGCTTGCTCGCTTTGGTGGCGTTCGAGCGAAACAGCGCCCCCACCAGCGGGATCTTGCCCAGGATCGGCACGCTGCTCTCCAGCTCCGAGTTGGACTTGTCCAGCAGCCCGCCCACCACCACGGTCTCACCGCTGTCCACCAGCACCGTATTGTTGACCGTGCGGATATTGAAGGTCGCCCCCAGCGAATCCGGCGTAGCGCCGGCGCTGTCGGCAACGCTGGAGACCTCCTGCTCGATCTGCATCAGCACGGACTGGCCCTGATTGATCTGCGGTTTGACCTTGAGCTTGATGCCCACCGTTTTGCGCGACACGGTATTGAAGACGTTATCGCTGTTGGTGGTTTGCGAACCGGTGAGGATCGGTACATCCTGGCCGACGCTGAACTCCGCCTCGGCGTTATCGAGCGTAACGATGCTCGGCGTAGCCAGGATATTGTTTTGGTTGTTGCTGGCGATGGCGGACAGCAATACGCCCCAGTTGCCGCTGTAGAAACCGGTCATCAGGCCGTTGGCCTTGCCGAACACATCGCTCATGCCGTTTTCGAACCCCGCCGAGATGCCGGGCGCCTGGCCGGCGAACTGCGTGCCGCCGCCGTATTTGTTGGCCCACTGCACGCCGATGTTCAGCCCCTGCCCATCCTGCACCTCGACGATCACCGCTTCGACCAGCACCTGCGCGCGCCGTACATCCAGCTTGGCGACCACCGCCTCCAGATCGCGCATCACGTCCGGCGCGGCGGTGATGATCAGCGCATTGGTCTGCTCATCGGCCTTGATCACCACATTTTTCAACAGCGCCACGTTGGCGGCGGCGCTCTCTTTCTCGTTTTGCAGGCCCGCGCTCACGCCGGTCAGCACCTCGACCAGGCTCTGCGCCTTGGCGTATTTGAGCGGAATGACCTGGGTATTGCCTTGGGTGACACTCTTGTTATCCAACTGCTCAATCAGTTCTTTGGCGTGTTCGCGGGCCCGATCGTCCCCGGCGATCATCACGCTGTTGGTGCGCTCATCCGCCACCAGCCGCAGCGAGCCTGCCCCGGCCATACGCCGTTTACCCTCTTCGCGAAACAGTTCGTTCACCATCCGCGCAATCTCCGGCGCCGCCGCATGCTTCAGCGCGAAGGTCTCGACCTGATTGCCGTCGTCCTGATCCATCTCCCTGACAAGGTCGAGCAGGCCGTTGACCACCCCGGCTCGGCCGGTGATCAACAGCGCATTGCCCTGCTCGTAATGCGCCACGCTGCCCACGCCGATGCTGTCGTTAAGCTGGCGCAAGATCGGAGAAACGTCTTTGGCCGCGATATTGCGCAGCGGCACCACGCGCATCACCACTTCATCCCCTTCGGCGATCGCCTCGCTGCCGCTTTGCGACAGCGCGGCTCTTTTTCCCTCTTTGGCGGCGATCACCTTCAGGACATTGTTGGGCATGCCGATGACCGTATAGCCGTAGACGTCCAGCACATTGAGAAAGAACTGGTAATATTGCTTCTCGTTGAGCTGTTCGTAGCTGCGCACCGTAACCTTACCTTTCACCGCCGGATCGATAATGATGGTCTTGCTCAGGTTTTTACTGACCGTATTGATAAATTCCTGAATGTCCGTGCCTTTGAAATTGGCGGAGAATTGCTCCGCATGCGCCAGGCCCCCCAGGGCAATCATGACGGCCACCGCCGCTAACGCGCGCCATAAACCGGCGCTCCAGCCTGCGCGGGAACGAAAAATAAAATGCGTCATCACAGTGTTGCCTTATGCTGTAAAACACCCCACGCCGAAGCGGCGCGCCGGCTACTCTTTAAACGTCAGCGCGGCGTAATAACCGTTTTCATCGAGCAGTATTTTGTTTTTTAATATCCGCACGATAACGGCATTGCTGCCGACCAGCCGGTCGCCAACGCCATACCCGGTTTGCTTACCGCCATGTTCCACGATAACCAGGCTTTTTTCGGCGTTATCACTGAACAGCAGACCGGTTATCTTGCCGAGCGTCGCGGCCTCCGGCGCGTTAGCCAGCAGCTCGGCGCCGATCGTCCACTCGCCGACCTTATACCCGCGCGCCTTTTCGCCGCTTTTCGCCGCCTGATAGCGGCCAAACCAGTGTGCGTCGTTAATTTTCTCGATGTCATCTTCCTGGGGAAAGACGCCATGGCGCACTTGCTCACGCCCACTTTCAAGGTGCGGCTCAACGGGTTCGTTATTCACGGTTATCATTCGCCACACCTGAGAAAGCATGAACGTCAAATTAGCCAGGAAGAAAAGTAGAATAAAAAAGTCTATCAACCGCTTGCTCACTGGCCCCCCGGTTATTCAACGGCGCCAACGCTAAGCGGAAATGCCCAACACCATCGCCACGGAAAACAGCAGCGTGATGGCCAGCGCCACTTTATAATTCACGGCGTCCAGCCACGTTCGCCGCTGTTTATTAGCCGCCGGTGCCAAGCATTGCTCCCGCGTATTCGCGCGTTCGCAGGCCTGGAAACTCAGCATCACGCCAAATCGGGGAATGGTTTTGATCACCTCGCCCGGAATACCGTGGCGGGAGAGCAAAGCGCGGCATTGGAATATCATTTGATAATAGTTATTGTCGCTGATGGTCTCATGGTTGCAGAACCAGACTGCGCGAATAATGTCATTTTTCTTATAGATGCCACTCAACAGGCACAGCATGAAACGCCGCTGCAATTCGGTCATTTCGATGAGCACATTCTCTTTTTTAAATAACAGCGTCTTTTCATTGTTGTTTAAGATCACCAACTCATTTTCCAACAGAGTCTCGTTCAGGGCAATGCTATGTATGTCCATCTCTCGCCTATCAGTTTAATGAAGTCCAAAGGCTCCCTGTGCCATTACCTTTGCACGCATGCGGCAGATGCATTTTCAACGCAAATAAGTGATTCGCCGTGTTAAGAGCCGGCTCAATTAATCATGTTAAAAATATTCATGCAACTTATTTATTTAAAATAAACAATATAAAATTAATCTAACAAAACAACACAAACCTAAAGCCATTAAGTCATTTAAAAACATGGTGATAGAAGAATTTATAAAATAAGTGAACCGCCATTAAATTCGATTAGTGATGCGAAAAATAGACAATGACCGATAATAACTCATGTTATTAGTTGTGCGCTAAAAAGACGGCGGAACGCTATAAACGGCAAATAAAATACATCTTTATCGGAGGGGCAATAAAGTAAACGTCAGGATTCAATATTGCATAAGAACATCGGCGAATAGGCATTGCTAAACATCAACGTGTTTTTATCAATGCTGCGAATATGATAAAACGTCGACTCATTGCTGAAAAAGTAGGTATAAATCTCTTCCGGCAAGGTATCACGCGGCGAATAGTTGACCTCGCCATACTGAAAGCGATAAAAACTCCCCTGCGAAACATAGCTGAAGTTAACCCGCCGATTGACGAAGTATTTCTTTTCACCGTCGTTGGCTAACCCCGACAGGACCATCACGCCCTTATCGCCGGACAAAAAGATGTAGTTTATTTTCAGCGACAGCTGAATGTCGTTATGGGCCGCCTGCGCGTCCAGTGAATTGAAATAATTGAACGTGGCGTTCGCTTCACAGGAAAAATCACTGAAGTCATGATGGCTGCGTATCAGGGAATACATCACGCTGCCGGTCAACACGCACAGGCCGACCAGCGTGGCTGACAGAATATTTAACTTTTTTTCCATGCCCGAATGTACTCGCTCTCACAGTTATGCAAAACAGCCGCACTGTCCTTCGTGCATTTGGCGATAAACTGGCGTCCGCTGTCTTCATTGGCATTTTGAGAACGGTTAACCTTGGTAATGACGACCTCGCCGGATCGGCAATGCCGGCCATACAAATCTTTCCTGACCAGAAACTGCAAGTAGCCGTCCTGGTGATTCGCCAAAAAATGGCCGGCATAGTAGATCGGGCAACCGTTCACCGTGCCGACGTAGGACAATACCTGCTTCTTTTCACTGTCGCGATGGTGCTTGTAATAGATGAAACACAGCGCCAGAAAAGATAAGGGTACGACGATCGATAAACTGCGCAGCAGAATAAAAAAATAGTGATGGGTGTTTTTTGTCGTTGCGGCAGGTGACGCCAACGTCACTGAGGCATCGGCAAGCTGAGGAGGCTCGGGTAAATCAATCCGCAGTCGGTCGACAGGTATTATTCGATTAAGTCTATACCCCTTTTTGGATAGGGTAACGATGAGGCGCTCGTTGAAACCGACAGACGTCAATGCGCGTCGGGTCAGGCTGATATATTGATTTAACGTCGCGGAAGAGGCGCTCAAGCCGTGATCGGTCCAAACCTGCTGCAACAGCGTCTCGCGACTCACCGTCTCATGGCCGTGTTCAAGCAAGCATTTGAATACTCTGGCATTGACGCTGGATAAGAAAACTTCCCGCCCCTTCTTTAAACTTTTCAATGAACCGTTTTCAGTATTAAATGTAATATCTTTATCAATGATATAAATCATGTTTAGCCTGACAGCGCACACGGGTTATTATTTAAACTTATTGAGCCAGTTCGACGACCGCCGCTAAGCGCGGATAGTTTTTTCGCACAGAGAAAAAACAATACTAACGTCATCCCAACAGGTGCGCAACTTTAAGAATTTTCCCCATCTCTCCATCCTTATTTGTCCCACAAATGGCGGTATACGCGTTATTTTTTCGCCGTCATCGGATCTGTTGGCAACAATACATTTCTATCAGGGGGATAAAGGCTAAAACGGTGCAGATGACACGCTTCGCGATCGCGACGTGAAAGTAACGCCTGTTCAGCGTATCGACTTGATGAATAACGGGGAAGAGCGTTTTGCGGGACGCAAATGGGTGGGGACCCTGCCAGCTACATCCCGGCACACACGTCACCTGCTGCGGCTGCTTCCTTCCGGACCTGACCGAGTTCACAAGTTAGTGTTGCGGGAGAACCAACAGGGCCCCCATTGACGGCTTCTGTACTCCGAAGCGGTGGGCATTATCGGCGATGCCCCATCAAATAGCAAGCCAACCCGGGCCAACCGCTGTTTTCTTGCCCACCTGCATTGTGGCACACTCTCCGCCTGGGTTTTGACTCGCGCAGGAACTGCAACATGCAACCAGAAGACGCCTCTTTCAGCCAGCGGGTATTCCATATCGTGGCCGCTATTCCGTACGGCAAAGTCACCACCTACGGTGAAGTCGCCCGTCTGGCCGGTTCGCCGCGCGCCGCGCGTCAGGTCGGCGGCGTGCTGCGGCGTTTGCCGGAAGGCAGCACGCTGCCGTGGCACCGCGTAATCAACCGGCACGGGCAAATCTCGCAACAGGGGGAGGATTTTCAACGGCAACGGCAGGCATTGCTGGCGGAGGGGATTATTTTCGGCCCGCACAGCACGGTCGATTTCGATCGCTACGGCTGGCGCTGGTAAAACAAAACAGCCTTTGGCCGAAGCGCAAAGGCTGTTGATTGGGTCTTGCCGTACCGCAGCAGAATTACTGCATCGCGCTTGGCGCAGCCTGCATCGGCACGCCCTGCACCGGAACCAGCAGCAGATCGGCGCGGGTGCCGTTGCGGTTAACCACTTCCTGGATCGTGTCGGTAATGAACATCAGTCGCCCGTTGACCGTCACCGCCGCGCTCAGAATGATGCGCGCATTCGGTTGGATATCAGACGGGTTGTACGGCAGCGTAAAGTTGAACGGCGCTTGTTGCCCTTCGGTACGTATCGCGCGCTGTGCAATCACTTTGGACGGCGCATCCGCCAGCGAGGCATCAGAGAGGGTGACAGTCAGTACGGCGTCCGGCGGCAGCGCAATGCGCTGACGTATATTAACCGAACCTGTCACCGCCGGCCCCTGAATCTGCGTTTGCGCAGCCGCCGGGTTGCCGGCCGCCGGTGTAGGCACATCAGCACTCTTTTGCGCGCATCCTGCCAGCGTGATCGTCAGTGCTGCGGCACCGCCTACGATTTGCCAGAGTTTCATGGATCGGTCTCCTTTTTTATTATCAACACGTTGGTGGCTTTCACCACCTCACTCATTAAACTTAGCACAAAACACTGATAAATCCACTTTGCCCCGCCTATTAATCACTTAGCCAGCCCAATGCGCTCACTATTAAGAGCATTCTCATCGGCCCTTTAACGCAAGATATTGACGCCGCGCCGTGATATTCCGCACACTGCGCAAAATGATTATTAGAAAGGTAACAATTTTATGAGCCAGGCATTGCAAAACCTCCTCGATCTGTTGGATCTGGAGAAAATCGAAGAAGGGCTGTTCCGCGGCCAAAGCGAAGATCTGGGGCTGCGTCAGGTGTTCGGCGGGCAAGTGGTCGGCCAGGCGCTGTACGCCGCCAAACAGACGGTGCCGGACGAGCGCAGCGTGCACTCGTTCCACAGCTACTTCCTGCGTCCGGGCGACAGCAGCAAGCCGATCGTCTACGACGTAGAAACCCTGCGCGACGGCAACAGCTTCAGCGCCCGTCGCGTCAGCGCCATCCAGCACGGCAAACCTATCTTCTATATGACCGCCTCCTTCCAGAGCCCGGAAGAAGGTTTCGAGCACCAGAACCAGATGCCGGACGTGCCGCCGCCGGAAGGGCTGCTGTCCGAATCAGAGATTGCTCAGAAGCTGGCGCCGATGTTGCCGACCAAAGTACGCGAAAAATTTATCGGTCAGAAGCCGATCGAAATGCGCCCGGTGAAATTCCACAACCCGTTGAAGGGCAGCGTGGAAGAACCGCATCGCTACGTGTGGTTCCGCGCCAACGGCAGCATGCCGGACGATGCGCGCATCCACCAATATCTGCTGGGCTACGCATCGGACTTTAACTTCCTGCCGACGGCGCTACAGCCGCACGGCGTCGGCTTCCTCGAGCCGGGCATGCAGGTGGCCACCATCGACCATTCGATGTGGTTCCACCGCCCGTTCCGCATGGATGATTGGCTGCTGTACGCGGTGGAAAGCTCCTCCGCCTCCGGCGCACGCGGCTTTGTGCGCGGCCAGATCTACACCCGCGACGGCGTGCTGGTCGCCACCACCGTACAGGAAGGGGTGATTCGCCAACGCGACGCCTGATTTGCGGCATAAAGAAAGGGGCGATGTTTCCATCGCCCCTTTTTGCTTCATCATTATTTTCGTATTTAGCGCACTGCCCTGCTTCGAGTCTTACTGGTTGTAGGCGCTCTCGCCGTGGCTGTTGACGTCCAACCCTTCGCGCTCCTGCTCTTCCGGCACTCTCAGCCCCACCATCGCGCCCGCGATCTTGAAGGCGATAAAGGCGGCGACGCTTGACCACACCAGCGTAATCACGACGCTCAGCAGCTGGATCCACACCTGATGCCCCATCGTCACCCCTTCGGCATAGCCGGTGCCGCCGAGGGAAGAAGCGGTGAACACACCGGTCAGCAGACAGCCGACGATGCCGCACACGCCGTGCACGCCGAACACGTCGCAGGTGTCGTCCACTTTCAGCCATTTCTTCAACGTCACTACGCCCCACAGGCCGGCGACGCCCCCCACCAGGCCGATGATCAACGCGCCGCCCACGCCCACGGTGCCCGCCGCCGGCGTAACGGCAACCAGCCCGGCGATCATGCCGGAGCAGGCGCCCAGCAACGAAGGCTTGCCGCGCAGCACCCACTCGGCAAAGGTCCAGGACAGAATGGCGCCCGCAGTAGCCACCACAGTGTTCAGGAATGCCAAGGCCGCGATGCCGTTAGCCGCGCTGGCGGAACCGGCGTTAAAGCCGAACCAGCCGATATACAAGATGGACGCGCCGGTAAACACCATCGGCAGGTTATGCGGTTTGAACGCCTCTTTACCGAAGCCGGCGCGTTTGCCGAGCAGATAGGCGCCGATCAGCCCGGCGCTGGCGGCGTTGATGTGCACCACGGTGCCGCCGGCGAAGTCCAGCGCGCCGTCGGTGGCCAGATAGCCACCGCCCCACACCATGTGTGCGATCGGCAGGTAAGACAGGGTGAACCACAGGATCGCGAAGATCAGCACCGCCGAGAAGCGAATGCGTTCGGCGAAGCCCCCCACCACCAGCGCCACGGTAATGCAGGCGAAGGAGGCCTGGAAAGCGACGTGGATCATCTGGCTGATGCTGCCGGTGACGCTGTCGATGCCGATGCCTTTCAGCATCGCCGTCTGGAATCCGCCGAACACCGCATTGCCTTCGCTGAACGCCAGGCTGTAGCCATACAGCACCCACAGCACGCAGACCAGCGCGAAGGTGACGGTGACCTGCGTCAGCATCGACAGCACGTTTTTGCCGCGCAGCAGGCCGCCGTAAAACAGCGCGATGCCGGGCAGCGTCATGAACAGCACCAACGCGGTGCAGATCATCATAAAGGCGTTGTCGGCCTTATCGGCGACCGCCGGGGCGGCCAGGGCCAAAGAAGGAACCAGGGTTACCGAACTCAGGCCCAACATGGATAACAGTCTTTTCATTATCAATCATCCCCATCACTTAACTGAGTTCGCGGTTACAGTGCCGATTCGTCGGTTTCGCCGGTGCGAATACGGATCACGCGTTGCAATTCGGCAACGAAAATTTTGCCGTCGCCGATTTTGCCGGTGTAGGCGGCTTTGCTAATGACATCAACCACTTCATCCAACTGATCGTCGGCGATGGCGATATCGATTTTGACCTTGGGCAGGAAATTGACGTTATATTCGGCGCCGCGATACAGCTCGGCGTGCCCTTTCTGGCGGCCAAAGCCCTTCACTTCGGTTACGGTCAACCCCTGAATGCCCACGGAGGACAAGGCCTCGCGCACGTCCTCCAGCTTGAACGGTTTGATTACCACGGTCACCAGCTTCATATTGCCTCTCCACGAATTAAGCCCAAACTCACCCCGGTACGCCTCATATGTAGCAAGGGCTGTGCCAAATTTTATTTTGCATGGCGATTCAGCGGATTAGCGGGCACGCGGGCACCATCAGACCGCGGCGCCATACCGATACCCTGAATTGATTAAATATCGCGCACTGATTTGGTGCGCATCGCGTCGAAAAAGTGCAGAAAGGGGGCATGGCGCAGGCGGGTTGCCTGCTTGTGGTGCGTGGGAAAAAAAGAAGGGCCGCGATCGCGGCCCATGCTCAGGCGGGTTGGCTCTCTTCGCGCACCGCTTCCGCCAGCTGCTCGCCCGCCAGCTGCAGCTGGTACATCTGGTAGTAGCGCCCCTGCTGCGCCAGCAGCTGCTGATGGTTGCCCTGCTCTACCGCCTGGCCGCGATGCAGCACCAGGATGGAATCGGCATCGACGATCGTCGACAGCCGGTGGGCGATCACCACCAGCGTGGTGTGCTCGCGGATCGCTCGCAGCGCGCGCTGGATCGCCTGTTCGGTGCCCGAGTCGATATTGGCGCTCGCCTCGTCGAGGATCAGGATCTGCGGCGCCTGCACCAATACCCGCGCCATCGCCAGCAGCTGTTTCTGCCCGACCGACAGGTTATTGCCCTGCTCCCCCAGCCGGGTATGGATACCCTGTGGGAAGCCGCGCACCAGACTCGCCAGCTGCACCGTTTCCAGCGCCCGCCAGACGGCTTCTTCATCGATGTTGCGCCCCAGCGTCACGTTGGCCAGCACCGAATCGGCGATCACCACCGGATCCTGTTGCACCATCGCCACGCCCTGGCGCAGCGTGCGGTGCGACAGGCTGGAGAGCGGACGGCCGTCGAGACGCACTTCCCCTTCGCTGACCGGGTAATAGCCCATCAGCAGGTTAGCCAGCGTGCTCTTGCCGCTGCCGGTATGGCCGACCAGCGCCACGAAGCCGCGTGAGGGCACCGCCAGCGAAATATGCTGCAGCACCTTTTTATCCGCACGGTAGGCGAAGCTCAGATCGGTGATGTCGATGCTGCCGCTGGCCAACGGACGATCGTCTGCGCCGTAGCTTTGCTGGCTGCGATCCATCAGTTCGAAAATACGTTCGCCGGCCACCACCGCCTGCTGCAGGATCGACTGTTGTGACGTCAACTCGATCAGCGGTTCGTTCAAACGCCCCAGGTAGTTGATGAAGGCATAGAGCACGCCGACGCCAATCACGCCTTCGCCGCTGAAGCCGAACAACATCAGCAAACCGCACAGCACCAGCGCCGAAAACAGACTGAGCAGCGGCCGCAGAAGAAAACCGTCGAGCCGCAGCGTCTGCATGCGCGCGAGATAGTGCGATTGGCTGGCGGCGCTCATGCGTTCGCCGAAGCGCACCTGCTGGCGGAATTGCTGGATCACGCCCATGCCGTTGATCACTTCGTTGAAACCGTCGTTGATGTCCGCCAGATAACTGCGCACCCGGCGCACAATCGGCGTGCTGTAATATTGATAGATGCCCATCACCACGAACACCGCCGGGAAGATGCAGATAGCCACTAACGCCATGCGCCAGTCGAGGCTGAACATCGCCACCAGCATGGCGCCGATCAGCGCGGCGCTTTTCAGCACCGTGGAGACCACCATCACGTACAGGTCCTTGATCACTTCGGTGTCGTTGGTGACGCGCGAGATCAATTGCCCGACCGGTTGCGTGTCGAAGGCGCTGAGCGGCTGGCGCAGCGCGGCGTCCATCACGTCGGTACGCAGCCGCTGCACCACGCCTACCGCCGCCTGGTTGAACAGCAGCGCCTGGAAGTAGTGCAGCGCCGCCGCCAGCAGCTCCAGCAGAATGTAGGCCGCCGCCAGCCCGCCGACAATCATCAGCGGCAGTTGCCCTTTGGCGACGTAATTATCGATAAAATAGCTGACCAGGATCGGCCCGGCGACTTCCGCCGCCGCCGCCACCCACAGCATCAGCACCGCCACCCCCAGCGGTTTGCGGTACGGCGAGCCGTAGGCCAGTAGCCGCTTCAGCGTCGGCCACAGCTTTTGCACTTTATTCATCGGCCAACGCCTCCTCACCGTTTTCCGGCGCTTCGTCCAGCGCCGCTTCCAGCTGCTGATAACGGTACATATCGCGATACCAGCCCGGCTGCGCCGCCAGCGCCGCCGGATCGCCGCGCTGCGCCACGCCGCCGTGCTGCATCACCAGGATTTCGCTGGCTTCGGTCAATGCCGACAGCCGGTGCGCGCTGATGATCACCGTGCGATCTTGCCCCCAGCTGCGCAGGTTGTGCAGGATCTGGTGCTCGGTACGGCCGTCCACCGCCGACAACGCATCGTCGAGGATCAGGATCTCCGCATCCAGCAGCAACGCGCGCGCGATGGAGATGCGCTGTTTCTGGCCGCCCGACAGCATCACGCCGCGTTCGCCCACTTCGGTGTCATAGCCCTGCGGCAGCCGCAGAATGTCCTCATGGACGCTGGCCAGCCGCGCCGCCTGTTCAATCTGCGCCTGCGTCGCCCCCGGCTGGCCCAGCGCGATGTTGTTCGCCACGGTATCGGAGAACAGGAACGGCGTCTGGCTCACCACCGACAGCCGCGAACGCCAGTCGTCGAGCCTGACCTGCGGAAGCGGCAGGCCGTGATAGCGGATCTGCCCTTGGTCGACGTCGAACTGACGCTGGATCAGCGACAGTAATGTCGACTTACCGGCCCCGGTCGGCCCGCACAGCCCCAGCATCTGCCCCGGCTTCAACGTCAGCGCCAGGTCATGCAGCGCCGGGTGCGGGTTTTCCGGGTAGTGGAACGCGCGGATATCCACCTCCAGCACGCCGCGCCCGGCTGGCAACGCCTGCGGGCCGTCCTGCACCGCCGGCGCCTCGTTGAGCAGGCTGCGGATACGGCTGTAGGCCGCGCTGCCGCGCTCGACGATGTTGAACATCCAGGCCAGCGCCAGCATCGGCCAGATCATCAGGCCGAGGTACATCACAAAGCTGGTCAGTTGCCCGAGCGTCAGCGAACCGTTCACCACCATCCAGCTGCCGCCGCCGATGGCCAGCAGGTTAGAGGCGCCGATGGCGATATAAATGGTCGGATCGAAGCGCGCATCCACCCGCGCCACGTGCATGTTCTTGGCGCCGGTCTGCGCCGCGACGTCGGCGAAGCGGTTGGATTGGTGATCCTCCAACCCGAAGGCCTTGATCATGCGGATGCTGGTCATGCTTTCCTGCGCCTGATCGTTGAGGCTGGAAAACGCCGCCTGCGCCGATTTAAAGCGCTGGTGCAGCTGATCGCCGTAATATTTGATGGCGATCGCCATCAGCGGCATCGGGATTAACGCCAACACCGTCAGCTGCCAGCTGATTTGGGTGCTCATCACCACCAGCACCACCAACCCCATCACCAGCGAATCCACCAGCGTCAGCACGCCTTCACCGGCGGCGAACACCACGCGATCCACGTCGTTGGTGGCGCGCGCCATCAGATCGCCGGTGCGGTGGCGCAGGTAGAACGCCGGGTTCTGCCGACTGAGCTGACGGTAAAAGTTTTCGCGCAGCTCGACCGCCAGTTGGTAGGAAGCGCCGAACAGCAGCACCCGCCACACATAGCGCAGCAGGTAAACGACGATCGCGGTGCCGATCATCAGCCCGAGCCAGGCCAACAGCACGCCGGTAGACATCTGTTTTTCGGTGACGCCGTCCACGATGATGCCGACCAGTTTAGGCGGCAGCAGTTGCAGGATGGCGATGACGATAAGCAATACCACCGCGCCCAGGTAGCGGCGCCACTCCCGGCGGAAGTACCAGCCGATTTGTGCAAATAATCTCACGCAGTTTGATTCCAGGGTTTTATGAGGTTTGTCTCTTTTTCCGCTTCAACGGAGCAGGATACCACCGTTGAGCCGCCCGTCCGGTGAACTTTTCACTCCGGCACCGGCAGCGCGGTGGTGTACTTGATTTTTTCCATGGCAAAGCTCGAGGTGACGTCGATAAGGCCCGGCACGCCGTTCACCAGGCGCTTGTAAAAACCGTCGTAGCTTTTCATGTCCGCCACTTCGACCTGCATCAGGTAGTCGTACTCTCCCGCCATACGGTAGAACGCCAGCACCTCGGGCATCTGGCTGGTCAGCTGCACAAACGCCTGATACCACTCGCTGCTGTGCTGCTGGGTCTTGATCAGCACGAACGCCGTCAGCCCCAGGCCAAGCTTTTCGTTATCCAACAAGGCCACCCGGCCGCGGATATAGCCTTCGTCTTCCAGACGCTTCAGGCGCTTCCAGCACGGCGTAGAGGTCAAATTAACCGCATCGGCCAGCGCCTGCAGCGACTGGGTGCAATCTTGCTGCAGCATGCACAGCAGCTTACGGTCTGTTTTATCTAACATAGCGGCCACCTGGAGAAAAATTTTCTCCCATTAAGCGATTAAACAGGGAAAATGGCAATCCTTTTTTCCCGCCGACAGGCTATGCTACGCCATAAATCAGCCCCCTATTCTGAGGCCAAATCATGACAAACTCTTGGGTAAAATATGCTATCGGTGAAATAGAAGCGGATTTTCAGCGCTCCGCCGATACGCACCTGATTCGCCTGAACCTGCCGGCGTTTCCCGGCATCTGCCTGTATCTGAAGGATGAGAGCACCCACCCGACCGGCAGCCTGAAACACCGTCTGGCGCGCTCGCTGTTCCTTTATGGCCTGTGCAACGGCTGGATCACCGAGAACACCACCATCATCGAGGCCTCTTCCGGCAGCACGGCGGTGTCCGAAGCCTACTTCGCTCGCCTGATCGGCCTGCCGTTCATCGCAGTGATGCCGTCCTGCACCGCGCGCCGCAAGGTGGAACAGATCGCCTTTTACGGCGGCCGCTGTCACTTCGTCGATCACGCCGCCCAGATCTACGCCGCCTCCGAACAGCTGGCGAAAGAGCTGAACGGCCACTATATGGATCAGTTCACTTACGCCGAACGCGCCACCGACTGGCGCGGCAACAACAACATCGCCGACAGCATCTTCCGCCAGATGGCGCGCGAACCCTTCCCGGTGCCGAAACACATCGTGATGAGCGCCGGCACCGGCGGCACCTCCGCCACGCTGGGGCGTTATATCCGCTATCAGGGGCACGACACCCAATTGACGGTGGTCGATCCGGAAAACTCGGTGTTCTATGACTGCTTCCACCACGGCGATCGCACCCTGATCGGCAGCTGCGGCAGCCGTATCGAAGGCATCGGCCGCCCGCGCGCCGAGCCGTCGTTCATCCCGTCGGTGGTCGACAACATGCTGCGGGTGCCGGATGCCGCCAGCATCGCCACCATTCACTGGCTGGAAGGCGTGCTCGGCCGCAAGGTCGGCGCCTCCACCGGCACCAACGTCTGGGGTGCGCTGCAGCTGGCGAAACAGATGCGGGAAAACGGCGAGCAAGGGTCGATCGTCACCCTGCTGTGCGACAGCGGCGAGCGTTACCTGGATACCTATTACAACCCGGAATGGGTCAGCAACAACATCGGCGATCTGCAGCCGTATCTGGCGCAGCTGGCAAATTTGTAACGCCAGGCTTCGGGTAAAAAAAAGCCGGGTAGTCATACCCGGCCGGCTGTAAGGAGAACCTCATTCTTCGGGGGAATAGGTGAGGCAAGGTGAACGCAGCCAATGTTGTAAATAGTGGGCCACCGCCTGTTGTTGGCAATGGCCGATAACCGGTAGCTGCGGCAGCAGGGATTTCAGCTGCGGCAGGGCGTTGCCCATCACCACGCCGTGTCCCACCGCCCCCAGCATCTCTTTGTCGTTCATCGCGTCGCCGAACGCCATGCAGTCGGCCATCGTCAATCCCAGGTGACGGCTCAGCCGCTCCAGTGCCGCGCCCTTGTTGCAACCGAGCGGCAGCACCTCCAGGCAATCGTAAGCGGAGAAACACAGATCGGCCTCGCCGCCCAGCTGCGCCCGCAGCTGCACCTGCAATTCCAGCAACTCCTCATGCGGTGCAACAAAGCACACCTTGCTGTTGCCGAACGCCGGTAAGCGGCGCACGTCAGCCAATTGGAAGCGAAAGCCGCTCAGGTGGTGCGCCTGCAGCATCTCTTCCGGCGCGGGGAACTCGGTCAGCCAACCTTCGTCGCGGAACACGTGCATGCTGGCGCGGGTGCGCCAATGATGATGCAGCACCTCTTCGGCGATCTCCGCCGGCAGATCGGTGGCGTGCAGCTGTTGGCCACGGTTGTCATACACCCGCGTGCCGTTGCCGGTGATCAGATAGCCCTGCAGCCCCAGCTGCGCCATGATCGGTTGCGCATCAAGGTAGTGCCGCCCGGTGGCGAACGTCACCACCATCTCCCGCTCCACCAGCTGGTTCAGCACCGCCAGCGTTTCCGGGCCAACCCGGTGATCCGGCATCAACAGCGTGCCGTCCATATCGAAAGCCGCCAGGCGATACATAAAGACCTCATGAATGTGAACGCGATTACAATCAGTGCAGTATGGGATGGTATTTGCGGAAGTAATAGTGAACAATTTGGGAAAACTGTTCCGGATTTCTGCTCATGCGCCTGGTTCACCGTCTCAGCCAATATCAACGCCTGTATCAACAGCTCGGCAACGCGCCGGTCGCCGTGACCATCGGCGAGCTGGCGGCAATGTTCTACTGCAGCGAACGCCATGCCCGCACGCTGGTGCAGCAGCTGCAGGATCAGGGCTGGCTGAGCTGGCATTCGCAGCCCGGCCGCGGCAAACGCGCCAGCCTGCGCTGCCTGAAAACACCGGATGAGCTGCGCGCGCAGCTGTTGCAGCAGCTGTTGCAACAGGGCAATCATCAGGGGGCGCTGGAGATGGCGCAGCTCGATCCGCAACACCTGCAGGATCTGCTCAGCCCGCACCTCGGCGGGCAATGGCAGGCCGGCAGCCCGACGCTGCGCATTCCCTATTACCGTACGCTGGAGGCGCTCGATCCGCTCACGCTGACCGGCCGCGCCGAGCAACATCTGGTGTCGACCCTGCACGCCGGGCTGACGCGCCTGATGACCGGTAACCCGGAGCCGCAGCCCGATCTGGCGCACCACTGGCAGATAAGCGATGGCGGCCTGCGCTGGCGATTCTTTTTGCGTAGCCAGCTGCGCTGGCACAACGGCGAACCGTTGACCGGCCAGCAACTGCTGCAAACGCTGGAAAAACTGCTGGGCCATCCGCGCAGCCAACCCAGCCTGAGCAGCGTCGCGAACGTCAGCCTGCCGCATCCGCTGTGCATTCAGTTCGACCTGCACCTGCCGGACTATTGGCTGGCACACCGGCTGGCGGAGCTGCCTTGTCTGATGACGCACCCCGAACTGCCGGCCATCGGCGCCGGCCCATTTAAACTGGCGTTGAATGAACCGCAGTTAGTGAGGCTGGAACAGCATGCCGGTTACCATCTGCAGCATCCGTATCTGGACACCATCGAATACTGGATCACGCCCGATCTGCCCATCACCGGCGCCGACGCCAGCTGCCGGCATCCGGTGCGCATCACCATCGGTCAGCAAGACGATTTGGCGCAGGCCCGGCCGGTGCAGCGCAGCATGAGCCTGGGCTGGTGTTATCTGGCGCTGAACCTGCGCCACGGCGTGCTGAGCGAAGCCCAGGGGCAAAAGCTGCTGATGCTGATCCAGCAGTCCGGCCTGCTCAGCCATCTGCCGATCCCCAACAGCGTGATCACCCCCAGCCATGAAATGCTGCCCGGCTGGCGCATCCCCAGCCAACGGATTGAAGAAGATGTCCCGCTGCCCGCTCGGCTAACATTGCTGTATCGGCCGCCGGTCGAGCTGCAAACGGTGACGGTCGCGCTACAGCGGCTGCTCGCGCAGCACGGCTGCGAGCTGGAAGTGCGTTACTACGCCGGCAAGCGCTGGCAAAGCGAGGCGCAAATCGCCCAGGCCGACCTGCTGCTGGCAGACAACCTGATCGGCGAGGCGCCTGAGGCGACGCTGGAGAGCTGGCTGCGGCAGGATTCGCTGTGGCGCGGTATCCTGACGGCAAGCCGCTGGCAGCAGCAGCAGGAGACGCTGCGGGAGATCCAACAGCTGCAGGCGCAGCCACTGCGCTTCGAACGGCTGCAGGCCTATTATCAACAGCTGATGGCCGCCGCCATCATCACGCCGCTGTTCCACTACCAGTATCAGATCAGCGCGCCGCCGCGTATGCATGGCGTGACGCTGACCGCCCATGGCTGGTTCGATTTTTGCCAGGCGTGGCTGCCGCCGCCGGTGGATGACGCACCGACCGGAGCCGAACCGCCCTGCGCCTGACGGCCCTTTCTGCTACTATTGTCGCCGCAACGCAATTTTTATCCTGCCGCCCGAATGTGTATCGGGAATGGCCAAAGCCCAAAAAGGTGATTTTATGAAGCGCGCGGTTGTCGTTTTCAGCGGTGGACAAGACTCCACGACCTGCTTGATCCAGGCATTGCAACAGTATGACGAAGTTCACTGCGTCACGTTCGATTACGGCCAGCGCCATCGCGCCGAAATTGAAGTGGCTCAGGAGCTGTCGGAGGCCCTCGGCGCCAAGGCGCACAAGGTGCTGGACGTGACGTTGCTCAATGAGCTGGCCATCAGCAGCCTGACTCGCGACAATATTCCGGTTCCCGCCTACGATCCCAACCAGAAAAACGCGCTGCCGAGCACCTTCGTGCCGGGCCGCAACATCCTGTTCCTGACGCTGGCGGCGATCTACGCCTACCAGGTGGAAGCGGAGGCGGTGATCACCGGCGTGTGTGAAACCGACTTCTCCGGCTACCCGGATTGCCGCGACGAGTTCGTCAAAGCGCTGAACCAGGCGGTGGTGTTGGGCATCGCCCGCGATATCCGCTTCGAAACGCCGTTGATGTGGCTGAACAAGGCCGAAACCTGGGCGCTGGCGGACTATTACCAGCAGCTGGATCGGGTGCGTCAGGATACGCTGACCTGCTACAACGGCATCAAGGGTGACGGCTGCGGCGAATGCGCCGCCTGCAACCTGCGCGCCAATGGCCTGACGCAGTATCGCGCCAACCAGGCGGAAGTGATGGCGGCGTTGAAACAGAAGGCCGGTCTGGCCTGAGGCAGCGACGGCGGCAGCCGCCGCCGGTGAGCTGACTGCGAATGTTATTTGGGCGTGAGCGCTTCCAGGTGCTCGCGCAATTCCCCTTCAATCGGCAGCGCCCGCTGCGTTTTCAGATCGACGCACACGAAAGTCAGCAGCGCGTCGGCCACCGGCGTCCCCGCCGGATCCTGCGTCACCTTCTGGCTCAGTACCCCGCTTTTGCCGTTGAGCTGCACCATCTGGCTGTCGATGCGCAGTTTATCCCCCAATACCGCCGGGCTGCGGTAATTGATATTGATGTTCACCACGATGAAAGCGATGTTGTTTTCCGTCATCCAGCGGAACCCTGCCTCGTTTTCCAGCCACTCCCAGCGCGCCTCCTCCAGAAACTCCAGATAGCGGGCATTGTTAACGTGCTGGTAGACATCAAGGTGATAACCGCGAACTTTGATAAAGGTTTGCATAGGGAACGATCGCTCCTGCCTGGTGATTACAGAAAGAGGGAGCCGCGTGGGCTCCCTCGCCCGTTTGGTCAACGCGCCAAACTGGTAAGACCTGTAAAATGTAGCAGAGTCGCCATTGCCTCAGCGGCATTTTGCCGCGCAGCCGCGACCGGGATCACATTTTCAGCCGAGTGCGGTTCTTCTCGAACAGCGCCGGTCCGATGCCCGGCACCTCCTGCAGTTGCTCAACCTGGGTGAATGGCCCGTTCTGTTCGCGATAGCGCACAATGCCTTCCGCCTTCTTCAGACCGACACCGCTCAAAGCCGCTGCGAGCTGTTCGGCGGTGGCCTGATTGATGCTGACCGCCGTCTCTTCGGCCGCCTTGGTCATCGCCTGTTGCCCGCCATTGCTCGTCGGGGTTGAGAGCATCGGCGCCGGCGCATCGGCTTTATCCGCCGCGGCGGCCGGCACCGCCAGGCATAACAACAGCGCGGCCAGCGCGGCTTTAACGTGATGACGGTAACCTGATAACGTTTTTTTCTCTGTATGTTGCATGCTGTATCCTCCTTGTGTGTGACAGCACGGCTACCTTGCCGCGGCGGCAGATATTCAGCAATCGGCGGATATCAGATGTGGAAAAGGCCGCGAAAGCGGCCTTTGTTTGTTGCACTGCGTTGCAGAAAAATGCGGCGATTACTGCGGCTGTTGCTCAGCGGCGCCCATTTTAATTTTGGCTTCTTTACGCAGGCTCGCCAGCAGCGAATCGAAGGAAACGCCGGTCGCGCCCTCTTCCATCTTGCCGACGAAGGTTTTCATTTCGTCTTCCGGCAGCGTGCCTGGCTTCACCGCATCGAGTGCGATCAGCACCACGTTGTCCTGGCGATCCTGCGACATGCCGTACACCGGTTTGCCGTCCTGCGGGTGCGGCAGCGCGAACACGCTCTCCACCAGCTGGCTGTCTTCCGGCGCGCGCGCCATCTTCTGCACGGCACCAAAGCTCAGGCCGGCGGCTTTCATCGCCTCGTCGCCCTTGCCCTGCTTCAGCTCAACCAGCAGCTTCTCACCCTGCAGTTTCGCTTCCTGCACCGCCTTGTTGCGCTTCACCAGATCCGCCACGCGGTCTTTTACCTGGTCGAACGGCTCGATGCCTTCCGGCTTGTGGCCGCTCACGCGCACCACGAAGGCGCGGTCGCCGTCTACGGTGATCACGTCGGAGTTACTGCCCGGCGCGCCGTTCTCGCCGATCAGCGAACCGTCGAAGATCGCCTGCACCACCGGCTTGAAGTTCAGCGCCGCAGGGATGTTGTCGCGGGTGAACCAGTCGGTTTGCGCCGCTTTCACGCCGGCTGCTTCTTCAGCCGAGGCCAGGGATTCGTTGTCGCTGGTTGCCGCTTCGCTCACCTTCTGCTGCAGCGCGTAATACGCATCTACCGCTTTCTCCTGCTTCACCTGCTTGGCGATAGCGTCATGCACTTCGCTCAGCGGCTTCAGTTTCTCTGGTTCGATGTCGTTCAAACGCACGATCAGGTAGCCGACGGAAGATTTCACCACGCCGGACAGCTGCCCTTTTTCAGTCAGGTTAGCCTGTTTCAGCTCGTCGGCGGTGGTTTCCGGCTCCAGCCAACCCAGTTCGCCGCCGGTACGGCGTGAAATGATGTCGGTGGATTTCTCTTTCGCCAGCGTGGCGAAATCGGCGCCCTTCTTCAGCTCATCCAGCGCCGCATTGGCTTCCGCCTCGGTTTTCAGCTGGATCACGCTGTAGTTTTTACGCTCCGGCTGGCCGTAGCTGCTCTTGTGCTGGTCGTAGTAAGCGCTGATGTCCTCTTCGCTCACTTTCACCTTGTCCTGCATGGACGCGGCGTCCAGCGGGATATAGCTCACCTTCACCTGCTCCGGGGCGATGAAGCTGTTCTTGTTCTGATCGTAATACGCCTTCAGTTCGTCGTCGCCGGCGCTCTGTTTCGCCTGCAGCGCCTTCAGATCGATAGTCGCCAGACGCACGTCGCGCTCCTGCAGCACCAACGCCGCCATGGCTAGTGATTCGGACGGCAGCACGAAGCCGGATTCGCCGAAGGCCTGGATCAGCTGCTGATTGACCAGCTGCTGACGCATCGACTGCGCGAAGTTGTCGGCGGTGTAGCCCATACGGCCGATCAGGTCGAGGTACTTGGCGTTATCGAACTGGCCGTTGGTTTGGAAATAAGGCGCCTTGCGGATGGCGTCCTTGATCTGATCGTCGCTGACCGCCAGGCCCAGCTTCTTGGCGTATTGGTCGAGCAGCATGTTGTCGATCAACTGGGACAACACCTGACGGCGCATCTGCTGCATGTAGCCTTCGTTGCCGGCCAGCGCAGAGAACTGGTCACCCAGCTGCTGCTGCATGCGGCTACGCTCGCTTTGGAAAGCCTGTTCCAGCTGAGCGCGTTCGATCGTCTGACCATTTACTTTCGCAGCATAATCGCCGGAGCCGCCGATCAGGTAGTTACCCACCCCGGTCAGGACGAATGACAGGATGATCAGGGCCAGGATGATTTTGAGCACGACGTGATTGGCAGCCGCGCGTAAATTGTCCATCATAGTGTGACAACACTCCGCTGTGATGTGGATTAACAACCCTTGTGCAGGCGCGTTCCCTGCGACAAAAATAAAAAAAGCGCATCAGTCCGATGCGCCTTGTATCTTACCTTACCAGCACCGCTGCGTCAGGTGATTGTTTATTACAAAACCCTGTTACGCTAAACGGTTAGACGCCAAATCAGTTTACAGCGTCTTTCAGCGCTTTCCCTGCACGGAAGGCCGGCACTTTGGCTGCCGCGATCTTGATTTCTTTACCGGTTTGCGGGTTACGGCCGGTACGAGCCGAACGTTCACGCACGGTGAAGGAACCGAAACCAACCAGAGCCACGTCATCCCCAGCTTTCAGAGAGTCGGTAACGGAAGCGATTACTGCGTCTAAAGCACGTCCAGCTGCCGCTTTGGAAATATCAGCACCTGCGGCAATCTTGTCGATCAGTTGTGACTTATTCACTCTATCATCCCCTCTAGAATTCTATCGTCGCACCGAAAAATCCCTACGGTTGCGACAGCGCAGCTGTTATATCAATCCCATCGAACCTTGGCAAGCCACCGACTGCGTGGCAAAACGTGGGCCGACAGAGATCTAACTTAGCGGTACAAAAAAATACTGGCAAGTCCGAAATGGCTTGCCAGTATAAGTTTTATCAATGGTTTTTGCGATTCGTCACTATTTTGCCGCTACCGGCAGTGCGCCGAAGGCCGGGTTTTGCAACGCAATGTTCAAAACTTCATCGATTCGCTGCACCGGATGAATCTCCAGATCGGCGATGACATTATCCGGGATCTCTTCCAGATCGCGCTTGTTCTCGTAAGGGATCAGCACGGTTTTGATGCCGCCGCGATGCGCCGCCAACAGTTTCTCTTTCAGGCCGCCGATCGGCAATACCTGGCCGCGCAGCGTGATCTCGCCGGTCATCGCCACATCGGCGCGTACCGGGTTGCCGGTCAGGCAGGAGACCAGCGCGGTGCACATCGCGATACCGGCGCTCGGGCCGTCTTTCGGCGTCGCCCCTTCCGGCACGTGCACGTGGATGTCGCGTTTCTCGTAGAAATCGGCGTTGATGCCCAATTTCTCCGCGCGCGCGCGCACCACGGTCAGCGCCGCCTGAATCGATTCCTGCATCACTTCACCCAGAGAGCCGGTGTAAGTCAGCTTGCCTTTGCCCGGCACGCAGGCGGTTTCGATGGTCAGCAGATCGCCGCCCACTTCCGTCCACGCCAACCCGGTGACTTCGCCCACGCGGTTTTCGGTATCCGCACGGCCGTAATCGACGCGCTGCACGCCCAGGTAGTCCTTCAGGTTGTCGCCGTTGATCTCGATGTGCTTGCGCTTCTTATCCATCAGCAGCGTTTTCACCGCTTTACGGCACAGTTTAGAGATTTCACGCTCCAGGCTGCGCACCCCGGCTTCGCGGGTGTAGAAGCGAATGATGCCGATGATGGCGCTGTCGTCGACCGTCAGCTCGCCTTTTTTCAGCGCGTTGCGCTCAAGCTGCTTCGGCAGCAGGTGCTGTTTGGCGATGTTGAGCTTTTCGTCCTCGGTATAACCCGACAGACGGATCACTTCCATACGGTCCAGCAGCGGCGCAGGGATGTTCATCGAGTTGGAGGTGGCGACGAACATCACGTCGGACAGATCGTAATCCACTTCCAGGTAGTGGTCGTTGAACGCCACGTTCTGTTCCGGATCCAGCACCTCCAGCAGAGCGGAAGCCGGATCGCCGCGCATGTCGGAAGACATCTTGTCGATCTCATCCAGCAGGAACAGCGGGTTCTTCACCCCAACCTTGGCCATTTTCTGGATCAGTTTGCCCGGCATCGATCCGATGTAGGTACGGCGGTGACCGCGGATTTCCGCTTCGTCACGCACGCCGCCTAACGCCATGCGCACGTACTGGCGCCCGGTCGCTTTGGCGATCGACTGCCCCAGCGAGGTTTTACCCACGCCCGGCGGCCCAACCAGACACAGGATAGGCCCTTTGATTTTGCTGACGCGGCTCTGCACCGCGAGGTACTCGAGGATGCGATCCTTGACGCGCTCCAGGCCGTAGTGATCGGTATCGAGCACTTCCTGCGCCTTGACCAGGTCTTTTTTCACCTTGCTGCGCGCGTTCCACGGCACCTGAAGCATCCAGTCGATGTAGCCGCGTACCACGGTCGCTTCCGCCGACATCGGCGACATCATCTTCAGCTTTTGCAGTTCCGCTTCGGTTTTCTCGCGCGCCTCTTTCGGCATTTTCGCCGCATCGATCTTGCGCTTCAGCGCTTCGTGCTCGTCCGGCGCGTCGTCCATCTCGCCCAGTTCTTTCTGAATCGCCTTCATCTGCTCATTCAGATAGTACTCGCGCTGGCTCTTCTCCATCTGCTTCTTGACGCGGTTGCGGATGCGTTTCTCAACCTGCAGCAGGTCGATCTCCGACTCCATCATCGCCATCAGGTATTCCAGACGCTCGGTGATGTCGGACATCTCGAGCACCGACTGTTTGTCGCTGAGTTTCAGCGGCATGTGGGCGGCGATGGTGTCCGCCAGGCGCGCGGCGTCGTCGATGCTGTTCAGTGACGTCAGCACCTCCGGCGGGATTTTTTTGTTCAGTTTGATATAGCCTTCAAACTGATTGATCGCGGTGCGCACCAGCACTTCCTGCTCGCGCTCGTCGATAGCCGGCGATTCAAGGTATTCCGCCTGCGCGGCAAAATGCTCACCGCTGTCGGACAGCGTAGTGATGCGTGCGCGCTGCAGCCCCTCGACCAGCACTTTTACCGTGCCGTCCGGCAGCTTCAGCATCTGCAGGATCGACGCTACGGTGCCAACCGAGAACAAGTCGTTAATGCCAGGTTCATCCGTTGAGGCCTCTTTCTGTGCCACCAGCATGATCTTCTTATCGTGATCCATTGCGGCTTCGAGGCACCGAATCGATTTTTCCCGGCCAACAAATAACGGGATCACCATGTGCGGATAAACCACCACGTCGCGCAATGGCAAAACGGGGATTTCAATGCGTTCGGAACGCTCAGGGTTCATAGAGCTCTCTCTTAGTTTAATTTCCGCCAGGTTGAGGGGGAATCTCATGAGACGCAAGCATCTAACGTTTCATAAAATCTGGTTAATGAGTATATGGGGATGAATCTCTTACATTCAACGGCAAGAATGCAGGAAAAAGAAATGGGGGATGAAATCCCCCATTTTGCTGATAACGCGCTGGTTTAACTGGCTAATTATTCGCCAGACGCCTGGGCTTCCGGCTTGCCGTAAATCAGCAGCGGTTTGGATTGACCGGCGATCACCGACTCGTCGATCACCACTTTGTCCACGCTGTCCATCGACGGCAGATCGTACATGGTATCGAGCAGCGCGCCTTCCACGATGGAACGCAGGCCGCGGGCGCCGGTTTTGCGCGCCATGGCTTTCTTGGCGATGGCGTTCAGCGCTTCGTCACGGAACTCCAGCTCCACGCCTTCCAGGTTGAACAGCGCCTGATACTGCTTGGTCAGAGCGTTCTTCGGCTCTTTCAGGATCTGAATCAGCGCGTCTTCGCTCAGCTCGCTCAGGGTCGCCACCACCGGCAGACGGCCGATGAACTCAGGGATCAGACCGAACTTGATCAGGTCTTCCGGTTCGGCCTGCAGCAACAGTTCGCCTTCGGTGGCCTTCTCGGACTCGCCCTTGACGGTCGCGCCGAAGCCGATGCCGGAGCCGGTGTTGACGCGCTGGCCGATCACCTTATCCAGGCCGGCAAATGCGCCGCCGCAGATAAACAGGATCTTGGAGGTATCGACCTGCAGGAACTCCTGCTGCGGATGCTTGCGCCCGCCCTGCGGCGGAACCGCGGCGATGGTGCCTTCAATCAGCTTCAGCAGCGCCTGCTGCACGCCTTCACCCGAAACGTCACGCGTGATAGACGGGTTGTCGGACTTGCGGGAAATCTTATCGATTTCATCGATATAAACGATGCCGCGCTGCGCTTTCTGCACGTCATAGTCACATTTTTGCAACAGCTTCTGGATAATATTTTCCACGTCCTCGCCCACGTAACCGGCTTCGGTCAGCGTGGTGGCGTCGGCCATGGTGAACGGCACGTCCAGGAAGCGCGCCAGCGTTTCCGCCAGCAGAGTCTTGCCGCTACCGGTTGGGCCAATCAGCAAGATGTTGCTCTTGCCCAACTCGATACCGTTGCTGGTATCGCCGTTGCGCAGGCGTTTGTAGTGGTTGTACACCGCAACCGCCAGCACTTTCTTCGCCTGCTCCTGACCGATGACATAGTCATCCAGGTGGTGGCGGATTTCGTGCGGCGTCGGCAGCGCACTGCGCTCACGATGCGGGGCAACTTCTTTAATCTCTTCGCGAATAATGTCGTTACACAGATCGACACATTCATCGCAGATATACACTGACGGCCCGGCAATCAGCTTACGCACTTCATGCTGGCTTTTGCCGCAAAAAGAGCAGTACAGCAGCTTTCCTGAACCGTCTTTGCGCTTATCTGTCATCAGTCAAACCTCTTCTTTAGTCTTGTCCCGCAGGAAAATCACGGCGGCAGTGCGCCCAAACTCATATCGGGAACGCCGGGGGGCTACAACAGAGCGAGCCCCTGCCCACTCTGATTACTATAGTCCATCGGCGCCGCGTGGTTCTAGCTGCGGTGTGTCAGAATGCCGTCAACCAGGCCGTATTCCACGGCTTCTTCCGCGGTCATAAAGCGATCGCGCTCGGTATCGCGCTCGATCTGCTCCAGCGGTTGGCCGGTATGCTCGGCCATCAGTTCATTCATGCGCGCTTTCACCTTGAGGATTTCACGCGCGTGGATTTCGATGTCCGTCGCCTGGCCCTGGTAGCCGCCCAGCGGCTGGTGAATCATCACGCGCGAGTTCGGCAGGCAGAAACGTTTGCCTTTGGCGCCCGCGGTCAGCAGGAAGGAGCCCATCGAGCACGCCTGCCCCATACAGATGGTGCTGACGTCCGGCTTGATGAACTTCATGGTGTCGTAAATCGACATGCCCGCGGTGATCACCCCGCCCGGCGAGTTGATGTAGAGGAAAATGTCTTTTTCCGGGCTTTCCGCTTCGAGGAACAGCATTTGCGCCACGATCAGGTTGGCCATGTGATCTTCCACCTGGCCGGTCAGGAAAATGATGCGCTCTTTCAGCAGGCGGGAATAGATGTCGTAAGAACGCTCCCCGCGTGAAGTCTGCTCTACCACCATCGGCACCAGCGCCATGTTCGGTGCAAATTGATCTCGTTCGCCACTGTATGACATTACCGTCTCCTAATAGAAATTGCCTTGGCGGCCAGGGTGTCACCCTAATACGCCGATTCTACTTGAGAACGGCCATGATGACTATGCTCAAGCATTCGACCCGCGCCACACGTACCCGACGGTTATTTCATCCCGCGCACTTTGGCAAACAGCCCCAGAATTATTCTTTACAGATTGGGGGAGCCCGGCGCGATTTCAAGCCCAGAGGCCGATTTTCTCCGCGCGCCGGAAACGATGCCGTTATTCTGACCGTTATCATGCCAGCCAGTTCCCCAGGCAACAGGGTAAATATAGTGCATATTGCCCCGCTTAACCTGAGATTAATCAGCAACGTGGCAAAAAGAAAAGCCCGCAACCTGAGGTTGCGGGCTTTTTCATCGTGCGCCGGTTCGCCAGGCGAAACCGGGGGCGCCGTTCATCGCGCCCGGCACGCAGGCATTACGCCTGTTGAGTTTGGTTCATCAGCTCGCTGAAGGTAGTGGCTTTTTCAGTCACTTTCGCTTTTGCCAGCAGGGCTTCAACCGCTTGCTCTTCCAGAGCCACGTTGCGCATGTTGTTCATCAGCTCTTTGTTTTTGCTGTAGAACTCAATGACTTCGCTCGGATCTTCGTAGGCGGAGGCCATTTCTTCGATCAGCGTCTTCACGCGGTCTTCGTCAGCTTTCAGATCGTTGGTGCTGATCACTTCGCCCAGCAGCAGGCCAACCACTACGCGGCGTTTGGCTTGCTCTTCGAACAGCTCGCGTGGCAGTTCCAGCGCTTGCTTCTCGTTGCCGCCGAAACGCTGTGCAGCCTGACGACGCAGCACGTCGATTTCGCCGTCGATCAGCGCAGCAGGCACGTCGATTTCGTTCGCGCTCACCAGGCCTTCGATCGCCTGAGACTTGATGCGGTTACGCACGGCGCCTTTCAGCTCGCGCTCCATGTTCTTGCGAACTTCGGTGCGCAGACCGGCAACGGAACCGTCCGCCACGCCGAAACGCTTGATGAACTCTTCGGTCAGTTCAGGCAGCTCGCGCTCTTCAACTTTCTTCAGCACGATAGCGAATTTGGCCGCTTTGCCCTTCAGGTTTTCCGCGTGGTAGTCTTCCGGGAAGTTCACGTCGATGGAGAACTCTTCGCCCGCTTTGTGACCGACCAGACCTTCTTCGAAGCCTGGGATCATGCGGCCCTGGCCCATTGCCAGCACGAAGTCGGACGCTTTGCCGCCTTCGAACTCTTCACCGTCGATAGAACCGGTGAAGTCAACGGTCACGCGATCTTCAGCTTCCGCCGCGCGATCGGTTTCTTTCCAGGTCGCCTGCTGCTTGCGCAGAGTGTCCAGCATCGCGTCGACGTCTTCGTCGTTCACTTCCACTACTGGTTTTTCAACTTCGATGTTTTCCAGGCCTTTCAGCTCAACTTCTGGATACACTTCGAATTCAACGGCGAAAGTGAAGTCTTCACCTTCTTTGTACTCGCCCGGCACGTAGTTTGGTGCGCCGGCCGGATTAATCTTTTCTTTGATGATCGCGTCAACGAAGCTGCGCTGCATCGCTTCGCCCAGCACGTCCTGACGAACAGAGGCGCCGTAACGCTGTTCCACGATGTTCATCGGCACTTTGCCTTTGCGGAAGCCGTCGATACGCACGCTTTTCGCTGCGTTGATCAGCTCTTTCTTCACCGCCTGCTTGATAGTATCAGCCGGTACAGTAATAGAGAGACGGCGCCCAAGGCCTTGAGTGGTTTCTACTGAAACTTGCATCTTGTTACCTCAAAAAAATCACAGTGCTCGGTCAACTCCGTTCCAAGAACCAGGACGGCTACAAATAAGAACCGAGTTCCCTGATGACAGAAGCGTCCCGAAACCATTCCGGAAAAATAAGACGCGACATTATAGCGGCGCATGCATGGCGAGTCGAGGAAAGCTAGGCGGCGCAGGCGCGCTAAAAATCACACTTTTGTCGATTCGATCGCCAAAAGGCCGCCAAAACAGACCGAACGTTGGCCATATTGCGCATCGGCCGTGTCGTCGTCAAAAACAGAAACGGCCCGCAGGCCGTTTCAAAATTCGTCAGTAGTAATACCCTAATTCGAGGGCAAAGTTCCACTGATACCTGAAAATTTCCCCCTCAGGCCAGCGTCCCGGCGCCGCGGCACGGCGGCGAGGCCGGCACGGTATCCTGCAACCCTTCCCACTCTTTGAGCGTATAGGTGTGCAGCGCCAGCGCGTGTACGCCATCGGCCAACTCTTCCGACAATACCCCGTAGATGGAGCGGTGACGCGTCAAAAACCGTTCGCCGACGAAGCGATCGCTGACCAATACCACTTTGAAATGACTTTCTGAACCCGCCGGAACGTTATGACGATAGCTTTCATCAACGACTTCCAGATACGCGGGCTCAAACGCCGCCCTTAACTTTGCTTCTATTTGCTCGCGAATCATAGGATCTCCTTACAACACCGGCAGAGGACCGTGCCCATCTAGTTCAATATTAGCCGGTTTTCCCCCGTTTAGACCATCGCCTGGACAAATTTCTCTTTTCTGCGGTCAGAGGATGAGCGTCATCCCCGCCGCTTGGGGGATTATCCGATTGAGCGGGCCAAAAAAGCGTGTTTTTATCAACGGCAGGTAAAAATTTGTCACTCAGGCGCCTTCCGCGCTTCCACCGCACGGCGGCGATGCTATGATGTCGGCAATTCGTTGTCGGCTATCCCGCTCTGATTATTGCTAAATCCATCGAGAATGAGACAGAAAACATGTTAAAGAAACTTTGTCTTCCTTTGCTGACCGCCCTGCTGCTGGCCGGCTGCGCGACCAGCAGCAACACCCTGAACGTCACGCCGAAAATCGTTCTGCCGCAGCAGGATCCGACCCTGCAGGGCATCACCATCAGCATCAACGGCGCGGATCAGCGCACCGATCAGGCGCTGGCCAAGGTGAACCGCGACGGCCAACTGGTCACGCTGACGCCGTCGCGCGATCTGCGTTTCCTGCTGCAGGAAGTGCTGGAGAAACAAATGGGCGCCCGCGGTTACATGATTGGCGCCGACGGCCCGGTCGCGCTGCAGGTGGTCGTCAATAATCTGTACGCGGACGTATCCGAAGGCAACCTGCGCTACAACATCACCACCAAAGCCGACATCTCGATCATCGCCCAGGCGAAGAACGGCAACAAGCAGGTGAAAAACTACCGCTCGACCTATAACGTGCAGGGCGCCTTCACGGCGACCAACGACAAGATCACCGACGCCGTCAACTCCGTGCTGGGCGACGTGATCGCCGACATGGCGCAGGACACCAGCGTCAACGACTTTATCAAGCAAAACGCGCGCTAATCGGCGCGCCTGGCGCCGCCCGGCGGATCGGGCGGCGCAGACAGGGAACTCATGTCGAAACACTATCTGAACATCTTCACCCAGCGTAACTCCGCCATTCTGCTGCTGCTGGGCTTCGCGTCGGGTCTGCCGCTGGCACTGACCTCCGGCACGCTGCAAGCCTGGATGACCGTCGAAAACATCGATCTGAAAACCATCGGCATCTTCTCGCTGGTGGGCCAGGCTTACGTCTTCAAATTCCTCTGGTCGCCCTTCATGGATCGCTATACCCCGCCGTTCCTCGGGCGGCGGCGCGGTTGGCTGCTGATCAGCCAGCTGCTGCTGGTGGCGGCGATCGTGGCGATGGGCTTTATGCAACCCGCGCAGCACCTGTGGTGGCTGGCGGCGTTGGCGGTGCTGGTGGCGTTCTGCTCCGCCTCGCAAGATATCGTGTTTGACGCCTATAAAACCGACCTGCTGAAAGCCGAAGAACGCGGCGCGGGCGCGGCGATATCGGTGCTGGGTTATCGGCTGGCGATGCTGGTTTCCGGCGGCCTGGCGCTGTGGCTGGCGGATCGCTATTTCGGCTGGCAAGCCACCTACTGGCTGATGGCCGGATTGATGCTGATCGGCGTGGCTGCCACGCTGATGGCGCCGGAACCGGATGAAAGCATCCCGGCGCCGCGCACCATGGAACAGGCGGTCGTCGCGCCGCTGCGCGATTTCTTCGGCCGCAACAACGCCTGGCTGATCCTGCTACTGATCGTGATGTACAAAATGGGCGACGCCTTCGCCGGCAGCCTGAGCACCACCTTCCTGATCCGCGGCGTGGGATTCGACGCCGGCGAAGTGGGGCTGGTGAACAAAACCCTCGGGCTGTTCGCCACCATCGTCGGCGCTCTGTTCGGCGGCGTGCTGATGCAGCGTCTCACCCTGTTCCGCGCCCTGATGCTGTTCGGCGTCCTGCAGGCGGTATCCAATCTCGGCTATTGGATTCTGGCGGTGACCGACAAGAACCTGCTCACCATGGGCAGCGCCATCTTCCTTGAAAACCTGTGCGGCGGCATGGGCACCGCGGCCTTCGTCGCGCTGCTGATGACGCTGTGCAACCGTTCGTTCTCCGCCACCCAGTTCGCGCTGCTGTCGGCGCTGTCCGCCGTGGGTCGCGTTTATGTCGGGCCGATCGCCGGCTGGTTCGTCGAAGCCCATGGTTGGCCGCTGTTCTATCTGTTCTCGATCGCCGCCGCGCTGCCGGGCTTGCTGTTGCTCGGCGTCTGCCGCCAGACGCTGGAACACACCCAGCAGCATGGCGATTTTATGCCGCGCACCGCGTTTACCCAGGCTTACCGCTGGGCGCTGCGCCTGCTGACGCTGGGCTGCTCGCTGCTGGGGCTGTGGTTGCTGCTGCTGATCGCCAATGCGCTCGACTGGACGCAGGCGCCGCTGTTGGCCGACCGGCTGCTGCAGATCGGCGCAGCATTGAGCCTGCTCGGCGTCGCGATGGGCAGCATGCTGGATTATCTGGCGCTGCGCCGCGCTCGTTTGGCGTAACCCGACCGGCCGGCGATTTTGCCGGCCGAAAAAAAAGCGATCCGGGGGTGTATTTATTTCGTTAAAAAAAGATAATCAGCGAGAAAATTATTTTTTTATCCGACTGCGGCGCTCGGAAATAAAATTAAATTCACCTTTAAGACACAATTATTTTACATTAAATAAACCTTTTCTGCGTATTTCCCCGCCGCGCATTTCTTCGCCAGATTCATCATACCTTTAGTTTTCCTTAACATACGGACTGCTCGTCACGATTCAGCGTGCCAACGCGTTGTTGTCATTGGTAAATTGTCACGCAGGGTTACATCTGTGACCCCCTTAACAGAAAGTGTCAACAAGCCGCTGACACTCCCTTAAGCATGTTTACAGTACTGCAACCTTCCCGTAAAATGCCCGCACACATGAAACGACAATTGAGCCTTTGTTATTGAGGTCGTTAGATGAGACTTAAGAAATACAATAAAAGTATTGGGATGCTGTCATTAATTGCAGGCACTGTATTGCTCAGTGGCTGCGATATGGTTTTGATGAATCCCAAAGGAGCAATTGGTGTTGAGCAACGGACACTGATTATCACTGCAATCGCGTTGATGTTGATCGTGGTGGTGCCAGTTATCTTCATGGCGTTCGCCTTTGCCTGGAAGTATCGCGCTTCCAACAAAGACGCCAAGTACAGTCCGAACTGGGCCCACTCCAACAAGATCGAAGCGGTCGTCTGGACCATTCCTATCATTATCATCGCCATCCTTGGCACCATTACCTGGAAGACTACCCACGAACTCGACCCGTTCAAGCCGATTGTCACCGACAAGAAGCCGATGACGATCGAAGTGGTGTCGCTCGACTGGAAATGGCTGTTCATCTATCCGGAACAAGGCATTGCGACCGTTAATGAGCTGGCTTTCCCGAAAGATGTTCCAGTCGAATTCAAGATCACCTCTAACTCGGTAATGAACTCGTTCTTTATCCCGCAGTTGGGTGGACAGATTTATGCGATGGCCGGCATGCAGACCAAACTGCACCTGATCGGCAACGAAGCCGGTGCCTACAAGGGCATCTCCAGCAGCTACAGCGGCGCAGGCTTCTCCGGTATGAAATTCACCGCGATCGTTACCCCGACCGAAGGCGACTTCGATCAGTGGGTGGCCAAGGTGAAGGCATCGCCTAAAAACCTGAACACCACCGACGACTTTAACAAACTGGCAGAGCCGAGTGAAAACAACCCGGTCGAGTACTTTGCCGCTGTCAAACCGAATTTGTTCAAAGAAACAATTGCCAAATTCATGGGCGACATGGATATGCACAAGGGCGCTGGCGCGCACGAAGGCATGGACATGAGCCAAGGTATGGACATGGGTGAACATGCTGCTCACGCCGGAGCCGAGGAATAACTGATGTTGGGAAAATTAACACTTGATGCGGTTCCGTACCACGAACCGATCATCATGGTCACCGTAGCCGCAATTATCGTCGGGGGCCTGGCAGTGCTGGCGCTGCTGACCTATTTCGGCAAATGGAAGTGGCTGTGGAGCGAATGGCTGACTTCGGTCGACCATAAAAAAATTGGTATCATGTATATCGTCGTGGCGATGGTCATGCTGCTGCGCGGCTTCGCCGACGCCATCATGATGCGTAGCCAGCAGGCGTTGGCGTCCGCCGGCGAAGCCGGATTCCTGCCGCCGCACCACTACGACCAGATCTTCACCGCGCACGGCGTCATCATGATCTTCTTCATGGCGATGCCTTTCGTGGTCGGCCTGATGAACGTCGTGGTGCCGCTGCAAATCGGCGCGCGCGACGTCGCCTTCCCGTTCCTGAACTCCCTGAGCTTCTGGTTCTTCGTGGTGGGCGTTGTGCTGATCAACATCTCCCTGGGGGTCGGTGAATTCGCTCAGACCGGTTGGCTGGCGTATCCGCCGCTGTCGGGTAAAGAGTACAGTCCTGGCGTCGGGGTCGATTACTGGATCTGGAGTCTGCAGATTTCCGGTCTGGGTACCCTGCTGACCGGCGTGAACTTCTTCGCCACCATTCTGAAGATGCGTGCCCCTGGCATGCCTATGATGAAGATGCCGGTGTTCACCTGGGCGGCGCTGTGTACCAACGTCCTGATCATCGTTTCTTTCCCAATTCTGACCGTCACCATCGCGCTGCTGACCCTGGATCGCTATCTGGGCACCCATTTCTTCACCAATGATATGGGCGGCAACATGATGATGTACATCAACCTGATTTGGGCCTGGGGTCACCCAGAGGTGTACATTCTGGTTCTGCCGGTGTTCGGCGTGTTCTCCGAAGTCACCGCGACCTTCTCCAGAAAACGCCTGTTCGGCTATACCTCACTGGTATGGGCAACTATCGCGATCACCGTTCTGTCGTTCATCGTCTGGCTGCACCACTTCTTCACCATGGGGTCCGGCGCGAACGTTAACGCCTTCTTCGGTATCGCCACCATGATCATTTCCATCCCGACCGGGGTGAAAATCTTCAACTGGCTGTTCACCATGTATCAGGGCCGCATCAAGCTCAACTCCGCAATGCTGTGGACCGTTGGCTTCATCATCACCTTCTCCGTGGGTGGTATGACCGGCGTTCTGCTGGCTGTGCCGGGCGCGAACTTCGTGCTGCACAACAGCCTGTTCCTGATCGCGCACTTCCACAACGTCATCATCGGCGGCGTGGTGTTCGGTTGCTTCGCGGGCCTGACCTACTGGTTCCCGAAATCCTTCGGCTTCACGCTGAACGAAAAATGGGGCATCCGCGCGTTCTGGTTCTGGATCATCGGCTTCTTCACCGCCTTCATGCCGCTGTACGCATTGGGCTTTATGGGCATGACCCGTCGTATCAGCCAGAACATTAACCCTGAGTTCCACCCTCTGCTGCTGGTTGCAGCCGGCGGTGCGGCGCTGATCGCCTGCGGCATCTTGTGCCAGCTGACCCAGATCTTCGTCAGTATCCGTGACCGCGAACAGAACCGCGATCTGACCGGTGACCCATGGGGCGCTCGTACTCTGGAGTGGTCAACGTCTTCTCCACCGCCGTTCTATAACTTTGCCGTAGTGCCGCAGATTCATGACCGTGATGAGTTCTGGGACATGAAAGAAAAAGGCGAAGCCTATAAGAAACCGGCTAAGTACGAACCGATTCATATGCCTAAGAACACCGGCGCCGGCGTTATCATCGCCTTCTTCAGCCTGGTATTCGGTTTCGCAATGATTTGGGAAATCTGGTGGATGGCTCTGGCCGGTTTCATCGGTATGATCGTCGTCTGGATCGGCAAGAGCTTCGATCACGATGTTGACTACTATGTGCAGGTTGATGAAATCGAGCGCATTGAGAACCAACACTACGAACAAATCCGTAAAGCAGGCGTGAACCATGTCAACTGAAACTCTGACCAATCATAACGCAGCCCATGCAGAGCATGGGCACCACGATGCGGGTGAGACCAAGGTCTTCGGATTCTGGATCTACCTGATGAGCGACTGTATTTTGTTTGCGAGCTTGTTCGCGACTTATGCAGTCCTGGTGAACGGGACCGCCGGCGGTCCCTCTGGCAAAGACATCTTCGACCTGAAGTTTGTCTTGGTCGAAACTTTCCTGCTGTTATTCAGCTCCATCACCTACGGCATGGCGATGATCGCCATGAACAAGGGTAAAGTTGGCGGTGTAAACACCTGGCTGTTCCTGACCTTCCTGTTCGGTCTGGGCTTCGTGGCGATGGAAATCTATGAATTCCATCACCTGATCGCCGAAGGCTTCGGTCCGGATCGCAGCGCGTTCCTGTCCAGCTTCTTCGCGCTGGTCGGCACCCACGGTCTGCACGTGACTTCCGGCCTGATTTGGATCATCGTGCTGATGATTCAGGTGAGCAAGTTCGGCCTGACCGCGACCAACAAAACCCGCCTGATGTGCCTGAGCCTGTTCTGGCACTTCCTGGACGTGGTCTGGATCTGCGTATTTACCGTTGTCTACCTGCTGGGGGTTATGTAATGAGCCATTCATCCCATGAAACCTCTCACGGCGGCGCAAGCCACGGCAGCGTGAAGTCATACCTGATCGGCTTTATCCTGTCGATCATCCTGACGGTAATTCCATTTGCGATGGTAATGAACGGCACTGCCTCTCATTCCACCATCCTGGCGGTTGTTGTCGGTATGGCGGTTATCCAGGTGATTGTTCACCTGGTTTACTTCCTGCACATGAACACCTCATCGGAAGAGCGCTGGAACCTGGTGGCATTGCTGTTCACCGCTATGATCATCGGTATCGTTGTTGTAGGTTCACTCTGGATTATGTACAACCTCAACATCAATATGATGGTCGATTAAGAGCTGAGCTGCACGTGATGATTAAGCAATACCTGCAAGTCACTAAACCAGGAATTATTTTCGGCAATTTAATTTCTGTCGTTGGGGGATTCCTGCTCGCTTCCAAAGGGAGCATCGACTATCCCCTGTTTCTCGCCACCCTGGTGGGTGTCTCGTTGGTGGTCGCGTCGGGCTGTGTGTTTAACAACTACATCGACCGCGACATCGACAAGAAGATGGAGAGAACGAAGAATCGGGTGCTGGTAAAAGGCCTGATCGCGCCGAGTGTCACCCTGGTTTATGCGACCGCGTTGGGTATTGTGGGCTTCGCGTTGCTGTATATCGCGGCCAACCCGCTGGCCATGTGGCTGGCGGTGATGGGCTTCGTGGTTTATGTCGGCGTTTATAGCCTGTACATGAAGCGCCACTCGGTCTACGGCACGCTGATCGGCAGCTTGTCGGGCGCCGCGCCGCCGGTTATCGGTTACTGCGCGGTCACCAACGAGTTCGACGCCGGCGCGTTGATCCTGCTGGCTATCTTTAGCCTGTGGCAGATGCCGCATTCTTATGCGATCGCTATCTTCCGCTTTAAAGATTACCAGGCGGCCAACATTCCGGTGCTGCCGGTGGTGAAAGGCATTTCCGTCGCCAAGAACCACATCACGGTCTACATCCTGGCGTTTATGATCGCCACGCTGATGCTGACCCTGGTGGGCTACGCCGGCTACAAATACCTGATCGTCGCTGCGGCGGTGAGCGTATGGTGGCTGGGCATGGCGCTGCGCGGTTACAAAACCGAAAACGACAGCGTCTGGGCGCGTAAACTGTTCGTGTTCTCCATCGTCGCCATCACCTCGCTGAGCGTGATGATGTCGATCGACTTCAGCGCCACGGCGGCGCCTGAAGCGCTGGTGACCTACGTTTGGTAAGCCAAATCATCTGTCAATGGGCCGCGTATGCGGCCCATTTTATTTGTCACGCCGAAAAGCGGCCAAACTGTAATATCTGTTAAACAACATTCGATTTACCCCCCCCTGCCCTGCACACTAAAATGACGCAGCTTTACAGAAATCATGCCATCAGGCGCTGTCTCAACGTCTGATGGCATGGTTTTTACCGAGGTTTGATGTGAACGATAATTCAATGACCCCGCAGGAGCGCCGCGCCACCTGGGGATTGGGCACCGTATTCTCCCTGCGCATGCTCGGCATGTTTATGGTATTGCCTGTGTTGACCACCTACGGCATGGCGCTCAACGGCGCCAGCGAAGCGCTGATCGGCATCGCCATCGGCATTTACGGCCTGGCGCAGGCGGTGTTTCAGATCCCGTTCGGCCTGGTGTCCGATCGCATCGGCCGCAAGCCGCTGATCGTCGGCGGCCTGCTGATCTTTGCCCTCGGCAGCGTGATCGCCGCCGTCACTGACTCTATCTGGGGCGTGATCCTCGGCCGCGCGTTGCAAGGCTCCGGCGCCATCGCCGCCGCGGTAATGGCGCTGCTCTCCGATCTGACCCGCGAACAGAACCGCACCAAAGCGATGGCGTTTATCGGCGTCAGCTTCGGCATCACCTTCGCCATCGCCATGGTTCTGGGCCCTATCATCACTCACGCCTTGGGCTTGCACGCATTGTTCTGGATGATCGCCGTGCTGGCGCTGGCCGGTATCGTCATCACCCTGGCAGTGGTGCCTTCCGCCGACACCCATCTGCTGAACCGCGAGTCCAGCATCGTGCGCGGCAGCTTCCGCAAAGTGCTGAGCAACTCGCGCCTGTTGAAACTCAACTTCGGCATCATGTGTCTGCACATTCTGCTGATGTCGAGCTTCGTGGCGCTGCCGCTGGCGATGGAAAAAGCCGGGCTGGCGGCCAGCGAACACTGGATCGTCTACCTGGTGACCATGCTGGTGTCGTTCGCCGCCGTGGTGCCGTTCATTATCTATGCCGAGAAATATCGCCGCATGAAGCAGGTGTTTATGGGCTGCGTGGCGGTGCTGTTCTGCGCCGAAGTGCTGCTGTGGCTCTCCGGCGCTCATCTATGGGGCATCATCGCCGGCGTGCAGCTGTTCTTTATGGCCTTCAACGTGATGGAAGCCATCCTGCCTTCGCTGATCAGCAAAGAATCGCCGGCCGGCTATAAGGGCACCGCGATGGGGGTGTACTCCACCAGCCAGTTTATCGGCGTGGCGATCGGCGGCAGCCTCGGCGGCTGGCTGTACGGTTTGCAGGGGGCAGGCTTGGTGTTTATCGCCGGCGCAGTATTGGCCGCCGTCTGGTTCCTGGTCAGCAGCACCATGAAAGAACCGCCGTATGTCAGCAGCCTGCGCATTACGCTGTCGGAACTGGCGGTGAAGGATTCAGCGCTGGAAAGCCGCCTGAAGGCGCAGCCCGGCGTGGCCGAGGCGATCGTCGTGCCGGAAGAGCGCAGCGCCTACGTCAAGGTGGATACCAAGCAGACCAATCGCGGTCAGTTGGAAGCGCTGGTCAATTCGCTGTAAAAAATCAGGGCCGGCAATGCCGGCCCCGTCGAGATTAATCGCGGAAGTTCTTGAACTGGAACGGCTGGCCCAGATCGCCGCCGCGCACCAGCGCCATCACGCTCTGCAAGTCGTCGCGTGACTTGCCGGTCACCCGCACTTCTTCGCCCTGGATCTGCGCCTGCACCTTCAGCTTGCTGTCTTTGATCAGCTTGACGATTTTCTTCGCCACGCTGGTTTCAATCCCCTGCTTCAGCTTGGCTTCCACGCTGTAGGTTTTACCGCTGTGGGTAAACTCTTCCGGGATCTCCAGCGCGGCGCCGTCGATGCTGCGCTTGCTCAGCTTTTCGCGCAGAATGTCGAGCAGCTGCTGCACCTGAAAATCAGACTCGGTGGCAACCTTGATGCTTTGATTCTTCTCGTTTAGCTCAAAGCTGGCCGGCACGTTGCGAAAATCCCAGCGGGTGCCGAGATCGCGGGTGGCGTTCTCAACGGCGTTACGCACTTCCTGCATATCAATTTCGGAAACGATGTCGAAAGATGGCATACTTCTTCCTCCTGAATGAGTGCCTAATAGCTTAGGCGATTTTGATGCCGAGCATGATAACCGCTTTGCCGCCTCAGACAAAATCTGCTGAACGCACGCAGGGATAGCGCTTCAGGCTGCCATAAAGCCTATAGTTAGATCACGGTAATTGAGCGGTATTCCCGTGTTTCCAAGGAGACTGAATGAAAATAACCATTCTTGGTTGCGGCGCGCTCGGACAACTGTGGCTCTCCCGGCTGTATCAGCAGGGCCACGATGTACAGGGATGGCTAAGAGTGCCGCAGCCTTTTTGCGCCGTGAACGTGATAGAGCCGGAAGGCGTCTCGTTTAATCGCAATTTGCCCACCAACGATCCGGAGCACCTCGCGCAAAGCGAGCTGCTGCTGGTGACGCTGAAAGCCTGGCAGGTATCCAGCGCGGTCAGCGCGCTGTTGCCGAAGCTGAGCCCCCGCTGCGCCATCTTGCTGCTGCACAACGGCATGGGCACTCAGGAAGAGCTGCCGCCGAACGGCCAGCCCATCTTGCAGGGCACCACCACCCACGCCGCGCGCCACGAAGGCAGCACCATTATCCACGTCGCCACCGGCATCACCCACATCGGCCCCACCTCACCGGCCGCCCAGCACCTCAGCCACTTGGCGGAAGTGCTGCATCAGGCACTGCCCGACGTCGCCTGGCACAACAACATCGCCTCGGCCAACTGGCGCAAGCTGGCGGTCAACTGCGTGATCAACCCGCTGACGGCGCTGTACGGCTGCCGCAACGGCGATCTGCAGCGCTACCCGGAGCAGATCGAAGCGCTGTGTCGTGAAGTCGCCAGCGTGATGGCCATGGAGGGTTACCACACCTCCTGCGAAGGCCTGATGCAATACGTGATGGACGTGATCCACAGCACCGCCGACAACGTTTCGTCGATGCTGCAGGATATCCGCAGCCAGCGGCATACCGAGATCGACTACATCACCGGCTACCTGCTGCGCCGCGCGCGCAGCCACGGCCTCACGCTGCCGGAGAATGCGCGGCTGTTTGAATTGATTAAACGAAAGGAAAATGAATATGAGCGTATCGGCGCTGGTCTGCCTGGCACCTGGTAGCGAAGAAACCGAAGCCGTCACCACCATCGATCTGCTGGTGCGGGCGGGCGTTAAAGTCACTACCGCCAGCGTCGCCGGCGACGGCGAGCTGACTATCGTTTGTTCGCGCGGCGTCAAGCTGCTGGCCGACGCGCCGCTGGTGGCGATCGTCGATGAGCCTTTCGACGCCATCGTGCTGCCCGGCGGCCTGCAGGGGGCGGAATGCTTCCGCGACAGTCCGCTGCTGGTGGAAAAAGTGCGGCAGATGCATCTGCAGGGCCACATCGTCGCCGCCATCTGCGCGGCCCCGGCGCTGGTGTTGCAGCACCACGATCTGTTCCCGATCGGCAACATGACCGGTTTCCCGGGTTTGAAAGATCGGATACCGGCGGATAAATGGATGGAGCGCCGCGTGGTGTACGACGCGCGCGTCAACCTGCTCACCAGCCAGGGGCCGGGCACCGCGATGGAGTTTGCACTGAAGCTGATAGACCTGCTGCTCGGCAAGGCCAAAGCGGCGGAGATCGCCGCGCAGCTGGTGCTGATCCCTGGGATGTACGATTTCCGCGACTGAGCGGCTTGCCGATAAAAAAAGGGCTGAACACCGGTTCAGCCCCTCTCATTTACGCCGCTGCCCGCGTTACGGGCGATAAACCTTCACGTTGCTGAAGCCCTGCTCCAGCAGGTACAGCGCCTGCAGGCGGCTCATTACGCCGCGCTCGCAGTACAGCAGATAGGTTTTGCTCTGATCCAGATCGCCGAACTGGGTGCTCAGCTTATAGAACGGCAGCGCTTTCACTTCAACCTGTTCCAGCTGCAACGGCTTCTCTTCCTGCTCGTCGTTGGAACGGATATCCAGGATCACCTCGTCGGCGCCGAAGGCCGCGACGGTTTCCACTTCGGTCACCTGCTCCTGCGCCTGCTCGGCGATGGAGCGAATATCGACGTTCTTCGCCTCGCTCACCACCCGATCGAGAATGCTGAAATCGAAGTGGCTTTCTTCCTCTTCAATCTTGGCCTTGACGGCTTTTACCGTCGGGCTCTTCGAAATCACGCCGCAGTATTCCGGCATGGTTTTGGCGAAGTCCTCGGTGCCGATTTCACGCGCCAGTTTGATGATGTGCTCTTTATCGTGCGAGATCAGCGGACGCAGGATCAGCGTATCGGACGCATTGTCGATCAAGCGCAGGTTGGTCAGCGTCTGGCTGGACACCTGCCCCAGCGCCTCACCGGTTACCAGCGCCTGCACGCCGTAGCGTTCGGCCACTTGCGAAGCGGCGCGCACCATCATGCGCTTGAGCACCACGCCCATCTGACCGTCGTCGACTTTCTCCAGGATCTCGCCCACCACCGGTTCGAAGTCGATGGCGACGAAGCGCACCTTGTGCGAGCTGGCGAAACGGTTCCACAGATAGTGCGCCACCTGCTTCACGCCAATCTCATGCGCGGCGCCGCCCAGGTTAAAGAAGCAGAAATGCACGCGGCAGCCGCGACGCATCAGCATATAGCTGGACACGCCCGAGTCGAAACCGCCGGAAATCAGCGACATCACGTCTTCCTGAGTGCCGACCGGGTAACCGCCGATGCCTTCGAGGCGGCGTTTAACCAGCATCAGCTTGTCGTCTTCGATCTCGAGGTTTACCGTGACCTGCGGGCGGGTCAGGTTAACGCGCGCGCTGTCGATATGCTGGTTCAGACCGCCGCCGACGTAGCGCTCCACGTCCTGCGAGTTGAACGCCTGCTTGCCGCGGCGCTTGACGCGCACGCAGAAGGTTTTGCCTTCCAGCTGGGCGCGGTAGGCTTCCAGTGTCTGCTCGAAGATGTGGTGGATATCGGTATAAGCGCGATCTTCCACTTCCAGAATATGGTGGATGCCGGGAATGCGCGTCAGCGCGTCGGCGATGACCGGCCGCTGGTTTTCATCTTTGGCGCGAACTTCGATATGATCCCAGTGACGGACGACCGCCAGCGTTTCATCATACTGCTTCAGGACGTTGCGAATATTGGTCGAGAGAATCTTGATAAAGCGCAAGCGCACAGATTGGCTCTTGATGGTGATTTCCGGGAACAATTTAATGATAAACTTCATGGCGGTCTTTGTTGTCAGATAAGAATTACGGCGCGGAGTATATCACCATATCGCCGTGCTCTGCGCACAAAACCACACATGAGCGCCATGATTTGCTAATCAAGATCCGCTAGGATAGGCTCTGGCGCCACGGTTCACATGATGACGTAAAAAGAAAATTATGCCGAAAAAACCAGCACAATCAGCCAGTACAGAGCAAACAGCCAGCTTTGAAAGCGCCCTCGGCGAGCTGGAAAGCATCGTGACGCGTCTGGAGTCGGGCGAACTGCCGCTGGAAGACGCGCTGAACGAATTCGAACGCGGCGTGCAGCTGGCGCGTCAAGGCCAGCAGAAACTGCAACAGGCGGAACAGCGTGTGCAGATCCTCCTTAACGACAGCGCCGACGACGCGGCGTTGGCGCCTTTCACACCGGATACCGAGTAACCGACATGTCTGAGATCGTCCCATCGGCCGCTTTTGCCGATCAACTGCAGATTTTCCGCCGGCGCGCCGATCGCGCGCTGCTGGATTTCATCGCCCCGCTGCCGTTCAACAACGGCAACATGGTGGCGGCGATGCGTCATGGCGCCTTACTGGGCGGCAAGCGCCTGCGCCCGTTCCTGGTGTACACCACCGGCCAGATGTTCGGCGTATCGCTGACCAACCTGGACGCGCCGGCGGCGGCGGTGGAATGCATTCACGCCTACTCGCTGATCCACGACGATCTGCCGGCGATGGACGACGACGATCTGCGCCGCGGCCAGCCGACCTGCCACATTAAATTCGGCGAAGCCAACGCGATCCTGGCCGGCGATGCGCTGCAAACGCTGGCGTTTTCGATCCTGGCCGATGCCGAAATGCCCGACGTGGCGCTGCGCGATCGGCTGGCGATGGTCTCCGAACTGGCGGCGGCCAGCGGCGTCGCTGGCATGTGCGGCGGCCAATCGCTGGATCTGGAGGCCGAAGGCAAGCGCGTCGATCTGCAGGCGCTGGAGCAGATCCACCGCCACAAAACCGGTGCGCTGATCCGTGCCGCGGTGCGTCTGGGCGCGCTGAGCGCCGGCGAAGCAGGACGAGCGGCGCTGCCGCAGTTGGATCGTTACGCCGCTGCGGTCGGCCTGGCGTTCCAGGTGCAGGATGACATTTTGGACGTTGTCGGCGAGACTGAAAAGATCGGCAAGCGCCAGGGAGCGGACCAACAACACGGAAAGAGTACCTACCCGGCGTTACTCGGGCTTGACAGCGCGAAAGCAAAAGCGTGGGATCTCTATCAGGAAGCATTAGCTGCATTAGACACTTTGGCAGCGCAATCTTATAACACAGCGCCATTGCGAGCGTTAGCCAGCTTCATTATTGAACGCGACAATTAACGTGTGACGTTAACTCCTCTGATATGAGTATCGAATGAGTCTTGATATAGCCAAATACCCAACCCTGGCGCTAGCGGAAAACCCCGAGGAACTCCGCTCACTGCCCAAAGAGAGCTTGCCGAAGCTGTGCGATGAGCTGCGGCAATATCTGCTGAACAGCGTCAGTCGCTCCAGCGGCCACTTTGCCTCCGGGCTGGGTACCGTCGAACTGACGGTGGCGTTGCATTTCGTCTACAACACGCCGTTCGATCATCTGGTGTGGGACGTCGGCCACCAGGCCTACCCGCACAAAATCCTGACCGGCCGCCGCGACCGGATCGCCACTATCCGGCAAAAGAACGGGTTGCACCCCTTCCCGTGGCGCGCCGAAAGCGAATACGACGTGCTGTCGGTCGGCCATTCGTCAACCTCGATCAGCGCCGGCCTCGGTATGGCGGTGGCGGCAGAGCGTGAAGGCAAAGGCCGCCGCACGGTGTGCGTGATCGGCGATGGCGCCATCACCGCCGGCATGGCGTTCGAAGCGATGAACCACGCCGGCGACATCAATCCGGACATGCTGGTGGTGCTGAACGACAACGAGATGTCGATCTCGGAAAACGTCGGCGCGCTGAACAACCATCTGGCACAGCTGCTGTCCGGCAAGCTTTACTCCACCCTGCGCGAAGGCGGCAAAAAAGTGCTGGCCGGCGTGCCGCCGATCAAGGAGCTGGTGAAACGCACCGAAGAGCACCTGAAAGGCATGGTAGTGCCGGGTACGCTGTTCGAAGAGCTGGGCTTCAACTACATCGGCCCGGTAGACGGGCACGACGTACAAGGCCTGGTCGCCACGTTGAAAAACATGCGCGATCTGAAAGGCCCGCAGCTGTTGCACATCATGACCAAGAAAGGCCGCGGTTACGCGCCGGCGGAGAAGGATCCGATCAGCTTCCACGCGGTGCCGAAGTTCGATCCCGCCAGCGGCACGCTGCCGAAAAGCGCCGGCGGTCTGCCGACCTATTCGAAAATCTTCGGCGACTGGCTGTGTGAAACCGCCGCCAAAGACAGCTCACTGATGGCGATCACGCCGGCGATGCGCGAAGGTTCCGGCATGGTGCAGTTCTCGCGCGACTATCCGCAGCAATATTTCGATGTGGCGATCGCCGAGCAGCACGCGGTCACCTTCGCCGCCGGGCTGGCGATCGGCGGCTACAAGCCGGTGGTGGCGATCTATTCCACCTTCCTGCAACGCGCCTACGATCAGCTGATCCATGACGTGGCGATCCAAAACCTGCCGGTGATGTTCGCCATCGATCGCGGCGGCATCGTAGGCGCCGACGGCCAGACCCACCAGGGGGCGTTCGATCTGTCGTTCATGCGCTGCATCCCGACCATGGTGATCATGACGCCGAGCGACGAAAATGAATGCCGCCAGATGCTGTATACCGGCTATCACTACAACGACGGCCCGAGCGCCGTGCGCTATCCGCGCGGCACCGGCACCGGCGCTGCGCTGGAGCCGCTCAGCCTGCTGCCGATCGGCAAAGGCGTGGTGCGCCGCCAGGGGGAAAAGATCGCCATTCTCAACTTCGGCACCCTGCTGCCGGAGGCCGCTGCGGCGGCGGAAGCGCTCAACGCCACGCTGGTCGACATGCGCTTCGTCAAACCGCTGGACGAGCAGCTGGTGCTCGAACTGGCCGCCAGCCATGAAACGCTGGTCACGCTGGAAGAGAACGCCATCATGGGCGGCGCCGGCAGCGGCGTCAACGAACTGCTGATGGCCAAACGCCGTCCGGTGCCGGTGCTGAACCTCGGCCTGCCGGACAGCTTCGTCTCACAGGGCACCCAGGAAGAACTGCGCGCCGATCTGGGGCTGGACGCCGCCGGCATTCAGCGCCAAATCGAAACCTGGCTGGCGCAGTAATTCGCCACTCGCGCCTGATAAAACGCCTCCGCCTTCGGGGGCGTTTTCATTTCCGCCCTCCGGGATCCGCGCTACAGTTACTGTCTGAGCTGTGAATGGGAGGCAAGCATGAAGTATCTCAAACTGGGCAACACCGATCTGAACGTCTCGCGCATCTGCCTGGGTTGCATGACCTACGGCGAGCCGAGCCGCGGCAATCACGCCTGGACGCTGCCGGAAGAAAGCAGCCGCCCACTGTTGAAACAGGCGCTGGAAGCCGGCATCAACTTTTTCGACACCGCCAACAGCTATTCCGACGGCAGCAGCGAGGAGATCCTCGGCCGGGCGCTGCGCGACTATGCACGCCGCGAGGAGGTGGTGATCGCCACCAAGGTCTATTTCCCGCTGAGCAACCTGGAGCGCGGTTTGTCGCGCGCCAAGATCATGCAGTCCATCGATGACAGCCTGCGCCGTCTCGGCACCGACTATGTCGATTTGCTGCAAATCCATCGCTGGGATTACGAAACGCCGCTGGAAGAGACGCTGGAAGCGCTGCACGACGTGGTGAAAGCCGGTAAGGCACGTTACATCGGCGCCTCTTCCATGTACGCCTGGCAGTTCGCCAAGGCGCTGTATACCGCCGATCTGCACGGCTGGACGCGCTTCGTCAGCATGCAGGATCAATACAACCTGATCCAGCGCGAAGAAGAGCGCGAGATGCACCCGCTGTGCGCCGCCGAAGGCATCGCCGTACTGCCGTGGAGCCCGCTGGCGCGCGGCCGCCTGACCCGCCCCTGGGGCGAAACCACCGCCCGCCTGGTCTCGGACCAGTTCGGCAAGAGTCTGTACGATGAAACCGAAGGCATCGACGCCATTATCGCCGAGCGCGTCGCCAGCCTGGCGGAGGAACGCGGCGTGCCACGCGCGCAGATCGCGCTGGCCTGGCTGCTGAACAAGCCGGCGGTCAGCGCGCCGATCGTTGGCGCGTCACGCAGCGAGCAGTTGGACGACGCCATTGCCGCGGTCGATTTGAGTTTGTCGCCGCAAGAGGTGGCGGAGTTGGAAACGGCTTACGTGCCGCATCGGGTGACGGGATTTGAATAAGAAAAGCGGGCGCGAAGAACCGCGCCCGGCTGTCAGAACAGCCCGATCGGCCAGTGGTGCCCAATCAGGTAGATGATGCCCGCAGACAGCACGCCGGCGATGATATCGTCGACCATGATGCCCATGCCGCCATGCACATTGCGGTCAAACCAGCGGATCGGCCACGGCTTCCACATATCCAGAATGCGGAAGATGACGAAACCGGCGGCGACCCAGCGCCAATCGTTGACCGGCAGCGCCATCAGCGTGATCCACATGCCGACGAACTCATCCCAGACGATGCTGCCGTGATCGTGCACCTTCATGTCTTTTGCCGTGCGGTGGCAAATATAGACGCCGATGCAAATGCTGAACATCACCGTCAGCGAGTAGAGCTGCCACGGCAGTTGGATCAGCAGCAGCCAGAACGGGATCGCCGCCAGCGATCCCATGGTGCCCGGCATCACCGGTGACAAACCGCTGCCGAAACCGGTGGCCAGCAGGTGCCACGGATTGCTCATCCGCAGCCGACGCTTGGCTTCATCCATGGGTGCCCGGCTCCGCGTTGAAATGATCGAACCCGGCCCAGTCCAGCACCACCGCCTCGTCGTTGCGGTAATAGCGAATGCCTTCAGACAGCGGGCCAATCTGGCCGATACAGGTGTAATCGGCCCCGAGGTGGCTCAGCGCCACGTCCAGCGCGCCGCGGTTGATCTCCGGCACGGTGAAGCACAGCTCGTAGTCTTCGCCGCCCGCCAGCGCCCAACGCAGCGCCTGTTCGGCATCGGCATGGCTGCTCAGCGCCTGCGACATCGGCAGCTCGTCCAGCACGATGCGCGCGCCGCAGTCGCTGGCCTTCAGGATGTGCTTCAGATCGGAAATCAGGCCGTCGGAAAGATCGATTGCCGAGCTGGCCAGATCGCGCAGCGCCTGCCCCTGCAGCACCCGCGGCTGCGGACGCAGATGGCGAGCGACCAGATAATCGCGCGCCGCGCTATCCGTCACCGCCAGGCGATCCTGCAGGATCGCCAAACCGGCGGCGCTGTCGCCCAGCGTGCCGGTCACATAGATCCAGTCGCCGATGCGCGCGCCGCTGCGGCTCAACGCCCGGCCGGCCGGGATCAGCCCCTGAATGGTCAAGGTCATGCTCAGCGGGCCGCGCGTGGTATCGCCGCCGATCAGCTGCATGCCGTAATAATTGAGTTGATCGAACAGGCTGTCGCTGAACGCCTTCAGCCAGGGTTCGTTCACCTCCGGCAGCGTCAGGGCCAGCGAGAGCCACGCCGGATCGGCGCCCATCGCCGCCAGATCGCTCAGATTGACCGCCAGCGCTTTATACCCGAGATCGGCCGGATCGATGTCCGGCAGGAAGTGAATGCCCGCGACCAACGTATCGGTACTGACGGCCACCAGCTGTTTTTCCGGCACTGCCAGCAGTGCGCAGTCATCTCCAATGCCCAACTGTACATCCCGGCGCACGCGCTTAAACCGGTCAAAATAGCGGGCAATGAGGTCAAATTCGCCGCATGCCATATCGATATTCCACTAGAAGAAATTAAGGCCGGGAATGCCGGCCTTAATGTTTTTACTTTTTCTTGCGAAGGGTTGGCGCCACTTTATCCAGCACCCCGTTCACAAACTTGTGGCTGTCTTCCGCGCCGAAGGTTTTCGCCAGCTCGATCGCTTCGTTGATCGCCACCTTGTAAGGGACATCCTCGCGCATTTTCAGTTCAAACAGCGCGACGCGCAGCACCGCGCGTTCCACCTGGCCCAGCTCTTCGAGCTGACGCGACAGGTAAGGCGCCATCAGTTCGTCCAGCATACCTGCATTCACTGCCGCGCCGGACAGCAACTCGCGAAAATAGGCGACGTCAACATCTTTGACATCCTGCTCCGTCAGGAACTGGTGTTCAACATCGGCAAGGTCGTTTTTAGACAACTGCCAAGAGTAAAGCGCTTGAACAGCGCACTCACGAGCGCGGCGACGAGCAGCAGGTTTCACGGAATTCCCCTTAACTAAATTCAGGCTTTAATAGCTTTGATAACATTAATCATTTCAAGTGCGGTCAACGCGGCTTCAGCGCCCTTGTTGCCCGCTTTGGTGCCGGCGCGTTCGATCGCTTGTTCGATGCTTTCGGTAGTCAGCACGCCAAAGGCAACCGGGATTTCGGCATTCATCGCAACGTTGCCGATGCCGGAGCTGGCTTCGCCCGCCACATATTCGAAGTGCGCGGTGCCCCCACGGATAACGGTGCCCAGCGCGATAACCGCGTCGTATTTGCCGGTTTTGGCCAATACGCTCGCCGTCAGCGGCAGCTCGTAAGCGCCCGGGACCCAGACAACGGTGATGTTGTCGTCAGCAACCTGACCAATGCGTTTCAGCGCGTCGATGGCGCCTTCCAGCAGGCTGTCGTTGATGAAATTGTTAAAACGTGCAATTGCGATCGCCACACGGGCATTTGGAGTAGCAACAACACCTTCGATAACTTTCATGGGCTTTCCTTAAAAATGGGTTCAATACCCCGCAGGGGGGCGGATTCTATCATATTCTTTCATCGCCTGCGCGGCGCTTTTGTAAAACCGGCGCGCGGGCGCGAGATTCAGTGTTTCGCCCGCAGGCGCAAACGCAGATCGGGGCCAACCTGGCGCACGTCGCTAAAGACAAATTCCGGCGCGTCGGCCAACCGCTCCAGGCCCGGCAGATGACACAGACCGCGGCTATTATCGCCCAACAGTTTCGGCGCGATATACAAAATGAGCTCATCCACCAGGCCGGCCTGCAGCAATGCCCCGGCCAGCGATGCGCCCGCCTCCACCCAGATTGAATTCACCTGGCGCTTGGCCAACAGCATCATCATCACCACCAGATCGATACCGCCGCCGTGCGCCGGGCAGATAAACTGCTCAACGTCTTGCGGCCAGGCCTGTTCATCCGCCTGCAGCCGCGCCAGCCAGGTAGCGCCCGGCTGCTGCACCACGCGATGCTGTGGGGTGATGCGATTTTGGCTGTCGAGCAGGATACGCAGCGGCTGACGCAGATTTTCGCGCGGATAGAGGCGCTGGGTCTCGGCATCCAGCTCATCCCAACGCACCGTCAGCGACGGATCGTCCGCCAGCACGGTGGCGCTGGTGCTGAGAATGGCGGCGCTCTGCGCGCGCAGCCGCTGCACGTCCTGACGCGCTTCGGGTGAGGTGATCCACTGGCTTTCGCCGGAGGCCATCGCCGTGCGGCCGTCCAGCGACGCGCCCAGCTTCAGTTGCACATAGGGAAAACCGGTGCGCATGCGTTTGAGGAAGCCCAGGTTGACCGCTTCGGCCTCGGCCAGCATCAGGCCATGACGTACTTCGACGCCGGCTTGCTGCAGCTTGTACAAGCCGCGCCCCGCCACCTGAGGATTGGGATCTTGCATCGCCGCGACCACCCGCGTCACGCCGGCGGCCACCAGCGCATCGGCGCAGGGAGGCGTGCGGCCGTGATGGCTGCACGGCTCGAGCGTCACATAGGCGGTGGCGCCGCGCGCCTTGTCGCCCGCCATGCGCAGCGCGTGCACTTCCGCGTGCGGCTCGCCGGCGCGCAGATGATAGCCTTCACCGACAATTTCGCCGTCGCGCACGATAACGCAGCCGACGTTCGGATTGGGCGCGGTGGTGAAACGCCCCAGCCGCGCCAGCTCGAAGGCGCGCGCCATGTAAAATTCGTCGTGATGCATGAAAGATCCTTTAGTCTTGCAGGCGGGCAATCTCTTCGCCGAACTCGCGCACGTCTTCGAAGCTGCGGTACACCGACGCGAAGCGAATGTAGGCGACCTTATCCAGCTTTTTCAGCGCGTCCATCACCAGATTGCCGACTAACTTGGTCGGCACTTCGCGTTCGCCGGTGGCGCGCAGTTGGGATTTGATATGGTTAAGGGCGTTTTCCACGTCGTCCGAGCTGACCGGGCGCTTTTCCAGCGCTTTCAGCATTCCGCGACGCAGTTTGTCTTCGTTGAACGGCTCGCGCACCTCATCGCTTTTAATCACTCGCGGCATCACCAGCTCGGCCACCTCGAAGGTGGTGAAGCGTTCATTGCACACCAGACACTGGCGACGACGGCGTACTTGCGAACCGTCCCCCACCAGGCGGGAATCAATGACTTTGGTATCAACGGCGGCGCAGAAAGGGCAATGCATAACACGTCCTGATAAACGTTTTTTATAGATAAATGCAGTTTAACCCGAAGTGAAGCCACAACAAAGGGCGTCGGCCATTTGTTGCGATAAGCGGCGGGCAGGCGGCGCCGATATGACTTTCACCGCCATGCGGGCTAAGCTTGATAGTAGGAGATTCAGCATAGGAAATCGCCGTCATGACAACCCGTTATCCCAAAACCGCCCTGCTCGCCGCCGCCGTGTTGCTCACTGGCTGCGCGCACAACGCCGCCGTGCCTCAGCTGCGCCATCAGGTCGCCGCACTTAACCAAAAAGTGAGCGTATTGACCGATCAGGCCACCGCGCTGGAGCGGCAAAACCAGCTCAATCAGCACTCCGACAACGGCGTCTACCTGCTGCCGGCGGCGCGGAGCGCCGCCCGTTTGCAAAGCGGCATCGGCGAACTGAGCGTTTCGCTGAGCCACATCAAGAGCGAAGCCAACGGTGCCCAGGCGCAGCTGCATGTGCGCATCCTCTCACAGGCCACGCTGCCGCCGTTTAAAGCGGTGGTGGAATGGGGCCAACTGGACGCGGCCACCGGCCGGCCGCTGACCGCCGAGGCGCTGTCGCAACCGATCGCCAGCGCCGACTCGCTGCTGCCGAAACCCGGGCAGGACTTCGAGCTGCGCTTCAGCGGCCTGACGCCGGAACAGCTGGGCTATATCCGTCTGCACAGCCTGGTAGCCACCGCCCAGCCGGCGGTGGTGCAGCAACACTGAAATCCGAGGCAAAAAAAAGGAGCGCCGATAGGCGCTCCTTCTCATTTCGCTGAATACTGCGGCGGTTAAGGCAGAATCGAAGGCTGATCCGCGCCCTCTTTTTCCACTTTTTGCTGCAGCATGTGTTCGCGTTTCATCCCCAGCTTCAACGCCAGCGCGGACGCGACGTAGATAGAGGAAACGGTACCGATCGACACGCCGATCAGCATCGCCAGCGAGAAGCCTTGCAGCATCGCGCCACCGAAGATGTACAGCATCAGCACCACCATCAGGGTGGTCCCGGAAGTCATCAGCGTACGGCTCAGCGTCTGGGTCAACGACACGTTCATGATCTCGTAAGGCGTGCCGCGGCGGATCTTGCGGAAGTTCTCACGAATACGGTCGGAGACCACGATGCTGTCGTTCAGCGAGTAACCGATAACCGACATCAGGGACGCGACGATGGTCAGGTCAATCTCGATGTGGAACAGCGACAGCACGCCCAGCGTGATGATCACGTCGTGCGCCAGCGCGATAACCGCCCCCAGCGCCAGGCGCCATTCGAAGCGGAAGCCGACGTAGATCAGGATACAGATCAACGCCACCAGCAGCGCCATGCCGCCGGTTTGCGCCAGCTCGCTGCCCACGCTCGGGCCGACGAACTCAATGCGCTTCACGGTGGCGTTTTTATCCACCGAGTCGTTGATCACGCCGATCACCTTATTGCCCAGTTCCTGGCCTGCGGTGCCGGTCGCCGGTGGCATGCGCACCATCACGTCGCGGCTGCTGCCGAAGTTCTGGATAATCGGATCCTGGAACCCGGCCTTCTCCAGCGTGTCGCGCATCAGGTCGAGGTTAGCCGGCTTCTCCAGGTTGATTTCAATCACCGTACCGCCGGTGAAATCCAGACCCCAGTTAAAGCCGCGCACCGACATGGTGGCGATCGACGCGACCAACAGCACCAACGAGATGCCGAAAGCCACGTAGTCCCAGCGCATAAAGTCGTAGACTTTACGGCCGTAGTTGAGTTGCTCAACAGTATAATCCTGTGCCACAACGCACTCCTCAGATAGACAGCTTGTTAATGCGTTTGCCGCCGTAAAGCAGGTTGACGATGGCACGGGTACCGACAATCGCGGTGAACATGGACGTCGCCACACCGATAGCGGTGGTGATCGCAAAGCCCTTGATCGAACCGGTGCCGACTGCGTACAGGATGACCGCGGTGATCAGGGTGGTGATGTTGGCGTCGACGATACTGGAGAACGCGCCTTTATAGCCCTCATGGATCGCCTGCTGAACGGATCGGCCGTTCTTCAGCTCTTCCTTGATACGTTCGTTAATCAGTACGTTGGCGTCGACCGCCACCGCCAGCGTCAACACGATCCCGGCAATGCCCGGCATGGTCAGCGTCGCCCCCGGCAACAGGGACATCACGCCGACGATCAACACCAGGTTAGCGACCAGCGCCGTGGTGGCGATCACGCCGAACTTACGGTACCAGACCACCATGAAGACGATGGACGCCACCAGGCCCCACAGACAGGCTTCCAGACCTTGGGTGATGTTCTGCTGACCCAAGGTTGGACCGATGGTGCGCTCTTCAACGATCTGAATCGGCGCAATCAGCGCACCCGCACGCAGCAGCAGCGAAAGCTGACGCGCTTCGTTCGGGTTGCCGATGCCGGTGATGCGGAAGCTGTTGCCCAGACGCGACTGAATGTTCGCCACGTTGATCACTTCTTCCTGTTTCACCAGCACCGCACGGCCGTTGGCGTCTTTCTTGCCGCTGTCCTTGTACTCCACGAACAGGGTCGCCATCGGTTTGCCGATGTTGTCCTTGGTGAAGTTGGACATCGACGTGCCGCCGGCGCTGTCCAGCGAGATGTTAACCTGCGGCTGGTTGTATTCGTCGGTGCTCGAGGTGGAGTCGGTGATGTGGTCACCGGTCAGGATCACGCGCTTGTACAACACGATCGGCTGGCCGTCGCGGGTGTATTTCACCTCGGAATCGCCCGGCACGCGGCCGTTGGCCGCCGCGGTGGCGTCCGCATTGGTGTTCACCAGACGGAATTCCAGCGTCGCGGTGGCGCCCAGAATTTCTTTGGCGCGCGCGGTGTCCTGAATGCCCGGCAACTCAACCACGATGCGGTCGGATCCCTGGCGCTGCACCAGCGGTTCGGCGACGCCGAGCTGGTTGACGCGGTTACGCAGGATAGTGATGTTCTGCTGTACGGCGTATTCGCGCGCTTCGCTCAGACGGGCGTCCGTCAGGCTGGCTTTCATGGTGTTGGCGCCATTGGCGGACAGCACCAGATCGCGCTGACGCGGGCCGATATAGCTGATGGCCTGGTCACGGGCCACATCGTCGCGGAAGCGAACTTCCACGCCGTTGTTGTCCAGCTTGCGGATAGACGCGTAAGGAATGCCCTTCTCGCGCAGCTCGCTGCGCAGGGTATCCATGGTCTGTTCCTGCAGCTTGCTCAACGCGGTGTCCATGTCCACTTCCATCAGGAAGTGCACGCCGCCGCGCAGGTCCAGACCGAGTTTCATCGGCTCTGCGCCCAGCATGGCCAGCCAGGTCGGCGTAGCCGGCGCCAGGTTCAGCGCCACGACGAATTTGTCACCCAGCTCGGTCACCAGCGCTTCGCGGGCGCGCAGCTGAACGTCAGGATCTTTAAAGCGAGCCAGGATGGCGCCATTTTCCAGCGCAATCGACTTGCTCGCGATGTTGTCTTTTTCTAATACGGTACGGACCTGGTCCAGCGTAGTTTCACTGGCGGCGACGCCGCGCGCGCCAGTGATTTGTACGGCCGGATCCTCACCGTAGATGTTGGGAAGCGCATAAAGCAGACCGACGAGGATCACGACGATCAACATCAGATACTTCCACAAAGGATAACGGTTTAGCACGGCAATTCCCTTCGGGAAAAAAGATTACAGGGCCTTCATGGTACCTTTCGGCAGAACGGCCGCCACGAAGTCACGCTTGATCATCACTTCCGTGGTGTCGTTCAGCGCGATGGCGATGATGCCGGTGTCGGCCACTTTGGTCACGCGACCGATCAGGCCGCCGGTGGTCAGCACTTCGTCGCCCTTACCGATGGAGTCCATCAGCTTCTTGTGATCTTTCGCGCGCTTCTGCTGTGGGCGCAGGATCATGAAGTAGAAGATCAGGCCGAACACCACCAGCATAATGATCAGAGAGTACGGGCTTCCCTGAGCCGGAGCCCCTGCGGATGCGACGGCGTCAGAAATGAAAAAGCTCATTGAAATTCCCTCATTAAGTTATCAATTATTAGATCAAGCGTTTAAAGGCGGAATCGGCTTGCCGATCCGACCATAGAAATCCGCAACAAACTGCTCTAATTTACCCTCTTCGATAGCCTGGCGTAAACCCGCCATCAGGCGCTGGTAGTGACGCAGGTTATGAATTGTGTTCAGTCGAGCACCCAATATTTCGTTGCAACGGTCGAGATGGTGCAAGTAGGCGCGGCTGTAATGGCGACACGTGTAGCAATCACAGTCTTTATCCAGCGGAGAAGTATCATCCTTGTGCTTGGCATTACGGATTTTTACCACACCGTCAGTCACGAACAAATGGCCGTTGCGGGCGTTGCGGGTCGGCATGACGCAGTCGAACATGTCGATGCCGCGGCGCACGCCTTCCACCAAATCTTCCGGCTTGCCGACGCCCATCAAATAGCGTGGCTTATCTTCCGGAATTTGCGGGCAAACGTGTTCAAGAATGCGATGCATATCCTCTTTCGGCTCGCCTACAGCCAAGCCGCCCACAGCGTACCCATCAAAGCCGATATCCACCAGCCCTTTTACTGAAACATCACGTAAATCTTCGTAAACGCCGCCCTGAATGATGCCGAACAGCGCATTTTTATTTTCCAGCTCGTCGAAACGCTGGCGGCTGCGCTGCGCCCAACGCAGCGACATTTCCATCGAACGCTTGGCGTAGTCCCAGTCGGCCGGGTACGGCGTACATTCATCGAAGATCATCACGATGTCGGAACCCAGGTCATACTGGATTTCCATCGATTTTTCCGGGCTCAGGAACACCTTGTCGCCGTTGATCGGGTTGCGGAAGTACACGCCTTCCTCTTTGATCTTGCGCATCGCCCCCAGGCTGAACACCTGGAAACCGCCGGAGTCGGTGAGGATCGGGCCCGGCCACTGCATGAAATCGTGCAGATCGCCGTGCAGCTTCATGATCTCCTGGCCAGGGCGCAGCCACAGGTGGAAGGTGTTGCCCAGCAGGATCTGCGCGCCGGTCTCTTTCACTTCTTCCGGCGTCATGCCCTTGACCGTGCCGTAGGTACCGACCGGCATAAAGGCCGGGGTTTCCACTACGCCGCGGTCGAAAATCAGGCGGCCGCGGCGTGCGCGGCCATCGGTAGTTTGTAGTTCGTACTTCACAAAGCCTCCAGCATCAGAGAAACAGTCTGATGTCGTTGAAACGGGGCCGCGCCGTGGGCGCAGCCCGGGAAATTAACCGCCGACGGACTCGTTTTCCGCCTGCGGATTACGGCTGATGAACATCGCATCGCCGTAGCTGAAAAAGCGATACTGCTCGGCCACCGCCTGCTGATAGGCGTTCATGGTATTTTTGTAGCCGGCGAAAGCCGACACCAGCATGATCAGGGTGGACTCCGGCAGGTGGAAGTTGGTCACCAGCGCGTCGATCACCTGATAGTGGTAACCCGGATAGATAAAGATGCTGGTGTCGCCGAAGAACGGCGCAATCAGCGCCTCTTTGCTGGCCGCCGCGGCGCTTTCCAGCGAACGCACCGAGGTGGTGCCCACCGCCACCACGCGCTTGCCGCGCGCTTTGCAGGCCAGCACCGCATCTACCACCTCCTGCGGCACTTCGGCGTATTCGGCGTGCATCACGTGATCTTCGATGGTTTCCACGCGCACCGGCTGGAAGGTGCCGGCGCCGACGTGCAGCGTCACGAACGCCATTTCCACGCCCTTGGCGCGCAACGCCGCCAGCAGCGGTTCGTCGAAGTGCAGGCCGGCGGTCGGTGCGGCGACCGCGCCCGGCTTCTCGCTGTAGACCGTCTGATACAGCTCGCGGTCGGCGTCCTCATCCGGGCGAGCGATATAAGGCGGCAGCGGCATATGGCCGGCCGCGTTGAGAATGGTGAAGACATCGCGTTCGTCGTTGAAGCGCAGCTCGAACAGCGTCTCGTGGCGCGCCACCATGGTGGCGGCGATGCTCTCGTCATCACCCAGCAGCAGCTCGGCGCCCGGCTTGGGCGCTTTCGACGCGCGCACGTGCGCCAGCACGCGATGGTCGTCCAGCACGCGCTCCACCAGCACTTCAATCTTGCCGCCGCTGACCTTGCGGCCGAACATGCGCGCCGGGATCACGCGGGTATTGTTGAACACCAGCAGGTCGCCAGCTTCCAGCTTGTCCAGCAGATCGGTGAATACGCCGTGCGTCAGCGCCCCGCTCGGCCCGTCCAGCTGCAGCAGGCGGCATGCGCTGCGCTCGGCCTGGGGATAGTGGGCAATCAGGGATTCGGGAAGTTCAAACGAAAAATCAGCGACGCGCATGGGTATTCACTTCTTCAATTTAGGGCTGGTTGGTAAAAAACAGGCGGCCTAGTCTAAAGCCGGGGGCGGTCAGCGGCAAGAAATAAGGAGGATTTGCCTGACTTCGGGTATAGTTGAGGGATGAATTTTCTCGCTCATCTTCACCTGGCCATGCTGGCGGACAGCTCGCTGCTGGGCAACCTGCTGGCCGATTTCGTGCGCGGCAACCCCGCCGCCGACTACCAGCCCGACGTGGTGGCCGGCATCATGATGCACCGCCGCGTCGACGTGCTGACCGACAGCCTGCCGCAGGTCAAAGCCAGCCGCGACTATTTCAGCGCCCCCTACCGCCGCGTGGCGCCGATCACCCTCGACGTGGTGTGGGACCATTTTCTGGCGCGCCACTGGCAGCAGTTGGAGCCTTCACGCGACCTGCACCAGTTTACCCAGGAAGCCCGCAGCCAGATCGAACCTTTTCTGCCGCTCACGCCGCCGCGCTTTCAGAACCTGAACGGCTACCTGTGGCCGGAACGCTGGCTGGAGCGCTACGCCGAATTGCCGTTCATCGCCCGGGTGCTGCAGGGCATGGCCAGCCGCCGCCCGCGCCTCGATGCGCTGGCCGGCTCGTTCGCCGACGTCGAGCAACATTATCATCAGCTTGAAACACAGTTCTGGCAGTTTTACCCGCAAATGATGCGACAGGCGAAGGACAAAGCGCTCTGAGGTCAAGCCCAAGTCATTGAAATTTCAACGCCTTGCAAGAATTTACGTTTTGCCGCTTGCCCTTTTGTGGGAAAAGGTTATTTTTAAAGCTCGCTAAATTATATAAACGACTTTGATAGGTGAAAGCTATCTCATCGATTGGTCTTTTACCCTTTATTCACCAAGTCGCGGCCCCTATACTGGCCCTTGTTTTTACATCCACCCTTTAACACCTATTACAGGAGTAATTATGGTCCTGGTAACTCGTCAAGCCCCTGACTTCACTGCAGCTGCCGTACTGGGTAGCGGCGAAATCGTTGAAAACTTCAACCTGAAGAAGCACCTGAACGGCAAACCGGCCGTACTGTTCTTCTGGCCAATGGACTTCACCTTCGTATGCCCTTCCGAGCTGATCGCTTTCGATCACCGCTATGAAGAGTTCCAGAAGCGTGGCGTTGAAGTGGTTGGCGTTTCCTTCGACTCAGAGTTCGTCCACAACGCATGGCGTAAAACCCCTGTCGACAAAGGCGGCATCGGTGAAGTGAAATACGCAATGGTTGCTGACGTTAAGCGTGAAATCCAGAAAGCTTACGGCATCGAACACCCGGAAGCCGGCGTTGCGCTGCGCGGCTCTTTCCTGATCGACAAAGACGGCATCGTGCGTGCTCAGGTTGTTAACGACCTGCCAATCGGCCGTAACATCGACGAAATGATCCGTACCGTCGACGCGCTGCAATTCCACGAAGAGCACGGTGAAGTGTGCCCGGCTCAGTGGGAAAAAGGCAAAGCAGGTATGGGCGCTTCCCCAGACGGCGTTGCAAAATACCTGTCTGAAAACGCTGCCAAGCTGTAATTTCAGCCTGATAGTGAATCAACCGGCCCACGCGGCCGGTTTTTTTATGCCCCTTTATGGGGCAGACCGCCCACCTTCAGTGCTTTATTTCCCTGTTTCCGCTCACATTTCCTACCCTGCTCGCCGCGCGCACGCCCATCTGCGGCTACTATCAATAACGCTGGCTCGCGCTTTGCAAGTGAACAGCGGCAAGCAAACACAACACAATAAAAAACTGACAGGGTAGGAATAACTATGTTTTTACAGAAATGGAGCAAACCCCTGACCATGGCGGCGCTGCTGGTCAGCGGCAGCCTGTATGCGGCATCCAACCCGGCGGTGGAAGCCAAAAACGGCATGGTGGTCACCTCGCAACACCTGGCCTCGCAGGTCGGCGTGGATATCCTGAAGATGGGCGGCAACGCCATCGATGCCGCCGTGGCGGTGGGCTATGCGCAGGCGGTGGTTAACCCTTGCTGCGGCAACATCGGCGGCGGCGGCTTTATGACCGTCCACCTGGCGGACGGCACCGACACCTTCATCAACTTCCGTGAAACTGCGCCGGCGGCGGCCAGCGCCAACATGTATCTGGACGCCGACGGCAAGGTGAAGAAAGACGCCAGCCTGTACGGCTATCTGGCGGCCGGCGTACCGGGCACCGTGCTGGGAATGGAAACCGCGCGTGAGAAGTACGGCAAACTGAGCCGCGAACAGGTGCTGGCGCCGGCGATCAAGCTGGCGCGCGAAGGCTTTGTGCTGACCCGCGCTGATACCGATATTCTCGACACCACCGTTGCACGCTTCAAACAGGATCCCGAGTCGGCCAAAATCTTCCTGCGCCCGGACGGCAGCCCGCTGCAGCCGGGGGACAAACTGGTGCAAACCGATCTGGCCAATACGCTGGAAGCCATCGCCAAAGGGGGAACCGACGCCTTCTACAAAGGCAAGATCCCGCAGGCGGTAGAGGCGGCGGCCAAACAGGGCGGCGGCATTTTGACGGCGGCCGACTTCGCCAACTATAAAGTCACCGAAACCCCACCGATCACCTGCAGCTACCGCGGCTACAAGTTCGTGTCGGCGCCGCCTCCCAGCTCCGGCGGCGTGACGCTGTGCGAAATCCTCAACGTGGTGGAAGGCTATGACCTGAAAAGCATGGGCTTCAACTCGGCGGCGGCCATTCACACCATGACCGAGGCGATGCGCCATGCCTACATGGACCGCAACACCTACCTCGGCGACCCGGAATTCATCAAGAACCCGATCGACCGGCTGGTGAGCAAGAGCTACGCCGAGCAGATCCGCAAGAAAATCGTCGCGGACAAGGCCACGCCGTCGGAAAACGTGCAGCCCGGTATGGAACCGCATGAGAAGCCGGAAACCACCCACTATTCGATCGTCGACCATGACGGCAACGCGGTCTCCACCACCTATACCGTCAACGGCCGCTTCGGCGCCGTGGTGATCGCACCGGGCACCGGCTTCTTCCTCAACGACGAGATGGACGATTTTACGGTCAAAGTGGGCGAGAAAAACCTGTACGGGCTGGTGCAGGGCACCGCCAACAGCATTGCCCCCGGTAAGCGCCCACTATCGTCAATGAGCCCGACGCTGGTGACCAAGGACAACAAGATCTTTATGGTGCTGGGCTCGCCTGGCGGTTCGCGCATCATCACCATCACCCTGCAGACCGCGTTGAACGTGATCGACCACGGCATGGCGCCGCAGGAAGCGGTGGACGCGCCGCGCATCCATCACCAATGGCTGCCGGATGAGGTGTACTACGAACAGCGCGGCGTTTCCGCCGATACGCTAAAACTGCTGAGCGGCATGGGCTATAAGATGGTCGAACAAACGCCGTGGGGCGCCGCCGAACTGATTCTGGTCGGTTTGCCGGGCGCGGCGGGCGTCAGCCCGGCCAACTCCGGCAACGATTCGGCGGTTTCCGGCAAAGTGCGCGAAGGTTACCTGTACGGCGCCAACGACGTGCGTCGCCCGGCAGGCTCCGCGGTCGGTTACTGATGTAAACGCCCACTCACCTTAATCGCGGGGGCCCTTCGGCCCCCGCAGTTCCCTTAGCCTTCACAGCGCCACACGGTGGCCGATTCTTCCGCCAGCTGCAGGCGCAGCCCGCCGGCCGTTTCGCTCAACTCTCCCCGCCCTTCCACACGCCGCCACGGGCCGCGGGCCAACAGCGGGTTGTGCGGCAGCTGCGCCTGGCCACTGCCGTCGCGCTGCAGCGCCACCAGCACCTGCTCCTGCTGATACAGGCGCACGAAAACCAGCGTTTCTCCGCTGGCGTACAGCACCTGACAGCCGCCGCGACGCAGCGCCAGGCTCTGTTTACGCAGCGCGGCCATGCGCTGGAACAGCGCCAGCAGCGGCCGATCCCAGTCGCCGACGTCCCACGGGAACGGCTTGCGGCAGAACGGATCGTTGCCGCCGTCCAGGCCAATCTCATCACCGTAATAGAGGCAAGGCACGCCGATCCAGCTCAGCAACCACACCGCCGCCATCTGCATGCGCGCCGCGTTCCCCTGCAACAGCGTGAGGAAACGCGCGGTATCGTGACTGTCCAGCTGGTTGAACTGGATCAGCTGGCGGCCGTGCGGCAACCCGGCGCGGTAGCCGTCCATCCACTGCGCGCACCCGGCGGCGTCCAGCCGCACCGGGTGATAGGCCACGTCCAGCCCCGCCAAAAACGCCCGCACCGGCAGCGCGAACCCCATGTAGTTCATCGCCGCATCCTCCACGCCGGCGTGCAGCCAGCGGCGCGCGTCGCCAAAGTGCTCGCCCACTACGTAGGCCTGAGGATTCTCCTGCTTCACCGCCTGATAGATGCCCGCCAGGTGACGCAGGTTGCCGGCAGCGCCGCCGTTCTCCCCCAGCATATGCACCACGTCCAGCCGCCAACCGTCGATGCTGTACGGCGGGCGCAGCCAGTGACGCACCACGCTGCCTTCCCCGCGATAGATCGCTTCCGCCACCTGCGGCTCGGCGAAGTTGAGCTTCGGCAGGCTGGCGTTACCCTTCCAGTCGAGCGCGCGGCCGTCCGGGTAGAAGTTGAACCAGCCGCGATACGGCGAATCGGGATGGTGGCAGGCGCCGTTTTGCCCTTGGCGATGGCGGTCGAACCACGGATGCGAGTCGCCGGTGTGGTTGAAGACCCCGTCCAACACCAGTTTCATGCCCACCTTGTGAGTGCTCACTCGCAAACGCTGCAGCGCCGCGTTGCCGCCGAAGTGCGGATCGACCTGGTAATAGTCCTCGGTATCGTACTTATGCACGCTCGGCGCGGTAAAAATCGGGTTCAGATACAGCGCCGTCACGCCCAGCTGCTGCAAATACGGCAGTTTGGCGCAGATGCCGTCCAGATCGCCGCCGTAAAAGGTCGAGGCGGCGTGGCTATCCTCCAGCGGATGCTGCCAGTCGCGCCGAATTACCTCGGCACCGGCCGCGTGATGGCGGTAACTGCCGCTTTGGATGCCGTGCTCGCCGCCGCTGCTGGCGAAGCGATCGGGGAAAATCTGGTAGAACAGCTGATCCGCCACCCATTCGGGGCCGTTGTCGGGCTCGTCGACGGCAAACTGCGCCAGCTGGCCCGGCGGCGTTGGCGACCAGCCCTGCGGGCCGAACCACTGCTGGCGATCGGCCCACAGCAGCTTGAAGCAGTAACGCCGCGTCGGCTCGCCCTCATTCAGCGTCAGGCTGGCCTGGTAGCGCCGCATCCCCTCGTGGCGCTGCGCTTTCATCACCAACAGCCACTCTTCGTTGTCCGGTTCGGCGCGCAAAAACACCCGTTCCGGCAGCTCATCCCCTTGTAACCACAGCGTGATATCCAAACGTTGCCCTTGCTTCACCACAAAAGGCGGAACCGGTTGATGCCAGGCGTTAAGCATACTGTTCTCCTGCTGTACCAAACGAAATCGACGGCATTCTTCAAGAAGCGAACAATGCCACGTTAAGTGCAACTCCCCCTCCTCTCTGACCGCAAAACCCAGGGATGAGCCGGGGGGCGGAGACCGAAAAATAACGCTAACTCGATGTAAAAAAAGGTAAACAGGCACAAATCCTGCACGTTACCCCTTAGGCTAACGCGTTTTGAGCATACAGGATATTTTTTGCGCATTTTTTAAGGAGCGGTAATGCAACAACAGATAACGCGCTGGCTGGAACAATTTGGGTTGGAATTCGGCGGAGTGATGTCGCTGTTGATGGTATTGGGGTTGATTGTTCTGATCTCGGTGGTGATCCACCTGGTGCTGCACCGGGTAGTGTTGGCTGCCCTTCAGCGCCGAGGCCAGCAATCGCAGCGCGTCTGGCAACAGGCCATCACCCAATACAAACTGTTCCAGCGCGTGGCGCTGCTGCTGCAAGGGGTGATCATCAGCATCCAGGCGACGCTGTGGCTGCAGAGCGGCAGCCACACCCAGGCGGTGATCGTTACCGCCGCGCAGGTGTGGATCCTCGCCTTCACCCTGCTGTCGCTGTTCTCGTTGCTGGATACGCTGCTGGCGCTGCTGCGCCAAAGTCCGATCTCCAATCAGCTGCCGCTGCGCGGCATTTTCCAGGGCCTGAAACTGGTGGCGGCGATCCTGATCGGCATCATGATCGTCTCGCTGCTGATGGGCAAATCGCCGCTGTTGCTGCTCAGCGGCCTGGGCGCCATGACGGCGGTCTTGATGTTGGTGTTCAAGGATCCGATCCTCGGGCTGGTGGCCGGCATTCAGCTCTCCGCCAACGACATGCTGAAGATCGGCGACTGGCTGGAAATGCCGAAATACGGCGCCGACGGCGCGGTCACTGACATCGGCCTGACCACGGTCAAAGTGCGTAACTGGGACAACACCGTCACCACCATACCGACCTACGCGCTGATCTCCGACTCGTTCAAAAACTGGCGTTCGATGTCGGAATCCGGCGGGCGTCGCATCAAACGCAGCCTGAATATCGACACCGGCAGCGTGCACTTCCTGTCGGAAGAGGAACAGCGCCGCCTGCAGCGCAACCCGCTGCTGCACAGCTACCTGAACGTCAAGACCCAGGAGCTGAGCCAGCATAACCAGGAGATCGCCGTCGATCTGGCCTCGCCGCTCAACGGCCGCCGCCTGACCAACCTCGGCACGCTGCGCGCCTATCTGGAAGCCTATCTGCGTGCTCACCCGCGCATTCACCAGAACATGACGCTGATGGTGCGCCAGCTGGCGCCGACGCCGGAAGGCCTGCCGCTGGAAATCTACGCCTTCACCAACACCACGGTCTGGGCGGAGTACGAAAGCATTCAGGCGGATATTTTCGACCATATCCTGGCGGTGATCGACGAGTTCGGCCTGCGCGTGCATCAGACGCCGACCGGCAACGACATGCGCGGCATGCTGCGACAAAGCGCGAACGCTTCCTGACGTCGGCTGACGTAACTGTGTCTGCTGGTAATTATTCGCTTTCAATTGCCAGCAGATATCTCCATCCCCTTCTTTTCCCCGGCGAAAACGGCGTTAATGCGCCCTCACCTTCACCACCGAGAGGGAAAGCCCTTGCTGAAACGGATACGTCATCGGCTGTTTACCCTGATGGCCACCCTGCTGTTTATCGGCTGCCTGCACAACGCTTTGCTGGATGAAAGCCACATGCCCCGCAATCTGCAACCTTCGCTGAGCGCCCTCAGCAGCAACCTGCAGGACATTCGCGAAGTGCTGGCGCGCTGCGCCGGCGAGGAAGAGGAGGATCGCCTGAACGACGGCGGCATACGCATCGAAGCGCGCGCCGCCGGGGATGAGGAAGCGGAAGACAAACGCCAGACATAGTGGGTTAAAAAACGCCCCAATTTGTTGCGTGATACGCAACACCCTACTATGATGCGTATAGCGCAACACTCATGGAGCCATCAGGATGATAAGAAGCTTCAAGCATAAGGGACTCAAAAAGTTTTTCGAAACCGGTTCAACAGCAGGTATCGACGCCAAACAGGCGAAAAAAAATCGCGCTGCGGCTGAGCGTGCTGGATTTAGCGAAAGTGATTGATGACGTAGATCTGCCCGGCTTCTTCTTGCATCCGCTAACGGGCGCTCGCAATGGGCAATGGTCCGTCACCGTGACCGGTAACTGGCGCATCACGTTTGAACTGGTCGAGGGTGATGTTTATATCGTGAATTATGAGGACTATCACTAATGAACCGCATGCATAATCCTCCTCATCCTGGCGAGTTGATCAAAGAAACCATGGAAACGCTGAATCTCAGCGCGCGCGCGCTGGCCAAAGCATTGGACGTCGCGCCGTCTACGGTTCAACGCCTGATCAGCGGAAAATCCGATATCTCGCCGGAAATGGCCATCCGCCTGTCCATCGTAATAGGCAGTTCCGAACAGGTCTGGATGGGAATGCAAGATGCTTACGATCTGTGGCAGGCCAGGCAGTCCATCGACGTTTCCAAACTGCGCAAGCTGGACTTCGCTTGACGCCTGCCCCTAAAAAAACACCGGCCTCAGCCGGTGTTTTTCCATTTAGTCTTGCTGCGTCGCCAGCAGCGCGCGTTTTTTCTGGCGGTTGACCTTGAACCAGTACCCCGCCAACAGCAACACCACCCAGACCAGGCCGGCGTACAGCGAGACGCGCGTGGTCGGGAAGTAGCCGATCAGGCCGATGATGAACACCAGGAACACGATCGCCAGCACCGAGGTAAACACCCCGCCGCGCAGCGGGAACGCCAGCTGCTTCACCTGCTCTTTGCTCAGGCTGCGGCGGAAGGCGATTTGCGAGAACAGGATCATGATCCACACCCACACGGTGGCGAAAGTCGCCAGGGACGCGATCACCAGGAACACGCTCTCCGGCATGATGTAGTTGAGGTATACCGCCAGCAGCAGCGCCAGCATCATCACCACCACCGTCACCCAGGGAATGCCGCGCTTCGACACCTTGCTGAACATTTTCGGCGCGTGGCCCTGCTCAGCCATGCCGTGCAGCATGCGGCCGACGCCGAACACGTCGCTGTTGATCGCCGACAGCGACGCGGTAATCACCACGAAGTTGAGAATGCCCGCCGCCACGGTGATGCCCATATGCTGGAAGGTCAGCACGAACGGGCTGCCGTTGGTGCCCACCTGGTTCCACGGGTAGATAGACATAATGACGAACAGCGTGCCGACGTAGAACACCAGAATGCGCCACGGCACCGAGTTGATGGCTTTGGGAATCGATTTTTTCGGATCTTTGGCTTCGCCGGCGGTGATGCCGATGATTTCAATGCCGCCGTAAGCGAACATCACCAACTGCAGCGACAGGATCATGCCGATAAAGCCGTTGCTGAAGAAGCCGCCGTTCGACCACAGGTTATGAATGCCGGTCGGTTGCCCGCCGTTGCCGATACCCCAGATGATGATGCCGATACCGGCCGCGATCATGATGATGATGGTGGCGACCTTGAAGAACGAGAACCAGAACTCCAGCTCGCCGAATACCTTGACGCTCATCAGGTTGATGGCGCCGATGATCAGCACCACGCTCAGCACCCAGATCCAGTGCGGCACTTCCGGGAACCAGACCCCCATATAGATGCCGAAAGCGGTCACGTCGGCGATAGCGACGATCAGGATTTCAAAGCAGTAAGTCCAGCCGGTGATGTAACCCGCCATCGGGCCGAGGTAGTCCTGCGCGTAGCGGGAAAACGAGCTGGCCTGTGGGTTGTTGACCGACATCTCCCCCAGTGCACGCATGATGATGAAGGCCACGATGCCGCCGATCAGGTAAGCCAGCAGCACGCTCGGACCGGCCATTTTGATGGCGTCCGCCGAGCCGTAGAACAACCCGGTGCCGATGGCCGACCCCAACGCCATAAAGCGGATATGACGCGTACTGAGGCCGCGTTTCAGCTTATTGTCGGGGACAGTGGTGGGTGACTGTTGTTGCATGAAAATGACCCATAGTTTTAAACGTAAAAAAGCCACGGACATGTCCGTGGCCCTAGATTAAGCCGGGGGATTATCAGTGCGCGGTCACTTGGGAACGCGTGCACACCCGATCATAAATCGCGACCAGCGCCAGCATCAGCAGCGAAGGCGGCAACCATGCCAACCCCTGCTCCGCCAGCGGCAGGTGAGTGGTCCAGGCCGGCAGCAGCTGCTGGAAGCTGGACGCTTTCACCGCGTCAAGGATACCAAACAACAGGCTGACAAGCATCACCGGCGCGATGATGCGCGGCGCGCTGTGCCACCAACGCAGGGTGAAGCTCAGCACCACCAGCACGATGCACGGCGGGTAAATCGCGGTCAGCACCGGAATGGAGATCTGGATCAGGTGGCTCAGGCCGAGGTTGGACACCACCATCGAGAACAGGCCCAGAATAAACACCAGCGTCTTGTAAGAGAACGGCAGGTATTGCGCGAAGAACTCGGCGCAGGCACAGGTCAGGCCCACCGCGGTCACCATGCAGGCGATGAAGATCAGCGCCGCCAGGAAGAAGCTGCCGAGGCCGCCAAAGGTGTTCTGAACGTAAGCGTGCAGGATCACCGCGCCGTTGGTGGCGTCCGGCACCAGCGCGCCGCTGCCGGAACCCAGTTTGAACAGGCTCAGGTACACCAGCGTCAGGCCCACGCCGGCGATCAAACCGGCCAGAATGGTGTAGCGGGTCAACAAACCGGCGTCTTTCACGCCGCGCGAACGCGCCGCGTTGACGATAACGATGCCGAACACCAGCGCGCCCAGCGTATCCATGGTCAGATAGCCGTTAACGAAGCCGGAGGAGAAAGGCACGCTCTGATAAGCCGTCGTCGCCGGAATCGGCGCACCGGCAGGCCACAGCAGCGCGGCGATGCCCAGTACGGCCAGCGCGACGATCTTCAGCGGCGCCAGCACATGGCCGACGGTATCGAGCAGGCGGCCCGGATACAGAGAGATGCCGATCACCAGCGCGAAGTACACCAGGCTGTAGATGAACAGCGGCATGGCGCCGTCGCCGGTCAGCGGGGCGATGCCCACTTCGAAGGACACGGTGGCGGTGCGCGGCGTGGCGAACAGCGGGCCGACGGCCAGGTAGCAGACGGTCGCCAGCAGCAAGCCGGCGCCGCGGCCGATTGGCGAACTGAGGGCGTCGATGCCGCCGCCGACGCGCGCCAGCGCGATGACGGTGATGACCGGCAGACCGACGGCGGTGATCAGGAAGCCCAGCGCCGCAGTCCAGACGTGTTCACCGGACTGCAAGCCGACCATCGGCGGGAAGATGATGTTCCCGGCCCCGACGAATAAGGCAAAGGTCATAAAGCCCAGTGCCAGGATATCTTTTGACGTTAAACGATGACTCATACGATGTCGTGTTGCCTGTTCAAATGAAAAATAGTGTCCGATTGCGTGGTGGCGTGACGCCCCACCCGGTTGCCGGCATGCCCGATCGTTGCAGCGCCAAATAAGCACCCTAAACGCAGTTGATCCGGCGTTTATGTCCCTATTCGAAAGTGGCCGCTCATGAAGATGGGCAAAATTTTAGGAGTTATAAAAATGGAGGTTTAATCCGACAACGAGGGCTAAGGTAAACGTTTATAGCGCTTCAAGGCAAGACGCACGGCGAAAAGCAGAGCTATCAACCATATAAACTTTAGCCACCAGTCGATCATATTGGCTATCAATAAATATACACTACATGATTTGTATCATTTTTGAACAGCAAATTCACGAAACGTGAAGCATATATCTCTTTATCGCGCGAAAACGCCAATAAATGCCCGATTTTCGCGTGGCATAAGCTCCGTTTGGCCGTAAAAAAAGGCGAAAATTACGCCGATTTTTGTCGCTTATTGCATCGTTGCAGACGCAAGCGGTGGCAGCCCTAACGCCTGACGGGTCTTCTGCAGGGTGGCCGGCGGCAGCGGCAGATAGCCGTCATGGTTGACCAGGCTCTGGCCTGGTGTCGACAGCACGCGATCGAGGAACGCGGCGGTTAGCGGCTCCAGCGGTTGATGGGGGGCTTTGTTGATGTAGATATACAGATAGCGCGACAGCGGGTAGCGATCGTTGCGCACGTTGGCGGCGGTAGGCGCGACATAGTCCTCTCCCGACTCCGCCAATGGCAGCAGCCGCACGCCGCTGGCGCGAAAGCCAATGCTGGCGTAGCCGATGCCGTTGAGCGAACCGGCCACCGCCTGCACCACCGAGGCCGAGCCGGGCAGCTCATTGACGCGCGGCATAAAATCGCCGCCGCACAGCGCACGCAGTTTGAAATAGCCGTAGGTGCCGGACGCCGAGTTGCGGCCGAAACGCTGCAGCGAACGCGTCGCCCAGTCGCCACTCAGCCCCAGCTCGCCCCAGCGCGTCAGCGGTTTGCTTTCGCCGCAGCGCAGGGTGGCGGAGAAAATGCGATCGAGCTGCTGCAGATTGAGGCCGCGCAGCGGATTGTCCTGATGCACCAACACCACCAGTGCATCCACCGCTACCGGCACCGCCAGCGGCGCATAGCCGTAACGGTGTTCGAACGCCGAGACCTCGGCCGCCTTCATCGGCCGGCTCATCGGGCCCAGCTGCGCGGCGCCCGCCGCCAAGGCGGTCGGCGCGGTCGACGAACCGGCGGCCTGAATCTGCAGGTTAACGTTGGGGTAATGCTGACTGAAATCCTGCGCCCACAGCGCCATCAGATTCGCCAGCGTGTCGGAACCGACGCTGGACAGGTTGCCCGCCAGCATGCCGTCGGGCTGCGCCAGCGCGCCGCGTCCGGCCAGCAGCGCCAGGCAAAGCAACAGCCCTCGGGTTATTCGGGTCATACCGGTGTCTCGCGTTAATTTTTCACCGCATTCTCTGATAAAGCGGCGGGAACAATCAACCGATTGGGTAAGGTAAAGATAAAGCGGGTGCCGATCCCCGGTTCGCTGAGGATCTCCAGCCGCGCGTCGTGATGGCTGAGCGCGTGCTTGACGATCGCCAGCCCCAGCCCGCTGCCGCCGGTCTGGCGCGAGCGGGCCTTGTCGACGCGGTAAAAACGCTCGGTCAGGCGCGGAAGGTGTTCGGCGGCGATGCCCGGCCCGTTGTCGCTGACCTGGAACTGCGCGCCATGCGCCGTCTGTTGCCAGCTCACTTCGATATGGGTGCCCTTCGGCGTGTGGTTGACCGCGTTGTACACCAGGTTAGACACCGCGCTGCGCAACTGGTCTTCATTGCCGAACACGTTGAGCTGTTCGTTCACCCGGAAGGTGATCTCATGATTGCCGCCGCTCAGCGATTGCGCCTCGCGCTGCAACACCCGCAGCATCAGCGGGATATCCACCCGCTCGTTCATGTCGACATTGGGCGCCGCCTCGATGCGCGACAGCGTCAGCAGTTGCTTGACCAGCCCGTCCATCCGGCGGGTCTGCTCTTGCATGGTGCTGAGCGCCTTGCTGCGCAGCGAACCGTCCTGCTCTTCGTCGCCCATCATCTCCAGGTAGCCCTGCAGCACCGTCAGCGGCGTGCGCAGCTCATGGCTGACGTTGGCGAAGAAGTTGCGCCGCGCGCCCTCCAGCTGGCGCATCTGGGTGACGTCGCGCGCCACCATCAGCAACTGCCCTTCGGAATACGGCATCACGCGGAATTCGACGTAGTGTTCGTTGTTCAACTGCAGCGTCAGCGGACGCGAAAACTCCTGCTGTTGCAGATAGTGGCTGAATTCCGGATAACGCAGCAGGTTAAGGATGTGCTGGCCGTTGTCTTCCGGCCAGCGGAAGCCGAGCAGATGCTGCGCCAGCCCGTTGCACCAGAAGATGTTGCCCTCGACGGTGGTCATCACCACCGCGTCAGGCAGCGATTCGGCCCCGCTGCGAAAACGCTTGATAAGCAGCGCCAGCTCGCGCCGGCGGCGGCGGTTGCGCTGCTGCATCTGATACAGGCCATAAAACAGCGGCTCCCAGCTCCAGCGGCCGGGCGGCGGCGTCATGCTGCGGTCGATCCACAGCCAATGGGAGAGTTTGAGCTGGTTGTAGAAATTCCACACCAGCGCAGCCAGCGCGGAGGCCAGCAGGAACCAGGGCAGATAACCGAAAATCAGCCCCAGCAGTAAGGCGGGCAAACAAAAAAGAGCCAGCTCCAGAGCCAGCCTCTTCCACGACAGACGTTCTAACACGGCATATTCTCCAGCGCAGCGCGATCAGTAGCGCGTTGAGAACCGGTAGCCGGTGCCCCGAACGGTTTGAACCATTTTATCATGCCCACTGGTTTCTAACGCCTTGCGGAGCCGACGGATATGCACGTCAACGGTACGGTCTTCCACATAAACGTTAGTGCCCCAGACGTGATTAAGCAACTGCTCACGGCTATAAACCCGCTCCGGGTGGGTCATAAAGAAGTGCAGCAGCTTGAACTCGGTCGGCCCCATGTCCAGCGCCTGATCGTTCGCCATCACGCGGTGGGAGGACGGGTCCAGGCTCAGCCCTTGCATTTCAATCACCTCCTCCACCGCCATCGGTGAAATGCGGCGCATGACCGCCTTGATGCGCGCCACCAGCTCCTTGGGCGAGAACGGCTTGGTGATGTAATCATCCGCCCCCACTTCCAGGCCGCGTACCCGGTCTTCTTCTTCGCCGCGCGCGGTCAACATCATCACCGGGATATCGCGGGTCAGCGCTTCGCGCTTCATATGTTTGATAAACTGAATGCCGGAACCCCCGGGCAACATCCAGTCAAGCAACACCAAATCAGGGAACGGCTCAGACAGACGCGTCACGGCGCTGTCATAATCCTCGGCTTCCAACGGTTGGTAACCATTTTGTTCCAACACAAAGCACACCATCTCACGGATCGGCGCTTCGTCTTCCACCACCAGTATGCGTCTTGCCATCGTCAATCCTGCCAATGTGTTAGCGACTTTTCGGGCGCCATTATGCGTCAGTTTTGTGACACTTTTATGAAAAAAACCGGCTGTTATAGGCAGTAAGCATAGCGATTATTTCCCGGCGCAAAGAAAAATCATTCCATGGTCATCGCCATTGCGCCGGGACAGCCGCCGCCGCGGCCTTTATAATCATCGCCATTATCTTTGCATCCGGGAGTGTCATGCGCCTGATCCACACCTCTGACTGGCATCTTGGCCAGTACTTTTTCACCAAAAGCCGCGCCGCCGAGCACCAGGCTTTTCTGAACTGGCTGATCGAGCAGATCGAGCAGCAGCAGGTGGATGCGCTGATCGTCGCCGGGGATCTGTTCGATACCGGCTCACCGCCCAGCTATGCCCGCGAACTGTACAACCGCTTCGTGGTGGAACTGCAGCGCACCGGCTGCCAGCTGGTGGTGCTGGGCGGCAACCATGACTCGGTGGCGACGCTGAACGAATCGCGGGAGCTACTCTCCTGCCTGAACACCACGGTGATCGCCAGCGCGCAGGGCGCTCCGGAACAGCAAATCGTGGTGCTGAACCGGCGCGACGGCCAGCCGGGCGCGGTGCTGTGCGCCATTCCGTTCCTGCGGCCGCGCGATCTGCTCACCAGCCGCGCCGGCGAATCCGGCGCACAGAAACAGCAGGCGCTGCAGGAAGCCATCGCCGAACATTATCAGACGCTGTATCAGGCGGCCTGCGAGCGCCGCGACCAGCTGGGCTTGCCGCTGCCGATCGTCGCCACCGGCCACCTGACCACCGTCGGCGTCACCACCTCCGACTCGGTGCGCGACATCTATATCGGCACCCTCGACGCCTTCCCGGCGCAGGCTTTCCCGCCCGCCGACTATATCGCGCTGGGCCACATTCACCGCGCGCAGAACGTCGCCAAATCGGAGCATATTCGCTATAGCGGCTCGCCGATCCCGCTCAGCTTCGATGAGCTGGGCAAAGCCAAAAGCGTCTTCCTGGTGGATTTCGCCGACGGCACCCTGCAGCGGGTTGACGCGTTAACGATCCCGCAGTTCCAGCCCATGCAGCTGATCAAAGGCGATCTGGCCGAGATCGAACGGCAGCTGCGGCAATTTGCCGACTATGCCGGCGAGCGGCCGGTGTGGCTGGATATCGAAGTGGCGACGCAGGACTACCTCAGCGACATCCAGCGCCGCATCCAGCTGCTGGCGGATGAGCTGCCAGTGGAAGTGGTGCTGCTACGGCGCAGCAAAGAGCAGCGCCGCCAGGCGATTGCGCAGCAGGATAAGGAAACGCTGAACGAGCTGAGCGTCAACGAAGTGTTCGAACGGCGCCTGGCGCAGGAGGCTGAGATGCCCGAAACGCGTCAACAGCGGATGCGCCAGATGTTCCGCCAGGTGGTCGAGGCGGTGCAGCATAACGCCGAGGAGACGAATTCATGAAGATCCTCAGCCTGCGGTTAAAAAACCTCAACTCGCTGCAGGGCGAATGGAAAATTGACTTCACCGCCGAGCCTTTCGCCAGCAACGGCCTGTTCGCCATTACCGGCCCGACCGGCGCGGGCAAAACCACCCTGCTGGACGCCATTTGCCTGGCGCTGTATCACCAAACGCCGCGCCTCAACGTCACGCCGAGCCAGAATGAGCTGATGACCCGCCACACCGCCGAGTCGCTGGCGGAGGTCGAATTCGAGGTCAAGGGCATCGGCTATCGCGCCTTTTGGAGCCAGCGCCGCGCCAAAAATGCGCCGGACGGCAATCTGCAGGCGCCGAAGGTCGAACTGGCGCGCCGCGAGGACGGCAAGATCCTGGCGGATAAGGTACGCGACAAGCTGGAGATCACCGCCGCCATCACCGGGCTGGACTTCGGCCGCTTCACCAAATCGATGATGCTGTCTCAAGGGCAGTTTGCCGCGTTCCTCAACGCCGACGCCAACGATCGCGCCGAGCTGCTGGAAGAGCTGACCGGCACCGAAATCTACGGGCGGTTGTCCGAACAGGTGTTCGAGTCGCACAAGCAGGCCAAAACCGACCTGGATGCGTTGCACCAGCGCGCCAGCGGCATCGAGTTGCTGAATGATGAACAGCGCCACTCCCTGACTGAACAGCTGACGGCGCTGAGCGCGCAGGAAAGTGCTCTCGGCGAGCAAACTCAGCAACAGCAACAGGCGCTGAGCTGGCTGCAGCAATGGCAACGCCTCCGGCAACAGCAAAACGAGGGTCAACGGCGGCTGGAAACCGCCCAGCGCGAGCAGGCCGAGGCCGCCCCGCAGTTGCAGCGGCTGGCGCTCAGCGAACCGGCCGAGAAATTGCGGCCGCTGCGCGGCGAACGCGATCGCTGCCGCACCGAGCTACAAACGATACAACAGCAGGCTGCCCAGCTGACGCAGCAACAGGAACAGCACTCGGCGCAGCTGGCACCGCTGCAGCAGGCGGTGGAAAAAGCCCGCCTGGCGCAGCAAACCCATGCCGAGCATATGCGGCAGCAGCAACAGCTGATCGATGAGCAAGTCGCTCCGCTTGACCACCAAATAGCCCAACTGCAGTCGACACAGGCCGAACGGCGACAGGCCGTCGATGCCGCCGCGCAGCAGTGCGCCCAGCAGCAAACGACGCTGGAGCAGCTCACCGCTCAGCGCAGTTTGCTGACGACGCAGGCCGCACAGCATCAGCAGCAGTTGAATGCGCTGAGCGAAGCGCTGGCCGCTCAACAGCAACAGCAGCAGGCGTTGGAGGCGCAAACGCCGCTGGCCCCGCTGCGCCAGCGCCTGAGCACCCTGGCAGACCTGCGCCCGACGCGCCAGCAGTTATTTACGCTCGCTTCCCTTTACCGTCAGACCCGCGAGCGTCTGGCCCGGCAACAGGCGGAGCACGCCGAGCGGCAAACGCAGCTCGCCGGGCTGCAACACCAGCTGGAGAACGCGCGTCAGCAATTCAAACAGCACAAGGCGCAGCTGCAGGAAGTGGAGCGGATCCACGAGCTGGAAAAACGCATCGTCAGTCTGGAAGCGGAGCGCGCCCTGTTGCAGAGCGGCGCCCCCTGCCCGCTGTGCGGCTCCACCAGCCATCCGGCGGTCGAGCAATATCAGGCAGTGCAGCCTTCGGCGACGGAACAACGCTTGGTTGAGATGCGCACCCTCGCCGAGAAACTGCAAACCCAGGGCACCGAGTTGCGCACCCGCTGTGAAGGCCTGCGAGAGCAGCAGCAACGCCAGCAGCAGGCTATCGCGCAGGATGAACAGCAGCTGGCTGCCCAACAGCAGCAGTGGCAGCAGCTCAGCGCACCGCTGGCGTTCGACTTTACGCTGGCGGAGAGCGAGCGACTCAGCGCCTGGCTGAGCGGCTGCGACGACGAAGAGCGGTGCGGGCAACACGCGCTGCAGCAGCATGAACAGGCGGCGCAGGCGGTACAGCAGGCAAAAGACGCGCTCGCCGCTCTGCAAACGCAGCAGCAGCAGGCGCAGCAACAGCTGGCGCTGCTCGAAGAGCGCTTTACGCTGCTGCAGAAAACCCATGCCGACAGCCTGCAACAGCAGCAAGAGCTGCAACAACGCTGGCAAGAAGGCGAGAAAACCCTCGCCGAGCGGCGTACGCAGCGGTTGGCGCTGTTCGGCGAACAGCGGGTCGCCGAGGTGCGGGAACAGCTGCGCGCCAAACAAACCGCCTGTGAACAGGCTTGCTTGCAGGCCGCCGAGCGGTGGCAAAAGGCGCAGGAGCTGCGCGAACGCCTGGCCGGCCAACAGGCCGGGTTACAACAACAGCACACCCAAATGCAGGAACGGCTGCAGCAGGCGCAGCAGCAATGGCAGCAGGCGCTGGCCGACAGCGAATTCGCCGATGAAACCGCCTTCGCCGCCGCGCTGCTGGACGACGCCCTGCGCCGCGAATTGCAGCAGCGCAAAGAGCAACTGCAACAGCGGCAGGTAGAGGCTGCGGCCCTGCTGACTCAGGCGACGCAAACGCTGGAGCAGCATCGGCTGAACCTCCCTGAATGGGTGGATGAAGCCAACGCGGATCTCGACGCGCTCACCCAATCGCTGGCCGAGCTGGCACAGCAGTTGAAGGCGCTGCAGCTGAGCCAGGGCGAACTGCGCAACCAGCTGGAAAGCGACGCCGCCCGTCGTCTCAATCAACAGGCGCTGTTCGAGCAAATCGCCCGCAGCCAGCAAGACTACGACGACTGGAGCTACCTCAACCAGCTGATCGGCTCGAAAGAAGGCGACAAGTTCCGCCGTTTCGCTCAGGGGCTGACGCTCGATCATCTGGTCTATCTGGCCAACCGGCAGCTCGGCCGGCTGCACGGGCGCTACCTGCTGCAGCGCAAAACCAGCGACGCGCTGGAGCTGCAGGTGGTGGACACCTGGCAGGCCGATGCGCTGCGCGATACCCGCACCCTGTCCGGCGGCGAGAGCTTCCTGGTCAGCCTGGCGCTGGCGCTGGCGTTGTCCGATCTGGTTAGCCACAAAACCAGCATCGACTCGCTGTTCCTCGACGAAGGCTTCGGCACGCTGGACGCCGAAACCCTCGATACCGCGCTGGACGCGCTGGACAGCCTGAATGCTTCCGGTAAAACCATTGGCGTGATCAGCCACGTCGAGGCGATGAAAGAGCGTATTCCGGTGCAAATCAAGGTGAAAAAGGTCAACGGGCTCGGCGTCAGCCGGCTGGAAGCGCACTTCAGGCTGGAATGATCCCGCGGCTCGCGGCGCAGAAGTGTGACCGCGGCGGCACTCCGCGGTGAAAAGCGTTGAGCCGCGGCGGGCACGGGTTATTATGCCAGCATAACAGGATTGTTACTGTATCCCCTCCGCCGCTCAGGCCGCAGGGCAGAAAGATAAAATACAGGCAAAACCTGACGCCCGGGATCGCTTCCGGGCGTCAGGTTTTTTCGTTTTCAGGATGCTGAAACACCGGGAAAAACCATGAAAATCGCTAAAATACTCAATAATAACGTGGTGATTACGCTGGACGACCGTCAGGCAGAGACGGTGGTGATGGGAAAAGGAATCGGCTTTAAAAAGAAGCCCGGCGATACGCTGGACGAAAGCCTGATCGAAAAGGTCTTCACCCATAACGGCGGAGAAATCGCCGAGCGCTATAAAGAGCTGCTCGCCGAGATCCCATTGGCCTGCGTCACCACCGCCGACAGAATCATCACCCTCGCCCGCGAACGCCTGCCGGGCAAGCTGCATAACATCGTCTACATCACGCTGACCGATCACATCCACTTCGCCCTGCAGCGCCATGCGCAAGGGCTGGATATCAAGAATGCGCTGCTGTGGGAGATTAAAAAACTCTATCCGGCCGAATTCGCCGTCGGGCTGGAGGCGCTGGCCCTGATCGCACAGCGGCTGGATACCGTGTTGCCGGAGGACGAAGCCGGATTTATCGCCCTGCACCTGGTCAACGCTCAGCTTAACGACGAGATGCACAACACGCTGCACATTACCCGCGTGATGCAAGAGATCCTCAACCTGGTCAAGTACCATTTCCGCTTTGATTACAACGAGGAATCCCTGAGCTACCACCGGTTCGTCACCCACTTGAAATTTTTCGCCCAACGGCTGCTGGGGAAAAACTACGTCGACAGCGACGACGATTCGCTGTATCAGGTGGTGAAAGAGAAGTACCCCGAGTCATTCGCCTGCGCCGGTAAGATCAACCGCCACATCGAAAAGCACTATCAGCATCAGCTCACCACGGAAGAGATGATGTTTCTGACCATTCATATCGAACGGGTGCGCAGCGAAAGCGAGGAAAAGCCGGCTTAACGGCGGGCGTCCGCCACCCGCACGCCGTACTGCGGAAACACCGCGTCGGCGGAGATCAGCGTCAGCCCCTCGGCCTGCGCCTGTGCGATCAGCATGCGATCGAAAGGATCTTGATGATGGGGCGGCAGCTGCCCGGCCTGTTGGCAGTGAAAGGCGTCCATCGGCAAAGACAGAAAATCCTCGGCCTCGATGATCGCAAAGATGTCTTCCGGCAGCGCCAGTTTGCCCAGCGCCTGCTTGATCGAGATCTCCCAAATGCTGGCCGCGCTGACGTACACCGCATTGCCCGGATCGGCGATCTGCCTTTTGGCGTTCACGCCCAGGCAGGCGTCGTCGATCAGCCACCACAGCAACGCGTGGGTATCCAGCAACAGGCGCTTCATTCATCGCCCTCAAACAACGCCGCAATGGCCGCATCCCCGGCGTTGAAATCCGCCGGCACGGTGAACCTGCCCTTGGCGGCGCCAGGGCGGCGCGCTTCCCCCTTGATGGCGACCAGCTGTACGTACGGCTTCCCTGCTTTTGCAATAATCACGGTTTCTCCCTCCGCGGCTCTGTCCGCCAACTGGCTCAGATTGGATTTGGCTTCGTGCATATTGGCCTGAATCGGCATACGCGTCCTCCTTAGCTAAGTTAGCTAAAGCATAAAGCGCCGTCCAGTTTTTGTACAGTGAAGGGTTTAAAGCGCGAGCAGCCTCGCGCTTTGTTGCAACGCTTAGCGCTGCTGTTGCGGCCACAGCCAGGCCGCACCGCGCACGCCGCTGGAGTCGCCGTGAACGGCCTTGCGGATCGGCGTTTCACACTCGCCGCCGAACACCCAGCCTTTCACCAGTTGCGGCACCGTGCGATACAGACGATCCACGTTGCTCATACCGCCGCCGAGCACCACCACATCCGGATCCAGCATGTTGATCACGTGCGCCAGCGATTTCGCCAGCCGCATTTCGTAGCGGCCAATCGCCTGCTCCGCCAACGCATCGCCCCGCTCGCTCAGCGCCATGATCTCATGCCCTTGCAGCGCATTGCCGCTCAGGCGCGCATAGTCGGTGGCGAAACCGGTGCCGGAAACAAAGGTTTCGATGCAACCCGGCTTGCCGCAGTAACACGGCACTTCGCGGGCGTAACGCAGCTCATCGTCATCCTGCCACGGCAGCGGATTGTGCCCCCATTCACCGGCGATGCCGTTGCCGCCGGCATGCGCCTGGCCGTTCAGCGCCACGCCGGCGCCGCAGCCGGTGCCGATGATAACCGCAAACACGGTTTTCGCGCCGGCGCCGGCGCCATCGGTGGCTTCCGACACCGCCAGACAGTTGGCATCGTTGGCGATGCGCACCTCTCGCGTCAGCAGCGCAGACAGATCCTCGTCCAGCGGTTGGCCGTTGAGCCACACCGAGTTGGCGTTTTTCACCCGCCCGGTAAACGGCGACAGCGTGCCGGGAATGCCGATCCCGACCGATCCCCGTTCGCCGGTATGATCCTCGGCCAGTTTCACCAGCCCGGCGATCGCCGCCAGAGTTTGCCGGTAGTCATGGCGCGGCGTGGCGATACGATGGCGAAACAGCTCCCGCCCGTCGTCCGCCAACGCAATCACTTCAATTTTCGTTCCACCCAAATCGATGCCAATGCGCACGTATTTTTCTCCTCGATGCCGCGCAGCGTTGCCACAGCCTAATGTAAGCGCGCGAATGAATCACCTGTTTCCCACCCTCCGTCCCGTCCTTTCTCGCTGCGTAAAGCGACGCAATTCAGAGAGAATGGGGCGATTTTTCAGCGTCAATTCGTTATCATGCCGCCCTGCTTTTGACGAATCAGCGTGCCGAACGCACGCCCAGCCTGGGATAACATTATGCTGTGGTTTAAGAATTTGATGGTTTACCGTTTGAGCCGCGAAGTGGCGCTAAACGCGGATGAAATGGAAAAACAACTCAGCGCGTTCGCCTTCACGCCGTGCGGCAGCCAGGACATGGCGAAGACCGGCTGGGTCTCCCCGATGGGCTCGCACAGCGATGCGCTGACGCACGCGGTCAACGGTCAGATCGTCATCTGCGCGCGCAAAGAAGAGAAAATCCTGCCGTCGCCGGTCATCAAGCAAGAGCTGCAGGCCAAGATTGAGCGCCTGGAGGCGGAACAACACCGCAAACTGAAGAAGACCGAGAAAGACGCGCTGAAGGACGAAGTGCTGCACAGCCTGCTGCCGCGCGCATTCAGCCGCTTCAACCAGACCTTCATGTGGATCGACACCGTCAACGATCTGATCATGGTCGATGCCGCCAGCGCCAAACGCGCCGAAGATACGCTGGCGCTGCTGCGCAAAAGCCTCGGTTCGCTGCCGGTGGTGCCGCTGACGATGGAAAGCCCGATCGAACTGACGCTGACCGAATGGGTGCGTTCCGGCGAGATGCCGGCCGGCTTCGCCATTCAGGATGAAGCGGAATTGAAAGCGATTCTGGAAGAAGGCGGCGTGATCCGCTGCAAAAAACAGAATCTGATCAGCGACGAAATCGCGGTGCACATCGAAGCCGGCAAACTGGTGACCAAGCTGGCGGTGGATTGGCAGGAGCGCATTCAGCTGATGCTGTCGGACGACGGTTCATTAAAACGTCTGAAGTTTGCCGACACGCTGCGCGAGCAGAACGACGACATCGATCGCGACGACTTCGCCCAGCGCTTTGACGCCGACTTTATCCTGATGACCAGCGAGCTGGCGGCGTTGATCAAAAACACCATCGAAGCGCTCGGCGGCGAAGCCCAGCGTTAATCCCGCCTCAGAAACGACCAGGGCCCAGCGTTCGCTGAGCCCTGCGTTCCCCTAACGAGCAACCTTTATTTGCTCAGGTAGCGGCACAGATAGGCGGTCGCGTCGGCCACCTGCAGGTTGAACTCGCTGTGCCCCGGCACGAAGAATTTCTCGCCCGGCGTAAACACCTGCCAGTCCGGCGCGCCCGGCAGCAGCACTTTCAGCGCCCCGGTGATCACCGTCATTTCTTCCGGCTGCGCGGTGGAGAAGGTGTATTCGCCCTCTTCCATCACACCCACGCTGGTAAGACCGATGCTGCTACTGTCAAAACCGATAGACTTCACTTTTCCGGCAAAATACTCATTCACTTTCAGCATAGACTGGCACCCGCGTCATCATCTTGTATGGAAAATCCATATTGGGGGATTGCGGTTGATCTGTCACTGGTTTTTCACGCGAAATGCGATCGCGGCGCAGAGGCAAAGGTTACCGTGCACAACGCCCAGGCGTCGGCATGAAACCACCGCGTCAAAAACCCACGCCGCGTAAACTGAAATCGATCGGCAACGTCAACTCCACCGTGCCGTTGACGTAAGCGTCCGCCGGCGGCGTCGGCAGCGGCGAAGCGCGCTTGACCAGCGCCTGGATTTCACGATCCAGCGACGGCAGCCCGGCGCTGCTGACCAGCGTTACCGCCAGCACATGGCCCTGCCTGTCCAACGTAAAACGCACCTGCCCGACGCCCTGGCGCTTCAGCCGCAATGCGTCTTTGGGGTAACGCTTAAAGCGATTAAGGCGGCTGTTGATGCGGCTGCGCCAGCTATCCTCTCCTGTCTGCGCATAGGGCATCAGGCGGGTTTGCGGCGCGGCCGTTTTATCCGCCCGGCCCGGCGGCGGCGCGCCGGCGCTTTGCTCCTGAACCTTCGGCGGCGCGATCGTTTTCTCCTGCGGCGGCGTGCGCGACAGGTTTTTTTTCTTCACCGGCTTGGGCGGTTTTTTCTGCTTCGGCGGTACGGCGATGTTCGGCCGTACGGCTTCAGGCACCTTCACCGTCGGCAAGGGTTCCGGCGGTGCCGGCGGTTCAACCTGAGGCGGCGGCGTCCTTTGTCCCGGCGGTTGTTTTACCTCGGCCGGGGCCTGCGGTGCGGCGGCCATCAGCACCATGACCGCCGGCGGTGGCACCCACGGCGGCGCGGCCTTGTCTCGCCAGGGCCAGAGCAGCGCCGCGGCCAGCAGATGCAGCGTCAGCACCAGCACCAGGCAGCGGCGCCAGGGCATGGCGGCACCGGGTGCGGCGAAAGGCAGCGACGAAACCGACATGCTCACTCTTCCGTCAGCGCCAGATGAAGGCGATCGGTCAGCGGTTTGAACAGGTAGTTCATCATCGAACGCTCGCCGGTGCGGATGAAGCCTTCGACCGGCATCCCCGGGCGGATCTCCAACCCGTTCAGGCGTTGCAGCCCCGCTTCGCTGACCTTGGCGCGCACGCTGTAATAGGGCGCGCCGCTTTTCTCGTCGGTCAGGCGATCGGCCCCGACCAGCGTCACCTCGCCCTCGACGCGCGGCGTGGTGCTTTGGTTAAACGCCGAGAACAACAGCTCGACCGGCAATCCCACCTGCACCTTGTCGATCAGCTCGACCGGGATACGCGCCTCCACCTGCAGCCCCCGATCGCTGGGCACGATCTCCATCAGCTGCTGACCGGCGCCGATCACGCCGCCTTCGGTGAACACGCTCAGCCCCACCACGGTGCCCGCCACCGGCGCTTTCACCTGCGTATGGCCCAGATCGGCCTCCGCCTTGGCCAGGCGGTTATCCAGTTCGTCCAGCTTCATCCGCACCTCGGCCAGCTGGCTGCTGACCTCTTTCTGATACTCTTCCCGCCGCTGGATCGCCCGCAGCTTCAGCTCCAGGATCTGGCGCCCCAGGCGGCCGATATTGCCGGTATCCTCGGATGCCTGGCCGTCAATCTGCGCATACTGTCCTTCCAGATCCAACAGCCGGTTGCGCGCCACATACCCCTGCGCCGCCAGCTTGCGCATGCCGCCCAGCTGCTCCTGCAACATGGCCTTTTGCCGCTGTTTGCTGGCGTAAGACTGCCGGATCCCCTCCAGCATCGCCTGCGATCCGGCGATGCTCTCCGCGATCGCCGCCAGCTCGCTCTGCAACGCCGCACGGCGGCTGGTGAACAGCTGCTGTTGCAACAGCATCAACGACATCACCTCCGGCTCCTCCCGCCGCGCTTGCAGCAATGCCGGGAAAGCGATCGCCTGCAGGCCGTCGCGCTCAGCCTGCAGCCGCGCCCGCTGCGCGGCGTTGCTCAACTGCTGGCTGCGCAGCGCATCGCGCTGGGTGCGGCTGTCGACGGTATCCATCAGCAGCAGCACCTGCCCGGCGTGAACCCGGTCGCCTTCATGCACCTGAATTTGCGACACCACGCCGCCGCTCGGGTGCTGTACCGCCTTGCGGTTACCGGCCACCACCACGCTGCCGGAGACCGGTACGCCTTTGTCCAGCGGCGCCAACAGCCCCCACAGCAGGAAACCGCCAAACCCCAACAGCACCAGCCAGCCGCCGAGCCGCAGATGGCGCCCTTCGTCGAACTGCCGGGAAAGGGCGTCGATATCGCCGGGGATCACACTCTGATTGCTCATACTTTTCGTTCACCGCTGGCCGTTTTGGCAAAGTTGGCGTAGTTGACGTTGAAGCCACCGCTGCTGCGGCCGACGTTGGCCGGTACGGCAGCGGGCGCAAAACCAGGCAACTTTTTCAGGATGGCGTCACTGGGGCCGAAGTGCTGCACCTGGCCAGCGGCCAGCACCAGCAATTTGTCGGTGGTCGCCAGGATCGCCGGTTTGTGAGTCACTAACACGATGGTGGTGCCGCGCGCCTTCAACGCTTCGATCGCCCGCTGCAGCGCCTCTTCCCCTTCACGATCGAGGTTGGCATTCGGTTCATCCAGCACTACCAACGCCGGAGAACCGTACAGCGCGCGCGCCAGCGCCACGCGCTGACGCTGGCCGCCGGACAGGCCGCTGCCGCCCTCACCCAGCTCAGTTTCATACCCTTTGGGCAAATGCAGGATCAATTGGTGCACGCCGGCCAGCGCGGCGGCGGTCACCACCTTCTCGGCGTCAACCTGGCCAAAGCGGGCGATGTTTTCCGTCAGGGTACCGGCGAACAGCTGGATATCCTGTGGCAAATAGCCGATATGCGGCCCCAGCTGCTGTTTATCCCACTGCCGGATATCCGCGCCGTCCAGCCGCACGTCGCCGCTGAGCGGCGTCAACGCGCCGACCAGTTGGCGCATCAGCAGCGTTTTGCCGGAGCCGGATGCGCCAATGACGCCCAGTACCTCACCGGCCTCCAGACGAAAACTGACGCCGTGCAATACCGGTGCGCTCCCGCCGGGCGCGCTGGCGGCCAGCTGATTCACGGTCAAGGTGCCATTGGGGGCCGGCAGCGGCAGGCTCGCCGCCTGCGGCGGGTTGGCGGCCAGCATCACCTCCAGCCGCTGCAGGGACTGGCGCGCCGACGACCACTGCTTCCAGGCGCCGATCAGCTGATCGATCGGCCCCAGCACCCTGCCGATCAGGATCGATCCGGCGATCATCATGCCCGGCGTAATGTCGCCGTTGACCGCCAGCAGCGCGCCGCAGCCCAACATCAGCGACTGCAGCGCCAGCCGCACGGTTTTCGACCAGGCGGTGACGGCGGCGATTTTCTCGCTGGCGCGGTTCTGCAACAGCAGGAACTGCTGATGCTGCCGCAGCCAACGCAGACGCAAGTCGGTCAGCATCCCCATGGCGGCAATGGCTTCGGCGTTGCGCAGGTTGCCGTTGGCCTGCTGCGTGGCGCTCAGCGCGACCCGGCCGGCCTCCGCGAGCGGCGCCTGCGACACCCGCTGGTTGAGCCAGGCCAGCAGCACCAGCACGATTACCCCGGCGCTGGCCAACGCGCCAAGCCAGGGGTGGAGCAGAAACACCACCAGCAGATAAACCGGGAACCAGGGCGCATCGAAGAACGCAAACAGCGCATTGCCGGTGGCGAACTGGCGCAGGTTGGTCAGATCGTTCAGCGCCTGTCCCGCCAGCGGGTTGCCGGTTTTCAGATTGGTTTCGAAGGCGGCGTCGTAGACCCGCTGATTCAGGCGCATATCCATCTGGGCGCCGAGGCGGATCACCACCTGACTGCGGACCCACTCCAGCAGCCCCATAAACAGGTAAAGGCCGACCACCATCAGGGTCAGCATCGCCAGCGTCATGCGGTTGCCCGACGGCAACACGCGATCGTAGACCTGCAGCATGTACAGCGCCGGGGCCAGCATCAGCAGGTTGATCACCGCGGTAAACAGCGCGATGCCCCAAAATCCGCGCCGGTATGCGGCCAGCACGCTCATCACTTCTCCGCGCCTGACGGCGTTTTTCATGGCGTTTTCCATCGGCTAAAAACGAGAAAATGCCCACCGGGGCGCGCGGCGCCGGCGGGCAAACGGCCGCGATCAGGCCGCCAGCAGTTCCGGGCTGTCGGCATGCTGCACGCCCACCGCCGTCGCCGCCGCCACCTGATCGAAGGTGGAATTGACGCTCAGGCCGTAGTCGTCGAGGATGCCGTTCAGCGCGGTTTCCAGCGCGCCGGTATCGCCGGACATCAGGCCGTACACCACCTGGTGCACCACGCCATCGTGGCCCTGCGCCTGCAGGCTGCTGAGGTTCAGGCCGCCGAAGCTGACGTCAGGCACCTGGATGTTGTACGGCGTGGAGCCGCCGCCGTTCAGGCCGTCGCCGAACGACAGCGAATCCAGCTGGCCGTACAGGGTGTGCGCCGGGGCATTGAACAAGGTGTAGGTCAGGTTGCCGCCCGCCACGAACGAGGTAACGTTGTTGGCGGTGCTGGTCACGGCGTATTGGCTGCCGGACAGGCTGCCGCCATAGAAGCCGCCGCTGTTGGAGTCGGTGACGTTACCGTTGGTGTGGTTGATATCGCCAAATGACGACGCCCACTCGTTCAGATAGTTATGGATGCTGTAGCTGCCGAAGCTGCTGTCATAGTTGACTGAAAATGCCATTTCTCTATCTCCATTGATGAATGGCGCCCCTTGCGAGGCCGCCCTTGTGCTCAAGAATGAGCAACGCCCTTTTACTGCTTAAAAACGGTATTCCACCCCGCCCTGCACGGTGCGGCCGCGCCCCAGCGTGTTGGCCAGCGTCTCGCCGTAGCTGACGACGTAGGCGCGGTTGGTCAGGTTCTCCACCGAGCCGCGCAGCGTCAGGCTGTCGGTCAGCTTGTAGCTGGCATACAGATCGAACAGGGTGTACTTCGGCCAGTCGGCCAGGTACGGGTAGTTGGACGGCACCGAACTGTCCTGATAGCCCGGCGCGAAGCGCACGGTCACCCCGGCGTCCAGCTTGCGATCGAAAGCGCGGCCGCCCAGCGTGACCGAGCCGCGATCGCCCGGCAGATAGGCGGCAGTGCCGAACTGCGAGCCCCCGTCGCACGTGACGGCATCATTGGACGCGGCATCCGGTTCAACATAGAAGTTGCCGCGGCGCGAACCGTCGCCATAGCGCAGGCGTCCTCCCAGCCAGGCTTTGTTCGAGCAGAACTCGTTTTTGCCGATCATGTGGGTGTAGGTCAGATCGGCGTAGAACACCCCGGCGTCATAGTTGAGCTGGTACTCCAGCCCGCGGAAGCGGGTTTTCGACAGGTTGTTGACGTAAGCGGCATTGCCGATGCTCGGCTGCACCAGCCCCGGTTTATTGCGGTCTATCGCCAGGTTGATGTAGTTATCCACTTTGGTGTCGAAGTAGGCCACCTTGGCCACCAGCCGATCGCCCTCAAACCACAGATCCGGCTGCTGCACGTTGAACCCGACTTCCCAGGCGCGCGAGCGCTCGGGCTGCAGAAACGGGTTGGGGTATTGCGTGGAGGAGCCGTGCGCACTGCCGTTGGTCAGCGTTTCGGTGATCGCCGGCGGCCGCCAGGATTTGCCGTAGGTGGAATACAGCTCCAGCCACTCCACGCCGGGACGCACCGCCACCGCCAGCGTCGGCGACAGCTTGCCCTGATCGCGATCCACGTCCCAATCTTCGCGGGTGGTGGTTGAACAGCCGGTCAGACGCAGCGCTTTGCAAGGATTGTCAATCGTGTAGCGTTGCCCATCCTTGGCCAAATCCGGATAGCTCAGGCCGGTCTGGCCGCGCAGGCGATAGCGGTCGTAACGCAGCCCGCCCTCCAACGTCAGCCAGCCGTCGTAGTCGTAGGTCAGGTTGGCGAACAGGCTGGCGACCGAACGGTTGCCGGCCGGCGTCACCCCTTCCATGCCCTGACGAGAAGAGTCGCTGGTCGCCTTGTCGTAATAGAACTCCAACCCGTAGTTGGCGCGGAAGTCATGCCCCGGCGCCAGGCTGAAGCGCGAGGTGTTTTGCGCCTGCGCGCCATAGGTACGCAGCCGGGTACGCGTCGCGTAGCCGTTGTCCAGCAGCGAGCTGGTGCTGTAGGTGTCGCTGTCGTCCTGAGTATCGACGTAATACAGCTTGGCCTGAAAATCGAGCCAGTCGACGCCTTCCGGCGCCAGGCTGTAATCAAACGCCGCGTTGCGCGCCATCACGTCGCTGTAACCGGTGCGCTTCCAGCCCAGTTCATAGGGTGGGCGAGTGCCCAGGTTGGTCAGCGTGCCGGCGATCGGCGACGCAGTCTGGGTCTGCAGATAGCTCAGCTGCAGGCGCTGATTGGCGGGCAGATTCCAGCCCACCTTGGCCAGCCGCGAGTGCATGCGGTAATTTGTGTCGGGGATTTTGTTGTTCTTGATGCTCTCGGCGTAGCGATCGTAATTGCCGGTGTCATTATTGATACGAATGTTACCGATATCGCCCTTGTTGCCGGGCCAATAGTCGCCGAGGTGGCGTTCGCTGGCGGCCAGCAGGATATCGCCGGTTTCGTTGCCCAATGCCAGTATGCTGCTGCCGATGAAGTGGGTGCCGTTATCGCCGGTGCTGGCGTGCAGCTTGCCGCCCAGCTCTTTGCCCGGCGCCAGGAAATCGCTCGCGCTGACGGTATTGAAGGTGGCGATGCCGCCGAGCGTGCCGGCGCTGCCCATGCCGCCGGTGGTGCCCTTGTCGATGGTCACGCCGGACAGCAGTTCGGAATCGATGTACATGGTGCCATTACGCTGGCCATGGCCGCTCTTTTGAAAATTCTGCCGCATGCCGTCGATGTTCATGTTCACCCGGCCATAGTCTTGTATGCCGCGGATGTTGACCGACAGCGCCGGATCTTGCTGGCTGACGCTGGAATAGGCCCCCGTAGTCTGCTCCAGAATATCGGCCGCGTGCCGCGCCGGGCGGTTGTCCATCTGTTCGCGGCTGATGACGCTGACCGAGCGCGGTTCGTCGTAAACCCAATCGTTGGCGTTGATGCCGCCGGCGCCCAGCACCGTCAGGCTGTCCAGCGCCAGCGCGCCACCGTCGCCGTTTGCCGCTGGCAACCGGCTCAATACGATCTGCCCCTGCGGCTGCAGGCGGAAAGCCACCGGATTGTTGCCAATCAAGCGCCGCAGGCCCTGTTCAACGCTCATGCTGCCGTTCAGCGCCGCCGCCTGCATGCCGTCGAGCTTCACCTCGTCGAAAAATACCTGCATATCGGCCTGCTCGGCGAAGCGCAACATGGCGCTCTGCAGCGGCTGCGCCGCAATGTTGAAATTCTTTTGCTGTGCGGCCTGCGCGCTGCTCGCATCAGCCTGGGCGGCGAGCGCTACCGCCGGCTGAGTCAGCATCATCGCCGCCAGCGCGGCGCGTACCGCCGTGGCCAATCGGCCGGCCGGCGTGGTTCCCTTGTGAATAAACATGCGTGTGTGTTCCACCCGAAAGAATGCCAAACTAAGTGATAATGGAAATCAATCTCGTTTAAACATAAGGACGTTCCGGGAGGCAAAAACCCGTAAAGATTTTTTACAGAAAGTGAAAATAGCGGCGAAACGGGCATCCCGGCCCGCCTTTAGCCGCTCAGTAAAGCAATGTGATGCCGGGGAGATTCAGTTGGCGGGCGGAGAGTTCCTGACGAATGGCGCCGACGCCGTCGTCGAGTTTATTGAGCGCGAACACGCCGCTCACCGTGCGCGCTCTTAGCGCGGGATTGACCGCCACGATGCGGGTTTCGCGATAGCGATTGAGCTGCGCGAGCGCCTGCGTCAGCGGTTGGCGGTCGATCACCAGCCAGCCGCGCCGCCAGGCGTCATCGCCGGCCGTTTGCCTCGTCAGCCACAGCAGGCCGCTGCGGTAATGCGCCGCCTGACGTTGCGCGACCACCAGCGAGCGCTCGCCGCGCTCGAGCGTCACCCGCACGCTGTGCTGATGCACGCTGACGTCTACGCCCTGCCCGGTGCGCGCCACGCTGAACTCGGTGCCCAGCGCCTGCGTAACGCCGTTTTCCGCCTCCACCCTGAACGGGCGACGTTCCGACCCGCCCAGCGGCGCGACGATAAAATAGGCGGTACCGCGCAGCAGCCGCACCTTGCGCTCGTCTGCAGAATACGCCAGCGCGATCGCGCTGCCGCTGTCCAGCGCCACCCGGCTGCCGTCCGGTAGCGCGACTTCGCGCACCTCGCCGCGAACGGTTTGATAATCCGCCTGCAGGCCGCTCCACAGATCCGGCCCGCGATAAACGCCGAAGGAAACGGCGATCGCCACCGCAGCCGCCACCGCCCAGCGGGGCCATCGATGGCGAGAGGGCGTTTTCAGCGCCGCCACCTGCGGCTGTAGCGCCTGCCGCTGCTCTGGCGGCAGCTGCCCCAGCGTCGCCCAAAGCAGGCGAGCCTGACGCAGCGCCGCCGGATGCTGCGGATCAGCGGCCAGCCAGGCGTCCAGCGCTTGCCGCCGATCGTCGGGCAGCGCCCCTTCGGCCAGGCATACGGCCCAGGCCGCCGCCTGCTGTCGCACCTGTGCGGTTAGCGGTTTCATGATGACGTAGACCCCTGTTTTTTCTGGTTATAGGTTAAGACGTCTGAGGGCGGATAAACCCGTAAAAAAATTGCCATTATTGTTCGCCCATCCGCGCCATCAGCCGCTCCAGCGCGCTGGCCAAGTGTTTCTCCACCGTGCTGAGCGACACCCCCAGCTGCGCCGCCACCTGCGCCTGGGTCAGCCCGTCGAGCCGGTTAAGGCGGAAAACCTGCTGCGTGCGCGGCGGCATGCCCGCCAACGCCTGTTGCAACAGCTGCAGCAGTTGGCCATCGATCGCCCGCTGTTCGAGCGCCGGTTCGCCGGAGGGGTACTGCGCCAGAATGTCGTCTTCTACCGCTTCGGTTTGCCGCCGCTGCTGCTGCCGCAGATGGTCGAGCATCAGATTTTTGGCGGTTTTATACAGGTAGGCCTCGATATCGAGAATATTGCCCTGCGGGTATTGCTCGGTGAGGCGGGTAAAACTTTCCTGCGCCAAATCCGCGGCCAGCTGAGGGTCGCGCAGTTTGGCATTCAAATAGGCTTGCAGCGGCCGCATGTGGCGCAGAAATAGCGCCTGCAACTCGGAATTGGACATCTCTTTTCCCAGAAGTGAAACACCCAATAGGGGCGATAAAAATCACATAAATGATTATCATTATCAATATTGTTCTGGGAAATATGTGCTAAGGCGGGAATAACAGGAAACCGGCCTGACGCCGGTTTCCGCTGGGCTGCAGGTCAGAGCTCTAACGCCTCGTCCTCATAGCGGTGCTTGGCGTCGAGCGCTTCCTGCTCGGTTTCATGTTCACTGAGCAGCGTATTCGGCTCAATGTCGTCGGTGCGCACTTCAAAACGGCGCAGATGCAGACTCGGGTCGCCCCGAAACACCTCTACGACGCGGGCGCTCCGTGGATAAGCAGGTTGATCATTTTCGCGCATGCCGTTCTCCCGTGTGTTTCACACAGTAGCAAGTATAGCAGCCGCCCTCATTCCGACACGCGCGAGCCAAGATCGCGATCGCCGGGGGCGCCCACCAACAGCTCGGTCAATTCGTCGCAGGCGCAAATGCGGCCTTCACGCACGGTGAAGTGCGCCAGCACCCGCACGCGGCTGCAGGAGCCATCGCGCTTTTCCACCTCGACCAGATGGTGGGTCAGCACCGCCTCGCCCTGCGCCGCCGCCGCGATCACGCTCAGCGTCATGCGGCGAGTTTGCCGCTTCAGCAGCGCCATGTGTTGCTCAAACTGCTCGAAGTTCAGCACCTTGCCATCCACCTGCTGGCGGTAGCCTGCGCTGAAACGGGCGGCGAGCTGCGTCGGCCGATGTTCCGGGCTGGCGACAACCTGCTGCAGCGTATCGAGTACCAGGTTCAGCGGGGTAAGTTGAGTCATCACGTTTCTCCGAAATGGGGGGAATGGCGATCCTATCCCGGCCAGGCGATGGCATAATAACCGCATCAAGACTTTCAATAACGTTAAACGGCCAATATGACGCAGATCCGCAGCCAACGCCTTCAGCATGAAAGAAAGCACCTGACGCCCTGGCACCGGCACGACGGCGGCCAGATCTATCTCTTGACGCGCGGCATGCTGGCGCTGGAACTGCCTGGCCGGCAATGGGCGATCACCGGCGGTGCGCTGGGCTGGCTGCCGCCGGGGTGCCCCCATCAGGCACTGGCCTGTGGCGATGTGGCGGGCTGGAGTCTGTATCTGCCGGTGGAAAGCGCGCCGGAGATGCCGCCGCAGCCGCAGCTGTTCACCGCCTCAGCGCTGTTGCAGGCCCTGGTGGAACGCATCGCGCAGTTCTCCGCCGGCCCGATGAGCGCGCCGCAACGGCGGCTGCTGCAGGTGCTGCTGGATGAAATGCACACGGCAAGCCGCGCGCCGTTGCAATTGCCGCTGCCGCAGGACGCCCGGTTGCTGAACATCGCCCGGGCGCTGCTGAACGATCCCGCCAGCCTGCACAGCCAGCGCGACTGGGCCGCCTGGGCCGGGCTCAGCCCGCGCACCCTGAGCCGCCGCTTTCTGCAGGAAACCGGCATCAGCTTCGCGCTGTGGCGCCAACAGGCGCGGGTATTGCGTTCACTGGAGGGATTATCACGCGGCGAAGCGGTCAGCGAGGTGGCCGACGCCTGCGGCTATGACAACGTCAGCGCCTACATCGCCGCCTTTCGCCGCCGCTTCGGCGTCACGCCCGGCGCGTACTTTGCAGCCGCTCGGCAAAGGGAATAAGAAAACGGGCGCCCAGCGCCCGAAGAGAAGAAAAGGTTATTTCACCGTCTCACGCGGCAGCACCGCGAGGATTTGTTCCACCACCCGCTGGGGATCGGCGGCGCCGTCCATCACGTAATGCGCGGCATCCTGATACAGCGCTTCACGCGCGGCCAGCACCTCGAGCATCTCTTCGGCGATCGGCCTGCCGGTGAGCGTCGGGCGCTGCGCATCTTCCGGGTACTCTTCCAACCGCTGCGCCAACACGCTGGCCGGCGCGCGCAGGTAGATAACGGTGCCATGCTGGCGCATAAACTGACGGTTTTCCTCCGCCAGGATCGCCCCGCCGCCAGTGGCAACTATAGTTGACGGCTTGGTCACGGTTTGCAACGCGATGGTCTCGCGGCGACGAAACCCCAGCCAGCCCTCGCGCTCGACCATTTCCGCCACGCTCATCTGCGCCGCCTGCTGCATAAACAGATCGGTATCGACGAACTGATAGCCCAACGCCAGCGCCAATGCGCTGCCTACCGTGGTCTTGCCGGCTCCGCGAGCGCCTATCATGAATAGGGTTTGTGTCATTACGGGTTGTCCCTTATGCGGTGACTTGAGTGCATTGCATACCAAAATACCGAGCGGGTGCGATGGCGTGGTGGCAGCATCATACCCCGCCCACTCTGTATTTCAATATTTACGATAGTGTAAATTCCATGGCACAGCGACTGCCAGCGGCAAAGCCGTGCGCCAGATCCTCATCCAGATGCCGCCGCAAGGCGGCCGTGAGCCGCGCGTCGTCGAGCGGCCGGAACCCCAGCCGCCGGTAATAAGGCGCATTCCACGGCACGTCAATGAAGGTGGTGAGCGTCAGGCGAGCGGCGCCCTGGCGTTTGGCTTCTTCCGCCACCGCCCCGATCAGGCGGCGGCCGACGCCCTGCCGTTGCCAGGCGCCGGCGACCGACAATTCGGCGATATGCCAGTCTTCCCCCTGAGCCTGCACGGCGATAAAACCGGCGCACTCGCCGTTGTCGCTTTCGGCCAGCCATTCACGGCGTTCGGCGATAAACGCGGCGTGCTGTTGCGGGCTCATCACCTCGCCTTCGGCGATAAAGCGCCACGCCGGCTGCTGGCGAAACAGCTGCGCCGCCGAGCGTTCAACCGCCATCAGATGCGCGATATCCCGCTGCTGCGCCAAACGAATTTGCAGGCTCATGGGTTCTCCTTAACGTTGGGGCGGTTATTTAAGCAAATTTCACCGCCCGCGGCTCAGAAATCGATACTGCCGCGCAGCACCACCTCACGCGGTTCCCCCACCGCCACGCGCAAATTGCCGCCGCTGGACGGGTAATAGGTTTTATCGAACAGGTTCTTCACGTTCAGCTGCCATTTCACCCGATAGCCGTTGATCGGCATGGTGTAAGCGGCGAACGCATCGGCAACGGTGTAATTATCCAGATTGAAGCTGTTAGCGGCATCGCCCGGGCGGCGGCCCACGTAGCGCGCACCGGCGCCGATACGCATCTCATCGCCGCTGTACAGGCCGGGGCTGCCCAGGTTCTGGGTCAGGAACAGCGAGGCGGTATGGCGCGCCACGTTGGTCATCTCTTTGCCCTTGTTGTCCGGATCGTCCACCACGCGCGCGTCAGTATACGCATAGGTACCGATCAGGCTCAGCGAGTCGGTGAGGTTACCGGCCACGTCCAGCTCCACGCCCTGCGAACGCACGCGCCCGGCGGTGCGCGTCACGGTTTCACCCTCCACCAGCTCACTGACCATGACGTTGCGTTTGGTGATGTCGAACAGCGCCAGCGTGCCGGTGACGCCGTTCGGCAACGCCAGCTTGCCGCCGACTTCCCACGACTTGCCCTGTTCCGGCGGCAGCGAATCAATTTGGGTGGCGATGGAGGAGTTAGGCTTGAACGACTCGGTATAACTGCTGTACAGCGACACGTAAGGCGTCAGCTTGTAGACCACCCCGGCGCGCGGCACCAGCTTGCCGTCCGAACTGTCGGTGTTGGTCTGGAACGGCCGCCCCTTGCCGGCATAGACGTCGAAAGCGTCGTAACGCAGCCCGCCCATCACCAGCCATTTATCGGTCAGTTGGATGGAATCCTGCATAAACCAGCCGTAGCTGGTGAGATTTTCCCGCTGGTCGCTGTCTTTGGCGCTGACCGCGGTCGACGGCGGCATCAGGCCGTATACCGGATGATAGATATTGAAATCGCTGTTCTTTTTACCGCGAATCATGTCGCCACGGTAGGTACGGTTATCTTCAAAATCGAAGCCGAACAGCATCTGGTGGTTGATGCGCCCCCAGTCCACGTCACCATTGAGCGTCAGCTGCACCGCATTGGCGTGGCTGACAGCATGGGCGGTCGAGTCGGCCTGGCGGCTCAACACGCCGGTCACCGGGTTCAGCGCCGTGGCGCGCGCCTGATTGTCGCTGTAGCTGTTGCGGCTGTAGGCGTAGGTCAGCGAGCTTTTCCAGCGCTCGTTGAGCGTTTGATCGATCTGCAGAGTGACGCTGTCCTGATCGCCGCGGGTGGCGTTATAGGCTTCGTCGAAACGGCGATCGCGCGGCGTATTCACCGGTTTGCCGGTGCGCGAATCGATAATGGTGCCGCGATCGAACGGCACCCGATATTCCATATGTTCATAGGCCAGCCGCACGGTGGTGTTCTCGCCATACCACATCAACGAGGGCGCGATCACCGTCTGGCGGTTGCGGCCGAAATTGCGCCAGTAGTCGGTTTCATCGTGATCGACGATCATGCGATAGGCGAATCCCGACGTGCCGAGCGGCCCGGTGACGTCGAGCTGGCCGCCGCCGCCGTTGAAGCTGCTGCCCCAGCCTTCCACATGAGTGCGCTGCTGCAGCTGGGGTTTTTTGGTGATCATGTTGATCATGCCGCCCGGTTCCCCCATGCCGTACAGCATCGAAGCCGGCCCCTTGAGCACCTCTACCCGCTCGGTGGTCGGCGTGAAGTTGCGCGCCTGCACCGAGCGCACGCCGTCGCGCAGAATGGAGCCGTCGCGGTTGTCGCCGAAACCGCGTTTCATTACCGCGTCCTGGGTGCCGCCCAGCGTGTTGGCCTGGGTAATGCCGCTGACGTTGTACAGCGCTTCATCCAGGCTGCTGACCGCCTGATCGGCAATCACCTGCTGCGGCACCACGTCGATCGCCTGCGGCACGTTCAGCAGGTTGGTTTCGCTGCGGGTGCCGGTGACGCTGGTCAACGGCTGATAGCTCTGCACGCCGTCGGCGTCTTTGCGGCCGATCACCACCAGGCTTTCTTCCTGCGACGCGGTTTTTTCCGCCGCCCACGTCGGCGATGTCGCGCAGGCCGCCAACGGCAATGCGCACCACCAGCCGCGTTTGTTGTTATTCATTATCTAACTGACTCCAATAGGTCCCTGAAAAAGGTAACGGCAAAAACTGCTGATACAGCTGTTGGAAGGTCTGCTGCGGGTTGATGTCGGCGAACAGATCCGGGTAAAACGCTTTGGCGAACACCTCGACCAGCACCACGTGGTACGGGCTGAGGTAAAAGTTGTGCCAGACGCTCCAGGCGCGGTGGTTTTTCACCGCCTGCAGGTTGGTCAGCATCGGCTGTTTGGCGATCAGCCGGCGGAAGCTGTCGGCGGCCTCTTGGCGGCTGACCTGCGGCCCGAGGCGCAGATCGGACAGCCGTTTGCCCTGCGGCCCGGCCATGCCGGTGGCGAGGTACACGTCGGGATTGGCGCTCAGAATGGTTTCCGGGTTCAGCTCGCCATACACCCCTTTGACGCTGGCGTTGGCGATGTTGTCGCCGCCGGCGAAGGTCAGCAGATCGCCGAGGTTGCCGTGCGCGGCGGTGGTGCAACAGGTGTCGCGCCGCCCCAGATGCAGGTGCAGCATCACTTTGGGCTTCGGCCCCTGATAGCCCGCCAGGCGCTGCTGAATCACAGCCATATGCTGCTGATAAAACTGGATGAACTGCTCGGCGCGCTGCCGGCGATTGAGCACGTCGCCCAGCAGCCGCACGCTCGGCACGGTGTTGTTCAGCAGATCGATGCGCAGATCGACGTAGATCACCGCCACGCCGGCCTTGTTCAACGCAGAAACCAACCGATCGTTGTCGCCGTCTTCACGCGCATAGCGCGCCAGGATCACCAGATCCGGTTTCAGCTGCAGCAGGCTTTCGACATTGACCTGGCGAAAGTTATTGCCGCTGATGACGGGGATCTGGGCTATCTGCGGAAACTGCTGCGTATAAAGCTGCCAGCTTTGCGCATCGAAACGCGCCAGATCCGCCGGCCAGCCGACGATGCGCTGCGCCGGGTTGCCCGGCTCCAGCAGCGCCAGCGTATACAACATGCGGCTCTCCCCCACCACGATGCGCTGCGGATTGTCCGGCACCACAACCTGACGGCCGGTGATATCGGTCACCGTCTTCGCCTGGGCGGAGAACACGCCGAACCACAGAGAAAGCAGCAGTAAAATGAGGAAATTGCGCATGATTGAGCCGAAAGGGGGAAATAATGTGCGCATGATAATCACTCTCATTAGCACTTGCAATCCCGCGCCGCCATTGCCAAAAGAAATCCGGGAAACGGCGCCGGGCGTGCGGCAAACACGGCGAAACCGCTAAAATAACGGCTTTAAAAAGTTAAAAAAATGGCGGGGAAATCGGTTAAATAGAACGGGGAAACAGCTAAAAACCGGGAGACCTCCATGACTCAACGCATCATTCCGCTGTCGGATTGCCCGCAGTTTGCCGATGTGTGCGCCGCCTGGGCATTCGGCCAGTGGGGTTCACAGCGCGGCGGCTCGCTGGAGCGCACCCAGCTGCGTTTCGCCCAATGCAGCCGACCGGGCGACGACCACCTGACGCTGATGATGATCGACGGCGATCGTCCGGTGGGCATGGCCAGCCTATGGCCCAGCGACGACCATCAGCGCCAGGATCTCACCCCGTGGCTGGCCGGCGTCTTCGTGCATCCCGATCACCGCCGCAAGGGCATCGCCCGCCGTCTTGAAATGGCCATCGTCGAGGCGGCGCGGCAGCGCCATCACTCGGTTCTGCATCTCATTACCGACAAATCGGAAGCGCTGTACGCCGGCTGGGGTTGGCAACCTCTGGAGCGCCGGCGGCAGCATGACGAAGAGGTGGTGGTGATGGAGAAAAAACTGTAGCTAACGCGGCGTACAGACATACACCAGCGCCGGCGGGAAGTTGCGCACCACCCGCAGGCGCTTCCAGTGAAAATAGCGCGACAGCAATTTTTCCGACAGGTGGCTGTATTGGAACAGCACCAGCGTGCCGTTGCGCGCCAGCAGCCGCTGCCGGGCCTGCTGAAGAATGCGTACGCTGATCCTGACCGGGATCGACAGCAGCGGCAGGCAGGAAAACACCACGTCGTAATCCGTGGCCATCCGGGTCGCCGAATGGCCCATCACCTGCAGCCGCCGATCGTCAATCCCGCGCAGCCGATGCACGAAATGGGGTTGGATCTCGAAGGCCTCCAGCGCCGCATCGGCGCGCATCCGCCCCAGAATGCGTTTGGTCAGCACGCCGTCCGCCGCGCCCAGTTCCGCGATCGACAGCGCCCGGGTCCATTCAACCTGATTCAGCATCGCCTGACACAGCCACGGGGAAGAAGGCGCCAGCGTACCGACGGTGCGCGGTGAAGCCATAAATTGCTGCAGGTAAGCGAAGTGATTCATCAGTTGCAGTCGGGTCGCATTTAACATTGAGGCCTCCTTGGGTTAAGCCCTCAATGTGAGCCGAATTTCTTAAGTAATCATTAACATGATTCCGAAAGCGGCGGACACAGTTGTAATAAAATGCAACCTCATCAGCGGCGCGCAAAGAAAAACGGTCGCAATAATGATCTGAGAATAAGCGGTTTATGCGCCGACCGTTCAGATAATTATTGCGACCGTTTATTTTTTTGGCCGCGTTGCCGCGGCCAGAGGGTAAAAAGCTAACGCTTAGCGATAAATTTCCGCATTGCCGCGCCAGTTGCTGGAGTCCCCGGGGGTGTCCAGACCGATAATGCGATAATGACTGGCGCCGTCCGCCGCGGCTTTTTCTTTCAGGGCGGTGATGGCGTCATGCGGTGAGCCGCTAACGCCGGAAACCGACACGACGCCGAGGCTTTGCAGATTGGCGGCCTGCTCGCTGTTGACCTGTTTTACCGACGACAGCGGCGCGGCGAAAGTGGAAAATGAAGCGGCGGCGATCAATACGGCTGCGATGCTTGGGATAAGTTTCATGATTGACTCCAGGTGTTCTTGTTTATTCGCTCGTTGTCAGTGATGTTAATTATCCGCTAGCCAATGAAAACGGACGTCATGCAACGTAAAGAACATCAATCATTGTGAGGAGAATAAGGAGGAAGTGAGAGCGGGTGTGTATTTTCAGGCGAGAATGACTTTATAGGCTTCACCTTACCCCTATTTGATGAACAATTAAAGACGGCGCGTGATAAAGAATGCGCGCCGCGTCTATTTAAGATTTTTTACCCGCCGGAGCGCGCTGAGCTACGCTGAATTTTGTGGCTTACCCTTTAAGGAAGAACGCTTATGTCGCAAAAACTGCTGCGCGTGCGTGACGGTCAGGGCGCGTCGGTCTCATTTTCCGAGCTGCTGTTCGATCTGATCTACGTTTTCGCCGTGACCCAACTTTCCCACTATCTGTTGCATCACCTGACGCTGACCGGCGCGCTGGAAACCCTGCTGCTGTGGTTCGCCGTCTGGCTGGCCTGGCAATACACCGCCTGGGTCACCAACTGGTTCAATCCGGATACCCGCCAGATCCGCCTGTTGCTGTTCGCGATCATGCTGCTGGGGCTGTTCGCCGCCGCCGCGTTGCCGCAGGCGTTTGGCGAACGCGGTCTGATCTTCGCCCTGTTCTACGTCGCCATTCAGGTCGGGCGCTCCGCCACGGTATTGCGCCTGCTGGCGCCCGATCATCCGTTAAAACAAAACTTTCGCCGCATTCTCGGCTGGCTGTGCATCTCCGCCGTCTTCTGGATCGCCGGCGGGCTGGCGGAAGGCCATGTTCGCCTGGCGCTGTGGGCGATCGCCGTCTTGTGCGAATACGTCTCGCCGATGTTCGGTTTTCGCCTGCCGGTGCTGGGGCGCTCGGACAGCAGCAGCGAATGGACCATCGAAGGCCACCATCTGGCGGAGCGCTGCCAGCTGTTCGTGATCGTGGCGCTGGGGGAAACCATTCTGATCACCGGCGCCACCCTGAGCGAAATGGAAAGCTGGAGCCTGCCGGTGCTCATCGCTTCGCTGGTGGCCTTTCTCGGCAGCCTGGCGATGTGGTGGGTTTACTTCGACACCAGCAGCAAAGCCGGCAGCCACGCCATCAGCCAGGCGGAAAATCCCGGCCAGCTGGGCGCTTATTTCCATTATGTGCACGTCGCGCTGGTGGGGGCGATCATCGTCTGCGCCGTGGCCAACGAGCTGGTGATCGCCCATCCCGACGGCCGCATCCAACACGCCACGGCGGCGGTGCTGCTGCTCGGCCCGGCAATTTACCTGTTCGCCAACGCGCTGTACAAACGGCTGGTGTATCGCCGCTTCCCGCTGTCGCATCTGGTCGGGCTGCTGGCGCTGGGGGTATTGGCCCCGATCGCCTATTTAACCGACCTGCTGATGGTCAATGGCCTGACGACGCTGATCATGGTGGTGGTGGCGGCGTGGGAGAGCATCTCGCGCGGCAGAGCGCCGCAGCGGCACGCGCAAGCCTGAATCAAACGGGGGCGCAATCGCCCCCGCTGTGAGATTGATGACAAACCTCATGCCATTGCCGGGTTTGCAGAGAGCAGTGGATAAAAAACAAGGAAAATCAATTTATTGATTTTCGGCTGATGGCCACAAAGGAGGAAAAACCCATGTTTTTTCCTCCTTTGTCAGCGGTCTGACGGGGGCGCAATCGCCCCCGATGTCGGTCACTTCAAGGATTGCGGCAAGGTGAGCACCCAGAGCTCACTCAGCGATTCCGGCTGCTCCAGAGGGCGCAATTCGATGCGGGCGTCGGTTTTGTCACCGTCGAGGCTCAACCGCCCTCCTTTCTCCAGCTGATAGTCGCCGATTTTCTTGCTCTTTGGCGACGCCTCCACCAGCGTGGCCTGCAAGCCGAAATCGTTGTCATTGATCACCGCCAACGTGCGATCGTCGATCAGCGCCAACCCTTCCGCTTTCTCCTGGCGCCAGCCCAACTGACGCAGATCCGCCACTTCCCGTTTCTGCGCCAGCTTCACGCCGCGTTTAGCCAGATCTTTCGCATCGTCGAACTCCAGCGCTTTACCCTGGCCGTCAAACGCGCTCAGATCGCTGGCCTGCGCGAGATCCACCAGATAGATCTTGTTGATCATCGACTTATCTTTACCGGTTCCCTGTTCAATCAACAGGATGCGCTGGTTGTCCAACGCCACGACATCGCCAATTTTGGCGTCTTTGGCTTTTTTATAGCTGTCGATATCGATGGGATAGCCGTACATGGCGGTTTTGCCACTGCGCGGATCGAAGCTCACCAGCCGGGTAAACTGCGCCTTGTTTTTGCTTTTGCCATCGACATCCAGCGTGCTCTGCACCGCCGCCAGAATTCGCCCGTCCGGCATCCGGGTCAATCCTTCAAAACCGCGGTTGGGCTGACGCCATTTCAGGATGTTCGGCAAACCGCCCGCCACCGCTTGTTCGCCGGCCTGCGGCGTTGGGCCATATTTGGCGAGGATTTTACCTTTGCCGTCGATATGGATCAGAAACGGGCCGTACTCATCACACAGCCAATAGCCGCCGTTGCCGTCACCGGTCACCCCTTCGGTATCCAACCCGCGGCGATCGCCGGACAGCGGCTGCAACGCGTCGTTCAACGCCACTTCGTTTGTAGAACCAATCAGCTCGCCCGGCAACGGCAGCCCGCCGATCGGCCCTTTTTCGTCGTGCAAGGGCCGCGCATTCTCGGCTACGGCCTTGCCGCCGCCGATACGAATGTCCATCAACAGAGGCGTGAATTGCGGATTGGCGAAAATCTTGGCCTCTTGCTTGCCTACCGCAGGAGCATCAGCATTCGGGCCGCGATCGGTCAGCGTCGTCAGCACCAAATCGTCGCCCTGCTTCTTGTTGAACATCAATCCGGAGCCGATCCCTACCGGCAATCCCTGCGGGAAATGCTTGGCGAACACCCCCTGATAGGCGACGCGTTCCCCGCCGGGGAAACCGACCACATAACGCGCCACCTCAATGTCGGCAGCGTGAGCCAATACCGGAAACAGTGAAGCCAACAACAGGGAGAGCGATTTTATTTTCATATTTTTTACCCGAGGTTAAATGAAGCGTTGTCAGGCAGAAGACGATATTAATTTAGCATGACACTTAGATGACAATAGGCAATTCGTCAAATGCACATCAGGCAATAAGGCTGGCTGGCAAATAGAAATTAGCAATTAACCTGAGCATATTGAATGGAGAAAACCGCTGGAAAAAACCGCCCGGAAATAGCCCGCCGTTTTGCTTAGGGTAAATTCTTATAACAAAGATAAAAAAATCGGCAAACGCGCGTCAACACGGCGAAAAACGGTGTTTTTCTCATAGACAAAATAAAATGTCAGGGATTTAATACCGCCGTTATTCAAGGTGCATTAAGAAAATTCTATAGAATATCTGCATGAACTTAAAAAGCTGTTCTATAGTTTTTAGTGCTAACGCCCGTTAGTCTATTCCGCAGGATGGAATCTATGTCAAAGCGACTTTTTGCTGAATTTTTTGGCACATTTTGGTTGGTGTTTGGTGGTTGTGGTAGCGCAGTATTGGCAGCGGCATTCCCACAGCTGGGTATTGGTTTCCTCGGCGTCGCGCTCGCTTTCGGTCTGACCGTAGTGACGATGGCCTATGCCGTCGGCCATATTTCCGGCGGGCATTTTAACCCGGCGGTCACCGTCGGCTTATTCGCCGGCGGCCGTTTCGCGGCGAAAGACGTGATCCCTTACGTTATCGCACAGGTGATCGGCGGTATCGCCGCAGCGTCGGTGCTGTATTTGATCGCCAGCGGCAAAGCCGGTTTCGACGCCACGGCAGGCGGTTTCGCCTCCAACGGTTACGGCGAACACTCACCGGGCGGTTACTCTCTGCAAGCCGCAATCGTGATTGAGCTGGTGCTGACCGCCTTCTTCCTGATCGTTATTCATGGCGTGACCGACAAGCGCGCGCCGGCAGGCTTTGCCCCGCTGGCTATCGGCCTGACGCTGACGCTGATCCACCTGATCAGCATCCCGGTGACCAACACCTCCGTCAACCCGGCGCGCAGCACCGGCGTAGCGATCTTCCAGGGCACCTGGGCGCTGCAGCAGCTGTGGGTGTTCTGGCTGGTGCCGCTGGTCGGCGGCATTATCGGCGGCCTGATCTACCGCTGCCTGCTGGAAGACAAAAAATAAGCGTATCGCAGTCGATCGCGTTTCACGGGGCAGCCTTCATCGGCTGCCCCGTTGCTTTTAGCCCTTCATCACTTCAAACATCATGATATCGCTGGTGAAGGAGCCGTCCGGCTGGATGGCGAAATGCTCCGCCACCTCCTGCGACACGCTTTGCTGCAGCGCGCGGATCGCGGTGACGAAATGCGCCGGCGTGCGCATGCGCGCCACCCAACTGCCGAACTCCAGCGTCAATCGATCCGACGTCACCTCGCGTACCACCAGCCCGGCCTCGGTCAGCAACGTCAGCCACTCGCCCGGCGCATAGTTGCGCACGTGCGAGGTGTCGCGCAGCACTTCCACGGTTTGCAGGTAGATATCCAGCAGCGGGTGCCCCGGCGAGACCACGTCCATAAAGATCGCGCTGCCGCCCGGTTTGAGTACCCGCCTGACCTCGCGCAGCGCCTGGCCGACATCGCGCCAGTGGTGCGCCGAATAGCGGCTGATGACCAGATCGAAACTGGCGTCCTCAAACGGCAAAGACTCCGCCACGCCCTGCTGCTGCTGAATGTTGTTCAGGCCTTTTTCCGCCGCCGCCTGCTTCACCACCGCCAACATTTGCGCCGACAGATCGTAGGCCACCACCTGCGACACGCTGGCCGCCGCGGTGAAGCTGGCATGCCCCGCGCCGCAGCCCAGATCGAGCAGGCGCGCTTCGGCGTGCGGCGCCAGTAACCGCGCCAGACGTTGCAAATCCTTGCCCTGCGCATGCACCGCGCTGGTTAAATAGGCATTGGCCTGCTCGCCGAACTGCCGGTCTACCGCATTGTTATGGCTGTTGCTGTTGCTCATGTTTGCTCCTGTTATTATCCGGCTTGCGCCTGTGCCTGAAGGCTTTCGGCTACTATAATCAGGCTACTATACGGGTACAATATGAGCAGTTATCCTGGTATAAATAGGTACCATGCTATGTCATCAGAAGCCTTATCCGGGCCAAAAGCCCTCGGCGCGTTTCTGCGCGCGCACCGCGAACGCATCACGCCGGAAATGATCGGCCTGCCCAGCTCTTCGCGCCGCCGCACCAGCGGCCTGCGCCGCGAAGAGCTGGCGCAAATCAGCGGCATCAGCGCCACCTGGTATACCTGGATCGAACAGGGCCGCGAGGTGTCCATTTCCCCTTTCACGCTGGCGCGCATCGCCAAAGCGCTGCGGCTCGGCCCGGCCGAACGCCACTACCTGTTTACCCTGGCGCGTATCGCCGACCCCGAGCAGGAAGCGCACCGCGAAACCGCCAATGACGCGGTGCTGCAAAGCGTGCATCAGATGACGGTGCCCTGCTATCTGCTGGACGTGAGCTGGAACGTCGTCGCCTGGAACCCGCAGGCGGCGGCACTGTTCAGCGGCTGGCTGGATGTGGCCAACAGCCCCAACCTGCTGCACTTCATGTTCTTCCACCCGTTGGCGAAAACGCTGGTCAGCGATTGGGAAGAGCGCGCGCGCCGCGTGGTGGCCGAGTTTCGCGCCGAGACCAGCCATCATCAAAATACCGAAGAGATGCGCGCCTTCGTGCGCAACATGACGCACAACAGCGCGGACTTTAATCACTGGTGGAAGCAACATGACGTCATGGCGCGCGAAGGCGGCGAAAGAGCGTTCGAGCATCCTCAGCGAGGCGCGCTGCGCTATCGCCAACTCACCTTCCATCCGGCGGAGCACGCCGGTCTGAAGCTGGTGATGCTGATCCCGCTGCCGCAATTGGTAACAAATTCATAGGCAGGTTTACCCGCCATTTATTTATTGGTTCATGTAAACGCGCTAGGGTAATTGATACCGATGATAGTGATCATCCAGCACCGTTATTTATCTCCTGAGGTACTCCTATGCAATCCGAAGAACAACGCCTTATCGATGGTCTGTTTGGCCGCCTGAAAGAAGCCGAGACCAAGACGGGCCCACGGGATCTCCAGGCAGAGCAGCAAATCAACCAGCATATTCGCGAGCAGCCTTCCGCCCCTTATTACATGGCGCAGGCGATGATTATTCAGGAAGCGGCGCTCAAGCAGATGGATCAGCGGGTCAAAGAGCTGGAGGCCCAGGTGGCGCAGCTGCAGCAAACCGCCAACGGCCAGCAGAGCAGCGGCGGCTTCCTGGCCGGCCTGTTCGGCGGCGGCAGCCGCAGTACGCCAAGCCCGCGCGAACAGTATCAGGCGCAGCAGCAAAATACGGCGGCCTGGAACAACGCGCAGCAGCCGCAGCAACCGGCCTATGCCCCACCGCAGCAGGCGGCGCCTTCACGCGCCGGCGGCTTCCTGGGAGGCGCCTTGCAAACGGCGGCGGGCGTCGCCGGCGGCGTAGTATTGGCCGACATGCTGACCGGCATGTTCCGCCATTCACAACCACAGGAAATCGTAAATATTATCGAGGAAACCCCGGCGCCGCTGGACGACAGCGCAATGCGCAATTTCGACGCCTCCAACAACCTGGATACCTTCAACAACGGCGATGGCGGCAGCTTCCTCAACCAGGACAACGGCTTCCAGAACGCCAACTATCAGGACGACACGGACTACGCCGACGACGATTACAGCGACGACGACGACTCCTTCCTGTAATTCCCTTCGCCCCCTCTCACCCGCAGAGGGGGATTTCCCGTTTCGCCAATCTGGTCTACAGTGAACGCTGTTCATTTATCCAGCAGAGAGAAACGATGACAAGCTTTAATCCTTCCACCCCTTTCTTCAGTGAACGCCTGCAGATGCGCCCACCGGTGATGGCGGATCTCGCGCGTTTCTACGCCATCTTCGGCGATCCGCAAACGCAGCGTTTCAATCCCGCCGGCCCACTCACCAGCGAAGCGCAGGCCGCATCGGCGCTGCAAGAGAGGATTTCCGGGTGGCAACAACAGGGTTACGGTTCCTGGGCGATCGCTCTGCGCGAACGGCCGGATTGGATTATCGGCTTTGGCGGATTGTCCCGGAAACCGCTCGGGGCGCAGCGCACCGTGAACCTCGGCTATCGCTTCGATACTCGCGTCTGGGGCATGGGATTGGCCACCGAGATGGCGCGGGCATCGCTGCAATACGGTTTTGCCGGATTGGCGCTGGAGGAGATTTCCGCCATTGTGCGTGCGGAGAATCAGGCGTCGTGGCGAGTGCTGGAAAAGATCGGCATGCAGCGGGTGGATACGCTGGATGACGTGCCCGGCGCGGCGCCGAGCCTGGTGTATACGCTAAAGCGCTGCGACTATCAGGGCTGATCGTCGCTGATTTTGGCCAACGCCATGCGGTAAGATTTGACCTTCTGGCGCTTTTTCAACCAGGTGGCGGTAGAGACAATGAATACCGCGCCCGACATCGCCAATACGCCGGTTGGATGGCCATAAAACACCATCAAGGCAAAGTAGACGGCGGAAACGATCGCCACCCATTTCGCCGTATTGCCCATGTCGTTTTTCTCTTGGGTCAAACGGCGGATGTGCTCTTCTTCACTGATTCCCATACGCGCTCCTTGTTGGCTGAATGACCCATTATATGGAGCTGGAGTGCTGATATTTCAAGCGGTTGGATGGTAAAGAAGCGTAAAGCTCAGGCCGGCGGCTCCCGCCGCCGAGGCAGATAGCGCCCGGGCTGGTCGGCACCCGGCAGGCCGCTGCCGTCGTTGCGGCCAAACAGCCGGTAGCGATTGCCGGCGACCGCATCGTAGATCTTGTCCGCCAGTCGCGGCGGCAAGCAACGCGCCAGCGCCAGCGCGCGGTACGGCCATCCCACTTGGCGCAGCGCCCGAAACAACGCCGCCGAACGCAGCCAACAGCGCCCCTGTTCCACATAGACCACGGAATCGAAACGGTCGGTCGGCAATCCCAGCGCCTGCAGGATTGCCTGCCCTTCGACGGATTGCACCGTCGCCAACAGAATGCGCCGCTGCCGATCGGCGCGAACAAGGTATCTCACCAGCCCATGACACAGGTTGCATTCGCCGTCGAACAACAACGCGCGATCGCCGGGCTGCAGATAAGGCAGCTGTGATAAAGGGGTCATCCCGCCTCCCGAAAAATGCTCGCCTTAGCCTAACGCGCCTGGTGCGCCCAGGCCAGAGCGGGATGACGGGGCGTGTTAAGGCCCGGGCGGTGCGTCAGGCACCGCCACCACCGCGACGCGCACTTCGTAATGTTTGGCGCTGCCCGCCGGGATCACCGCCGTCAGTTTGTTGATGGTTTCCACCGGATTGTCGCTGGCCGAGGTGGCGCAGAACAGCTCACCGCCGCGGCAGAACCCCGGCTTGGGCGGGTGCCCGCCCGGGAAAGGCGGCATGCGCATCGGTTCATCCGCCACAGGCGGCAACGCTTTGGCCGCAGGCGCCTCGGGGGCAGACATCGCGCTCGCGCTGAACAACAGCGCCATGCCCATGCAGGGCAGCGCCAGGATCTTGATTGCTTGTTTCATTGAATTAGCCTCATTTGCCGGGTTCGGGATTACGCTACCCCGCCCCCGGCCCATGAGAAAGCCGCTTTTCGCTACCTTTTCGCCCCGCTGCGCTTTGCTTACACGCGCTTAACGTGATGAGAGGCAAAAGGTTGGGTAAAGGGCCGTCGCGTTACTTGCCGTTCGTCAGCGTGTTGTAGCTGGTCATCAGATTGCGGTAGTCCGGGATATGGTTGGAGAACAGCGTGCCCAGGCCTTCGATGTCGTTGCGCCAGTCGCGGTGCAGCTCGCAGGCGACGCCGAACCAGGTCATCAGCTGCGCGCCGGCGGCCTCCATGCGGCTCCAGGCCGACTGACGCGTCAGCTCATTGAAGGTGCCAGAGGCGTCGGTCACCACAAAGACCTCGAAACCTTCATTGAGCGCCGACAGCGCCGGGAATGCCACGCACACTTCGGTCACTACGCCGGCGATGATCAGCTGCTTGCGGCCGGTGGCTTTTACCGCCTTGACGAAATCGTCGTTGTCCCAGGCGTTGATCTGGCCAGGGCGAGGAATGAAGGGAGCATCGGGGAATTGGGCTTTCAGTTCGGGCACCAGCGGGCCATTGGGGCCGTTTTCGAAACTGGTGGTAAGAATGGTCGGCAGGTTGAAGTACTTCGCTAAATCACCCAGCGCCAGCACGTTGTTTTTAAACCGATCGGGATCGATATCACGCACCAGCGAAAGCAGCCCTGCCTGATGATCCACCAGCAATACGGCGGCCTGGTCTTTGTCGAGGCGCTTGTAATTTGCAGTCATGGTTTTACTCCTGTGGGGTTGATGTTGCGGATGAAACGCCCCGCCGCAGGGCGGGGCGTTGAGGTTTAAGTGTAGCGCCTGAGCCGGGGAACACTGTCCGCCCCAGGCGCCAAGGTTCAACCGGCGCTCGCTTCGGCGTTCATGCTGCCGAACTTGCCGCTGTTGAAATCGCGGAACGCCTGCTGGATTTCCGCGTCGCTGTTCATGACGAACGGGCCGTAGCCGACGATAGGCTCATCGATCGGTTCGCCGCTCAGCACCAACAGCGCGACGTCGTTGTTGGCTTCGATGGTGATCGAATCCCCCGCCCGGTCGAAACGCACCATTTGGGTTTCGCGCACCACGTCTTCGCCGTTAACCAGGATCGCGCCGTGCAGCATCACCAGCGCCAGCGTATGGCCTTCTTTCACCGTCAGCGTGGTGGTATGGCCGGCATTCAGCTTCATATCCCACACGTTAAGCGGGCTGAAGGTGCGCGCCGGGCCGGCGTGGCCGCCAAAGTCACCGGCGATCACCCGCACCTGCCCTGCGCCGTCCGCCAGAGGAACCACCGGAATATCGGCGTTCAGCAGCGTCTGATAGCCCGGCTCGGCCATTTTGTCCTTGGCCGGCAGGTTGACCCACAGCTGCACCATTTCCATGGTGCCGCCCTTGCGCGAGAAGTCCCGCGAATGGAACTCTTCGTGCAGAATGCCGGAGGCGGCGGTCATCCACTGGACGTCGCCGGGGCCAATCACCCCGCCGCTGCCGGTCGAGTCGCGGTGTTCCACTTCGCCCTGATAGACGATGGTCACCGTTTCAAACCCGCGATGCGGGTGTTGACCCACGCCACGGGTGCCGGAGGCGGAGCGGAATTTGGTTGGCGCTGCGTGATCCAGCAGCAGGAACGGGCTCATTTCCGCTCCCAAATCGTTATAAGAGAACAGCGAATTCACCAGGAAACCGTTACCGACCCAATGTGCTTCCGGGCTGTTGTGAATACCGAGGATTTTTTTCATCTTGAACTCCCGTTTCAGACCTCACGGCCTTAAGTTGATGTCAGAAGTTTAATCCGCCGGGGTTTGCTGCAGTAGTAGGCAAGATGTACACTCAGCGTTCTACTGGTAGAACGATAAGGGATGCGATGCTGACCGATCTGAACGACCTGTTTTTCTTCGCCAGCGTGGTCGATCACCAGGGATTCGCCCCCGCCGGCCGGGCGCTGGGCATTCCCAAATCCAAACTCAGCCGCCGCGTGGCGCTGCTGGAAGAGCGGTTGGGCGTGCGCCTGATCCAGCGCTCGACGCGGCGCTTCTCGGTGACCGAACTCGGCCAAACCTATTACGCGCACTGCAAGGCGATGCTGGTGGAAGCGGAAGCCGCGCAGCAGGCGATCGAACAGACGCGCGCCGAGCCCTGCGGCACGGTGCGCATGTCCTGCCCGGTGGCGATCCTGCACACTCGCGTCGGCAGCATGGTGGCAGCCTTTATGGCCGATTATCCCAAGGTGACGGTGCATCTGGAGGCCACCAACCGCCGGGTGGACGTGGTGGGGGAAGGGTTGGATCTGGCGATCCGCGTGCGGCCGCCGCCGCTGGAGGACAGCGATCTGGTGCTGAAGATCCTCGCGCAGCGCACCTGGTGCGTCGCCGCCAGCCCGGCGCTGGTGCGCACCCTCGGGCCGGCGCAAACGCCGGAAGACCTGCGTAAATACCCGACGCTCGATCTCGGCCCGGCGCGCGCTCAGCACCAATGGCGGCTGACCGGCCCACAGGGTGAACGGGTGGAGTGGGAGCACTCGCCGCGGCTGGTCACCGACGACATGCTGATGCTGCGCACCGCCGCCATCGCCGGCGCCGGCATCGTACAACTGCCGGCGATGATGATGCGCGACGACATGCTGCGCGGCGAGCTGGTGCAACTGTTGCCGGGCTGGCAGCCACAGGGCGGCGTGGTGCACGCGGTCTACCCGTCGCGCCGCGGCCTGCTGCCGGCGGTGCGGCTGCTGCTCGACTATCTGGGGGAGCAGTTCGCCAGCATTGAAGAAGAGTGATCAGGCGGTGATTTCGATCGCGTTGCCATCCGGATCGCGAATGACGGCCTCGTAGAAGCCGTCGCCGGTCCAGCGCGGCGCGGACAGCAAGATGCCCTCCTGCCGTGCGCGCTGCGCCAACCGATCGACCTGCCGCTCATCCCCCAGCGACAGCGCGATGTGCGCCCAGCCCACCCGCTCCTCCTGCGCCTGCGCCGGCAGCAACGTCGGCACGCGCATGATCTCCAGCGTCGGCCCTGCCGCCAGATTGACGAAGCGGGAAACGAACCCCGGCCGATTGCGGCTGACGTACTCCTCTCCCGCTTCACCGTTGAAATAGCGCTGCCAGAACGCCAGCTGCGCGTCGATGTCACGGGTCCACAGGGCAACATGGGCTATTTTCATCATCATTCTCCGGTCGATAAATCGCTGTGCCAGATCTGGCCGCCGCCCTGCGCCACCTGCTGCTCAAGCTGCGGGTGCGCGCCGCGCGCCGTCACCAGATGATCCACCCGCCCGGCGGGCAGGAAGGGGTAGGGGGCGTAGGTATTGAGTTTGTCGCGGGTGCACAGCACCGCCACGCTGCCGGCGCGCGTCAGCAACCGCTTTTTGAACGTGGCGTCCTGGTAACTCAACGCGGAGAAGCCGCCGGCCGGGTCGTAGGCGCAAATGCCGGTGAACACCAGATCGAAATGAAATCCGTCGATCTCTTCCGCCGCCTTGGCGTCCACGCAGCCGCCGACCTGCGCATCCAGTTCGCCGCCGATCAGGATGGTGCGGATCCCCGGCCGTTCCAGCATTTTGCCGGCGATGCTCAACGCATTGGTTACCACCGTCAAACGCCGATCGCGCGGCAACAGATCCGCCAGATACAGGTGGGTGCTGCCGGCATCGAGGAAGATCAGCTGTTCTTCGCCGATCACCCCCAGCGCGGTCTGCGCCAGCGCCAGCTTCTCATCACCGCTGAGGGCAATGCGCGCCGCAACGGGGCCTTCGGCCGGCGTCGGCGCCAGCGCACCGCCATAGATGCGTTTGCACAGATTTTGCGCCGCCAGCTGACGCAGATCGCGGCGGATGGTCGCTTCGGTGGTATTCAGCCGCTGCGCCATCTCCAGAGCCAGCACTCGCCCCTGTTGGCGGAGCGTGTCGAGAATGGCCTGATGGCGCTCATTCGGTAACAGTTTGGACATCATGTCAATCCGGCGATGCTAAAGTGATCATGAATGTACACAAACGTACACAATCGAACAAACACTTTTTTGGCAACACTCAAGCGGCGGCGCTCGTCTAGACTGAAAGTGACATCACAGATAAGGGATTATGACGCGATGACCTCCGCCGTGCTTTATACGCTGTTTCCCGCCGCAGCCACCGTCGTCGGCGCAGCGGTGGCGCTCTATCGCCGCCCCGGCGACGCCGCGATGCGCGTCATCCATCACTTTACCGCCGGCATCGTGTTCGCCGCCGCCGCCACCGAAATCTTGCCCGATCTCAAACAGCAGTCGCCTTTGGCGGTGTTGCTGGGCGGCGCTGTGGGGGTGCTGTTAATGTTGCTGGTTCGGCGGCTGGGCGAAAAAGCGCAGGGGCCGGTCGGTTTTATCGCCGCGGTCGGCGTCGATATCTTTATCGATGGGCTGGTGCTGGGCATTGCCTTCGCGGCCGGCGCCAAAGCCGGCCTGCTGTTGACGCTGGCGTTAACGCTGGAAGTGCTGTTCCTGGGATTGTCGATCGTCGGCGATTTGCAAGACTTTCTCGGCAGGCGGCTGCGCGTCATGGCGGCGATAGTTGGCCTGGCGCTGCTGTTGCCCATCGGCGGCCTGCTGGGGGCGCCGGTGGCCATGCTGGGCGCATTTTGGCTGACCGCCTTTCTGGCCTTTGGCCTGATCGCCCTGCTCTACCTGGTGACCGAAGAGCTGCTGGTCGAAGCGCATGAAGGCGGAAAGGAAACCCCGTTCGCCGCCGCGATGTTCTTTGCCGGCTTCCTGCTGCTGTTGCTGTTGGAAGAAGGTTTAGGATAAAAAAACAGGAATTTCATGGCGCATGCCGCCCGGCGGCAACGCTTTGGCTATACTGAGGCAAGCGAAGTTACCGCAGACGTAACGGCTTGGGCGTAAAGGGAAAACGATGTTATTGACGATCGCAAGGTGGCTGTTTCAATTACCCGGGAAGCTGTTTGGGCTGATTTTTAAAAATCGCCTGAGGGTATTTCTGTTCTTCATGCTGGTCGCCCTCGGGGTGCTCGGCGTCAAGCGCTATCTGCTCACCCACCAGTATGACGACGAATTCAGCCTCGCCGCCCCCACCGATTACAACCGCGCCATCAAGCGCGAAATGCCGCAGCGCGAAGCACGTGAGCAATGCGGCGGGCCGCTGCACGATAATGCCGGGCAACCCTGGCCCGCGTCAGCCGGCTATCTGCATCAGCCGACCGGCCTGCCCGCAACCGGCCTGCATCGGCTGACGCTGGACAATCAAGGCAACGATTTCGCGGTGTTGGTCAAAATGGAAACGCCCGCCGCGCCGCAGCAGCTGGCGGAAGTCTTTATTCCGGCCGCCGGCAGCTTCGAGGTTAAAATGAATGCGGATGCGGAACACGTGATGAAAATCAAGAACATCAAGACCGGCTGCATGTTCCGCTCCAGGCCGTTCAACCTGGATAAACGGAGCGATTGGCGCATACCGTTATCGCTGCAAAAGGACGGCAGCCTGCAGCTGCAGCCGATAGGCGATCGGCAATTCTGATCGGGCGCCGGGCAGAGTCACCGGCGCCGCAAAAGGTTACTTTTTCACCGGATGATCGCGGCGGAACAGCTCCCAACTTTCAATTTCCTGCCCATTCGGCAGCGTACAGGTCGAATACTGGCCCGCCGCGTTTTCTTTGGCGTTCAGCTTACCGCCGATTTTGGTGCAATACACGTCGGCCGGGTTCGCCATGCCGATCGGTTTCACCTGCGGCGGTGGCGGCGCATCGTTGGATTTCACGGAACACCCCTGCAACATCGTCATCCCTGCCAGCAGGGAAAGCATCAACGTTTTTTTCATTTTTCCAGCTTATGCAAAATACCCACGGCGGAACGCTCCGCCGTGGGTTGATCATGAAATAAAGGATTTGCCCTGTTTCAGCACCAGATCGCAGGCTTTTTGTTTCACCTTCTCGGTGATCTGCGAGGTGCCCAGGCTGTTGAGATCCAGGCTCTTGCCTTCACCGGTCTGCAGCAAGCCACCCAGGCCCTGCTGATAATCCTGGCTCTTGGCGTTTTCAGTGCTGGTGATGCCCAGTTTGCTGAGCAACTGATCTTTCACTCCTTCGGCGCCGTTAGCCGACAGCACGTTGTTTTTCACACAGTACTGCAGGATGCCGGCGGCGTTGGTCATGCTGCTGGAGCTTAACGCCTTGTCGCCGCCGTTCAGCAGGCCGGTCAACGAGGAGAGCGACATGCCGCCGCCGCTTTCGCCGCCAGACTTGCTCAGTTCGCCCGCCGCGCTGTTGAGAGAATCCATCAGACCGGCGGCCTGGGTGGCGCCGCTGGCCAGGGTCGCGGACAGCGCCAAAGCCAGCAGTAAACGATGTTTGGTGATCATAGTGATAAAACTCCTGTAAGAACGGCATGCAATCGGCGCAGCGCGCCGGGATACCTCTCCGACGCCGCCTGCGGCGACAAGTTCCTTTTATCTCGCCGCCGCGCCGTTTTTCGGAATTCAGGAAGTTTAGAACTGCCAGCGCAGCCAGGCGAAGAACACGTTGCCGTTGTTATAGGTGCCGGGAATGTAGGTCGCCTGGAACGTCAGCCGCTGATAGCCGATAGAAGCCAGCGGCAGCGGCGCCGGGATAGGAATATATTTCCAGTTATCGCGCGCGGTGACGCTGGCGGTGAAACCCAGCCCCAGGCGGAAATCCTTGTCATCCAACGGACGCCAGATCTTCTCGTAGGCGTAGCCGCCGATCGGCTCCCACTTGTTGAAGGAGTCCTTGAACGCCATGATGTAGATGCCGTGCCAGTCACCGTCGCTGTCGTAGCGGGAGATGCCGTAACCGGCGCCCCACGGGCGCTCGTTGTACTTATCGATATGTTCGTCATCGTAAGTCCAACGGTTATGCCAGGTGATGGCCGGAATATAGAGATCGTGGTTCGGCGAATTGTTCCAGGTCTCCGACACGTTATGGGTAAAGCGCTGCCATAGACCCGGTTTTTCGGCCTGCGCGGTATTGCCACTTTCTGTACTAACCTCAGCGTAAGAAGGCAGTGCAGGAAATATCAACGCCAGAGAACATGCCAACAGAGTCCGTTTGAGAAACATGGTAAAGCTCCTGTAAAAATACGGCCGAAGATTTTTACCTATAGCCCAGGCAAGATCAAGCTGTATCCAATTTATCCAACGCCCGTTTCGCCTTGGTTAAACTTAGCATCGGAAAATTCGCATTGGTTTATAACGGGTTGCACCGACATCTGCATGTTAGCGCCTTTCGGACGGCAAAACCGTGGGAAAAGTCCGCTTTGTCGTTCGCCACTCGCGGGCCAGGTGCTTGACCAACACATCGACATCGAGGCGGTTCACGAACGCCAGAGAATACGAGGAATAAAGGCCGAACAGGCGGTTTTGGTGCCCGACCACCACCAAATCGATGCCGGCCTGGTGAATAAAATCGCTCACGTCCTTAAAGCGGCGAATGGTAACGATCTGCTTCACCGCCACCGGCGCATCGACGGCGCGCACCAGCCGGCTCAGCATCGCCTTGGCGGCGATCACCTCCTGCGCCTGGCGATCCTTGATTAACGCATCGCTGCCGTACTCCAGCTCGGCATAGTCGGCGTTCAGGTGGCCGACGGTGATGGCGACAGGCAGCCCATGCACCATCGCCGCCGTTTGGCGCAGCAACGGCAACCCATCACGCTCGTCGTGGATCAGCACCAGCACACGTCGATAGCTTTTCATGGCTATTTCCCCCTCAGACGAGCCCCGCTGGGACGCAGGCCCTTTGGTAGGTATACGCCATCCAGGCGCACGTAGAGAAAAGTTTACGTATCGGCCCCAAGGAATGTGATGGTCGCCACGTTATATTAGCGCTCGTAACGACGCTTGTTTACGCCGGCCCGAGGCGGCGCGCATTGCAGCCCCGTAAAGTAAAACTGACAACACGACGCGAATAAAAAAGCGACATTGTTAATTTTTTGTTTTTGATTGGTTGCGCGATGGTTTCATGAAATAAGCGTGCGGCGGATCACCAAAATGCCTCTTTGCGCCGGCTTCTGCCTTTCTTTACCAGCAAAAGAGCGTTACGCCACCCGATGGGATTTAACGCGACCTCAAAAGTACCGGATGCTTCGCCCTGCATCATGATAAATGCCAATACGCCGCCATTTTTCTGTCGATATACCGCCAGGGAAAAATACCGCACTGTCCACCTGCATAATAACCACACTATTTATACATTATTCAATCGCGTAAAGCGCCGAATACAAACCGCCTATTCAACGGCTGCCACGTCTGTCTTGAACAAGCCGACACTTTAAATAACTGTTAATGCTAACGACACAACATCGCCAGCAATTTATTTTTGCTGATTTTCGCCTGACAAAATAAAGATAAATAATTCGGAGCAATCAATGAAAATAACTATCGGGTCATTCATTCTGCAACAGCTTCACGCCCTGAACGTCGATCGTATTTACGGCGTGCCCGGCGACTATAACCTCAGCCTGCTGGAGCTGCTGGAAAACGACGAGCGGCTGGCGTTTGTCGGCAACTGCAATGAATTGAACGCCTCCTACGCCGCCGACGGTTACGCCCGCATGAAAGGCGCCGGCGCGCTGATCGTCACCTACGGCGTCGGCGATCTGGCCGCGCTGTCCGGCATCGCCGGGGCCTATGCCGAATCTTCGCCGGTTATCTGCATCGCCGGCACGCCGCCGCTGCATGCGATGAAAAATCACCAGCTCTTGCACCATACCCTGGGCGATGGCAATTTCGACAACGTCATGAACTGCTTTAAACAATTCACCGTTGCGCAAGCCTTGATTACACCGGAAAATGCCGCACAAGAAATCCCACGCGTTATTTCCCGCGCCTGGATAGAGAAGAAACCGGTGTATTTACAGCTGCCGTCGGATATTTGCGATGTGGAAATTGAAATCGCCGCGGCGGCGACGGCACCGCAATTACCGGCCAGCGATAAATACAATGTGCAATTAGCGGCGATGGCGCTGTTAACCAAAATCAAACGCGCCCAGCGCCCAATCATGTTGGTCGATCAAATGGTGGATCGCTACCAGTTGCAGCAGTTGGTCATCGCGGTCGCTCACCGCTTCGCCATTCCGCTGACCAATATGCCCACCGCCAAATGCATTATCCCGGAAAACACCGCCGGTTGGATGGGCGGCTACAGCGGCAATCTGTCGCGCCCCGAACTGTATGAACACATGGCCCACTCGGACTGCGTGCTGAGCTTCGGCGTGCGTTTGGTGGATTCCACCACCGGCTATTTCTCCCAGCACATTCCCGCCGCCGCTCAGGTGGACATCCAACCGTTCTCAATGAAGCTGGACAACACCTCCTACCCGGCGGTGTCGACGGCGGATCTGCTGCAGGCGCTGTTGGATCTGAGCGAAGACGCGCCGGCGCAGCCCCTGGCGCCGTTGGCCAGCCCACATGAGAAGCTGGCGACGCCGAGCGACGCGCCTATCGACCAGGCCTATCTGTGGCGGCGCATCCAACGCTTCATCCGGGCGGATGACGTGGTGGTGGTGGAAAACGGCACCTCCGGCGCGGCCATCGGCGGCATGCGCATGCCGGACGGCGTCAAGGTGGTCAACCAACCGATTTGGGGCTCAATCGGCTATACCCTGCCGGCGCTGCTCGGCACTCTGATGGCGGCCCCTGAACGCCGCCACCTGCTGTTCATCGGCGACGGCTCTTTCCAGTTGACCGCGCAGGAAGTGTCCACCCTGCTGCGCTGCGAGCAAAAGCCGATCATCTTCCTGATCAATAACGACGGCTACACCATCGAACGCTATATCCTCGGCGAAAGCTCGTCCTACAACGACATCAGCCCGTGGGACTACGCCAAACTGCCGGCGGTGCTGAATACTCGATCGCAGCCGTTCAGCGTGGCGGTGGAAACCACGCAACAGCTGGAAATGGCCCTGGAACACGCCTCGCGGCAGGATAGGCTGGCGTTTATCGAGGTGAAAGTGCCGATGATGGACACGCCGCCGGTGATGAAAGAGTTCTGCAACCGTTGCAACAGCTTTAACTTCGGCCTGACCAACCCGCGCCGCAGCGCCTGATGCGCGATCGCGCCGCCGGTGACTCAGGCCACCGGCGGCGTTTTCTTTAGGGTTAACCGCCGGCGCGCGCCATGCAGCGCTGGCGGCGTTCATCCACCCGCTTGGCGAACCAGGCGGTAGTCAACTTACGGGTGATTTTCGGGCTTTCCAGTTGGATGCCCGGCAGCATCTCGCGCGGCAGCTTGCCGCCCGCCAGCGCATAGACCTTCTTATACAGGTCGGTATCGGCAAAGCCGGCCGTGTCGCCTTTCTCCAGCGCCCGGCGAATGGCGCTGTCGCTCATGTTCAGGCGCTTGCCGAGCGTGCGCACCGCCAGCTCGGTGGAGCCGGGCTTGTCGCTGCCAAAGTCGATCAGATCGCCGTCCAGCGCCAGCGGAATGGCGCTCGCCCGGCTGACCGCGTTTTGGAACGCCGCGTTGCGGCTGGCATACCAGCCGGCGTTGAAGTCGGCAAAACGGTAAATTGGCCGGCTATAGTCGGCCGGGTACCCCAGCAAATGCATAATGCCGAAGTACATGCCGCCACGTCGGCTGAAGACTTCGCGCCGAATCGAACCGTCAACCGGATAAGGATACCCTTTGGCATGCGCCTCGGCGAAGGCGACGCTCACCTGCATCGGGCCGCCGGTATGAACCGGGTTCAAATGACCGAACAGCTTCTGCCCCATCGGTACGCGGTCGATCATGTCATCGAAGATATCGCTCAGATCCTTTTCGGTGCGCACCTTATCCAGGCGCTCGCTGTAGCTCTGGCCGTTCGACGACGAGATCTTCAACGCGGTATGCACCAAAAAGTTCGGGATGTGCATCTGATCGGCGCGGCGGTCGATCTCTTTCCAGGCGATCTTCGGCAGCCCCGGCACCTGCGGGTTAGCCTGGAACGTCGACTCTTGTTCGGTCACCGCCAGCACCGAGCACAGGTTCTCATCGCTCGGCTCGATGCCCTGCGCGGCAAACGCGGCGGTGATATCGGTGGCCCAACCCTGACGATCGCCGGCATTGGCCGGGATCAGCGTCATCAGTCGCGCTTTGACGTCGGCGGGGCGCGCCGCCGGCGAGGTGGTGGTGGTTTTGCTGGTACAGCCCGCCAGCGCCAGCAGCGCGGCCAGGCTCAGCAAACGGAGGGGCTTCGGGTGGCATAAACGGCGTATCGGCATCTTTTCCCTGAACGTGATGACATGAACAGCACTGAAATTAGCCCAGCCGCCGCGCACAATCCAGTATAAAGATCTCCCCGCGCCTTTCCTTCAGGCTGCTATGTTCAAACGATCGATAAAGATGTATTTTATATACATCATATAAATCACTTTGCTTGCCCAGCCAGAGGAGCCCCCTATGGAGCAGCAGTTGCTTTGCTATAAAACCCTGCCGGAATGGAACAGCGAAACGCTGCCGGAAGCCTTTCGTCAGCGCCACAACACCCAGAGCGGCACCTGGGCGAAGCTCACCGTGCTGAGCGGCAGCCTGACGTTCGCCATGATGACCGAAGACGGCGCCACCACCGAGACCTGGCAGTTTAGCCCTGAAAGCCAGCCGCCGTTTATCGCCCCCCAACAGTGGCATCGCATCGTTTCCTTTTCGGACGACATGACCTGCCGGCTGGCGTTTTACTGCACGCCGGAAGATTACTACCACAAGAAATACGAACTGACGCGCACTCACTCCGAAGTGGTTGAGGCGGCGGCGCGCATCGCGCCGGGCAAGGCGCTGGATCTGGGCTGCGGCGGCGGGCGCAATTCGCTCTATCTCAATCTGAAAGGTTTCGATGTCACCGCCTGGGACAAGCATGCGCCGTCGATAGCCCGCCTCAATCAGATCGTCGACGCCGAGCAATTAACCCGCCTGAGCGCCAGGGTGCAGGATCTCAACACCCACCGCTTCAGCGGCGACTACGACTTTATCCTGTCCACCGTGGTCTTGATGTTCCTCGAGCGGCAACAGATCCCGCATATCGTGCAAGACATGCAGGACAGCACCGTGCGCGGCGGCCATAACCTGATCGTGGCGGCGATGGATACCGAGGATTATCCCTGCCCGCTGCCGTTCCCGTTCACCTTCAGCCCGGGTGAGCTGAAGCATTATTATCGCGACTGGGAGATCCTCAAATACAACGAAGACGTCGGCCAACTGCACAAAACCGACGCCGCCGGCAACCGCATCTCGCTGCGCTTCGCCACCCTGCTGGCGCGCAAGCTATAGCGCGTCGTGAAAGATTACCCCCAGCGTGTGGCGTTGGCCGGTGCGTATCCGGCTGACGCCGTGGCGCAGATTGACCCGATAGTAGCCTTTCACTCCCGCTACCGGCCGGTGATGCACGGCGAACACTACTGCATCGCCCTGCTGCAGCGGCACCACCTCCGGCCGGCTCTGCATCCGCGGCCGCTGTTCGGTCAGCACGAATTCGCCGCCGGTGAAATCCCGTTCGGGGGCGGAGAGCAAAAACGCCACCTGCAGCGGAAATACCCGCTCGCCGCACAGATCCTGATGCAGGCAGTTGTAATCCCCCGTTTCGTAACGCAACAGCAGCGGCGTCGGTCGCCGTTGGCCGGCCCGGTGGCATTCGGCCAGGTAAACCTCATGTTCGGCGGGATAGCGCGCCGTCAGGCCCAATAAGGCGTTCCAGCGGTTGGCCACCGGCGCCAGCCGCGCATACATCAGGCCGCGCGCTTCGGCCACCGGCGGCGGCAACGGATAGGCGAAATAGCGGTATTCGCCGCGGCCAAAACCGTGCTTCGCCATCACGATGCGGCTGCGGAAGTGCGCATCCTGCGGGTAGAGCGCCGCCAGCTCGCGGCACAGGTCATGGCTGAACACGCCGGGCAGCCGCGCGCAGCCCTGCGCATCGAGTTCACGTTCAATTGCCGCCCAGTCCAATTCGGCCAGCCGCGCCGCCAGCGCGCCGCTCATCGCTGCGCCTCTTTTTCCAGCAAGGCTTTCTTGCGCTCGACGCCCCAGCGATAGCCGGACAAGGCGCCGTCGTTGCGCACCACCCGGTGACAGGGGATCGCCACCGCCAGCACGTTGGCGGCGCAGGCGCCGGCCACCGCGCGTACCGCTTTGGGCGCGCCGAGGCGCCGGGCGATATCGGCATAGCTGACGGTTTCGCCGACCGGTATCGCCTGCAGCGCCTGCCAGACCCGCTGTTGAAACGCGGTGCCGCGAATATCCAGCGGCAGCGCCAAGCCGTTCTCCGGCGCTTCAATCAGGCCCACCACCTGCGCCATCAGCGCTTCATACTGCGCGTCGCCGCCGATCAGCTCGGCATGGGGAAATGTGTCCTGCAGATCCTGCACCAGTTGCTGCGCATCGTCCCCCAGCAGAATGGCGCAGATGCCCACCTCGCTCTGCGCCGCCAGGATCTCGCCCAGCGAACAGCGCCCGACGGCGAAATGGATGCGCATGCCTTTGCCGCCGGCCCGGTAGGCCTTCGGCGTCATGCCCAGCGCGGCGCTGGCTTGTTGGTAGAAGCGGCCGTTGGCGCCATAGCCGGCGTCGAAAATCGCGTCGGTCACCGTCTCCTGCTCCGTAAGACCGGCGCGCAAGCGTCGGCTGCGCTGCGCGTCGGCGTAGCCTTTCGGCGTCAGGCCGGTGATCGCTTTGAACAGCCGGTGGAAATGGTACTGGCTCAGCCCAACGTGGCGCGCCAGCGTCTGCAGCGACGGCGCTTTCTCCGCCCGTTCGATATAGCGGCAGGCCTCGGCTATCTGCCGCGCATGCTGCTCCGTCAACGGGGTCAGCCCCTGTCGGCAGCGTTTGCAGGGCCGATAACCCGCCGCTTCCGCCTGTTCGGCATCGTCGAACAGCTCCACGTTTTGCCGATTCGGCTGGCGTGACGGGCAAGAAGGCGAGCAATACACGCCGGTGGTTTTCACCGCGTAGATAAAGCGGCCGTCGGCATGCTTGTCGCGGCTGACGATCGCCAGCCAGCGCGGATCGGCGCTGTCGATTACGTTTTTCATCATCCGTTCCTCACTGCGGTTTCGATGTTAACCAGCATAGTGATGGGGCGTTGGCGAAACACGCCGACTCTTGCTTTTTAATTCGGCGCCGACGTTTTCAACAATGTTTCGATAATTTTTAACCAACAACATGAAGTTTATTACGTTGCCAACCCGGTTGCACAGCGTTAGGATCGCGGCCGGCCACGGGCGTGGCCAGTGTTTTTGCCTGTTAGTTGCGCGCATGGAGAGGTTATTGTGTTAGAGAGTTTTGGCGTCCTGAATTTATGGACCTATTTGGCCGGGGTGGTCTTCATCATCATTCTGCCGGGGCCGAATACGCTGTACGTGCTGAAAACCGGCATATCGCGCGGCGTGCGCGCCGGCTATACCGCGGCGCTGGGCGTGTTTATCGGCGATGCGATCCTGATCTTTTGCGCCTATATCGGCGTGGCTTCGCTGATCCGCACCACGCCGTTCCTGTTTACCCTGGTGCGTTTTCTCGGCGCGATTTACCTGCTGTTCCTTGGCGCAAAAATCCTCTACGCCACCTTCGTGCAGAAGGCGCAGGCGCAACAGCAGCAAATTGAAGGTGGCCACAGCATTCTGCGCAAATCGCTGACGCTGAGCCTGACCAACCCGAAAGCTATTCTGTTTTACGTGTCGTTCTTCGTGCAGTTCATCGATTTCAACTACGCGCACACCGGGCTGTCGTTCACCATTCTGGCGCTGATCCTCGAAGCCGTCAGCTTTATCTACATGAGCACGCTGATCTTCTCCGGCGCGATGCTGGCGCATTTCTTCAACCACAAGAAAGGCCTAGCGAAGCTCGGCAATGGCCTGATCGGCCTGCTGTTCCTCGGTTTCGCCACCCGTCTGGCAACCCTGAGTTCGTAATCCTTCCCGGCCGGCGCCCGCCGGCCGCGGTTTACTGTTCCGTCACGGCAAAATGACACGCAGGACAAATCGAATGTCAGGCAGAGCAAAGCCGCCGCTTTACCGCTGATCTAGACTCTCAGGGTTAACGATAACCTGATGAGCCTGATCGGAGGATGTATGTCTGACAATACCGTAGCCGTGCTGGATAGCGTGTCGCGTTTTCTCGATCGTCAGCATGGGCTGTATATCGACGGCCAGTGGCGCGCGTCCGCTGCGGAAGGCCGCCTGGCGGTGTATAACCCCGCCAATGGGCAGCAAATCGCCACCACCGCCGACGCCAACGAACACGACGTGGCGCAGGCGGTGGAGTCCGCCCACAAAGCCTTCAGCGAAGGCGTCTGGGCGCAGCGTCTGCCGGTCGAGCGCGAACGCATCCTGCTGCGCTTCGCCGATTTGGTGGAGCAGCACGCCGAAGAGCTGGCGCAGCTCGAAACCCTGGAGCAGGGTAAATCCATCAACATCGCCCGCGCTTTCGAAGTCGGCAGTACCCTGAACTGGATGCGTTACACCGCCGGGCTGGCGACCAAAATCACCGGTCAGACGCTGGACGTGTCCATTCCGATGCCGCCGGGCGCCAAATATCAGGTTTATACCCGCAAAGAGCCGATCGGCGTGGTCGCCGGCATCGTGCCCTGGAACTTCCCGCTGATGATCGGCATGTGGAAAGTCATGCCGGCGCTGGCGGCGGGCTGCTCCATCGTCATCAAGCCGTCGGAAACCACCCCGCTCACCCTGCTGCGCATCGCCGAACTGGCGAGCGAAGCCGGCGTACCGCCGGGCGTGTTCAACGTGGTCACCGGCCGCGGCACCGTGTGCGGCAAGGCACTGACCGAACATCCGCTGATCGCCAAAGTCAGCTTTACCGGCTCCACGCCGGTGGGCAAAAGCATCGCGCGCGCGGCGGCGGATCGCCTGACCCGCGTGACGCTGGAGCTGGGCGGTAAAAACCCGGCCATCGTGCTGCAAGATGCCGATCCGCAGCAGGTGATCGAAGGCCTGATGCTCGGCAGCTTCCTCAACCAGGGTCAGGTGTGTGCCGCAAGCTCGCGAATTTATATCGAAGCGCCGATTTACGATCGGTTGGTGGCCGGATTCGAACAGGCGGTGAAATCGCTATCGGTCGGGCCGGGGATGGATACCGGGGCGCAAATCAACCCACTGGTGTCGCTCGCGCACCGCAACAAGGTGGCGGCCTACCTGGACGACGCCCGGGCGAAAAACGCCGAGCTTATCGGCGGCGCGGCCGGCCCGGACGCCAACGGCTTCTACATTCCGCCGACGCTGGTGATCAACCCGGATGACCGGCTGAACCTGACGCGCGAGGAAGTGTTCGGCCCGGTGGTCAACCTGATCCGGGTGGCGAGCGCCGAAGAGGCGCTGAGCAAAGCCAACGACACCGACTTCGGGCTGACCGCCAGCCTGTGGACCACCAGCTTGCAAAAGGCGATGGCGTTTACGCCGCGCATTCAGGCCGGCACCGTGTGGGTCAACACCCATACGTTGATCGACCCGAACATGCCGTTCGGCGGGTTCAAACAGTCGGGCAGCGGCCGTGATTTCGGCCCGGATTGGCTGGATGCCTACACCGAGTCGAAATCGGTCTGCATCCGCTATTGAGTGCAGCGGCGCGGGCCTGGCCCGCGCCCTGACTTATTGATACTGCCGACGGTACTCGCTCGGCGACATGCCGAAACGCTGCTTGAAAGCGGTCGAGAAATGGCTGTGATCGGCGAAGCCCCAGTCAAGGCCAATGCCGGCCAGCTTTTCCTGCCCGGCGGCGCTGCGCAGCGCCTGCGCGCACAGATCCAGCCTGCGGTTCCTGATGTACTGCGCCACCACCAGCCCCTGACGGGCGAACACCCGATACAGGCTGCGTAATGACACCCCCAACTCGGCCGCCACCCACTCAGGACGCAGCTGCGCCGACTGTATATGCCTGTCGATCAGCGCCAGCGCCTTGTCGAAGACCGGTTGCTGCCCCTCCGGGCGCGCCTGTTCGAGCGCCAGCGCCGGACGCAACAGCGCCGCCAGCGCATTCAGCACCGCCTCGCTTTCCGCCGCGGCGAGCTGAGGATCCTGCATACTGCTCAGCACCAGCTGGCGGCTGAGGCGCACCGCGCTGAGCTCGGCCCCGAGACGCTGGGCGCAAGGCGGCGGCACCGGCAGGCAGCCGCGCGGCAACAGCAGAGAGATTTGGCGCGAATCGCGCTGGAAGGTGAAGCTGCTGGGCCGTGAGGCGTCGATCAGCGTCATGTCGCCGGGAGAGAGCACCGTTTGGCGATCGCCCTGCTCCATCAACGCGCTGCCGCGCAGCTGGAAGACGGTAAAAAAGTGCGCGCCGTCGCTGCGGGCGATTTCACGCGGCGTGCGATACAGCCGGGCCTGGGCCACGTCGACCACGCTCAGACGCAGCGCATGGGCGCGGAACTCCTGCATCGCCCCGCTGAAACCCGGCCCCAGCGTTTTCGCGCAGAACCTGCCGCAGGCGGTGTTGATTTTGCCCAGCCACTCTTCGAAGCCGGCGTCGCGGAGCGTTGCCAATGCCGTCATGATCTCTCCCTTCAAACGCCGGCGGCGCTGCGCCGTTGAACAGAAAATCACCATAACAATCCGTTAACACACAATCAATGGCGAGCGGGGGATTTGGCGCCGCGATCACAGATCATCGGGCGCCGGAGGGGAATCGCCTTAAGGCTGCGTATCCAACAGATGGCGCACCACCGCCGCGTACTCTTTGGCGTAGCCTTCAACGCTGGTGCTGGCCATGCCGGCATTGTCTATCTTGTATTTGCCCGCCACGTAGAACGACGGGGTACCGCGCACGTCGAACGCTTTCACCGCTTCGTTCTGCTTGGCGATCAATCCTTTGACCAGCAGGCTGTGGCGCGCGTTTTCATAGGTGGCGGCATCGATGCCGGCCGCCGTAAACACCCGCTGAATATCGTCGGCGCCGTTGACGGCGCGTTGTTTCTGCACCGCGTCGAACATCGCCCCTTCAATCTTGTCTTCCACGCCCAGCACCGTCGCCACCGCCCAGGCTTCGGTCAGCTCATTGCCCAGTTTACCCATCAGGCTGACGTGATATTTGGTGACTTTCTCACCGGCGGGCAGCGCCTGCGCCACGGTGCTGCCTACGCGGTAGGTTTCGGCGAACTGATAGCAAGGGCCGCAGTAGAAGGAGAAAAACTCCACCACCGCCGGCGCGGCGGCCACCGGCTTATCCAGCCGGGTGTATTGCTCGCCCGCACGGTAATCCGCGGCCTGAACCGCAGGCAGCGCCAACATCAATACGACGGCGGCGGCGAACGAACGCTTAACTTTTGCCAACATAAACACTCCTGGTTTCATCTATGAACATCGTCCTTAGCGGCGGTTTTTATAATCAAATAACCGCCAGAAGACCAGTTTTTATTACCTTCTATACCCTAAATAATTGGAGTTGCATCACGGCGGCAAGAGCGGGAGTCCCCAGGAGCTTACTCAAGTAAGTGACTGGGGTGAGCGCTCGCAGTCAACACTGATGCAGCTTCAAGTATGACGGGTATATTTGTGAGGGGTTATGTTCAGCGCCCTTCGTAACCGTCCCAGTAGGCGCCTACCGCTTCCTGCGAGAGCACCTGACGGCGTTTAGGATTGTCGGCGCTGCTGTAGGCACGGTTGATGAAAATGGTTTTGTGTTCCATGTTCTGCTGGAACTCCGCGCTGGCCAGATAATCGGCCTTTTTCTGCGCCTCGCTGCGCGCCACGCCCGCCACGCGATCCTTTTTCCCCCATTGGTAGAACTGTTCGAACATCGGCACGGCGTTTTTAATGCTGCCGTTCACATCGGTGCGGAATTGCGGATCGAAGTCGTCGCGCGTTTGATAAATGTAGTGCTTGGCATGCTGCTCGGCGCTGCTGAGGTGATGGGTGCAGGCGCTGAGCGCCAACAGCGGCAACAACAGCGCCGCGCTTTTCAGTCTTTTCATGTCGTCTGTCCCTGTCAGTGAGGAAGGTCCCTTTAGCGCCACGAGCATAACGCCGCCCCCCGGCGAACGTCAAACGACAAAACGCGCATCACCTTGTTTTATATTAATATTATATACATTTATTGGTATTCATTGCCTGAAACACTATGCTTTAACAGACAGGGTAAACACTCACCGACAGCGAGGCGGCCAATGAAAACGATCGACAAAAGCGTGGGGGAGTACGACCTCACGGCGGAAAAAAAAGCGGGCATGATCACCGGCACCATCCGCGGCGAACTGCCGGACAGCGACGCGAACCTGCCGCTGCTGCCCTTCTCCGGCACCTTCGCCGGCCCGAACGTGGCCGAAGCCATCGCCGATATTCAGCAGCAGTTCCCCGACATCGAACCGGCGATTATCGACGATTTGCGCGAGGAACTGCTGAAGGCCGGATTCTAATCCGGATCGCAATGCCGCACGAACGGACTGTACACCGGCGCGCCGGGCTTCAGCGCCAGATCGGCGTCAAAATCTTCATTGCGGTTGAACGGCACCACCGGCCAGGCGGAAAACGCCTTCAAACCGTCCCGGTACGCCTGCGTCACCTTCGCCAACGCGGCATTTTGCGCCTGCAGAGCCTCGCCCGCCAACCCGCCGCGCACGCCATAGACCAGGAACGGCTCCAGCACGCTAAAGCCAATATAGTGCAACGCATGCATGATGGGCCACAGCATCAGCCGCATATCGCCGTCACGCCCGTTCGGCGCGCAGGCCTGTGCGGAAGCGCCGGCGGTGACGGTCAGCAGTGCCCGTTTGCCGCGCATTACGCCGTTCTCATGGCGGTGGCGGCTGTCGTAGATCCCGCCGTAAACGAACACCCGATCCATCCAGCCTTTGATGATGGCCGGCGCGCCGAACCACCAGAAAGGAAACTGCAACACCAGCGTATCCGCCCAGTGCAGCAGCCCGATATGCCGCCGGATCTCCGCCGGCAGCGCCTGAGTCGTCCAGTGATGGCGCTGCTCCTGCATCGCATCAAATCTGTCCGCCTGCTTTCTGCTGGGGTAATGGCCGGCGCTCTCGCGCGGATCAAATCCCTCCTGATACAAATCGACCGTCTTCACCTGATGCCCCTGCGCCAGGCAGGCCTGCCGCGCCTGTTCGGCCAAATGGGCATTGAAGGAATGCGGCTCGGGGTGAGCCAGCACAATCAGCACGTTCATCCTGTTTCTCCCGTTGTAAGGTGGTGCTGCTATGCTGTGGCTTTATCGCACCCTTGGCAATTACGCACCTGAAGGTAACCCCCAATGGCTTATCCCGGCGACGTCTATTCGAGCAAGTGCTCCGCGCGCGATGCGCTGGCGCTGATTTCCGGCAAGTGGGTGATGTTGATCCTGCCTGCGCTGGCGCAGCGGCCAATGCGCAACGGCGAACTGCTGCGCCGCATCGACGGCATTTCGCAGAAGGTGCTGACGCAAACGCTGCGCCAGTTGGAACGCAACGGGCTGCTCGAGCGGCTGGATTTAAGTGAAAAAAATCAGGCGCATGTGGAATATCGGCTCAGCGCCGTCGCCTGCTCGCTGGTCGAGACGCTGACGGCGCTGGACCGCTGGGCGGAATACCATTTCCCCGAGCTGGACGCCGCCCGCGAGCGCTATGATGCCGACCGCAAGCGCGAGAGCGAGTAAAGCGGTTTGGCAAGCAACGCGCGGCGCACAGAATGCGCAGGTGAGACGCTTGTTCCCGGTCTCGCCATCCGTTATCTATAGTTAATTCAATTCGCCGGTAACGGCCCACTCCACCTGAGGATCTTGCCTTGACGTTTTTAAAACACCCAATCGCCGCGCTGGTGCTGGCTGGCTGCGGCCTGCTGTCGGCGGGCGGCGCGCTGGCCGCTTCCGATGCGCTGGTGTACTGTACCGTTGCCTCGCCGGAATCGTTCAACCCGCAGCTCTCCAGCTCCGGGCCGACCTTTATCGCCACCTCGCAGGTGCTGTACAACCGCTTGGTGACGCTGCGCGAAAGCGATAAAACGCCCGCCCCGTCGCTGGCCACCGAGTGGAGCGTCAGCCCGGACGGCAAGACCTACACCTTTACCCTGCGCCAGGGGGTAAAATTCAACAGCAACAAATACTTCACCCCAACGCGCGACTTCAACGCCGAAGACGTGGTGTTCACCGTGATGCGGCAGAAGGATCCGGCCAACCCGTATCACAAGGTCTCCGGCGGCAACTATGAATACTTCACCGACATGGGTCTGGATAAGCTGATCACCAAGGTGGAAGCGGTGGACGAACACCACGTGCGCTTCACGCTGAGCCAGCCCAACGCCGCGTTCGTCGCCGACTGGGCGATGGATTTCGCCTCGATCCTGTCCGCCGAGTACGCCGACGCGATGCTGAAAAAGGGCACGCCGGAATACGTCGACAACTGGCCGATCGGCACCGGGCCGTTTGCGCTGCAGCAGTACAAGCAGGATTCGCTGATCCGCTACATCGCCAACCCGCACTACTGGCAGGGCGAAGTGGCCAGCAAGCACCTCATCTTCTCCATCACGCCGGATCCGCAGACCCGGCTGGCCAAGCTGAAAACCAACGAATGCCAGATCATCCCCGCGCCGCTGCCGGAACAGTTCGCCGCCATCAAGGCCGACGGCAACCTGCAGTTGCACGACATTACCGGGCTGAACGTCGGCTATCTGGCGTTCAACACCCAGAAAAAACCGTTCGACAACCTGCTGGTGCGTCAGGCGCTGAGCTACGCGGTAGACAAGAAAGCGATCGTCGCCGCGGTGTTCAAAGACAGCGGCACACCGGCCAATTCGCTGCTGCCGCCGGGCATGCTGGGCTACAACGACAAACTGCCGGAATACGCCTACGATCCGCAGAAGGCGCGCGAGCTGCTGAAGCAGGCCGGGCTGGAGCAGGGTTTTGAGACCGACATCTGGTCGATGCCGGTACAACGCCCTTACAACCCGAACTCGAAGCGCATCGCCGAAATGATCCAGAGCGACTGGGCGAAGGTGGGCGTGAAGGCCAAGATCGTCACCTGGGAGTGGGGCCAGTATCTGGCCGGGCTGCGCAAAGGCGAGCAGCAGAGCGCGCTGTACGGCTGGGTATCGGACAACGGCGATCCGGACAACTTCGCCACCCTGCTCGGCTGCGCCGGGGTGCAGAGCGGCGCCAACGTGGCGCGCTGGTGCGATAAGGATTACGACCGGCTGATCCAGCAGGCGATCCAGGAGAACCAGCCGCAAGCGCGCGCCAAGCTGTACCAACAGGCGCAGGTGATCTTCGCCAAACAGGCGCCGTGGCTACCGCTGGCCACCGGCAAAGTGTTCTACGCCACCCGCAGCAACCTGAGCGGCTACGTGGTGGACGTGAACGGCAGCGATTTCGCCAAGGCCAAATTGAACTGATCCCAGGCGCCGCAGCGAGGGCTGCGGCGCAACCCGCTTCATCACTTAATAAGCTGCCAGCCTCTGAAACTGTCGTCCATTAGCTTCACAACTTACGATGCCCCTCTACCGCCTGGCGCATAACCCACTAAACCAATCGATTAATAAGTGAGTTGAGCCTGGCGTTTTGCCTAAATTGCGCGCACGCGCTTTCCTCCGATGTAACATTTCGTTACCATCGGCGCACAGACCCTTTAACATCAAAAGGTAACCCGGTGCAGAACACCTATATGCCGTGGCAAATTCGCCTGCACTGGCTGGTGGCGATCCTGCTGGTCATCACCTGCGTCACCATCGAGCTGCGGGGCTTTGCCGAACCGGGCAGCGCCCCCTGGTACGTGCTGGTTGTCACCCACTTCAGCTGCGGCGTAACGGTGTTTGCGCTGATGATCGCCCGCCTGTTCCTGCGCTGGCGCCGCCCCTCGCCCGCCATCGCGCCCAAACCGCCGAAGTGGCAAACCGGCCTGGCGCACCTGACGCACACCCTGATTTACCTGCTGCTGCTGACGCTGCCGGTGCTGGGGGTGTATTCGCGCTATCTGGGCGGCAAGGAGTGGTTTCTGTTCGGCCTGCCGATGCCGTTCGCCGACGTGGCCGATCGGCCGCAGGCGCGGACGATTATCGGCTGGCACAAAACGCTGGCGTCATTCGGCTACTGGCTGATCGGCCTGCATGCCACCGCCGCGCTGTTCCACCACTATATCGTCAAGGACAATGCGCTGGTGCGCATGCTGCCGCTGATGAAAAAGCGCTGACCAGCCGGCGCCAGGGAAGAATTTTCGGGCCACGCCCGCTGACAGGGAATGATATGCAAACCCAATTTTTTAATGTGACCGTCGAACAATGCGCCTGCCAGCAGACGGCGCCCGACAACCTGGTGAGGATCATCGCCTCCGGCCAGACATTCTTTTTTTACCGTGACGACTTCAGCGACAGCGAAAATCTGCTGGCCAGGCTCGCCGCCGGCGATCGGGTGAAGATCGGCGCTCACCGCCTGCGTGACGGCAGCTACTGGCTGCACTGGCTGCTGCACGGCACGAAAGGCCGGCTGGAACCCGACAGAACGCTGAAATACAAGCTGAAATACTTCGCCCTGCTGGTGCTGGGCGCCGCGTTGGCCGGTGGCTTCCCGGCCGCCTTTTTCATCATGGACCGGGAAGATTCCTGGCTGACCATTGTCCTGTTCTTTATCGCCATCATCGCCGGCCTCATCGGCATCGGCATGGTGCTGTTCGTCGGTTCAGAGCTCTTGCTGATCGGGCATCGCGGCCGCAGGCGCCTGCTCAGGGCGCTGGATCGCGTGCTGCTGGGGCAAGACGTCACGCCGCCCGATTCGCTCAGCCTGAAAATCCCCGGCATCAGATACCGGGCCGTCCGCAAAGACGCCGTGCCGACGACCGCACCGCTGCAGACCGCACTTCCCCTTCCTGACGGCGTCGAGGCCTCCGGCATCGAGACGGTCAACGCCCTGAGCTACGAACTTCGCCACTATGAGATCCCGCGGCAGGTGCAGTATTTTGACACTTACGCGTGGCGTCAGAACGAGACGCACTTCGCGGTGACGACCCGCGCGCTCAACGTCCCTACGACCAAACTGCATCCGGTATTTCGTCGGCAGCATCCGCTTTTCATCGCTAAGGGCGATCCGCTGCAGGTGTTGTACTGCGAGAACGACACCGTCCCCGAGTTGCCTACGGTGCGTGGGATCATCAATCATCGCGACCGCCAGACCTATCTCATCGGCGGCAATCGCTACTTCACCGAAGCCGGCCTTAACCTGAGCGCGCGTGTCGTTTTCATCCTGGGCGCGATCATGATGTGTTTGATGCTCGGTCTGATCGTGTGGGATAACGCCGATACCCCAGCGGGCTTTTACCTGGATGCCTGGACCCTGAAGCGCCTCGGCAGTGAGTTGCCGCCGATTCTGCTGCTGATGATGCTGATGGTCAGCGGCCTGGCGCTGCTGATCGAGGGCTTCGCCCAGATCTGCCGCCTCTACGCTTTTGAGCAGCACCGCACGTTTAAGACGTTCAAATACCTGCGCAATCTGCGCCGCAGGCTATGGCGGCAGGAACAGGTGACGGAGCTGAAATGATGACGCTAGCGCTTTATAAAAGACCCCTTATTATCCTGACGCTGTTTTTGGCCAGCGCGGTGGGCGTCTATTTCCTCGCCCCTGAACAACGCTATGCGCAGTGGCAATGGACCCAGAGCGACGAGACGTTGCCGACAATAGCCCGTTACGATCTCATCCACAGCTACCCGGCGCAGAACGGCGCTCTGCTGCTCATCAGTAAAAGAAGTGAGACCAGCGCCTACAACAGCTTCTACGGCTGGGCGGCCAACTACCTCAGCCAGGTGTTATTCACCGGCCCGAAGGGGTTGCAGATGCTGGGGCAACTCGACGAATCAATCTACGATGCGGTTTGCGTCGAGCAGGAGTGCATGCTTTTTCTGTCCAAAGGGCGCCGGCTGGTCGATGTGCAACGGGGCACCATCGGGGCGCTGATCCCCTGGTCGGAGGGCGACGACAATCTGCCTTCCTTTATCGGCGGCAAACTGGTGGCGCTGTCGGGAAAGCGCGCGCTGTATTTCATCAGCACCGAAGGCGTATTCTACAGCCCGGACTTTGGCGCCCATTGGCGGCAGACGCTGGATCTGCCGGCGCTGTTGGATGAGCGACAGCTGCTGGGCTTTGAGCGCGGCGAGGAGGAGTCACCGACGGCTTACGCCTCCGGTAAGCGCAAATCCATGCCCGAGATCTTTACCGCCGTTGATGGCGATCGCGTGCTGTTTTGGATGAACCCGGTGCTCGGTTCCGGCGCCTTGCACATTGCCGTTAACGGCAAAACCGGCGAGGTGGCCGAACTGCATTGGCTAACGGTGCGCGTCAAGGAAAGCGCGCAATCTCCGGACGGCGGCATCTACCTGATCGCCCAAACGCTGGACAGAGGACTGTATCAGCTTCTGCGTTATCAATCCGACGGGCAGTTGGCGGTGCTGTTGGAAAACGGCGATAAATCGCTGTATCAGCTGTGGGCGGGCAACGACAAGCTGGTCGCCCAAACGGATAACGGCGATGCGCGCCTTTCGCTGATTTTCGATCTGCGTTCATCCGAAGTGCGCTACCGACAGCCGTTGGAGTACCGCTACAACGGGCGCGACGACGCACGCCAAACCGTGATCGAACCGGAAAGCCACTATGGCGATGACGGGGAGACCCCGGCGCTGCCCTACTTCGTTCGCTATCGCTCCACCACGCCATGAACATAAGGAACTTGCCATGCTGTTAGGTTATGGCGCCGGCGCCGCCGGCCTGCTGGCGCTGTTATTGGCCCTGCTGCTCGCCGGCATCCTGCTCGCCTGGTGGGGCTGGCGATACGCTGCCGCCCGCTGCGGCCGCCCGCGCCCGCCGCTTTCCTGGGGCGGCTATCTGTTGGCCTCGGCGCTGGCGATCTACCCGGTGGCGTTCGCGCTGATGCTGATCGACATTGCCCTTCAGGATCTCAAGAGCCAGCGGGCGGAAGAACGCTGGAATCGGCGCAGTTACCTGACGCTCGAGGCGGCAAAACCGTTCGGTGAAATCACCCTGCCGAAAGGCAGCTGGGTAAACCGGCAGGAGCCGCGCCAGCCCGGCACCGAAGACAGCCCCATCACGATGAACGGCGTGACCGCCGTGCGCTTTCCTCAGCCGCAGAGCGTGGCCGGCGTGCCGATCATCGCCTTCGAGGTTTTACCGCCGGTGATGGAGCTGGCAGGTGCGCATACCTTCACCCGTCCAACCGGCCAAACGGTGCACTGCGAAGCCGGTTGGCTGGTCTCTTTCTCTTTACCGCCGGATAAGCCGACCCCGCAGTGGGAGGAGTGGCAGGCCGGGCTGCCTGCGGCGGCGTTTCGGCCCAGCGACTGGATCTTTAGGGAGTGCTTCTCCGGCAGCCCGATCGCGGTGCTGACCATGCACAACGGCGAAGTCAGGGTGCTGCCTTAAGCCTTACGCCGTGGCGTTGGGCAAACGCACGGTCACGCGGTTGTTGGCCGTTGGCAACTGCAGCGGCGTTTCCTGCCAACTTACCGCGATAACCAATACCGGCGGGGCCGGCACGCGCGGCTCACGCCCGCCTGGCCCCACGCTGTAGGCATCCCATTCAATCACAAACACCCCGCCGTCTTGCGGCTCGACCCGCTCGACGAAAAAGGTGGTGTCCGAACCGCGCCCGCCCGCCGGTTTATGCGCATAAGAGAGCAGGCTGAACCACTCGCCGGCGAAGTAGAGATGGTATAGGCCATCGACGATATGCTCGCCGCGGAACTGGCAGCCGCCGACGCTCAAACCGTCACCCGACGGGGATCCCGCCACGCGTTCGAGATCGCGCACGAAGCGATCGGTCGGCCTGTTATCCAACAACAGTTCATAAGGCGGCGTGTGCAGCAGCGCGGCAGGATCGTCCGCCTGGCGCAGATCCGCCGGCAACATCGAGCGCGCCGCCAGCACGCGGCCGCTGGGCAACGTGATCTCCAGCCGATCCGCCGGATCCGCTACCCACTGCGGCACCCACAGACCGCGCACAAGGTGCAACGGCGTGGCTTCCACCTGCCGACACGTCGCCCGCAGCCGCGCCAACGCCTCAACGGAACCGGCGGCCAAGGCTCCCAGCTCGCGATCGGTCAACGCAGGCAGCGCATACATCGCCCGGGCGGCGGGCTCGTAGACCGTCAGCTCCTCTCCCTCGCGGCTGCGGGTCGGTATCAGGCGCAGCTTGCCATCGTCCACGTCCTGCGGCGCGGCGCAAGCGCCATGCACAATCGCCCCGTCGCGCAGCAGCAGCGTCCAAAAGCTGGGGCCGCCCATGCCCAGTTCCCCCACGCCGCCAATCTGCCGGTCGCTGTCGCCGGCGTGCGCCATCTCAATCGGCTGCGAACGCCAGTCGGTCTTGCGCCACTCTGCCGCTTCTTCGGGTTCTTGCCCGCTTTTAGCGGCGCGCTTCGCCCATTGCAGCGCGGCAAACAGCGCGATGCACAGCACACCCCAAACCGGGTGATCCTGCCAAATCAATAACCAACCGACGATCAAAAGCGCCCAGGCGGCCATGGCGATATCCTTTTCGAAGAGAAAACCGCCTGATTCTAGCTCAGGCGGTTAGTGGGGTTGAAGCCTATGCCATGAATAATTAGCCGTTAAATAGAAAGGTAATAATTTCAGCGTTATTTCTGTGACTATGAAGATCACATAAATAACGCTTTACCGAGTGGTCCCAGCGTAAAAACATAACTCTCTGTATCTCAATAAATATTTATTGCTCGATTAAAAAACAGAAAGCGTAAAGAGAAAAAAATCGCAATAATTTGTACATATTCTAAACATTGACTATGTTTAGACATACTATTTATATGCAGGAAAAACACCGAATAAAAAATCAGAAAGGCGCTTAAAAAATTAACACAGCCTTGCTTGCCGCAAGGAAGAAAAACTCTTTTCCAGCAATATTCCGCAGATATTTTATCTCTACGGAACGGGTCACTTTGCGTTTTATCAGGCCAATAGGCTACACACCGCAATTAATATCATTATTAGCATTCCGGAGACCGACAATGAAAATCGTTACGGGCATTATCCTTACCTCTGTAGCCGCCTTCAGCGGCGCGGCTTACGCGGCCGATGCACAACCTACCACCGGCAACGCGGAAGTGATGCTGGAACACGTGCACGCCGTGATGGAAAACGGCAGCCCGGCGCCGCAGCACGACGCCGCCTGCCAAAAAGAACTTTCCATGCCGGAATCGAAATATATGGGCATGAAGGTCAAAACCGATTACACCATCAACAGCAGCACCATGATGATGTCGGCCAAGTCGATGTTCCCATCACCGGATTCCATGAAACCCATGGAGCTGACGGTCGATCTCTCTGCGCTGGGCCTGGCGGATATCTATGCTTTCGGCGCCTTTAAACCGGCTGCACTACCGCAGGCCTATATTTATTTCACCATCGACAAGGATTTTAAAAATCCGGTCAGCACCTTTATGATCATTAACCAAGGCAAGCAATATAACTGTGTGATCTCCAGCTCGAATAAAATGATGAGCAAAGAGATGCGCGGCAAGATGATGATGAAGAAACAGTAACGGAATGAAAAACGGCGCTTCCCGCAACAGGAAGCGCCGTCAGAAAAGCCTTAAATCAGACCAGGATTGTATTTCTGGTTGAATTTCTCTTCCGATTGGAACAGATAAATAATGCCTTCGATAAAGCCGACAATCGATGGGATCCCCGTCCAGCAGAACAGCAGGTAGAACAGCCCCCACCACTTCATCCCTAAGTAAAACTTGTGAATGCCCAGTCCGCCCAGGAAGATGGCCAACAGGGCCGCCGCGAGCTTGTCTTTTCTGCTCATAGTTCACTTCTCCTAACTTCTCACCGAACCACCGGCATGCCTAAAAACGGATGCCGCTCCACAGAGCGCCGCATCGCAATGCTTGAGGAGGAAAACATTCATCCATCAAGGCTCAACAGGGGTAATTATAACAGTGATTAATTAAACGGTTGTTTAACCGGAGAAAGGGTAAGCAGAGGGAGTATGGAGAGGAGATGGTGCCGATAATAGGAGTAAAATAAAAAACATAACACACTGTTTTAAAGGGCAATTAATTAAAAACATCATATCTTTATACATGAATCTACACATAATAAAATAGTGCACAACAAATCGAATAAATTATAAGCAATTAGCACCCACCCACCGCTCATAATATAAAAAAGATTTACAGGAAAACTGTTCACCCTATACACCTTTTTTATTTACCCTTTAATTTCAATTAGTTGATTGACACATAGCTACCTTCTTGGTGTACATCCCTGTTCACCTACAGGGTGAACAGTCCGAATTGTAGGCACAAAAAAACCGGCCTGAGCCGGTTTGGGGAGCGCTTGTCGTTATGATATTGGCCGTTCAGCGGCCGATAGAATGCCCTGGTGTTGCTGTTCATTATTCACTGCAACTATAGGCGGCGTAGTGATTGAGCGTCCAATGGGTTTGGCAGATCAATAATGGCCCATTGATCGTCTCGGCCGATCAACTCACTTATCGTCACAGCGCGCCGCACTTCGGCAGCCAGTCCACCTCACATTCCTCACTCAATATCAGGTTCCCTATTTGGTGCGGCATTTCAGCAGCGTATGCTCATACTCTTTCAGCGTCTGCGGCACCGCCTAGCCGAACGCAGTCAGGTTCATCACGTGCTGATAACCCCTTTCCGGCCATAAACGTCGTTCCAGTCGCCCTCTGTAGGCGGCAACGCCGGAGTGCCGCCGGTGAGTGTGGCCGCCTCGACGGCGCGAGTCTACCCGGTACCGTTCCGATCATTATCAGCCGCCAGCAGCAGCCGTGCGTCCGGATAGTGGCTGCGCAGTTGCTGCGCCACGGCCTCCAGGTAGTCGGCGCTCAGTGCCACGCAGACCGTCTCACCGGTAAGGCAGTGCACGGTGAGGCCGGTGGCGTAGCCTTCGGTGAGCCAGATAACCGCGTTGTCTGGGCCGTTCAGGGTATGGCAGGCGGCTTTCACCTGCCCGCCCGCAGGCATGCGCATGTCGCCGCTGGCGTTAATCAGCTGCACGTTGACCACCTCGCCCACGGCGTTATGCTACGGTAACAAGAGGTCGCCGGGCTGGAAGGTGAGACCACCAACGCGCAGTGGCTGGCCGTACAAGGTCAGGGTTCCACCTCCGGCCAGCCCTTGGCGCTCAGGTAGGTATTGCCGGTCTGAGACTGAGCAGTGGCGACCAGAGCCTGTGCCTTTTTGGTGAGATGTATATCAGGATTGATTTTTAGACAGCTTCGGTACTCACCCGCTAAGAAACAGCACTGCCGAACATAAAATAATTAGTGTTGTTGATATGTTACTGCCGCAAAGCGGCTTTCAGGCAAACCGGCAAATACGGCTGGTTCGGCTTTCAATAACGCACCGTCATACTTCGATGGTGTAGATAGAGCTATGCTGGCACTGGTGCAATATAGCGTTGTAAATGCCTCGCCCCCCAGCGTCGGACAGGTGGTCTGAATACCCGGGGATGGCAGAATGCGGTCGAGCGTACCGTCTGGGCAATACCGTACAACACGATTTCCTCCCCACTCTGCATTCCATAAATAGCCCATTGCGTCCACGCAGGAGCCATCAGGTGCCCCTTTTCCTTCTGTCTCAGTAAACACGCGTTGGTTATCCAAAGTGGGGTAATCACAGCAGAATATGCGTCCCTGCATTGAGTCGCAATAATACATCGTGCCGCCGTCCGGGCTGAAACAGATGCTGTTCGGGATGGCAACTTCGGTTAGGGAAAGCGTCTCAACTGTCAGAGTAGCTGCGTTAAGTCGGTGAAATTGACCGATGACTTTGGGAGGATGGTTATCATCCATGGTTCCAAACAAAAAATTGCCCGAGCGATCGCAACGCCCATCGCCTATTCGTGTTCCGCTAACCCCCGGTGATGCACTCACCGTGCTAAAAACCTGGGTATTCAGATTATAGAGGCCGAGACGTGATGCTAACCCCATCAGCAGTACGTCAGCCTTTTCAGTAAGGGCAAACGATCCGAGCCGCTCAGGCAGAGACCATCGCATCACGACGTTTTTATCTTTTTCTAAGGCGAGCAGTTCACTGCCTTCAATGTCAGTCCAGAACAGCCTGCGTGTTCTTTCGCACCACAGGGGGCACTCTCCCAGTGTATTTCTGACATCTGCTGCAATTGAAAACATGTTAATACTCCATAGAGGAAAAGTATGTATTACGCTTTTAAGACATGCTTACGGACGTCTGCGCTAGGGCAAATATCCGCAACGATTAGGGAGCTGTGTGTCATTCTGTCAGTGCAGTAAACGCGCAGACAGTCGATCGCCGAACAACATGACGGCAAGCCCGACCAGCATGACCAGCATCCCCCCCAGCTTAAGCAACGACACCGGCCGGCGTAGAGCACCCAATAGACCAAAATGATCAATTACCTGCGACGAGAGCAACTGCCCGACAATCGCCAACCCAAGCAGGGCTGAAAAGCCGATTTTAGGTGTGAGCACGACATAGCTGAACAAGGCGCAGGCACCGATCAGCCCTCCCGCCAGACTCCATAGCGGTTGAGACGGAATGGCTGCAAGTGAGGTGAATAATCCCCCGCGCAGCAGCGAGTAAATCCCGAGGCTGAATGCCCCGGCCGCGAAGGAAAACAGCGCGGCTGTCACCGAATCGCCTCCGAGTCCTCGCGCCAGCTGGCTGTTCAGGGTGGTCTGCAGGGTGATCCCGAGACCGGCGGCAAAAGCGATTACGTAATACATCATGCTCATGCGTTTCATCCCTGTCAGTGCGCCTGTTTCAGCGGCAGGAAGGTTTCCGCAAAAATATCAGGCTCATACCCGGCGGCGGCAAACAGATGCTCACGTGATTCATCAATCGCTGTACGCAGACGCGCGCTGTCCACGCCCAGGACTTTGCCTTTCTGCTTGACGATGCGACCGCCGATCATGACAGTATCAATATTGCTGCGTTCCGTTGCATGTACCACCGTGCCAAAGGCATTCCCGTTTGGATACAGATTGATGTCGCCGGCGTTGATCAGGATCAGGTCAGCCTGTTTGCCTGGCGCCAGGCTACCGACTTTGTCCTGCAGCCCAGCGCAGGCCGCGCCATCGACGGTCGCCGCTTTGAGGAGCTGTGCTGCCGGAAGCGTTGTCAGCGAATGTGCAGAACCGCAGCAGTGCTGATGCTGATGCATGCCCATAACCCGCTGCAGGTAAAACGCCACGCGCATTTCCATAAACATGTCGGTGCTGTATGAGGTTTCATTGTCGACGCTCAGGCCGGGATTGATGCCATGACGCTGCGCTGCCTGAATGGCAAACATGCCGTTCTCGATGCCGTAATGCGCATCGGAGCGCGGGCAGACGTTGACTCGCACGCCGGCCTCCCGCAGGATTTGCCATCCCTCGTCAGGCAGCGCCGTGCAGTGATTGAAAATATTGTCCGGGCCAAGAAGCCCCCGCCGATGCAGCGATTCAAGCTCCGAAGCCATTCCAGCCCCAAAGAATTCAGTGACGATTGGCAGCCCCAGCCTGCGAGCCTCGGCCCACAACTCCGGTTCCAACTGAGCCATGACACCGAGAGAAACAAGGCTTTCAGGGTTGTTTCTGAAATACTTTTCTTGCAGGCGCTGCCAGTTGCCCGGCCAGTGCGCTCTGTCCCACTCTCCCGATACCGGCGCACCAGAGGCATGGATGGCGCGGATACCCGAGTCAAACAGGGCCTCTACGGCAGCGTCTGAATGCGCGGCGGTGCGGCTGTTATGGGAGTTATCAATGATGGTAGTTATGCCTGCGTCAATAGCGCCCAGGGCAGTCAGCAGGTTGCCGATATAAATATCGCCGGGGCGATAGTATTTGGCGAAAGAGAAGTGCGTGGCGTTGCTGTAGTCGTCCAGACAGGTGGCATTAGGGTTTATGCGGCGCAACTGTCCTTCCCAAGAGTGGCGATGAGAATCCACCATCCCCGGCATGGCAATCATGTTAGTGGCATCTATGATGTGAGCACCCTGTGCGTCCAGGTTTTGACCCACTGCGGTGATGGTTGAGCCAGTGATAAGAACATCACCGCGCTCAATATTACCTACATTCTCATCCATGCTCAGTATCGTTGCGCCACGGATCAGCGTTGTTGGTGGGGTTTTTGTATGATTATTAACGATATTTCTGATGTAATCGGTCATTTAAACAGCCTCTTTCCTCATTAATAGGAAAACAATACGCCACTCAATTAGTGTGAAAAAGATGCTTAACGCGTTTTTATTATTCATAATATGCGAATAATAAAATTGACTGCCGGCGATTTGGCGGCGCGCGGGAGAGGAAATATGGATCGTATTCAGGCTATGCAGATCTTTACGCGGGTCGCTGAAGCCGGAAGCTTCGTGCGCGCGGCAGAAGCGCTGTCACTACCTTCGTCAACGGTAACTGGCACCATAAAAAACCTTGAGAAATACTTGCAGGTGCGGCTGTTGAACAGGACAACGCGGCGGGTGAGCCTCACCCCGGAAGGATTGCAGTATCTGGTGCAGTGCCGCGAAATACTTACGTTAATCGATCATGCGGAAGCTGGCCTGACGGAGGCGGTAAAACGACCGCAGGGGCGTTTGCGGGTTGATATGCCCGGGGGGATCGCCCATTTCATCGTCATGCCTCGTCTGAAAGACTTTTTCCGGCTTTACCCAGAGATTTATCTGATGGTCGGGGTGAGCGACAGGCAGGTTGATCTGGTTCAGGAGGGGGTAGATTGCGTGATCAGGGTGGGGGAGCTGCATAACTCCACGCTGGTTGCCCGCCCGCTGGGGCGGTTTCGCTGGGTCACCTGCGCGTCGCCGAGTTATCTCCGGGAATATGGCGTTCCGCAATCGCCTGACGAACTGTCCCGGCATCGGGCGATTCACTATTTTTCCGGTCAAACCCGGCGTGTGAACGAAATGCGCTTTGTCCGCGGTGCTGAAACACTGGCCGTACCGGTGAACGGGGTGGCCGCCGTGAATGAAACGGGCCTCTACATCAACATGTGTCTTGACGGTTTCGGGTTGGCACAGCTTGCAGAGAGCGTGGTTTCAGCACATCTGCAGGAAGGAAGGTTAATCGAGGTGCTGGTTGACTGGCAGCCGCCGTCGGCGCCGGTCAATTTGCTTTATCCGCATCAGCGCTTTCTTTCTCCCGCCGTTCGCGCCTTTGCTGACTGGGTAGCTGGGCTTATCCGCAGCGCCGGTGCGGGCGACTGAATGCGAAGAGCAGCCCCTGATCACTCAGGGGACGAACGAAGCAAGCGTGTTTGAGCGGAGGACGGTAAGAAATCGAAGCCACACCGCCGCCATCATCAAGCCCCTGTTCTCTGCGCCCTGTGGGGAAAACCACGCCCTTTTCAGGGCGTGGTTTTATCGGCCATTAAGAAAAGAGTGCCGTAAGATGATTGCTGAAACGCCTGATCTCATTCTCTACATCCGGCGCTTTGACCACATCATTGGTGATAAAGGTGGGCAGCGATTGCATGCCTAAGAACTGGTTCGCCTTATGAAAATGCAGGTATACCCCATCCACGCCCTGACCTTCAAAGAACTGGTGCGGATCGTTAAATGCTTCTAATGGGGCGTTCCAGGTAAGAGAAAGCATGTATTTTTTATTCTGCAGGAGACCGCCTGAACCATATTTTCTCGACGCATCAGAGCGTGTACGGCCATCACTTTCATACAGAATGCCGTGGCCGGCTGTAAACACTTCATCGATCCATCTTTTTACAGTCCAGGGTTCGCCCATCCACCAGCCTGGCATCTGATAAATCAAGACGTCACTGTTAAGTATTTTCGTTATCTCGCGTTGAGGATCAAAATCGCTGTCAGCCTTTGTCATGGAAACCTCGTGCCCAAGCTGGCTTAACAATTCATGTGCGGTAGTGGCATAGTGTTCGTTTAACTCACCTTTGGCAAAGTCAAAACGTTTGGCGCCATTGACAATAAGAATATTACTCATGGAATACTGCCTTACTCGTATTAGAAACTGGATTTAGAAGTGTGTTGCACAATATCCGGTATCGAAAAATCCCGGTATAGAAAACATCAGGAGAACGTTCCGCTCTCCCGAAGACAGCAGTCAAGATTCAGCTCAGTGAGGATGCGGGTTCCAGATGGGCGTTTCGTCCGGCCGCCATGCCGGTACAGGCGCCCGCCACCGCGATCGCAGCAGTCACCAGCAACGGCATGGCCCAGCCGCCTGACCAATCATGTACTTTGCCCAGTAGTAGGGGGCCGATGGCCGCCATCAGATAGCCGACACACTGCGCCATGCCTGACAGAGCCGCCGCGTCGCCGGCGTTTTTGGTACGCAAACCGATAAAGGTCAAACCCAGCATCATGCTGGCTCCAGAACCGAACCCTAAAATAGCTGCCCAAAGCATCGCCAGACCGGGGGCATACACGATTCCGATGAGGGACAGCGCCGTTAACAGACTGACAGAGACGGCCGCCAGCTTTTGGTCTTTCAGGCGGCGCAGCGTGGCCGCCAGGAGTAATCCAGGGATAGCCGTGGTCAGCTGCAGCATGCCGTGTACTGTGCCTGCTTTTGCAGAAGATATGCCGCTGTCTGCAAGAATTGCAGGCAACCAGCCCACCGCAACATAAAAAGGCATGGCATTCAGTCCCATAAATAACGTGACTTGCCATGCCAGAGGCGATGTCCAAACCGCGACGGCTGCAGATTTTTTCGGGCCTGGCAACGTTTGCTGATGGTGCTTTTTAAGCTGCGGCAGCCATAAAATGAGCGCAAATAACGGAGCTATGGCGATCAACGCCAAAGCGATGTTCCAGCTCCAGAGCTGCGTCAGTGGAATGATCAGGGCCGAACCGACAGCGCCCGCGGCTCCCATCGTGATGGAATAAGCGCCCGTCATGGAGGCCACGTTTGACGAAAAGTCGCGCTTGATCAAGCCTGGCAGCAAAACATTCCCCAGCGCGATCCCGGTACCTATCAGGATCGTACCGGCGTACAGCGCCCAGATGCTGCCAGCAGAACGCAGCAGGATCCCTGCCGAAATCATCAACAGCGCGCCAAAAAGCGTGCGCTCCAGTCCGAATCGGCGTGCAATGGGCGCGCTTAGCGGGGAAAATGCCGCAAAAGCAAGTAACGGCAGTGAATTGAGCAACCCCACGGCGGTGATACTCAGCCCAAAATGATTCTGGATTAACGGTAAAACCGGCGCTATACCGGTGAAAGGAACTCGTAGGTTAGCGGCGATAAAAAGAATTCCCGTCACAAGTGCCAGGGCCTGCCACTTGTTGGTTGTATTTGACATCTTTCTGACTTTCTCTCAAAAAAGAAGAGACTTTAAGATTCCCAAGATGTACAAAATATAGATAATCAGACAACTTATATCTAAATTATGCCAGACCGCAAAAAAACGGTATCTTCACCTGAAGAGTTTGACTCAGATATTTTCACTCAGGCAGCCGTCGCCCTGAACGTGGCCTCTATGGACGAGTATTCAGGTCTCGGCCCCCATGCTCACCGCAAAGGTCAGCTAATACTGTCTTTACACGGCGCAGTCAGTTGTGAAGTACAGAATGCGCTGTGGCTGGTGCCTCCCGGACACGCGGTCTGGATCCCCGGCGATATGCCGCACAGTTGCCGCGTAACGCAAAATGCCCGTACCTGCTTTCTTTTTATCGAACCCGGTGCGGCGGTTATGCCCAAAATCTGTTGTACGATCGCCATTACGCCGCTTGTCCGTGAACTCGTTCTTCACCTTGCTGAACAGGAACCTCGTTATTCTTCCGAAGGTAAAACGGCCAGACTCGCTGCAGTGCTGCTGGAGCAGATTCCTGACACGCCCGTTACTGCGCTCTATCTGCCCGTATCCGACCACCCTAAAATCAGACACATTGCTGATGTGCTTTTTGCCGATCCTGGCGATCGCACGACGTTGCAGCAATGGGCTAATCGGCTTGCAACCAGCGAGCGATCGCTGTCCAGGCTGGTGCAAAGCGCGACGGGCATGAGTTTTGGACGCTGGCGCCAGCAACTGCATCTGATGATTGCCTTGCGCCAACTGGCTGATGGGCAATCAGTGCAAAATGTGGCGGGCGCACTGGGCTATGATTCGGTGAGCGCCTTCATCACGATGTTCAAAAAAGCATTGGGTAAATCGCCGACACAGTACTTTGCCACTTTGCGTTGACGGGCGGATATACCAACGCAAGCTAACCCTCAACGTGGCAGAAACTCGAACTCGCTAACGTGCCGATGTTGCGAAAGTCGCTTTTCCATCACAGACCTAACATCCACTTCAGATTATTTTGCGCGGCAGTGGGAGGGGGAATGTGGCGTTGCGTTACTCCATAGGACAAGCTACGAGTCCGCATCGCCGTGTTGTTTGTCGAAATTCAATCTTGCCTCTCGGAAGCGATCGGCATTCCCGACGATCCAGGTCCAGAGTGGGATCATACGGACGAGCAGCTCCATGCCCGTATCGGACAATTCATACTCGACTCTGGGAGACGTTTCTTCATAATCATGACGGAGTACTAAGCCGTCACGCTCGAGCTGTCGTAACGTTCGTGTCAACATACGCTGGGTTACCCCATGCATGCGCCTGCCGATTTCTGCGTGGCGCAGTCTGCCATACACGCCTAGCGTGTTGATAATACCGAGTGACCAGCGGCTTCCGGCATGTGCGAGCACTTCCCGCCGCAACCCATCATCATCATCTCTTAGCCCGTTACACACGGCCTGAGAGTATTGGAGAATTTCATCTCTATCGATGTTATTGGCTTCCAGTATCATGCATGTACCTTCTTTTTTACTCGACCATGAATTGTTAGAGTGCCGAAACACATTCTTGACGGGTTGAATTATGAACAATAAAACGCTTGACGTTACGTCTAAAAATATTCTTGTGCTCGGGGCTGGCGAACTTGGCCTACCGGTGCTGCGCAATCTTGCGCGCAGAGCGAAAGACGTAGATGACGCCAAAATAAGTGTGTTGCTGCGAGCAAGTACGGTTGAATCCAGTGATCCACAGAAGCGACATGTTATCACGGAGATCCGTGAACTTGGGATTGAGATTGTCCCAGGCAATCTTGTCACCAGCTCAATTGATGAGCTCGCCGAAGTATTTGCACAATATGACACAGTAATCGGTTGTGCGGGTTATGCGGCTGGAATCGAGACGCCAATGAAATTGGCGAAAGCGGCCTTGCAGGCTCGCATCCAGAGATACTTCCCTTGGCAGTTCGGAGCCGATTTTGACGCAATTGGCCGCGGTAGCCCCCAGAATATTTTCGACGCTCAGCTGGATGTGCGCGAATTGCTGCGCAGTCAGCATCAGACGGAGTGGGTGATCATCTCGACCGGTATATTCATGAGCTATCTGTTTGAGCCGACCTTCGGTGTTGTTGACCTGCAAAATAGCACAGTTAATGCTTTGGGCAGCCTTGATAACACGATGACGTTGACAACGCCGGATGATATAGGGATGCTGACTGCCGCAATCGTGTTTGCAGCACCCCGTATCCGTGACGAAATCGTATATATAGCCGGTGACACAGTGACTTACGAAGAGGTGGCTGACAAGTTACAAGCTGCTCTCGGTCGCCCCTTCACCCGTTCGGTGTGGAGCGAACAGTATTTGCTGGATGAGCTGGCACGCGAACCGCAAGATATGATGCATAAGTATCGTGCTGTTTTTGCTCAAGGACGAGGTGTTGCATGGGATAAGAGTGTGACTTTCAATCAACAGCATGCCATTCCGGTCACCGACGTGGCATCTTGGATCAATGCCAACCTTATTTAGGGCAGCAGTAAATAATCCTTGATTCTGGCAGCTTAATACCTCTGCTCCTGGGCTTTAAGGGTCTGGGAGACAGGTTGCATTATTGCTTTTGAGAAATGATCATCGAATTTTATTAATGACTAACGCATAAGATGAAGTGCTTTTATTGATTATAATCGGATTGTGCTATGTCACTTTTTAAAATAAAGATTGACTTATTTTTCTTTTAAGATTGATTTAAAATAGGACGGAAGTAGTCGTAGCGCTACTCGATTTGTCTATTTTTAGTTTCATATTTGAATGTGAAATAGTGGTTTTAATTCATAATATATCCATATGCTTTCTTATGGCCGGCAGTTCCGTTTAACCTTAATATGGGCAAAGGGCGTTGCATTTGCCACTTAGCTTAGGTGGCTCACCCTGTGGGCCGCTTACTGTTTCATATGCACTTGCCTACGTAGTAGTCACCTTCAGAAATTATCTCTTATTGACACCTCATATGGGCCATTGTATAAAATTCCGCCTCAATAATGAGTTTCATTTACATTAAAAAACATCCTGGATTTTCGAAAACGATTTTAATGAAGGATAGCTAATGAAAAAGGTCATCTGCACGTTGGGTATGATGTTTGCCTCAGTCAGTTCTGCTCAGGCCACTGTCTATCCTCTGACCATTGAAAACTGTGGGTATAAAGAGACATTTACCCAGGCACCTGAACGCGTGGTGGCGCTGGGGCAAAATACCGTTGAAATTTTGCTCCTGCTGGGCCTGCAAGATAAGGTGACCGCCAGTGCGTTTTGGCCGACCAAAGTATTGCCTCAGTTGGCTGAACAGAATGCAAAAATCAAGACGCTGACAGTAGAAATCCCCACCCTTGAATCCGTGCTTGCGCAAAATCCGGATTTCGTTCCCGCTCAGTCACCGTTGTTGCTTGGACCTGAAAGCAAGGTCGCCAAACGTGAAGATCTGGTGACCCTGGGCGTGAACAGCTACGTGTCACCGGGCATGTGCGCCACCAAAAAAGCCACCGGCGATATGTATGGCAGCCGCCAAAAGCTGTGGGATATGACCTATCTCTATAAAGAAATTGCCGATCTCGCCAACATTTTTAACGTTGAAGATCGCGGCCGGGCCGTTATTACCGATTTCAAAAAGCGTGAAGCGAATCTGCGCCAGGAATTCGGTAAAAACAAGAAGGATCTCTCCTTTGTCTTTTGGTTCTCGAGCTCATCCCCCTCAGCTGATGCCTATGTAGGAGGGAAAAACAGCGCATCCGGATTTATCGCGAACGTGCTGGGCGGGCATAACGCCATCACTTCCGAGACAGAGTGGCCGACGGTGAGTTGGGAAAGCATTATCGCAGCGAATCCGGATGTAATCGTGGTCTCCAGTCTGGATCGTAATCGTTGGGCGCTTGACAACGCGGCGGAAAAAATCAAATTCCTAAAAAGCGATCCGGCCATCAGCCAACTGGACGCAGTGAAAAAAGGTCATATCGTGGTGATGGACGGCCAGGCGATGAACCCGACAATCAGGACGCTCTACGGTGCTGAACAGGTGGGCGAACAACTCAGAAAACTGGGACTGAACTAATGACGACCGCCGTTCTTCAGCCACGCAAGAGGCTGTTTCGGAGCTTCACGATCTTGCTCGCCGTGGCGCTGTTATTCCTGGTAATCGCGCTTGGCGTGAGCCTGGGGGAGCTTTCGATCCCGCTGCAAAGCGTCTTTTATGCCATCAGCAATAAAATAGGGCTGACTGAAATGCCGCTCAGTCGCATCCATGAAAGCGTGATTTGGGATTTCCGTCTAAGCCGTGCACTGGTGGCGGCATGCAGCGGCGCCGGGTTAGCCATTTGCGGCGCCGTTTTGCAAAGCTTGCTGAAAAATGCGCTGGCCGAGCCTTATGTGCTCGGCGTTTCTGCCGGAGCATCGACGGGAGCGGTTTCCGTCGTGGTTATGGGCATAGGTACCGGAGCCGTCTCTCTTTCTGTGGGCGCTTTTGCCGGTGCGTTTGCCGCCTTTGCCTTTGTCGCTTTTCTGACCAACGGCGCGCGCGGCGGAAATGAACGTACTATTCTGGCTGGTGTTGCGGCTTCCCAGCTCTTCAATGCGATTACCGCTTACACCATCAGCACGTCAGCCAGCGCGCAGCAGGCGCGTGATGTGATGTTCTGGCTTTTGGGAAGCTTCAGCGGCGTACGATGGCCTGAATTCCAGCTTGTGCTGGCGGTGGTGGTGATAGGGCTTGCCGTATGCCTTTACTATTCCCAGGCGCTGGATGCATTTACTTTCGGTGACGATGCTGCCGCATCGCTCGGCATCGCGGTTCCCCGGGTGCGTCTAATTCTTTTTACCGTCACCGCGCTCATCACCGCGACCATCGTCAGTATGGCGGGGTCTATCGGTTTCGTGGGACTGGTGGTTCCGCATGTGATGCGTTTCTTTTTTGGCCCGCTGCACCGGACGTTGCTGATTGCCAGCGCGTTGGCGGGGGCTATCCTGATGGTGCTGGCCGACATTGCCTCTCGTCTGCTGATTGCGCCGCAAACTCTGCCGGTCGGCGTGGTGACTGCGCTGGTCGGGGTGCCTTTCTTTGCCGTGATTATTTACCGTTCAAGGAATAAGTGATGAGCATATCCGCTGACAACATTACCTGGAAGGTAGGTAAAAAGGTCATCGTCAATGGCGTCTCGCTGAGCGTTTCTCGCGGTGAAACCGTGGGGCTGCTTGGCCCCAATGGTTGCGGTAAATCTTCGCTTTTGCGCATCCTAGCGGGCCTGCGGCGCCCGGATGCCGGCCGCGTGACGCTGGATGGGCAAGACATTGCCCGTATCGCCAAAAAGCGGCTTGCCCGCCGGGTAGCTTTCGTTGAGCAGCATGGCATGACTGAGGCCAACATGCGCGTTCGCGACGTGGTCAAACTCGGGCGTATTCCACATCACTCCGCTTTTTCGAACTGGAGCGCGCACGATGATGAAACCGTCACCGCCGCCCTGCAAAGAGTGGACATGCTGGAAAAAAGCGCTCAAGGTTGGCTGAGTCTCTCCGGTGGGGAGCGCCAGCGGGTGCACATTGCCCGTGCGCTGGCGCAGACGCCCAGCGAGATCCTGCTGGATGAACCGACCAACCATCTGGACATTCACCATCAAATGCAGCTCATGCAGTTGATCAGCGAGTTGCCCGTCACCAGCATTGTGGCCATTCACGATCTCAATCACGCTGCGATGTTCTGTGATTCGCTGATTGTGATGCAGGGCGGGCACATCATCGCCACCGGGACCCCCGAGGCTATTTTGTCGGAAGCACTGCTCTGGGACGTCTTTAGGGTGAAAACGAAAATTGAGATCTCCCGCTTCCATGGTAAAAAGCACATTCATTTTATCGTTTAGGATGCGGCGACATGTTTCTTTTCTCCCTTCGTCCTGCCACAACGCTACGGCCGCCCGTTTTACTGGGCAGCCAGTTTGTTTTCAACATCGGCTTTTACGCGGTCGTCCCTTTTCTGGCGATATTCTTGCGCGACGACATGCGGCTCTCCGGCGGCGTTATCGGATTGATTCTCGGGTTGCGTACCTTCTCGCAGCAAGGGATGTTTATTTTGGGCGGCACGCTTTCTGACCGATACGGTGCAAAGGTCGTCATCCTGAGCGGCTGCATGATCCGCGTTGCGGGCTATTTGTTGCTGGCGCTTGGACAATCCCTGTGGCCCATCATTCTGGGGGCTTGCCTAACCGGCATCGGCGGCGCACTGTTCTCTCCGTCGATTGAAGCGCTGTTGGCTAAAGCGGGCACCGACAGCGAGGTAAACGGAAAACGCAGCCGCGCGGAGTGGTTCGCGCTTTTCGCCGTGTGCGGCGAACTCGGCGCCGTGTTGGGCCCGGTTGTCGGCGCGCTGCTGACAGGGCTCGGCTTCCGCCAGGTGGCACTTGCAGGGGCTGGGGTCTTTGTTGTCGCCTTGGCGGTGCTGTACTTCTGCCTTCCTGACGCTCGTCGCAGCGAGCGGGCACTAGAAATAGTGCCCTGGTGGACGACATTCCGTCAGCCGCGTTTCGTCGCCTTTATCATCGCTTACAGTTCGTGGCTTTTAAGCTACAACCAGCTCTATTTGGCGCTACCGGTTGAAATTCAGCGATCGGGCGGCAGCGAAAAAGATCTCGGCCCGCTTTTTATGTTAGCTTCCGTCCTGATCATTGCCCTCCAGCTTCCGCTTGCACGTTTCGCACGGCGAGTAGGAGCGATCAAAATCTTACCGATGGGTTTTTTGCTGCTGTCTGCCGCTTTTGGGAGTGTGGCCATGTTCGCCGCGACACCGCCGCTGGCTGGCTGGCTGCGGTTAATGCCTTCGGCATGTCTGGTCACACTTTTAACGTTGGGGCAGATGCTGCTGGTGCCATCGGCTAAAGATCTTATCCCGCGATTCGCCGATGAGTCGACGCTTGGCGCGCACTATGGTGCGTTAGCCACCGCCGGGGGCTTCGCGGTGCTGGCAGGTAATTTATTGTTTGGCCCGTTGTTGGATCTAGCGCTGGTGCCTTCAACGCAGGCCATCTATCCCTGGCTGCTGTTGGCGCTGCTTCCCCTGTGCAGTGCTGCGGCTATGGCCGTGATTTGTCGTCCGCTGCAAAGAGCGCCACTCTCGTAAGCCTGAACGCGAGAAGTCAGAAATCAGAGTGGGTAATGCGGCCTCATTTGCTTTGTATTCCAATCTTAATGGATCATCGATTACGATATCAGCCGATTACATTATTTGATCGTAAAAAGACCAACATTTCCACTTCTTATTAATTGGTGATTATGGTTTATAACAATTTGATTATTAAGATTAAATCACTTGTTTTTCAATTTGAAAACAATAAGCAGTATTTTCTTCTTATTACGTATCTTTCAGAAGATTGTCACCATATCTTGTACAGCATGATTGCCAATTCCATTTCGCATGACCTAGTCGGAATTTATATTGCAGCCGGCGAGAGGCTGATCCAGCTTTACCTCCGCAGTGTACTGGCTGCCCAGCGTCCGCGCACTCATCAGCCGGACTGGTGCACTATGCTGACAGAACAGATTCCCATCGCCAGCAACATTGGATTCCTAACAGACTACTGCAGTGAGGAGAACGCAATGGCGGCATCAGATGCCTACAGATCAAGCATATCGACCAGCCTATGATGCTGGATCTCTCACGCTAAGACAGAGCCATCATGTGGGAGAATAACTTCCAGAAAGCCCTATTGCTCGAGCACATCGCACAGCAATGTATACGGCAATGAACAGCAAACTGCTGGAAAAATACGTGCTCTGCGGCTGGTTCACACGAGTAATACTCTGGAGCTACAGTGGCCAAGAGCGATGACCAACACGTGACTAATTTTCTATGAGCGTTTGAACCCGCTATTGGAGTATGAACCGCTACAACAGAAGGTGTTCAAGGTCAATTGACTACGTCAGCACTCCAGACTAGGGTTGGATACACAGTCTCAGTCTGGATTACCGGCATGAGCGGGGACTAGGCCAGCAACTGCTATCCATGTTATTACATGTTTGATAGGTGCTATGTGCATCGACATAGGAATGTGTTACTCATCGGACCGACGGATTGTGGAAATGCCTGCATTGCCTTTGTGAGCGTCCTCCAACGGTATGTTCAGGCAACTTGCTACCGTCTGACACGACTGCTTGATGATCTGAACATCGGTTATACAGAGTGTGGTTATCAAAACAGCTGTTGTAACAGTCCTAAAAGGAGCCGCTGCTCCTAGATTATGGGAGAAAGCTGAACGCCCGGCCAGTATCCGGCTATCGTGGTATGTTAACGATGGATATGGAGCAAAAACCGGCCTGAGCCGGTTTGAGAGCGCTTGTTCTTATGATTTAGGCCGCAAAGCGGCCGGAGGTAATGCCCTAGTGTTGCTGCATATTTTTCACTGCCACTATAGGCGGAGTGACGATTGAGCGTCCAATGGGTTCGGCAGATCAATAATGGCCGATTGATCGGCACGGCCGATCGACTCGCTCATCGTCACACAGCACCGCACTTCGGCAACCAGTCCGCTTCGCACTCTTCACTCAACACCACATTGGTTTGCATCCCCAGCCGGGTTTTACGCTTGAGCAGGGTTTTCTCATACTCTCTCAGCGTCTGCGGTACCGCCAGGCCGAACGCCGTCAGGTTCATCACGTGCTGATAGCCCCGTGCCGCCATAAACGACAGGTAGGCGTGGTACAGATAGCGGCGCGGGTTCGGCGGGGTGATGTTGGCATTGCCTATCATCATCCCTTCTGCGGTGCTGAGCACCGTCAGGTAACCACAAAAATCGACCAGTGGGTCAGCCTGGCGTTTGATAGTCAGCGCCTCGTCCGAGCTTTGCTGCGCCTGAAGCAAGGTGCGGGCCTCGTTCGGGTTGGCGAAGCGCTGCATCAGATGGCGCACAATGACGGCCAGCTCCTGGGTGATTTTGTCAAGCAGCTGCGGGTCGCGTTCAGCGAGCGGTATCGCGTCCGGGAAAGTGATAATCACCCGTCGCCGAGAGACACCGCCGCTGCGGTCGCTGAACTGCATCGGATTGTTGTTGACCGCCAGTATCACCGCCGGGATGTAGGCGGCATAGGCGTCGCGGTATTTCGGGTCAATAGCGACCGCATCACCGCCGGTGATGGCCTTGATACCCGCCCCGTCGCCGCTCCACTTTTCCTGGTCAGGCAGGATAATCAGCGAGTAGCCGACCACGCTGGCCCGCTCGCGCGCCGACTCGAGATTATCGATGGTGGCGGAGGTGGTGTTATCCGCCCCGGCCAGCAGCCGGGCGATGGCCGCCATCACGCTCTTGCCGCTGCCGCCGGGGCCGGTCACTTCGAGGAACAGTTGCCAGTCGTAGCGGTTGGCCAGCACCATAAAGAGCGCCGCGAGGATACGTTCTTGCTTGTCGTGATTGCCTCCAGCGGCCCGTGTCAGCCACTTCCAGAAGTACGGGGCATGGTCGGCCAGGTTCTCCCCAGCACGAGGCGGCGTATAGTCTACGCTGTTGACGGTGCGCAGCCAGTGCTCTTGCCGGTGGGCGCTGAACTGCCCGCTCACGGTATCGAATACCCCGTTACGAAAGCCTATCAACCGGCGAGCCGGGTCGCCCATCTGCGGCACCATCAGCTTGAGGGTGTCCAGGATGCTGTTGATACCGGCGGCGGAGAACGGTGCTCGTACCTTCTGGAACAACGCGGCAATCTCTCGGCTCAGTTGTCGGTGTGGCAGCACCTGCCAGGCGCCGCGGGTATAGCGGCACAGCTCTTCCCCCACCGGCGGCACCGCCAAGGTGTTGCCGTAGTGCTCAGCCAGCAGTTCGGCCTTCTCGCTGGCGCTCATGGCTTTCAGGTCGGCATCGCTCAGCCTGTCGAACGGGCTGGGCTGCGACGGCTGGCTGAACGCCTGGAGCTGTGCCCGCGTGGCCTCAATGCCCTGCTGACAGTAGACATCGTTCCAGTCGCCGATGTCTGTCGGCAACGCAGGGATACCGCCGGTGAGTGTGGCCGCCTCGGCGGCGCGTGCCTGCCCGGTGCCGCTGCGGTCATTATCGGCCGCCAGCAGCAACCGTGCATCCGGGTAATGGCTGCGCAGCTGCTCCGCCACCGCCGCCAGGTTGTTGGCGCTCAGCGCCACGCACACCGTTTCACCGGTCAGGCGATGCACGGTGAGGCCGGTGGCGTAGCCTTCGGTGAGCCAGATAACCGCGTTGTCCGGGCCGCAGAGGGTGTGGCAGGCGGCTTTCACCTGCCCGCCTGCTAACATGCGTTTGTCTCCGTGGGCGTTAATCAGCTGCACGTTGACCACTTCGCCCCCGGCATTGAGCAGCGGCAACAGCAGGTCGCCGGGGTGGTAGGTGATACCCCCGACGCGCAGCGACTGGCCGTGCAGGGTCAGGGTGTCCACCTCCGGCCAGCCTTTGGCGCTCAGATAGGCGTTGCAGGTCTGGGACTGCGCGGCAGCCACCAGAGCCTGTGCCTGTCGCGCGGTTTTGCGCTGAGCGTCAGCCTTGTCTTGTCGTGAATGACCGGCCTCAGCGGTCGGTGGTAAAGTGCTGGCATTATCCCCCATCACGGCAGCCACCTGTTCGGCGGCAGCCCGGGCAGATAGTGACAGGGCTTTTTCCACCAGGTTGAGGCCATCACCGGCCCCACACTGATTGCAGAACCAGGTGCCGCGCCCGTCCTGGTTGTCGAAACGGAAGCGGTCTTTGCCGCCGCAGGTCGGGCACGGCTGCGGCTTGCCATTCGGCCGCAAGGCGATGCCGAGGGCCGGGAGTATCACCGGCCAGTGGCCGGTGGCGGTGCGTACGGTCTGGGAAACGAAGTGGGCGCTCATGCTCTTCTCCTCAGTGTACGGTGGCATGCTGTGCCGCCGACAGGCGCTCGCAGCACAGCTCGTCCATCATCTTTTGCCCCAGCGCGGTCAGGCGCGGCGCGGCCACCAGAACGTCCGGCTGCACCATGTCGCTCAGCATCGTACATGCCATATCCATGCCGTCTTCTGCGCCGTACTGACGCACAAAGTGCCCCTCCAGGCGCAGAGCAATCGTCATCTGCAACTCGTCCAGCGTGAACCCGAGGCTCACCCGGTAAAAGGCGCAGGTGTCCAGATAGGCTTGCGCCACGGCGCGGCGGAAAACGGCGGTGCGGACTTCAATCGGTAAACAGGATGAGGTGTTCATGCGGCAGTGGCCTCCATGCGGGCAAGGATTTGGGTTTCACAGGTGTTGACGACGTGGCCGAGCTGGTCGGTCAGCAAAGCAATGACCGAAGCAAACGACGCCTGTTGCGTGGCATCGGGACGCTGCCCACCGAGGTCAAGGGTGTCCAGCAGGTCAAGGAACAGCACGCCGGTGGCGTGCGCATGCTGGAGACGCAGAAAATCGGCGTGCGGGATAGGGTAATGGGTGTCGCGGTAGTAGCGGTCGGCCAGGGTGTTCATGCTGCCGCCTTAACCGGCAGACGACCGGCAAAGGACAACACGTAATCACGGGCCAGCACGCGGCGGGCATTGCGTTCGCTATCCGCCACGGTGCGCACCATACGGGGCGAAGCCGTCAGAGCAGAACGGCGTACGGCCGCGAACAGAAAGCAGAATGTCGGGTGAGTCGGGGTGAGGGTCGTAGCCATGGTGGCAGCCTCCAATAAGTTTTGGTTATTGCTACCACCGAAGTTCCTACACTTATGGGTGGTAGCCCAGACGGGGGTAGGAATACCGGCCTTATTGGAAACCGGCCAGCCCGAAGGCTGCCCCGCCTGAGCCACCATTGATTGACTGCTGCGATAGCATAACATCCACCGCGCAAAAAATGAGCACACTAAGGCCACGACATAAAAAAACACGCCTGGCGCGTGTTGTGTCGCCAATAAGTAACACGGGTTCCTACGCCCGGCTGCCGATTTTGCGGCAGCGGGAGGACTATAGCGCAGGGCCGGACGTGGGGGCAAGCCGTAAGACGCCCCCGGACGTTCAATCGATCGCATAGTGATCAACCACTTCGCCGACATGGAACAGACTCACTTCGGTCTGGCGCTTCATAAGACGGATCACGCCGTGCTTTTCGCTGTAGTGGACCGGTAAAACGATGTCCGGGTGTTTGCGCTGCAACAAGATCGCTTCCGCCACAAATAAGGCGTCGTTATCGCTCAAGGTGAAACTGTGTCGACCGAGGGTTAACTGCATCACTCAGCGCTCCCCTGATGACGGTTGGCGATACGTTCGTCCATCCACTGTTCGACCTCGGAGGCCAGCCAGGCGACGTTCTTACCGCCAAGGGAAACCTGAACCGGGAACTGCCGGCGGCTCATCATCTCGTACACGGTGGAGCGGGACAGACCGGTGGTGTAGAGCACCTCCGGCAGGCGGATAAAGCGCTCGCGCGGGGTATAGCCGTTTTGAGGCACCGGCGACGGGGTAGATGGGATGGGGGTGGAAACGGTCAACATAAAACGCTACCTCTTTGTGTCCGACCAACGCTGGCCGGGACTGTGTGAACTTCGGTAGCGCCCTATTATGTGAATATTTATCGGGGTGGCAACAAGGCGTTGTTGTGTGGTGGGACAGCTTTTATGCCTATTTTTCAACCAAATGGGCATATAGGTTAATATTGACCTTTATTGGCAAACCTTGGCAAACCCAAAGAAATGAACGAGCCATGAATAGCCGTTTATTAATAGGCAGAAACAGGCGTACAGGCACAACCACAGGCTAGCCAGAGAAAAGGCCCTTTTTAGCCGAGTGAACAGCAGTGAACACCGGGTGATGAGTGCAGAAGTGACCCATCATAGCTTTATTAATTGATTTAACTGTATTTTTATTTAAGTGAACAGTGGTGAATAGTTTAAATAAGAACTAAAATCGCAAAGGTGATTTTGCAATCAATATCTGAGGCAGCCACATAACAAAAACACAGACGGGAAGAAAGGCGGCGTAAGACGCCATCTCTGGCCTCGCTATGATGGGATAATCACGCCCGCTTCCATCACGCGCCCCCAATCCTTCCCCCCAAAAACAGCCTTTTTCCTGGCTAGCGGGTGTCAAAGAACGCGTGCATGCATAGAGTGCATGATTTTGCATGCAAGAAAATGCATTTTTTACCCCCTGCCGCACCAGTAGCAGCGCGGCCTGCGGTCTCTCATGCACCTGCATGAAAAGCGACACATAAAGCGGGCAGGCGTGGCGGGGGTAGCATTGCGCGCCAGTGGGTTTTAACGATTTATTGGCGCTAAGAGTGCTGGGCCAGGCCCGCAATAAAATCGGCGTACCACTGCAACATGTCACGGCGTTTCTCAAGGTACTGAGCGTGGTTGTAAGTGCCGCGAATGGCGTTCTTGTCCACGTGGGCAAGCTGCATCTCTATCCAAGCGGTATTAAAGTCCTGCTCATGCAAAATCGTGGACATCATGTGCCTGAAGCCGTGGCCAGTGAGCCGACCGTGATAACCGATACGCTTGAGGAGCTGGTTGATACTCGCTTCGCTCATCGGTTTGTTCACATCATTCCGTCCCGAGAAAACATAGCGATAGTTACCCGTAAGCGTCTTCAGCTCATTCAATATAGCCACAGCCTGTGTCGATAATGGTACGAGATGGGCTCGACGCATTTTCATGCGCTCCTGCGGAATTTCCCAAAGCGCGTTATCCAGATCAACCTCATGCCATTGCGCCATGCGCAGCTCAATACCCCTGACTCCGGTCAACATCAGTAACTTCGTCGCCAGCTGTACCAACCGACTGCCGGAGTACATCTCCAGCGCCGCAAGAAAATCGGGGATTTCATCAACGGATAAAAAAGGATAATGAGTAGATTTTGGGCTAATCAAAACGCTGGAGAGATCGGCGGCTGGGTTGAACTCCGCTCGCCCGGTTGCCGTGGCATATCGGAAGACCTCACCGCAGCGCTGTCTGACCTTACGCATTTTCTCAAGCGCCCCACGCGCCTCAATTTTGCGAAGCACTGTGAGTAGCTCAAGCGGCTTTATCGCCGAAATGGGATGCTGTCCCAGATAGGGGAAAATATCAATGTTGAACGCGTCCATGATATCGGCCGCATACCCTGCTGACCACGTCGCCAATTTGGACTGATGCCACTCCTTCGCGATCGCTTCAAAGGTGTTCGCATTCCCGTATAGCTGCGCCAGCTTTTTCTCTTTACGAACTGTGCTGGGGTTCTGCCCCTCAGCAACTAACTTTCTGGATTCATCGCGCTTTAACCGAGCATCGGCCAACGAAACGGCAGGATAGACGCCGAATGAAATCATCTTGGGCTTACCGGCAAAGCGATAACGAAAGCGCCAGCTCTTGCTGCCATTGGGTTCAACCAAAAGGGATAAGCCCAACCCATCACTCAACGTGTAAGGTTTAGGGGTGGGTTTAGCATTCCGGATTTGTAAGTTATTAAGTCGCATGTGTATAGAAATTCAAGACCGAACAGAAGTACACGCAATTCTACACACACCTGATATTGGATTCCACAGGACAGCGCCGGACAGTCACGGACATAAAACCCAGTCAATGCATTGTTATTTAATATTTTTTTGGATGATTGCGGACGTTACAGGAAGAAAGAGTGGTGCCGATAATAGGAGTCGAACCTACGACCTTCGCATTACGAATGCGCTGCTCTACCAACTGAGCTATATCGGCATCGAGCCGGGCCTGCGGGGCAAGCCGGAAGTGCGTTGAACAAGGTAGACCTGCGCGCGAAATGAGTCAATAGCCCGCCGGGGCGTTTGGTTGTTTTGCAAGCAACCAGACTGTCGTGCAGTCCCCCTTTTCCAAAAACAATCAGGGCGCAGCCCGCTGCGCCCTGACCTCTTTATTACCGCAATCCGGCCTTAGCTGCGCACCAGATCGTCGCCGTAGCCAATCCACTTGTAGGTGGTCAGCGCGTCCAGGCCCATCGGGCCGCGGGCGTGCAGTTTCTGGGTGCTCACCGCCACTTCCGCGCCCAAGCCGAACTGGCCGCCGTCGGTGAAGCGGGTGCTGGCGTTGACGTACACCGCCGAGGAGTCCACCGCGCGCACGAAGTGCTCGGCGCTGCTCAGCGAGCGGGTGAGGATCGCGTCGGAGTGGTTGGTGCCGTGAGTGCGGATGTGGTCGATGGCCTGATCGATATCGTCCACCAGCAATACGTTCAGATCCAGAGACAGCCATTCGTCGTCGTAATCCTCCGCGTTCACCGGCACCACCGTCGCAGGGCCGCCCTGCAGCAGCGGCAGCGCGTTTTCCGCCGCGTGCAGCGTCACGCCCGCCGCCGCCATTTTGGCGCTCAGCGCCGGCAGGAACTCGGCGGCGATGCTGCGGTTCACCAGCAGCGTCTCCAGCGAGTTACAGGCGCTAGGGCGCTGGATCTTGGCGTTTTCAATCACCGTCAGCGCCTTGTCGAAATCAACGTCGGCATCCACGTAGGTGTGGCACACGCCGATGCCGCCGGTGATCACCGGGATGGTCGATTGCTCGCGGCACAGCTTGTGCAGGCCGGCGCCGCCACGTGGGATCAGCATGTCGACATAGCGATCCAGGCGCAGCAGTTCGCTCACCAGCGCGCGATCCGGGCTGTCGATCGCCTGCACCGCCGCCGCCGGCAGGCCGCACTGTTCCAGCGCCTGCTGGATCACTTTCACCGTCGCCTGGTTGGTGTTGTGCGTCTCTTTACCGCCGCGCAGGATCACTGCGTTGCCGGTCTTCAGGCACAGGCTGGCGACGTCGATGGTGACGTTCGGCCGCGCCTCGTAAATCACGCCGATCACGCCGAGAGGCACCCGGCGGCGCTCCAGCTTCAGCCCGCTGTCCAGCAGGTTGCCGTCCAGCACGTGGCCGACCGGATCGTTCAGGCGGCATACCTGGCGCACGTCGTTGGCGATCGCCGCCAGCCGCGCCGGGGTCAGCAACAGGCGATCGAGCAGCGCTTCGCTCATACCGGTGGCGCGCGCCTGCGCCATGTCTTGTTCGTTCGCCAGCAGGATCGCTTCACTGTTGGCTTCCAACCTGTCGGCCATCACCGACAGCACCTGATTCTTCTTCGCCGTGCTCAGAACCGCCAGCTGCCAGGAGGCCTGCTTGGCGGCCTTCCCCATCTGCTCCAGCATGCTCACTCCTTAACTGACAATCATATCGTCGCGGTGCACTGCCACCGGACCGTATTCATAACCGAGGATCTCGCTGATTTCCTGCGAGTGGTGCCCGGCGATCATACGCATCGCGTCGCTGTTGTAGCGGCTGACGCCGTGCGCCAGATCGCGCCCCGCCTGGTTGCGGATGCGGATCACTTCGCCGCGCGAGAAGTCGCCCTTCACTTCGCGGATGCCTTTCGGCAGCAGCGAGCTGCCGCGCGCCATCATCGCTTCCACCGCACCGTCGTCGACGGTGATTTCACCGGCCGGCGGCGCGCCGAAGATCCAGCGCTTGCGGTTTTCCAGCGGGGTTTCCAGCGCGTGGAAACGGGTGCCCACCGGTTTGCCTTCGATCACGTCCGCCACCACGCCCGGCTTGCTGCCGGCAGCGATCACCACGTCGATGCCGGCGCGGCAGGCCACGTCGGCCGCCTGCAGCTTGGTGCCCATGCCGCCGGTGCCCAGACCGGAAACGCTGTCGCCGGCGATGGCGCGCAGCGCGTCGTCGATGCCGTGCACCTCACGGATCAGTTCGGCCTGCGGGTTGTTGCGCGGATCGGCGGTGTAGAGGCCCTGCTGATCGGTCAGCAGCAGCAGTTTGTCGGCCCCGGCCAAAATGGCCGCCAGCGCCGACAGGTTATCGTTGTCGCCCACCTTGATTTCGGCGGTGGCGACGGCGTCGTTCTCATTGATTACCGGCACGATGCGGTTGTCCAGCAGTGCCGTCATAGTGTCGCGCGCGTTGAGGAAGCGCTCGCGGTCTTCCAGATCGGCGCGCGTCAGCAGCATCTGCCCGACGTGAATGCCGTAAATGGAGAACAGCTGTTCCCACAGCTGGATCAGCCGGCTCTGCCCCACCGCCGCCAGCAGCTGCTTGGAGGCGATGGTGGCGGGCAGCTCGGGATAACCCAGGTGCTCGCGCCCGGCGGCGATGGCGCCGGAGGTGACGATGACAATGCGGTGGCCCGCGGCGTGTTGCTGCGCGCACTGGCGCACCAATTCGACGATGTGGGCGCGGTTAAGACGCAGCGAGCCGCCGGTCAACACGCTGGTGCCCAATTTCACAACCAATGTCTGGCTGCCGTTCATAGTATTTCTGCCGTGTGTAATGATGAGAAGAAGAGTGCAAAGGTCTTTGTAACAGGAGAGACGCGTTATGCCAACAGGCACAACGCGAAATCAGCACAATACGTGGTCAAACGGGGTCAGGCGGAGAGTTTGATCAGTTTTTCTTTGAAATCGTCGGCGGGTTCCAGCCCCAGTTCCATGGTCGCCAGCAGCTCGCCCAGGCGGCGATGGAAGTCGCGCAGGGTGTCTTCCAGTTTGGCGCTCACTTCATCATCCTTAATGTTTTGCGCCGTCCAGTCGCCTTCTTTGTCGAACAGGCCGAATTGGTACGAATAGGTGAAGCGCGCCTCTTCCGCCTGCAGCTCCATCCACCAGCCCCAGAACTCACGCTTCTCCGGAGCGGGCTTCACATTGACGCAGACGGCCAAACAATCAAAGAAAAACCGGTCGTTCTCACATTGCCCTTCACGCAGGTACGGCCCCAAGCTGGCAAAACGTTTCATTAGTCGGCTTTTAGGGTGACCACTCGGTAACGTCATTCTCTAACCTCCTCAATGTAGACCACTCTTTTTAACAAATTGTTAAAATTTAGCAACTAATTAACGCATTTTATCCTTCAGCCAACCGGACATCTGCAGCAACGCCCGGTGGAAGCTGTCATAAACCGGGGTGCGCGGGATGGCGACCAGCTTGCCGCTCACCGAAGAGGTGACGATCAGCTGCGACTCCTCTTTCGGGCTGAGCGTATCGCGCTCCCAGTAGCCGGAGATCATCGGCGTCGGGCAGCGGCGCCCCAGCAGCCCCTGCATTTTCAGCGAGTAGCTGTTCAGTTCCACCTTCAGCACGTTGTCCGAGGCGTTAGCCATGCCCATGCGGCTGGCCAGCACGTCCATATACATGTCCGGCACGTTCAGCTGGGTGCTGCTGTCACACAGCAGGCGATGCACCACCGGTCCCAGGCAGGCCACGCCGCGCAGCCGCTGTGGCTCCAGGTAGGCCAATCGCACCGCCACATTGGCGCCGAAGCGGAAGCCGAAGGCGCTCACCCGCTGATGATCCACCCACGGCACCGAGGCCAGCTGGATCAGCACCTGCTGGTGCAGGTAGCTGGAGTCCTGCGTCAGCTTCCACTTGCAGGAGGAGCCGATCGACGGCATATCGAGCGTCAGCATGGCGATGCCGTACGGCGCCAGGTAGTCGCGGAACAGGCGGTGGTAGTCGGTCTGCAGCGTGTCGAGGCTGCCGCACATCAGCACCGTCGGGAACGGCGCTTCGCCCTTCTCGGGCATGTGCAGGAAACCGGTGACGCAGCCGCCGCCTTCAATGCGAAACTCCAGCTCTTTCAGCTGATACGGCAACAGCAGCGCCGCCTCTTCGTAAGCGCGGTTGGCGAGCATCTCCGCCTGTTCAGCCAGCTCGTCGCCCTTCAGGTGCGGGTAACCGGCGATGCTGTACAGGCTCGCGGCCTTCAGCCAGTACTCGCCGCCGACCAGCGGATCCTGCTGCTCCGTCGCCCGCTGCTGCCACTGCATGCCCTGATGGATCCACTCGTAGATCCAGTTGCCATTGCGGTAGCCCACCACGGTATCCAGCCGCTGCGGATTGCTGCGCTCGGCGTCGGAGGCGGCGATGCGCGCCAGCACTTCGTGGATTTCGATCGGGCTGACGCCACGCCAGGCCCACAGCAGCGGATTCAGCATGCGGTACCAGCTGCCGGTGGTGTCGCCTTCCAATGCGGAATGCATGGCGGCGCTCACTTTGTTGCGCGCACGCAGCACCAGCGTCGAGGTTTCGGGATGTTTGAATTTGGGCTTGAAAAGAATTTCAGAAAGGTTGGCCTGTGCCATGGTAACAACAGCCTCCGTAAATCTGGCGATAGGCCGCAAAAGGCCTACTTAACTGGAGGTAGTGTACCTAACTCTGGCGGGATAAACCAAGATAACGCAAACGCCCGGCATAACCGGGCGTTGGGCTGGAACTGGCTGGACTTAGCGACCGCCGATCGGGGGAACGAAGCTGACGCCCATGTCCCACGGCTGTTCGATCCAGGTATCCTGCGGGATGTCGACTTCGTAGTCGTCCACCAGCGGACGGCCCGCTGGTTTGGCGAAGATGGTGACGAAATGCGCTTTCGGGTACATATCGCGGATCGCTTTCGCGGTGCCGCCCGTATCCACCAGATCGTCCACCACGATGAAGCCTTCACCGTCGCCTTCGGCGCGCTTGAGCACTTTCATTTCGCGTTGGTTGTCATGGTCATAGCTGGAAATGCAGACGGTATCCACATAGCGGATGCCCAGTTCGCGCGCCAGCAGGCCCGCCGGTACCAGACCGCCGCGGCTTACGGCAATGATGCCTGTCCATTTGTCGGCAGGCAGCAGGCGGTGCGCCAGCTTGCGTGCGTGCATCTGCAGCATATCCCAGGTAACAACGTATTTTTCGCTCATAGAATCGTGTCCCAGCCGGCGGTGAAGCGGCTTATTTTATAGTTCAGGGGAAAAAAGGTTGCGCGAGATTATAGAGACTGGCCGCGTTGAATTCCAGCTGTACCGAGGAAAACCTCGTGATTTCCGCCGCGCAGCTTTCCGGTGATTGATGCTGAAAAAACGAACGTTCCCACCGCGAAGCCGTGTGATCAAGCGCTTAAACCGCACAATACGGGGCGCGCACCGCCGGAAATAAAGTGATATTCTCTGATGATCGTGCCACGACGCACAGATGCCCACTCACCTTAACCGCGCGGCACGCCCGTCCTGTCGGAGCCTGCCGTCACAGGAGACTTATAGTGTCTGAATTGTCTCAGCTTTCGCCACAGCCGCTGTGGGATATTTTCGCCAAGATCTGTTCTATCCCACACCCTTCTTATCATGAAGAAGCGCTGGCGCAGCACATCCTCACCTGGGCCAAAGAAAAGAACCTGCACGCCGAGCGCGATCAGGTCGGCAATATTCTGCTGCGCAAACCGGCCACCAAAGGCATGGAAAATCGCAAGCCGGTGGCGCTGCAAGCGCACCTGGACATGGTGCCGCAAAAGAATAACGACACCGTGCACGACTTCGCCAAGGATCCGATCCAGCCTTATATCGCCGGCGAGTGGGTGAAAGCGCGCGGCACCACGCTGGGCGCCGATAACGGCATCGGCATGGCCTCCGCCCTGGCGGTGCTGGCCGACGACAGCGTTGAGCATGGCCCGCTGGAAGTCCTGCTGACCATGACCGAAGAAGCGGGGATGGACGGCGCCTTCGGGCTGCAGCCGAACTGGCTGCAGGCGGACATCCTGATCAATACCGATTCCGAAGAAGAAGGCGAAATCTACATGGGTTGCGCCGGCGGTATCGACTTCATCACCACCCTGCCGCTGCAGCGCGAAGCGGTGCCGGCCGGTTACCAAACCCTGAAGCTGACCCTCAAGGGCCTGAAAGGCGGCCATTCCGGCGCCGAGATCCACGTCGGGCTGGGCAACGCCAACAAACTGCTGGCGCGCTTCCTGTTCGCCCATGCGGAGGCGCTGAACCTGCGCGTGCTGGACCTGAACGGCGGCACCCTGCGCAACGCCATCCCGCGTGAAGCCTCCGCGGTGGTAGCGGTGCCGGCAGAAAAAGCCGACGCGCTGAAAGCGCTGAGCCAAGAGTTCCTGGCCGTGCTGCAGAACGAACTCTCCGCCAAAGAGAAGAACATCACCGTGCTGCTGGAGCCGACCACCAGCGCTTCGCAGGCGCTGAGCGCCGACAGCCAGCAACGCTTCCTGGCGCTACTGAACGGCACGCCGAACGGCGTGATCCGCATGAGCGACGCGGTGAAAGGCGTGGTGGAAACCTCGCTGAACGTCGGCGTAGTCACCACCAGCGAAAACGAAGCGGAAATCATCTGCCTGATCCGCTCCCTGATCGACAGCGGCAAAGATTACGTTGTCGAGATGCTGACCGCGCTGGGCCAGCTGGCCGGCGCCAACGTGGCGCCGAAGGGGGGCTACCCGGGCTGGCAGCCGGACGCCGACTCGCCGGTGATGCACTTGGTGCGCGAGCTGTATCAGGAGCTGTTCAACAAGACGCCGAACATCATGGTGATCCACGCCGGTCTGGAATGCGGTCTGTTCAAAAAGCCGTATCCAAACATGGATATGGTATCGATCGGGCCAACCATCACCGGCCCGCACTCGCCGGATGAGCAAGTGCATATCGAAAGCGTCGGTCTGTACTGGAAGCTGCTGACCTCGCTGCTGAAAGCAATCCCTGAGCGCGCGTAATCTGCACGCTTAACGCAAAAAGCCGGCGACTCGCCGGCTTTTTTATTCCCAAGGCAGCGCCAGCTGCCGCTCCAGCTGCGGATCGAGCAGCGTCACATGCAACCCCACCAGCCGCACGCCGCGCCCTTCGCGCCGCTCGCGCCACGCCTGCCGCGCCACCTCCAGCAAATCCTGCCGGTTCAACACCGGGAAGACGTGCTCCTGGGTGGTTTGCTGAAAATCCTGAAACTTCAGCTTCACGCCCTGCCGGGCGATGTGCAGATCCGGCTTTACCTTGCGCAGCCGCATCTCCAGCTCGGGATAGAGTTTGTCGATAATCAGCGTTTCGCAGTCTTCCCAGTCGTGAATGTCTTCCGCCAGCGTGCGCTCCACCCCCACCGATTTGCGCAGCCGCTCCGCTAAGATTTCGCGCCGATCGATGCCCTGACACCGCTCCCACAACACCCGGCCAAACTTGCCGAACCGCTTGAGCAACTGCGCCAAATCGTATTGCTGCACGTCGGCGCAGGTGATGAGCCCCACTTCCTCCAGCCGTTTGGCGGTCACCTTGCCGACGCCGGGGATCTTGCTGAGCGGCAGCTGCTGCAAAAACGCCGGCACCTGCGCCGGCGTGATCACGTATTGCCCGTTCGGCTTGTTCATCTCGGAGGCGATTTTGGCGAGAAACTTGATCGGCGCGACGCCGGCCGACGCGGTGAGGTTCAGTTCGTCGGCGATCGCCTGACGGATTTCCTGGGCGATCAGCGTCGCCGAGCCGTTGCATTGCGGGCTGTCGGTCACGTCGAGATAGGCTTCATCGAGCGACAGCGGCTCGATCAGCGGGGTATAGCGAGCGAAGATTTCGCGGATGTGCAGCGAAGCCTCTTTATAGGCCGCCATGCGCCCCGGCAGCAGGGTGAGATGCGGACACAGCTTGAGCGCCATCGCCGTGGACATGGCGCTGTGTACGCCGTAGCGCCGCGCCGGGTAGTTGGCGGTGCTGATCACCCCGCGCCGATCGGCGCTGCCGCCAATCGCCAGCGGAATATCACGCAGGCTGGGATCGTCGCGCATTTCCACCGCCGCGAAGAAGCAGTCCATATCGACATGAATGATTTTACGCATCGCACCCTCCAGTAACACTGTATAAGTATACAGTCAGATACCGAAAGCTCAAGGCCGCGGAGCTCGAGGAAAGCGGCGTTTCCGCCAGATATTTCCGCGTTGTTAAAAAAGCTTAATTTTTCAATAGTATGATTTCCGCCATCCCGTGCGGCTCTCCACAACGATAACGACAAGGTATCCTACATGATCAGATTTTCTCATTTGCTGCTGGCTTCCGCACTGTCGCTGAACGCGCTGGCGGCCAGCGCCGCCGCCGGTCATGCGCCGGCGATCGTCGCCCACCGCGGCGGCACCGCCGATGCGCCGGAAAACACCCGCATCGCTATCGAAACGGCATTGAAAAACGGCGCCGACGCCATTTGGATCACCCTGCAAGAATCCAAAGACGGCGTCATCGTGCTGTATCGCCCCTCGGATCTGAAAGCGTTGACCAACCGGCAGGGCCCGGTCTCTGCCTATACCGCCGCGCAGCTGGCCGAGACCGACGCCGGCTGGGCCTTCGCCAAGGGTGACGCCCACCCGTTCCGCGGCCGGGGCATCGGCATTCCGCGCCTCGACGACGTGCTGAAGGCGTTTCCGCACGTCACCTTTTATCTGGACATCAAATCCCCGGACGCCGATCCGGCGCAGTTTGGCCAGGCGCTGCTGGCGACGTTGCAAAGCACCAACAGCCTGAACCGCACCCGCGTCTACTCTACCGACGCCAAATACCTGCAGGCGCTGCCGCCGGCCATCCCGCTCTTTGAAAGCCGCGACGAGACCCGCACGCTGCTGGCCAACGTCACCATGGCGCACCAGTGCGACGTCAAACCGGACAACCAGCAGCCGCGCTGGTACGGGCTGGAGCTGAAGCGCGAGGTGGAGGTGGTAGAGAAATATACTCTCGGCGAAGGGCGTTCGAAGGCATTTCTGACCTGGGATAAAGAGTCGATGGACTGTTTCCGCTCGCAGGGCCCGGCGCACATCATCCTGTTCGGGGTCAACTCGCCGCAGGAATATCAGCAGGCGCTGGCGCTGGGCGCCGACGGCGTGATGGTTAACTCCCCGGCCGAGGCGAAAAGCTTCCGCAAGGCGAAATAAATAACCGGCTACGGCATAAGGCGGTTCGACAAACCCGCCTTATGCCCGCCCAGGTTTCAACATCCGTTAGCGAGCAGGAACCACTTGGATGGTGCCATTTTCATTGCGAACACTAAACCCAGCGCCGAACAGCCGGGCGGCAGGCTCAAGACCTTGACTTCGTTTATCCGGCGACAACAGCGTCACCGATACCCCGTAAGACTTCCCGTCTTCGAATTTATAATTATCGTCGGGAATGCACGTAGCCGCGGTGACCGCAGGCATCTCGTTATCCGTGAAGTGCTTGCCGAAGATAGCGTTGGCATTGCCGATTTCTTCGATAATAACGCCGGCCAACCGCTCGTCCCCTTCAGGTTGAACCCGCACACAAACGTGGTTATCAACGACAGTGACGTTGGCCGCGTAGTTTTTTGGCCTCGGATCGTTCATGTGCATGCAGCCGGCGAGCAGCAAAGCCAGTGTTCCAACCAAAATAATGCGGTTCATCCTGTTACCTCTGCTTAAGAAACTGAGAAAGCGTATATTCGTATTTTCTGGCGATCGTTTTATCCGTTACGCCCTGAAAATTCACGCCATTGTTAATCGCGCCCAGCCAGATAGTGTAACCATACTTCTTCAGGAACCAATAATCAGCGATGATAGAAGCTTGCTGTTCCATGGAGTAGTTATACAACAGCTGTTTACCATCGAGTCGATATTTGTATTCAGCAGCCCAACTCAATAAACCTCGGGTTCTCACCCACATACCTTTTTGGTGCTGCCAGACATGGCTCATTTCGTGGATAAATACATGCTGGAAACCTGCAGCGGCCGTGGAAAAATCAGCCTTATATAAGGCTTGTCTAAACCAGACTTCTCCGTTGGGTGCCATCGCCGTTCTGTTGGCTTGCAGCCCAAACGGCAGATAGCTATCGCAGTGAACAAAGACTTTCTCATAGAAAACTGACCTGCCAAACACGGAACGGGCCAAATTAATTTCACCCACCGTTAACACCCGTTTTATCCCTTCTTGTTGTTGTCCCATCCTGGAACTCCCTAAATCCAAAATAAACCTAATGAGACGATATTTTAACCAATCGAGTCAACAGACTAACCTGCTGAGAACTATCAGGAAGATCCGAATGATTCTAAAATGAGAGATGTATCAACCTTACGATTTAATCCTGAGCAAGATTAAAGATTACGATGGGCGTTTTAGCGATTTCTTTAAATCAAAAGAAGTCTGGTTCTGGCAGGTGAGGTGATATGAAACGGATAGCAGCAATTATTGCCGGTGCGATAATAGGTATTGGCCTCATGCTCCTGGCTTTTCCCTTTCTCTCAGACTGGATTATTGGCCACATTGAGGGCGAGGATCAGATGTCGGCTAACTTCAAGTTGCTGGCGATTGGCCTGATGTTGTGCTGTTTCATGGGCAGTGCACTCGGTAATCTGGCCTATTCAAAATCAAATAACTCCCCCAAATAAAAAACCCGGTCAAGGCCGGGTTTTCGCTACAGCTACAGAATGCGGTGCTTTTCCAACTGCTCGCGCCGCTGCGCCGCTTTGGCTTCGCGTTTTTTGCGCGCATCGCACGGCTCCGGGCAGTCGCAGACTTTCTCCATGCCCAGCGCGGTGATGCCGCCGCAGCTGCCCTGCAGGCTTTTGCGTTTGAACACATAGCCCAGCGACATGCCGCCGACGATCAGCAGAAACAACACGAAGGTAGCGGCGAATACCGTCAACATAGCAACCTCACGAACGCTTTTTCAGATAGGGCTTGAACGCGTCTGAATAACGCTCCTCAAAGCCGTCGGCGGTTTTCACGATCATGAACACCGGGATGCCGAGCAGGTTGGCCAGCGCCATGCCGCGCTCCGGCCCCATCACGTTCAGGCCGGTGGACAGGCCGTCGGCGGTCATGCAGGTCGGGCTCAGCACGGTGATCGACACCAACCGATGATGGATTGGGCGCCCGGTGATCGGATCGATGGTGTGCGAATAGCGCACCCCGTCTTGCTCGAAGTAGTTGCGATAGTCACCCGAGGTGGCGATCGACATCTCCCCGGGTTGGATCACCAGCTGCGCCTGCTGCTGCGTACCGGCGGTCGGGCGCTCGATGGCGATGCGCCACGGCTTTTGTTCGCCGTTATGCCCGCGCGTGCGCACCTCGCCGCCGATATCCACCATGTAGTTCTTCACATGCCGGGACTGCAGATATTCCGCCACCACGTCCACGCCATACCCTTTGGCGATCGACGACAGATCGACGTACAGCTCAGGGATGCTTTTCACCAGCGCGCTGCCCTGCACCGACAGTTTGTCGGCGCCGGTCCAGGCGCGGCGATGCTCCAGCTCCGCCTCGCTCGGCACTTTGTCCGGCCGCCCTTCCGGGCCGAAGCCCCACAGGTTGACCAGCGGCCCGACGGTCACGTCCAGCGCGCCATCGGTGACGCGGTTGATGCGCAGCGCTTCGCGCACCACTTCGGCGGTGGCCGGCGAAACCGGGAACGGCCGGTCAATGTCGCGGCTGGCGTTGAAGCGGCTCAGCTCGGAATCCGGCCGGTAGGTGGACATCTGATCGTTCACCTGCTCCAGCCGTTTGTCGATATCCGCCTGCATCTCGCGCGCCGACGGCGTATCTTCGCCGGTCACGTAACGGATCGAATACGAGGTGCCCATGGTTTTACCCGTCAGGTCCACCTGTTCCGGCCCGCAGCCGGTCAGCAGCAGGGTGGCGCTCAGCGCCACGCCCGTCAGCCAGTTCTTCATCGCCAATGCGCGCATTTAGCCACCAAAGTCATCCAGCATGATGTTTTCGTCTTCGACGCCCAGATCTTTGAGCATCTTGATCACCGCGGCGTTCATCATCGGCGGCCCGCACATGTAAAACTCGCAGTCCTCCGGCGCCGGGTGGTTCTTCAGGTAGTTCTCCAGCAGAACATTATGGATAAAGCCGGTGTAGCCGGTCCAGTTATCTTCCGGCTGCGGATCCGACAGCGCCACGTGCCAGGTGAAGTTTTCGTTCTCCGCCTGCAGCTGGTTGAAGTCGTCTTCATAGAACATCTCGCGCAGCGAACGCGCACCGTACCAGAAGGTGATCTTGCGTTTCGAGTTCAAACGCTTGAGCTGATCGAAGATGTGCGAACGCATCGGCGCCATGCCCGCGCCGCCGCCGATAAAGATCATTTCGGCGTCGGTGTCCTTGGCGAAGAACTCGCCGAACGGCCCGGAGATGGTCACCTTGTCGCCCGGCTTCAGCGACCAGATATAGGAAGACATGATGCCCGGCGGCACGTCCGGATTGTTGGGCGGCGGCGTGGCGATACGCACGTTGAGCATGATGATGCCCTTCTCTTCCGGGTAGTTGGCCATCGAGTAGGCGCGCACCGTGGTGTCGTTCACCGTCGAACGGTAGCGGAACAGGTTGAACTTGTCCCAGTCGCCGCGATACTCCTGCGGCACGTCGAAGTCGGCGTAACTGATGTCGTGCGCCGGCGCTTCGATCTGGATGAAACCGCCCGCGCGGAACGGCACGTCTTCGCCATCGGGGATCTTCAGCTTCAGCTCTTTGATAAAGGTGGCTTTGTTATCGTTGGAGATAACCTCGCACTCCCATTTCTTCACGCCGAAGATCTCTTCCGGCAGCTCGATCTTCAGGTTCTGCTTCACGTTCACCTGGCACGCCAGGCGGCACCCTTCTTTCGCTTCGCGCTTGTTGATGTGCGAGAGCTCGGTCGGCAGGATATCGCCGCCGCCCTCTTTGATCACCACCCGGCACTGGCCGCAGGAGCCGCCGCCGCCGCAGGCCGAGGAGACGAAGATCCCCTGGCTGGAGAGCACGTTGAGCAGCTTGTCGCCCGCAGGCGCATGGAAGCTTTTATCCAGATCGCCATTGATTTCCACCGCGATGTCGCCGGTGTTCACCAGCTTCGATTTGGCGAACAGGATCAGCAACACCAGCACCATCACGATGGCGGTGAACATCGCTACGCCTAAAATAATTTCCATAAATTCTTCCCGCCTTTACAACTGAACACCGGAGAAGGACATGAAGCCCAGCGCCATCAGTCCGGTGGTGATAAAGGTAATGCCCAGACCGCGCAGCCCTGCCGGCACGTTGGCATACTTGAGTTTTTCGCGGATCCCCGCCATGGCAACGATCGCCAGCATCCAGCCGGTGCCGGAACCAAAGCCGTACACCACCGATTCGGCGAAGTTGTAGTCGCGCTGCACCATGAAGGACACGCCGCCGAAGATGGCGCAGTTCACGGTAATGAGCGGCAGGAAGATGCCGAGCGCGTTATACAGCGATGGGAAGAAGCGATCGAGGATCATCTCCAAAATCTGCACCAGCGCCGCAATCACGCCGATGAAGGTGATGAAGTTGAGGAAGCTCAGATCGACGCCCTCCACCAGCGCGCCGTCGCGCAGGATCAGGTTATAGACCAGGTTATTCACCGGCACCGAAATGCCGAGCACGATGGTCACCGCGATGCCCAGGCCAAAGGCGGTCGACACCTTCTTCGACACCGCCAGGAAAGTACACATCCCGAGGAAGAACGCCAGCGCCATGTTCTCGACGAACACCGCGCGCACAAACAGGCTGATATAGTGTTCCATCGGCCTTTACTCCTTTTCGATCTGCGCCGGCTTCAGGGTGCGCAGCACCCAGATCAGCAGGCCGATGATGAAGAACGCGCTCGGCGCCAGCAGGAACAGGCCGTTCGGCTGATACCAGCCGCCGTTCTGCACCGTTTCCAGCACCGGAACGCCGAACAGCTTGCCGGAGCCAATCAGCTCGCGCAGGAAACCGACCAGCACCAGGATCACCCCGTAACCCAGCCCGTTGCCGATGCCGTCCATAAAGCTCTCGATCGGCGGCGACTTCATGGCGTAGGCCTCGGCGCGCCCCATCACGATGCAGTTGGTGATGATAAGGCCGACGAACACCGACAGCTGCTTGGAGATCTCGAATGCATAGGCGCGCAACAGCTGATCGACCACGATCACCAGCGAGGCGATGATCGCCATCTGTACGATGATGCGCACGCTGTTGGGAATATGATGACGGATCAGCGAGATGAAGAAGCTGGAGAACGCGGTCACCAGCGTCACCGCAATGGTCATCACCACCGCCGTTTCCAGCTTGGTGGTCACCGCCAGCGCCGAACAGACGCCCAGCACCTGCAGGGCGATCGGGTTATTGTCGAACAGCGGCCCCAGCAGGACCCGCTTTATCTCTTTGGAATCAGCCATTTTTCAACGCTCCTTCACGAACTTTTTTCAGGAACGGGCCGAAGCCGTGCTCGCCCAACCAGAAATCAAACGTATGCTGCACGCCGTTGGAGGTCAGCGTGGCGCCGGACAGGCCATCCACCCCGTGTACGTCCCCCTGACGCGCGCCGCCTTTCACCACGCGGATCGCCGGCTGGCCGTTGTCGTCGAACAGCTGCTTGCCGACCCACTGCTGGCGCCAGGACGGGTTCTCGACCTCACCGCCCAGCCCCGGCGTTTCCCCCTGGTCGTAGTAGGTGATGCCCTTGACCGTGTTGCCGTCGTTATCCAATGCCACGAAGGCGTACATCATCGACCACAGACCGGTGCCGTATACCGGCAACACAATCTTGTTCACCTGGCCGCTTTCATCGCGCACCAGGTAGATTTCCGCCTGGTTGCTGCGGCGCTTGATGCCGGCCGGATCGTCGCCCGCGGGCAACGCCACGCTTTTGGCGTCGTCGCGCAGCGCGGTGCCCAGATCGAACGCCGCCGCCTTGCCGGCGACAAATTCGCCGCTGTTCAGATCCACCAGGCGCGGTTCGATGCGCTCGCTGTACAGGCGCTTGACCTGCTCGCTCTCCATTTTCGGCTGCAACAGGCCGGCTACGTCGAGAATATTGCGCTGCTTGTCGAGCAGCTTTTGCTCCTGCTGTTTGGACTTCAGGCCGACGGCGGAGCCCGCCACCACCACTGAACACACCAGACACAGCAGCAGCACTACCAGCAGCGTTTTACCGATGCCGTCGTTTTTCGCTTCATTCGCCACGGGCTTTTCTCCGCTTGATGTTGGCCTGCACCACCAGGTAATCGAACAGCGGCGCGAACAGGTTGGCGAACAGGATCGCCAGCATCATGCCTTCCGGATAGGCGGGGTTGACCACCCGGATCAGCACGCACATCACGCCGATCAGAATGCCGTACCACCATTTCCCCTTATTGGTGAAGGAGGCGGAAACCGGGTCGGTCGCCATAAAGATCATGCCGAAGGCGAAGCCGCCCAGCACCAGATGCCAGTACCACGGCATGGCAAACATCGGGTTGGTGTCCGAACCGATGGCGTTGAACAACAGGGCGGAAGCCACCATGCCGAGCATCACGCCGGCGACGATGCGCCAGGAGGCCACGCGGCCGAACAGGATAATCGCCCCGCCGATCAGGATCATCAGCGTGGAGACTTCACCGATGGAGCCGGGAATGTTGCCGAGGAAGGCGTCCAGCCAACTGATGGACTGGCCGGTGGCCACGTTGCTCAGGCTGTGCGCCCCGCCTGCGCTCCACTGCGCCAGCGGCGTCGCGCCGGAGAAACCGTCCGCGGAGGTCCACACCAAGTCACCGGAGATCTGCGCCGGATAGGCGAAGAACAGGAAGGCGCGGCCGGCCAGCGCCGGGTTGAGGAAGTTGCGCCCGGTGCCGCCGAAGATCTCTTTGGCCACCACCACGCCGAAGGTGATGCCCAGCGCGGCCTGCCACAGCGGCAGGGTCGGCGGCACGATCAGCGCGAACAGGATAGAAGTGACGAAGAAGCCTTCGTTGACCTCATGCTTGCGGATAATGGCGAACAACACTTCCCAGAAGCCGCCGACGACGAACACCACGGCGTAGATCGGCAGGAAGTAACAGGCGCCCAGCACCATCTTGCTGACCCAGCCGGCGTCGGCCGCCAGCGAGGCGCCGAGCCACTGCGCCAGGCGATAATGCCAGTCGCCCGCCAGCACCTGTTGCAGCGCGTCGCCGCTGTACAGATGGTGCAGCGCCGGGATCGCCTGCTGGCCGACGTTGTACATGCCCCAAAACATCGCCGGGAACACCGCCAGCCACACCAGGATCATCATGCGTTTCAAATCGATGGCGTCGCGCACGTGCGAAGCGCCGCGCGTCACCGTGCCGGGGGTATAAAACACCGTGGTGGTCGCTTCATACAGCGGGTACCACTTTTCCAGTTTGCCGCCCGGCGTGAAGTGATGCTCTATCTTCTCAAAATAATTCTTCAGGCCCATCGGTTATCCTTCCTGCTCAATCTTGGTCAGCACCTCGCGCAGCACCGGCGCGTACTCATACTTGCCGGGGCAAACGAAGGTGCACAACGCCAGATCTTCCTCGTCCAGCTCCAGGCAGCCCAGCGCCTGCGCACTGTCGCTGTCGCCCGCCAGCAAATCGCGCAGCAGCAGCGTCGGCAAAATATCCAGCGGCATCACCCGCTCATAGTTGCCGATCGGCACCATGGCGCGTTCGCCGCCGTTAGTGGTGGTCGAGAAGGCGAACAGTTTGTTTTTCAGGAAGTGGCCCAGCGTGGTGCGGGTAATGGAGAACTTGTTCGGCGACGGCACGATCCAGCCGAACAGCTCTTTGTCGCGCCCTTCTTCCAGCACCGACACCTGCGAGTGGAAACGGCCCAGCCAGGCGTTCGGCCCGGCGGCCTGCATACCGTTCAGCACCGAACCGGAGATCACCCGGTTCTCGCCCTCTTTCAGGCGGCCGGCGGTCAGCTCATCGAGGCTGGCTCCCAGGCGGGTGCGCAGCAGCGTCGGCTGCGCCACCTGCGGCCCGGCCAGCGCCACGACCCGGCGGGTATCGAGCTTACCGGTGGTGAACAGGGTGCCGATGGCGATCGCGTCCTGGTAACCGATGTGCCAAACGGTTTTCTTCAGGCTGACCGGTTCAAGGAAGTGAATGTGGGTGCCCACCAGCCCGGCGGGATGCGGGCCGGCAAATTCGCTGTAGGCGATCTGCGGGCCGCTCTGCTGGCCAACCGAGGCGCCGGCGGCGTGGCATACGTGTACCTTACCCGCCGTCAGACGCGCCAAGACCACCAGCCCGGCGTTGAACGCCGCCTGTTGTTCGGCGATGATCACCTGCGGATCGGCGGCCAACGGTTGGGTATCCATCGCGGTGACGAAAATGGCGCGCGGTTCGCTGCCGGGGCTTGGCGTTTTGCTGAACGGGCGGGTGCGCAGCGCGGTCCACAGGCCGCTGGCGATCAGTTCGCTTTCGACCTGTTCGCGCGGCAGTTGGCTGAGTTCACCCAACGGATAATGCGCAAACTCGAGCTGATCGTCGCCGCCGTTTTCCAGCGCAATCACCACCGATTGCAAGACGCGCCGCTCGCCGCGGTTAATCGCGACGATGCGGCCGCTGGCGGGAGCCGTGAAGAAAACCCCGGGGTTTTTCTTATCTTCGAACAACGCCTGGCCTTTCTTAACGGTATCGCCTTCCTGCACCAGCATGGAGGGACGCATTCCGACATACTCTTCCCCAAGCAGGGCGACATGCTGAATGTTCGGGCCATCTTGGATCGCCTGAACCGGGGCTCCGGCTATCGGCAGATCTAACCCTTTTCTGATCTTAATCATAGGATTTATACGATGTAGTTTGGTTTACACGTCTGACCGGCCCCAGAGGCGGGTGCTGACGATGCCAGGATTGCCGGGCAGTGCGCACAACGGCACGCCCAACATGAACTTTCTCGCAGTGAAAAACTGGGGTAACGCGCATTCCCTTGAATCCCCCTTCCGTTGTTTGCGCGACAGTCGATGTGTTAACGGCATGTAGCCAAATAACCATCAAAACGGCCGGGTTATATGCAATAACTCTTGCCGCTTCAATCGCCACAGCGCGTTAAATTGAAGAGAGAATATTAACATTGTTCGCAACATTGTTCTGCGTTCCGTCGTGACTTGTGTCAAGCAAACGCAATTAAATTTCGCCTGTTTTTCACTACTTATCGTTAAAATCTGCCGGTCATTTCACTTTTATCGAGCTTTGTCGTTTTTTTATACATATCACGTATTGCTAAAAATAAACGCGCTGGTAATCTGGCGGTGTTTTGCAGCAGTAAAAACAATAATCAGTGGCACGCTGGCCAATCTCATTGCGCCGGCAGATAAATATAAGCAGGAATAATAATGAGCAAAATCGCGCTGTTGTTTGCGATGCTTGTTTCTATGCCGATGATCACGGCCTGCAGCGCCAGCGAGCAGGTACCCGAAGCGCCGGTAGTTAAACAGCAATTATTGGGGTCGCCGGTCTATATTCAGATCTTCAAAGAGGAACGCAAGCTGGAATTGTATGCCAAAATGGGCAATGAATTCCGCTTGGTCAATACGTTCCCGATCTGTAATTTCTCCGGCGGGCTGGGTCCTAAACGTCGTGAAGGCGACTTTAAAAGTCCGGAAGGCTTTTATAGCGTTGACGCGCGCCATCTGAAACCCGACAGCAAGTATTATCGGGCGATCAATATCGGTTTCCCTAATGATTACGATAAGTCGCAGGGCTATTCCGGCGCTTATCTGATGATCCACGGCGAATGTAAATCGATCGGCTGTTACGCGATGACCAACACCTATATGGATGAGATCTATCGCTACGTCGAAGCCGCCTTCGCCTATGGCCAAAGCCGCGTCGACATCAGCATCTACCCGTTCCGCATGACCGAACAGAACCTGAAGCGCCATGCGTCATCCAGCTATATCGCCTTCTGGCGCCAGCTGAAGCCGGGCTATGATTACTTCGCGAAGAACCACCAGCCGCCGATGATGACCGTAGACAACGGCCAGTATGTCTTGGGTCAACCGTTGATGAGCAGCGGCCAGATGACGCAGTACGCGTCAACCAGCCCGACGCCCAACACCAATCCCTTCGCTCAGAACAAGCCGCTCACCGAAGTGAAATAACGCGAACTCGCCTGGCTCAATCTTGTGCCAGGTTTCGTTGGCGGTCAGCGGTTGGGTGGCGATCACCGTGACCACATCGTTCGGTGTGGTCTGCTGCTGAAAATCGATTTCCACGTCCTGATCGAGCAGCGTCGCCTTGCCGAACGGCGCGCGGCGCGTGATCCAATACAGGTTGGTGGAGCAATAGGCCATCACGAAGCGCCCGTCCGACAACAGCATGTTGAACACCCCTTTCTTGCGCAGCTGGCTCGCCAACAGGCCGATATAGCGGAACACCGCCGGCCACTGGCTCGGGGTGCGCGGGTATTTCAACGCCAGCTGATGCAGCAGCCAGCAAAACGCGTATTCGCTGTCGGTCTGGCCGACCGGGCGAAACGTGCCGGTATCCAGCTGGCGATAGCCTTTCAATTGGCCGTTGTGCGCGTAGGTCCAGTTGCGGCCCCACAGTTCGCGGGTGAACGGATGGGTGTTTTCCAGCGCCACTTCGCCGCGGTTGGCCTGGCGAATATGGGACACCACCGCGCAAGACTTGATCGGATAGTCCTGCACCAGGCGGGCGATCGGCGAGTTGAAGCTCGGCTGCGGATCCTTGAATGTGCGGCAGCCGTTCCCTTCATAGAAGGTAATGCCCCAGCCATCCTTATGCGGCCCGGTGCGGCCGCCGCGCTGTACCAGGCCGGTAAAGCTGAAGCAGATATCGGTCGGTACGTTTGCGCTCATCCCGAGCAGTTCACACATCGCCAGCACTCCTTAACCACACTGACATACGCTGTGCGGGCGCGGCATGCATGCGGCGCCCGCTGTCTTATTCCTGGGGGAGCCGGAGCCCCCCCGAAGGCTATCAAGCCTTAACCATCTCTTTTTCGATCAGCTGAATCAAGATGTGAATCGCTTTGATGTGGATTTCCTGAATGCGATCGGCGTAGCCGAAGTGCGGCACACGGATTTCCACATCGGCGGAACCCGCCATTTTGCCGCCGTCCTTGCCGGTCAGGGTGATCACTTTCATCCCCTTGGCGCGCGCCGCGTCGATGGCCTTGATGATGTTGCCGGAGTTGCCGGAGGTGGAAATGCCCAGCAGCACGTCGCCTTCGCGGCCCACCGCTTCCACATAGCGGGAGAACACATACTCATAGCCGAAGTCGTTGCTGACGCAGGACAGATGGCTCACGTCCGAGATGGCAATCGCCGGGTAGCCCGGGCGGTTTTCACGGTAGCGGCCGGTCAGCTCTTCGGCGAAGTGCATCGCGTCGCAATGGGAACCGCCGTTGCCGCAGGAGATCACTTTACCGCCGGCTTTGAAGGAGTCCGCCAGCAGCACCGCCGCGCGTTGGATGGCGTCGATGTTGGCGTCGTCATTGATAAATTTCGCCAGGGTATCAGCCGCTTCGTTCAGTTCACTGCGAATAAGGTCGTGGTACATGAGGAACCTCTTGTTATCGTCAAATCTTCCGCTCCGCAGTGTACCGGATCGCGGAAACAGCGAGAAGCATTCTCAGCCAAACAGCGCGCCGGTTAAGGAAGCGGAGAGGTTTTTGATGATTGGTGCTGTCAGTTTGTGACCTGAGTTGTAATTAAACTGTAAACGCATTGATAAAAATTCTGCCTTGTACTAAAACCTATTACATACACACAACAGGTCAGACCTCTTACTACTTCGGAGCTTCTTATGATGGTTCTTAGTATTGTCGTTTTACTGGCTCTCCTCGGCGTGGTGTTCTACCACCGAGTGAACCTTACCCTCAGCAGCCTGATCCTGGTGGCGTACACCGCCGCCATGGGCGCGATCGGCCTGTGGAGCTTCTGGCTGTTGCTGCCGCTGGCGATCGTGCTGCTGCCGCTGAACCTTTCCTCTGTGCGTCGCTCTCTGCTCTCCGCGCCGGCGCTGCGCGCCTTCCGCAAGGTGATGCCGCCGATGTCCACCACCGAGAAGGAAGCGATCGACGCGGGCACCACCTGGTGGGAAGGCGATCTGTTCCGCGGCGCGCCGGACTGGAACAAGCTGCACAGCTACCCGAAACCGCGCCTGACGGAAGAAGAGCAGGCGTTTATCGACGGCCCGGTGGAAGAAGCCTGCCGCATGGCCAACGACTTCCAGATCACTCACGAACTGGCCGATCTGCCGCCTGAACTCTGGGCGTACCTGAAAGAACACCGTTTCTTCGCGATGATCATCAAGAAAGAGTACGGCGGTCTGGAATTCTCCCCTTACGCTCAGGCGATGGTGCTGCAAAAACTGGCCGGCGTTTCCGGCATCCTGGCGATCACCGTCGGCGTGCCGAACTCCCTCGGCCCAGGCGAACTGCTGCAGCATTACGGTACCGAAGAACAGAAAAACCACTATCTGCCGGGCCTGGCGCGCGGCGACGAGATCCCTTGCTTCGCGCTGACCAGCCCGGAAGCGGGTTCCGATGCCGGTGCCATTCCAGACGTGGGCACCGTGTGCATGGGCGAATGGCAAGGCAAGCAGGTGCTGGGCATGCGCCTGACCTGGAACAAGCGCTACATCACGCTGGCGCCGGTCGCCACCGTACTGGGTTTAGCATTCAAACTGCATGACCCGAACCGCCTGCTGAGCGACAACGAATCCCCGGGCATCACCTGTGCGCTGATCCCGACCAGCACGCCGGGCGTGGAAATCGGCAACCGCCACTTCCCGCTGAACGTGCCGTTCCAGAACGGCCCGACCCGCGGCACCGACGTGTTCGTGCCGATCGATTACATCATCGGCGGCCCGAAAATGGCCGGCCAGGGCTGGCGCATGCTGGTTGAATGCCTGTCGGTCGGTCGCGGCATCACCCTGCCGTCCAACTCCACCGGCAGCCTGAAATCCATCGCCCTGGCGACCGGCGCCTACGCGCACATTCGCCGTCAGTTCAAGATCTCCATCGGTAAAATGGAAGGGATCGAAGAGCCGTTGGCGCGCATCGCCGGCAACACCTATGTGATGGACGCCGCCGCTTCGCTGATCACCTACGCGCTGGTGCAGGGCGAGAAACCGGCCGTGCTGTCGGCCATCGTCAAATACCACTGTACGCACCGCGGCCAGCAGTCGATCGTTGACGCCATGGACATCGCCGGCGGTAAAGGCATTATGCTGGGCGAATCCAACTTCCTGGCTCGCGCTTATCAGGGCGCACCGATCGCCATCACGGTGGAAGGCGCGAACATCCTGACCCGCACCATGATGATCTTCGGTCAGGGCGCGATCCGCTGCCATCCTTATGTGCTGGATGAAATGGCGGCGGCGCAGAACAACGATCTGAACGCCTTCGATAAATCGCTGTTCGGCCACCTGGGCCACGTCGGCAGCAACAAGGTACGCAGCTTCTGGCTGGGCCTGACCAACGGCCGCACCAGCGCCACGCCGACCAAGGACGCGACCCGTCGTTACTATCAGCAGTTGAACCGCCTGAGCGCCAACCTGGCGTTGCTGTCGGACGTTTCCATGGGCGTGCTGGGCGGCAGCCTGAAGCGCCGCGAGCGCATCTCCGCTCGCCTGGGGGATATCCTCAGCCAGATGTACCTGGCTTCCGCCGTGCTGAAACGCTTTGACGACGAAGGCCGTCAGAAAGAAGATCTGCCGCTGGTGCATTGGGGCGTGCAAGACAGCCTGCATAAAGCCGAACAGGCGCTGGATGATCTGCTGCGCAACTTCCCGAACCGCTTTATCGCCGGCGCGCTGCGCTTCGTGGTCTTCCCGTTCGGCCGCGTGCATACCGCTCCGTCCGATCGCCTGGATCATCAGCTGGCCAAGATCCTGCAGGTGCCTTCCGCCACCCGCAGCCGTCTGGGACGCGGCCAGTACCTGACGCCGAGCGAGCATAACCCAATCGGTCTGCTGGAAGCGGCGCTGGCCGACGTGATGGCCGCCGAGCCGATTCACGAACGCCTGTGCAAGGCGGCCGGCAAAAACCTGCCGTTCACCCGTCTGGATCGTTTGGCGGAGCGCGCGCTGGAAGAAGGCAAGATCAGCGCCGACGAAGCGAAGATCCTGGTGAAAGCCGAAGAGAGCCGCCTGCGCTCCATCAACGTGGACGACTTTGCGCCGGATGCGCTGGCGGCCGCCAAGCCGGAAAAGCCGGCGGCGCAGTCTAAGCGCCAACAGCAGACCGAAGCGGCTTAACGCCAATTCCTACTCCACGCATCCAAGGGGCGATCATCATCGCCCCTTTTTCTTTTCTTGCATCACGAACTGCGCACCGCGCCGCAGGTTGGCGCAACGGCGGATTTCACGGGAAGGAAGTTCGGGTAGACTGCGCAGCGGGTGCTCTGGATCTTTCTGTCCGGAGCCTTGGCAAAGGAGAGAAAGAGAAAGGCCCCGAGTCGATATTATCAACCCGAGGCCACTCTGATGCCTAGCAACATCAGGTTAGCCTCTTACCCGCCGCAAGGCAAGGATAGGGAGGTCAAAAATGCAGCAAAAACGGGTCGTGCTTAAGCTGGTGATCGTCTGTATGACGCTGATCGCGTTCATCTGGCTAACCCGCGGTTCGCTGTGCGAACTGCGCATCAGGTTGGGAGACTCGGAGGTTGCGGCCACTTTGGCTTACGAATCCGAACGGTAAGGCAACCCAACGGCGGGGTTCGCCCCGCCCGTTGGCGGATGGTGTCAGGCAGGATCCACGAGCACCCGCCTTTTCAGCCGCTGACCGTCAGCTTGTCATAGCCGCGCAGGCGGTAATTCACCACCGACACCAGCCAGCAGAAAATGAACACGGCGATCACCCAATAACCCATCTCCCCCAGATGATCGTTGAGCCGCGCCACGGCGTCCCACAGCGGGCCGGACAGCGCCAGCTTGTCGGCGATAAGTCCGAGCGCTTCGATGCCGCCGATAAACACCGCGATGATCACCGACGCCGCCGTGATGGTCATGTTGTAGTACAGTTTGCGGATCGGTTTGGAGAACGCCCAGCCGTAAGCGCCAATCATCACGAAGTTGTCGATGGAGTCGATCAGCGCCATGCCGGCGGCGAACAGCGCCGGGAACAGCATGATGCTCCACAGGTTCATGCCGTGGCCGGCGCCGGCAGCCGAAATCCCCAACAACCCGACCTCGGTGGCGGTGTCGAAGCCCAGGCCAAACAAGAAGCCCACCAGGTACATGTGCCAGCTCTGATTCACCAGCCTGAACAGCGGGCGGAAGCAGCGCGCCAGCGCACCGCCGCCGCTCATCAACAGATCCAGCGATTGATGCGCAGGCAGCTCGCCCGCCTTCACCTGCCGGAAAGCGCGCCACACGGAGATCAGCACCAGCAGGTTGATAAAGGCCACCGTCAGCAGAAACAGCGCGGACACCAGCGTGCCGATCAAACCGCCGGTTTCGTGAAACCAGCCCATCTGTCGGCTGAACATCATCGCCGTGGCGGCAATGGCGGCCGAGGCCAGCACCACGATGGTCGAGTGGCCGAGCGAGAAGAAGGTGCCGACCGCCACCGGCGTTTTGCCCTGTTGCATCAGCTTGCGGGTCACGTTGTCGATCGCGGCGATGTGATCGGCATCCACCGCATGACGCAGACCAAAACTGTAGGCCAGCAAGGCGGTACCCATCAGCGCCGCATTGTCTTTGAACACCGCCAGCGCCAGCAGCCAGACAACGACGTTGACCGCCACCAGCCCCAGCAGCAAGGATACCGCCCGACGCCGGGCCGCGCCATGCAATCCTTCGGAAATTACCGCCATACCCACACTCCCGTATTCTCGTTATGTTGAAATCAATGGATTAGCGCCGCGCCGCGATCACCGCCGGATTGGCGCTCAAAAACACCCAGGACGCGATCACGAACGGCATGGTCAACGACGGCATCCCCAGCGGAGCCAGCAAGGTATTGAAAGCCCCCTGCACCAGCACCGTGAAAATCACGCCGAGCAGCGTATAGATAAGCACCCGCCGGCCGGGCGGGTTGAAGACGGAACCCAGCGCCACCGCCGTCAGCACCGCGCTGAAAGCATACAGCCCGGCGAAGACCGCCTGCGGATCGGCGCCAATCGCCAGCGCGGTGATCACCGCCAGCAAGGCGCCGAAAAAACCCAGCGCCATCGCGTGCGGCGACGAAACCGCCAGCCCGAGCAACAGCAGCACGCCGCCGCTCACGCTGCTGCACAAAAAGACCTGGGAGACGCCGTGCAACGCACCGCTCAACACCTCCGCCAGGTCGGGATGCGGGTTGAACACCGCGCCGTCGGCCGGGATGGCCGCCGGCGGCAACCGCACATGCCGCAGATGGCTGAACGGGTAGCTGGCCAGCAGCACCGTCCAGGTGGTCAGCACGAAAGGCGCGGTCAGCGCCGCGATCTTCCAGGTACGCAGCAGCCGATTGAGGCCGACGGTGACGATCACCGAGATCGCGCTGCTGAAGATCACGCCGATCCACAGCCAGACAGAGGGCAGCAAAAAAGTCGGCAGCGCGGCGCCGACCAGGCAGCCGTTGTAGCCATAGAGACCGGTGCGCAACGCTGCGCGATCGTCCACCAACCACGCCGCGCTGAGCGTCGCCGCCGCCGTACCCAGCAGGCAGCCGAAGGCCACCTGCGGCAGCCCCTCTTCCCAGGCGCCCACGAAAATGGCGATGAAAAACAATAATCCGGTCAAAGGGTTATTTTGAAACATCACCTGCGAACAGCCGCGCAGCACCGCATCCGTCACCGCCGCTATTCGGCTGCGGGCGCACAACGCCGCCCAACTCCACTTTGTCGTCATGACCGCTTCCCGCTGCAGACTAGCGCCAGATAAAAGGCTCGGGCAGCGTCACGCCCAGGATTTCCTCCCGGGCGACGCGCCAGAAAGCGCGAATCGCCGCCTTCACCTGGCGCGCCTCTTTGCCCAAAGCCTTAAAGATCAGCCCGCACTCATTGGGCAACCGGCTGACGCCGCTGGCGCTCCCCTCAGCCTCGTCATAGCGGGGCGCGATGCGATCGAGGATCCGCTGATGATGCTCGGGCGGCGTCAGCAGGATCACATTGCCGAACACATCGAACGGCCCCATCACGCCGACCCCGTTCAGCGGGTGTTTATGCGGTTCCAGCACATAGCGCTCGACAAACAGCGTGTTGCCCTCGGGGCGACAGGCGCTGATGCGCGAAGAGTAAACGTCGAATCTGAAACCGCGATCCGCCTGATGGTGTTTGCGTCCCGACATCAGGATCTCGCCATAGAGCAGCGTCGCCGTGGGGTGCAGCGTAATGCGGGTATCGGTAATGAAGCGCGAGCCGCAGTGAGGGATCACCGGATCGGGCATCATCTCCAGATAGCTGCCCTCTTCGAGCGTCAGCGTCTGCATCTGCGCCGCGTAGTTATTTTCCATGGCGTGGATCTTGGTCGCCGATTGAGTGGTGACATGCCCGCAGGCCCGGGGGGCGACCTGCACCTCGAGCGTCAGGCGATCGCCCTGCAAGATGCAGCCCGAGGTGGAGATGACGAATACGCACGGCATCTGCGGCAGCGCCTCGTCCCAATACAGCGCCCGCTGCACCAGAAACGGCACGCGCCGCTCCATTTGCCGCAGCACGCTGCGATGCCCGTTCAGCGCGAACCCCAGCCGCAGATAGCCGGTTTTGCCCACGCCGCCGCTGGCCATCTGCGGCGGTTCGTCCTGGTAGGCGGCCAACTCCGGCGCGTCGGCGCCGAGTTGCGCCACGCGCCTCGCCGCTTCGCTGACGGCCGTCATACCGCCGCCGACGGCGCGTGGGTGAACAGGAAATCACGCATGATCATATCCACCAGTTCGTCGATGCCTTCGCCGGTTTTGCAGTTGGTGAGGATATAAGGCCGCTCGCCGCGCACCACGCGCGTATCGTGCTCCATCACCGCCAGGCTGGCGCCGACGTACGGCGCCAAATCGATTTTGTTGATCACCAGGATGTCGGCCTGCACCAGGCCCGGGCCGTTTTTGCGCGGGATCTTTTCACCTTCGGCGACGTCGATAACGTAGATGTAAAAGTCCGCCAGCGCCGGGCTGAAGGTCAACGTCAGGTTATCGCCGCCGCTCTCGATCATCACCACGTCGCTGTCCGGGAAACGGGCCTCCATCTCCTCCACCGCGGCGATATTCATGCTCGGATCCTCGCGCACCGCGGTATGCGGGCAGGCGCCGGTTTCCACGCCCAGAATTTTCTCCTCGTCGAGGATCCCCTTGAGCGTGCGCTTGACCTGTTTGGCGTCTTCGGTAGTGACGATGTCGTTGGTGATGATTAACGGGCTGATGCCCCGTTCGATCAGACGCGGCGTAATGACTTCGATAATCGCGGTCTTGCCCGAGCCTACCGGGCCGCCGATGCCAATGCGGGTAATTTTCTTCACTCTGCTCGTTCCTTTGTCATTAGTTGCTGAACAGTCGAGTAAATGCGCCGACGTGCAGCGCGGCCAGGACGTCGGTCACCGGCGCGTAAGAGGCCATTTGTTCAACGCCGCCGCGTTCGGCTTCGTCACAAAAAACGTCGATGTCCCGGTTGAGTTGAAACAGGATGCGTTGGGTGTCGATATGGGTGACGCGCATCAGGCGCATGGCGGCGCTGAGAATGGTCATCGCCACGCCGTACTGATGCATCACCGCCACCTCGCGCGGCCCCGCGCCCAGCGCCGTCATCACTACCGCCTGCGTCACCGGATAGGTGCCGGCGGCGCGGCCGGTTTTGATCTGCTCAAGCCACCAGACCACCTGGGGCTCATCACAGATGGCCGCCGTCATTTCCGCCAGCTTCTTTCCCATCCTCACCACCATGCTGCGGCCTTCTTCATTCAGCTTGCGGTTGAACAGCGCCCAGTCGTGCCCGATAACCGCCTCGCGATCGCCCCCCTGCAGCGCCCGGCAGGCCGCCGCGACCGCCCGGCCGTCGCCGCCCGCCGCCTGTTGCAAAGCGGTGCGGGTGAACGACTGCAGCGTGTCAACATCGCGCACGATGCCGGCCTGGATCGCCGACTCGACGCCATTGGAAAAGGCAAACGCCCCCACCGGCAGCACCGAGTCGGCAAACTGCAGGATGCGAATCAGCTGAACAGCGTTCATTTCAATTTGATCACATGCTGACCGAGGAATGGGCTGTCAACATGCACATGGGTGGCGGAATCCTCCGCGCCGCCGAACAGCAGGCGCGCTTCGGGCTGGGTCAGATGCGGCAAAATGCTTTCACCCTTCACGAACGAATAAGGCAGCGCATGAAAGCCGTGGGTTTTCATCACCGAATCCATCACCTTGGTCGCCACCGTCAGCGGAATAAAGATGCGATCGCCCTTGATGACTGACTTCCAGTGCTGATTGCCCAGGGCATGCCCCAGTTCGAACGCGGTCTTCAGCACCGTCGCCATATCGGTCGCCAACAGCGACTGCAGGTGGATCACCATCACGTCGCGCAGGTCCATCTGCACCACCACCGCGCTGCGGTTCGCTTCGTCCCAAAGCAGCACATCGCCGTCGGCCAGCACCTGGTGACGATCGAGGGAAATGCCGAGATCCTGACCATCGCGGGTGGTTTTGCGGCAGCGGCTTTTCTGCGCCTCCCACTGCGAAAGCGCCAGCACGTCCAACGAGGCGTGTTGCAAGCGCTCACGCCAGTCGGCATCCCGTTTGATATTGCCGAGTATCTTTTCAATCACGATCATGAGCGGCGGTTCCTAGCTGAAGAAGTAGCGTTGATTAAGCACGGCGGTGGCGATCGGTTTCACCGTGGCGTGTTCGCCGTTGACCTTGACGGCGAAGGTTTCGGGGTCCACCTCGATGTGCGGCGTTTCCGCATTGCGCACCATGTCCTGCTTGGAGATCGCGCGGCAGTTATGCACCGCCATCACCTGCCGCTCCAGCCCCAGTTTCTCTTTGATGCCGTCGTGCAACGCCGCGCCGGAGACGAAGGTGACGCAGGTTTCCTGCAGCGATTTGCCCATGGCGCCGAACATCGGTCGGTAGAACGTGGGCTGCGGCGTCGGCAACGACGCGTTGGGATCGCCCATCACCGCCCAGTTAATCATCCCACCCTTGATCACCAGCTTCGGCTTGGCACCGAAGAAGCGCGGCTCCCACAGCACCAGATCGGCCATCTTGCCGACCTCGACCGAACCCAGCACGTGGCTGATGCCCTGCGCGATCGCCGGGTTGATGGTGATCTTCGCCACGTAGCGCAGCACGCGGAAGTTATCGTGTTCCGCCGCATCTTCCGGCAGCTTGCCGCGCGCGGCTTTCATCGCGTGTGCCGTCTGCATCACCCGCAGCCAGTTTTCGCCAACCCGCCCCATCGCCTGGGAGTCGCTGGAAAACATCGACAGCACGCCCATGTCGTGCAGCACGTTTTCCGCGGCGATGGTTTCCGGCCGCACCCGGCTTTCAGAAAACGCCACGTCGGCCGGCACATTGGGGTTGAGGTTGTGGCACACCATGATCATGTCGAACAGTTCGGCCTGACTGTTGATGCCGAACGGCAGCGTGGGGTTGGTGGAGCTCGGCAAGACGTTCATCTGCGCGGCGACCTTGATGATATCCGGCGAGTGCCCGCCGCCGGCGCCTTCGGTGTGGAAGGTGTGGATAGTGCGCCCTTCGAAGGCGTCGATGGTGTCCTCGACGTAGCCGCCCTCGTTCAGGCTGTCGGTATGCACCGCCACCTGAATATCCATGTCGTCGGCCACCCGCAGCGCGTGGCGCAGCGCGGAGTTGGTGGCGCCCCAGTCCTCATGCACCTTCAGCCCGGCCACGCCGGCGGCGATCTGTTCGACCAGCGGCGCAGCGTGCGAAGCGTGCCCCTTGCCGAGCATCCCCACGTTGACCGGCATGCTCTCAAAGGCGCGCAGCATGCGGTGGATATGCCAGGGCCCGGCGGTCACCGTGGTGCCGTTGGAACCGTCGGTCGGCCCGACGCCGCCGCCGAAGAAGGTCGTCACGCCGTTGGAGAGCGCATGTGCGGCCTGCTGCGGCGAAATGAAATGAATGTGCGTATCGATGCCGGCGGCGGTCAGGATCAGGTGTTCGCCCGAGATGGCGTCGGTGCTGACGCCCACCACCATGCCGGGCGTGACGCCGTTCATCATCGCCGGGTTGCCGCTTTTGCCAATGCCGGCGATCAGGCCGTTTTTAATGCCGACGTCCGCCTTGATCACCCCTTGCCGGGCGTCCAGAATGGTCACATTGGTAATGACCAGATCCAACACATTGTCGCTGGTTAATCGGTTATCGGCGCCCATGCCGTCGCGCAGCGACTTACCGCCGCCGTAGACCGATTCCTCACCGTAACCGCGCAGATCTTTTTCTATTTCAATAAACAGTTGCGTATCGCCCAAGCGAATTTTATCGCCGGTGGTCGGGCCGAACAGCCCGGCATATTCCTGCCTGGAGATCGTTGGCATGCTTTATTCCTCGTCCGTCTTGATGGGCGCCTGATCGCGGTTTTTATAACCCAGCTCAATAGCTCGCTTTACATCTATAGTTTTCTTTACTCTTTCACCGGCGGCTACCGGGCTGTCGCCCGCCCAACCGTCCACCAGATTATTAAAACCATAAACCGTTTGCTTGCCGCCGATGGCAATAAGCGCCACCTCGATTTCATCGCCGGGTTCAAAACGGATCGCCGTGGTGGCGGTGATATTTAACCGTTTGCCAAAGGCGGCAGCGCGATCGAACTGCAGCGCTTTGTTGGCTTCGAAGAAATGAAAGTGTGAGCCGACCTGAATAGGCCTGTCGCCGGTATTGCGCACCGTTAAAATAACCGTCTCGCGATCTTCATTGAAGGTGATGGGACTTTCGGACAGGATATAGCCGCCTGGCGGCACGTGCTTTTCTTTGTCATGCTTTTTCATCGGAATACCTGTGCTGATAAGATTCGTCCATGGGATTCAGGAAGGCCATCGGCGCTTATTGAATAGGATCGTGCACCGTCACCAGGCGGCTGCCGTCGCTGAATATCGCCTCGACCTGCACATGCGGGATCAAGTCCGCCACGCCGTCCATGACGTCATCGCGGCTCAAAACCTGCCGCGTGTCGTTCATGACTTCTTCCAGCGTTTTTCCCTCGCGGGCGCCCTCCAGCGCCGCGGTGGTAATAATGGCCACCGCCTCGGGATAATTAAGCTTTATCCCTCTGGATTTTCGTTTTAATGCGACGTCAGCCAGGGTATAGACCATCAGCTTTTCGATTTCTCTTGGCGTTAATTGCATGGAGCACTCCGATCTCGATAGAAATAATCAGACAAAGTGAGGCCAAAGGTTACTTATAGTTAATAACCTTGCGTTATTTATTTACGATTGCCCGACACTCGAATAATCTAGGGGGTAATATTGAGATAATCAACCCGCTGCTTTATTCAAACCCAAGCATGAGTTATCCCATGTCTTAAAAAAGTAACGGCGACGTGATAGTTTTTATCGATAAAAAGTCTTTTTTCATCTTCCCACCCCCACAATAAAACGATCAAAAAAAGAACGAATGGCGTTTTTTTATTTTAATCACCGTCATGAAAGCCAGATAAATAAGCACTGTCCTTATGGATGGCGTTAATATTAAAGACATGTAACCAACGGTCATAAAATATAATTAAATTTACAAATAAGACGCGAGTGAAAATACCTTTTTAGTTAAAAACAATTTATCTATTCTGTTACTGATGCCAATAAGTTATTAAAAAAAAACCCGGCCGCAGCCGGGTTTGCCTCATTACTGTCGGGCTCTTCAGCCTTGCTGACGAATGCGCGCCAACAGCGCGTCGATATGCTCGATCTGCGGCGCATTGACGATCAGCGTGCGCCCCAAACCCAGCGCATGACGCTGACAGTCGAGGCGCATGTCGGCGTCGGCGATGCTGTCCAGATCGGCGACGTGCGCCAGGCCGATAGTGCGCCGAATCAGCTCTGTGCCGCAGTACCCTACCGCATCAGTCCAGACCTGCTGCAGGAACTGCTCGGCGTAACCCGGCGTCGCCAGCGCCGCATCACGGCTTTGCTGATGGCACAGCGCCAGGAAACGATCGGCAAAGATCAGCCACAGCTCGCGCACATCCTGCAGACGCTGCTCGCGCCCGGCGGCGGCGTCGCGCGGCCCGAACAGCCCAGGCTGGCCGCAATAGTTGAGCAGCAGATTGCCTAACGCCGTGCCGACATCGAAACCGATCGGGCCGTAGAAACCGAATTCAGCGTCGATCGCTTTCAGTCGCCCTTCCGCCACGAAAATTGAACCGCTGTGGATATCCCCGTGCAACAACGCCTCCGCCTTGCTGAGAAAGCGGTGTTTCAGGCCGGCGACCGCCAGCTTCAGCGGCGCATCCTCACGCAGCGCCTGCACCTGCGGCAACAGCGCCGCCTCGAACTGATTGCGCTCATGGTCGATATAGGGATCGGTAAAGAACAGATCTTCGGTGATCTGGCACAGCTCGGGGTTGGTGAAGCGGCTGACTTCCGCTTTTTTCTGCTGCGCCGACTGATAAAAATCGGAGGTGTGGAACAGCGTCTGCGCCAGGTATTCCGCGAGCTGACCGGCCGCCAGCGGATGATAGTTCCCCTGCACCAGTTCGCTGCGCCAGATGCGATGATCGGAGAGATCTTCTTGCACCATCACCGCCAACTCGGGATCGTGGTGCAGGATTTTTACCGTATGTCGCGGGCAGAAACCGCCGTGGATCAACAGCGTTTCCGCTTCGATGCGCGCCCGATCCAGCGTCAGCGGCCAGGATTCGCCCACGCAGCGCACGTACGGCAACGCCTGTTTGACGATCACCCGGCTCACGCCTTCGCGATCGCGGATCTTGAACACCAGGTTCAGGTTGCCGTCGCCGATCTCGTCGGCGCTCACCAGCGCCTGCGGATCGGCCACCTGCCCGTATTGGCGGGCATATTCAACGGCATCGGCAGCCGTAAACGTACGATAAAGCGACATTCCCCAACCCCTCTGTTCTCTCTCGCTGCCCCCAGCGATTCTGTTTATTTAGACGTAAAAGCATTTGGACGTCTATACATCTGGAAGTCATGTTGGCAGAATAGCGTTTCAGATGCAATAACCTCGCAACAAGGAATTAACCGCCGATGCAAGCGCTTAACACCACCAGTTTGACCCTGCGGGACAACCGCCTTTGGATCCTCGATCAGCAAGCCCTGCCGCAGGAAAAGCGGTGGCGCGCCTGCGACAGCGTGGAGGAGTTGGTCGGGCACATTCACAGCCTGCGGGTGCGCGGCGCGCCGCTGATCGGGCTGTCCGCCAGCCTGCTGTTGGCGCTGCTGGCGGAACGCGGTGTGCCGCGCGCCGAGCTGGAACAGGCGCTGCACACGCTGCGCGCCGCCCGCCCGACGGCGGTTAACCTGATGAACAATCTGGATCGCATGAAGCTGGCGCTGGCGGAGCCGGACTGGGCGCCGGCGATGGTGAACGAAGCGCTGCGGCTGGTGGAGGAAGATCGCCGGCTGTGCGATCGCATCGCCGATCACGGCGCTGGGCTGGTCAAGCCCGGCAGCCGCCTGCTGACCCACTGCAATACCGGCGGGTTGGCCACCGCCGGCGTCGGCACCGCCATCGGCGTGCTGCTGCGCGCCCACCAGCAGGGCAAAGTGCAACAGGTATGGGTTGATGAAACCCGGCCGCTGCTGCAGGGCGGCCGTCTGACCGCCTGGGAACTGGGCGAGCTGGGCATTCCCTATCATCTGATCTGCGATTCGATGGCCGCCAGCCTGATGGCGCAGGGCCAGGTCGATGCGGTGTGGGTCGGCGCGGATCGCATCGCCGCCAACGGCGACGTCGCCAACAAGATTGGCACCTACAGCCTGGCGGTGCTGGCGCACTACCATGGCATTCCATTCTACGTGGCTGCCCCGCATACCACCCACGATCCGTACTGTCCGGACGGCGCCGCCATCCCGATCGAGCAACGCGCGGCGGCCGAAGTCACCGGCGTTTCAGGCAGTTTCGGCGCCTGCCAGTGGGCGCCGGCCGATGCGCCGGTCTGCAATCCGGCGTTCGACGTCACGCCGGCCAAGCTTATCAGCGGGTGGGTGTTCGACAGCGGCGTGATCACGCCGCAGCAGGTTGAAGCGGGGATTTTCCAGCGGGCGCTGGGTTAACGCCCGCCGGTTGACGATCAGTCCAGGCGCGGATAGGCATCGGCGATCGTGTCGCCGGTGAAATGCGCCACCCAGCCTTCCGGGTTGTCAAATACCCGGATCGCGGTAAAGTGCGGCGCCGAGCCCATATCGAACCAGTGACGGGTGTTGGCCGGCACTGAGATCAGATCGTTCTTTTCGCACAGGATCTGGAAGATCTTGCCGTCCAGATGCAGGCAAAACAACCCCGCCCCTTCAACGAAAAAGCGCACTTCATCCTCGCCGTGCGTGTGTTCGGACAGGAATTTTTCGCGCAGCGCCTGACGCTGCTCGTGGTCCGGCCGCATGCTGATCACGTCCCAACTCTGGTAGCCCTTTTCCGCCACCAGCCGGTCGATCTCATGCTGGTAGGCGGCGATCACCGCCTCCGGCTGCGGGTTGTCGCCCAACTCGCGATCCGCCTGCCAACGCTCAAAGCGCACGCCGATCTGCGCCAGCTGGCGCTGGATTTCCTGCGCGTCGCGGCTCTGCCACAGCGGCTGCTGCGGTGCTGTATCACTGAAAATGGTCAATCCACTCATGAGACAAACTCCCCTAAATCGATGTGATCAAAACGGCTGACCTGCGGATGCCGGCTCTGTGCGTCCGCCTCATCGCGGATCAGCTGGCAGGTATGCCAGCCGGCGGCCTGCGCGGCGTCCAGCTCCTGGTGAATATCGGACAGGAACAGCAGTTCGTCGGGCGCGATGCCGATAGCCTGCGCGATGTTACGGTACGACGCGGTTTCACGCTTGGCGCCGACGCGGGTGTCGAAATAGCCGCTGAACAGCGGCTGCAGATCGCCGGCGTCGCTGTGGCCGAACAGCAGCTTCTGCGCCTCCACCGAACCGGAGGAATAAACGTAAAGCTTCAGCCCCTGGCGCTGCCAGGCGGCCAACTGCCCGGCGACCTCCGGATAAAGATGTCCGCGGAAGTCGCCCTCGCGATAGCCGCTGCGCCAGATGATGCCCTGCAGCGCCTTGAGCGCGGTGGATTTGCGATCTTCATCCATAAAGCGATACAGCGCGGCGATCAGCGCGTCGAGATCCGCCTGCGGCTGGTCAATTTCAGCGCGCAGCGCCGCCAACGGCGCGGCGACTTCGCTCTCCGTGGCGTGACGGCGTACAAAATCCGCCAGCCGCTCGCGGGCATAGGGAAACAGCACCTGATGCACGAAGCGAATATCGCTGGTGGTGCCTTCAATATCGGTCACGATAGCGCGGATCATTTCGCCTCCAGCAAGCGACGTTGCAGTTCACACTGGAACAGGAATTCCAGCCCTTCGAGATGGCGGCGGGCTTCCGCCACCTGGCTTCCCCAGCAATAGAGACCGTGGCCGCGCACCAGAAAACCGTACTGCAGCGGCGTGACCTCGGCATAGGCCGCGACGCGCGACGCCAGCCGGGGAATGTCCTGATCGTTATCGAAAATAGGGATCGCCACGCAGTCCAGGTGGCTGCGCTGACCGGCGAGCGACTTTTGCATTTCGTACCCCTGCAGCACCAACGCATCGCCGCGTTCCACCCGCGACAACACGGTGGCGTTGACGGAATGGGTATGCAACACCGCGCCAAGGTGCGGGTACAAGCGATAGAGCAGCGTATGCAGCCCGGTTTCCGCCGACGGCGTACGGCCGCTCGGCACGTGATTGTCAGCGATATCCACCCGCAGAAAATCGGCGGCGCTCAGACTCCCTTTGTCTTTGCCGGACTCGGTGACCAGGCACTGGCGTTCGTCGAGGCGCAGCGACATGTTGCCGCCGGTCGCCGGACACCAGCCTTTGTCGCCAATCCAGTGGCAGGCCGCCAGTAATGCGGTAAGTTGCGGATTCTCCGTCATTGTTATCGTTTCCCGTTCGGTATAGCGGTCAGCAGGTGAGGCTTAGCCGGCTGCGCGACAGGCTAAGCACTTTTTCGCATTTAGCCATCTAAGCGTCTTGATTGCCAAATACTAGCATCGTGTTATATTGACGGCAATATAAGCGCCTGGAGTATTCACCTGCTATGAGCACTTCCGCATTGATTCCCGACAGTAAACTGCCTGCCCTGGGCACCACCATCTTCACCCAGATGAGCGCGCTGGCGCAGCAGCATCAGGCGATCAACCTGTCGCAGGGCTTCCCTGATTTTGACGGGCCGGACTACCTGAAAGCACGCCTGGCCTGGCACGTCGCCCAGGGCGCCAACCAATATGCGCCAATGACCGGCGTGGCGGCGCTGCGCGAAGCCATCGCCGACAAAACCGCCGAGCTGTATGGCTGGCAGCCGGATGCCGGCAGCGAAGTGACCGTCACCGCCGGTGCCACCGAAGCGCTGTTCGCCGCCATCACCGCGCTGGTGCGCCCCGGCGATGAGGTAGTCTGTTTCGATCCGAGCTACGACAGCTACGCGCCGGCGGTGACGCTGGCCGGCGGCGTACTCAAACGCCTCGCCCTGCAGCCGCCCGCATTTGCCGTGGATTGGCAACGGTTCGCCGCCGCGCTGTCGCCGCGCACCCGTCTGGTGATCGTCAATACGCCGCACAACCCGTCCGCCACCGCCTGGCAGGCGGAAGACATGCAGCAGCTGTGGCACGCCATCGCCGAGCGCGAGATCTACGTGCTCAGCGACGAAGTCTACGAACACATCTGCTTCGCCAAAGGCGGGCACGCCAGCGTGTTGGCCCACCCACAATTGCGCCAACGGGCGATCGCGGTGTCCTCCTTCGGTAAAACCTTCCACATGACCGGCTGGAAAGTGGGTTACTGCGTGGCGCCCGCCGCGCTGAGCGCCGAGGTGCGCAAGGTGCATCAATACCTGACCTTCTCGGTCAACACCCCGGCGCAGCTGGCGCTAGCGGATAGCCTGCGCGCCGAGCCGGAGCACTGGCGACAGTTGCCGGCATTCTACCGCGCCAAGCGCGACCGCTTCGTGCAAGCGCTGGCGAGCAGCCGACTGGAAATTTTACCCTGCGCCGGTACATACTTCTTGCTGGCGGACTACAGCGCCATCTCCGATCTGGACGATGTGGCGTTCTGCCATTGGTTAACCGAGCACGTGGGCGTGGCGGCCATTCCGCTGTCGGTCTTCTGTGCCGATCCTTTCCCCCATAAATTGATCCGGCTGTGCTTCGCTAAACAGGACGCCACGCTGGATGCAGCTGCGGAGCGGTTATGTCGACTTTAAAAATTACCCTGTTGCAGCAACCTCTGGTCTGGCGCGACGGCCTCGCTAACCTGGCCGCCTTCGACGCGTTGCTGGCGCCGATCGTCGGGCGCGATCTCATCGTCTTGCCGGAAATGTTCACCACCGGTTTTGCCATGGATGCCGGCGAGAGCGCCCTGCCCGAACAGCAGGTGATCGACTGGCTGCACGGTTGGGCGGTGAAAAGCCACGCGTTGATCGGCGGCAGCGTGGCGCTGAAAACCGCCGAAGGCGCGGTCAATCGCTTTCTGCTGGTGGAGCCGGGCGGCCAGGTGCATGCCTATGATAAACGCCATCTGTTCCGCATGGCCGGCGAACACCTGCACTATCAGGCCGGCAACCGGCGCGAAATCGTCGAGTGGCGCGGCTGGCGCATCCTGCCGCAGATCTGCTACGACCTGCGTTTCCCGGTCTGGGCGCGCTATCAGCAGGATTACGATCTGGCGCTGTACGTCGCCAACTGGCCGGCGCCGCGCAGCCGCCATTGGCAAACGCTGCTGGCGGCGCGGGCGATTGAAAATCAGGTGTATGTGGCGGGCTGCAACCGGGTGGGCGACGATCCGAACGGCCTGAACTACAGCGGAGACAGCCTGATCATCAGCCCGCAGGGCGAGATCCTGGCGGATGCCGAGCCCGGCGCAGCCGCGCGGCTGGACGCCGAGCTGTCGCTGGAAACCCTGCAGAGTTACCGCAGCGCCTTCCCGGCCTGGCGCGATGCCGACAGCTTTCTGCGTCTTGACTGATTAAACGCGATCCCAGCCGGCGATCGCCAGGCAATAGGCCTGGATCGCCAGCGCTACGTCCGCCTGCCGCACCGCTTCAGCCGGATGATGGCTGACGCCGCCGGCGCAACGCACGAACAGCATGCCGACCGGCCATTGCGCCGCCACGGCGATGGCGTCATGACCGGCGCCGCTCGGCAGCGCCAGACTCTGCCCCTGTACCTGCTCGACGGCCGCCTGCCAGCGGCGCTGCAGATCGCTATCGCAGGCGGTGGCGTCAATGCGGTAGAATTCCTCGCTGGCGAAGCGCGCTCCGCGGCGTGCGCAGATCGTCTGCGCCTGCGCCAGCAACGTCGCCAACAGCGCCGCCAGCGGCGCATCCTGCGGGCCGCGCACGTCGAGCGTCAATCGCACTTCGCCCGGGATCACGTTGGCCGCGCCCGGCAGGCTCTCGATGCAGCCGACGGTGGCCACCAGATGCGGATCGGCGGCGCGGGTCAACGTTTCAACCGCCGTTATCCATTCCGCCGCGGCCGCCAGCGCGTCTTTGCGCTGCCCCATCGGCACCGTACCTGCATGGCCCGCCTCCCCGCTAAAGACGCAGTTAAGCCGACGCGCGCCGTTGATCGCCGTCACCACCCCCAGCGCCAGGTCGGCCGCCTCCAGACATGGGCCCTGTTCGATATGCAATTCCAGATAAGCGCGGATTTCCTGCGGCGCGCGGCGCGCCTGCGCGATCGCCGTCGGCTCCAGCCCAAAGTCGCGCATGGCCTGCGCGATGCTCACCCCGTCCGCGTCAGTCTGCGCCAGCCATTCCTGCGGCCATTGGCCGGTCAAGCCGCGGCTGCCCAGCAACGTCACGCCGAAGCGAGCGCCCTCTTCGTCGGCAAAGCCGATCACCTCCAGCGCCAGCGGCAAACGACGCCCCTGGCGGTGGTATTGCGCCACCGTTTCCAGCGCCGTGAGCACGCCGAGCATGCCGTCATAACGCCCGGCGTTGCGCACCGTGTCCAGATGCGAACCGAGCAGCAGCGCGGGGGCGCCGGGCGTTAGCCCTTCATAACGGCCACAGATATTGCCGACGCTGTCTTGCCACACCCGCATGCCGCTCTCGCGCATCCATTCGCCCACCAGAACGTTGGCGCGCCGATGTTCCACAGACAGATAAAGACGCGTCAGTTTACCGGGCTCCGCGCTGATCGCCGCCAGCTCGTCACAGCGCGCCATCACCCGCGCGGCGGCCTGCTGCGCCTCCTGCGGCGTCATTCTGGCCGTCCTGCATCGTACAGGTTCCAGGCCGCCTGGAGGGCCTCCCCCTGTTGCGTGGCGAAGCCCAACCGGTTCAACACCGCCTCCAGCGCCGCCAGCGTTTGCAGCACGCAATCTTTGCGCGCGTTGTAGCCCATGGTGCCGATGCGCCAGATCTTGCCCTGCAGCGGGCCGAAAGAGGTGCCGATTTCGATGGCGAAATCGTTCAGCATCATCTGCCGCACCTGCTCGCCGTGCACCTGCGGCGGGATCATCACGCCGAGCACGTTATTCATACGGTGATCGAGATCGCCGAACACCGCCAGCCCCATGCCTTGGATGCCCGCCAGCATCGCCGCGCCGTGCAGCCGGTGGCGGGCAATGGCCTGATCCAGCCCTTCCTCGAGGATCACCCGCGCGCATTCTCGTGCCGCGAACAACATGCTGGTGGCTTCGGTATGGTGATTCAGGCGTTCCGGCCCCCAATAATCCATGATCATGCCGAGGTCGAAATAGTTGGAGTAGATCATCTCGTCGTCGCCGTCGGCATGTTCGGCGGTGCGGATCCCCTCCTCCACGCATTTGCGACGGCGCACGATCTCTTCAAACTGCGGGCTGAGGGTGACCGGCGAACTGCCGGAAGGGCCGCCCAGGCACTTCTGCAGCCCGGCGGAGACCGCATCCAGCCCCCAGGCGTCGGTCTCCAGCGGGTTGCCGCCAAAGGACGCCGTCGCATCGGTATAGAACAGCACGCCGTGGCGGCGGCAGATATCGCCCAGCTCATGCAGCGGCTGCAACATGGTGGTGGACGTGTCGCCCTGCACCGTCAGCAGCAGGCGCGGGCGCACCCGCTTAATCGCGTCTTCGATGCGATCGGCGCTGAACACCTCGCCCCACGGCGCGTCGATCGTGTGTACCTCGGCGCGACAACGGCGGGCAATTTCGCACAGCAGATGTCCGAAGCGGCCGAATACCGGCACCAGCACCTTATCGCCCGGACGAATGGCGGAAACCAGCAGCGCCTCGATGCCGGCGCGCGAGGTGCCGTCCACCAGCATCGTCCAGCGGTTTTCGGTGCGGAACAGCGCGCGATACAGCGCCATGACCTGATTCATGTAACCGGTCATTGCCGGATCGTACTGGCCGATCAGTTGGCTCGACATGGCGCGCAGCACGCGCGGATCGGCGTTGATCGGCCCCGGCCCCATCAGCAGGCGCGCCGGCGGGTTAATCTGTTCGAACTGCGGAGTAGTTAGCATGTTATTTCCTTACCAGCTTAATAACTTGTCATTTTATTTGCCGAAATCAGGCTTCTGACAACCCGCGCACAGAAGCGATAAACTGTTTCAATTCCTGCGTTTGCGGATTGGCGAACAGCGTGCGGCTATTTCCCTGCTCCCACACCTTGCCCTGGTGCATAAATACCACCCGGTCGCCCACCTCGCGGGCGAAGCTCATTTCATGAGTGACCAGAATCAGCGTCATGCCCTCTCGCGCCAACTGTTCCAGCACCTTCAGGACTTCACCCACCAGCTCGGGATCCAGCGCCGAGGTGATCTCATCGCACAGCAACACCTTCGGTTTCATCGCCAGCGCCCGGGCGATCGCCACCCGCTGCTGTTGCCCGCCGGAAAGGTTGGCCGGCGCGTAATGCATGCGCTCACCCAATCCCACCTTGTTCAGCATCTGTTCGGCCAACTCGCGGCACTCGGCAGCGCTTTTTTTCAGCACCCGGCGCGGCGCCAGCATCACGTTTTCCAGCGCCGTCATATGCGGGAACAGGTTAAAGTTCTGAAACACCATGCCAATCGAGCGGCTGATTTCACGCGCCTGCGAATCGCGATCGGTGATGGTCATGCCGCCCAGTTTGATGCTCCCTTCCTGATACCCTTCCAGCCCGTTGATGCAGCGCAATAGCGTGCTTTTACCAGACCCGCTGCGGCCGATGATCGACACCACCTGCCCCATGTCGATATCCAGATCCACGCCCTTCAACACATGATTCTGACCGTAATATTTTTGAACCTGATTAATGGTGATGATCGGCATGGCATTTCTTCTCCAGATAATGGCTGTAACGCGACAAGGGATAGCACATCAGGAAATAGCCCAACGCGACCAGACCAAATACCTTGAAGGGCTGATAAGTCACATTGTTCAGCATGGTGCCGGCCTTGGTCAGCTCGACGAAGCCAATGATCGACGCCAAGGCGGTGCCCTTGATCACCTGAACCGAGAAACCGACGGTCGGCGCAATGGCGATACGCACCGCCTGCGGCGTGATGACGCGCATCAGCGTCTGCGTGAAACTCAGCCCGAGACAACGGGCTGCCTCCCACTGACCTTTCGGCAAGGCGGCGATGCTGCCGGACCAGATATCCACCAGAAAAGCGCTGGTGAATAGCGTCAGCGCCAGCGCGGCCGCGGTCCATGGGCTGACGTCGACGCCGAACAGCGCCAGACCGAAAAACGCCAAAAACAGCTGCATCAGCAGCGGCGTGCCCTGAAACAGTTCAGCGTAAACGCGGACAAAACGCATTGCCCAGCGGCGCTTGCTCAGGCGCATCAACACCAGCGGCAGCGCCACCAGCGTGCCGCCGAAAAATGCCGTCAACGACAGCAGCAGCGTCCAGCGAGCCGCCAACAGCAGATTGCGCACGATGTCCCAATCGGTAAACGTCAGCATCAGTTCCGGCTCCCTAAAAAACGCCGCCCGGCGGCCAGCAACAGTTGACGCATCAACAGCGACAACAACAGATAAAGCAGCGCCGTCACCAGATAGACTTCAAAGCTGAGGAAGGTGCGCGACTGGATCAGGTTGGCGGCGAAGGTCAGCTCTTCGAACGAGACCTGCGACACCACCGAGGATCCCAGCATCACGATGATGCACTGGCTCACCAACGCCGGATAAATACGCTGCAGCGACGGCGGCAGTACGATGCGTAAAAAGGTCTGGCTGCGGCTGAGCCCCAACACGCGTCCCGCTTCCCACTGCCCCTTCGGCGTGACCTGAATGCCGGCGCGAATAATTTCGGTGCTGTAGGCGCCAAGGTTGATCACCATCGCCAGCAGCGCCGCCTGCCCGGCCGTCAGTTTCCAGCCCAGGCTCGGCAGGCCGAACACGATGAAGAACAACTGCACGACGAACGGCGTGTTGCGCACCACTTCGACGTAAACGCCCCAGAGGCGGCTCAGCGCGCCGGCCCGGCCGCTGCGGATCGCCGCGCCGCAAATGCCCAACGCAACCCCCATCAACGTCGCCAGCGCCGTCAGCGCCATCGTCGTCAGTAACCCCGCCAACAGCTCAGGCATGTAGGGCCAGAGCGCGGAGAAATTCAGCTGATAGGTCATCCGCCGCTCCCGTTATGCGCCAAAACCATCGGGCAGCGGCGCCTTCAACCATTTCTCCGACAGGCCATTCAGCGTCTTGTCCGCCAGCGCCTGTCCAATCAGCGCATCCACCGCCGCTTTCAAGGCCGGTTCTCCCTGGCGCAACCCCACAAAGCACGGCGAATCTTTCAACATGAACTTGGCGGCCGGCGCCTTGCCCGGATTCTGGCGCGCCAGGGCGCTCACCACCATGTTACCGGTGGCGATGTACTGCACCTGCCCGGAGAGATAGGCCGACAGCGTCGTGTTGTTATCCTCATAACGCTTGATCTGCGCCCCTTTAGGCGCGCCGTCGCTCAGAACCATATCCTCCACCGCACCGCGCGTGACGCCGACGGTCTTGCCATCGAGCTGCGCCATGTCCGCCAACGCGCCGTCTGTAGGACCAAAGACCCCCAGGAAGAACGGCGCATAGGCGCGGCTGAAAGCGATGGTCTTTTCACGCTCCGGATTTTTGCCCAGGCTGGAGATCACCAGATCCACTTTATTGGTCTGCAGATAAGGCACCCGGTTGGCGCTGGTGACCGGCACCAACTGCAACTTAAGTTTCATCTTATCGGCCAGATAACGCGCCATATCGATGTCATAACCCTGGGGCTGCAGATCGGTGCCCACCGAGCCGAATGGCGGGAAATCCTGCGGCACCGCCACGCGCAGGACGCCGCGCTGCCGGATCTCTTGCAATTGATCCGCCATGGTCGGCGCGGCCTGCGCCAGCAAGGCGATCCCAGTGAAAACCGTCCACAGCGTTTTTTTGATGTTCATAGCGTATCCCCGATGGTGAAAAGATGAAACAAAAGATTCTTACACCACAAACGCTGCAACTAATGTGCCAATCGAAAATACGTCGAACCCATGCCTTAACTGGCGCTGATTAACGAGAAAAAACCTGCCGACCTCAGCGGGCCGGCGACGGAGAAAGGGAAAGCAGGCAGGCCAGAGCTGCACTAAAAGTGTGCATCAGCACCAAAAAAGCGCCGGTTAGCGCGGTTCCAGTTCGTCCAAATCCTGATACAGACCGGCAATATGATGAATACGCGATCGCCCCTGCTCCAACATCTCATGCAGCAGGGCGTTGCTGAGCAGGTTACATAAGCTCATGGCGGCTGAATAGCTGTCGAAGGCGGAGACGCTGTCCAGCGAAGCGGCCAAATGCCAGTCCGCCAGCGGGATCAGCGACTGCGCCTGCGGTTCGCAGATCAACAGCGTCGGCACCCGGCGAGTTTGCAGTTGCGTCAGTATCGCCTTGAGCTGACGCGGCCGGCGCCGAAACGCCACCACCACCGCCATATCCTGCGGCGCGAGATCCACCAGCTCCTCCGCCAGCGTCTGGCCGGGCTGCGGCATCAGCAGCACCCGCTCCCGCACCTGCATCAGCTGCTGACGCAGATGCATGGCTATCGGATAGCTGTTGCGAAATCCCAGCAGCGCGACCCGCCGCGCCCGCGCCAACGCGGCGATCACCGCGCCGAATTGCTCCACATCGAGATGGCTCACCCAGTGCGAGAGGTTAGCCATTTCCTGCTTGTAATGCCGCGCCAGCAGCGTATTGCCCTGCACCGCATGCCTCTCGTCGGTCACCGGCATGCCGCTCTGGCGCAGGGTGCGCAGCTCAGCGCGCATGTCCTTGTAGCTGCGATACCCCAACCGCTTGAACAGCCTGCTGACCGTGGCTTTAGAAACCCCGCTCAAGCGCGCCAGCTCGGCGCTGTTGTAACTGATCAGGTCATCGAAATGATCGAGGATAAAGTCAGCGACGCGCTGTTCCTGCGGCGCCAATTGCGGATATTCGTTGCGCAGGCGTTCATCGAAGGGCTGCATCATCACTCTCGCTGTAACTTTTGTTTCACCGGAACATAGCACGCCCCGGCCCCTCTCTGACAAGCAATTAATCGTCCTGATTAAAAGTGGAACGCCTCTTGCTTCTGTTACCCGAACGCTCACCTCAGACAAGGGCAGAAACATGATTAACAGCAATACCGCGCCACAGGGCATGGCGGTCACGCCACACCATCTCGCCAGCGAAAGCGCGCTGGCGGTGCTGCGCGAAGGCGGCAACGCCATTGAGGCGATGGTGGCCGCCGCCGCGACCATCGCCGTGGTCTATCCGCACATGAACGGCATCGGCGGTGACGGTTTCTGGCTGATCGTGCCGCCGCAGGGCGAGCCGCTGACCATCGACGCCAGCGGCGCCGCCAGCTCGCTGGCGACGCCGGCGCTGTACGCCGGAGAAAGCCGCATCCCGCAGCGCGGCCCAAAAGCGGCGTTGACCGTGGCCGGCACCGTCGGCGGCTGGCAGGAGGCGTTGGCCTATTCGGCCGAACTGGGCGAAACGCCGCTGCCGCTGTCGCGGTTGCTCGCCGACGCCATACGCTACGCCGCCGACGGCATTCCGGTCACCGCCTCCCAAGAGGCGGCGACGCGCAGCAAACGCCACGAGCTGGAGGAGTTCGCCCCCTTCGCCCGCATTTACCTGCCGCAGGGAAAGATCCCACTTGCCGGCCAACGATTCTGCCAACCGCAGCTGGCCGATACGCTGATCGCACTGAGTGAGGACGGGCTCGACAGTTTTTATCGCGGCCCGCTGGCTGAAAGCATGGCGGCGGACATGGCGATGTTGGGCATGCCGCTTACCGCTCAGGATCTGGCGAGTTATCGGCCATGCCGCCGTCCTCCGCTGCGCCTGGAACACCAAAAAGGTGAAATATTCAATCTGGCTCCCCCGACCCAAGGGCTGGTGTCGCTTGCCATCCTCGGGCTGACCGACCGTCTGCCGCTGGTCGGACAGAGCGAAGGCGCCGTGGTGCACGCCGTGGTCGAGGCCACCAAGCTGGCGTTCGATCTGCGCGACCGTTTCATCACCGATCCGCGCCACATGACGCAGGATCCGCAGGCGCTGCTGGCGGCCGACCATTTGGATAGGCTGGCCGGGCGCATCGACGGCCAAAAAGCGGCCGACTGGGGCCAGGGCAAAGGACCCGGCGATACGGTCTGGATGGGGGTGATGGACAGCAGCGGGCTGGCGGTCTCCTTCATTCAGAGCATCTACCACGAATTCGGCAGCGGCGTGGTTCTGCCCCACAGCGGCGTCCTGTGGCAAAACCGCGGCGCCTCTTTCAGCCTGGACGCCGATCATCTGCTGGCGCTGGCGCCGGGCAAGCAGCCGTTCCATACGCTGAACCCGGCCGCCGCCCGGCTGTATGACGGACGCACGCTGATCTACGGCTCGATGGGCGGTGACGGCCAGCCGCAGACTCAAGCGGCGTTGTTCGTGCGGCATGTGGTGCAAGGGCTGCCGCTGCAGCAGGCGATCAGCGCGCCGCGCTGGCTGCTGGGGCGAACCTGGGGCGAAAGTTCGGACTCGTTGAAGCTTGAGGGGCGCTTTAACGCGGCAACCCTCGACTATCTGCGACAGCGCGGCCATGCCGTTGAACTGCTGCCGGCGTTCAGCGAAACGGTCGGCCATGCCGGCGCCATCGTACGCCACACCAACGGCATGTTCGAAGGCGCTTTCGATCCGCGAAGCAACGGCAGCGCCGCCGGCTTCTGACTCTCTTATTTATCGGGATCGCTTATGAACAATCAACACGCCGCCGATTGGGCGGCCTATATCCACCAGATGGAAAACGTGCTGGCCGTGGAACTGGACGATGTCCGCCGCCGAGAACTGTTGAAACAGATCGAACGCATCGCCGCGCTGGCCGAACCGCTGATGGCCTTACCGCTGGATCCGCGCCAGGAAATCGCGGGGGTATATCGCCCATGAACCCCTTAAGCGCCCTGTCACTCGCCGAGATCCGTACGGCCCTTGAACGCGGCGCGCTCTCGGCGCGCGAGATCGTCCGGCATACGCTCGATCACATCGACCGTCAGAATCCCGCGCTGAACGCCTTTACGCACATCACCCGGGAACGCATGCAAAAAGAAGCCGATCGCCTCGACCGTTCGCGCGCGCTTGGGCAAACGCTGCCCGCTTTGGCCGGCATTCCCTATGCGGTAAAAAATCTGTTCGACGTCGCCGGAGAAACCACGCTGGCCGGTGCCCGCCTGTTCAGCGATCGGCCACCGGCCGACCGCGACGCCTGGGGCGTCTCCCGGCTGGCGGATCAAGGCGCGTTGCTTTGCGGCATGTTGAACATGGACGCCTACGCCTACGGTTTCACCACCGAGAACAGCCATTACGGCGCCACCCGAAACCCGCATGACCTCGGGCGCATCGCCGGCGGCTCTTCGGGCGGCTCGGCCGCAGCGGTGGCGGCCGGCCTGGTGACCTTTTCGCTCGGCAGCGACACCAATGGCTCAATACGCGTGCCCGCCTCGCTGTGCGGCATTTATGGTCTGAAACCGACCTTCGGCCGTCTTTCGCGCAGCGGCAGCCAGCCGTTTGTCGACAGCCTGGATCACATCGGCCCATTCGCCCGCCGGGTGCACGATCTCGCGACGGTGTATGACGCGATGCAGAGCATCGACGCCGAGGATCCGTTCCAGAGCGATCGGCCGATTTCCCGCACCGAAGCGTTGCTGGCACAGGGCAGCCAGAACCTGCGCTGCGCCGTGTTAGGCGGCTATTTCCTGCAATGGTGCAATGATGACGCCAAAGCCGCAGTCAACCAGGTGGCGCAAGCGCTGGCAGCCAGCGCCGAAGTCGAGCTGCCGCAGGCCGAGCTGGCCCGTTCGGCGGCCTTTATCCTCAGCGCCTCAGAGGGCGGCCATCGCTATCTGCCGCAGTTGCGCAGCCAACCCGAACGCTTCGAGCCACTGTCGCGAGAACGACTGCTGGCCGGCGCCATGCTCCCCGCCACCTGGTATTTGCAGGCACAACGCTTTCGTCACGCGTTTCGCCGGCAAGCCGCGCCGCTGTTCAAGCACTGGGACATTTTGATCGCCCCGGCGACGCCGTGCAGCGCCACGCCGATCGGCCAGGAAACGATGCGCATCAACGGCGTCGATCTGCCGATCCGCGCCAGTATGGGCATGCTGACGCAGCCGATTTCCTTCCTTGGCCTGCCGGTCGTGACGGTTCCTTTGAAAAGCGCATCCGGTCTGCCGATCGGCCTGCAACTGATCGCCCCGCCGTGGCGCGAAGATTTGGCGCTGCGCGCCGCCTATGCGCTGGAATGCGCCGGCATCGCCACTTGCGTCTGCAAACAGGAGTAATCAATGAACAGTGAACATATCGATCGGCCGGCGGTGCTGGCGGAGGTCAACGCCGCCTTTTACCGCTATGAGCAGGCGTTAATCAGCAATGACATCGATGTGCTGGACGAGTTGTTCTGGCACGACGCGCGCACGGTGCGCTATGGCGCCACCGAAAGCCTCTACGGTATCGACGAAATCCGCGATTTTCGTCAACGGCGCCCGGCCAACGGACTGGAGCGGCTGTTGGAAAACACCCAAATCACGACTTTTGGTGAAGATATGGCGGTGGCCAGCACGGAATTTCATCGGCCGGGCAGCAACCGCAGGGGGCGGCAAATGCAAACCTGGGTCAAGCTGCCCTGTGGCTGGCGCATCGTAGCGGCGCACGTCAGCCTGCTCGACGCGCCTTAGGCCTCCAGGCGGTAGAGCCCATGATGGAGGCGCACGGCGGCGGCCGACTCAGCACCAATAGGCCATGAAGTTGACGGTGGAGCGATCCAGATCGCGTTCGCCAATCAGGTAACGCCGCAGCGTTTTCACCGCGGAAGATTCGGCCGCCACCCAGGCATAGAAAGCGTTGCTTCCGGCCGCCCGCTCCCACAACACCTCATCGCTCAGGCTGCTTTCCGCCAGGGACTGCGCTTGCGCACAGGCCGATGCGGGGATATCCACCCGCTGGCGCACCGCTTCCACCAGCAGCGTGCCGTGCACCAGCTGGCGGCCGACGTCACGCGGCAGCCAATAAACGTCGGCGAACGGGAAATGCGCCAAATCCAGGCAATCCGCCGCCACCGGCACCTCGAAAAACGCCTGCACCCGCGGCGGATTGGCCTGCTGCGCCAGCTGTTCCAGAATCGCCATCGCCGCCGGCACCGCCGTCTCATCGGCGATCAGCAACGCCTGTTGCAACTGCGCCGGCGGCGCCCATTCGTAACCGCCGCTGTCGCCGTCGAAGTCACCGTTGGGGGCGACCGTTTGAATCGTGTCTCCGGGTTCGGCATGGGTCGCCCAGGCTGAAGCCGGGCCGTTCACGCCATGCAGCACGAACTCGACGTCCATCTGATTCTGCTCGCGGCGCAGCGCACGCAGCGTATAGGTGCGCATTACCGGACGCTGTTCTTTGGGGAGCGCCATGTAATCGCCGTACCAGTCCGGGCCGTTGGCCAACGGCGTGATCTTGCCGTCCGCCGCCGGGAACAGCAGTTTGATGCGCTGGTCAGGCGCTTCCAGCTTCATGCGATGAACATCCGCACCTTCAAACACGCAGCGCAGCAGCGAGGGCGAAATCAGCGTTTTGCTTTTCAGGGTGATATCAAAAATTCTGTAGCTGGCGGACATGTTCTCGACTCTCCGGCAACGGCTGTCGCTTTTACGTATGACCGATCGGCTGCCGTGTTGGCGGCGTGGCCGCGCGATCGCGCAGCGGATAAATGTCAATAAAACTAATTAATTACGTTAATGCATAGCAAAAAATCATATCATGATTTTATTGATAACAAGAAACGTTATTGATAAAAGAAGCATTCTCAAAAAACAACGTAACGACAATATCACCTGGGAAATAACGATGAAACGCAAACCTCTTTGGGTATTAAACCCATGTCTGCTGGCGTTGCTTGCGCCGGCGGCCTGGGCAGAAGATCAGAAAAACGGCAGCGAAGAGCAGGTGGTCGTCTCCGCCAGCCGTTCGCACCGCAGCGCGGCGGAAATGGCGCAGACGACATGGGTGATCGAAAGTCAGGAGATCGAACAGCAGGTCCAGGGCGGCAAAGAGATCAAGGACATGTTGGCTCAGCTGATCCCCGGCATGGACGTCAGCGGCCAGGGCCGCACCAACTATGGCATGAATATGCGCGGCCGTTCGATGATGGTGATGATCGACGGCGTACGCCTGAACTCGTCGCGCAGCGACAGCCGCCAGTTGGATTCGATCGACCCGTTCAATATCGACCATATTGAGGTGATTTCCGGCGCGACCGCACTGTACGGCGGCGGCAGCACCGGCGGCCTGATCAATATCGTGACCAAGAAAGGACAGAAAGAGCAGCAGGTCGAATTGCAGGTCGGCGGCAAAACCGGCTTCGGCGGCCATAACGATCACGACGAGAACGTGGCGGCGGCGGTCAGCGGCGGCAACGACAACGCCTCGGGGCGGCTGTCCGTTTCTTACCAGCGTTACGGCGGCTGGTACGACGGCAAAGGCAACGAGGTGCTGATCGACAATACTCAAACCGGCCTGCAGTATTCCAATCGCCTCGATGTGATGGGCACCGGCACCCTCAACATCGACGATCATCAACAGCTGCAGCTGACCACCCAATACTACAAAAGCCAGTCCGACGGCGATCACGGCCTGTTTCTGGGGGAAAACTTCGCGGCGGTGACCGGCAATGCCAAGGCGTACAACAGCGGTAACTTAAACTCCGATCGCATCCCCGGCACCGAGCGCCACCTGATCAACCTGCAATATTCCAACACCGATTTCCTCGGCCAGGATCTGGTGGCGCAGGTCTACTACCGCGACGAAACGTTGACCTTCTATCCGTTCCCAACGCTGGCGGGTAAAGCGCCGAACTATTACGTCAGCAGCATTGGCGCTTCGCAGCAAAAAACCGATTTTTACGGCGGCAAACTGACGTTAAACAGCAAACCTGTCGACGCGCTGACGCTGACTTACGGCATCGACGCCGAGCATGAAAGCTTCAACGCCAACCAGCAGTTCTTCAACCTGGCGAAGGCCCAACAGTCCGGCGGCATGACGCTGGAGAACGCTTACGGCACCGGCCGCTACCCGAGCTATACCACCAGCAACCTGGCGTCGTTCCTGCAGGCCAGTTACGACATCAATCCCATCTTCACCCTGAGCGGCGGCGTGCGTTACCAGTACACCGAAAACAAGATCGACGACTTCGTCGGCTATAACCAGCAGCAGGCGATCGCCACCGGCGTCGCCGCCTCCGCCGACGCCATCCCGGGAGGGAAAACCGACTACAACAATGCGCTGTTCAACGCCGGTCTGTTGGCGCACTTGACCGAGCGTCAGCAAACCTGGTTCAACTTCTCTCAGGGCTTCGAGATCCCGGATCCGGGCAAATATTACGGCAACGGCACCTACGCGTTGAACGGCGGCCATTACCAGTTGCTGAAGAGCGTCAACGTCGGCGATTCCAAGCTGGAAGGCATCAAGGTCAACGCCTACGAGCTGGGCTGGCGCTATACCGGCGATAACCTGCGCACGCAAATCGCCGCCTACTACTCGTTGTCCGACAAGAGCATCGCCATCAACAAAACCGACATGACCATTAACGTCAATGCGGACAAGCGGCGCATCTATGGGCTGGAAGGTGCGGTGGACTACTTCTTCGAAGACAGCGACTGGAGCGCCGGCACCAACTTCAACTTCATCCGTTCTGAAACCAAGGTCAACGGCGAATGGAAGAAGCTGGTGGTCGATACCGCCAGCCCATCGAAAGTCACCGCTTACGTCGGCTGGGCGCCGGGCGACTGGAATCTGCGCTTGCAGTCGCAGCAAACCTTCGACGTGTCGGACGACGGCGATTATACCAAGGCCAACTCCACCCAAGGCCGCAAAATAGATGGCTACAACACCCTCGATTTCCTCGGCAGCTATGCCCTGCCGGTGGGGAAAATCAGCTTCAGCGTGGAAAACCTGTTGGATAAGGAGTACACCACCGTTTGGGGCCAACGCGCGCCGATCCTGTACAGCCCGACCTACGGCTCACCTGAGCTGTACAGCTATAAAGGCCGCGGACGCACCTTCGGTTTGAATTACTCGGTGTTGTTCTGAGGATAAGGGGCCGGTCTGCCGGCCCCGTTCCCTGGGCCGCACCGTTTTGCCGAGAGCGGAAACGACGAAGCCCTGAGTTATCGCTAACTCAGGGCTTCTGAATAGTGGCGGAACGGACGGGGCTCGAACCCGCGACCCCCTGCGTGACAGGCAGGTATTCTAACCAACTGAACTACCGCTCCGCGCCATTCCCTCTTGCGGGGGAACGAGGCGCATATTACGGACGCCTCTCGGTTCCGTCAACGCCTTTTTCTTCGCAAATGAACCGTTTGCACAGTTTTTCAACGAAGGGTTGCCCAGTGCGTTTTTTTCGTGCAAAAACGCCGTTATTCCGCCGGCGCCCCGCGCCACAGGCAGCTGCCGCCCTTCTTCGCCACCAGATCCAGACGCGCCTCGTGCGCCTTTATTTCTTCGTCGCTGGCGTAGACCACTTTCATCGCCGTAGCCGGGCGGACGATACGCTGTATTTCTTGCGCGGCATCGTTTTGCTGGGTGTCGCCTTCCATTTGGAACGCTATCGACGTCTGACCGCCGGTCATCGCCAGATAGACTTCCGCCAGGATCTCGGCATCGAGCAATGCGCCGTGCAGCGTACGCTTGCTGTTGTCTATCTCATAGCGGCTGCACAAGGCATCGAGGTTGTTGCGCTTGCCCGGGAACAGGCGGCGCGCCATCATCAGGCTGTCGGTGATGGTGCAGAAGGTCTCGGTCTTCGGGATCCCCTGCTGCAACATGCGGAATTCGTGATCCATAAAGCCGATATCGAACGCCGCGTTATGGATCACCAGCTCGCCGCCGCGGATAAAGTCGAGGAATTCGTCGGCAACCTGATCGAAGGTCGGTTTGTCGGCCAGGAAGTCGTCGCTGATGCCGTGTACGCCGTACGCTTCCGGATCCACCAGCCGATCCGGCTTGATGTATACGTGGAAGTTGCGCCCGGTCAGGCGGCGGTTAATCACTTCCACCGCACCGATTTCGATGATGCGGTGCCCTTCGTAGTGCACCCCAAGCTTGTTCATACCGGTGGTTTCGGTATCGAGGACAATCTGTCTGGTGGTTGTAGAGATCATATTGCAGTGCTCACAGCGCTCGTTTATGTCAGACTTGGCTTTTATAAAACTGATAGGAAGAGTCTACCAGAGATGCTCAAACAGGTAGAAATTTTCACCGACGGCTCCTGCCTTGGCAACCCTGGCCCCGGTGGCTACGGCGCAATACTGCGCTATAAGCAGACGGAAAAAACCTTCAGCGAAGGATTTCGTCTGACCACCAATAACCGCATGGAAATGATGGCGGCGATCGTGGCGCTGGAAGCGCTGACGGTGCCTTGCGCCGTGACGCTCAGCACCGACAGCCAGTACGTGCGCCAGGGCATTACCAGCTGGATCCATAACTGGAAGAAACGCGGTTGGAAAACCGCCGACAAAAAACCGGTCAAGAATGTCGATCTGTGGCAGCGGCTGGATCAGGCCATTCAGCGCCACACCGTTAAATGGGAGTGGGTCAAGGGCCACGCCGGCCACCCGGAGAACGAACGCTGCGACGAGCTGGCGCGCGAGGCGGCGGGTAAACCGACGCAGGATGACGTCGGCTACCAACCGGAAGCCTAAGGCAGCTTGCGATAACTCTTGGTCGCGCCCACCGCGCGGCTGAGAGACGGCTTTCTCGCCCCCAGTTTCATCGGCGTGGGCGTCAGCGGCAAGGTGCGCTTGCGCGCCACAATCACGCTCATGCAGCCCAGCGCCGGCAAATGGGTGCATAAAAACTTGCCGCCCTTGCGGTGCCACGGCAGCACGTGAAAACGCGCCTGGTGCAACACCTCGTAATTCAGCAGGCTGAGCCAATCCAACAACCGCATCTGGGTAAACATGCGGCTGACATAGGGCTGACGATGACGCAATCCGGGCACCAGCTTGCCCAATCCCAGCAGGCTGAACGGATTGAAGCTGCTGACAACCAGCCAGCCGTCGTCGATCAACACCCTATCCACCTCACGCAGCATCCGATGCGGATCGTCCGCGTAGGACAGCGTATGCGCCAACAGGCAGGCATCCACCGATTTGGCGGCGAACGGCAGTTGATAGGCGTCGGCGATCACCTGCAGCCCTTCCCCCTCCAGCCCTACGTTGACCTGGTGGGAGATTGCGCATTTATCCGTGGCCAGCTCGGCGCTGAGCATGCCCATCTTCAGCAGATGGAAACCGAACAGCTTGGGCCACCAGGGTTGCAACTGCCGCTCGAGCGCTTCACGATAGTACTCCCCCCACGGCAGCTCAGCCCAGGACTGCGGGCCGGTGAGCTTTTGTAGAGTATGGGCTGGTTTCATGATTTATTATCTTCTTTCAAGCCGTTGCCAACGAGAGGTACACCATGAATCTTATCAGCATTCCCGCCTTCCAGGACAATTACATTTGGTTATTGGATGACCGGCAGGGGCGCTGCATTATCGTCGATCCGGGTGAAGCGCGGCCGGTGCTCGAGGCGCTGCAGCGCCTGCAGCTGGCGCCGTCGGCGATCCTGCTGACCCACCACCACCACGATCACGTCGGTGGCGTGGCGCAGATTGTCTCACAATACCCGGGCCTGGCGGTCTACGGGCCGCAGGAAACCGCTGGCAAAGGCGCCAACCACGTCGTCCACGACGGCGACACCTTTGATATCGATGGCCGCCAATACAGGACTATCGCCGTTCCCGGCCATACGCTGGGCCATGTGGCATTCTATAGTGCCCCTTATCTGTTCTGCGGCGACACCATTTTCTCCGCCGGCTGCGGCAGGCTGTTTGAAGGCACCGCAAAACAAATGTACGACTCATTTCAACAACTCGCGCAACTTCCCGATAACACCTTAATTTGCTGCGCGCATGAATATACTCTTTCAAATCTTAAGTTTGCGCGGGCTATTTTGCCGGAAGATCGAGAGATTGAAACATATCAACAACATGTTGAAGCGTTAAGGGCAAAAGGCCAAGCTAGCGTGCCGACCACGTTGCAATTAGAGCGCAAAATTAACCTGTTTTTACGTTGCCATGACACTGATTTACAAAAGAAATTAGGCTTTAATTCACCACCGGAAAGCCTTCATTCAGTTTTTTCTGAATTACGCCTGCGGAAAGATAACTTCTAAGCTTTTAGTTGTGTTATTTGGCGAAGCAAAGTATTATTGCTCGTCTTTTAAGCAACTACATTGACACACACATGAAGGCTAAAGCGATATTTCTCGCCTCGGTCTTGCTAGTGGGTTGCCAGTCGTCCAGGCAGGACGCACCGGCGCCAGAACAGCATGCACAGAGTTTGTCTTCGGCTGGTCAAGATGGTGAAGCAGGAGAGTACACAGGAAATGGCCGAGCGAGCTCGGCGCGGTGGTTGGATAACAACAGTCCCGCCGCGCAACAGGACCTGTGGAACTTCATTAGCGACGAGCTGAAGATGGAGGTTCCGGAAAATTCCCGGATCCGTGATCAGAAAAGAAAGTACTTAAAAAGTAAGAGCTATCTCCACGATGTAACATTACGGGCAGAGCCGTACATGTACTGGATAGTCGGGCAGATTAAGAAACGTAATATGCCGATGGAACTGGTACTGCTACCCATAGTGGAGAGCGCTTTTGACCCACACGCCACGTCAAGTGCCAACGCCGCAGGGCTATGGCAAATCGTGCCGCAAACGGGTCGCAATTATGGTTTGAAAAACAATCAGTGGTATGACGGTCGACGCGATGTCGTCGCCTCGACAACCGCTGCGCTTAACATGATGCAGCGCTTGAACCGCATGTTTAACGGCGACTGGTTACTGACCGTAGCCGCCTATAACAGTGGTGAAGGCCGCGTGATGCAAGCGGTGAAGGCAAACAAACGCCAGGGTAAGCCAACCAATTTCTGGGCATTGTCGCTTCCGCGTGAAACGTCAATCTATGTCCCGAAAATGCTGGCGCTGAGCGACATCATCAAGAACAGCAAGAAGTACGGCGTGAAACTCCCGAAAACGGATGAAACCCGTGCGCTGGCTCGTATCGATGTCGGGCAGCAGATCCAGCTGACTCAGGCGGCTGAGATGGCTGGGCTTTCAGTCACCAAGATGAAAGCGTATAACCCAGGCTACAAAAAAGGCGTTACGGCACCCAACGGGCCCCATTACATCATGGTTCCCAAAGGGCATGCCGATCAGCTGAAAGACTCGCTGGCCGATGGCCAGATCGCCGTGACTCAGCCAACGACGCAGTTGGCGAAGAACAGCGGTTTGTCCGGTGGCAGTTCGTATAAAGTGCGCTCCGGCGACACCTTATCGGCCATAGCCAAGCGGCTGAACGTTAAGACCAGCGATTTGCAGAGTTGGAACAACTTACGCGCCAAGAGCGCCTTAAAAGTTGGGCAAACCCTGCAAGTGGCCAGCAATACTGGCAGTAACAGCAGTATCACCTACCAGGTTCGTAAAGGTGATTCGCTCGCCAGTATCGCACGTCGTCACGGCGTCGATATTAACGACGTGATGCGTTGGAATTCAACGCTAGCCAAAGGCAACCTGCAGCCAGGTCTGAAGCTGACCCTGTTTGTCGGCAACAAGATGACGCCGGATACTTAAATGTTCGGCACAAAAAAAGCACCCTTCGGGGTGCTTTTTTATTAGCTGCGATTCACCATACCGGCGAGTCTTTCTCCGGGTGAAACTCCACCAACAGCGGGTTGTGATCCGACGCGCTGGTCACCAGCACCGACGCCTCCACCACTCCCAGATTGCGGTAAAATACGAAATCCAGTGGACGACCGAAGGCCTTGCGGCGATGGTCGTCGGTGAAACTCACCTCGCGCAGCGCCATCTCTCCGGCAAAGTCATACAGTGCATTGATGCGCTTGCGGCTCCAGGCGTTGAAATCCCCCGCCATAATCACCGGCCCCCGGTGACTGGCGATCTGTTCGCCTATCGGCCCCAACTGCTTGCTGTAGACGTCGACACCCAGGCTAAAGTTCACCGCATGGATGTTCACCACCATCAACAGTTCGCCGTTGTACAGCGGATAAACGGTGATCAGGGCCGACTTGGAAAGCCGCAGCAGCGGCTCCCGCTCACGCAGCGGGCAACAGTAAACAGGATGAGCGGCAGCCAGCGTCATCACGCCGGAAGGGTGCTGCGGCAGCACAAAGGCCGGCACCTGATCGGCCGCCAGATAGTTGGCGGTAGCGTAGCTCACCAACTCTGGCGTGGTTTGCGCCTCTTGCAACAATACCAGCTGCGCGTCTTTGCCATGGTTTTTCAGCACCGAAAGCCAGTCGGCTCGCTGCTGTTTGAAAATATTCCATACCATGACGCGCAGGGCGCCGGTCGTCGGCAGCGCCGCCCCTGGCGGCAACGGCTGGTTAACGGCACCAGGAAAGATTCGCTCAACTGGCTGACCTGCAACATACCTCATTGCATAAGTTCGTTTCGGCACGCGATTCGCCTATTACCCATTAACATGAAAACTGGCGATGAACACTCGCCAACGATGAATTGATTATACGCCTACCCTGCATAGAGGGCATGGCTTTTGCGGGCATCACCTTTTCAGTTATAGGGGCCGCCTGCAGCGATTTCAATCTTCTGACGGTATAGCTGTGTAAAGGTGAGGGGTAATAGGTGAAAAATGCGAAAAGGCCCGCAAAATGCGGGCCAGGCAGCAAGAGTTTTACGTATTAAGCCGTTTGCAGCTGAGACTTTTTATCCAGGCGACCGCTGAAGCTAACCAGTAACAATGCAACCACCACGATCAACGCGCCAATCCAGGGGGTCTGCGCCAGCCCCAGTGAGGCAACGGTCTGGCCGCCAATCACCGAGCCGAGCGCAATGCCGATGTTGAACGCCGCGATGTTGAGACCGGACGCCACATCCACCGCATTTGGCGTGTATTGCGCGGCTTTCTGCACCACATACACCTGCAGCCCCGGCACGTTGCCGAAAGCGAACACGCCCATCACAATCACCGTCAGCAACGCGGCAATACTGTGGCTGGCGGTAAACTGGAACACCAGCAACAAAATGGCCAGCGCGGCAAAGATAAAGCTCAGCGCACGCACGGCCCCATGACGATCGGCCAGCTTGCCTCCCCAGATGTTACCCACCGCCACCGCGACGCCATAAGCCAATAGTATCCAGCTCACGGTCGGAGCAGAGAAGCCGGCCAGTTCCTGCATCATCGGCGCAAGGAAGGTAAAGGTCGTGAAGACCCCGCCGTATCCCAATGCGGTAATCGCGTAAATCAGCAGCAGACGAGGATGAGTCAGCACTTTCAGCTGTTCCCGCACGCCGGCGCTGCCCTGGTTCTTGATATTGCTCGGTACCAGAATAACGCTGGCCAGCGTGGCGACAGCGCCAATCAGAGAAACGGCCAGGAAGGTCTCACGCCAGCCAAACTGCTGGCCGATGAACGTCCCCAGCGGTACGCCGGTCACCAGCGCCACCGTCAGGCCACCAAACATGATGGCGATGGCGGAGGCCGCCTTCTCTTTTGCCACCAGGCTAGTGGCGATAGTGGAGCCGATAGAGAAGAACACGCCGTGCGCCAGGCCGGTCAACAACCGAGCCACTACCAGCGATTCATAGCTGGGTGACTGCCAGGCCAGCAGGTTGCCGAGAGTGAACAGCACCATCAGGCCAACCAGCAGCAGTTTGCGAGGTATGCGGCTGGTCAGGGCCGTCAGCACCGGCGCACCAATGGCCACGCCGAGGGCATAGATAGTCACCAGCAATCCAGCGGACGGTACGGTCACCCCAAGCTGCTCCGCGATAGTCGGGATCAACCCGACTATCACGAACTCGGTCGTGCCGATAGCAAAAGCGCTGATGGTTAAGGCAAGTAATGCGAGTGGCATTTTTTACTCCGAAATAGCATTCAAGTTGATGACGGCTATTATCGGCCTATGCTTAAATGATAAAAATGCTCAAAATTTCAAATTAACTTTGCTATCGGAGCAAAAATGAAAGCAAACTCTGACGAGTTGATCACCTTTGTCACCGTCGTAGAAAGCGGCAGCTTCAGCCGGGCGGCCGAACGCCTGGAACAAGCGAACTCCGTAGTCAGCCGAACGGTGAAAAAACTGGAAAGCAAACTGGGCGTAACGTTGCTCAACCGCACCACGCGCCAAATCAGCCTGACTCAGGAAGGAGAGAATTACTTTCGCCAGGTGCAGAAGGTACTGAACGACATGGCCGCGGCGGAAAATGCGCTGATGGAAAGCCGCCAGCGCCCGCAAGGCCTGCTGCGCGTCGATGCGGCAACGCCGGTGGTGCTGCATATGCTGACGCCTTTAGTGGCCGAGTTCCGCGAACGTTATCCAGAAATGTCGTTATCGCTGGTGTCTTCGGAAAACTTTATCAATCTGATCGAGCGAAAAGTGGATATCGCGATCCGCGTAGGCGAGCTGACCGATTCTACGCTGAAAGCACGCAAACTGATGACCAGCTACCGACATGTGCTCGCCTCCCCCGCTTATCTGGCTCAGCACGGCACGCCGCTAACGGTAGAAGATCTTGCACATCACTGCTGTATCGGTTTCAACGACCTGCCCAGCTTGAACCGTTGGCCACTGGCTTGTTCAGATGGCAGCCAGTTGGAAATCACCCCCGGTTTGACCACCAATAGTGGAGAAACCCAGCGCCATCTCTGTCTGCATGGCAACGGTATCGCCTGCCTGTCCGACTTTATGAGCGACGAAGATATCAAACGTGGAGATTTGGTCCCGATTCTGGTGGAAGCGACACTGCCGGTCGCCATGCCGATCAACGCGGTTTACTACAGCGACAGCGCCGTCAGCAACCGTCTGCGCAGCTTTATTGATTTTGTGAGTGAATACCTGAAACGATAAAAAAGGCGCCCCGATGGACGCCTTATGCTGACTACTGCGAGGAATGATTAATCCCAGTTTGGCGCCAGGCCTTCCGGACTAACCAGACGGCCGTTGCACTCCAGTGCGGCGATCTGCGCCATATCTTCGTCGGTCAGCGTCAGTTGCTGTGCCAATAGGTTGCTCGCCAGGTTTTCACGCTTGGTCGAGGAAGGGATCACCGCATAACCCAGCTTCAATGCCCAAGCCAGGACCACCTGTGCTGGGGTCGCATTGTGACGAGCAGCGATGCTTTTGATCGTTTCATCCTGCAGCGCTTTGCCGTAGGCCAACGTCATGTAAGAGGTGATGGCGATGCCGTGCTGCTGTGCAAATTCGACCACCTTGCGGTTCTGCAAGAACGGTGACAGCTCGATTTGGTTGGTGGCGATTTCATCGGCGCCAATCGCGTCAATCGCTTGCTGCATCAAATCGATGGTGAAGTTAGATACGCCAATTTGACAGGTCAGCCCCAGCTTTTTCGCTTCCAGCAGCTCAGCCATAAATTCGGCAACCGGCACTTCGTCGTGGGGTGACGGCCAGTGGATCAACGTCAGATCAACGTAGGACGTTTGCAGTTTTTTCAGGCTTTCTTGCAGGCTTGGGATCAGCGCGCCTTTCGCCAGGTTCGCGATCCAAATCTTGGTGGTGATGAACAGATCTTCACGTTTCACGCCGCTGGCAGCGATAGCCTGGCCAACAGCCGCTTCGTTTTCATAGATCTGTGCGGTATCGATAGTACGGTAGCCCAGCTCAAGTGCGGTGCTGACAGAATCGATAACAACCTGATCCTGAAGGCGGAAAGTACCTAAACCAAATGCAGGGATGCTCATAATGTTTTCTCTCATTAACGGGTAAATGTGGTATGAGGAAGATTATGGCAACTTTTTTATTGATCAAAAACGCCTGGTTCGGCATAAGACTTTTGATCTAAAGGCAACAATATCGGGAGATAAGGCGGTAAGGAAGGACAATTCCGGCCTGAAAAGCGCAAAATATAGATATGAAAAAGCCCTGAGTCAGAGACTCAGGGCTTATCAAT